>JALHMQ010000003.1 GCA_022843955.1 Burkholderiaceae bacterium
TGAGCTCCTGTCGTTCATCGAGGCACGTCGCCTCGGTAAACAACATAAGGAGCAAAGCCCGACCGCCAGATCAGCGACAGCGGCACATCGAAGCGCTACCGCGCGAGCGGTTTAGTCCTACGGCCAGGAGCTGACGTAGCCTGATGCTGGCTGACCGCCAACAAAGCGGACATCCGCGCTGGAGCCCTTGGAGCCGGGGAATTGGCAATCAACCGATCCCTGTCGAAGCCGCCGCTCGTCGACCTCGATGCAGCCGTCTATCGCACGCCCAGCTGTACTTTGGCGCTGCTCGCCGCCGCGGCGTTTCGCATCGCGTGGGGCAAGCAGTTCCCGACGGCGGTGGTCTGCTTCGACGACGACTTGGATGTCTGAATCACGCACTTGAAACTGCCGATCGCGCACCGGCGCGTGACACGCACAAGCCGCGTCGAAGGCTAAGCCGCCAACGTCGCGCGAGCCCTGCAGCGGAACGCCCGACTGCAGCATCCCGTCAAATTGACACTCATATGCCCAAATTGGCATAATGTCCTCGATGTCGAAGCAGCCCCGCAAGCCCATCAAGTGGGTCGGCTCCGCAAAGCGCGACCTCGACGCGATGCCCGAGGACGTCAAGGACGTGTTCGGGCATGCCATCGACCTGGCACAGGCCGGCGGCAAGCACCAGGACACCAAGGTGATGACTGGTTTCGGGTCAGCGGGCGTGCTGGAGGTCGTCGAAGACGACCGGGGCGACACCTACCGCGCCGTCTACACGGTCAAGTTCTCGGGATGGGTCTACGTCCTGCACTGCTTTCAGAAGAAGTCCAAGTGCGGGATCAAGACACCGAAGGAAGACATGGACCTGATCTACACCCGACTCAAGGCCGCGAAGCTGGACTTCGAGGCATGGCAGAAAAGACAAGGAGCACGCTGATGAACCGCAAGAACGAGATCGTCATCGAAGAAGGCAGCACCAACGTCTATGCCGACCTCGGTTATGCCGACGCCGCCGAGATGCAGCGCAAGTCGCAACTCGCCGCCGAGATCACCCGCGCCATCAAGGCCCGTCGGCTGACCCAGCAAGGCGCTGCCGACCTCCTGGGCGTGGACCAGTCCAAGGTGTCCCGCATCACCCGTGGCCAATTTCGTGGCGTCAGCGAAGCCAAGCTGCTGGAACTGGTCACAAGACTGGGCCACGACGTGAAGATCGTCGTCGGCCCGGTGCGCCGGCGCGCCGGCAAGATCGAGCTTCAGTTCGCCTGACCCTAGGCGCTACTCGCGTCAAGAAGTGAGTCTTGCAGGTCGCAGGTGCCGGCCGGGATGGCATGGACTTCAGATCGGCTGAAATGTCGGCATTGCGGCGCTCTGATGAGCGCGACTTGCGGCCAGGAGCGGTCATAGGACGAGTGATGAATGACCACATGCGTCAGCGTCAGAACTGCGAGAGGTTCGGTGCGGCGTTCATCCTCAGCGAGCCGAGCGCGAAGGTGGGGATTGCGCTTGGCACTCTCACTCAGTCGCCGCTAAATGCTCTAAGGCACAAGCCCGAGGGAGACACATGCGGCTGGTACATCTGGGGCGGTGAAGTTCTCTCTGACGCGCCGGACTTCTTCCAGCCGCTCCATGTTGAGCATCTCTCCGCGATTTGCGCTGATCTTGTCCCTTACCTGGGTCTGGGTCCAGGTTGGCGAGTTCTGCTTGCGCCCGGCCAAGAAGACGTGTGGTTCGACCGGGCATTGACTGGGAATTGAGAGGGTGTCCGGTAATTGCCGTTGCAAGGGCGACCGAGAGCGTTAAGGGTTGGCCAAAGCCTGCCCTGGCGGCTGCGCAGTAACTTGCGTCGTCCCGAGCTCGGGAAGGCATCGGCCAACCCTTAACGGGTGCGGGCCGTGACGAACGGCGGCTTCCGGAAAGGGAAACTTCAGCGGCGGCTTTCGGCAATGAACTCAAGAAGGCGGCACGCGAGTCCCGACCCGATGCCGACTTGCGCGCTTCCCCGGCTGAGTGACGCAGGTGACGCCGTGAATCGGATCGCGGGTGAAGTTGCGCTAGCGCAGCGTGATGCGCGGGCCGCGCGGCAGGCCGGCCTCGTCGTAGTACCGGCGACGCCGCATCCAGCGCCAGGCCCAGACGCCGCCCACGATGGCGGCCGCCGCCGTGCCAACGAAGGCAACAACGCGCGCGAAACCGGCGAAACGAGCTGGCGCCGCGCCTTGCGCGGACGTGGGAGCCGGTGATGGAGCCGCGGTCGACGCCATGGATGCGGGTGACGCCGCGGGCGGCGGGTTCGTCGCATCCGCAACCTCAGGCGCGGCGGACGGATTGGGTGGAGACGGCCTGGACGTTGCAGCGGAGTGCGGCTCGCGCGCGGCCGTTGCTCCCGTCGAAAGTTTGCTTTCGCGAGTTGCGTTGGGCTCGCGCTCCGCGTTCACCTCGGACATCGCTTTCGGCTCGCGCCGCGAACTCGGCTCCGCGTCGCTCTTCGGCGCCTGCGCGGGCCGCGGCGTTGCAGCGGGCGCGTCAGTGACAGAGGTCGGCGGCGCCGCCTGTGCCGCTTGGCCGCGCTCCTTCGCCCAGCGCCAGTACAACACGGTGTAGGCGCCGCCATCACAGGTTCCGAGTGAGCGCGCCCCCAGCGGCGCCGGCGAGCCGCTCGGCACGACTTCGAGCGCGTAACCACGCACGCCGTTGCCCTCGATGCGGGCCGCCAACCGCTCCTTAAAGGCCTCGCAGTTCGCGCTCTGCGCCAAGGCGACCGGTGCGGCGGCCGCCAGCACAAACAACGCCCACGCCGGGGGGGGAGCGCCGGTTCGACATGCACGTCACCGCACTGCGCATGCCGGCTTCAGCACCCGTGGTTATCCACCCCGTCATTGCGACTGTTCTCCCCGCATGCCGCTGCGCCGACTCGGAGCCTACCGTGACCGCCGGTACTCGGCCGTACCCGCGCAGTCGTGTCGGGGGACGACCGCATTCACGTGGTGGACGGTCCTTGTGGCCGTGTGCCGGAGCTCCCGAAAGGCTGCTTCGGAGATGCGAAACACCAAACCGCCGGCGTTGAGCCACGGGCGGCTTTGGAGGAAACCGACCGACTGGAATGGGTCGACAGCACCGTTTACTGGCATCGCCGAAAGCAGCCGCCCTGCGAGGCGACGACGCGCGGCGACCCGATTGCTGGACGCGGGGCGTGAGATCGGTTGGAATGTCTTCATCCCGGAGTGCTGGTGACCGCTGCGTGCCGCCATGATCGGGCACAGGTGCTTGGAGTTCGCTCAAGACCCACGCGGTCGCCTGACGTCGTTGCCTGATTGCGGTTCTCGTCGCGCAACGGAGCGTGTCGATTCCGGTCTCCGAGAACCGCGCGCGGCGAGTTTTCGGCCAGGCGGCCTGGGTTGAGACATGCCGCTCGCAGTCTTGCGGGAGAAGCGCATTCTCCTTAATTGGGGCAATAGGATCGCTGCATGAGTACGAGACTGCATTGCCCTGATTGCGCGTCCGTCTTGGCAACTTTGTGGCAGGGCTGCGAGCTGCCTGCCGAGGCTCTAGGGCGCGTCGCTCTCCTCGGCACCGAACCCGCGCTGCCATCGTCGTTTGCGCTGGGCACTGCGTTGTCCTGCGCCGTGGCGGCATCGGCACTGGCTGCGTCCGAGATCGGCAGTGCACGAGGCGGCGCGGTGCAAACCGTGAGCGTAGGCATGAGCGATGCGGTGCGGGAAAGTGCCGGTCGTTTCTCCATCGACGGTTACACACCGCCGGCCTGGGCCAAACTGTCCGGCCTCTATCCCTGCCGTGGCGAAAGCGGTGGGGCGCCGGGCCGCGTGCGCATCCATGCCAATTTTGCGCATCACCGCGACGGAGCGCTAAGACTGCTCGGGCTGCCGCCAGGCCCTGAGACCGAACGTGAAGCGGTTGCCGAGGCGCTGAGTACTTGGCCGGCCGAGGCCTTCGAAACCGCTGCGGCAGAGCGTGGACTGGTTGTCGCCGCAGTACGCACCCCGGCGCAGTGGCGCGCACACCCGCAAGCGGCCGCGGTGGCAGCGCTGCCGCTCGTGGCGATTGAGCGTATCGGCGATGCGCCGCCACGCGCCCTGCCGCCGATCGGCGCTAACGCCCCGCCATTGCAGGGCCTGCGCGCGCTCGACCTCACACGCATCCTCGCCGGTCCAGTCGCGGGCCGCACGCTGGCGGCCCACGGGGCTGATGTAATGCTCGTCAACAGCCCGAATCTGCCGAACATCGAGGCGCTGGCGGAAACGAGCCGGGGCAAGCTTTCTGTGCACATCGACCTAGCTACCGAAGCGGGGCGCGAAACCCTGTGGGGACTGATCCGGGAGTGTGACGTCTTCCTGCAGGGCTACCGGCCAGGAGGCATCGCGAAGCTTGGCTTCTCGCCTGAAGAGATCGCGCGGCTTTCACCCGGCATCGTCTGCATCTCACTGTCTGCCTATGGCCACGCTGGGCCGTGGCGTGATCGCAAGGGCTTCGATTCTCTTGTGCAGTCGGCCACCGGCTTGAACGTGGCGGAGGCCGAGGCCTTCGGGGTTGCGGAGCCGAAGCCATTTCCCGTGCAGGCGCTCGATTACGGAGCGGGCTTCCTGCTCGCCTTCGGTGCGTTGGCGGCCAAGTGGCACCAGATGCGAGAAGGGGGAAGCTGGCTCGTGCGCGTCTCACTTGCGGGCGTTGGCCATTGGCTGCAGGGTCTTGGCCGCGTTTCCGTTAACACCACGGCAGCGATCCCGTCCTTCGACAGCGTGATGGATTCGAGCGACAGCGGCTTCGGCCACCTTCGCGCCGTGCGGCATGCAGCGCGCATGTCGCATTCGCCGATCGGCTACGCGAGGCCGTCGATGCCGCCAGGATCCCACCCGCCGCACTGGCCGCCGCGCTGACTCGTCAGGGCTGGCGCCTGAAGCTACCTCGCAGTTGACGGCACTGGCCCCTCGCGTCGGTGAGAGCAGTCGTCCTGGGAGGCAAGTGCGGGGGCGACCTGAGTGTTGGACGCAGGGCGCGAGATCGGCGGGAATGCCTGCAACGCGGACTTCCGATGAGCGCAGCCCGCGGCCACAAGCAGTCGCATCGCGTAGTCGATCGAGAATCGCAAGGCATTCACCCGTTCAAGCCTTGCGAGGGCGCTCGGCCACGCGCAGGACACGTTGAGGACGGATCGCGTCGAGGTAGCGCCATGTTGAGTTCATCCTCTCACTGCTGCTGAATCCAGCCGCATTGATCGGTGGAGTGGTCGGCGTGCTGATCGCCGTAGCGCTGCACAAGTTCTTCCCGGATTTCAGTCCAGCCTTCGGGGCGCTACTCGTCGTTGTCGGCTTTCTGCTGGGCTTCTTCTGGGGAACCTGGCGTCGGGATGGCAGCGATTGACGACTGGATCTCGCGTCACGCGTTGAGCACGCAGACCTGTGCCCTCGACCGCTTCGTGGCGATCCGAAGTCTGCCGGGTCGAACAGCGCCAACTGATCGCCTTGCCGAAAGCAGCCTTCGTGACGTCACTGCGCAAGGTCCAGGACCACGCTGCGATCAGCGCCCGGCGCTGCGTTGGCGTCGGCGCAACGTTCTGCAGCACTGATGTAGCTCCTGAGGTCCACTGACCTCAGTTGCGCGGCACACTTGCGGCCGCGCGCGACCTGTCGATCGCGCGGTTCCGCTCTCATGATCCCGTTCCATTGCGCGCGCGCCGCCGGACTTGCCCTGCTCGGCGCGCTGCTGGTCGGCGGATGCAGCAGCACGCCGACCCCTGCACCGGTGTTCGCCGACGTGCAGCCGTTCTCCGCCAACCGCGCCGGCCCGTCGCTGCCGCAGGGGTGGCGGCCCTGGGTCATCAATCGCAACAAGGCGCCCACCCGCTACGACCTCGTGTTCGATCCGCTGGCGAGGCAGGTCGTGCTGCACGCCGTTGCCGATCGCTCCGCCAGTGGCTTGATGCAGCGTCTGGATGTGGACAGCCCGCAGCGCCCTTGGGTGAACTGGCGCTGGCGGGTGACGCAGCTGATCGAAGTGGCAGACAACACCGACCGCCACGCCGAGGACTCCCCGGTCCGGCTGATGCTCTTCTTCGACGGCGACCGCACCACGCTCCCCGCGGCTGAACTCGTCAAGTTCGAGTTGGCACGGCTCGTCAGCAACCAGGAGCCGCCCTACGCGACGCTGATGTACATCTGGGAGAACCGACAGCCGCCCGGCACGGTGATCGGCAGCAGCCACAGCGGCCGCATCAAGATGGTCGTGGCCGGCAGCGGGGTCGACCGCCTGGGCCAGTGGAAGCAGTTCGAACGCAACTACGTCGAGGACTACCGCCGTGCTTATGGCAAAGCGCCGGGCCGCCTGATCGGCATCGGCATCCTCACCGACACCGACAACACCGGTGGCCGCATCGAAGCTTTCTACGGCGATATCCGTCTGAACCCGGCCGCCACCTTGGCGGCGCTGGCCGTCGCGCAACCGGTGCCTTAGCACCCGGCGCCCTTCGACGCCCTTGGACGTCGACACGGCGCAGCTAAGCCTTATCGCAGCGGCTTTTCGACCCTATCTGGCGAGAGCAAGGTCAGCTACCGGTCGGTCGCATGCTTCGCCTGCAACGGCTGCGGCTCGGCAAACGCGCTCAGCAGCAGCGCGGTCAGATCGTGCATGCCGCCAAGCGCCGGTCGCTGCGGCTCCAGGCCGGGCTTGAAGCCGAGTGCGACGAAGCGCGCCAGCAGTTGCGGATCACGCGTGACGATGTGCACCGGCACCTCCCAGCTCGCACCCTCGCCGCTGACGGTGGCCGCCGGCTGGTGGTCGCCGACGAGCAGCATCACCGACTCGCGCGGCTCGGGGCGCTGCAGCCAGCCGCCGAGCCAGCGGTAGGTGTAGTCGAACATGCGCACATAGTTGGGCAGCATGTCGATCCAGTCGACGAACGAGGCGAGCAGCCGCTGCGATTCCTCTGCGCCGAACGGGTCCGGGGTGAGCAGGCGCTGCCAGTCCGGCTGGTACGGCGGCACCGGGCCGAACGGCAGGTGGCTCGTGATCGTGGGAAAGAAGAGGAAGCGCGGCGGTGCGGCCGCATCGCGCGGACGCAACTGCTCGAAGCGCGCGAGCGTGAACTGGTCGGGGATCTTCCAGTAGCCCAGCGGTGGGCCGCGGTAGTCCAGGTCGCGGCCGTCGAGAAAAAGATCGAAGCCGTAGAAGCGGCGCTCGGCCCAGTCCCAACTGAGCGCCGGATACAGGCCCACGCTCTCGTAGCCGGCGCGGCGGAACAGCGCGGTCAGCGTCGGCCGATCCGTGGTCAGCAGCAGGTCGTGGCGCAGCGGGTCGGTCAGATCAATGCCCGACAGCAGCGACAGATGCGACAGCTCCGAGGCGCCGGCGAACGTGGCGGCGCGTACGAAGCCCGAGGCGACCACGCGACCACTGGCAGCGATCTCCTGCGCAAAGCGTGCGCGCGCGTCAGCGAGTTGCGGCGCCACGCGCGGATGGTCGAACGCCATCGCGCCGTAGCTTTCGAGGAAGATCAGCGTGAAGTCGCGACCGCGCAGCGCGCCGAGCGCAGCCTGCGGTGGTGTCGACATGGCGCTGTCCAACGCCGGCGAAGGCGGCATCACGCGCTCGATGCCGCCGGGCAGCAGCGCCGTGCCCAGCAACACCGCCTGGCGCGCGTAGGTGGGCGTGACCGGGTGGGTGACGAGATGCCAGGTGATGCTCGGCGCCACGCTGGCGAGGTGCGCGATCACCGTGACCACGGCTGCTGCGGTGACCGCCCAGGTCCAGCGTGCGCGCAGCGCATAGGGCGCGGCCTCGCGCGCCAGCACGCCGAGCGCCCAGCGGATGGCGAGGTAAAGCGCGGCGAAGATCGCAACCAGCGCCGCCACGAAGGCCACGCTGACCCAGGCCGGGTAGTCGCGCGCCGATACCCACAGGAAGGTGGGGATCTGCTGGCCATCCCAGTACAGGTTGACGGGGCGGCCGAACAGCGCCGGCACGGTGACATCGAAGTAGCGGCCGAGCACGATGGCGAGGTAGCCCGCCGCCAGCCACGCGAGCACCCGCGAGGACAGTGCGCCGCGCCAGGCGATGACCACCAGCAGCAGCACCCACAGCGCGACGAACTCGGGTGCGAGGCGCGTGTCCGGCAGCACTGCCGGCGTCGGCCACCAGTTGCGCATCGCCAGCAGCGTATTGAGCAGTGCGGCCGCGATCAGCGCCGCCACGACACGGCGCGCCGGGGTCGCTGCGGGAAGAGCGGACTGCGCGGTCATTGTTCGATTGAAGCGATGCGCGCGGCATGCGCCCGCGCCGGCCCGGCCTCGCTGCCGGGTGCGGCGTTCGCCACGCTCGCTGCGTGCAGCGCTGGCCGCGCCGGTCGTGTCGGTCTGGCGACGTGGGCGTCGGTCAGGCGGCCGCTGGCGATGTAGCCCATGCCGAACTGCGTCGGCGTGAAGCGCCAGTCGGCCAGCCGCGGCGCGATGCGGTCCCACGGCGTACGCAGGCCGCCGGGCGCGCCGTTGTAGCCGAAGTTCTTGTAGTAGACCCAGGCGTTGAGAGGCTCAAGCCAGCGCGGGAAGTACTTGATGCCGGCGATCGCCACGCGTGCGCCCGGCCGCGCACAGCCGAGCACATGGTCGAGCGCGGCCGCCGATCGCAGGATGTCGTGGGTGTAGTGAAACAGCAGCGCATCCACCGATTCGGGCAGCGCAATCTCCTGCGCGGCCGACTGCAGGACCGTGACGTTGTGCCATCCGGCGTCGGCGCTGCGGTGCTGCGCCTGCGCCAGCATCTCGCCGCTGTGATCGAAGCCGTAGACGTGGCCGCGGTCGCCAACGCGCTCGCGCAGCAGCGCCAGGCTCAGCCCGGTGCCGCAGGCGACGTCGAGCACGCGCTCGCCCGGCTTCAGCGCCAGCGCCTCGATGGTGCGTTGGCGGATCGTCCAGGTCCGGCGGCAGGTCGCGTCGTAGTGCGCGGCATGGCGCCGGTACTTGTCGATCGAATTGCGACGGATACGTTCGTCGTCCGGCGCCGGCAGCGATGCATCGGCGGAAGCAGCAGGTTTGGGCGAGGAGGGCACAGGCATCGTCATGGCGTGGCGAACGGACCGGACCATGGAGTCGGCCAGCGCGCCGGAAGTTCCGCACCGACGTGATCGTCGGTCCGCTCGGTGGCGAGGTCGAGGTAGGGCGCCGGCCAGCCGAGCAGGGCGCTCGCATGCTCGGCGCGCTCGCGCAGGTGGTCGCGGTCGCGGCCACCCAGGTGCACGATGCCGTAGCGATGGCTGCCGGTCCACTTGAGTTCGCGTGCCAGCCCATGGCCACGCTTCGGAAAGCGCAGCAGCAGGCCGTCCGGGTAGGCGGCGGTGAACGCTGCCTGCCGGGCCGGGTTCGGCATGGGCGGGGGCGCAGCGTCGAAGCTGCGGTAGACCAGGCTTGCGGCGGCGCCTGCGTTCGGCGCCAGGCGCGGAACCTGGCGTGGATCGTCGCCGTGGGCGATGGCCACCGCCATCGCATGCGCGTCCACGCCGATCACGCGCCGATACAGGTCACCGAACTGCGATGCGAGACGGGGATTGCACTCGGTCACCGTGATGCGATCGGTCGTGGCGTCGTGAAAGAACTCGAGGTTGAAGCAGCCGTGGCGATAGTCCGCCGCGCCGAGAAAACGCTGCGCGATGTCGAGCGCACGCTGCTGGATGCGGGCATCGAGCCGGCTGGGCACTTCCCAGCGCATGAACGCCTGCGTGCCGGGCACCATCACCGCATCCACCACGCCGAGCGCATGGATGCGGCCGCCCTGTACCCAGCCGTCGAGGTTGTACTGCGCCACGTGCGGCGGCACCGCTTCTTCCAGCAGCATCCGATGCGCGCTGCCTGCCTGCGGCAGGCGCTCGTGGCAGATGCGCTCGAACGGCTCGACCAGGCGGCGGATCACCCACAGCTCGCGCGTGCCGAAGCAGGTGTGCCTGACGAATTCCTCGTGGCTGTCCACGCGGCGCGCCAGCACCGAGAACGCGGCTTTGACCGGCTTGGCGAACAGCGGATACGCCAGACCCTCGGGGATCGGCGCGCCGTAGTCGGCCTGCAACTCGGCAAAGGGCAGGTTGGCCTCGGGTGCCACCTGCTGCAGCAGGCGCCGCGCGTGCAGCTTGTGCTGCACGGCGAGGATGCTCTCCGGCGTGGCGCCGGGCAGCCGCAGTCGCTCGGCCACCAGCGCCGCCGCCAACGCGCCGAACTGCTCGTGATGCGACAGCACCGCGCGCCAGCCGCGGCGCCGCCCGCGTGCGGCCTGGCGCGCGGCAAAGCGACCGAGGTCGAAGCCCACCAGTGCCGCATTACTGGGGAACGAGAACAGGTCGAAGCCGGCGTGATCGAATGCCGGCGCGTGCACTGTGCGCTGCAGGTGATCCAGCGCCCGGCGATCCCAGTCGTACGCGAACAGCCAGCCGGCGCGCTTGCGCTGCTTCACCACGCGCCGCTTCGGGTCGCGGCGACGTCCAGCCGTGCCATGTGGGGCGCGAGCGGCTGCGCCCGTGGCCACGGGTGTTGGGCGCAGACGGTGCTGACGCAAATGAAGGACGGGTTTGCCGACACGGGCGCGAGCGTAGCGGAGCGGCTGCGTCGCTGCATCCCCAGTGCGGGCGTGGACTGGCGAGCCGATCGGCGCCGCGTGGCAACCGACGCGGCAACGACCTGCGGTAACCTGCCGCGATGCATTGGGAGGGATCGTGAACGGTCGGGCCACGCGGCCCCCGGTCGACCTGCGCCGGGCCGACGCAGCCACGCTGGCGGGGGCGCTGCGCAGCAGCCGGCAGGACACGCTGCGCACCTTCGAGGCGTACGCCGCGGCGCTGGTGTCGTTCGAGGTCCCGCCATGCGACGAACTCAATCCGCCGCTGTGGGAACTTGGTCACATTGGCTGGTTCCAGGAGTACTGGACCACGCGCAATCCGCAGTGGTGCCGCGGCGCGCAGGCCGATCCGACCGCGCCACGCCGGCCGAGCGTGCAGGCGGCCGCCGACAGGTTGTACGACTCCAGCCGGGTGGCGCATGCAACGCGCTGGTCGCTGCCGCTGCCCGATGCCGAGCAGACCCGCCGCGCACTCGTGGCTCAGCTCGACGCTGCGCTCGATCTCTTGGCCGGGACCGACGGCACCGACGACGCGTTGTACTTCTTCCGACTCGCGCTGTTCCATGAAGACATGCATCACGAGGCGGCGCTGTACATGGCGCAGGCGCTCGGGATCGATGTTCTCGACCGTCTGGCCGCGCGGCGCAGCGTCGCCCACGCGGCCGCGCCGCTGCGACTGCCGGCGGGACCGGTGCGCCTGGGCAGCGACGGTACCAGCGCAGGGTTCGCGTTCGACAACGAACTGACGGCCCATGACGTGGCGGTCGGTGCCTGCGAGATCGATGCCTCGGTGGTGCGCTGGCATGACTACCTGCCGTTCGTGGCGGCTGGCGGTTACGCCGACCTGCGTTACTGGAGCGCCGAGGGCGGGCAGTGGCTGCGGCAAGCACAGCTGACGCAGCCGCGTTACCTGCGACACGTCGACGGCCAGTGGCAGGAGCTGCGTTGCGGGCGCTGGCACGCACTCGATCTCGGCCTGCCGGCGTGTCACCTCACCTGTCACGAGGCCGAGGCGTGGTGTCGCTGGGCCGGGCGCCGGCTGCCGACCGAGGCCGAGTGGTCGTATGCGCAAGGCGTGGGCGGCGAGGCGTTCACGTGGGGCGAGGTGTGGGAATGGACCGCGAGCACCTTCATGCCGTATCCCGGCTTCACCGCTCATCCTTACCGCGACTATTCGAGCCCGTGGTTCGGATCGCGCCGTGCGCTGCGCGGGGCGTCGATCGCCACCCAGCCGCGCATGTGGCATCCGCAGTACCGCAACTTCTTTCTGCTTGATCGCAACGACCTGTTCGCCGGCTTCCGCAGCTGCCGCTGCGACTGATGGCGGATACCGCCGCCCCCGGGATCGGCGGGTCGGCTTCGGCGACAATCGCGTCAAGGAGATCTTTGCCATGCAATCACATCGCCGCCGGCTGTTCGCAGTCCTGCTTCTTGCACCGATTTCGCTGACGTTGTCCGGCTGCCAGACCGCCTACTTCGCCGCGATGGAAAAGGTGGGCTACGCCAAGCGCGAAATCCTGGCCAGTCGCGTCAAGTCGGCCAGCGAGGCCCAGCAGGAGGCCAAAAAGGAGATCGTCAGCGCGCTCGAGCAGTTCAGTCGCACGGTGAACTACCAGGGCGGCGAACTCGAGACGCAGTACAAACGGCTGGCCAGCCAGCTCGGTGACAGCGAAGAGGCGGCGGCACGCGTGCGCAGCCGTATCGGTGACGTGGAAAGCGTTGGCGACGCGCTGTTTCGCGAATGGCGGCAGGAACTGGACAAGTACGCCAGCCCGGACCTGCGCCGGCGCAGCGAGCAGCAGCTGCGCGCGACTCAGGCGCGCTACAGCCAGATGCTGACGGCGATGCGCCAGGCCGAAGCGCGCATGGAGCCGGCCCTGCGTCCGCTGCGCGACCAGGTGCTGTTCATGAAGCACAACCTGAACGCACGCGCGATCGGTGCGCTCAAGGGTGAGGTGGTTCGCGTGGACGCCGAGGTGGACCGGCTGGTGGCCGACATCAACCGCGCCGTGAGCGAAGCGGACCGCTTCGTGAAGTCGCTCGACGAGGCGCCGCAGTAGCGCGTCCGCTGCTGCGCGCTGCGGCAGCCGGCGGCGCGATCAGCGCGTCGCGGAGAGCCGCCAGGCGCCGCGTCCGTACCAGACGCACAGCGCGAGCGCGACCAGCGCCACCAGACCGAGCGCCGTCCAGATGTTGGGCGAGGCCGGATGCGGCGCGCTGCGATGTGCCATCGTGGTCTCGAGCAGGAACAGCAAGCAGATTACGCACACGCCGGCGGCGATCCGGGCCTTGCGCTTGAGCGTCTGGTAGGTCGGCATCGCTTCGTCCCGAGAGCAGGCGCCGGCATCGCGGCCGGCGAGAGACGTATCGACTGCGATCTTCCTCCAACCGCAGCGGCCGGCGAGTCGCGATCTTGGCGTCCCGGCAAAAGAGGGCGTGGGCGCGGTTCGGGTATCCACGGGGCAGCGATTTTCGCGGGGTTTGACTGAGCTGGGCCGGATCGCTGCGCGCGCACGCTGCAGCGTTCGCTGCAGCAATCGAGAGAGACAATCCACACCCGCTGCAGCACAATCCGCGCCGCAGCGGACTGCTGCATGGGTTCCCGATGCGAATCGTGGCCTGAATCACATCCTTCGCGGACGATGACCGACTACCGAGCCCTGCTTCTGACCGACGTCGTCGACAGCACCAAGCTGTCGGAGCAGATCGGCAATGCGGCGATGGCCGAGGTCTGGGCGGCGCACGACCGCGTGGCGCGCGACCTGCTGCGGCAGGCCGGCGGCCGCGAGATCGACAAGACCGACGGCATGCTGCTGATGTTCGACCATGCCGCCGACGCCACCGACTATGCGCTCGCCTATCACCGCGCGCTGGCGGCGCTGCCGGTGCCACTGGTGGCGCGCGCAGGCCTGCACGTGGGACCCGTGATCCTGCGCGAGAACAGCGCTGCCGATGTCGCCCTCGGTGCCAAGCCGCTGGAAGTCGATGGCCTGGCCAAGCCGACTGCGGCGCGCGTGATGGCCCTGGCGCGCGGCGGCCAGCTGCTGCTGACCGCGGAAGCGCGCGAAGCGCTCGGCAAGTCGCGCCTGCGCGTGAAGTCGCACGGATACTGGGTGATGAAAGGCCTGGCCGCGCCGATCGAGCTCTTCGAGGCCGGCGAACACGAGGCGCCGTTCCTGGCGCCGAGCGATGGCGACAAGGGACATCGCGTGGTGCGCAGCGGCGACCGTTGGCTGTCGATCGACGAGTTGCCGAACAACCTGCCGCAGCAGATCACCTCGTTCATCGGGCGCGAGCGCGAACTCGGTGAGGCCAAAGTGCTGCTCGGTTCGGTGCGCCTGCTGACGCTGCTCGGGATGGGCGGCCTGGGCAAGACCCGGCTGTCGTTGCAGGTGGCCGCCGAAGTCCGGCATCACTATCCGGATGGCTGCTGGTTCGTCGATCTGGCGCCGGTGCGCGACGCCGCGCTGGTGGTGAGCGAAACGGCACAGGCACTCGGCGTGCGCGAGGAACCCGATCGGCCACTGCTGCAGTCGGTGTGCGCCTTCGTCAAGTCACGCAGGCTGCTGCTGATCCTCGACAACTGCGAGCACGTGGTCAAGGCGAGCGCCGATCTGGCCAGTGCGTTGCTGCGCGCCGCGCCGGAGGTCCGCGTGCTGGCGTCGAGCCGCGAGGCGCTGCGGGTGCCCGGCGAGCAGATCTATCCGGTGCTGCCGATGCCGGTGCCGCGCCCGGGCGACAGCTTCGAGCTTCTTTCACAGACAGCGGCGGTGCGGCTGTTCATGGACCGGGCCCGTCTGCAGAAGCCGAACTTCGAGTTTACGGAGCGTGAGGCACCCGCCATCGGTGAACTGGTAGCGCGACTGGAAGGCATTCCGCTGGCGCTGGAACTGGCGGCCGCCCGCGTGCGCTCGCTGTCGGTGGCCGACATCAACGCCCGCCTGAAGGACCGCTACAAGCTGCTTACCGGTGGCGGCCGCGTGCTGATGGAGCGGCAGCAGACGCTGAGGGCGCTGGTGGACTGGTCGTATGACCTGCTCAACACGCAGGAGCAGACGCTGCTCAACCGGCTGGCGGTGTTTGCCGGTGGTTTCGATCTGGCGGCGGCGGAGGCCGTGGCCGGGACCGATCCGCTGGACAGCGCCGACGTGCTCGACCTGCTCGGCTCGCTGGTGGAGAAGTCGCTCGTCACGCTGGACGAGCGCGACGACGGTGCGCGCTACCGGATGCTGGAGACGATTCGGGACTACGCACGCGAGAAGCTGGAGGCGTCCGGCGGTCTGGCGGCGGCAGCGACCAAACACTGCGATCACTTCTTCGCCGTTGCCAAGGCGGTGCGCGACGGCATCAAGGGCGCCGATCAGGCGCTGTGGATCCGCCGCGCTGAGACCGACCTGGACAACCTGCGCGTGGCGATGGCGTTGCCGTTATGCGGCGGCGCGGACCCGTTCATCGCGGTCAAGTTCGCCGTGGCGCTGCAAGACTTTTGGATTCTGCGCGGCTACACGACTGAAGGCCGTAGCGCGGTGCGCGCTGCGCTCGCATTGCCAGCCGTCCAGGCCTCTGATCTGGCGCAGTCCTGGGCACTGTATGTCGGCGCTACCCAGGCGTATTGCCAGAGTGACCATGCCGAGGCTCGCGCAATGCTGGAAACCTGCCTCGAACTGCGTCGTCGACTGGGTAATCCGCTCGACATCGCCGCCACCTTGTCCACGCTGTCGATGGTGCGACTGCAGGGCGCCGATCCGGAGGGTGCCGCCCAGGGAGAACGCGAAGCGCTGGAGATCTTCCGCTCGTTGGGCGAGCGCTACTGCGAGGCGGTGGGCTTGTGCCATCTTGCCGAAATAGCGCTGTACGTCGACGATCATGCGCAGGCCATGGCGTGTGCCCGAGCGTGTCTCTCGATTGCTCGAGAGGTCGAGCATCGCGAAACCGAGGGCGAAAGCGAACTGCTGCTCGGCGAGATCACCTTTGAGACAGGTGACCTTGCCACCGCGCGGACCCATTTCACGCGCTCCTTGGCGGTGTGCGATGCGGCCGGTGATCGGCGCGGGGCGGCCACTGCCACTTGGTGGCAGGCCAAACTGGATCTTGCGGCTGGAGACATCCGCGTGGCGCATCGCTGGCTGAGCGAGGCGCTTCAGGCGTTTCGCCAGTTCGAAATGCGGGAGGAGCTGCTCAGCTGTCTCGAGGACTGCGCCGCGGTTGCGCTGACCGCCGGGAAGCCGCGGGTCGCCGCGCAACTGGCGGGCCTGACGGAGAAGTCACGTGAACGGCTGGAACTGATTCGGGCGCCGCGCCATCAGCGGCGCTGGCTCGCGCAGCAACGGGCAATTGAAACCGCTCTGGGCCAGTCCGCGAACGCGGAAGCCGTCAAGGAAGGCGGGACGTGGGATGCCGATCAGGGCATCCAGAGCGCGCTCGCGCTGGCGGACTAGGCCGTTACAGGCAGACGGCGCGCCGGCCGGCGTCGCAGCAGCACCCAGCCGGCCAAACCGGCCACCAGCAGCAGCGAGATGGAGCCGGGCTCGGGAACGACCTTGAACTCCACGAACACGGCGGGTGCGGTGGGTGAACCGTCGGTGTAGGTGCCCGAGTAGCCGCAGACAAAGCCGGGGACCCACTTGTAGCAGTACTTCGGATCGACGGTCACGAGCTTGCTGTCGCTCCACGGAAAAAGGTCCAGGCTGTGGTACATCCTCGCGCCGGCCTCGACAAACTGCAATTGGAAGCCGTAGTAGTTGATGTTCGCGAAACCACTGTCGGGCTGTTGGGGCGCGAAGAAGTCGCTGGTCAGCGACAGCACTTGACCCGCGCCGCCGAACAGGATCGAGAAAAAGCCGAGATCACCTGACTCGTAGTCGAGCGTGTCGACCGTCGCATCGGTAACAGCGTCGTAGAACACAACCTGCGCCTCGACCAGGGTCATCCCGGTGCAGGTGGTGGTCGTGACCAGGCCGGCGACGACGCAGGCGTCCGGTACGTCGAATGTGACGGTGCCGCGCCAGCCAAGGATTTCAGACCCCTGATCAAACGGTGCGCCGTACACCGGATCCCAGGCGCCGGAGATCAAGACCGCCTGCGAGGAACCTACGGCACCCAGACCCAGACCCAGCGCGACACCGACTTTCGCGAGCAGCGTCAGGAGCGGATTTTTCTTCACGGAGGATCCTTGGTTAGGGTCGATCAGCTAAGTGGTCACTCAACGCAAGAAACATTCCAAACGGGTGAGAAATCCCCGCCGAGCGTTGATCGACAAGCCTTTTCTCAACGGCGGCGCACGCCGCTGCACGTTGTCTGCAATCGCAACCGTAAATTTCTTCGACACTCACCGTCCCGGCAGGCGCCCCTACGAACACTGCCCGGTGTACCCGCACGCGGTACAGAACTCGCAGCCGTCGCGCTTGATCACCGCGGCTGCATGGCAGCTCGGGCACACCTTGCCCTTGACCGGGGCGGTCTCGTTGGCGATCACCTTCATCGCGTCCGGCAGCGCCAGGATGCCGGCGCTTTCGATCGCCCGGCCTTCGTCGTCGAGGATGCCGAGCACCTTGTAGCGATGCAGAAGCAGCGTGGCGATGTAGGCGACCGTGCTCGGGTACTGAGTCGAGCGCTGGCCGCCTGGCATCGCGGCCCAGAACTCGCCGTTCTGCTCGCCGAAGTTGAGCAGCTTCTTGAGCTTCAGGCCGATCCAGTTGGCATCCACCACGCGCATGTCGAGCGAGATCAGCTTGCACAGGCCGTCGAGCACTTTCGGATACTCGCCAGCGAGCCAGATCGAGTAGGGTCGGCGGCTGCCGTCGGGCAGCTGCAGTTCCTTGACGCCGAGGACGAAATCGTCGCCGGTGTTGGGGTTCTCGACGTCCACGGTCCAGCTCATGGTGCCGAGCGGGCCGGCTTTCGGCTCCTTCTTGCTGAACAGCGCGTCGAGCACCGGCGTCGGGCGCTTCTCGCCTTCCTTCTCGGCAAAGGTGCCGAGCTGGTCGCAGCGCCAGCGCACTATGTTGGCGAACGCGGCCACCACGCCCGGTTGCCACACACGCTCGCCGCTGGGCGGCATGGCCAGCGGGAAGCCCTGCTCGTCGCGCGCCTTTGCGAGCGCATCGAGCTTCATCTTGAGCCACGCCCGGTCCTCGCTGCGCATGTCCATCGACAGCGCCTTGGCGATCGCGCCCAGGCCGCGCGGCTGCTCGGCGCCATTGACCCACACCTCGAACGGTACGGTGCGACCGCCGCCGTTTTCCACCTGGCCGATGAAAATGGCGAAGGTCTCCTTGCGCGCGGGGATCTCGACCATGTAGGTCCAGGCGAGATTGCCTTCGGCCAGCTCGGGCCGGCTTGGCCACTTCAGACTGGCGAGCGCCGGATTGGGGGTCGAGTCCAGCCGCACGCGCCGGTCGGGATCGTCCTGCAGATCCTGCGGCGTGGACGAGTCCGCGGCACTGGGCTCCTTCTTCACCTCCAGCACCGAGCCGATCACGTTGTTCGGCCGGTAGGTGGTGATGCCCTTGAGACCCGCCTTCCATGCCGACAGGTACAACTGCTTGAAGTCGTCGAACGGGTAGTCCTCGGGCACGTTCACCGTCTTGCTGACGGCGGCATCGATGTACGGCTGCACCGCCGCGATCATCTGCATGTGATCCTGCGCGTTCATCTCCAGCGCGTGCACGAACGACGGCGGCAGCTTGCCGACCTCGCCCCCCATGCGGCGATACAGCCGATACGCGTAGTCCTCGACCGCGTATTCGGCGCGCGTGCCGTCGGGCATGCGCTTCTTGCGGATGTAGGTCCAGGAGAAGGTGGGCTCGATGCCGCCCGACGCATTGGCGGCGAACGCAAGCGAGATGGTGCCGGTGGGCGCGATCGACAGCAGGTGAGAGTTGCGGATGCCGGAGCTGCGGATGCGGTCCTTCAATGCTGCCGGCAGGCGCGATGCGCAGTGCGGCTCAGCCAGATACTGCTCGGCGTCGAACAGCGGGAACGTGCCTTTTTCTGCGGCCAGCTCGGCGGAGGACTCGTAGGCGCCGTCGCGCATCGCTGCCGAGATACGGCTGGCCATCGCGCGCGCCGCCGGGCTGTCGTAGCGCAGGTTGAGCATCGTCAGCGTGTTGCCGAGGCCGGTGAAGCCCAGACCGACGCGCCGCTTGTTGGCGGCTTCCTGCTGCTGCTCGGGCAGGGGCCACAGCGTGGCATCGAGCACGTTGTCGAGCGCGCGGATCGACACCTTGGTGACCTCGCGGAACTTGGCGAAGTCGAACGAGGCGGAATCGCTGAACGGATCGCGCACGAAACGCGTGAGGTTGATCGAGCCCAGGCAGCAGCAGCCGTAGGGCGGAAGCGGCTGTTCGCCGCAGTTGTGAACGTAAAGGCCGTTAGCGTCAAAGGCGTGTAGCCCTGGCACCTGAACGTCGTAAACGGTCTCCTCCCCGGCGGGCTCGATAGAGACAACTTCAGTCCAAAAGCGCTCTCGGTTGGCGCGCCGACGATACTCACTCAGCAGATTCGTCAGGCGAGCGGCCTTCTCAGCGTCCTTGAATCCGATCAGATCGGCAAAGCGAACCAGGTTGTCATTGGCGATCACCAACTCGTGCTGCGCGCGCACTGCGTACTCAGCACGCCCGCCCTTGCCATCGGGCAGCAGGCGGCGCTGCGCAGGACGGCGGTCTTCATAAATGGTGGCGATGATCCCCAGCCGCGCCAGCATGCGTTGGGTGGCCTGCAGCGCGGGCAGGCTCGACTGAGCCAGCCGCACGCTCGCGCCTTTGTCGAGCGTGCCCTGGACCGAGGCGTCGGCATCGAAAAGTCCGCGCAGAAATCCGCGATAGAAAGATGACGAACCCGCCTCGACGATCGGCGTGATCGCTTTTGCTGCTGGCTGCATGCCGAACCGTTCAGCCAAGTCGCGCAGTGCTGCCGACTTGTAACGCCACTCATTGCGATCGCTTACCTTGGACCAGCCGGCGTGGTCACTTCGATGCTTCAACGCAACAGCGGCATGCTCGACGGCCAGCATCAGCGCGCGCGGTCCCAGCGGAATCACCGTGCCGCCGTTCGCCTGCGCTGCGGCGACTGGCGCCCACACGGACAGGATCGCCGCTTCTTGCTTCAGCGTGCCATCGCCCAGGAGCAGGCCGAGCAGGAAGCCCTCGGACTCGGTGCCGTGACCGTTCCAACCAGACCAGGAACGATGATTGTTGAGGACCACGCGGTCACCCGGCTGCAGATCGCCGGCGGCGCGCCACGCGGTCTCGCGCGTATAGCGTGTGGACTTCGTGACCGTGAGCACCTGGTGGTCGGTGGTTAGGCGCAGTGCGAAACCATCGGCGGACTGCAGGCGCACAACGGGTTTCACGCCGGTGGCGAAGAAGCCGGCGTCCGAGGTCTCGTGAGACTCGCCGTCGACAATCAACACCTGCCTCGCTCCCATCAGTTGATGCACTTGGCGCGGCCCATCGACGGTTGCAACCCAGGTGTCCCCAGTGACACAAGGATTGGTCGCCGCAATCGTCTCGCAGTACGACAGGTTGTTGTCGCTGTTGACGCGGTCGATGAAGATCACGCCGGGTTCGGCATGGCTGTAGGTCGACTGCATGATCTGGTCGAACAGCGCGCGCGCGCTCGCCTTGCGGTAGACCCAGGCGCCATCGGCGCGCTGGTAGCCGTCGGTCTTGTCGAACGGCTCGGCCGCATGCCACAGCTCGATCTGCTCGTCCTTGTCGACCGCGCGCATGAAGCCGTCGGTCACAGCCACGCTCATGTTGAAGTTCGACAGCGAGCCGTCGCGCTTGGCGTGAATGAAGTCTTCGACATCCGGATGGTCGCAGCGGATCATGCCCATCTGCGCACCGCGGCGGCTGCCGGCGGACTCCAGCGTCTCGCAGCTCTTGTCGAATACGCGCATGTAGCTGATCGGGCCGCTGGCGCGCGAATGGGTGCCGCGCACCAGTGCGCCTTTCGGGCGAATGTTGGAGAAGTCGTAGCCCACGCCGCCGCCGCGGCGCATCGTCTCGGCGGCCTGGTTCAGCGCGAGGTAGATCGACGGCACGCCATCGGCACCGGCGCCGCTGATCGCATCGCCCACCGGCTGCACGAAGCAGTTGATGAGGGTGGCGGCGATCTCGGTGCCGGCGGCGGAGTTGACGCGCCCGCCCGGAATGAAACCGTCGACCATTGCCTGGTGAAAGCGCTGCTCCCACTCGCCGCGCACCTGCGGCTGCTCGACGCTGGCGAGGCCGCGCGCCACGCGGCGACGCACGTCGTCGACCGTTTTCTCGTCGCCCTTGGCGTATTTCTCGAGCAGTACGTCGATCGAAATAGGCTGCTCGTCAAGCAGCACCTGGGCCTGGTCCAATTTCATTGCGTAGGTCCGGAATGGGGTGGGTCTGGAGGATGAAGCGAATGTCGTGCCGTTGAAGGCAAGCGCAAAAGATTACGCGCGAATCTCGTCTGCGTGTTGAGGCAAATTTGTTTACGCCGTCACAGATCAATGCCTATCTACAACATGTAGTGCGAGTGGTTGCGGATGGCCGATATCTTGTATGCGAAAGATCAGCACGGCCGTATCACCCGGCGCAAAGGCGCAAAGCGACGAACGGAGGTGCGTCCCAACGTCCGAGCGCATTTGCGGCGTTGACGCGCTCGCAGCAGCAGCACGCCTGCAGCTCGTTGCACAAGCAGCGCCGCGGACCTGCGATGAGTGCGTCGATATACTCGGCGCCCACCCTGTCACCAGTTGCCGCGCATCCCGATGAACCTCCAGCAGTTCCGCTTTCTGCGCGAGGCTGCGCGCCAGAAGTTCAACATCACCGCGGCGGCCCGGGTATTGCATACGTCGCAGCCCGGCATCTCCAAGGCGATCATCGATCTCGAGGAAGAACTCGGCGTGTCGATCTTCGCACGAGCGGGCAAGCGCATCCTTGGGCTGACCCCACCGGGTCAGCAGGTGCTGCTGGCAGCCGAGCGCGTGATGGAGGAGATCGACAACCTCAAGAAGCTGTCGCGCGACTATGCCGGTTCGCCGCTGGGCACGCTGCGGGTGGCGACCACCCATACGCAGGCGCGCTACGTGCTTCCGCCGGTGGTGCAGAAGTTTGCGGAGAAGTTTCCACAAGTGCGCTTCAAGCTGCTGCAGGCCGATCCGCCGCAGATCGCGCAGATGCTGGTCAATGGGCAGGCCGATGTCGGCATCGCCACCGAGTCGCTGGCCGATGCAGCGGGCCTGCGGTCGGTGCCGGTGTATGACTGGCAGCATGTGGCGATCGTGCCGCCGGCGCATCCGCTGGCCAAGTTCCAGACCACACCCGGCAAGCTCACGCTCAAGGACCTGGCGCGCAATCCGCTGGTGACCTATGAAGCGCATTTCACCGGGCGCAGCAAGATCGACGCCGCGTTCGGGGCGGTGAACATCGAGCCTTCCATCGTGCTGGAGGCGATCGATGCCGACGTCATCAAGACCTACGTCCAGCTCGGGATGGGGGTGGGCATCGTCGCCGGCGTGGCGGTCGATCCGCAGCGAGACCGTCTGGCGATGCTGCCTTGCGGTCACCTGTTCGGTACCAACACCACGCGGCTGGCGGTCAAGCAGGGCGCCTACCTGCGCGGGTTCGTCTACTCCTTCATCGAGCTGCTGATGCCGCAATGGGACAAGCGCAGGCTCGAAGAGGCGTTCAAGTAGTCACGACCGCTCGTTCTGAATCGCTCACTCCCGCAGGACATCCGTGAAGATCTGCATCGTCGGCGCCGGCGGCATTGGAGCCACGCTCGCTGCGCGTCTTGCGCTCGCGGGTCACGACGTCAGCGTGCTGGCGCGCAATGCGCATCTGCACGCGATCCAGGCGCAGGGACTGCGGCTGGTCGATCTCGTCAACGCGGGCGAGCACACGTTGCCGCTGGCGGCGAGTGCGGATCCGGCCGAACTGGCGCGCAAACACGGCACGCCTGACCTCGTCATCATCGGCCTGAAGGCGCATGCGATCGGCGCGATGCTGCCGTGCCTGGCGCCGCTGATCGGCCCGCAGACGGTGGTGGTGCCGGCCATCAATGGCCTGCCCTGGTGGTACTTCCATCGTGAAGGTGGCGATCTGGATGGCACCGCCGTGCGTGCGCTCGACCCGCAGGCGCAGATGTTCGCGACGCTCGATCCGGATCACCTGCTCGGCTGCGTGGTGCACATTGCAGCCGAGGTGCGTGCACCCGGCAGCGTGCACTACACCGGTGGCCGTCGCCTGATCGTAGGCGAGCCCGACCGCAGCGACTCGCCGCGCCTGCAAGCGGTGTGCGGCGCGTTGCGCGAAGCGGGGTTCGACGCGGTTGCCTCGGCCGACATCCGACACGACGTCTGGGTGAAGCTGATCGGCAACCTGTCGTTCAATCCGGTGGCGGCGCTGACCGGCTACCTGATGAACCAGATCTGCGCCGACGACAGCGTGCTCGATGTGATCCGCGCCGTGATGCATGAAGGCATGGCGGTGTCGGCTGCCTATGGCCAGCCGATGCAGATGACCGCTGACCAGCGCATCGATCTGGCGCGCCAGCTGGGCGCGGCACGCATTTCGATGCTGCAGGATCTGGAGCAGCGCCGCCCACTCGAACTCGACGCCATCGTCGGGGCGGTGCTCGAGCTGGGCGCGCACCGGCAGATTGCGATGCCCGCCACGCGCTTGGTGCATGCGCTCACCATCGGGCGCTGCCGCGCGCTGGGCATCCTGCCCGACCCCGTCACAGGAGACAGAACATGAGCATCGTTGCCTTCATCGGCCTCGGCAACATGGGCCGCGCGATGGTCGACCACCTGATGAACGCCGGTCATGCGTTGCGTGTGCATGCCCGCCGTGCCGAGGTGATGCAGCCGTTTGTCGAGCGCGGAGCGATTGCCTGCGCGTCACCGGCCGAGGCGGCACGCAGTGCCGAGTTCATCCTGACCAACGTCACCTCGAGCGCCGATGTCGAACAGGTGCTGGTCGGGCCGCGCGGCGTGGTCGAGACGGCGAGTGCGGACAGCGTGGTGATCGACCACAGCACCATCTCGCCGGCGGTGACACGTACCCTCGCGCAGCAGTTGGCCGCGCGCGGCATCCACATGCTCGATTGCCCCGTCTCCGGTGGCACCCGCGGGGCGCAGGCGGCGACCTTGTCGATCATGGTCGGCGGCAAGGCCGAGGTGCTCGCGCGTGCCCGCCCGCTACTTGCGGTGCTCTGCAAGGCGATCACCCACATCGGCGATCACGGCGCCGGACAGGTCGCCAAGGCGTGCAACCAGATCGTGCAGGTGGTGACGATCCAGGGCATTGCCGAGGCGCTGCTGTTCGCGCGAGCACAGGGCGTCGACTGCTCGACCGTCGTGAACGCGCTCAGCCAGGGCTTCGCCGGCAGCAGGATGCTCGACCTGATGGGACCAAAGATGGCGACACGCGACTTTGCCGCCGGCATCGAGGCGCGCCTGCATCACAAGGACTACGGTCTCATCACGGAAGCCGCGCGCGACGCCGGCTTGGGCATGCCCGCCACGGCACTGGTGGCGCAGCAGCTCAACGCGCTGGTCGGGCAGGGCTGGGGGACGGACGACACCAGCTCGCTGCTGCGGGTACTGGAGGCCGCCAACGGACGTGGCTCGCCGGCCGGCGGCTAGCGCAGTCCCAGTCGAAACTCCAGGGGAATCTGGGCCAAGAACGTGCGTGGCCTGCCATCCTTGGTGGGTGGATCGAACTCCCATTGGCTGATGGCGTGCAGCGCTGCAACCGACAGCATGTCGTCGGGCGACCTGACCGAGCGCGCGGCCATGACCTTGCCGTCGGTGCCAATGGTGAACTCAACCAGCACTACGCCGTCGATGCCTTGCCGTAGTTGCTCGGGCGGATACTCCGGCAACATGATCCGGCGCGCGTTCAACGGCGCATCGAGCTGCCCAGGCACGAGGGACTGTGACCATTGCTTGATCCGCTCCTTGAGAAGCCAGTTTGCGAGCTCGACCGGCGGGACTGAATGGCGGGTCGGATTAGGGGTCGCGCAGCCCACCAAGGCCAATATCGCGATCGCACCAGCGAGCAGCGTGCGGTGTGATGTCGTTGCCAGGAAGCCGGCGGTCACAACGTGACCACCCACCACACCAGCGCCGCGCTCAGCGCAAAGACAATCAGTGCGCGCAACCGCATGGCGAGGTCGTCCTGCGCCGGGGTCACCGGCAGCGCGCGATCGCCGTGCACCATCGCGCCGAGCAGGGGTTGGAACTTGAACACCGTGTAGAAGATCACGGCACAGACATGCAGGCCCACCAGCACGTAGAGCGGCCATTCGGCCTGCCGGTGCAACGTGCTGATCTGGTTGGACAGCGCGCTGGAAATCAACTTTGCCAGCGGCCCTTCGGCGAAATTGCCATCATTGGCAAACAGGCCTCCCGACGCCTGCGCGAGCAGCAGCGCGAGCAGCGCCAGCACCGACAGCGCGCCGAGCGGGTTGTGGCCGGCGTCGTGCGGCAGTCGCCCGGTCAGATAGCGCAGCACGTCGCCCGGCCCGCGCACGAAATGCGCGAACAACGCATAGCGGCTGCCGGCAAAGCCCCAGAGAACGCGGAAGAGCACCAGCGTGAGCACCGCATAGCCGAAGCGCATGTGCCAATCGATCGTCCCGGTCTTGATCGAGATGACCGAGCCGGCCACGCAGACCGCAAGCGACCAGTGAAACAGCCGCGTCGGCAGATCCCAGATGCGGGCGGGACCGGTCGAGACGGTGCCCGCCGCGTCAAGGCCCGTGGGCGTGTCTTGCGCTGCACTCATCGCCGAACCTCCTGCTCAATGAGAGGGCGGTCGGTTACGGGACGACCTGGCCTTCGTCTTCCTTCTTGATCGGCTTGATCAGGTCCTCACGCTTGACGCCAAGGTACATCGCGATCGCTGCCGCCACGAACACCGACGAGTAGATGCCGAAGACGATGCCGATGGTCAGCGCCAGCGCGAAGTAGTGCAGTGCCGGGCCGCCGAAGAACAGCATCGCCAGCGTCATGCACAGGGTGGAGCCGTGGGTGATCATGGTGCGCGAGATGGTCGCCGTGATGGCCGAGTCGATCACCTCGACCGTGCTCATCTTGCGGTACTTCTTGAAGTGCTCGCGCACGCGGTCGAAGATGATCACCGACTCGTTGACCGAGTAGCCCAGCACCGCGAGGATCGCCGCCAACACCGGCAGCGAAAACTCCCAGCCGAAGATGGCAAAGATGCCGACCACCAGGATGACGTCGTGCATGTTGGCGATGATCGCCGCCACCGCGAACTTCCACTCGAAACGGAAGCTCAGATAGATCATGATGCCGACGACCACGAGGATCAGTGCCACCGCGCCATCGTGCGCCAGTTCCTCCCCCACTGCCGGGCCTACGAACTCCACCCGCCGCAATTCGGCGCCGGCGTCCTGCGACTTGAGCGTGGCGATCACCTTCTCGGCCTGCTGGCCCGAGCTGTAGCCCTCCTGCACCGGCAAGCGGATCAGCACATCGCGTGCGGTGCCGAAGTTCTGCACCTGGAATTCGCCCCAGCCCTTGCCTTCGATCGCCGTGCGGATCTTCTCCAGGTCAGCCGGCTGCTGATAGCTCACTTCCATCAGCGTGCCGCCGGTGAACTCCACCGACAGGCTGAGGCCGCGGAACGCCAGGAAGCCGACCGCCACCAGGAACGTGATCACGCTGATCCCGTTGAGGATCAGCGAATACTTCATGAACGGAATCGTGCGGCGGATGCGGAAAAACTCCATATGTTCTCTCCTTGTTCCTGCCGCTGATTACTTCGTGGTGCCGGTCGTGCCCGGCTTCCACACGGAGCCGATCGACAGTTCGGTGAGTTTCTTGCGCGACCCGTACACGAGGTTGACGATCGCACGCGACACGAACACCGCGGTAAAGATCGAGGTCATGATGCCCAGGCAGTGCACCACCGCGAAGCCGCGCACCGGCCCCGAGCCGAACAGCAGCAGCGCCACGCCGGCGATCAGCGTCGTCACGTTCGAGTCGAGAATGGTGGCGAAGGCCTTGTCGTAACCCTCGGTGATTGCCTGCTGCGGCGTGCGGCCGTTGCGCAGTTCTTCTCGGACGCGCTCGTTGATCAGCACGTTGGCGTCGATCGCCATGCCCAGTGTCAGCGCGATGGCCGCAATGCCGGGCAAGGTGAGCGTGGCTTGCAGCAGCGACAGCAGCGCGATCAGCAGCATCACGTTGCACGACAGCGAGACCGCGGAGATGAGGCCGAAGCCGCGGTAGTACACGATCATGAAGAGAGCGATCGCGATGAAGCCATACAGCGTCGAGCGGAAGCCGCGCTCGATGTTCTCCTTGCCCAGGCTCGGGCCGATCGTGCGCTCTTCGATGATCTCCATCGGCGCAGCCAGCGATCCGGAGCGGATCAGCAGCGCCATGTCGTTGACTTCCTGGGTGGTGAAGCGGCCGGTGATCTGGAAGCGGTTGGAGAACTCGCCCTGGATCGTCGCCACAGAGATCGCTTCGCCCTTGCCGCGCTCGTACAGCACGATCGCCATCTGCTTCTTCAGGTTCTCACGGGTGGCGATCTTCATCGCTGAGCCGCCGCGGGCGTCCAGCGATATGGAAACCGCCGGCTGCTGGTTCTGATCGAACGTGGCGCCGGCGTCGACCACCTGGTCACCGGTGGCCACCACCTGGCGCCGCAGCGCCACCTGCCGGGTGCCGGCTTCGGTGCGCTCGGGCACCACGAAGGCGCCTGCCATGTTGCCGGAGACCATCGCCTCCTCGTCGACCAGCCGGATCTCCAGCGTGGCGGTGCGGCCGATGATCTGCTTGGCGCGCGCCACGTCCTGCACACCGGGCAACTGAACGACCACGCGGTCGGCGCCCTGCTGCTGGATGGTGGGCTCGGCCACGCCGAGTTCGTTGATCCGGTTGTGCAGCGTGGTGATGTTCTGCTTGAGCGCGCTGGCCTGGATGTCGCGGGCGGCGTTCGGTCCCAGCGTGACCGACAGGCGCAGCTCTTCGCCGCTGCCGTCCTCGCGCAGCACCAGTTCGCGGTTGACGTCGCGGATCACGGCGGCGGCCTGCTGGCGGGTGGCGTCATCGCGGAAGCGCACCTCGAGCGTGCTGCCGCTGCGGGTCACGCCGCCATGGCGGATGTTCTTCTCGCGCAGCGTGGTGCGCAGTTCGCCGGCCAGTGTCTCGATGCGCTTTTCCAGCGCCTGCCGCATGTCGACCTGCATCAGGAAATGGACCCCGCCGCGCAGGTCGAGTCCGAGGTACATCGGCATTGCGTTGACGCTCATCAGCCACGAGGGCGTGCGCGGCACCAGATTCAGCGCGACGACATACGCAGGGTCGTTCGGGTCGGTCACCAGCGCCTGCTGGATCAGGTCCTTGGCGCGCAGTTGTGCGTCGGTGTCCTTGAAGCGCGCGCGCACCGTGAAGTTGTTCGGACTGAGCTCGTCGTAGAACATGCCGTCGTGCTCGATGCTGGCGTTCTTGAGCAGGTCCTCGACGCGGGTAAGCAGCGCCTGGTCGACGCGCACCGTCGACTTGGCCGCCGACACCTGCACCGCCGGCGACTCGCCGAAGAAGTTCGGCAGCGTGTAGAGCGCGCCGAACAGCAGCGCGACGGCGATGATGAGGTACTTCCAGAGCGGGTAGCGGTTCATGATCCGGAGTCGGCTTCGTGTACGCGACGCTTCGCGTCGCACGTGCACGAAGCCGAACTAGTTAGCGCGCCGCCCTTCGGGCGGCCGGGCGGACGGCGCGGATGGAAACACAACGAAAAACCAAGACGCCGCTCGCTTCGTAGCTGCGTCCTGCTAGATCGATTTCATCGTGCCCTTGGGCAGCAGCGTCTGGATGGCGGAACGCTGGATGGAGATCTCGACCGCCTTGTTCTCGACGGTGGAGATCTGGATCGTGGCGTACTGGTCGGTCAGGTCGGTGATCTTGCCGATCAGGCCGCCGGCGGTGAGCACTTCGTCGCCCTTGCCGAGTGCTTCGACCAGCGCCTTGTGCTCCTTTTGCCGCTTCACCTGCGGGCGGATCAGCAGGAAGTAGAAGACGACGAAAATCAGCACCATGAACAGGATCGACGTCCACATCGATTCGGGGCCGGCCGCGGCTGCGGGAGCAGTCTGCGCGAGCGCGTCGGAAATGAAGAACATGGGAACTCCGGGGCTGAGGCACCGCCGCTGCGGGGGGCGCACTGTCTTTGAGAGGGGAACCTGGGGTTGCGTTCGCCGAACGACTACCGCGTTGACACGATCTGGCAGGGGGCGGGTTTTCGCAAGGCGGCGGATTATAGCCAGCGGGGCCGCATCGGCCGGCGCGCGGTCAGTGCGGTGCATGCGGCAGGGCAAGGCTGGCGCTGGTTTTCCCGCGGATCCGGGCGCGCGGGCGGTGCTTATCTCGCGCCCACCAGCGAGGCCGCTACGGGGGGCCGGCCGCGCGTTCGGCCCGCACCAGGGCGGCAAACAGGGCAAAGGTACCCGCGTCGAGGGCGTTGCGCGCCTGCTGCATCAGGTTCAGGTAGTAATGCAGGTTGTGGATCGAGTTCAGCCGGGCGCCGAGGATCTCGTTGACGCGCTGCAGGTGGTGCAGGTAGGCGCGGGTGAAGTGGCTGCAGGTGTAGCAGGTGCAGGCCAGGTCGAGCGGTCGGGTGTCGTCACGGTACCGGCTGTTGCGGATCTTGACGTCGCCGGCCGAGGTGAACAGCCAGCCATTGCGCGCGTTGCGGGTGGGCATCACGCAATCGAACATGTCGATGCCGGCCTCGATGCCGTCGAGCAGGTCTTCCGGCGTACCCACGCCCATCAGGTAGCGCGGTTTGGCCGCCGGCAGGCGCGGCGCCACGTGCCGCAGCACGCGCAGCATGTCGGGCTTCGGTTCGCCCACGCTCAGGCCGCCAATTGCATAGCCGTGAAAGCCGATGTCGACCAACCCGGCCACGGATTCGTCGCGCAGGTGCTCGAACATGCCGCCCTGCACGATGCCGAACAGGGCGTTCGGGTTCTCCAGCTGGTCGAAGGTGTCGCGGCTGCGGCGCGCCCAGCGCAGCGACAGGCGCATCGAGTCGGCCGCCTCTTTCTCGGTGGCCGGCCGCGCCGCCTCGCCTTCGCCGATTCGGTACGGCGTGCATTCGTCGAAGATCATCACCACGTCGGAGTCGAGCACGCGCTGGATACGCATCGACTCCTCGGGCGTGAGAAACAGCTTGTCGCCGTTGACCGGCGAGGCGAACTTCACGCCTTCCTCGCCGATCTTGCGCAGTGCGCCCAGCGAAAACACCTGAAAGCCGCCGGAGTCGGTAAGGATCGGCTGCTCCCACCCCATGAAGCGATGCAGGCCGCCGTGCTTGGCGATCACGTCGAGCCCCGGCCGCAGCCACAGGTGGAAGGTGTTGCCCAGCACGATCTGCGCGTTGATCTCCACCAGCTCGCGCGGCGTCATCGCCTTGACGGTGCCGTAGGTGCCCACCGGCATGAAGATCGGCGTCTGCACCGTGCCGTGGTTGAGCGTCAGCGTGCCGCGCCGCGCGTGGCCCTCGGTGCGATGGATCTGGAAGTCGAAGTTCATGGGGGCGGGGCGGCGGGTTCGAGCAGCATCGCATCACCGTAGCTGAAGAACCGGTAGCGCTGGGCGATCGCGTGTCGGTAGGCGGCGCGGATGCGTTCGGTGCCGGCAAAGGCGGACACCAGCATCAGCAGCGTCGATCTGGGCAGGTGAAAGTTGGTGAGCAGGCGGTCGACCACCTGGAAGCGGAACCCGGGTGTGATGAAAAGCGCCGTGTCGCGGCTGCCGGCCTGCACCTGGCCATCGGCAGCGGCGGACTCGAGCGCGCGCAAACTCGTCGTGCCCACCGCCACCACCGGACGGCCGGCGGCGCGCGCCCCGTTGATCGTCGCGGCTGCCGGCGCGCCGATGCTGTACCACTCGCTATGCATCCGGTGCTCGGCCACTCGCTCCACCCGCACCGGCTGGAAGGTGCCCGCCCCGACGTGCAGCGTCACCTGCACCAGCGTGATGCCGCGCGCCTGCAGACGGTCGAGCAGCGGCTGCGTGAAGTGCAGCCCGGCGGTCGGCGCGGCCACCGCGCCCGGCTGCGCCGCATAGACGGTCTGATAACGCGACTCGTCGACGGCGCCTGCCGCATGGGTGATGTAAGGCGGCAAGGGCACGCGGCCAAGGCGCTCCAGCAGCGGCAGCACGTCGTGGTCGAAGTCGAGCTCGAAGAAATCGGCGCGGCGTCCCAGCACGGTGGCGCGCGCGGGCGCATCGCCGGTGCCGAACAGAAACGTTGCGCCTGGCTTTGGGCTGTGGCTGGTGCGCACCAGCGCCAGCACACGGCGGGCATCGAGCACGCGCTCCACCAGCACCTCCACCTGGCCGCCGGTCGGCTTGCGGCCGTTCAGGCGCGCCTTGATCACCTGGGTGTCGTTGAACACCAGCACGCTGCCCGGCACCAGCAGCGCCTCGATGTCGATGAAGCGGCGGTCGGTGACGCCGTGCGCGCCCACGTGCAGCAGCCGGCTGGCGCTGCGATCGGGCAACGGATGCTGCGCGATCAGCTCAGGCGGCAGCGGAAAATCGAAATCGGCGAGTGTGAGGTCGGCGTTCATTGGCTTGACCGGCCAGTGAAAAAATGAAGGAGAGGCGTAGGTGCGGGCGTCGGCGTGAGTGGGCGTCGGTGAAGATGCAGCGATCGCAGCGATCACGCAACGCAGTCGCCGGGCGGCGCGGATTATGCGCCCGCCATGCGCGTGGCTTTGCGGGCGCGGCAACTGGCATGAACGCTGCTAAGCTTTTTTGCGATCCGCATCGCCACCGCCACTCTTGCCAACGCGCGGCCGGCAGCGGAGCCCGCCCACATCGTTTCCGCACCCTGAGGGGATTCCCATGTCGCGCATCACTCGTCGCGTCGTCGTGCTCGGCGGCACGCTCGCCGCTGCTTCGCTGTCCAACCCGCTCGCCGCGCTGGCGCAGGCCAAGAAAGGCGACGCACCGAAGAAGCTGCGCGTGGCCGCCATCTACACGGTGCCGGTCGAGCAGCAGTGGGTCAGCCGCATCCACAAGGCGCTCAATGCCGAGGTCGCGCGCGGTGGCATCGAGTACGTGTTCAGCGAGAACGTCGCCAACGCCGACTACGAGCGGGTGATGCGCCAGTACGCCGAGGCCAAGCACGACTTCATCATCGGTGAGTCGTTCGCGGTGGAGGCAGCGGCGCGCAAGGTGGCCAAGGAGTATCCGAAGATCGCCTTCCTGATGGGCAGTTCGGGCAAGCCGCAGGCGCCCAACTTCTCGGTGTTCGACAACTACATCCAGGAGCCCGCCTTCCTCACCGGCATGATCGCCGGCGGCATGACCAAGTCCAACAAGATCGGCATGGTGGGCGGCTTCCCGATCCCCGAGGTGAACCGGCTGATGAATGCCTTCATGGCCGGCGCCAAGGAAGTGAATCCGAAGGTGGAGTTCATGGTTACCTTCATCAACTCGTGGTTCGATCCCCCGAAGGCCAAGGAAGCCGCTTTCGCGATGATCGACAAAGGCGCCGACATCATGTACGCGGAGCGCTTCGGTGTCAGCGATGCCGCCAAGGAGCGCAAGGTGCTGGCGATCGGCAACGTGATCGACACCCAGGCGCAGTATCCGGACACCGTGGTCGTCAGCGCCCTGTGGAACATGGAGCCGACGGTGGCGCAGGCGCTCAAGGCGGTGCGTGCGGGCGCCTTCAAGCCCGAGGACTACGGCAAGTGGAGCTACATGGGCGTGAAGGGCTCGGAGCTGTCGCCGCTGGGCACCTTCGAGAAGAAGATTCCGGCCGATCTGGTCAAGCGCATGCGCGAGCGCGAGGCGGCCATCCTCTCCGGCAAGTACACCGTCAAGATCGACGACAACCAGCCGAAGTCGACAGTCAAGTAGCGCCCATCGCGCATGCAGTTGCTGGACCACGTGTCGATCGCCGTCGCGGATATCGCGACGGCGCGACCGTTCTACGACGCGGTGATGGCCGCGCTGGGCTGCGACAAGGTGTTTGACCGGGTCGATGCGCTCGGCTACGGCGCCCGCTGCCGACCGGAGACGGCTGGCGACACCTATCTGGCGGTGCTGGCATCAGGCGCGGCCGCGCTGGACGACCGTCGTCACTGGTGCTTCAAGGCGGCCACGCGTCGTGCGGTGGATTCTTTCCATCAAGCCGCGCTCGCGCACGGCGGCGTCAGCGACGGCGCGCCCGGCCTGCGGCCGCACTATCACCGCGCCTACTACGCCGCCTTCGTGCGTGATCCCGACGGCAACCGGCTGGAAGCGGTGTGCCATGGTGAAGAACCCGTCCTTGCGGCGGACGCAGCGTGAACGACCCGGTGCGACCGACGGTGCTGCGCCTGACGGGCATCACCAAGCGCTTCGGTGCGCTCGTCGCCAACGATGCGATCTCGCTCACGCTGGCGCAGGGCGAGGTGCTGGCGCTGCTCGGCGAGAACGGCGCCGGCAAGTCCACGCTGGTGTCGATCCTGTTCGGCCACTATCGCGCCGATGCGGGCAGCATCGAGGTCGGCGGCGTCACGCTGCCGCCGGGCGATCCACGCGCCGCGCTGGCCGCCGGCATCGGCATGGTGCATCAGCACTTCACACTGGCGGATAACCTGAGCGTGGTCGACAACGTGATGATCGGCACCGAGCCGTGGTGGCGGCCGCGCGCTGACCGCAGTGGCGCGCGCGCGGGGCTGCTCGACCTGGCGCGGCGCTTCGGCCTGCAGGTCGACCCCGACGCGCGGGTCGGCGCATTGTCGGTCGGCGAAAAGCAGCGTGTAGAGATCCTCAAGGCGCTGTATCGCGGTGCGCGCATCCTCATCCTCGACGAGCCGACCTCGGTGCTGACGCCGCAGGAGGCCGAGTCGCTGTTCGCCACGCTGCGCCACTTCATCGGCGACGGCATGAGCGTCATCTTCATCAGCCACAAGCTCGACGAAGTGATGGCAGTGGCCGACCGCGTGGCGGTGCTGCGCGCCGGCAAGCTCGTCGCCGAGAAGCCAACCGCGCAGTCGAGCAAGCAGGATCTGGCGCTGCTGATGGTCGGGCGCGAACTGGCGCCGCCGGCGCCGCGCACGCCGGCGGTCGCCGCCCCGTCCGCGCCGGTGCTGCAGATGGACGACGTGCATGCCGCCGGCCACGGCGCACGGTTGCGCGGCGTCAGTCTGTCGCTCGCAGCGGGCGAGATCGTTGCCATTGCGGGCGTGGCCGGCAACGGGCAGGGCGCGCTGGCCGACGTGTTGTTCGGCCTGCTGGCGCCCACGCAGGGTCGGGTGCAGCTCAATGGCGCGCCTTACGGTCGCACGCCGCGCGCGGTCGTGGCCAGTGGTGTCGCGCGGGTGCCGGAAGACCGTCGCGCGCAGGGCAGCGTCGGCGACCTGCCGCTGTGGGAAAACGCCGCCCTGGAGCGGTTGCGCAGCGGCTTTGCGCAGGCGGGTGTGTTGCGCCGGGCGGCGATGAAGCGCTTTACCAGCGAACTGATCCGCGGCTACGACGTGCGCGGTCCGCAAGGCGCGGGCCGCGGCGATGGCATCGCGGAGGTGGCCGCGCGCCTGCTGTCCGGCGGCAACCTGCAGAAGCTGATCCTGGGCCGCGCGTTGTCGACGCCGGCATGCGGTGCGCCGCGCCTGATCGTGGTCGACCAGCCGACCTGGGGGCTCGATGTCGGCGCGGTGGCCGACATCCATGCCCGCCTGCGCGGGGCCGCTGACGCCGGCGACGCCGTGCTCGTGATCAGCGAGGACCTGGACGAGATCTTCGCGCTGGCCGATCGCGTCGCGGTGATCAATCACGGCCGCCTGGTGGAGACGCGCGCCACGCGTGCCTGGACGTTGGCGGAACTGGGGCTGGCGATGGCCGAGCAGCGTCACCACGCCGACGAGGCGACGCCGGCGTGAAGCGCACGGACCTGCCTCGCAGCAGTGGTCCGGTCAGCGTGCCAGCGGACCGCTGCCGATCGAACGTCCGTCATGCATCTTGAACCGCGCGAGGCGCTGTCCCGCCGCGCCACGCTGATCGCGCCGGCACTGGCCACGCTTGGTGCCATCCTGTTCACGCTCGCCGCCTGCGCGCTGCTCGTACTGTGGGCCGGCGCGCCGGTGGGCAAAGCCTACGCGGCGCTGCTCGAAGGCGGCTTCGGTTCGCGCTTCGCGCTGACCGAGACGCTGACGCGCGCGGTGCCGTTGATCCTCACCGGGCTGGCGGCAGCGGTGGCGTTTCGCGCGCACTTCTACAACATCGGTGCCGAAGGGCAGTTGTATCTGGGCGCGCTCGCCGCGGTCGCGGTGGGCGGGCTGCATGGTGGCAGCGGGTTCGATCTGCCGCTGCCGCTGCTGTTCGTCGGCATGTGGTTGGCGGCGATGCTGGCCGGCGCGCTGTGGCTGGCGCTCGCCGCCGTGCTGCGCACCCGCCTGTCGGTCGACGAGGTGGTGGTGACGCTGCTGTTGAACTTCGTCGTGCTGCTGTTCGTCAGCTGGATGCTCGACGGACCGATGAAGGACCCGGCGGCGATGGGCTGGCCGCAGTCGGTGGTGATCAATCCCGATCTGGAGCTGACCAAGCTCGTCGACCGCTCGCGGCTGCACACGGGCCTGCTGATCGCGCTGGCTGCCGCCGTGCTGTTGTGGGCACTGCTCAAGTTCACCGCGCTCGGGTTCGAGATGCGCGCCGTTGGCGCCAACCGCGAAGGTGCGCGCTTTGCCGGCATCCCGGTGGCTGCCACGCTGATCAAGACCGCACTCATCTCCGGCGCGCTGGCGGGGCTGGCCGGCGCGGTGGAGGTGGCGGGCCGCACCAGCTACGTGACGCTCGACATGAGCCCGGGCTACGGCTACGCCGGCATCGTGGTGGCGATGCTTGCCGCGCTCAATCCGCTCGCGGTGGTGCTGTCGGCAATCTTCATCGCCGGCATGTTCGTCGGCGCCGACTCGATGAGCCGCGCGGTCGGCGTGCCGACCTATATCGCCGACGTGATCGTCGCGGTGTCTCTGCTGTCGATGCTGGTGGCGATGCAGCTCACGCGCTACCGCATCCGCTGGCGCGGCTGAGGCGCGGCTGACCATGCTCGCCGACCTCTTCGCGATCATCACCGCCGATTCGTTCTGGATCGCCACGCTGCGCATCGCCACGCCACTCATCTTCGGTGTGCTGGGCGTGCTGCTGTGCGAGCGTGCCGGCGTGCTCAACCTCGGCATCGAAGGGATCATGGTGGCGGGTGCCTTCGCCGGCTGGTTCACCGTGTATGCCGGCGGTGACCTGTGGGCGGGCGTGCTGGTGGCGGCAGCGGTGGGCGCGGCGATCGGGCTGCTGCACGGCTTTCTCACCGTGCCGCTGGGGCTGAGCCAGCACGTGTCGGGGCTGGGCATCACGTTGCTGGCGACCTCGCTCGCCTATTACGCGTACCGCGTGAGCTTTCCCAAGCTCACCGAGCCGCCGCGCATCACGCCGTTCGCCGAGATGCACTGGATCGACCCGCTGCCCGTCATCGGCCCGGTGCTCGGCGCGCAGACGCCGCTCACGCTGCTGGCGCTGCTGCTGGTGCCGTTGATCGCGTGGGTGCTGTACCGCACGCCGCTGGGGCTGGCGATTCGCATGGTGGGTGAGCAGCCGGCCGCTGCGGAAGGTGCCGGCATCAGCGTCAACGTCACGCGCATCGGCGCGGTGATGGCGGGCAGCGCGCTGATGGCGGTGGGCGGCGCGTTCCTCACGCTGGCCGCGTTCAACGCGTTCTTCTTCAACATGGTCAACGGCCGCGGCTGGATCTGCGTGGCGCTGGTGGTGTTCGCCTCGTGGCGGCCGGGCAAGGCCCTCGTGGGCGCGCTGCTGTTCGCCGCGTTCGACGCTGCGCAGCTGCGGCTGCAGCAGACCGGCACCGGGCAGCTGGTGCCGTATCAGCTGTGGCTGATGGTGCCGTACCTGCTGTCGATCGTGGCGCTGGTGCTGGTGGCGCGCAAGGCGGCCTATCCGCAGGCGCTGATGAAGCCGTATCGCAAGGGAGAGCGCTGAGGGGCGTGACAGGCGCTGATCAAAGTCGTCGGGCGCCACGGATGCAGCGTTATCGACCCGAGCTGTAGCGTCGCGCCTGAATTTGCGTGCCAACGGACGTGCTCACTAGCTGCGTCCAGAGGAGCAGCGCGTTGCCTCGATCGTTAAGGGCGATGAACGGGTCGCCCCAGATTGCAGCCTGGTGGACGGTGCCGGCGACCCAAGCGCCTGCCGCAGAGCGCGTGGCAAGCATGGCGTCGGCACCGCCTTGGTCATTGCCCTGCGCCCAGGTCAGCATGACGTTGCCCTCGCCATCGATGGCCAGAACCAATGCGGAGCCTGCGGCGCGGCTGGCGACGGGTTTGACAATCGTGGGTGTGGGCCAGATGCCGTCGGCGGGCGCCACGGTGGCGCGAATGGACTGGTCACCTTGTCCCCACGCAACGAGCGCCGCGCCGGCCGCGTTCATCTTGACGCGCGGCGCGCTCAACACGCTGTTGGCTCCGAGTTCGCGACCGACCTGGATCGCCGGCCCCCAGGCGCCAGCCTGGTAGCGCTTGGCCTGAATCAGCGCGTACATCTCCGTGCCCGAGGCGACTGCGATTTGCCCCCACACCATCACCGCGTTGCCATTGGCGTCGATGGCGATGTCGGGCGCCGAGCCGCCCGAAACGGCCACGAGCTGGCTGGCCGTGCCCCAGCCGGCGCCGGCGGTATAGCGGTTGGTCCAGGTGCCGCGGTTGGCGACGGTGCCGCCGCTTGCCTGCCAGACCACGATCGCATCCCCTTGCGGCGCCACGGCAATCCGCGGATTGCCATCGGCACGGCCAAGTTCATCCATCGTCTCGAGCAACTGCGCGCTGCCCCAAGCCCCGCTTGGCGCGGCGCGGTTGCCCCAGATGCTGATGCGCGTGCCGTCGAGTTGGCTCCATGCGGCCACGGCGTTGCCTTGGGCATCGATGCCCACCGTGACCTGGTCCGCGCGTCCCGCCGGCGTGCCGGCGGATTGGACAGGCTGCGTCGCCGTCCAGCCGCTGGCTGGGTCGAAGTGCCGCGCCCATGCAGCGCTGACGCTCGTATCGCTTCCTTGCGTCCACATGACGACGGCACGGCCCGACGCCGGGTCCATCGCCAAATCGACATTCATGACATCTCGCGGGCTCGATTCGAGTGGCACCGGCGTGCTCCAGCCCGTGCCTGGGTCGAAGCGGCTGGCCATCAGGTTGTCGTTGGGTGTTCCGGGTTCGAGCGTGAACCACACGGCGAGGGCGCGACCGGCCGCGTCCATGGCCACCTTTGCGCAGCACGATCCGCCGATCGACAACGGTGCCACGGTATTCGACCAGCCTGCCGCAGGCGCCGCCGAAAAGACGGCAGAGATCGATACGGCCTGCGTGATTGTCAGCGTGCAGGTAGTGCTGCTGACGCCGCTACAGGCGCCGCCCCAGGACTGGAAGACCTGTCCGGCGGCCGGCGTCGCAGTCAGCGACATGCCCGTGTTCGCCGGCACGCTGGCGCCGCACGCGCTGCCGCAGTTGATGCTGCCCACCGGAGAAGTCACCGAACCGTTGCCGGTAACGCTGACCGACACGGTGTAGGTCACCGATGTCGCTGCGAAGGTCGCTGTCACCAACGTCGCTTGCGACACGGCGACCGTACAGGTATTGCCGCGGGCGCTGCTGCAAGCGCCACCCCAGGCCTGCAGGGTGTGGCCGGCTGCCGGCGTCGCGGTCAGCGTCACGCTGGTGTTGGCGGCAACGTTGGTGCTGCACACCGTGCCGCAGTTGATGCTGCCGGATGCTGTGGCGATGGCGCCGTTGCCGACGACGCTGACTGACACGCTGTAAGTGACCGGGACAGGCCCAGGATCGGGATCAGCGCCGCCACCGCCACCGCATGCGCTCAGGCTGAGCGCCAGCGTCAGTGCGGCACCGCGCATCACGTGCTTGAGAAGCCGCACAGCGCCGGCCAGCGTCATCGTTTCCAACATCGGGTCTCCTGAAATCTCAGTATGTGAAATCTGACTCACGCGGGACGGCCGCAACCCTCGGCCGCGCCATGCAAATGGCGACCGAAGGAGGCGATGCGCGATTCCTACTTGCAGCGGCCGGCGGCGCGCAGCAAGGCGTTGCAAGCGGGGTCGCTCTGCGGGTTGGCGGCGGGCGGTACGGGCGTGCCGGTCTTGCTCATCTCGCGGCACAGTGCGTCGCTGACCACCCGACCCACCACCGAGATGGAGCCTTCGACGTAGCAGCTGTAGGTCTTGCCGGTCTTGGTGCGCGCCATGTACGTGGTCTGCACCCCGCTGTCGGCGCGGTCGCTGATGGTGAACTGGCTCCTGTCCAGCCCAAGTGCTCGCGATGTGTTGGTGACGATGGCATCGTCGGTCACGGCCATCGAAGCGCAACCCGTACTCAGGGTTGCAACAAGAAACAGGGCGAAAGAGCTGCGAAAGCGCATGAACGGTCTCCTCATGAGTGTGTCGTTGAGCAGTTGAGTCGTCTGTGGCGGCCGATGCTAGGCAGCTCTCGCGGCGCTGTCGGCACGCGGCGGCAATGCGTCGATAACGAATCGATAACGCCCCGAGTTCAGGGGCACGACGCGTCGCTTGCACGCCACGCGTGCGCCCGGCGCCCCGCGTTACCGAACTAGCATCCCTGCCATGGAACGCCCTGCCTTCTGTTACCGCTTCGGCGCCGCCGAATTCGATCAGGCCCGCTTTGAACTCCGGGTCGCCGCCTTGCCCGTCGACGTGGAGCGCCGCGCCTTGGAGGTCTTGGCCTATCTGCTACGCCATGCTGGCGAAGTGGTGACCAAAGACGAACTCCTGCGAGAAGTCTGGGCTGGCCGCATCACCGTCGACAAAGTGCTGCCCAACGCGATCAACAAATTGCGTCGTGCGCTGGGCGAGGCCACCGCCAGCCACATTTCGACACATGCGGGCATCGGCTACCGCCTGGATGGCGTGGTGAGCCGCACGGCGGTGGGACGCCAGCTCGCCAGCTCGCTGGAACTGAGCGCGGGACAGGCGGTGCCGGGTCGGGCGAATTTCGTGCTGATGAGCCAGCTCGGTCGCACGGGCGGCAGCGAGGTCTGGCTGGCCGAGCATCCAAAGACGCGTGAGCAGCGTGTGTACAAGTTCGGCCTGGACGTTGACCGGCTGCGCGCGCTCAAGCGCGAGGCCACGCTGTTGCGGGTGCTGCAAGACAGCCTCGACGACACCAGCCATGTCGTGGAAGTGCTCGATTGGAATTTCGAGCTCTCGCCTTACTTCCTCGAATGCAGGTACGGTGGACCCACGCTTGCCGCATGGGCGGAGGCGCATCTGCCGGGTCTGGATACGGCTGCGCGCCTGGCGCTGTTTCTGCAGATCGCCGACGTCGTCGCCGCCGCGCATTCGGTGGGCGTGTTGCACAAGGACTTGAAGCCCGCCAACGTACTCGTCATGGGCGATGCGCAGCACCCGCACGTGCGCCTGACCGACTTCGGCAGCGGGCAGCTGCTCGAGCCCGACCGCCTCGCACAGCTCGGCATCACCCGCATGGGCATGACGGTCGAGGACAGCGGTGGTTTCGGCTCAACCTCGGGAACACCCCTGTACATCGCGCCGGAGCACTTCGAGGGTCGCGCGCCGACGGTGAAGAGCGATGTCTTCGCGTTGGGCATCGTGCTGTATCAGTTGCTCGCAGGGCGCGTTGGCCTGCCGATGGTGTCGGGTTGGGAAGCGGCGATCGACGACGAACTTCTGCGAGAGGACCTGCGGCTGGCCACCGACGGCAACCCTGAACGGCGCCTGCCAAGTGCTGCCGCCCTCGCCGACCGGCTGCGTCGGCTCGAACCGCGTCGCGCCGAGATGCTGGAGCAGCAGCGCTCGCAGGAAGCGGCACAGCGCGACCGCGAGACGCTGGCACGCACACGAGCCCGTCGGCCCTACATGCAAGCCCTGGTTGGGGCCCTGGTCGTGGGCGTCGCGGTGACCACCTGGCTGCAACAGCGGGCCGTCAGCGCGCGCGATGAAGCACGCATCGAGCTCGAACGTGCGACCGCGCTGGCGCGCTTTCTCAATGAAGACCTGATCGGCCGTTCGAACCCGTTGGTTTCGGCAAAGGGACCTGACGCGACGCTGCGCGAGGTCCTGCTGTCGGCGCGTGACCGTGTGCCTGTGCGCTTTCGCGACCAGCCGCATACCGCCGCCGCGATTCACAGCAGCTTGGCCTCACTCTTCAGTGCCATGGACCTGCAGCCGGAAGCGGAAGTGCAGGCGCGGGCGGCGCTCGAACTGCTTGAACGGCATGGTGGCGCAACGAGCAGCGCGGCGTTCCGGGCGCATGCAGTACTGGTGCGTGTACTCGCGCTCAGGAGCCGCTTCGACGACGCGCAGGTGCATGTGGCGGCGCTCCAGCGGCTGGTTGAGCAAACCCCGTCCGCGCAAGCGCGAGGTCAACTTGCCGCGGCGCGCAGCGCGTTCTTCATTGGGCACGGCGAGTTCGTCAGAGCGACGACCGAGCTGCGTCATGCGATCAAGGAGCTGGTTGCCGCCGAACCCGACAACACCGCTGCGCGGGACGCGCTGCGCCTGGACTTGATCTCGACTTTGGCTCTGGCCAACGACGGCGCGCAGGCAATCGAGGAGGGGAACCAACTGATAGAGGAGGCACAACGCCGTTCCGGAGACAGCGAGCTGCTGATTGCGCTCGCCCGGATCACGATGGTGCGCGCGCTCGGCGACGACCATGCTGCTGCCGAGAAGCTGTTGCTTGATGCGCAGCCAGTGATCATTGCTCGATTGGGCAAGGACGACAAACGTCACATCGCGCTGCTCAACGAGCTGCTGAGAGTCACCCTGCAGCGTGGTGACTGGCCTCGAGCGCTTGGCTACGCGCAAGAGGCGCACCAGCGCGCCCGCGCCAAGTTCGGCGACGACCACGCCACCACCAACCTCGTCCTGTTGAACTGGGCGCGCGTACTGAGTGAGTCGGGCCGATCGGTCGATGCGATCGACAAGGCGCGGGTCGCGCACGAGCAGTTGCAGAGGCTGTACGGACCCACGTCGCAGCGGACGCAGTACGCGGCTGTCATTCGCTCCCAGGTCGAGCTGGACGCCGGCCGTACCGAACAGGCTGTGCCTTTGATCGAGCAGATCGATCCGGCCATGCTCAAGTCGGGCAGCGCGTTCGACCTGTGGCCTGCAATCGTCGATGCCCTGCGCGGGATCGCGCTGCAGCAGCGCGGCGACGCTGCTGCAGCGCTGCCGCTGCTTGATTCAGCGTTGGAGGCGTTGAAGAAGGACGAAAACTGGGAGCAACCCACGCGGCTGTACGTGATGACGAAACGAGCTCGCTCGCGCCTGCCCTGAGGGACCACGGCGTGCTCCGCGCACGGTGGTGATCCGACCGGTTGCTGGTTAGCCGGCCTCATGAATCATCGTCACACAGATCTCGTCGACCGTTCTTCGCTGCGTCCTTACGATGAACTCGAATCCAACGGATCACCTGCTCGCAAGAGAGCAACGCAACGGAATCAACAGCATTCGTTTGCGCCAGAGGGTTCGCACTCGTGTGCTTGCGCCGCGATCTCCTTGTCACAGTTGGGGCTGTATGCGCGCATGGAAGGTCGAAGCGTTCGAGCTGAGGCGCCCGGACCGCACCGGGGGTGAGTCATTGGCATGGCACTGCCCGTTGCGCTATGGAATCAGCCGCAACAGGCCGAGTCCGAGCGAGCTGCCGTTATAGGCACGCCCTGCAATCACCAGCAGGCCGTCGGGCTGCAGCAGCATCGCGCCGGGGTCGTCACGGCCGCCGAACAGGTCCAGTGCCAGCACCGCGCCGTTGTTGAAGGTGGTATCGGGCTGACCACTTGCAGTGAAGCGCATCAAGCCGTAGTCGGCGCCACCGATGCCCGTGACGTCGCCCGCCACCCACAGGCTGCCGTCGCCCTGCAGCGCGAGCGCCCAGCCTTGCATCGGCGTGGGTACCGCGGCCTCGCCGTTGATGCCGAACGTGCGGTCAAGCTGACCGTCGGCGAAGTAGCGCGTCAGCCAGGTGAACGTCGAGCCGTTGGTCACCAGCACGACGATCTTGCCGTCGGGCTGAACCACCACGTCGCGCCCCTCCTCGTGGCTGCCGTTGATGAGCGGGCGCACGATGCCGTTGCCGCCCGAGCCGAACGACGGGTCGGGTATGCCGGCGGATGTGAGCTTGACCAGGCCCATGTCGGCCGCCGCGCCGCCGCTGCGCGCAATGCGGCCTACCAGCACCAGGCCACCATCTCCGGTGCGGGCTGCAACGCGCGGCACGTCGAAGACGTCGTCGCCCACGCTCGCCAGGCCGGCCAGGCCGTAGCTGGGGTCGATGGTGCCCGCGGCGGTGAGCTTCAGCACCGCGAAGTTGGTGTCGCCGCTGCCGTTCACATTGCCGGCGACGCCGGCCAGCAGGATCGAACCGTCTGGCTCCAGCAGCACCTGCGCTGCGCCGTCGCTGTAGGTACTCAGGTCGAACGTGTTGATTCCCCGCCCGCCGGCGAAGCTGGTGTCGAGCGCACCGTCGGCGGTGTAGCGCGCAACCAGCATGTCGGGCCGCCCGAGCGCGCCGCTCGGTGCATTGCCGGCGACGACGATGCGTCCGTCGGGCTGCACGGTGACGGCAGACACCTGGTATGAGATGCGCTGCCCGCTGGTGACGACGACGCTGCCGTCGCCCGCGGTGCCGAAGCTCGGGTCGGGTTTGCCGTCGGCCAGCAGGCGTCGCAGCCGGTTGCTGCCGTTGACCACCAGAAGTTTGCCGTCGGACTGGCGCGCCAGTTCGGTGTCGTAAGGCACCGTGCCCGCGTCGCTGAACCATGCCCGGCCGCCGGTGCCGAAGCCCGGATCCAGGCTGCCGGGCTCCGGCAGCGTGGTGCAAGTGATCTGCACGTTGGTGATGTTGGCGTTGGCGACCGTGCCCTCGCCGTTGGTCACCACGCAGCTCTGGCGCGGGTTCTGCGGCTGTGCGGTCACCTGGATCAGATAGACACTGCCGGTGGCCAGCGGCGTGTCGAGCTGGAACGAGCCGTTGGCCGAGATCGGCTGCGTTCTGCTGAGGTTGGCGATGGTCAGCCCGCTGCCCGCCAGGCCGGTGACGGTGCCGCCCACCGTGAAGTTGGGCGGCGGGTCGTCGTCCTCGATCGTGAGCACCGCGCTGGAAGGCACACCGAGTGCGGCACAGCCGCCCGGCTCGCTCAAGGCCAGCAGCACGGTGCGGTCGACCTGGTCCAAGCGGTTCGGGATGATCGGCACCTCGACCACGCGCGTGCCGCTGTCGCCGTCGCCGAAGTGCACCGTCGTCAGCACGGACGCGTAGTCGGTGCCCGCGACTGCGGTGCCACCCAGCGTGGCAAAGGTGGCCGATACCGCGCCGGTGCTGCCGCCGGTACGCGTCACCAGGATCGAAGGCGCACTGCCCGCGGCTTCGTTGACCGCGAAGAAGCCCGTGCTGAACTGCAGCGTGCCCGCTGCTGGGATCGTGCCGCCGGGGCAACTGGCCGGCGGCTCGTAGGCGTCGCGCGGTGGCGAGTCGGTCGAGACCGTGGCGGCGGGGAGCAGGCCGGTGGTCTCGATCGTCGGCCCGCCCACTTCCTGCGGGTCGCGCAAGTAGGCGTAGGCGTGCGAGCCCAGGCAATCGCCGATGCTGCCGCCGCCCTTGGCATTCATGGCCCCCGTCTCGACGTCGGCGCGCACGGTGAATTCCGCGCCGGTGGGCACGCTCGACAGGTCGATCGAATAGGTGCGGGGTTGCTTGAAGCGGACGCGCACGAGTTCGCCGACGCAGGTCTCGTTCGCGGCCGAATAGGCGATCGGCTCGACGGTCTGCTCGAAGAGCGAATCGTCCCAAAGTGCCCCGCGCGAGAAGCTGAAATTCGGCGCGCGATAGTTCCATGTGCCGCGCTCGCCCCAGGCCGTGACGCGACCGCCGCGATAGTAGAAGTACTTCGAGCGATCCGTGCCGAGGTAGGCGCCGACTGACAGCATGGCCTCCGCCAACAGGAGCTCGCCGCGTCGGTTCAAGGGCGGCTTGTAGTCCTCGAGTCGCAGCACGACAGAGGTCAAGGTGAAGGTCAAGGTGGCGTTGTCGGCCACCTTCTTGAAACTCTGCCACTGCTTCAAGCGGGCGCGGCTGCCGATCGGGTCGGGGGTGTCGAGCGCGCCGAACGGCGCTTCGGCCAGCGTGCCATAGGTGACGCCATTGCCTTGGGCGAACACATAGCCGTTGGCGCGTCCGTCCTTTGGCAGCGTCTGCCCCAGCAAGGGCAGGATCAGATCCAGTGGCTGTTGGCCGAGGTCAGCCAATACCGAGAGCACACCGCCCACTTGCTCGCCGCTGCCTTGCGGCGGGATGAAGGCCGCCAGACCGTTGCCGGTGTGGACACGGAACTCCCACTCGTAGCGCGGATCCGCCTTGATGAGCGGCGGGATCACGACTGCGAGGTTGGAAAAGCTCGTCACGCTGCCCACCATCGTGGCGCCGTTGACCACCGCGCCCGGCACCTCGGCCCAGCCAGCGCGGCCGGCCGTGGTTTTGTACAGCGCAGCCGTCGAGCCCGCCGGCAACTGGGCCGGGTCGAACGGCACCGTGACGTTGACGGGTTGCGCGAACGCGGTGCCGTGCGGCGTGAACGCGTAGACGGTGCCGATACGCTTCGCGTCCGTGGGCAGCGGCGGCGCACCGGCATCTGAGGCTTCGATGCCGATGTCGACGTCCTGCGCCAGCGCGCCGGCGGGCACCGCCGCCTGGCTGCCGCCGGGGCCGGCCGCTGTGCCGCCGGCAGCGCCGATACGCGTGATCTGCGGACCCGATGCCGGGCCCGATACAGGGCCCGACGATCCCGCATCGTCGCCTCCTCCACCGCAACCGGCGAGAGTCAAGGCCACCACCAGGGCGCTGCCGAGGCGGGGAAGTACGAATCGCTGAAACCGCATGCCCATGGCGTGCTCCTAGACGAAAGAGTTGTCAGCGAGCAGGCCGGCCTGCTCCTTTGCAATCACGAATCGCAAACGCCGCCAGCGCGGCTCAACGAGACTTGCACCGCAGCACCTTGCAGCCAGGGGGCACGCCGAGTCGTCTGGCGAAAGACGACCGACAGGAGTAATGCGCGCCACGCTCAGCTCGGTCGCCGCGCCTTCACTGCGTCGAAGCGCATGACGCAAAACGTTGGGCTCACCTGCTCGTGCACCACCGCGCCGAGCCGTTGGTAAAAGCCGGGGCCGTCGGTGCCGAAGTACACGGTGTCGATATCCAGCGCTGCCGCAGCCTGCAGCAGTGCGTTCACGAGTTGCGACCCCACGCCGTGGCTGCGCCAGGCAGGCACCACCGCCAGCGCCGCGAGCCACGGCCACAGGTGGGGGCGCTTGTCGTCGTCGTTGTCGATCAGGTTGATGGTGCCGACCATCACGCCGTCGGCCATCGCCACGAACGACAGCGGCAGGCGCGCGTGGTCTCCCGCTTCGCTTAGCCGGTCCTCCATCCAGGCGGGACTGGCGTCTGGGTCGTTGGTCCAGAACTCGTCGTAGATCAGCTGCGCCACGGCGGCGCGCAACTGCGGATGCAGGTGGAGCGGTTCGATCGTGATGTCCATCAGTGCAGACCTGTGCCACGAGAGGGAGCCGATTGTGCCGCGCGGTGGTGCGTCGGCAGACGCGGTGGTCGGCACGTTGCATCCTGGTGCAGCCGGAATTTGCGCCATGGCAACGCTCAGCAGCCGCTCGGTCCCGGGACGTACACCGGATCTCGCGGTGTCTCCCCCGGCGCGATCTGCTGCAGGGTCGCCGTCGCCGCGCTGTCGCCGGCGTTTGCTGCGCGCTTGAGCCAGGCAACCGCGCGCGGCAGGTCGGGCTGCACGGTTCCCCCGGAGAGGCGTTCGGCGTGCAGCAGCATGTCGCCGGCCAGTCGTGCGGCGCTGATGTCGCCCTTGATGGCGCGCTGCTCGTGGGCCGCGAGGGTCTGCGCGAAGTCCCGTTTCCCGAATGCGGCAGCTGGCTGACCGGCGGGTGGCGCGGCGTCGTCCGCCGCATGGATCGGTGCGGTCGTCATGAGCAGCGCCAGAGCCAGCGCTGTCGCGGTGCGGACTTGCCGAGACTTGGCTTGTTCCACTTTCGCCTTCATGTGCTTCTCCTCGATGGGTGTGGCTCGACTTCAACTGCGGGGGCCGCCCTGAAACACAGCTGCCTGCTGGGAGAAACGCGATTGGCGCGCCGGACCGGACAGGCCGACGCGTCAACGCAGCCAACGTGGGAGGGGCGGCTGCGCGGGGTGGTGGCGTTCAGCCACTTGCTCGCTGACGTGACCGTGGCCCGCGAGCGAAGCGCACGGCGCCGTATGCCCGCGCTCACGGCAGCAGGCCGATCACCGCCAGATCGACGTTGACCTGCGCCCCGGTGCTGCCGTTGTCGGTTTCGCCCGCCACCACGATGCGGCCGTCGGCCTGCACCAGGACGGCGGTGGCGCGATCGTTGCCGCCGCCGATGGCAGTCACGACCACCCCAACGCTGCCGAAGCCGAGGTCGCGCGCTCCATTCGTGGTGTAGCGGACGATGGCGAAGTCAGTGTCCAGGCCGTTGTGACTGGAGCCCACCGCGATCAGGCGGCCGGCGGCGTCGAGCGCCACCGCCTGGATGCGGTCGTCGTTGCCGGCGAGGTCGGTGATGACAGTGCCATCGCCATCGAACGCCGCGTCGGGGGCGCCGGCGGCGGTGTATCGCACCAGCGCGAAGTTGGTCGCAGCACCGACGCCGGTGTGCCCGCCAACGACAATCGCGCCGTCGGGCTGAATGGCGATCGCGGTGGCGCGGTCAACGCCGCCGAGATGGCTTGTCACCTTGCCGCTGCCGGCCGCGCCGAAGCTGGTGTCGAGGCTGCCGTCCGGCAGGTAGCGCGCGACCGCGAAGTCGCTGGCGGCGCCACCGGCATACCCGGCGGCGACGATGCGACCGTCGGCCTGGATGGCGACCGCCTGCGCGCGATCGTCGCGGTCGAAGTCGGTGACGATCGCGCCGCGGGTGTTGGCCGGATCGCCGCCGTTGAAGCTGGCATCGGGTTGGCCGTCGGGCGTGAAGCGCAGCACGGCGAAGTCCTCGTTGAGGCTGCGCGAGGTGCCGGCCAGCACGATGCGATCGCTGGCGTCGATCGCCAGCGCCAGGCCGAAGTCGATCACGTTCAGGTTGACGATCGCCACGCCGCCGTTGCCGAAGCTCGCGTCGAGTTCGCCATCGGCCGTGTAGCGCGCCAGCGCGAAGTCCCAGGTCGAGGTGTACCCGGCCACCACGATGCGACCGTCGCTCTGGCGGCCCACGGCGCGCACGAGATCCGCGCTGGTGGCGCTGCCCGCCGCCAGGTCGGTGCGCACGAAGCCGTCGTTGCGGCCCCGGTCGAACCCGCGATCGCGCACGCCGTCGGTGGCCAGGCGCACGAGCGCGAAGTCTGATTGCGTGCCCAGGGTCGAGGTGGAAGCCACCACCAGCCGGCCGTCGGCCTGCTGCAGCAGCGCCGGCTGCGTGTCGATGCCGAGCGCAGCGGCAGCATCCACGCGCACGATGCCGCCGGCGCCGAAGGTCGGGTCGAGCGCGCCGGCGGTGTTCAGCGCCAGGCAGTTCACCTGGACCGAGGTGATGTCGGCATTCACCGGGCCGCCGTTGGCGGTGCCGGGCTCGACCACGCAGGTCTGCGCCGGTGCGTTCGGCTGCACCGCCACCGCCACCGTGTAGCTCGCCCCCTGCGGCACCCGCGCGTCGAAGGTGAACGCGCCGCCGGTGCGCAGCGTCAGGCGATCGTTGGCGTTGTTGACCAGCACCAGCCCGCTGCTGGCCGGATCTTGCGGCAGCAAGCCGCTGACCGACCCGCCGATGCGATACCCGAGCGGCGCGCAGGTGACGGCGATGTCGCTGACCGCACTGTCGGTGATCATGCCGGCCGACTGGCCGACGGCGCACACGAGCCCGGTCGGCGCCGCGGCGACCGTCGCCTGATACGTGCTGCCGCTGTCGACCAGCGTGCGGAACACGAACGCGCCGTCGCTGCTGATGGCGAGGTCGTCGCCGCCGTTGTTGCGCAATACAAGTCCGGCGGTGCCGTTGAGCCCGTTGACGTTGCCGCCGACTGGGTAGCCGTTGGTGCTGCAGAGGACCGTGACGTTGGTGACCGCCGCAGTGACGGTGCCGCTGCCGTTGGCGACCGTGCAGGTCTGCCACGGCGAGGTCGGCTGGCTGGCGACCGCCACCTGGTAGGCGGTGCCGCTCGGCAACGCGCCCGCGAACGCGAATGGCCCGTCGACCGCGACCGTGAGTTGCTCACTGCCCAGCTTCAGCACCGCCCCGCTCGCCCCGCGCAGTCCGCTGACCGCACCACCGACGGTGAAGCTCGGGGCGGGCGTCGGTGATGGAGAAGGAGACGGTGAAGGAGACGGTGAAGGAGACGGCGACGGCGACGGCGATGGCGATGGCGACGGCACAGGTACCGGCGGGCTGCCCGCGCCCGATGGACCGCCGCTGCCGCAGGCGACCAGCAGCGCGGCGACGAACAACGCAGCGGCTCGCCCCGCGTAGACCGCGCGTTGGGCAATGGGGCGAGCGGGATCGGTGGGCTGGCGCACGAGGGCGTCGTATCTCAAGTTTGTGAAGTCAGGCGAGGTTCGCGCAGCCGCCGTCCGCAAGCCGGACCGATCGATCCAGCACGCGCGGCCCGCGGCGGGCCGATCAGTCCGTGCGGGTGACAGCCGGTCCGCTGCGGGCGGCGGTTGCGCCGAGGGCGTCGTCCGGGTCGACCGCAGACTCCCGGCGCCGCAGCGCGTCGCGCTCGCCCGCGCGCCGTGGCGACGCATCGGCGGCACCGGCGATGTCGGCGGCGAGCATGTCGCAGCGCGCCTGAGCGCGGCGCTCGCAGGCCGCCTGCATGCGATGGATCGAACGCGCCAGGTCGGCGAGCGCGGCGCCATTGGCCGACAGCGCAGGCAGCGGCAGCGCAGCGACGATCAGGCCAGCGCAGAGCGCCAGGGTCGCGGCCAGGCCGGCACGCCTCGGCTGGCGCCGTTGCCTCATGCCTGCGTCAATCGGCGCTGGGCCTGTCGGCCGCTGCATGTGTCCGACTTGAAGATGTGCGTCCGGGTGAGTCATCTTGGCTCCTCCTGCATTGATGGTGAGAACGCGACCCGCGGGTGAATCCGGACATGCGGACAAGAGAAGGCGGGTGACGGCTACGACTTATGCCGACAAGAGCAGCACCGCTGCACACAGCGTCGTGGCGCGCAGCGCGGTCATGCCCAGGCCGCGCTGACGCGGCGGTGCCCAACAGGCCGCACTTGCCGCCAGCCATGCGCGCGCACGCGCCAGACGCGCTGGCGCGCCCGTCAGCTGCGCCCAACGCCACAGGTTCACCGGGAGCAGCAGCAGGTGCAGCGCCAGCACCGGCGGCAGCGCCGCGAGCGCGCCGTAGCCGATGAATGCGAGGTTGGTGGCGACGGCCAGCGGGCGCATCACGCGTGCCTCACGGCAGCCGAAAGTCGCCACCATCAGCGCGGCGGCGGTCCAGCCGAGGAGGTCAGGCACGGTCACGGTGCGCCTCGATCAGGCGTGCGAGCCGGCGGGAGCGCGGTCAAGGAAGGGATGCGGGGCATGTCGGCTCCAGAGTGTCGACCGGGTGCAGGTGCGCACAGCCGCGTGGTTACCGACTAGAACGAATTGCCTGCCGCGGGCCGGACACGGGGTCGGGTCCGCGGGAAGATTCAGGGGAGAGGGACGTACGCCGCGTCGGCGGATCCGTCTGCGCGGATCAACGGCCGGCGAGGTCTCGCGCGATCTCGACACCCAGGTGAGAGGAGGCCGCCGTTGCTTCGAGGTGGTGCAGTGCCTCCTTCGCGTCGGCTGCTGCGGATGTGTCCCCGAGGGCGGCTTTCGCCTGTGCCACCAGCAGCAGGCCCTCGCCGATGTACAGGCTGGCCTGCGATTCCAACGCCTGTTGTCGCGCCAGACGAAGCGCATTGGACGCGTGCTCCAGCGCCGGCGCAGGCTGCTGCCCCGCCAACGCTGCACGAGCGCGCAGCGCTGAAAGCTGGCGCCAGGTCGGGTCGAGATCGCCAGCGTTGCGCCGCAAGATGCGTTCGGCCTCGTCCAGCGAACTGAGCGCGGCAGCGACATCGCCACGCGCGAGTTCGATCTCGGCGCGTGCAAGCGCGAACAGCCTTGCGGGATAGCCCAGCTCGCTTCGAATACTGGCGTACAGGCTGGCAGTCGCATCCATCACGGTGCGCGCTTCTTCGTGCCGGCCTGACGCTGCCAGGGCTTGACCGAGGGCGAGCGATGCGGCGCGGACCAGTCCAGCGTCGTCGCGCCGGCGCGCGGCGGCAAAGCTGCGCTCGACTTCTTCCAACACGCCGTCGTGCTGACCCGATCGCAACACTGACAGCGCGTGCTGGTAAGCGACGGTTGCCATGGCTTCGTCGGAGCCGCCGCGGGAACGATGGTCTCGCAAGAGCTTGTCCAGGATGTCTGCGGCGACCCGTGGCTGTCCACCGTCCAACTGCATGACCGCCAAGGTGGAGCGCAGATTGTTGGCGCCGGGCGAGCGATCCGATCCAACGCGAGCGTGGATTGCCAAGCCCTTCTGGATCGAATCCACCGCCTCTCGATACCGACCCTCCATCGCGTGGGCACGGGCCAGGATCATCAAGGTGCCGGCGTGGTTGACGGAGCTTTCGATTCCGGCCGCCTGATCGATGTCGCGGATTCGCTCTGCTGCTGCAATGGCGCCTCGGGCATCGCCGGTCAGGCGGTCAATGGCAGACGCGTCAGCCAGGCACCGGACCAACGTTCCCAACGGCGCCGGCTCCAACTGATCCAGCGCGGTGACCTGCGAGGCCACCTCACGCCGGGCATCGGCCAGTCGTCCCGCCTGTGCCGAGTCGCGGGCGCGCTGGCACGTGATCTGCGCGATCAGCTCGACTTCGCCCGCTTCCCGTGCGGTGGCTTCGGCTTCTTGCGAGAGCGCACGGGAGCGGCCAACGTTGCCGATCCGCCGGTAGCGACCCGCCAGGCTCTCGAGCAGGTGGGCGCGGACCATGACATCGCCGGCGTACTGGGTGCGCGCGAGCTCCGCTGCGCGTTCGATCTGCGCTTCGATATCGGTGGCGGAGCGCTGCTTGCCGAGATCGTTGGCGATCATGTCGGAGAGCGTCGCGTGCGCGTTCGCGATCTTCTCGGCCTTGCGCGCGATCTGCATCTCCATGTCGGCGCGTGCTTGCTGCTGGCGTGCTTCGTTGGCCTGCCAGAGCGCCACGCCGGCACCGACGACGAGCGCCAGGGTTACCGCGCTGCCGGCGCCGACGCCGATCCGGTTGCGTGCGACGAACTTGCGCAGCCGATATCCCGCCGAGTCCGGCTGCGCCCGTACCGGCCGCTGATCCAGGTGCCGCTTGATGTCATCGGCGAGCGCCTCGACGCTGCTGTAGCGCTCGGCGGGCAGGCGCTTGAGCGCCTTGAGCACGATCGTGTCCAGGTCGCCACGCAGCTGCTTCCTGAGCCGCGCCTCCGCCACCACGCTGCTCGGCCGCTGCACCTGCGCCTGGGCGATCGCTTCTTCCAGCGCCGCGCGCGAGTCGCGCTTGAGCTGGTACGGGCGCGTGCCGGTCAGCAGTTCGAACAACACCACGCCGAGCGCATAGACGTCGGCCGCGATGCTGATCGGCTGGCCGAGGATCTGCTCCGGCGCGGCGTAGTCCGGCGTGAGCGCCCGCCCGGCCAGCTGGGTCAGCTCCGTCTCCTGCGCGCGGCCCGCGTCGAGCAGCTTGGCGATGCCGAAGTCCAGCAGCTTCACCTCGTCCGCCTCGGTGACGAGGATGTTGGCCGGCTTCAGGTCCCGATGCACGACCAGATGCGCGTGCGCATGCGCCACGGCCCGTGCGACCTGCAGGAACAGTTGCAGCCGCGCCGGTACCACCAGCGCCTTGCGCTGGCAGTAGGTGTCGATGCGCTCGCCCTCGACGTATTCCAGCGCCAGGTAGGGCTGGCCCGTGGTTGTCAGGCCGGCGTCGTACAGGCGGGCGATGTTGGGGTGGTTCAGGCCGGCGAGGATCTCGCGCTCGCGCGCCATCCGCTCGGCCAGTGCCGCGCGGCCGGTGAGCAGGCGCGGCAGCTTCAGCGCCACCTGGCGCCGATGCAGCATGTCGCTGCGCTCGGCCAGCCAGACCTCGCCCATGCCGCCTTCGCCCAGCGGGCGGATCAGGCGGTAGGGGCCGACCGCGCTGCCGGCTTGCGGCGCATCGGCGGCGCGGCGTCGCTCGGCCAGGAACTGGGCGGTCTCGACCTTGGGCAGGGTGTCGAGCGGCAGCGCACCGGTGCCGCGGGAGGCGTGCTGAAGCAGCGCGCGCAGGCGCGGCTTGAAGGCATCGAACTGCGCATCGAGGTGCGCCAGCCACGTGTCGCGCTCGGCCGGCGGACGCTCCAGCGCATCGTCCAGCAGGCGGCGCAGCGTGGCCCAGTCGGCCGGCGCCAGGTCGAATTGGTCATTCATTGCGGCGAGAGGAACCTGCCATGGCAGCCTGCACCAGCGTCTTGTCTGCCTTTAAAGTTGAACGTCTCAGGATGTTCAGGGCACGGTCGCGCGCTTCGCGCGCATCGGCTGTGCGGCCGAGCGCTTCAAGACAGCGTGCCAGCCAGTACGCGGCCTCGCCAGCCCAACGATGATCGACGCCAAGGTCTCGCCAGAACGCGTCGACTTGCTGCAGCCGTGGCAACGCCGATGCCGCACGGCCTTCGAGCAGATCCAGCCGTCCGAGCCCGAGCTGCGCGTCCGCGGCGGCGGCGACCAGGGCTTCGCCCCGCTTTCGATGGTGAGCCAGCGCTTCCTCGAACGAAGCGCGCGCTTCGGCGTGGCGGCCAAGGTCGAGTTCGATCATCCCGCGCTCGGCCAGTGCCCGCACCCGCGGCGCCTGGTTGCCAGCCTCGACCGGCATCGAGGCGATCGCCTGCTGCATCCAGCGCAAGGCTGCGTCAGGTCGGCCGGCAAGACGTTCCCGGACGCCGGCGATCCAGGCGTTAGCGTCGAAGCCATCGCGCGCCAGTTGCTTAGATTGTGACTGCACGGCGTCAAGCAGCGACTGCGCTTCTGGCAGTCGACCCGCATAGGTCAGGGCGAGACTGAGGTTGCGACGCGCTACCAGCACCACCCAGTGGTTGTCGCCGAAGACTTCAACGTAGATCTTCTCGGCCCGCGCGAGATGTTCGGCGGACGTTTCACCCTCGCGTGAGTACAGATAGGCCAGGCCCGCCACCTCGTTCCTCGCGCCATCCAGGCGGGATCGCAGTGGTGCATGGGAGGCGAGGAGCGCGCGTGCGCGCTCGGCGTTGTCGATGCCTTCGCGGATGCTCCCCGCCTCAGCGAAGAGCTCGGCCGAAGCGCCCAGGCGGGTAGCCAGGCGCCGGCTGTCCTTGCCGAACAGCGCCTCCGTGTCGGCCAGCACGGCGCGAAAGTTCTCGATCGACTCGGGCATGCGGCCGTTGTCGGCCAGCAGCTTCGCGTATGTCATGCGGGCATCGGCCACGTTGGGATGTCGCCGATTCGGATGCAGCGCTTGCGCCTCCTGCCACGCAAGCTCGCCCGCGCGAAGCGCCTCTGCTCCCCTGCCGCGCTGACTCAGCGTCCGTGACGATGTGACGAGCAAGGCGAGACGGTCGCCATGCCGACCACGAAGATGACGGTCGATCACCTTCAAACCCTCGTCGACCAGCGCATCCACGTCGTCGAAGCGCGTCTGCGTGGCCGCGGTGTGCGCCAGTGTCGCCAGGGCGGCAGTGAGGTCCGCAGGGTGCTCCGCCTGTTGCCGGCGCAACGCTGCCAAGCGCGGCTCGAGCAGCGCACGTACCTCGTCTGGCTTTTCGCGCGCGCTGGCGAGGGCGGCCAGTTGGATCACGGCGCGCAGGGCGAGCGGGTGATCGGGGCTGAGTGCGCGGCCCGCTTCGTCGTTGGCCTGAGCGAGGACCGGTTCGGCGGACGCCGCGTCCTCGAGCGACAGCAGACTGCTGCCGAGCAGCGTCAGCAACTCGACCTGGGTGGCGGCGTCTGCTGGCGGCGCGGCAGTCAGGCGGTCCTTGGCCAGGCGCAGCAACTCGGCTCCGGTCAGCGCGCGTCCGCTCCCATGCTGGTAGGGATTGGCTTCACTGAAAATCGTGGCGATGAAGTCCTTGACCTCTTCGGCGCGTTGTCGCTCGTCGATCGCAACGCGTGCCTGCCAGAGCGCGACCCCGGCACCGACCAGCAGGGCAAGCGTCACCGCACTGCCGGCGCTGACGCCGAGCCGGTTGCGTGCGAGGAACTTGTGCAGGCGATAGCTGGCCGAGTCGGGTTGCGCCCGCACCGGTCGCTGATCCAGGTGCCGTTCGATGTCATCGGCGAGCGCCTCGACGCTGCTGTAGCGCTCGGCGGGCAGGCGCTTGAGCGCCTTGAGCACGATCGTGTCCAGGTCGCCACGCAGCTGCTTCCTGAGCCGGGCCTCCGCCACCACGCTGCTCGGCCGCTGCACCTGCGCCTGGGCGATCGCTTCTTCCAGCGCCGCGCGCGAGTCGCGCTTGAGCTGGTACGGGCGGCTGCCTGTCAGCAGCTCGAACAGCACCACGCCCAGCGCATACACATCGGCCGCAGTGCCGATCGGCTGGCCCAGGATCTGCTCCGGCGCGGCGTAGTCCGGGGTGAGCGCGCGGCCGGCCAGTTGCGTGAGCTCTGTCTCCTGCGCGCGGCCCGCGTCGAGCAGCTTGGCGATGCCGAAGTCGAGCAGGCGCACCTCGCCGGTCTCGGTCACCAGGATGTTGGCCGGCTTCAGATCCCGGTGCACCACCAGGTTGGCGTGCGCATGCGCCACCGCACGCGCCACCTGCTGCACCAGGCGCAGCCGCGCCGGCACGTCCAGCGCCTTGCGCTGGCAGTAGGCGTCGATGCGCTCGCCCTCGACGTACTCCAGCGCCAGGTAGGGCTGGCCCGTGGTTGTCAGGCCGGCGTCGTACAGCCGGGCGATGTTGGGGTGGTTCAGGCCGGCGAGGATCTCGCGCTCGCGCGCCATGCGCTCGGCCAGTGCCGCGCGGCCGGTGAGCAGGCGCGGCAGCTTCAGTGCCACCTGGCGTCGCTGCAGCATGTCGCTGCGCTCGGCCAGCCAGACCTCGCCCATGCCGCCTTCGCCCAGCGGGCGGATCAGGCGATACGGTCCGACCGCGCTGCCGGCTTGCGGCGCATCGGCGGCGCGGCGCCGCTCGGCCAGGAACTGGGCGGTCTCGACCTTGGGCAGAGTGTCGAGCGGCAGCGCACCGGTGCCGCGGGAGGCGTGCTGAAGCAGCGCGCGCAGGCGCGGCTTGAAGGCATCGAACTGCGCATCGAGGTGCGCCAGCCACGTGTCGCGCTCGGCCGGCGGACGCTCCAGCGCATCGTCCAGCAGGCGGCGCAGCGTGGCCCAGTCGGCCGGCGCCAGGTCGAATTGGTCATTCATCGCCGTCGCTCCCGGCGCAGCCCGCTCAGTTCTTCAGCGCGTCGGCGAGGAACAGGCGCGCCTGCTCCCAGTCGCGCCGCACGGTGCGGTCGGTCACGCCGAGCGCCTCCGCGATTTCCACTTCCGTCAACCCGCCGAAGTAGCGCAGCTCCACCACCTTGGCCATCCGTTGATCGACTTTCTCCAGGGCGATCAGCGCCTCGTGCACGCGCACGATCTCCGCGGCATCGGCGCTGTGGTCGGCCAGCTCGGCGGTAAAGGTCACCTGCCTGACGTCGCCACCGCGCCTGTCGGTGGCCCGCTGCCGGGCCAGGTCGACGATCACCGAGCGCATCACCCGTCCTGCATAAACGAGAAAACGCGGCCGATCCGGAAACTGCACCGCCTGATTGGCGGACAGCTTGAGGAAGGTCTCGTGCACCAGGGCGGTGGTGTCGAGCACCACGTCGCGGCCGCCGCCGCGCAGCCGCGCGCGCGCGAGCAGGCGCAGTTCGCGGTAGGTGCTGGCGAACAGGGTGTCGACGCCGGGGCCCTCTGCAGCCAGGGCGGCGCCGAGTTCGTCGGGCAGATCGTCGTTGTCGTCCTGCGGGTTCTGCGCCACGCTAGGCCTCGCGGGGTGGGTCCATCGGTTGCAGCCGGATGTAGTCATAGCAGAGCGGAGCCTCGCGCCGCCAGTGAAGATCGGCGGCCATCCCTTGTTTGGATGGTCTTGCGGCGGTGCGGTTGCGCGGCGGCCCGTCCGGTCCGCCCGCGTTGTGACAGTGGGCGGCCACGCGCACAATCCGCCCCTTCGCAACTCGCCCCAGGCACGCCATGACGGATGACGTTGCTCCCGCCTCGGCCCGCACCTCGCGCCATATCCGCCTGACCTCGCATCCGCACGTCACCCACGGTGCGCTGCCGCGGCTGCCGCTCACCTGGGGCGCGCCCGATCCGCTGGTGCGCGGCCCGGTGATCGGCACCACCACCCAACGCGGGCATCGCAACGTCATCGGCACCCACGCCGGCTCCTACGGCATCTACCGTGCGCTCGCGGTGGCCGCCGGCCAGCTCAAGCGCGAGCATCGCGCCGACCTCACCGACACCGCGCCGACGCACGATGTCGGCCCGCATCCGCAGTGGGGCGAGCCGGCGTGCATCGTCTCGCTCGATCCGTGGGGTGCGTCGATCGCGCGCGTCTACAGCGACTACCTGGCGGCGGGCTACGACATCCGCCCCACGATTGCGGTGACGCAGGCGCATATCGACCTGCCGGAGATCAAGCAGGCGGTGGTGTTCGGCCGCCTGAAGGCCGACGGTCGGGTGCTGCTCGACAACGGCTCGGCGGTGGTGACCAAGGTCGCGCTCGAGCCGGTGTGGTGGCTGCCCGGCGTGGCGCAGCGCTTCGGCTGCAGCGAGTCCGACCTGCGGCGGGCGCTGTTCGAGGAAACCGGCGGCATGTACCCGGAACTCGTCACGCGCAGCGACCTGGAGGTGTTCCTGCCGCCGATCGGCGGGCAGACGCTATACATCTTCGGCAACGCACGCGATCTGTCCAACCCCGAGGTGACGCTCACGGCGCGCGTGCACGACGAATGCAATGGCTCGGATGTGTTCGGCTCCGACATCTGCACCTGCCGCCCCTATCTCACCCATGCGATCGAGGAGTGCGTGCGCGGCGCGCAGGCAGGCGGCGTGGGGCTCGTGTCGTACAGCCGCAAGGAAGGCCGCGCGCTGGGGGAGGTGACCAAGTTCCTCGTCTACAACGCGCGCAAGCGGCAGGTCGGCGGCGACTCCGCCGACAAGTACTTCCTTCGCACCGAGTGCGTGGCCGGCGTGCAGGACATGCGCTTCCAGGAACTGATGCCCGACGTGCTGCACTGGCTCGGCGTGCGCAAGATCCATCGGCTGGTCAGCATGAGCAACGACAAGTACGACGCGATCGTGGGCAGCGGCATCGAGGTCGGCGAGCGCGTGCGCATTCCGGAGGCGCTGATCCCGGCCGATGCGCGGGTCGAGATGGAAGCCAAGATGGCCGCCGGCTACTTCACCGACGGCGCCGTGCCCGACGATGCGGCGCTCGCCGCCACCAAGGGGCGGGGGCTCAAGACTTGAGCATCGACACCCTGCGCAGCCCGGCGACCATTCGCGAACGCTGCGCCAATATTTTGGCGGCCGTGCAGGCCGGCCAGTCGCCGCACTGGACAGTGGACGCCCGCCGGCTGGACGCCGCCGCCGACGAGGTGGCGCAGGTCACGCGCGCGCGCTATCCGTCGCTGGTGGTGCCGATGCATGACCGCGCCGGCCACTTCGAGGCGGGCGGCGTGCGGCGGGGCGAAGAACTCGCCCGGCTGCTGCAGCGGCACGATCGCGCCGGCCGCGCGCGTGCGCTGATCGATCTCGTCACGGTGAGCGTGCTGCTCGATGCCGGCGCCGGCGCCGACTGGCGCTACGCGGAAGCCGAGAGCGGCGCCACGTTCACCCGCTCGGAAGGCCTGGCGGTCGCGAGCTTGCGCGCGTTCAGTGCGGGCGCGTTCTCGTCCGACCCGCGTGATCCGTATCGCGCCGACGCCGCACGCCTGCGCACGATCGACACGGCTGCGCTGGCGGCCATGTTCCAGGTCCGCGCCGACAACCCGCTGGTCGGGCTGCCCGGCCGCGCCGAACTGATGCAACGGCTCGGCGCCGCGCTGACGGCCGACCACGATCGCTTTGGCGCCGACGGCCGGCCCGGCGCACTGTTCGACTATCTGGGCGACATCGGCACGGTACGCGCCGAAGACATCCTGCGCGCGCTGCTCGTTGGTCTGGCGCCGATCTGGCCCGCCGGCAGCCGCTTCGAGGGCCAGCCGGTCGGCGACGCCTGGCCGCATCGGCACGCCGGCGGCAGCGGACCGACCGCGGGCTGGGTGCCGTTTCACAAGCTCACCCAGTGGCTCACCTACTCGCTCGCGATGCCGTTCGCCGCAGGCGGCGTGCGCGTGGTCGAGTTCGATGCGCTGACCGCGCTGCCCGAATATCGCAACGGCGGCCTGCTGATCGACACCGGCGTCATCGTCGCCCGCGACCCGGCGCTGCTGGCGCAGCGGCTTGTGCCGGGCGACGAAGCGGTGGTGGAGTGGCGCGCGCTCACGGTGGCACTGATCGACCAGCTGGCACCGCAGGTACGGCAGCGCCTCGAGCGCAGTGCGAGCGAGTTGCCGCTGGCGTCGATCCTCGAAGGCGGCACCTGGGCTGCCGGCCGGGCATTGGCGCAGCGCCTGCGCGGCGGCCTGCCGCCGCTGCAGATCGACAGCGACGGCACCGTCTTCTGACGCACGGCCCGTCGCTTTTGTACGATCGCGCCCTGACCTCCGAACCCTGTTACAGCAGAAAGAGCCGCAATGAGCCGTGAAGTCCATGTCATCGAGCATCCGATGGTGCAGCACAAGCTGTCGCTGATGCGCGAGAAGGAGCGCAGCACCAACAGCTTTCGCCGGCTGGTGCACGAGGTCGCGATGCTGATGGCCTATGAAGTGACGCGCGAGATGCCGATGCACGAGGTCGAGATCGAGACGCCGCTCGAGAAGATGATGAGCCGCCAGATCGACGGCAAGAAGATCGTGTTCGTGCCGATCCTGCGCGCCGGTGTGGGCCTGCTCGACGGCATGCTCGACGTGGTGCCGGGCGCGCGCGTCGGCCACATCGGCCTGTACCGCGATCCGAAGACGCTGGTGGCCGTCGAGTACTACTTCAAGATGCCCAGCGCGATGGACGAGCGCGATGCGATCGTGCTCGACCCGATGCTCGCCACCGGCAATTCCGCGGTCGCCGCGATCGACCGGTTGAAGGAGACCTCGCCGCGCTCGATCCGCTTCGTGTGCCTGATCACCTGCCCCGAGGGTGTGAAGACGCTGCAGGACGCGCATCCGGACGTGCCCATTTACACCGCGTCGATCGACCGCGGACTCGACGACCATGGCTACATCCGTCCGGGTCTGGGCGACGCCGGCGACCGCATCTTCGGCACCAAGTAGCGCGCGATCGCCTCTGATTACCGGCGATTTGACGCAGCACAGAGGCGGCTGGCCGGTCACGGCAAGAATGCCGACCTTTGCCGTCGCCGCTGCGATGGTCGGACCATCGCATCGAGGGACAGCCATGATCGGTCGTCGCACGCCCATCTTGCGCCCTGCCGCGCTCCTCCTATCGATCTGGGCAGGGGCGACGGTGGCGCAGCCGGTGACGCTGTACGGCATCGTCGACAGCAGCGTCGAGGTCGTGAACCAGGTCGGCGCGGCGGGCGACACGCTGGTGCGCGTGCCCTCGCTGACCGGGTCCGTGCCCTCGCGCGTCGGCCTGCGCGGTGGTGAGGACCTCGGCGGCGGCCTGCGCGCGATGTTCGCCCTGGAACACGGCTTCGCGCCGGATGCCGGCACCAGCACGCAGGGCGGGCGCCTGTGGGGCCGGCAGGCCTGGGTGGGACTGGCTGGCGGATGGGGCACGCTGTCGCTCGGGCGCCAGTACACGATGCTGTTCTACTCGCTGCTGGAGGCCGACCTGCTCGGCCCCAACATGTACAGCTCGGGCTCGCTCGACGCCTACATTCCCAATGCGCGCGCCGACAACGCGCTCGGCTATCGCGGCATGTTCGGTCCGCTGACGGTCGGCGCCACCTACAGCTTTGGGCGCGACACCGTCAACGCCGGACCGAGTCCGGGCGGCACCAACTGCGCCGGCGAACGCGCGGGCGAGGCACGCGAATGCCGCGCCTGGTCGGCGCTGGTCAAGTTCGACCGGCCGGCGTGGGGTGTGGCGCTGGCGCTTGACGAACAGCGCGGCGGCCCTGGCGCCTTCGCCGGACTGGTGGGCAGCGGACTGGCCGACACCCGGCTGTCGGCCAACGGTTACGTCAAGGTCGGTCCGACCCGCCTCGCCGCCGGCCTGCTGCGTCGGGACAACGAAGGTCAGGCCACCACGCCGCGTAGCGACCTCTGGTACATCGCTGCCGCCTGGAGCGTGACGCCGCGCGTCACGCTCGACGGGCAGGTCTACCGGCTTGCCTTCGACGGCAGCGCCAACCGCTCGCTGCTCGTGGCCGCCCGTGCCCAGCTTGCCTTGAGTCGCCGCACGACCCTGTATGCCACCGCCGGCTCGATCGACAACCGGGGCGCGCTCGATCTGTCGGTCAGCGGCGGCGCGCCCGGCAGCAGTACCGCCCCGGGCGGGTCTCAACAAGGCCTCGCGTTCGGCCTGCGCCACACGTTTTGATGGCCACTTTCGCCGCCGATCCCAAAACGCGCGGACAAGCGAATGCTTGTCCCCCGATGAAAAGACATACCTCTGCAGGGAGGGGATGCGTTTCCTTTTGCGGCCGTCGTAGGCGGGGCAGTTCGGTGTCTGTAGCCTGCCGCACTTGTTGTTTTCCCAAGACGCAGCACCCGCGATGAGTGAGCAGCCTCCGCAGCCTCCCCAGGCGACGACCCGGCGATCCTTGCCTCTGCGCGTCTTTCTGCGACAGCTGATCTGGCTGTGCATGCTGCCGCTGGTTGCACTGGCCGTGTACCTGGCCATCATCAGCCTGCGCGAGATGCGCGATGCGAGCCACCAGGCGGGTGCCCGCCTGTCCACCAATATCGCTGCCGCGGTCGATCGCAGCCTGCAGGCCCGCATCGATGCACTCGGTGTGCTGGCCCAGTCGCCACTGCTCGAACGGACAGGCGGGCTGTCGGATTTCCATGCTCAGGCTCAGGCGTTCAAGCGGGTCTTCCAAAGCGACCTGATCCTGGCTGACCGCGATGGCCGCATGCTGCTGCATTCGGATCGGGACCTGGGCAGTGACCTGCCGATGCTGCCGCGTCCGCAAGGCGTTTCAGCTGCAACCAAGGTCCTCGAGACTGGCCGACCCGCCGTCGGCGATGCGTTCCTGGGGCCGGTGATCAACGAGAAGCTGGTTGCGATCGTGGTTCCAGTGCGCACGGCCGGCCAAGTGAGTGGATTGCTGCTTTCTCCCGTGCGCGTCAGCGCGTTCCACGAGGTCATCGCGCGGCTGGAAGTGCCGGCCGGCTGGACTGTGGTCGTCTTCGACAGCCGCGGAGAGGTGATCGCTCGGCGACCTGACACCGGGCCGGCCCCACAAGCCGATCACACGACCGAGGGCAGTGTTCGGCAGACCGTGGCATCGGACATCTCGTCTTGGTCGGTCGTGGTCGAAGCACCTGACGCGGTCCACATGACGCCGGTGTGGATCACGGCTGCAGTGCTGGCGCTGGTGATCCTCGCTGCCACATTGACCGGATTGTTCGCCGGCACCGTGGCCAGCCGGCGCCTGGGGCGGTCGGTGGCATCGCTCGCCCAGGCCGGCGCCGCGCAGGCGCCGGGTACCGACATCGCCGAGGTCGACGCGGTGCGCCACCTTCTGAACGCCACTGCCAGCGAGCGCGAAGCTGCAATCGGCTCCCTGCGGCGTAGCGAGGCCACGTTCCGCGCGATTTTCGAAGGCCTATCCGACGCGGTCATCCTGGCGGACTCGCAACGGCGCATCCAGCTCGTCAACCCGGCCTTCACCGCGTGCTTCGGCTATGTCGCCGACGAGGTGATCGGCCGCTCCACCGAGTTCTTGTACGCCGATCCGCAGGACTTTGCGCGACTCGGACAGACGCACTTTTCTCCGAGCGCGCAAGGCAGCGGTTCCTTTGAGTTGCGCTACCGGCGCAAGGACGGCACCGAGGTCTGGTGCGAGTCCGTCGGCCTGCGTGTGGTCGGCAGCGACGGCGTCCTGCTCGGGCTGTTCGGCGTGCATCGCGACATCACCGTACGCAAGCGCGCGGAGGAGAACCTGCGCCGGTCGCAGGCGCAGATGGCGGCGTTCATCGAACAGGCGCCGCACCGCATCGCCATGCTGGATCGGGACATGACGTTCCTGGCGGCAAGCCGGTTGTGGCTGCAGGAGTACGGCAACGGCCTGGCGGACCTGACCGGGCTGAGCCACTACGAAGTCAATCCCGATCTGCCGATGCACTGGCGCGCCGCGCATCAGCAGGCGCTGGCCGGCGTGCCGGTCCACGGTGAAGGCGAGCGATGGGACCGGGACGACGGCAGCGAGCACTGGTCGCGCTGGACCGTGGTGCCCTGGACCGACGACCACGGTGCGATCGGCGGCATCATCGTCTCGACGGACAACATCACCGAGCAGCGGCGCGCCCGCGCACTCAAGGTGACCAACGACACGGTGTTCCAGACCAGCCCGATCGGCATCGCGATCAGCACGCCGCTCGAAGGCCGCTTCGTCGAGGTGAACCAGGCGCTGCTGTCGCTGCTCGGCTACCGCCGTGAGGAGATGATCGGGCGCACCGGTGGCGAGTTGGCGCTCTGGGTCGACGCCGACGCGCGCGAGGTGGCGCTGCAACGGCTTGCCGCCACCGGCCTGGTGCAGGGCATGGAGGTGCGCTACCGGCGCAAGTCGGGCGAGGTCATCGACGTCTCGTTCACCAGCTGCAAGGTGGACATCGACGGCTCGCCGCAATTCGTCAGCATGGCGGCCGACATCTCGCTGCAGAAGCAGGCGCGGCGCGCGCTGCTGCAGCAGCAGGAGCACCTGGAGGCGCTGGTCGAGCGCCGCACCGCGGAGCTGGAAGCGGCCAATGCGTCGCTCGCCCAGCGCGCGGCGGCGATCGAAGACCTGTACGACCGCGCGCCTTGCGGCTACTTCTCGCTCGATCCGGCGGGCCGGATCGTGGCGGTCAACGCCACCCTCGTGCACCTGCTCGGCTACTCGCGCGAAGAACTGATCGGCCGGGCGCTGGCGAACTTCCTGACCGAGTCGTGCCGGGCGCAGCAGGACGAGAAAATGCAGCTGCTCGCCATTACGGGCGGACTGACCGACGTCGAATGCGACTTCATCCGGCGCGACGGCAGCACGCTGCCGGCGCGGGTGTCGGCCCGCCGCGTGAGCGATGCGGGTGGACGCTTCGTCAGCACCCGAGCGACGCTGGTCGACAACAGCGAACGCAAGGCGCGCGAACGGCAGATCGTCGCGATGCAGGCCGAACTGGCGCGCCGCGCCGAGGAAGCCGAGGCTGCCAACCGCGCCAAGAGCGCGTTCCTGGCCAACGTCAGTCACGAGATCCGCACGCCGATGAACGCGATCCTCGGCCTCACCCACCTGATCTCGCGCGACACCGCAGAACCGACGCAGCGCACCCGCCTGGCCAAGATCGACGACGCCGCCCGCCATCTGATGCAGGTGATCAACGACGTCCTCGACCTGTCGAAGATCGACGCCGGCAAGCTGGTGCTGGAGGACAGCGAGTTTTCGCTCGACACGCTGCTGTCGCGCGCGCTGGCGATGGTGAGCGAGCGTGCCTGCGACCAGGGCATCGAGCTGGTGCTCGATGCGGACCGCCTGCCCCGGTACCTGCGGGGTGACCCCACGCGCCTGTCGCAGGCTTTGATCAATCTGCTGGCCAACGCGGTGAAGTTCACCCGGCGTGGCTGGGTGCGCCTGCGCTGCGAGTGCCTGCAGGAGGCGCCGCAGCGCATGCTGATCCGCTTCGAGGTGAGCGATACCGGCGAGGGCATCGCGCCCGAGAAGCAGGCGCGGCTGTTCGAAGCCTTCGTGCAGGCCGATGTGTCGACCACGCGGCGCCACGGCGGCACCGGCCTGGGCCTGGCCTTGACCCGGCATCTGGCCGACATGATGGGCGGCGATGTGGGTGTCGTCAGTGCGCCCGGCCAGGGCAGCACGTTCTGGTTCACCGCCTGGCTGGGTCGCGCCGCGGCTGTCGGGGAGCCGGTCGCGGTTACGCCGGTGCCGATGCGCGCGCTGATCGTCGACGACCTGCCGGAAGCGCTCGGTGCCCTGCAGCGGCGGCTGCAGGGCCATGGCATCGAGGTCGATGCGCTGCACGACGGCCCGGCCGCGATCGCGCTGGCGCAGGCCGAACTGGCGCAGGGTCGTCGCCATGACCTGCTGCTGCTTGACTGGCAGATGGCGCCGCTCGACGGGATCGCCACGCTGAAACGGCTGCGCGAAGTGCTCGGCGAGCGCATGCCGCCGGCGATCCTGGCCACCGCGTCCGATGACGTCAGCATGTGGGAGGCGGCACACGAGGCGCACTTCGATGCGGTGCTGATCAAGCCGATCACCGGCGCGGCGTTGCAGGACGTGCTGGCGCGCGTGCTGCGCCAGCACGGCATCCCGCTGCAAGTGCCGCCGGCATCTCCGGGCACGCATGCGGCCCGCTTGCGCCAGGAGCACGCCGGCCAGCGGGTCCTGCTGGCCGAAGACAACCCGATCAACCAGGAGGTTGCCGAGGAGCTTCTTCACGGCGTGGGCCTGACCGTCGAGATCGCGGTCAACGGTCAGGACGCGGTGGATCGGGCCGTCGAAGGCGCCTTCGACGTGATCCTGATGGATGTGCAGATGCCGCAGATGGATGGCCTCACCGCCACCCGTGCGATCCGCTGGAACCTGGGGCCGGGCGTGCCGATCATCGCCATGACCGCCAATGCGTTCGGCGAGGACCGCGCCGCCTGCCTCGCAGCGGGCATGAACGACCACATCGGCAAACCGGTGGATCCCGAGAAGCTTTACGAGACGCTGCTGCATTGGCTGCCGCACCGGGCCCCGGGACTCGACGCCGGCGACCCGCGTCGGGACGACCTGGCGGCGCCCGCGGTTGAAGGCGACGCGACGCCCGCCGACGAGGCGCGCCTGGCAGAACGGCTGGGCGCGATCGATGGCTTCGATCTGGCCAGCGGTTTGCGCAACGTCGGCGGCAGCCTGCCGGTGCTGGTTGATCTGCTTCGCCAGTTCGCCCGGATGTATCCGAACGGCGCGCCAGCCCTGGTGCGCACCGACACGCCCCAGGAACGCCAGCAGTGCCGCAAGCTGTGCCACTCGCTGCGCGGGGCCTGCGCCACGATCGGCGCGCGGGCTCTGTCCGATGAACTGGGCATGTTCGAGGCGGCCCTGGTGTCGCATACCGAGGCGGTGCTGCTGCACCAGCGCGGCGAGGTCCTGCAACGCCGATTCCTCGCCCTGCTGGCGCAGTTGTCGGCCGAACTGGCGTGAAGCGTCCGGCGGCGCGCCGTCGATGTCAGCTTTGAACGACTGCCTGCGCGCCCGCCACCCAGCACCATCGACCCGGTGTCAGCTCAGCCGGCAGCGCCAGCGCGCCAAAGTGGCTGCGATGCAGCGCCACCACATGATTGCCGGCGGCGGCAAGCATCCGCTTGACCTGGTGGTACTTGCCTTCGGTGAGCGTGAGTGACAGCAGATGCGTGTCGAGCCGCTGCGCCGCCTGCGCGCGCACCGGGCGTGGATCGTCTACCAGCGTCACGCCCTGCAGCAGCCGCGCCAGCTGCGCATCGGTGATCGGCTCGGCGCAGCGCGCCTGGTACACCTTGGGCACATGACGCTTGGGCGAGGTGAGGCGATGGATCAGCGCGCCGTCGTCGGTCAGCAGCAGCAGGCCGGTGGTGTCGGCGTCGAGCCGGCCCACCGGCTGCACGCCGCGCGTGCGCAGCGGCGACGGCAGCAGCGTCATCACGCTCGGGTGGTTGGACGGCTTCTGCGAGCACTCGTAGCCGGCCGGCTTATGCAGGGCGATCAAAGCCTGCGCGTGGTACGGCCAGGGTGTGCCGTCGACGCTGAACACGAGTCCGGCGGTGTCGACCGGGACGTCGGGGTCGTCGACGGTGGCGCCGGCCACCGCCACGTGTCCCCCGATGATCAGCCCGTCGCATTCGCGGCGCGTACCGAAACCCTGACTGAACAGCACCTGCGACAGGCGAAGCGTCGGCATGGGAACGAGGCGGGAGACCGGGGCGAGACGATTTGTCCCGTAGATTATCGGCATTGCCGCTTCCCGCCGTCGCGCGCCCGCCATGCTCGATCTGCTTGTCAAGAATGCTTCGCTGCCCGATGGTCGCAGCGGCCAGGACATCGCCGTGCGCGGCGGTCGCATCGTCGAGGTGGCGCCGACCATCGCCGCGCAGGCGGCGCAGACGCTGGATGCCGCTGGTCTGATGCTGACGCCGCCGTTCGTCGATGCCCACTTCCACATGGACGCCACGCTCAGCTACGGCCTGCCGCGCGTCAACGCCAGCGGCACGCTGCTCGAAGGCATCGCGCTGTGGGGTGAGCTCAAGCCACTGCTCACGCAGGACGCGCTGGTGGAGCGTGCGCTGGCCTACTGCGACTGGGCGGTGGCCAAGGGGCTGCTGGCAATCCGCACGCATGTCGATACCTGCGATCCGCGCCTGCTGGCGGTCGAGGCGCTGCTGCACGTGAAGAAGAAGGTTGCGCCGTACCTCGACCTGCAACTGGTGGCGTTTCCGCAGGATGGCGTGCTGCGCTCGCACGGCATCGAGTCGCTGCGTCGCGCGCTGGATCTCGGCGTGGATGTGGTCGGTGGCATCCCGCACTTCGAACGCACCATGACGGAGGGCGCCGCCAGCGTGAAATTGCTGTGCGAGGAAGCCGAGAGGCGCGGCCTGCGCGTGGACATGCATTGCGACGAGACCGACGACCCGCTGAGCCGCCACATCGAGACGCTGGCGTACGAGACGCAGCGCCTCGGCCTGCACGGGCGCGTCAACGGCTCGCACCTGACGTCGATGCACAGCATGGACAACTATTACGTGTCCAAGCTGATCCCGTTGATGGCCGAGGCGCAGGTCAGCGCGGTGGCCAACCCGCTGATCAACATCACGATCCAGGGGCGGCACGACACCTATCCCAAGCGGCGCGGCATGACGCGCGTGCCGGAGTTGCTGGCGGCCGGCATCGACGTCGCCTTCGGCCACGACTGCGTGATGGACCCGTGGTATTCGCTCGGCGCGGCCGACATGCTGGAAGTCGCGCACATGGGCCTGCACGTGGCGCAGATGACCAGCGTGGCGGCGATGCACCAGTGCTTCGCCGCGGTGACCAGCGCGCCGGCGAAGATCATGGGGCTCGACGGCTACGGCATCGCGCCGGGCTGCCACGCCGACTTCGTGCTGCTGCAGGCGCGCGATCCGGTCGAGGCGATCCGCCTGCGCGCGGCGCGCCTGGCGGTGGTCAGGCGCGGCAAGGTGATCGCGCGCACCGCGCCCAACACCGCCGCACTCGATCTGCCGGGTCGGCCGGCACAGGTGGACTTCATGCCGAGACGCGATGGCTGACGCGCGCGTCTTCTCCGCCGCGGCGGTTCAGTATCGGCAGGCGCGGCCGGGTTACCCGCCGGCGCTGTTCGACTGGCTGGCGGCGTTGGCGTCGGCGCGCGACCTTGCCTGGGACGTGGGCTGCGGCAGCGGTCAGGCCACGGCCGAACTGAGTCGCTGCTTTGCGCGTGTCATCGCCAACGACCCAGCGGCCGAGCAGATCGCGCAGGCGCCCGCGCTGGCGAACGTCGACTGGCGCGTGGCCGGCGGCGAGGACGTGGTGCTCGACGCAGGCAGCGTGGATCTGGTGCTGGCCGCATCGTCGCTGCACTGGATGGACCTGGACCGCTTCTATCCGCGTGCGCAGCACGCACTCAAGCCGGGCGGACTGATGGTCGCGGTCGGCTACGCGAGGACCGTGATGCCGGCGCATATCCGGCCGGCAATCACGTCGTTGTTCGCGCCGATCAGCTGCTATTGGTCGGACGCGCATCGGCGCGCCTGGAAGGGCTACGACAGCATGCCGTTCCCGTTCGAGCCGGTGTCGCTGGTGGACCACCCGCCGCCAGTCACGGCGGTCGATCTGGTGTGGACGCTCGACCAGTATCTCGCCTACACCTCGACCTGGTCGGCGATGCTGGAACATCGGCAGGCCACCGGCATCGACCTCATTCCGATGGCCCGGGAGACGCTGGCGCCATTGTGGGGCGAAGGCACGCAGCCGGTGTCGATGCCGCTGGTGCTCAAGCTGGGGCGGCGTCTCTGAGGCGCCCTGGTGCCGGGAGAGGGACTCGAACCCTCACACCTTGCGGCGGCGGATTTTGAGTCCGCTGCGTCTACCGATTCCGCCATCCCGGCCGGGATGCCGTGCCGACACGAAGGGGCCGCCGGCGCGGGACGCGGATTATCCGTGAAAGCGCAGGCGCGGCAAAACGACGCGCAATTCGGCCGCGCTCGCTTCAGCGGCCCGCGTACTTGCGTCCGCTGACCAGGAAGGTCATCGCCAGTCCGAACGTGGCTGCGCCGGCGAGCAGCAACAGCCCGCGGTCCCAGGCCACCGCGGCCGCGCCGGTGGCGCGCGCGTGATCGAGCAACCAGCCGACCAGCGGCTGCAGGATGCCGGCGCCGAGGAAGATGCCGGTGTTCACCACCGACGTGGCAATGCCGGCGTACTGCGGCGGATTGGCTTCCTTGGCGAGCGTCCAGCTCAGCGTGAAGCCGGGAATCAAGAGGCCCATCAGGCCGAACCATGCCAGCGTGGCCCACAGCGGCCAGGCCGCGTGCAGCAGCCACGGCAGCCACGACAGCGTGTACAGCAGCACGAAGCCGCGCATCAGCCCGCGCCGGCTGTTCAGGCGGTCGGACAATTTGCCCACCAGCAGCGAGCCCACCGCCACGCCGAGCAGCAGCAGGCTCGCGTGCCAGGCAGCATCCACCCGCGCGATGCCGCGCGTGTCCTGCAGGAATGGCACGGCCCAGAGACCGGCGAACGCAAGGAAGCTGCCGCCCACACCGACATTGACGAAGAACGGCGGCCAGGTCGCAGGATTGGCCAGTACGCGCCGCAGCGCCTGCCGCCACGGCACCACCGCGTTGCCAGCCGGCAGCGTGTGCACCGGCGGGTAGCCGAGTTCCTCGGGCCGATCACGTACGCGCAGCCAGGTGGCCAGCGCCAGCGCCGCTGACAGCACTGCGAGGGCGACGAACACGCTGCGCCAGGAGGTCCAGGTCACCACCCACGCCAGCGGGGAGCCGGCCGCCACCGCGCCCAGGTTGCCGACGAACATCGTCACCCCGGCCAGGGTGGCGAAGCGCTGCGGCTCGAACCATACGGCCGAGACCTTGAGGATGGCGATGAACGCCACCGACACGCCGATGCCGACCAGCGTGCGGCCGACGGCGGCGATCTCCCACGCCGGCGCCAGCGCAAACAGCAGCGAACCCACCGCCGCGATGGCCGAGCCGGCGGTAAGGATCTTGCGCGGACCGAGCGTGTCGGCCAGCACGCCAACCGGGATCTGCAGCAGCGTATAGACGTAGAAGTAGGTCGCCGCCAGCGTGCCCAGCACCGCACTGCTGATGGAGAACGCCGCGGTCAGCTCGCCGGCGATGGCCGCCGGCGCGGTGCGGTGGACGAACGAGAGGATGAAGCTCGCCAGCGCGAGGCCGAAGACGACTCGGCGGGCGCGGGCGAACGAGGCCACGCCGGCCTCAGATCTCGAGATTGTCGATCAGGCGGGTGGGACCGAGCTTCGCGGCAGCCAGCACCACCAGCGGTTCGCCGGCTTCGACCTCGGCGCGCTCGGGCGCCTTCAGGTCGCGCTGGCGCCGCACGGACACGTAGTCGACCTTCCAGCCGGCGGCGGCCAGCTCGCGCTGCGCATCGTGCTCCACCCGCACGCTGTCGTGCTCGCCGGCGCGGATGCGGTCCTTCACCTCGTTGAGCAGCCGGTACAGCCGCGGTGCTTCCTTGCGCTCGGGCTCGGACAGGTAGCGGTTGCGCGACGACAGCGCCAGGCCGTCGCCATTGCGCACCGTCTCGTGCGGCACGACCTCGGTGGGCAGCGCGAACTGGCGGCACATGTTGCGCACGATCATCAGCTGCTGATAGTCCTTCTTGCCGAACACCGCCACCTTCGGCTGCACGCAGGAAAACAGCTTCAGCACCACGGTGGTCACGCCGACGAAGAAGCCGGGCCGAAACTCGCCTTCGAGGATGTCGCCCAGATCATGCGGCGGGCTGACGCGGTAGTTCTGCGGTTCCGGATACAGCTCGCGCTCGTTGGGCGCGAACAGCACGTACACGTGGTTCTGCTTCTGCAGCTTGTCGATGTCGTCCTGCAGCGTGCGCGGGTACTTGTCGAAGTCCTCGTTCGGGCCGAACTGCAGCCGGTTGACGAAGATCGATGCCACCACCGGGTCGCCGTGCTGGTGCGCCAGCTTCATCAGCGCCAGATGGCCCTCGTGAAGATTGCCCATCGTCGGCACGAAGCTCGTGCGGTTCTGCCCGCGCAACTGGTCGCGCAGCTCTTCGATCGTGTGGACGACTTTCATCGGGGCTCGGGAAGGCAGATGCGCATGCGCCGGACAGGTGCGCTGGCGGGTGGGAAGGCGGCGGATTGTAGTGCAGCATGCACCTTCAGGCTGCATGCGGTGCAGGCTGCCGAACCGCCGTCAGTAGCAGTGTTCGGGCCCCGGAAAGCTGCCTTCCTTGACGGCCTTCACGTAGCTGCGCACGGCGGCGCCGATGCTGTCGCTGCCCACCATGAAGTTGCGCACGAAGCGCGGCTTCTTGCCGGGAAAGACATCGATCATGTCGTGCAGCACCAGCACCTGGCCTGAGGTGTCCTTGCCCGCGCCGATGCCGATGGTGGGAATGGTCAGTGCCTGGGACACCCGCGCGGCAACCGCGGCCGGCATCAGTTCCAGCACCAGCATGCTGGCGCCGGCGGCCTGCAGCGCCAGCGCATCGGCTAGCAACTGATCGGCAGCGGCGTCGGTCTTGCCCTGGATCCGATAACCGCCCAGCGCATGCACCGACTGCGGCGTGAGCCCCAGATGCGCACATACCGGCATCCCGCGCTCGACCAGGAACGCCACGGTCGGCGCCAGGAACGCGCCGCCCTCGATCTTCACCATCTGCGCGCCCGCCTGCATCACGCGCGTGGCGGCATCGAGCGCCTGCTGCGGCGATGCGGTGTAGCTGCCGAAGGGCAGGTCGGCGATCAGCCAGGTGGCGCGCAGTCCGCGCGCCACGCATTGCGTGTGGTACGCCACGTCGGCCACGGTTACCGGCAGCGTGCTGCCATGGCCCTGCATCACCATGCCGAGCGAGTCGCCCACCAGGATGCAGTCGACGCCGCAGTCGTCCAGCAGCCGCGCAAAGCTGGCGTCGTAGCAGGTCAGCATGGTGATCGGCTCGCCGCGCGCGCGCATCTCGAGCAGCGCGGGCAGCGTGACGGGCTTGCGGACGGTGGGGGCGGCGTCGGTCGGATGGGTGCTCATGGGGCGCTATCTGGACAAAGGTGGACGGCATCTCAACGGGTTCGGTCTGAACGTGCAAGACCGTGGAATCCTCGATCCAGCGCACGCCGAGCGCACCGGCCCGCTGTTGGATGCGGATCTCTGGTTCGAAACGGGATGGCATGGCCATAGTCATGCGAGCCGACCGAGAAGCTGAAGGTGTCGTTGTCTCGTCCGGTCCAATCCCGCACCTGTAGGGTAGCTGTAGCTGGTCGATCGTCGGCGACGCACCGCTTCTTTTCCAAACCACGGCCAGTTCCAGCACCTGCGACGCAATGCCATCGAAGTCGATGTTGACGTCCCGCAGATTTGCGGTGGCAGCGAGCGATGCGCCGATCCCACCCGTGAGTGCGACCTCGATCAGGATGACATGGGCCCGAGACGTGCGGCCGAGCGCGATGATGGTCATGCCGATGACCTGCCAGCACGATCGCAGCCAGGAAGGGCGCTTGCAGGAAGAGTTGCCCACGGTCGACTGTGATCGGGCCGGTGAAAACGCCTCGGAAGAACATCGCAGCGCCGTAGGCGAGAAGGCCGACCCCCACGCTGCTGACAGCCCAACCCACCCGCGCGTAGCGGTCCCGGACCGCCTTGAACCGCTCCGGTCGCAGATGGGCCAGGTGAGCGGCGATTCGCTGCATGTGCGGGACCAGAACGTAAGCGAGGCGCGCGACGTCAGGCGCCGACGCCTCCGCAGTGAACGACAGGGGCAGCAGTCGAAGCCAGAGGCGCCCGGACTGACAGCGCATCGACCACAGCGAGACGCCGAGGCCATCGCATTCATCAAGCAGCGCAACGAGATCGCTTCGCATGCGTGCACTCGTCGCGAAGGCATCACGCAGCAAACCGTCTTCCGACATGATGTACACGCGTCGGTCGAACTTCGGATGCCCAACCTGCATTTCGCGGCTGATGCCCAATGCGACGAACAGCCTGTCAAATCCACGCTCCGGCTTGATGCCGAAGTCGAATCCGCGCACTCCCTCGATAGCGATGCGCAGCTCGAGTGCGATCTCGCGCCAGTCCCGAACGTCCCACTGGTATCGAACGCCGTTGGTCTCGCCGGGTTCGCCCCGCCATCGTGCCTCGACGCGATGCCAGTGTGCGACGACCACAGCGATTAGCAGGGCAAAGCCACTGATGCGTATCACATCGGCGGTCGGCGCTGTCGTTGTTGTGCAGGCTCACGCCGCGAGGTTGAAGTACTCGCGCCGCCCGCGCATCTTCTCGATGCGGGTCATCAGCAGGTCGAAGTCGACGTCGCGGTCGATCGGGTTCAGGTGTTCGGTATTGATGGTCAGCAGCGGCGCGGCGTCGTAGTCGTGGAAGAAGCGCACGTAGGCCTCGTGCAGCGCGCGCAAATAGGGCGCGGAGATGCCGGCCTCGGCGGCGAGGGCACGCCGCTCGACGCGATCGATTAGCGTGTCGGGCTGCGCCTGCAGATAGATGACGAGGTCGGGCGCGGGCGCCTGCGGGGCCAGGTGCGCGTGCAACTGCTCGTACAGCTTCAGCTCGTCGGGTGCCAGCGTCAGGCGGGCGAAGAGCGCGTCCTTGTCGAGCAGGAAGTCGCCTACCACCAGTGATTGGAAAAGATCCTGCTGCGCGAGGTCGCGCATCTGCTGCGCACGCTGAAACAGGAAGAACATCTGCGTGGGCAGCGCGTAGCGCGCGCTGTCGCGATAGAAGCGTTCGAGGAACGGGTTGGCCTCCGGCTGCTCCAGCAGCAGTTGCGCGCCGACACGCGCGGCGAGCTTGCGCGCCAGAGAGGTCTTGCCGACGCCGATCGGCCCCTCGATCACGATGTGCCGGTAGTGCGCGGGCAGGGTCATCGCGGTCGCTGCCTCACGGCGTGCGGAAGATGAAGTAAACCGCACCGACCAGGCACAGCGCGGCCCACAGGTAGTCGAGCTTCAACGGTTCGCGCATGTACATCACGGCAAACGGCACGAACACCGACAGCGTGATGACCTCCTGCAGGATCTTGAGTTGACCGAGCGAGTAGACGGTGTAGCCGATGCGGTTGGCCGGAACCTGAAACATGTACTCGGCGAGCGCGATGCCCCAGCTGATGAGCGCGGCGATCCACCACGGCTTGTCGTTGAGATTGCGCAGGTGCGCGTACCAGGCGAACGTCATGAAGACGTTCGAGGCAATCAGCAACAGCGAGGACTGCAGCAGAACGGGCATGGGCGCTTGCGCTCAGGCGGTACGGAGGACAGATCAACCGGGACTGCGACCCTTGTGATGTGTCGTGCAAGCCCGGTGGGCCATCACGGCTCGATCCGCTCGATCCGCTGGTCGGCCACTTCGTCGAGAAAGCGGTCGAGCCGACCGATCGCCGGCGCGCTCAGCTCGGGATCGAGGTCGAGCAGCGGCCGCAGCACGAAGGCGCGCTGGTGCAGGCGCGGGTGCGGCAGCGTCAGCGGCGTGCTGCGCAGGATCAGGCTGCCGACCAGCAGCAGGTCGAGATCCGCCTTGCGCGGTGCATGACGCTTCTCGCCGGGGCCGCGCCGCTTGCGCCCGAGCATCAGCTCGATGTCCTGCAGATGCAGCAGCAGCGCATACGGTTCCAGTTCGGTGTCGATGCTGGCCACGGCGTTGACGAAGTCCGGGCCATCGCAGTCGATCGGCGCGCTCTTGTAGAACGGCGAAACGCCGATCAGCTCGCAGCATTCGATCGACTTGAGCGATTCGAGCGCCGCGTGCAGCGTCTCCTGCGGTTCACCGAGGTTGGCACCGAGTGCGATGTAGGCCCGCCGCTTCATGCGCCACCGTCCGTTGCAGAGGAATGCGTTGCGGGCTCGTCACCGCCGGCAGCGCCGCGACCGCCGCCGCGCCGGCGCCGGCGGCGCTTGGGTGCCGTGGCAGCGGGTTCGCTGCGGCCGACCGTGGTGACCAACTGCTCGCGCTCGTCGGCATCCGCCGCCATGAAGCGGGTCCACCAGTCGCCCAGCTCGTTCGGCGCCTCGTCGGCGGCGCAGCGCAGCAGCAGGAAGTCGTAGCCGGCGCGCAGGCGCAGGTGCTCAAGCAGCTTGAAGGCGTTGCGGCCGGTGCGCCGCTCCAGGCGCGGCTGCAGCATCCAGATCTCGCGCATGTCGCTGGTATAGCGGCGCTGGATCGCCAGCTTCTCGGTCTGCAGGTCCTGCACGTCGTCGATCGCGGAATCGAGCGCCGGGATGCGGTGTTCGCCACGCGCCTCGCGTTCCTTCCAGCGCTTGAGCACCTCGTGCCAGAGCAGCGTGGCGAACAGAAATCCGGGTGCGATGTGCTTGCCGGCGCGCACCCGTTCGTCGGTGCGCGACAGCGCCAGCATGACGAAGCGCTCGCCCTCGGGCTGCTCCAAAATCACGTCCAGCAAGGGCAGCACGCCATGGTGCAGGCCCTCGGCGCGCAGGCGGGTGATGCAGGCCACCGAGTGTCCGCTCATCAGAAGCTTGAGCATCTCGTCGAACACGCGCGCGGCGGGCACGTTCTCCAGCAGCGCGGCCATCTCGCGGATCGGCGTGCGCGTGGCTTCGTCGATCTCGAACCCGAGCTTGGCGGCGAAACGCACCGCGCGCAGCATGCGCACCGGGTCTTCGCGATAGCGGGTGGCCGGGTCGCCGATCATGCGCAGACGCTTGCGGCGCACGTCCTTCACGCCGTCGTGGTAGTCGAGCACGGTCTGCGTGAGCGGGTCGTAATAGAGCGCATTGATGGTGAAGTCGCGCCGCGTGGCGTCTTCGTGCTGCGGACCGTACAGGTTGTCGGCCAGCACGCGACCGTGCTCGTCGGTCTGGCGGTCGGGGTTGTCGAGCGCGCGGAAGGTCGAGACCTCGATCGTCTCGGCGCCGAACATCACGTGCACCAGGCGGAAGCGGCGGCCGATGATGATGGCGCGCCGAAAGTGCGACTTCACCTGCTCGGGGGTGGCGTCGGTGGCGACGTCGAAGTCCTTCGGCGCGACACCCAGCAGCAGGTCGCGCACCGCGCCACCGACGATGTAGGCCTTGAACCCCGCCTTCTGCAGCGTTTCGCAGACACGGAAGGCGTTGCGCGGCACGAGCTGCGGATTGATGCCGTGTTCGGCCACCGCCAGCTGCTTCGGCTCCTTGCGCAGCCGCGGCTTGCGCTTGAACAGGTCTTGGACCTTGGCGACGAAGCGCTTGATCATGGGCGGGTCGATTCGATGTACGCGACCCTTTGGGTCGCACGTGCATCGAATCGAGAAGAGTCAGGCGCGCTGCCTTCGGAGCGGCCGGGCGTCCGCGCGCTTTCCAGCGGCCACGAGCACGGCGCAACGCGCCGTGCAGACCGCCGTGGCTGCGTTGACGTCATGCCGCGGCCACCAGGTCGAAAAGTTCCATCGTCTGCCAGCCGCGCTCGGCGGCAACTGCCTTCAGGCGCGCATCGCCGTTGGTGACGATCGGCCGCTTGACGCGCTCGAGCAGCGGCAGGTCGTTGATCGAGTCGCTGAAGAACACGCTGTCTTCCAGCGCGTCGAGCGTGGTGCCGTGCTCGGCAAGGAAGGCGTCGGTCGCGCGCACTTTGCCTTCGTGGTAGGTATGCGGCGGCAGGTAGCGGCCGGTGAACTCGCCGTCTTTCTCCTCCGGCCGCACGGCGATCAGGTGGTCGATGCCGAACAGTGCGGCGATCGGGCGGGTGATGAAGCTGTGGGTGCCGGTGACGATGGCGACGGTGAAGCCGTCGCCGCGGTGTTTTTCGACCAGTGTCTGTGCCTCGAAGCGCATCTGCGGCAGCACCTTGGAGCGCAGGAAGGCGGCGCGCCACAACTCAAGCTGCTCGCGCGGAAAGCGCGCCAACAAGCCCATCTGGAACGCGAGATAGGCCTCGACGTCGAAGCGGCCCTCGCGGTAGTCGGCGGCAAAGCGGCGGATCTCGCCACCGTAATGGGCTTCGTCGAGATCGGCGACATGGACCAGGAAGTGCGACCAGCCATCGGCGCTGTCGATGGGCAGCAGCGTGTGGTCGAGGTCGAACAGGGCGAGGCGGGTAACGCGGTCGGTCGTCATAAGCGGCGCATTCTACGGACAGGCGGCCCGCCGGGCAGGGCGGCACCCGCGGTCGTCAATGGGCGCAGTACGGGCATCAGGGGCCGCCACCCGGCGCATCCAGGCGCAGTTGCAGCCAGTCCCGCAGCAGCGCCACCGTGAGCGGGCGCTTGCGCGCCAGCGCATGGGCATCGAGCGCATCGAGCGCGGCCACCAGCGTGCGCAGGTCGCGCGGCAGGTGGGTGAGCAGGTAGCCAAGCACCTCGTCGGGCAGGTTCAGCCCGGTGGCGGCGGCGTGGGTGCGCAGTGCCTCGGCCTTCTCCGCGTCGGTCAGCGGCTGCAACTGGTAGACGAGGCCCCAGGCGAGGCGGGTGCGCAGGTCCTCGCGCAGGGCCAGCCGGGCGGGCGGTGCGCTACCGGCGATGACGCAGGCGGCCCCCTCCTGCGCGCGCACCGCGTTCAGGCGGTTGAACAGGGCGACCTGCGCGGGGTCATCCAGGCGGTCGACGTCGTCCACCAGGGCCAGGCCGGGCTCGTCGGGCGGACTGGCGGCATCCCAGCGGTAGGCGCCCGGCGTCTGCGCCAGCGCGGCCAGCAGGTGGCTGCGACCGCTGCCCGGCTCACCCCACACGTGGACGATGCGGTCTGCCAGGCGCCCGGCGGCAAGTCGGCGCAGGGCGTCCAGCGCCTCGCCGTTGCGGCCGGGCACGAAGTTGTCGAAGGACGGCTGCAACGGCTGCAGCAGGTCCAGCGCGAGCTGGGACATCGGGGGCAGTGTGGGCGCGGCGGGTCGCAGGGGTGGGGTCGGATCGGTCGGCGCGAGCGGAACACAGCGACAGGCGCTTAGACTTCGGGCCGGATTCTATGGGTGAGCGTCGCCGTGGCGCCGCCCGGCCGCCGTCAAGCCTCTTCCGCCGCTTTCGCCTCATTTCGCTCATTTCGCCTCCTCCACTGATCGCACCCTGCCGTGGACTACAAACAAGCTGGCGTCGACTACGCCAAGATCGACCCGCTGAAGATCCTCGCGCAGCAGGCCGCAGCGTCCACCGCCGGCCATCTGGCGCAGCATGGCCTCACCGAAGTGGTGGCGTCGCGCGGTGAATCGGCCTACGTGGTCGATTGCGGTGAGTTCTATCTGGCCTCGATCACCGAGTGTCTCGGTACCAAGGCGCTGGTGGCCGATGCGATGCGCGCGATCAGCGGCCGCACCCACTACGAGCAGATCGCTCAGGACACGCTGGCGATGGCGATCAACGATCTGATCACGGTGGGCGCGACGCCGGTGTCGGTGCATGCCTACTGGGCCACCGGCGGCAGTGACTGGTTCGACGATGCCGAGCGCGCGCGCGATCTGGTGGCTGGCTGGAAGGCTGCCTGCGACACCTGCGGCGTGGCCTGGGGCGGCGGCGAGACGCCGGCGCTGGCGGGCGTGGTGGCACCCGACCGCATCGACCTGGCCGCGTCCTGCGTGGGCCTGGTGCGGCCCAAGTCGCGCCTGACGCTGGGTGAGAAGCTGGCGGTCGGCGATGCGATCGTGCTGCTCGTCTCCAGCGGCATCCACGCCAACGGCGTCTCGCTCGCACGCAAGCTGGCCGAGCAGGTCGACGGCGGCTACGCCGCGCGGCTGGCCGACGGCACCCGCTACGGCGAGGCCTTGCTCGCGCCCACCGTGCTGTATTCGCCGGTGACCGAGGCGCTGGCCGCGGCCGGCGTCGTGCCGCATTACGCGGTCAATGTCACCGGCCACGGCTGGCGCAAGCTGATGCGCCACCCGGCCTCGTTCACCTATCGCTTCCACAGGTTGCCGCCGGTGCCGCAGGTGCTGCGCTTCATCCAGCGGCACGCGCAGATCGACGATCGCGAGGCCTACGGCAATCTCAACATGGGCGCCGGCTTTGCGCTGTTCGTGGCGCCGGCTGAAGCCGATCGCGTGGTGCAGGTGGCGCGTGCCTGCGGCATCGACGCCTGGGTGGCTGGCCGCGTCGAGGCCGGACCGCGCCGGGTGGTGATCGAGCCGCTGCAGCTGACTTTCGGCGGCGGCGACCTGCGCGTACGCGCCTGACCGGCCGGACGCGCGCAAGCAAGGTCGTGCCTTGCCTGCCTGTCGCGTCGTCACCTCGCACTCGCGATCCGATGCTCCCTGCGGTTACTCCACGTTTGCCGTCGCCGTTTGATCGGCTGCGCATCGGTGCGCGCACGGTGTCCGGTCGCGTGGCTGCAGTGGTCATGGCCTTGGGTATGCCGCTGGCCGCCGGCGCTGCGCCAGTACACACCGTGCCCGACACGCTGGCGCAGCGCATGCTGGCCTGCACGCCCTGCCACGGCAACGAGGGGCGCGCCACCCGCGATGGCTACTTCCCGCGCATCGCCGGCAAGCCGGCCGGCTATCTCTTCAACCAGCTGCAGCACTTCCGCGACGGCCACCGGCACAACGCGACGATGACCTATCTCGTCGAGCACCTGACCGACGACTACCTGCAGGAGATCGCCGGGTACTTCGCGGCGCTTGAGCTGCCGTATCCGGTGCCGCCCACGGTCGTCGCGACGCCGGCCACGCTGCAGCGGGGCGAGGTGCTCGCGCTGCGCGGCGATGCCGCGCGCGACCTGCCGGCCTGCAGCGCGTGTCACGGTGCGCGCCTGACCGGCGTGCGGCCGGCCATGCCGGGCCTGCTCGGCCTGCCACGCGACTATGTGATCGGCCAGTTCGGTCAGTGGCGCAACGGACTGCGTCATGCGGCTGCGCCTGACTGCATGGCGCAGATCGCACAGCGCCTGACACCGGACGACATCGGCGCGGTGGCGACCTGGTTGGCGGCGCAGCCGGTGATCGACGCACGGCCGGCAACGTCCCTCGATGCGCCGCTGCCGCTGGACTGCGGCAGCATGCGCGACGGCCGCAGATGAAGGTGCGTCCGCTCGCGGTTGCACTGTTGGCCTCAGTCACGCTGCTGGCGGCCGGCGCGGCCATTATCTTCTGGCTCAACGTGCGCGGCGAGGCACCGATCGACGAGGCCGCGGCCGTTCGTCCAGCTTCGCCTGAACTTGTCGCACGCGGCGCTTATCTGGCGCTTGTCGGCAACTGCGCGGCGTGCCATACCGCGCGCGGCGGCGTGCCCTATGCCGGCGGGCGCGGCATCGACACGCCGTTCGGCGTCGTCTACGGCGGCAATCTCACGCCCGATGACGCCACCGGCCTGGGCCGTTGGAGCGCCGACCACTTCTGGCGCGCGCTGCATCACGGCCGCAGCCGCGATGGTCGCTTGCTGTATCCGGCGTTCCCGTATCCGGACCTCACGCGGGTGACGCGCGCCGACAGCGATGCGCTGTTCGCGTACCTGCGCAGCCTGCCGCCCGTGAACGCGCCCAACCGTGCGCACGAGCTGCGTTTTCCGTATCGCATGCAGGCCGCGCTCGCCGTATGGCGTGCTCTGTTCTTCCGGCCCGCGGCGTTCGAGCCCGAGGCTGGTCGCTCGGTCGAGTTCAATCGCGGCGCCTACCTGGTGCGCGGCCTGGCGCACTGTGGCGCCTGTCACGGCCAGCGCAACCTGCTGGGCGCGACGCGCGAGTCGCCCGCGTTCAGTGGTGGGCAGTTGCCGATGCAGAACTGGTATGCGCCCTCGCTGTCGGCGGCGAGCGAAGCGGGCGTGGTCGACTGGGAGCCGCAGCAGGTCGTGGCGCTGCTGCGCGATGGCGTGGCCCCGCGCGCCTCGGTGCTCGGACCGATGGCCGAGGTGGTGTTCCGCAGCACCCAGCATCTGACCGAGGCCGACCTGCGTGCGATGGCCGTATTCCTCACCAGCCTGCCGCCCACCGCACCCGCCGCTGCGCGCGGGCGCGCCACCGATGCCGCGCAGATGCAGCGCGGCGCGCAGCTCTATGAAGCGCATTGCGCCGACTGCCACGGCGCGCAGGGGCAGGGCGCGGCCGGCGCGTATCCGGCGCTGGCCGGCAATCGCGCGGTGACCATGGTGCCGGCCATCAATGCGATCCGCGTGATCATCAGCGGCGGTTTTCCGCCGGCCACTGCCGGCAATCCGCGTCCCTATGGCATGCCGCCGCTCGGCCAGGAGCTGAACGATGCCGACATCGCCGCCGTGCTCAGCTTCGTGCGCAATCGCTGGGGCAATCAGGCGCCAGCCATCGCCCAGCACGAAGTCGCTGCACTGCGTTAGCGTGCGTACATGCACAGCGCTGCGCCGCCGCCCGTGAACGTCCACGCACGCGCCAAGGGCGTCCGATGAGGTCCGAGGTCCTGCCGCTGGCCACCACCCTCGCGGTGCAGGCGCTGGTATCGATGGCGGTCTTCACGGTGCCGGTGGTGGCGCCGGTGGCGGCGGCCGACGTCGGCATCGCCGCCGCCTACGTCGGCATGTACATCGCGATCGTCTATGGCATCAGCATGGTGTCGAGCCTGGCCTGCGGCGATCTGATTCGCAAGGTCGGCGCGATTCGCGTGAGCCAGTTGTCGCTCCTGCTGGCTGCTGCCGCGCTGATGGTGGCGGCAGGCGGCACGTTGCCGCTGCTGTTGGCCAGCGCGGTCCTGATGGGCGCGGGCTACGGGCCGGTCACGCCCGCCAGTTCGCACGTGCTGGCGCGCACCACGCCGCCGCACATGATGTCGCTGGTGTTCTCGCTCAAGCAGACCGGCGTGCCGGTGGGTGGCGCGCTGGCGGGCGCGCTGGTGCCGCTGCTGGTGCTGGCGGCGGGCTGGCGCTGGTCGCTGCTCGCAGTGGGCGCGGCGTGCATCGGCGTGGCCGTGCTGGCGCAGGCGATCCGCGCCGGGCTCGATGGCGACCGCGATCCGGCGCGCGCGATCGGTCTGGCCAGTGCGGCCGGTCCGCTGCGCGTGGTCACCAGCGCCCCCGATCTGCGGCGGCTGGCGCTGTGCTCGTTCATCTTCTCGTCGATGCAGCTGTGCCTGATCACCTACCTCGTCACCTATCTCACCTCGGCGCTCGACTACACGCTTGTGCAGGCGGGACTCATGCTGTCGATGGCGCAAGGTACAGCGATCGTGGCGCGTATCGGCTGGGGCGTGCTGGCCGATCGCAGCGGGCGGCCGCTCACGGTGCTGGCCGGGGTGGCCGCCGGCATGGCGGGCGGTGCTCTGGGTGTCGCGCTGTTCACCCCGGCCTGGCCGACGGTCGCGATGGCGGCGGTGTGCGCCGCGTTCGGCGCCACCGCGATCGGCTGGAACGGCGTGTTCCTGGCCGAGATCGCGCGCCGCGCGCCGGCGGGCAAGGCGGTGGAGGCCACCGGCGGTGCATTGTTCTTCACCTACTTCGGCGTGCTGGTGGCGCCGCCGTTGTTCGGCCTCGCGGTCGAGAACGGACTAGGCTATCCGCTGGCCTTTGCGCTGATGGCGCTGCCTGCGCTCGGCGCCAGCCTGTGGCTGTTCAGCCAGCAACGCGCGGCGCGGGCGGCCCCCTGATCTTCCGCTGGAGTCCTTGATGAGTGAGCGTTCCTTCCTGTTCGTGCCCGGCAATAGGCCCGAGCGATTCGACAAGGCCAGTGCGTCCGGCGCCGATGCGGTGATCATCGACCTGGAAGACGCCGTGTCGCCGCCTGACAAGGACGATGCGCGCGACGCCGCGGCCGCCTGGCTGGCGGCAGGTGGTACCGCCTGGGTGCGCATCAACGGTCGCGAGACCGACTGGTTCGCGCGCGACCTGGCGCTGCTGGCGGCCCCCGGCTTGCAGGGCGTGCTGCTGCCGAAGGCAGAGCGCGCCGACGACCTTGCCGCGCTCGCTGCCCACATGCGCCACGGCAAACCGCTGATCCCGCTGGTGGAGTCCGCGCTGGGCCTGTGGAACGCGGCGGCACTGGCCTCGGCCCCCGGCGTGACACGGCTGGCGTTCGGCTCGATCGACTTTCAGCTCGACACCGGCATTGGCGGCGATGGTGACGAGTTGCTGTTCGCTCGATCGCAGCTGGTGCTGGTGTCGCGCGTGGCAGGCTGCCTGCCGCCGGTCGATGGCGTGACCGTCGAGCTGAACGACGCCGCGGTTCTGGCCGCCGACGTCGAGCGCGCGCGTCGGCTGGGGTTCGGCGGCAAGCTGGCAATCCATCCGAAGCAGGTGGCCGGCATCAATGGCGGCTTCCTGCCTCCGGCGGTCGAGATCCAGTGGGCGCAGCGGGTGGTGACGGCGGCGGCTGCGGCCGGCGACAACGCCGTGCGGGTGGACGGCAAGATGATCGACCGGCCGGTCATCGAGCGCGCGCGGGCCATTCTCAAGCTTGCGGAGCGCGCATGAATCAGGTTCCAGCGGTCGCAGCGGGGCGCCGCAGTTGCAAGCATCACCCCGACCTCGTCACCGACGAAATCGACTTCCTGCGCCAGCAGGTGCCACTGGCCGGCACGCGGCTGGTCGAACTCGGCTGCGGCAAGGCTGATCTCGCGCGCAAGCTGCTGGCGCGCGGCACGGTGGCGTCGGTCGATGCGTTCGAAGTGGACGAGCGTCAGCACGCCGCCAACCTGGCCTCGTCGCGTCCGCCCACGTTGCGCTTCAACCGCGCCGGTGCCGAGAATGTGCCGCTGCCCGATGCCTGCTGTGACGGCGTGCTGATGCTCAAGTCGCTGCACCACGTGCCGCTCGATGCGCTGGATCGTGCGTTGGCCGAAGTGCGCCGCATCCTCGTCCCCGGTGGCTGGCTGTACGTGTCGGAGCCCGTCTATGCCGGCCCGTTCAACGAAATCATGAAGCTGGTACACGACGAAGGCGCGGTGCGCGCCGCCGCCTACGCCGCGCTCGAACGCGCGGCGGCGGCCGGCTTGCTCGCCTGGGAAGACGAAATCGTGTTCGACACGCCGCTGGCGTTCCGTGACTTCGATGACTTCGTCGATCGCATGCTGCGCGTGACCTACTCGGATCTCTTGTTGTCGGACGACCTGATGGCGCAACTGCGCCAGCGCTTTGCGCCGCACTTGGGTGCTGACGGTGCGCGCTTCGTGCGGCAGATACGCGTCAATCTGATGCGCAAGGAATAGCGCGCGGCGCAGCGCTTAGGTCGGCCGACAGGTTCGCCGACAGGCCCATCAATCGATGGCGAGTGCTGCCGCCAGTTTCTGCACGGTCTGCCAGGTGCGCAGCGTCGTCTGCAGCTTGAGCTGGCGTTCCAGCACGGCGGCCGCGAAGCGCAACTCGCTCTGCTGCGTCGTGCACAGCCAGAAGATCTCGCGACCGCGCACCGCAAAGGCGTCGATCGGCGTGACCAGCGCGCCCAGGGCGTCGCGCTGCGCCAGGGTCGGCTCGTCCGCCAGGAACATCACGTTCAGCGCCTGTGCCTGCGTCATCAGCGATGCCGCGAACGGCGGCTCACTCTGCGCGAGCGCCCGCCACTCGGCCTCGCTGCGCAGGAAGGTCGTCACCTCGTAGCCCAGCGCCTGCAGCAGCGCACCCTCGATGCGTCGGGCCAGCGGCGCCTGCGCGCGCGTCGAGCTGCGAAACAGCAGGTTGCCGCTGGCGATCACGCTGCGCACGTCGGTCAGGCCGATCGACTCGAACGCCGCCACCAGCACCGGCATCCGCACGAAACGGCCGCCGACGTTGATCGCGCGCAGCAAGGCGACGTGACGTCCCATTAGCGGTCAGAGCGCCCGCACGATCTCGACCAGCGCTGCCTCGGCGCCACCGGACTGCGGATCGATCACGCGGGCATCGCCCATCGAGCGCAGCCAGGTCATCTGCCGCTTGGCCAGCTGACGCGTGGCAGCAATGGCGGCTGTGCGAAACGCCGCGAAGTCGCAGGCGCCGGACAGGTGGGTCCAGGCCTGCCGATAGCCAACGCTGCGCAGCGCCGGCAGATCAGGATCGAGGTCGCCGCGTGCCATCAGCGCGCGCACCTCATCGAGGAAGCCGGCGGCGAGCATGGTGTCGAAGCGCTGCTCGATGCGCTGGTGCAGCTCGGCACGGTCGGCCGGCAGCAGGGCGATCGTGGTCAGGGTGAGATCCGGCTTGCGTGGCGCACGTTGCAGTTTCGACAGCGGCATGCCGGTCAGCTCGATCACTTCGAGCGCGCGCTGGATGCGCTGGCTGTCGGCCGGCGGCAGGCGTGCTGCGGTGACCGGATCCAGCTGCGCCAGCTCCGCATGCAGCGCTGGCCAGCCGCGTTCGCGGGCGCGGGCTTCGATGCGCGCACGCACCGCTGCGTCGGCCGACGGCAGTGCGCTCAGTCCGTCACGCAGCGCCTTCGCGTACAGCATGGTGCCGCCGACCACCAGCGGCAGTCGGCGGCGGGCGCGGATCGTGCCGATCGCCCGCACCGCATCGCGCACGAAGTCGGCCGCCGAATAGGGGTCGGCCGGATCGCGCAGGTCGAGCAGGTGGTGCGGCACGCGCGCGCGGTCGGCCGCGGTCGGCTTCGCGGTGCCGATGTCCATGCCGCGATAGACCTGCGCGCTGTCGATGCTGACGATCTCCAGCGGCACCGTCTGCGCCAGTGTCATCGCCAGCGCGCTCTTGCCGCTGGCGGTGGGGCCGAGCAGCAGCACCGCGTCGGTGGCGCGGTCAGCCATGATGATTGACGTGGTCATCCCGACGCACGAGGACGATGGCGGCCAGCAGCGAAGCGGCGGTGGCATGCAGGCGGGCGGCAGGCGGCATCGGGCTCAGTCAGCGCCTGCAGCGACGACCGGGTCGCCGGTCAGCGGCCACGCATGAACAGCCGGTCGAGGTCGCCGATGGACAGTTGCACCCAGGTGGGCCGACCGTGGTTGCACTGATCGGCGCGTTCGGTGGCTTCCATCTCGCGCAGCAGCGCGTTCATCTCGTCGAGCGTCAGGCGGCGGTTGGCGCGCACGGCGCCGTGGCAGGCGAGCGTGCCGAGCAGCTCGTTGCGATGCTCGGTCAGCACGCGCGAGCCGCCGAAGTCGCGCAGGTCGCGCAGCACCGCGCGCGCCAGGGCGGCGCCGTCGGCATCGGCCAGCAGCGCCGGCACCGCGCGCAGTGCGAGCTGGGTGGGCGCGGCAGGAACGAGATCGAGGCCGATCACGGCAAGCGTGGCAGCGTGTTCTTCGCTGCTGGCGACATCGAGCGCATCGGCGGCGAACACCTGTGGGATCAGCAGGCGTTGCTGCGGCATCGCATGGGCATCGAGCTGGCGCTTGAGCTTCTCGTAGACGATGCGCTCGTGCGCCGCGTGCATGTCGACGATCACCAGGCCGCTGCGATTTCGCGCCAGCACGTAGATGCCGGCGAGCTGGGCGATCGCGAAGCCGAGTGGCGGCGTGTCGTCATCGGTGGGTACGGTCGCTGCAGCGGCAAAGGTGGACAAGTTGGATAGGGTGGACAAAGGCATCGCCTCACCTGCCGGCACCGCGGTGGCAGCGGGCAACGACGGACGGAGCATGTCCAGGTAGGCCGCCGTCGACTGCGCGATGCCGAGCGTCGCCTGCACCGGTGCTGCCGGGTAGGCGCGGGCGGCGGCCAGGTCGGCCAGCGTGTGCAGGCTGGCGGCGGCCGGCGCCGGTCGGCGCACGGTCTCGGCCAGCGCCGCCTGCACCGCATGAAGTACGAACTGATGCACGGCGGAGGAGTCGCGCAGGCGCACTTCGATCTTGGTTGGATGGACGTTGACATCGACGCGCGCCGGATCGATGTCGAGGAACAGGCAATACATCGGTTGTGAGCTGCCGTGCAGCACGTCGGCGTAGGCGGCGCGCACCGCGTGCGTGAGCACCTTGTCACGCACGTAGCGGCCGTTGACATAGAAGTACTGCGCATCTGCGCGCGCTCGCGCCGCGGTGGGCAGGCCGACCCAGCCGCGCACCGCGATGCCCGGTGCCTCGGCCTCCACCGTTCGATGGGCGGCAGCGAACTCCTCCGGCAGCAGCTTGAGCGCGCGCTCGCGCGGCGAGGTGGACGGCAGTTGCAGCAAGATGCGACCGGCATGGCTGACGCTGAACGCCACCTGTGGGTGGGCGGCGGCAATGCGCTCGATCTGCGTCACGCAGTGACCCAGCTCGGTCGCCTCGGCGCGCAGGAACTTGCGCCGCGCCGGTGTCTTGAAGAACAGGTCGGCCACTTCCACCCGCGTACCCACGCTGCCGGCGGCGGCGGTGATGCTGCGACTGCCGCCTTCGGCCTGGATCTCGAAGGCGCTGTCGGCCAGCGCGGTACGCGAAGTGATGGTGACCGCAGCCACCGAGGCGATCGAGGCAAGCGCCTCGCCCCGAAATCCGAGAGACGCGACCGCCTCAAGCTCGGCCAGCGAGCCGATCTTGCTGGTTGCGTGGCGCGCCAGCGCGAGCGGCAACTCGTCGCGCGTGATGCCGCCGCCGTCATCGCTGACGACGATGCGCTTGATGCCGCCGCCGTCCAGACGCACCTCGATGCGGCGGGCGCCGGCATCGAGTGCGTTCTCCACCAGTTCCTTGACCACCGAGGCCGGGCGTTCCACCACCTCGCCGGCGGCAATCTGGCTCACCAAGATGTCGGGCAGCAGCGCGATGCTGCGCTGCGCGGGCGTGAGCGTGGCCGGGGATGTCATCGCGGCGATTATAGGAAGGCTCGGCATGTGCCTCGGGTTTACCCGTCGCCTTTGGCCTGGCTGCGGCGCGCGGGTGCTCGCGTATGATCTTTCGCAGTCCGGTCAGGCGCGGGACACCCCGAAGACAAGACGTCGACCGGCATTCGCATGTGCACATGCCGGGCCGCAATCGCGGCCCTTCTGCTGTGCACTGTCCCATCGGCTGCGATCACCTATCCACCTACCCGGCGAACCGGCGCACATCCATGGAAGGCATCGACTGGATCGAGCTGTTCAATGCGATGGACAAGTTCCTCATCGGCATCGTCGAGAGGAACGTGGTCATGTTCTACGTGGTGCTGTTTGCGATCTTCTTCTCGGAAACCGGGCTCGTCTTCATGACGTTCCTGCCCGGCGACTCGCTGCTGTTCGTCGCCGGCGCCGTCAGTGCGCTGCCGCAGGCGCAGGCGCAGGGACTCAACGTGTACCTCTTGATGCTGATCATCGCGATCGGCGCGGTGCTCGGCAACTCATTGAACTACCAGATCGGCAAGTGGCTGGGGAACAAGGTCTACGACGGCAGCATTCGGTGGATCGACAAGACCGCGCTCGACAAGACGCACGCGTTCTACGAGAAGCACGGCGGCAAGACGGTGATGATTGCGCGCTTCGTGCCGATCGTGCGCTCGTTCGCACCGCTGGTGGCAGGCGCCTCCGGCATGGACTACCGCAGGTTTCAGATCTACAACGTGCTCGGAGCAGTGATCTGGGTGCTCACCCTCGTCTACGGCGGCTACCTGTTCGGCAATGTTCCGATCATCCGCGACAACCTCGGCATCATCCTGATCGTCGGCATCGGCATCGTGCTCGGCCCCTTGCTTCTGGCTGCTTTGTGGCGCTGGGGCCGGCGCAGCATGCAGCGCAACCCGGTCGCCTGAGCCGTCGCAGGCCGTCGGCTTGCTGATGCGGCTGATGGTGCTGCCGACCCGCATCGACGCCCAAAGCAATCTGTTTGCCGATGCGGTGCTGCCGTGCGGCCTGACGTACGAGTCGGCGTTCCTGTCGGTCGATGAGGAGATGCGACTGGTCGAGGCCGTGCGCGACCTGCCGCTGGCGCCGGCCGACTACCGCGGCTTTACCGCGCGTCGCCGCATCGCGTCATTCGGCGCGTCGTACGACTTCTCCTTGCGACGGTTGCGGCCGGCGCCTGCCATGCCGGTGTTCCTGCGGCCGCTGCGCGATCGGGTTGCGGCGCGGCTGCAGGTGCCGCCTGAACGCGTGGTGCATGCGCTGGTCACCGAGTACGCAATCGGCACGCCGCTCGGCTGGCATCGCGACACACCGGAGTTCGAGGCCGTGGCCGGCGTGTCGCTCGCTGGCGCATGCGAGATGCGCTGGCGCCGCTATCCGCCCCAGCCACGTGCCGCGATGTTCACCCTGGTGGTCGCGCCGCGATCGCTGTACGTGATGACGGGCGAGGCGCGCTGGGGCTGGCAGCACAGCGTGGCCGCCACGCCCGCGTTGCGTACCTCGATCACGCTGCGCACGCTGCGGCCGTTCACGGCACCGCTCACCACAGCTTGACGCAGAAGCCGGAGAAGACGAAGGCCGAGGGTGCCTGGCCGGGCCGCGCCGGCGCGTCCTCGATCGACACAGCGAGCCGCGGCACGTTGGCGAGCAAGGCCTCCGACGACGCTGGCATGTCGAATTGCGTGCTTCCGGGTGGCGCGGCAGGCAGCGCGACGCCGAGTGGGATCGGCGGCAGATCCTTGCCTTGCGCATCGCGCGGCAGGGCCCACACCTGGGCCACTTTGCCGGCCGGCACCTGCCAGGGACGCAGCGATTTGACCGTCACGCGCGTGCCGTGGCGGGTCGAACTCACCAGGACGTGCGGCACATTGTTGGCATCGGTCAGCAGGCCGACATAGCTTTGCGGCAGTGCCTGCTGCCGCTGCGCCAATTGCTCGAGCGAGACCAGGGTGTCGGGCGCCAGCCGCACGATGCCCACCGTCAGCACGGCGCCGAGCGCGAATCCCAGGGCTGGCTTGAACCAGTCCGCCAGCCAGGTGCGTTTGGGCGCGGCGGCTGCTGCGGCCGGCGCAGTGGACCGGCGTGGCTGGATGCGGGCGTCGATGGCTTCCCACACGCGCGCGGGTGGCGCCTGCGCCGGCACCGACGCCGCCAGTTTGGCCAGGCGGCCTTCCCACGCTGCCACCGCAGTGCGCGCTGCCGGTAACTGGCGCAGCAACTGCTCGAAGCGTCGCCGCGCCCGGCCGCGCAGCGTCCCGAGCACGTACTCGGCGGCGAGGCGGTCCAGCAGCTCGGGGCGGTTGTAGTTCATGGCTGCGTCAGGCGCGCTGGTCCAGGCACTTCTTCAGCCGCTCGAGTCCGCGCCGAACCCAGGCTTTCACGCTCCCCAGCGGAGCGGCGATGTGTTCGGCTACTTCGGAGTGCGACAGGCCGTGGTAATAGGCCAGCGCCAGGCACTGGCGTGGCGAGGCGTCGAGTGCGTCCATGCAGCCGCGGATCGCCAGCGCATCGGCGGCTTGAAGCAGCAACTGCATCGGATTGGGGCGATCGTCAGCGATTTGGCGTGCTTCGTGCTCCTCGTCGTCGGCCTCGTCCAGCGAGTCGGCGACATGGCGCTGGCCGGTGCGAAGATGGTCCAGCGCCTTGTTGCGCACGATCGAGATCAGCCAGGTCATGGGCTGACCTTGCGTGGCCTGGTAGCTGCCGGCGTGATGCCAGACGTTCACGAAAGCCTCCTGAAGGACGTCCTCGGCGAGGTCGCGTCGATTCAAGATACGTAGCGCAACGCCAAACAGATGCGCGCTGGTGGCCTCGTAGACGCGCCGCAGCGCCACGCGGTCGCCGAGGGCGACGCGGGACAGGTTTTCGCGCAGGAGATCGGAGTCGAACATGGCCGGACAAGTCTAGCCGGCCGAACGCAGCGAAACTCAGCCGACCAGGGTGCGCCCGTTCGGCGGGTACTTGCGGAAGTAGGCGCGGATGCCGTTGACAATGGCGGTGGCCATTTTCTGCTGGTACCGCTGATCCTTCAGGCGCGCTTCTTCCTCGGGGTTGCTGATGAAGGCGGTCTCCACCAGGATCGACGGGATGTCCGGCGCGCGCAGCACGGCGAACCCGGCCTGCTCGACGCGCGGCTTGTGCAGGCGGTTGATCTGCTCCAGTTCGCGCAGCACGGCGTTGCCGAACTTCAGGCTGTCGTTGATCTGCGCGGTGGTGGACAGATCCAGCAGCACGCGCGCAAGGCCGGCGTCATGGTTGCCGAGGTCGATGCCACCGATCAGATCGGCGTCGTTCTCTCGCCGCGCCATCCAGGCCGCGGCGGTGCTGGTGGCCCCGCGCTCGCTCAGCGCGAACACTGATGAACCGCTTGCATCCGGCCGCACCCAGGCGTCGGCGTGGATCGAAACGAACAGATCCGCCTGCACCCGGCGCGCCTTGGCCACGCGCTGGTGCAGCGGCACGAAGTAGTCGCCGTCGCGCGTGAGCATCACGCGCATGTTCCGGTCCTTGGCGACAATCTGTTCGATCCGGCGCGCGATCGCCAGCGTGATGTTCTTCTCGTAGGTGCCGCGCTTGCCCACTGCGCCCGGATCCTCGCCGCCGTGACCGGCGTCGATCGCGAGTGTGACAACGCGTGCCGCCTCGCGACGCGAGCGGCTGACGGGCCGCTCGCGCGCCAGATTGCGCTCGACGGTCTCGGTGCGCTGTTGAGTGGGCGCGGTGGCGATCTCGGTGCGTTCGGCAGTGCTGCGCTGCTCGTGCTCCTGCAGCAGCGAAAGCAGGGGGTCAACTGGCACCAGCGAATGCAGGTCCATCACCAACCGGTGCTGGTACGGGCCTACGGGCGCGGAGGCAAAGACCTGCGGCCGCACGTCCTGCTTCAACTCGATCACCAGGCGCACCACGCGCGGCCGGTTCTGGCCCAGCCGCACCGCGCTGATGTACGGATCGTCAGCGTCCACCTTGCCGAGAAGTTCCTGAAAGCTCGGCGTCAGGTCGATGCCGTCGACATCCACCACCAGCCGCGCCGGATTGTCGAGCGTGAAATGGGAGAACTGCAGCGGCGCGTCGTGCTCGAGCGTGACTCGCGTGTAATGTGGGGCGGGCCAGACCCGCACACCGAGCAGGGTGGCGCCGCGCGCGATCTGCAGTGGCGACAGCGCCAACACGAGGGTGCCGACGCCGCTGGCAATCAGCCGTCGCCGGCTGCTGGTTCCTGGATCGTCGAGACCGCCTGTTGCAGACATCGGGCACCCGCTTCGCTTGCGGCCTGGCACTGCGCCAGGCGGCCTTCATCCTCGACTTTCAACGTCACGACGAGGTCCGGCGTTGGCAACCGGCCCGCCACGCGTTCAGGCCACTCGATGGCGCAAATGGCGCCCGGCCCGAACAATTCTCTGAAGCCGGCGAAGTCAAATTCCGCGGCTTCTGAGAATCGATAAAAATCAAAGTGATAGAAGTTTAAGCTCGAAACGACATAAGGTTCAAGCAGGGTGAAGGTCGGGCTTTTCACGGAGCCGGTCACACCCAGGGCCCGCAGCAGTGCACGCACCAGCGCGGTCTTGCCGGCGCCGAGATCGCCACTGAGCCACAAAGTGAAACCATGCTGGGCCAGATGCGCCGGGTTGAGCGCGAGCCAGTGCGCCAGCGCGCGGCCGAACGCATCGGTGGCGGAAGCATCGGCCAGCGTCAGGGTGGCGCGGTCAATAAGCGGCGGAGGAAGGGCCGACACCTAGAATCGATCCATGACTGAGTGGGTGCCCGATGGCGAGCAGCAACGGCAGGCCGCCGCGCGCGTGGAGGATAGCCGCGCGCCGCCGCTGGGCCCGGACGCCCTGAAGGACCTGGTTGCACGCATTCACGCGTGGGGCCGCGAACTGGGGTTCGGGGCGATCGGCATCGCCGACATCGATGTCAGCGCTGCCAGCGACCGCCTGCGCGAGTGGCTTGCCGCGGGTCGCCATGGTGAGATGAGCTACATGGCGCGGCATGCGCATCTGCGCGCTGATCCATCGCGGTTGCTGCCCGGGGCGGCGCGCGTGATTGCCGCGCGACTCGATTACCTTCCCGCTTCTACCGACCCGAACTGGATCGAGCGCGAGACGGCACGGCTCGCACAGGGCGAAGCGGCGACGATCTCTGTGTATGCGCGTGGACGCGACTATCACAAGGTGTTGCGCCAGCGCCTGCAACAGTTGGCCGCACGCATCGTCGACGCGGTCGGTCCGATCGGTTATCGCGTCTGCACCGACTCGGCGCCCGTATTCGAGGTCGAACTGGCGCGCAAGAGCGGCATCGGCTGGCGCGGCAAGCACACGCTGCTGCTGTCGCCCGACGCCGGTTCGGTGTTCTTTCTCGGCGAGATCCTCACCGACCTGCCGCTGCCGGTGGATGCGCCCTCGAGCGAACACTGCGGCACCTGCGCCCGCTGCATCGATGCCTGCCCCACCGGCGCCATCACCGCGCCGTATGCGCTGGATGCTCGCCGCTGCATTTCGTACCTGACGATCGAGCACCCGGGAAGCATTCCCGAGCTGCTGCGCCCGCTCATCGGCAACCGCATCTATGGCTGCGACGACTGCCAACTCGCCTGCCCATGGAACAAATTCGCGCGCGTGTCTGCGCTGCCCGACTTCGATGTACGGCACGGCCTCGATACCGCACTGCTGATCGAGCTGTTCGCCTGGACCGAGGCGCAGTTCGAAGCGCGCCACGCCGGCTCCGCGATCCGACGCATCGGTCATGAACGCTGGCTGCGCAACATCGCGGTGGCGCTGGGCAACGGACCGCGATCGGCTGCGGTCATCGATGCCCTGCGGGCGCGCGCCCACCATGTTTCAGCGCTGGTGCGCGAGCATGTTGACTGGGCACTTGCACGTCACGGCAATTGACTGCTATCAACCCTCAGCCGTGCGCGCCTGCGCAACGGCACTTCGAACCGGGATCTCCATGGGCAAGCCGCTCTTCGACCGCGACGGTCACCAGTGCATCCTGTACACGGACCTGTGTGAAGACGAGGGCGGTGCGGCGGTGCAGGCGAACCAGTGCCTGATCGTCGATGCGGGCCAGGCGATCCTGCTCGATCCGGGCGGCACCATGACCTACAACGAGCTTTACATGGAGCTCACCAAGGTCACATCGCCGAAGAAATTGAAGTATGTCTTCGCCTCGCATGCCGATCCCGACATCATCGCCTCGCTGCCGCGATGGCTGTCCAGCTCCGACACTCGGCTGCTGGTGTCGCGCGTCTGGGCGCGCTTCGTGCCGCACTTCTGCCCGAGCGGAAAGACCGACGGGCGCATCGTGCCGATTCCCGATCGCGGTGGCGTGATCTCTCTCGGTAACTGCCGACTGACCTTGCTGCCGGCGCACTTCCTGCACGCCGAGGGCAATCTGCAGGTGTACGACCCCACCAGTCGCATCCTGTTCTCGGGTGACCTGGGCGCCTCGCTGCTGCCTGCTGCCCGCGCGGCGGACATCGTTGAAGACCTGGGGCCGCACCTGCAGTACATGACCGATTTCCATCGCCGCTACATGACGAGCAATCGGGCCTGCCGCCTGTGGGCGAACATGGTGCGCAAGATGCAGATCGAGATGCTGGTGCCGCAGCACGGTGCGCCGCTGGTGGGCAAGGCGGTCGATCAGTTCATCGAGTGGATCGCCGAACTCAATTGCGGCATCGATCTGATGACCGAGGCCGATTATCAGGTGCCGCCCGACGACAAGCTGCTGGGCGCGCCGGCCTGAAACACGCTATAGCGGTGCGAGCGACACCCAAAGCGGCAAGGTCAGCACGGCAAGCAGCGTCTGCAGCGTGATGGTGAAGGCGACCGGCGCTGCCTGGCCGCCCATGCGCGCTGCCAGCACGTAGGCGGTGGAGGCGGTCGGCAACGCTGCAAACAACACCACCAGTTGCGCCTCCAGGCCGCGCAGTCCGGCCAGCCACGCCAGGCCAAGCGCAATCGCCGGAAAGAGCACCAGCTTGACCATGGTGAAGTAGGCGATCACGCGGCCCGGCGCCTTCATGTCGGAAAATGTCAGTCCGGCGCCGATGCACAGCAGCGCCAGAGCGAGGCCGCCGCTGCCCAGTCGATCGAGCAAAGACGTCGACAGCAGTGCCGGCAGTTTCCAGCCGAGCAGATTGGTGATGAGGCCACTGGACGTGGCCAAGATCAGCGGGTTGCTCGCCAGTTCGCGCAAGAGGCCGCGCTCGGCATGGCGCGCGAGCGCATAGACCGCGAAGACGTTGGCCAATGGGATGCACACACCCAGCACCAGCGCCAGCAACGCGACGCCGCGCGAACCGAGCAGCGAGTACGCCAGTGCCAGCCCGATGTAGGAGTTGTAGCGGAAGGCCGTCTGCACGCAACTGGCGAACACGTCGGGTGCCGGGCGGACGATCCAGCGGCCGGCGAAGCCCAGCACGACGGCGCTGAAGAAGGCGGCCACCGCGACGCCGAGCACGGTCGCTTCGGTGGCCAGCGAAAACTGCGCGCGATTGATGGCGTTGAACAGAAGCGCCGGAAACAGGACGTAGTAGACGAGCTTCTCAGCGCCGGTCCAGAAGCCGCGGTGATAACTCTCCGGCCACAGGCGGTGCAGCGCGAAACCAATCGCGATCAGCGCGAAGTCGGACAGGATCAGCAGCGCGTTGGACAGCATGTCTTGGCGCAGACGCCTTTTGACGGCGAAAAAACAATGCGCGCCGGTTCAAATGAACAGGCGCGCATCGAATGAACCTGGTGCTGCTGAGACGAATCGAACGTCCGACCTACTGATTACGAATCAGTTGCTCTACCGACTGAGCTACAGCAGCGAAATGTCGCTAGCGAGGCGCGGATTATAGGCGTGCCGTGCGCGCTGGCAAACGGCGTGCGACGGCAGCGTCAGCGGACGAGGTCGGCGAGTGTGGAGGCGACTGTCGGCCAGCGCAGGCTGACCCGCAGTTCACGCTTGAGGCGGTCGCCGCGCAGGCGACGCGACTCTGCCATGAACGAATACATCATCGCCGACACGGCGGCCTTCAGTTGCGCGCGTGGCAGGCGCGGCGGGCGGGGCAGCGCGAAGGCGTCGGCCACTTGATCGAAGTACTCGCCCATAGTTAGATGCGAGTCGTCGACCGCGTTGTAGACGCGCGCGCGGCGGCCGCGATGCAACGCCGCCACGGTGATGCGTGCCAGGTCATCAGCGTGGATGTGGTTGGTGAAGACGTCGTCCGCGGGCGCCAGCGCCGGCGCGCCGGCGCGCAGACGTTCCAGCGGCAGTCGATCGTGCGCGTAGATGCCGGGTACCCGCAGTACCGCGGCGCCGGCCGCACGCATCGCGTGCTCTGCTGCCAGGCGGCGCCATGCGCGCTCGTTGGCGGGGGCAAGCGGCGTGGTCTCGTCGACCCACGCACCGCCGCGGTCGCCATACACGCCGCTGGTGCTGATGTAGACCGCGCGCTTGGGTTGGCCCAGGGCTGCCAGCAGCCGCCGTGTGCGTGGGTCTCCGCGGCCGGCGTTGGGCGGTGGGGCCAGGTGAATCAGTCGCGGCGCCAGAGCATGCAACCGCAACAGGGTGCTGCGCTGATCGAGGTTGCCGACAATCGGCACGGTGCCGGCGGCGCGCAATTCGGCCACGCGTGCGGGTGATGAGGTGAGGGCGAACACCCGAAAGCGCCGATGCACGCGTGCCACAATGCGCAGCCCGATGTCGCCACATCCCACAATCAGCAGGCGTGGGGCGCCGAGCTTGCGTCGGAACCTCATTGTCCTGTCCGCGCCGCGGGCGTTGCCGTACGCGGGCATGCTTTTGTCCATCGCTCGAATTCTATGGTGCACAAGGTCACGATTCGCCCGTCCGGGCGCGAGTTCACTGCCGAGGCGGGCGAGACCATTCTCGCAGCGGCGCTGCGCGCCGGCATCGGCCTGCCCTATGGCTGCAAGAGCGGTACCTGCGGCACCTGCAAGAGCACGGTTATTGATGGCCGGTGGGAGCAGGGTGCGCATGCCGCCAGTGCCTTGAGCGCGCAAGAGGCTGCGGGTGGCCGCCTGCTGGTGTGCTGCAGCGTGGCGCGATCGGACCTGGTGATCGAAGCGCGAGAGCTATCGGGCTTCGGCGATATCCCGGTGCGCAAAATGCCCTGTCGCGTGGGGCGCATCGAGCGACCGACCGATGACGTGGCGATCGTTTATCTGCAACTGCCCGCCAACGAACGGCTGCAGTACCGGGCAGGCCAGTACCTCGAGTTCATCCTCAAGGACGGCGTGCGCCGCAGTTACTCGATGGCGACGGCGCCGCATGCGGACGAGCAGATTGCGCTGCACATCCGCCATATGTCGGGGGGCCTGTTCACCGACGCGCTGTTTGGCGCGCGCACGCCGCAGATGAAGGAGCGTGACATCTTGCGCTTCGAGGGGCCGCTGGGAACATTCTTCCTGCGCGAGGACAGCGCCAAGCCGGTCGTGCTGCTTGCCAGCGGCACGGGCTTTGCACCGATCAAGGCGATCGCCGAACACCTGTTCCACAAGCGCGTGAACCAGGGTGAAGCGACCCGACCCGCCCGGCCCATCGTCCTCTACTGGGGCTGTCGATCGCGCAAGGATCTGTACCTGGATGCGCTGCCCCGCCAGTGGGCCAGCGAGCAGCCCAACTTCACTTATGTGCCGGTGCTGTCCGAGCCGTTGCCGGACGATGCCTGGACCGGGCGGGTCGGGCTGGTCCATCAGGCGGTGATGGCCGATCTGCCCGATCTGTCCGGCCATCAGGTCTACGCCTGCGGGGCGCCGATCATGGTCGCCTCTGCGCGCCGCGACTTCGCCGCCCACTGCGGCCTCCCCGACGACGAGTTCTTTGCTGACGCCTTCACGTCGCAGGCGGATCTGGCGCGGGCTTGACGCGCCAATCCGCTGCTCAGCTATAGTCGCAGCCATGTTCCCGATCAGCCTTCGACGTGCGCGACGTACTGCGGTTTTCCGCGGGAGTCCGTGCACGCCTTGAACGATCGGTGGCCTCACACAGGCCAGCCAGGCAAGTCAAAAAGGGCCGCGGATTCCGCGGCCCTTTTCTTTTCGTTCCACCCCGCGCAAGGAGGCCATATGAAGATCGATCAGTACGAGACCACTGCCCTGATGAACACTGCCGCGCGGCCCGCGCAGGTGTTCGTCGCGGGCCGAGGCAGTTGGCTGATCGACCATCGCGGCAAGCGCCATCTGGACTTCGTGCAGGGCTGGGCGGTCAATGCGCTGGGCCACTGCCCGCCGCAGATCACGCGCGCACTCGCGGTCCAGTCGGCGCGCCTGATCAACCCCAGCCCGGGGTACTTCAACGATGCCGCGCTCGCGCTGGCCGACCGCCTGGTGCGTCTGTCCGGGCTGTCGTCGGTGTTCCTGGCGTCCAGCGGTGCCGAGGCGAACGAGGGCGCGATCAAGCTGGCGCGGCGCTGGGGCGGACGTCATCGCGACGGTGCTTATGAGGTCATCACCTTTGCCGACGCCTTTCACGGGCGCACGCTGGCGATGATGAGCGCATCGGGTAAAGCGGGCTGGGACACGATCTTCGAGCCGAAGGTGCCGGGCTTTCCGAAGGCAAGGCTGAACGATCTGGAGTCGGTGCGGGCGCTGATCGGGCCGCGCACGGTGGCGGTGATGCTGGAGCCGGTGCAAGGCGAAGCCGGCGTGGTGCCGGCGTCCGCTGAGTTCCTGCAGCAACTGCGTGCGCTGTGCGATGCACACGATCTGCTGCTGATCTTCGACGAAGTGCAGACAGGCATCGGCCGCACCGGCACGCTGTTCGCGTTCGAGGCAGCCAGCATTCGACCCGACGTGCTCACGCTCGGCAAAGGCCTGGGCGGCGGGGCGCCCCTGTCGGCGGTGCTTGCCAACGAGCGCGCCGATTGCTTCGAGCGCGGCGACCAGGGCGGCACCTATTGCGGCAATCCGTTGATGGCTGCGGTCGGTAGTGCGGTGCTGGATACCGTCGCCGAGCCAGCTTTCCTCGCTGCCGTGCGCGAGCGCGCCGCGCAGATGCAGGCGGTGCTCGATCGGCATGCGCAGCGCCTGGGCGGCAGCGTGCGGGCGGCGGGCCTGTTGCAAGCGCTGGTGTTACCGATGCCGGTGGCCAACCCGGTGGTTGACACCGCGCGCCTGTTCGCTCCCGACGGCCTGCTGCTCAACGCCGCTCGACCCAATGTGTTGCGCCTGATGCCGGCGTTGAACGTCACTGAGCAGGAGATCGCGCAAATGGATGCTCTGCTGGGGCAGGCCTTGGAGGAGCACTCATGAGCCCGTTCGAGATCAGCGTCGATCGCGCGCGACTGGACCACCGCCGCGTGCATTGCTGGTTGTCGCAGCAGACCAGCTGGGCACGCGGCATCACGTTTGCGCGGCTGACGCGGGCGATCGATCGGTCGCTGTGCTTCGGCGCGTACGCCGCGGCTGGCGGCGCACAGGTGGGCTTCGCACGGGTCATCAGCGACGAGGCGACGTTCGCGTATCTTTGCGACGTTTTCGTGGACCCGCAGTGGCGTGGCGTCGGTGTGGGCAGGGCACTGCTGCAGGCGATCGATGGCGACGCCCGCCTGCAGTCGCTGCGGCGGTTCGCCCTCGTCACGACGGATGCGCACCTGCTTTACGCGCGCTTTGGCTTCGCGGTGGTCGCGCAGCCGCATAAATGGATGGAACGGCATCGGCCCGACGTGTATGTCGCAACGGAGCAACCTGCATGAGCACGAACAAACCCAAGGTCTTCATCGATGGCGAGCACGGCACCACCGGCCTGGAGATACGTGAGCGACTGGCTGCGCGCGGCGATGTCGAGTTGATCAGCCTGCCGCGCGAGCGGGCGAAGGACGAGGCTGCCAAGCGCGAGATCGTCAACGCAGCGGACTGCGTGATCCTGTGCCTGCCGGATGACGCGGCCAAGGCGACGGTCGCCCTGCTGGACGCAGCCGGCAACACCCGCACGCGCGTGATCGATGCAAGCACGGCGCATCGGACCGCAGCGGGCTGGGACTATGGCTTTGCGGAGCTGACAAAGTCTCAGCGTGGCGCGATCGCGGCCAGCACGCGCGTGTCCAACCCCGGCTGTTATCCGACTGGCTTCCTCGCGCTGATCCGGCCGCTGCGAGAGCGCAACCTGCTGCCGATCGACTATCCGGTCAGTGTGCATGCGGTGTCCGGTTACTCGGGCGGCGGCAAGAAGATGATCGAGAGCTTCGAGCAGCCGGTCGCGGGTACCACGCAGCCGCAGGCGTTCGGCGCCTATGGCCTCACGCTCAACCACAAGCATCTGGCGGAGATGCAGCAGCACGGCCTGCTGGCGGCCAAGCCGGTGTTCGCGCCTTCCGTGGGGCGGTTTCATCGCGGCATGCTGGTATCGGTGCCGCTTCACCTGCCTCACCTGCCCGGCGCGACTGCCGAGCGACTGCACGCGGCGTATGTGGAGCACTTTGCCGGCGAGCGTTTCGTCACCGTGCGTCCGTTGAACGACACTGCCGGATTGCGCGACGGCGCCTTCCTCGAGCCCGAGGACCTGAACGGCACCAATCGGCTCGAGGTGTTCGTCTTTGCCAGCGACGCACACGGCCAGGCGCTGCTTACGGCGCGGCTCGACAACCTCGGCAAAGGCGCGAGCGGGGCGGCCGTGCAGAACCTCAACCTGATGCTCGGCCTGCCCGAAGGCGCCGGACTGGACTGAGGCGATGCTGTATCAGCCCGCCCACTTTGCCAGCACCGATCGCGCGCACGCGTTGGCGCTGATGCGTGCCCACCCGTTGGCAACGCTCATCAGCGTCCCGCCGGGCGCCGACGATCCGCTGATCTCGCATGCGCCGCTGATGGTAGTCGGCGCCGATGCACCGGCCGCCGACGCGCTGCCGCCACTGCACCTGCTCGGTCACCTGGCGCAGGCCAATCCGCACGCGCACGCGCTGCGCGACGGCACGAGCGTGACCGCGATCTTCCACGGGCCGCAAGGCTATGTATCGCCCGCCTGGTACCAGGCGCGCAAGGCGGTGCCGACCTGGAATTACGCGGTGGTGCATGTGCGCGGCACGGTCTCGCGCATCGACCAGAGCGAAGGCAAGGAAGACGTCCTCAAGTCGCTGATCGATCGGCACGATCCCCCGTATCGCCCGCAATGGGACGAACTCGATCTTGACTACCGCGAGGGCATGAAGCGCGGCATCGTCGGCTTCGCCATCGCGGTCGTCGCCATCGCCGCCAAGTTCAAGGTCAGCCAGAACCGCTCGCCGGCCGATCGCGCGGCTGTCTTCGCTGCGATGGCGCAGGGCGATGCAAGCGCGCGCGACCTTGCGCAATGGATGCAGCGGCTCGGTGCCGCCTGAGGCAGGCATGCAGATACAACCCGTGGTCGCGGCGGACATCGACGCCGTGGTTGGACTCTGGCGCGAGATCTTTCCCGAGTACAACGATCCGACCCGACCGCAACGCGACCCGCGCACCAACATCGTCCGCAAGCTGGCGTTCGGCGATGGCCTGTTCTGGCTGGCGCGCGACGGCGATGCGCTGGTGGCCACTGCGATGGCGGGGTACGACGGCCATCGAGGCTGGCTGTACTCGCTGGGCGTGCACCCGAGCCAACGCGGCAAGGGCGTGGGCCGACTGCTGGTCGCGCATGCTGAAGCCGAATTGGCGCGCCGCGGCTGTCCGAAGGTCAACATTCAGGTGCTCGACAGCAACAGCGGCGCACATGCGTTCTGGCGCGCCGCGGGCTATCAGCCCGATCCGGTGGTCAGCCTGGGGCGGCGGCTGTAGGTCGCCGCAGGCGTTTGGCCCCGCGGTTGCTAAGCGGCCTCGCCGAGATACGCTGCCCGCACCTTGGGGTCGTCCAGCATTTCGCTGGCCTTGCCGCTGAGTGTGACCAGGCCTGATTCCATCACGTAGGCGCGATCGGCGGCTTCGAGCGCCAGCAGCGCGTTCTGCTCCACCAGCAGGATCGGGATCTTCTGTGCCGAGACCGAGCGCACCACCTCGAAGATCTTGTCGACCATGATGGGCGACAGGCCCATCGAGGGCTCATCGAGCAGCAGCAGCTTGGGCTGGCTCATCAGTGCCCGCGCCATCGCGAGCATTTGCTGCTCGCCACCGGACAGCGTGCCCGCCAGCTGTTTGGCGCGCTCCTTCAGACGCGGAAAGGTCTGGAACATACGCTCGATGTCGGCCTTGACCTGGGCCGTGTCGTTGCGCAGGAACGCGCCCATCTGCAGGTTCTCGGTCACGCTCATGCGGGCGAACACGCCGCGGCCTTCGGGCACCATCGCCAGGCCCTGCGCCAGCAATTCATACGACGCCTTGCCCTTGATCGACTGGCCCATGTAGCTGATGTCGCCGTGCCAGGCCTGGGTGCCGGTGATCGCTTTCAGCGTGGTGGTCTTGCCGGCGCCGTTGGCGCCGATCAGCGTGACCAGCTCGCCGGGACGGATCTCCAGGTCGATGCCCTTGACCGCCTGGATGCCGCCATAGGCGACGGTCAGGTTGGAGACGCGCAGGACGACGTTGGTGTCGACCGTGCTCATGCCGACACCTTCGTCGCCACATTCTTGTGGCTGGCGCCTAGATAGGCCTCGATGACGGCCGGATCGCGTTGCACGGCAGCGGGTGCACCGGCGGCGATGATCTTTCCGTAGTCGAGCACGGTGACGCGGTCGCACAGGCCCATCACAAGCTTCACGTCATGCTCGATCAGCAGGATCGTCACACCATCTCGCTTGATGTTCTCCAGAAGGCCGCGCAGCGCCACCTTCTCGGTCGCATTCATGCCAGCCGCGGGCTCGTCGAGCGCGAGCAGCTTGGGCTCGGTGGCCAAGGCGCGGGCGATCTCCAGTCGGCGCTGGTCACCGTAGGCGAGCGTGCGCGCCTGGTAGTCGGCGTAGCTGGCGATATTGACGTACTCGAGCAGCTCCTGCGATCGCCGGCGGATCGCCGCTTCTTCGTCGCGCGTGGCGCGGGTGTTGAGCACGGCGCCCAGTGCGGTCGCCTTGGTACGCACGTGCCGGCCGACCATCACGTTCTCGAGCGCCGTCATGTCCGGAAACAGGCGGATGTTCTGAAAGGTGCGTGCAATGCCGGCGGCGGCCACGCGATGCACTTCGCGCGGCGAATACGCCTGCCCATCGAGTTCGAAGCTGCCCGAGTCCGGGGTGTACAGGCCGGTGATGACGTTGAAGAACGTCGTCTTGCCGGCGCCATTGGGGCCGATCAGCCCGTAGATCTCGCCGCGCTGGATCTCGATGCCGACATCCGACAGCGCTTGCAGGCCGCCGAAGCGCTTGTTGACGCCGGCGATCTTCAGGAGGGGCGTGCTCATGTCCGCTGCCGTCAGACGATCGCCGCGCTCGGCGCGTTCTCGTCGGGCGCCACCTTGATCGGGCGCTTGCGGCCGTGCTCGGGTGCCGGCCACAGACCCTTGGGCCGATACAGCATGATCGCCACCATCGCCAGGCCGTAGATCAGCATGCGCAACACTTCCGCGTCGACCATCACCTTGCCGAACAGATACTGCTGCACCGGCACCACCGTGTGGCGCAACACTTCGGGGAAGATCGCCAGCAGCACGGCGCCCAGGATCACGCCCGGGATGTGACCGAGGCCGCCGAGCACGACCATCGCCAGCACGATGATCGACTCCATCAGCGAGAACGACTCAGGGGAGACGAAGCCCTGGAAGGCCGCAAACATTGCGCCCGCCACGCCGCCGAAGGTGGCGCCCAGCGCGAAGGCCAGCAACTTGACGTTGCGCACATTGATGCCCATGGACTTCGCGGCGACGTCGTCTTCGCGGATCGCCATCCAGGCGCGGCCGAGCCGCGAGTTCTGCAGGCGGATGCAGATGATGATGGTGAAGATCGTGAGAACGACGAACAGGTAGTAGTAGAGGTAGACCGAAGGCAGCTTGACGAACCCCAGATCGAGCGTGCGGGCAAAACTGACGCCGATGGTGATCGGATCGATCAGCGTGATGCCCTGCGGACCGTTGGTGATATTCACCGGCGCGTTCAGGTTGTTCATGAAGATGCGGATGATCTCGCCGAAGCCGAGCGTCACGATCGCCAGGTAGTCGCCGCGCAGCTTGAGCACCGGTGCGCCCAGGATGATGCCGAACAGTGCCGCCAGCCCTGCTGCCAGCGGCACCACCAGCCAGATCGAGCTGTGAAAGCCATCGGGGAACATCGCCGCCAGCGCCGGGAAGTTGCTGGTCAGATGCGGTGACGCCAGCAGCGCGTACATGTAGGCCCCGACCGCATAAAACGCGATATAGCCGAGGTCGAGCAGGCCGGCAAAGCCGACCACGATGTTCAACCCGAGCGCCAGCATCACGTACAGCGCGGCGAACGCCAGCGCACGCACCCACGCATTGCCCAGCTGACCGACGATGAACGGCAGCGCGATCAGCAGCGCACCCACGGCGAACGCCGCCAGGATGGCGGCGGTCGGGTTGTCCTTCAGGCGGGGGAAGAAGAGCTGCATTCCGTGCCCCTACGCGCGGTCAGCCACGCGCTCGCCGAGCAGGCCGCTCGGACGGAAGATCAGCACCGCGCACAAGACGACGAAGGCGAACACATCCTGGTAATGCGATCCGAGCACGCCGCCGGTCAGATCGCCGATGTAGCCCGCGCCCAGCGCCTCGATCAGCCCGAGCAGCAGTCCGCCCACCATCGCGCCCGGTATGTTGCCGATGCCGCCGAGCACGGCGGCGGTGAACGCCTTCAGTCCCGGCATGAAGCCCATGTAGAAATGCGCGACCGAGTAGGTCGAGGCGATCATCACGCCGGCCACCGCCGCCAGCGCTGCGCCGATGGCGAAGGTCACGGCGATGACGTAGTTCGGATTGACGCCCATCAGGCCGGCGACGCGCGGATTCTCGGACGTCGCGCGCATCGCGCGGCCCAGCTTGCTGCGATTCACCAGCAGCATGAGGCCGATCATGATCAACCCGGACAAGGCAATCACCAGCAGCTTGGTGACCGTGATCGTGGCGCCGCCGATCATGATCGGTGCCTCGGGCAGCAACTGCGGGAAGGTCATGTAGCTGCGGCCCCAGATCAGCATCGCCACGGTCTGCAGCACGATCGATACGCCGATGGCGGTGATCAGCGGCGCCAGGCGCGGCGCATTGCGCAGTGGCCGGTAGGCGATGCGCTCGATCAGCAAGCTCACCGCCACGCACACCGGAATGGCGACAGCGGTGCCGAACATGAGCAACAGCCAGCCCGGCATCTCGGGGAATTGCGCCTTCAAATAGAGGATCGAGGTCAAGGCGGTCAGCGCGCCGACCATCAACACGTCGCCGTGGGCAAAGTTGATGAGGTTCAGGATGCCGTAGACCATCGTGTAGCCCAGGGCAATCAGCGAGTACAGGCTGCCTAGGACCAGACCGTTGATCACCTGCTGGATGAAGGTGTCCATTGAATCTCCTGCGTCCGTCGGACAAGACGCGTGCGGATGCTAACAAGTGCGGCGACGTTCACTGCGCGAGCCGGTGACGCAGCCAAAAAAAAGCGGCACCCGAAGGTGCCGCCCTCTTGGTCGCGGTTGAACCTAGCGAACGGTCGAGATGTAGTTCAGCTTGCCTTCCTTGACCGCGAACATCGAGATGGCGCCGCCTTTGATGTCGCCTTTCTCGTCGAACGCGATCTGGCCGGTCAGGCCGGTGAGGTTGGTGGTGGGCACGGCGGCCGCCACGGCGGCGCGGTCGACCTTGCCGGCGCGCTTGATCGCGTCGGCAATGATGAACACGGCGTCATAGCTGTACGGCGAGTACACCTGCACGTCGGTGCCGAACTTCTGCTTGTACTTGGCCTTGAACTCCTCGCCCTTGGCGAGCTTCTCAACGGCTTCGCCGGCCATCGAGCAGCTCAGGATGTCGGCGGCGTCGCCGGCGAGCTTGATGAACTCGGGCGAGCACACGCCGTCGCCAGCCAGCAGCGGCGCCTTGATGCCCAACTGCTTGATCTGCTTGGCCATCGGGCCGGCGGTGGCGTCCATGCCGCCGTACATGATGAGATCCGGCTTGCCGGCGCGCACCTTGGTCAAAATGGCGTTGAAGTCGGTCGCCTTGTCGTTGGTGAACTCACGCGTGGTGACCTTCAGGCCCTTTTCCTTGGCCACTTTCTCGAACACGTCAGCCAAGCCCTGGCCGTAGGCGGTGCGGTCATCGATGATCGCAACCGTTTTCGCCTTCATCTCGGTGGCAGCAAAGTTGGCCAGGACGGCGCCCTGCTGGTTGTCGTTGGCGACAACGCGGAACGCGGTCTTGAAGCCCTGTTCCGTGTACTTCGGGTTGGTGGCGGACGGAGAGATCTGCGCCATGTTCGCGTCGGCGTAGATCTTCGACGCCGGGATCGTGGTGCCGCTGTTCAGGTGGCCAACCACGGCGATGGCGCCCGAGTCGACGATCTTCTGCGCGGCGAGCGTGCCTTCCTTCGGATCGGCCTTGTCGTCCTCGGCAACGATCTCGATCTTGTAGGTCTTGTCGCCAATCTTCAGGCCACCAGCGGCATTGATTTCCTCGGCGGCCATTTTGGCGCCGTTTTCGTTGTCCTTGCCCAGGTGGGCGATGCCCCCGGTCAGCGGCGCAACGTGACCGATCTTGACGATCTCAGCGGGGGCCGCCGCCGGCGCTGCCGCCTTGGCAGGTTCGGCCTTGGCTACTTCTTCCTTCTTGCCGCAAGCGGCGAGCGCGACAACGGCCGCAATGGCGACCGGCGCGATCTTGAACAGGTGGTTCATTGACTATCTCCTCGACGGGGGCAGGGTTCGACGACTTGGTTCAGGCGTGCAACTGTCGCTTTGTGATTCGGTCCGGAGGGTGGGACACGACAGCAGATTGCCGAGCCGGTCCGAAGGCGCGCGATTGTACTGGCGAAGGTCAGGGCGGCAACGATGTCAAGCGCACACTGTCCCCGGCCGGCGACAGTGTGGCGCGCATCGCACGCGTTCGCGATACCGCGTTACTTGATGGTCAGCACCCAGCGCGCGAGCTTGATGGCTTCAGCCTCGCTGACCTGCGGGTTTTGCGGCATCGGGATGTTCCCCCATACGCCGACGCCGCCATCGCGGATCTTCTTTGCCAGTCGCGCCGCCGCGTCCTTGTCCTTCGCGTACTTGGTGGCGACATCGGCGTAGGTCGGTCCTGGCTTGCGCAAGGCTTCGTTGGCGGTGATCTTGTGGCAGGCGAGGCAGTTCCTGTCCTTGGCCAGACCAGCGTCGGCGAACGCGGCGCCACTGAGCAGTGACAGGCCGAGTGCGGCAACGAGCGCGGACGTCTTCATCAAATGGCTCCAGGACAAAAAGGTTGCTGGCCGGGGAGAGGCGCAAGATTCTAACGGGCCGCAATGGCCGTCGTTGACCCCTCGGCCGGGCCGTTCGGCAGGGCCTGTCGGCATATTCATGGGCATACCGGGGACAAGGCTATATTGCCGCACGGACTGCGCCGTGTTTCGTTAGGGTGACCGACATGTGGATGCTGTGGATCGCCGTCGTTGCGCTGCTGCTGTGGTATTTCGACGTCGGCTTCGTGGGGCAGCTCAACGGCTGGTGGATCGCGCTGCTCTTTGGCTTGGCGCTCATCTGGTTCGAAGTGTTCGAAAGGCGGCTCGGCTGGGACAAGAAGCGCGCCTTCGACGAACTGGACAAGGCGAAGAAAGAGCGGATCAAGAAGAACATGGAGGAGGTCAAGAACTTCCGCGGACGGCGCTGACACGCAGCGCCTGAACGCGGGATCCTCTTTCAGTTTCGCCGGCCCGCAGAACGGTCCGGTTCTGCAGGGAGGCCAGCGGCCGGCAATTCATCGGCCGGCAAGTCTCAGCCGAACAGGTTTTCGTCGGTGATGGCGCCCTTGCTGGCAGTCGACACGAGCTTGGCAAACTTGGCCAGAACGCCGCGCGTATAGCGCGGCGCCGGCTGCTTCCAGCCGGCCCGGCGGCGCGCCAGTTCAGCGTTGTCGACATTCAGTTGCAGCAGCTGCTGCCGGGCATCGATGGTGATCGAATCGCCTTCGTGCACCAGCGCCAGGTTGCCGCCGACGAATGCCTCGGGTGCCACGTGTCCGACCACCATCCCCCAGGTGCCACCGGAAAAGCGCCCGTCGGTGATCAAGCCGACGCTTTCGCCCAGCCCCTTGCCGATGATGGCCGATGTCGGCGACAGCATCTCGCGCATGCCCGGCCCGCCCTGCGGGCCTTCGTAGCGGATCACCACCACATCGCCCGGCTTGATGCGATCGGCCAGGATCGCCTCCATCGACGCGTCTTCGGAGTCAAACACGCGCGCGGGGCCGGTGATCACCGGGTTCTTCAGGCCAGTGATCTTGGCCACGCAGCCTTCAGGAGCCAGATTGCCCTTGAGGATCGCCAAGTGGCCTTGCTTGTAGATGGGTTGGTCAAAGGCGCGAATGACGTCCTGGTCGGCGCGCGGTTCGGCTGGCACGTCAGCCAGCATCTGCGCCATCGTCTTGCCGGTGATCGTCATGCAATCACCGTGCAGCAGGCCGTTGGCAAGCAGGATCTTCAAGACCTGCGGCACGCCGCCGGCGCGGTGCAGGTCCGTGGCGACGTACTTGCCCGATGGCTTGAGGTCGCACAGCACCGGAACCTGGCGACGCACGCGCTCGAAGTCATCGATGGTCCAGGCGATGCCGGCCGCGTGCGCGATGGCCAGGTAGTGCAGGACCGCGTTGGTGGATCCGCCCACCGCCATGATGAGGCTCACGGCGTTTTCGATCGATTCGCGCGTGATGATGTCGCTCGGCCGCAGGTTGTTGCGGATCGCCTGCACCAGCACGCGGGCGGCTTCAGTGGTCGAGTCGACCTTTTCCTGGTCCGGGTTGGCCTGTGTCGACGAGTACATCAAGCTCATGCCGAGCGCCTCGAACGACGAACTCATCGTGTTCGCCGTGAACATGCCGCCGCAGGAACCTGATCCAGGGATGCAGCGCCGCTCGATTTCCTTGAAATCCGTCTCGGTCAGGCGGCCCGCGGTGAACTCGCCCACCGCCTCGAAGGCGGAGACGATGGTGAGGTCCTTGCCCTTGTAGCTGCCGGGCTTGACCGTGCCACCGTAGACGTAGATCGCCGGCACGTTGCAGCGCGCAATCGCCATCATGCCGCCGGGCATGTTCTTGTCACAGCCGCCGATGACGATCACGCCATCCATCCACTGGCCGTTGACACAGGTCTCGATGCTGTCGGCGATGACCTCGCGACTGACCAGCGAATACTTCATGCCCTCGGTGCCCATGCCGATGCCGTCCGAGATGGTGGGCACGCCGAACACCTGCGAATTGGCGTCGTCCTCGGCGATGGCAGCGACGGCGGCGTCGGCCAGCTTCTGCAGGCCCGAGTTGCACGGGGTGATCGTCGAATGGCCGTTGGCCACGCCGACCATCGGCTTGTCGAAGTCCTCATCGCGATATCCCATCGCGTAGTACATAGCGCGGTTGGCGGAGCGGGCCACGCCCTGGGTCACGTTCTTGGAGCGGTTGTTATGCGGCATCGTCGAGGATCTGGCGTGGGTTGAAGGGGAGCGGGCGCGCCCGCCGGGAGGTTGGCCGCGCGGCTCTTTACAATCGGCCGATTCTAGTCGCGAGCACGTTGTGACCCCTGACGTCCTGATTCATCCGCAGTTCGATCCGATTGCCTTTGCGATCGGGCCTGTGGCCGTACGCTGGTACGGCCTCACCTATCTTCTCGCCTTCGCGCTGTTTCTCATGCTGGGTCGCCTGCGCGCCAACGACGCGTGGCGCGGCATGACCAAGCAGGACGTCGACGACCTGCTCTTCTGGGGTGTGCTGGGCGTCATCATTGGCGGGCGGTTCGGCTACGTGCTGTTCTACAAGCCCGGCTACTACCTCGATCACCCGCTCGAAGCCTTCATGCTGTGGAAGGGCGGCATGGCGTCGCACGGCGGCATTTTGGGTGTGCTGACGGTGATGTGGTTGTGGGCGCGCGCGCGCGGCAAATCGTTCCTGAAGGTGGCGGACTTCGTCGTGCCGCTGGTGCCGCTTGGCCTGGCGTCGGGTCGGCTCGGCAACTTCATCAATGGCGAACTGTGGGGACGCGCTGCCGATCCTGCCGTCTGGCCGTGGGCGATGGTGTTTCCGCAGGCCAACGACGGCGTGGCGCGGCATCCGTCGCAGCTGTACCAGTTGGCACTCGAAGGCGTGCTGTTGTTCGTGATCCTGTGGCTGTACTCGCGCCGGCAGCGCGCACCCGGCATGGTGGGCGCGATGTTCCTGATCGGCTACGGCGTGCTGCGCTTCATCGCCGAATTCGCACGGGAACCGGACATCTTTCTCGGGCTGCTGGCGATGCGCCTGTCGATGGGACAGTGGCTGTCGCTGCCAATGATCGCCCTGGGTGTGTTGCTGCTGGTCCTGTTCTCGCGGGCGTCGAGCCGCCGCTAGCGGCTCGACCAACCGCTTCGGCCGACAAGCCGTGGTCGGTCGATGTTGAGGCAGCCCCACTGTGGCAACCACGCAGACTGACCGCGCCGCACCTTACGCCACGGGGGCGATTGCCTCTACGATCCGGCACCGCCGCGATACCGGGTGCGCGTCCGGGTTGATCGCCCGATGTCTGACGGACCATACCTTGCCCGCGCTGCGCCTGATCGCAGCTCTCGGTACGTTACCCATAAGAAGAAACCATTCCATCCAAGGAGACACGCATGAATCGCCGTTCCATTCTTGCCGCCGCGGTGCTCGCCGCGGCCATCGTGCCACTGCAGGTGCAGGCGCAGGCCTGGCCGAGCAAGCCGGTCACGCTGATCGTGCCGTTCCCGCCTGGGGGCGGTACCGATGCCTTCGCGCGCCCGCTGTCGGTTCAACTGTCAAAACAGCTCGGCCGCCAGGTGATCATCGACAACCGGGGCGGTGCCGGCGGAACGGTCGGCGCTGCGCTGGCGGCCAAGGCCGCACCGGACGGCTACACCTTCTTCATCGGTGCCGTCCACCATGCGATCGCGCCGAGCTTCTACCCGAAGCTCGACTACAACATCGAGACTGATCTGATCCCGATGACCACCATCGCGCGGCCGCCGCAGGTCATCGTGGTCAATCCGAACCGGGTGCAGGCCACCGATCTGAAGGGCTTGCTGGACACGATGCGCAAGAACCCCGGCAAGCTCAACTACGGCTCGGCCGGCAATGGCACCTCGCATCATCTGGCGGGCGAACTGTTCAAGCAGATGTCGAAGACGTTCATCGTGCACATCCCGTACCGCGGCGCCGGTCCGGCGCTGCAGGACCTCATCGCCGGCAACGTCGACATGATGTTCGACGGTCTGGGCTCGTCGGCCCAGCACATCCGCAACGGCCGCATTCGCGCCATCGCTGTGGCCGCACCCCAGCGCGTCCCCGCTTTCCCCAACGTCCCGACGGCGTCCGAAGCCGGCCTGCCCGGCTACACCGTGGCGACCTGGTACGGCATCTGGGCGGTCAAGGGCACGCCCAAAGAGGTCGTCGATCGCATGCACGACGAGGTTTCCAAGGCAATCAATACGCCGGAACTGCGCGAAGTCTGGGCGAACAACGGTTCCGACATCAGCCTGCTGTCGCAGGCTGACTTTGCGAAGTTCCTGAACGCCGAGATCAAGCGCTGGGCACAGGTCAGCAAGACCAGCGGCGCCAAGCTCGACTGACCGGCACCCACCCTGGAGCCGCGGATGCCGGTCCATCTTGTCGCTGACGGCGCGGCGGCGCGCGTTACCCTCGATTCGCCCGGCAAACTCAACGCGCTGGACGTGTCGATGTGGCGCGAACTGCGCGCGATCTTCGAACGCCTGGCCGGCGAGTCGGCGGTCCGGTGCGTGGTGCTGCGCGGAGCCGGCGGGCACTTCGCCGCCGGTGCCGACATCGCCGAGTTCCCGCGCGAACGCTTCGATGTCCCATCTGGCCGGCGCTATCACCTGGATCTGATCGCTCCGGCGCTGGCGTCGATCGCCGCCGCGCCTCAAGTCGTGATCGCGGCGATCGAGGGCAATTGCGTCGGCGGCGGACTGGAGATCGCCAGCATGTGCGACCTGCGCATCGCCACTGCGAGCAGTCGGATCGGCGCGCCGGTGGGCCGCCTGGGCTTCCCGCTGGCGCTGCCCGAACTGGCGCCGCTGCTGCGCCTGGTGGGTCCGGCGCTGGCGGCGGATCTGCTGCTCACCGGACGCCTGCTCAGCGGCGAGGAGGCGCAGGCGCGCGGACTGGTCCAGCGCGCCGTGCCGCAGGCGAGCTTCGATGCTGCGGTGACGGATATGGTCAGTGCGGTCCTGGCAGGTTCACCCCTGGCAGCGCGGCTGAACAAGCGCAACCTGCGTATGCTTTCCACCCAGGCCGGCCAGTACACGGAGGCTCAGCTCGATGCCAGCTTTGCCTTCTTTACGTCAGCCGACTACACCGAGGGCATGAACGCCTTCATCGAGCGGCGCGCGCCTCGCTTCACCGGGGTCTGACGCGGCGATTAGGACGCTGAATCCAGTGGCGTCAATGGCGTCCCGACGGCTTCCCATAGGCGCGCCTGCAAAACCGGCGCGAAGTTGCAAGAATCCGTGTTTGGCACGGCCTTCGCCGCGCTCGAGTCTGCCGACCGTCGGCCGCCCCTCACCATGAAGAACAAGAACTTCTACGCCCTCGTCGAATCGCGCTTGCCGCGGGACCTGAACGGCGCCTGCATCGAGACGCAAGACGGACTCATCTACAGCTGGCGTGACCTGCACTTTGCCAGCGCGCGCATCGCCGGCTGGCTGGCCAGCCTGAACCTGCCTCCGAGCGCCGATGGCGCGCCGCCGCGGGTCGCGGTGCAGGTGGAGAAATCGCCTGAAGCGTTGATGCTCTATCTCGCCACGTTGCGCGCCGGCCTCGCCTACGTGCCGCTCAATACCGCCTACCAGCGCGCCGAGATCGACTACTTCCTGCGCGACGCACAGCCTGCCGTGTTCGTCTGTTCGCCGCAGCGGTCCGCCGACCTGCGCCCACTGGCCCTTGCGGCGGGCGTTGCCCACGTGATGACCCTGGGCGAACAACGCGACGGCACGCTGCTGGAAGCGGCTGCGCCGTTTGCCGACGGCTTTGCCACCGCCCAGCGCCGGGCCGACGATCTGGCGGCGATCCTCTACACCTCCGGCACCACCGGTCGCAGCAAGGGCGCCATGCTGAGCCACGGCAACCTCGCGTCCAACGCCCTCGTGCTGGATGACTTCTGGGGCTTCAAGGAGGAGCGCGAGGCCGGCGACCAGGACGTGCTGCTGCACGCGCTGCCGCTGTTCCACGTTCACGGGCTGTTCGTCGCGTCGCACGCGGCGCTGCTGGCCGGCGCCCGCATGCTGTTCATGTCGCGATTCGACCCGAAGGCGGTGATCGAGCGGCTGCCCCGCTGCACGGTCTTCATGGGGGTGCCGACCTACTACGTGCGCCTGCTCGCCGAAGAGAAGTTCGACCGCCATGTGTGCCGCAACATGCGCCTGTTCATCTCCGGATCGGCGCCGTTGCTGACCGAGACCTTCACCGACTTCCAGCGGCGCTCGGGCCAGACCATTTTGGAACGCTACGGCATGTCGGAAACGCTGATGCTGACGTCGAACCCGTACTTCGGCATCGCACCGCGCGAGCGGATCGCCGGCACCGTCGGCGTGCCGCTGCCCGGCGTCGCCGTGCGGGTGGTCAACGAAGAAGGATCGATGTGCCTGGCCGGCGAGATCGGCGGCGTGCAGGTCAAGGGTCCGAATGTGTTCGCCGGCTACTGGCAGATGCCGGAGAAGACCGCCGAGGAGTTCACGCCCGACGGCTTCTTCCGGACCGGTGACGTCGGTCACTTTGGTGCGGCGGTTCTCAGCGCGGGCAAGCCCGCCCACTACCTGACGCTCGTCGGGCGCAGCAAGGATCTGATCATCTCCGGCGGCTACAACGTGTATCCGAAGGAAATCGAGAGCTACATCGATCGCATGCCGCAGGTTGAGGAAAGCGCGGTGATTGGCCTGCCGCACGGCGACTTCGGCGAGGCGGTGGCTGCGGTGGTGGTGGCGCGTGATCCCGCTTTGATCGACGAGGAGGCGATCATCGCGTTCCTCAAGGGCCAGATCGCCAACTTCAAGGTGCCCAAGCGGGTCTGGGTGGTCAGTGAATTGCCGCGCAACGCGATGGGCAAGGTGCAGAAGAACGCGCTGCGCGAGCGCTACGCCGACGCCTTCAAGATCGCCTGACGGCGCGGCTGGTCCGCGCGGCCGGCGGACGGCGACGCGGCATCGTGCCGCCTCACCGCCCGCCGCCGCCGGTCCGGCGCGCTAGGCCTGGCTGCGGTCGAAAGCAGGACGGCCCAGCACTGAAGCGATGAAGTCTGCCTTGCCGCTGGCGTACATCAGTGGGCGTCCACGCGTCTGCTGCGCCAGTTCGCGCTTGAGCGACTCATAGGTCAGAGCCAGATCGCGGTCGAGTCGCAGCATGTCGCGAAACATCAGCAACTGGTGCCACGCGGGACCAAAGGCGCTGATTACGTGCACATGGTGGGTTCGCACGCCGCGTACCTGGCGGATCAGGACCCGCCGATCGATGGTCCGATGCGTCTCGCCCGTCATCAGCAGGAAGCCGAAGTTGGCCAGTCGGCCGGCGTAGTGGTCTACCGCGGTGGGGTCGCTCACACCGACCGCCATGTCGATGACCGGCACCGCCGCCAGTCCTGGCACCGCCGTACTGCCCACGTGCTCGATCACCGGTGCCAGCGGCGCCAGTGCCACGCGCAGTACTTCAGCCTCGACACGGAAGCGGGCGGGCCACGCCGGATGCGCTGCCGCAAGGGAAGTCTCACCAGACACCGTTGTCGACGGCTTGTCAGCCGGCCGCCCGGCGCGCGGGTGGCGACGACGCTCCTTCTCTCTCTGCCTGACCGGCTCGATCGCTACCACTGCAGCACTCCAGCAACGCTTGGGGATGGCGACAGTGTGGCCGGGCGATCACCCGGACGCTGCCGACAATTCAACCGGCTGCTGTCGGAGATTCGCGGGGAGGGGAGTCGACCTTGCGCAGCGCAGAAACAAAAAAAAGGCGCGCCGCGGCGCGCCTTTGGCTGCTGTCCGCGAGCTACCAGCGGGCAGGCGGCTTGCGGTTGATCGTGATGATGCGGTCGATCACGGTGACGTAGCCGCCGATCGTGAGGTCCTTGAAGATGCGACTGATCATGTCGCGCGAAGCGCCCACGCGGTCGGCAATGTCCTGCTGAGTCATTCTTTCCGGCACCACGAGCTTGCCGTCGGGCTGCTCCTTGGCGATCGACAGCAGCAGGCGGGCCACGCGACCGTAGACATCCATCAGTGCCAGGTTCTTCACGTTGTCGGTAGCGATACGAGCCCGCTCGATCAGCGTGCCGATCAGCGCCATGGCCACATCCGGGTTGGCCACGATCGCCGCGCGCAGCGCATCGCGAGTGACCACCGCGCAGGAGGTGGGCTCCAGGGTCATCACCGAGGCCGAACGCGGCTGACCATCCAGGGCCATCTCTCCCACGTAGTCGCCAGCGCTGTAGTGGTCGAGGATCATTTCGCGGCCGTCGTCATCGGACACGTAGACCTTGACCTTGCCGCTCAGAATGACGAACAGCGAGTCGCCACGGTCACCTTCATTGATGATGACGGTGTTCTTCGGGAAGCTGCGCACTGCACCGCGGCTGGCGAGTTCGCGCACCATCGGGTCTCCAATGGCGGCAATAAGGTCGCTGGACATCGTGCGTTGACTCCGCTTGTTGTTGGTCAGTAGCGACAATTATCGGCTGCCAAGGCAAACGCAGACAATCACCGCGAAAGAGTGCTCGCCGCAAGTGCGGCCGCGGCGGCCGGCAGTGTGCGCCCGATGACGCACGCTTGTGGGCGCCTGCGCGGTGAGTATGCGGCGCGCGGCAGGGGAATGATCTCCTGCCGCGCGCGCTGCGCCGGCCACAGCGGCCCTCACGGGACCGCGGTAGCCGGGCTGTTACTGCGCCGTCCTCTCGAACGCGCGCAGCAAGGCATTGCCGCGTCGTTGCGCCGCATGCAGCGCCTCGGCAGCCGACTGATTGCCTTGCAGCGCCTTCTCGACTTCCTCGTGATAGATGTCGCGGATCTCGGTCCAGCGGCCGAAGCGGTAGCCGTTGGTGTGCTCGCCCTGACGCGCCTGCGTGAGCGACAGGATCGGCACGTCGCGCCCCGGGTTCTTGGCAAAGAAGCCCTCGTCCTGCATCGCCTTGAAGGCGGCGCCAGTGGCCGGCACGAAGCCGGTCTGCTTGGCCCAGTCGGTCATGACCGGGGTCGAGCGCAGGTAGTTAAGGAACTGCGCCACGCCGCGGAACTCGGCGTCGCTGCGCTTGGGTGCGTTGAACACCCAGAGTGAGGCGCCACCAATGGTGGTGGCGTACGGCGCACCGGCAACTTCCGGCCAGTAGGGCAACGGTGCGGTGCCGAAGGCGAACTTGGCATCGCGCGCGATGGCGCCCAGGCCACCCGAGCTTTGCGTCAGCATGGCGCACTCGCCGCTGATGAACTTCGCCGCGGCATCGTTGCTGCGGCCGCCGTAGTCGAAGCTCTTGTCCTTCTGCATGTCCACCAAGGTCTGCACCATCTTCTGGTGCAGCGGTGTGTTGAAGTTCAGCTCCGCCGTCATCGCGGCGCGCCCATTGGATTGCGTGCCGATCGGCAGGTTGTGGCGCGAGCTGAACTGCTCGAGCATGATCCACGCCAGCCAGGTGGTGCTGAAGCCGCAGGCGGCGGCGTTGGTCTTGCGGATCTGCTGCGCCGCCTTGATCAGTTCGGGCCAGGTCTGGGGTGGTTTGTTCTCGTCGAGTCCGGCCTTCTTGAAGGTGTCCTTGTTGTAGAACAGCACGGTGGTGGAGACGTTGAACGGCATCGACAGCAGGTCGCCGTTGGGCAGCCCGTAATAGCCGCGTGCGGGCCCGATGAAGTCGGCCGGATTGAACTGCAGGCCGGCCCGCTTGAAGACCTCGCTCACCGGCACGATGGCGGACTTCGCGCTCATCATGTCGCCGCTGCCGGCATCGAACATCTGCATCACATGCGGCGGATTGCCGGCACGGAACGCCGCGACGGCGGCGGCGCGCTGCTCCGGATACTGGCCCTTGAACGAAACCACGACGCGGTACTCGTTCTGCGTCTTGTTGAAATCCTCGCCGTACTTCTGGAGCAACTCGCCGCCGAGGCCGGTCAGACCCATCCAGAACTGGATCTCGGTCGGCTGGCCCTTGGTCTGGGCGCCTGCCGGCAGACCGGCCGCCAGGCCGAGGCCGAGAGTGGCTGCCATCAGTGCTCTGCGCATCGTCATGTGTTTCCCCTGGTCGTTTTCGGGACGGGCGTGACTCACGGTCCGCGCCTGCGTCTGGTCATTTAAAGCGCAAGGATGCTAGCGCGCGGCGGCCGCACGGTCGACCTGCTGCAACCACCGGCCGACTCAGGTGGGACGGTAACGGGTACATCGTGACCGACCCGTGACGGCATCGGTCGACAAGCGCTGCATGTGGGTGGGCGACCACGCTACGATTGGCTCCGGCGCAGCCGCCTGCGGATCCGTCGTCCCTGTCCGCACTCAACTGCCACGCGCAGTGATGACCGACGTGTTACTTGAACGACTTGCCCTTTACGCCCGCCTGGCCCGTCTCGACAAGCCCGTCGGGACACTGCTTTTGCTTTGGCCGACGCTGGCGGCGCTGTGGGTGGCGGCCGCCGGCGAGCCTACGCCGATGCACCTGGCGATCTTCCTGACCGGGACGTTGCTGATGCGCTCGGCCGGCTGTGCGGTCAACGACGTGGCCGACCGCGATTTCGACGGTCACGTCAAGCGCACGGCAGAGCGCGTCGTCGCCAGCGGCAAGGTGTCGCCCGGGGAGGCGCTGGCGGTGGCCACCGTCTTGACGCTGCTGGCAGCCCTGCTGCTGCTGCCGCTGAACCTGCTGAGCTTCACGCTGGCGCTGATCGGCGTGGTGGTCGCTTCCACCTATCCGCTGTTCAAGCGGTTCTTTCCGCTGCCGCAGGCGTACCTGGCGATCGCGTTCTCCTTCGGCATTCCGATGGCGTTCGCGGCGGTGCAGGGGCGGGTGCCGGAGGTCGGCTGGTGGCTGTTTGCCGCCAACCTGTTCTGGGTGGTGGCGTACGACACCGAGTACGCGATGGTCGATCGCGAGGATGACCTGCGGATCGGCGTGCGCTCGTCGGCGATCCTGTTCGGCCGGGCTGACGTGGCGGCCGTGATGGCCTGTTATGGCCTGTACTTCTCGCTGCTGTTGGTGGTGGGGATGATGATCCGCGCCAGCTGGCCGTATTACGCAGGCTGGGCGATCGCCGTGGGCTTCTCGCTGTATCACTTCACGCTGATCCGCACCCGCGAGCGCGAGCGCTGCTTCCGCGCTTTTCGCCACAATCAGTGGGTCGGCCTCGCGGTGTTCGCCGGCATCGCGCTCGACTTCGCGCTGCGCTGAGCGCCGCCCGTCAGCCGCGGCCGAGTTCGCTGCCCAGCTCGCGAGCGCGGGCATCGGCGGCTCGCACGGCGGCAACGATCTTGGCCTTCAACTCGTCGGCCTGCATGCACGCCAGCGCAGCCGCCGTGGTCCCACCCTTGGAGGTGACGCGCTCGCGCAGCGTCGCCACCGCTTCGTCTGACGCAGTCGCCAGCTCCGCAGCGCCGGCAAAGGTGGAGATGGCGAGCTGCCGGGCCTGAGCGTCGGTGAAGCCGAGTTCGCACCCAGCCTGCTGCAGCGCCTCGATGAAATAGAAGACATAGGCGGGGCCGCTGCCCGATACCGCGGTGACGGGATCGAGCTGCGCCTCGTCGTCGAACCAAACGATCTCGCCCGCGGCTGCCAGGATCTGGCCAGCCAGCGTGCGCTCGTCGGCGCTGACTTCGGGCAAGGCGGCGAGGCCGCTGATGCCGCGACCGATCAGCGCCGGCGTGTTAGGCATGGCCCGCACCACGCGCGTGCTGCCGGTCCAGCGCGCAATATCGCTGGCGCGGATTCCGGCGGCGATCGACAGCACCAGCGCATGGCCCAGGTACGGCCGCAAGGCCGTGCAGACCTCGCGCATCTGCTGCGGCTTGACCGCCAGCACCACGGCAGCGCAGCCCGCAATGGCGTCGTTCGGGCGCTCGCCGGTGGTGGCGTGAAACTCGCGCGCCAGCCAGGTGCGGCGGGCAGGTTCAACCTCGACCACGTGCACGGCACCGACCGCATGGCGACGACGCAATCCGCCGATCAGCGCGGCCGCCATGTTGCCGCCGCCGACGAACGCCAGCCGCGGCAGGGCAGCCGCCGCCGGGAACTCGCCGGCGTCCTGAGCCAGCAGACTGCGCATGTCGTCGTCGAGGCCACTCGCCAGTGCGTCGACCTCGGCGCGAACAGCCTGCGCACGCGCCGCGTCGCCGGCCCGCTCCACCCCGGCGGCGAGCAGTTGCAGCAGGAAGCACTTCTCGATCGGGTCGTCGCCGTTGGCGGCAACGATCGCCAGCCCACGTTCCGCATGACCGAGCGCCGCTACCGGTTCGCCGGTGCGCAGCGCGATCTTCGCGCGCAGGTAATGGGCGCGCTCGTGCTCCAGCCAGCCGCCGGCGCGCAGCCAGAACAGCAGCGCGGCGTCGGCGCCACGGCGCAAAGCGCCACGCAGCTGCGCGGTCAGCGGCGCCTCGCGGGTGGCGTAGTACAGCGCCGTGGTGACATTGTTGAAGCTCGCAGCAAAGCTGGCGTCGAGCGGGCCGGGCGCAGCAGTACAGGCTTGCGCGGCGGCGGTGCCAAGTACGGGCGCGTCGGCAGCGGCGAGGGGCGTGAAGCCGAGCGCCGCCACTTTCACCAGGGTGCGGGCCAGGGTGGCGTCCGCGCCGGCTTGCGCGGCGAGCCGAGCGATCGCTGCGTCGGCGCGCGCCGCATCGCCGGCGAACTGCGCCGCCACACCGCACTGCCGCAGCACCGGCAACGGCGTGTCGTCCCGCTGTGCGAGCGGCGCCAGTCGGTCCAGCGCGTCAGGCCAGCGACCGAGCTTCTCGCCCAGCACGTGATTGATCAGGAAGGCGTAGGTCCGCAGCGCCCCATCGTCGAGGCCCACCGGGTCGAGCGTCAGCAGGCCGGCAGCGGCGCGTTCCGGTTCGTCATCGTGGATGCGGTTCAGTTCGTCCAGCGTCTCCTGGGTGCTCATCACGTCTCCAGTGGCTTGGGTGCGCGGGCACCGAAGATGGCCGTGCCCACCCGCACCAAGGTCGAGCCTTCGGCAATGGCGGCTTCCAGATCGGCCGACATGCCCATCGACAGGGTATCGAGGTCGGCGGCGTCAGGTCCGAGCTCACTGCGCAGGCGGTCGAACAGGGCCCGCATGCGTGCGAGCGGGGCGCGTTGGCGCGCGGGGTCCGTTTCCGGCTCGGGAATCGCCATCAGGCCGCGCAGGCGGACCCGCGGCAGGGCAATCACGCTGCGGGCCAGCGCCGTGACCGCCTCCGGCGGCAGGCCGCTCTTGGTTGCTTCCCCGCTGATGTTCACCTGCAGCAGCAGATTGAGCGCCGGCAACTTGGGCGGCCGCTGCTCGCTGAGCCTGTGGGCGAGCTTCGGGCGGTCCACCGAGTGGACCCAGTCGAAGTGCTCGGCGATCTGCCGCGTCTTGTTGCTCTGGATTGGCCCGATGAAGTGCCAGATCAGTCCAGCGGCGGATATCTCCCCGGTGGCAGCCAGGGCGCGCAGCGCCAGGATCTTGTCGACCGCCTCCTGCACGTAGTTCTCGCCGAAGTGCCGCTGGCCCGCGTGCGCCGCCGCCAGAACCGCGTCGGCCCCGAAGGTCTTGCTGACCGCCAGCAGCGTGATGGCTGCTTGATCGCGCGAAACGGCCTGCGCAGCAGTGCTAATCCTTTCGTTCACTTGTCGCAGGCCGGCTTGCACCTGCTGTTCCAAACTCGACATAATCGTTTCGCTCGACAGCCGCTATCGTGCGGCTGGCATCGGGCGACCCGGGCCGATGACTGCGGTCGGGGTCGCAAGCTTCAAAAGCGGGGTTTCACCACAGCGGTCGGTCCGTCGCCCGCGTTCCCCACGGAACCAGTCCAAGCGACACAATGCCACTGAACCACCGCGTCAACGAGCGCGGCTCAGCGGCCAAAGAAACCAACGACGATGGATATCTCCGAACTGCTCGCATTCTCCGTCAAGAACAAGGCGTCTGATCTGCACCTGTCTGCAGGCCTGCCGCCGATGATCCGCGTGCACGGCGACGTACGCCGCATCAACCTGCCGCCCCTGGAACACAAGGACGTGCACGCGATGATCTACGACATCATGAACGACAGCCAGCGCAAGCTGTACGACGAGCAGCTTGAGTGCGACTTCTCGTTCGACCTGCCCGGCCTGGCGCGCTTCCGCGTCAATGCGTTCAACCAGGACCGCGGCGCGGCGGCCGTGCTGCGCACGATTCCCTCGCGCGTCCTGTCGCTCGAGGAGTTGCAGTGTCCGCGCGTGTTTGCCGATTTCTCCTCCAAGCCGCGCGGCCTGGTGCTGGTGACCGGCCCCACCGGCTCGGGCAAGAGCACCACGCTGGCGGCGATGGTGGACTACGTGAACAACAATTTGTACGGCCACGTGCTGACGATCGAGGACCCGATCGAGTTCGTGCACGAGTCTCGCAAGTGCGTGATCAACCAGCGCGAGGTCGGGCCGCACACGCTGTCGTTCGCCAATGCGCTGCGCTCGGCGCTGCGCGAGGATCCGGACGTCGTGCTGGTCGGCGAGTTGCGCGACTTGGAGACGATCCGCCTGGCGCTGACCGCTGCCGAGACCGGTCACCTGGTATTCGGCACGCTGCACACGTCGAGTGCGGCCAAGACGATCGACCGGATCGTCGACGTGTTCCCGGCCGCCGAGAAGGAAATGGTGCGCGCGATGATGTCGGAGTCGCTGGTGGCGGTGATCTCGCAGACGCTGATGAAGATCAAGGACGGCACAGGCCGCGTCGCCGCGCACGAGATCATGGTCGGCACGCCAGCCATTCGCAACCTGATCCGCGAGAACAAGGTGGCGCAGATGTACTCGATGATCCAGACCGGCAGCCAGTTCGGCATGCAGACGCTCGACCAGTGCATGATGGATCTGGTCCGGCGCAACGTCGTGGCCGTGGGCGAGGCACGCCAGTACGCCAAGCAGCCGGAGGCGTTCGTCGGCTAGCGACGGCAGCGGCGGGCGCAGCGGCGCACCGCCCCGTCAACGTTTTCACATTGCACGCGCGGCGTGCATGACAGGTGCACATGGAACGCGACCAGGCCATCCGATTCGTCCACGACCTTCTGAAGCTTCTGCTCACCAAGAAGGGGTCGGACCTATTTCTTACCTCCGATTTCCCGCCGGCGTTCAAGCTCGACGGCCGGGTGCTGCCGGTGTCGAACCAACCGCTGACCGGAAACCACACCGCCGAACTGGTGCGGGCGATCATGAACGATCGCCAGGCCGCCGAGTTCGAGTCGACCAAGGAATGCAACTTCGCCATCAACCCGACCGGCATCGGGCGCTTTCGTGTCAGCGCCTTCGTGCAGCAGGGCAAGGTCGGCATCGTGTTCCGCGTCATCGCCGACCGCATCCCGACCACCGAGGAACTGAACCTGCCCACCGTGTTCAACGAGCTGTCGATGGCCAAGCGCGGCATCGTGATGGTGGTGGGCGCCACCGGCTCGGGCAAGAGCACCACGCTGGCTGCGATGGTGGGCTACCGCAACGAGAACAGCCAGGGCCACATCATCACGATCGAGGATCCGATCGAGTACGTGCACCCGCACCGCAACTGCATCATCACGCAGCGTGAGGTGGGGGTGGACTGCGACACCTGGCAGGTGGCGCTGAAGAACACGCTGCGCCAGGCGCCTGACGTGATCCTCATCGGCGAGGTGCGCGACCGCGAGACGATGGAGCATGCGATCGCGTTCGCCGAGACCGGTCACCTGGTGATGTGCACGCTGCACGCCAATTCGACCAACCAGGCGCTCGACCGCGTGATCAACTTCTTCCCGGAGGAGCGCCGCTCGCAGTTGCTGATGGACTTGTCACTGAACCTGCGCGCGCTGTTGTCTCAGCGCCTGATCGCGTTCAAGGACCGCAAGGGTCGCATCCCGGCAGTGGAAATCCTCCTCAACTCCCCGCTGATTTCCGATCTCGTCTTCAAGGGCGAAGTGCACGAGATCAAGGAAGTGATGAAGCGCAGCCGCGAGCAGGGCATGCAGACTTTCGACCAGGCGCTGTTCGACCTGCACGAGCAGGAACTGATCAGTTACGAGGATGCGCTGCGCAATGCCGACTCGGTGAACGACCTGCGCCTGCAGATCAAGCTGAACTCGCGCCTGTACGGCGGTGTGGCCGGCATTCACAAGGGTATCGAGCATCTTGGCCTAGCGGGCTAGGCCAAGATGCTCTTCGAGCTTATCTAGCTCACCCACTCCCCCGTGCCCCTCGCCCAGGGGCGAGGGGTGGTGAAAAGACGCCGCGCCCTGCGCTGCGTTTTCGTTGGTGGCACGCCGCTTGCCGTCTGCGCGAGGGTCCCATGGGAGCACCTCAATGGAAAGCCGCGTCAAGTTTCTCGGTCATTCACTGCATCAGCAACTGGTCGTGTTTCCACTCGGCCTGCTGGCGACGGCAGTGGCCTTCGACCTGGTCAATCTGTTCACCGATCGACCGACGATGGCCTTGGTGGCCTACTGGCTGATCGTGGCCGGTCTGATCGGCGGGTTGATCGCCGCACCTTTCGGACTACTCGACTGGCTGAAGATCCCAGCCGGCACGCGCGCCAAGTCGGTCGGCCTGTTGCATGGAGCGATCAACGTCGTGGTGTTAGCCAGCTTCGCCGTCAGCTGGTATCTGCGGCTCGACAACGAGATCGCGCCGGGCGTCCTCGCTCGGGTGTTCTCGTTCGGCGGTGCCGGCATGGCAATGGTGGCGGCCTGGCTCGGCGGCGAACTCGTGGGTCGGCTCGGCGTGGGCGTCTCCGACGATGCGCACCTGGACGCGCCGAGTTCCATGAGCGGGCGGCCGGCGCGCGAAACCGTCAACGCGCCGCCCTGGGGTTGAGCCGGAGCCAGCGCGCGTTACCCGCCGTGCTTTAATCGTCGCCCCGCCGCAGTGCTGACGAGGATCCACCGATGACCTCCGTGTACGACTTCTCCGCCACCTCGATCGACGGCAAGGCGCGCAAGCTCGCTGACTACCAGGGCAAGGTCCTATTGGTCGTCAACACCGCGAGCAAGTGCGGCTTCACGCCGCAGTACGCCGGCCTCGAGGCGGTCTACAAGCAGTTCAAGGACCGCGGGTTCGCCGTGCTGGGCTTTCCGAGCAACCAGTTTGGCGCGCAGGAGCCGGGCCCGGACGACCAGATCGCCGAGTTCTGCGAGATGAATTACGGCGTGAGCTTCCCGATGTTCTCCAAGGTCGATGTGAACGGCGACAACGCGCACCCGCTGTTCAAGCACCTGACCGCGGCCAAGAAGGGTCTGCTCGGCTCGGAGGCGATCAAGTGGAACTTCACCAAGTTTCTGGTCGGCAAGGACGGCAATGTGATCGATCGCTATGCGCCGACCACGAAGCCCGAGGACATTGCCAAGGATATTGAGAAGGCCCTGGCGGCGTAGTTCGGCTCCTGCGCCGATAGTCGTGATCGTGAAAGGACCGTCAGAACATCACGGTCACGGCCGCCAAACTCGTGCTCATGGCTCACGATGCTGTCGACCTCGTTCAGTTCCACCTCATCGCTCGGCTGGGATCGGCCGACGATCGCCCGAGGGGGGCGTTCGACCTAGACGGATGTGACCGGCGTGGCTCGCGGCCGATACGAACCCCGCACGAGATCGAAACGGAAGAAGCGGCACTCAAGCGCGCCGTTGAACAGCACCGTCTTGCGTGTTTCGGCCAGACGCATCTGCCGCGGCAACTGACGGTCCGAGGTCAGCAGCCAGGCGTGCCAGCCGGTGAACGACTGCTTCAAGCGGTCGCCGATTTCGCCCATCATCTTCGGCACGCTCGCCGAGCGTGGCGTGCTCTGTTCGCCGTAGGGCGGGTTGGTGATGATCAGGCCGTGGTCGGCCGGGGGTGACATCTGGCGCGCATCGCCGGCACTGAGCGACAGGCGGCCATCGTCGAGCCAGTGCTGCAGGCCGGCGAGTTGGGCGTTGGCGCGCGCCTGCTCGACTACGCGCGTGGAGATGTCGGCGCCGACAATCCTGGCGGCAGCATCGTCGTCGACCTGCGCCTTGGCCTGCGCCTGCAACTGTGTCCACGCCGTGGCATCGAAGCGGGTCAGGCGTTCGAAGGCGAAGGTCCGGTTCAGGCCGGGCGCACGGCGGGCGGCCATGCAGGCCGCTTCGATGACGATCGTGCCGCTGCCGCAGAACGGATCGAGCAGCGGCAGGTCGGGCGTCCAGCCGGCGAGCATCAGCAGGCCGGCCGCCAGGTTCTCCTTCAGCGGCGCCTCGCCCTTGTCGGCGCGCCAGCCGCGCTTGAACAGCGGTTCGCCCGACAGATCGAGGTACAGCGTCACCGCCTCGTGGTCGAGGTAGGCGAACACGCGCACATCGGGTCGCGCACGATCGATCGATGGCCGCTCGCCGGTGCGGTCACGCAGCCGATCGACGATGCCGTCCTTGACCTTGAGCATGGCGAACTCGAGGCTGCGCAGCGGCGAATTGGAGGCGTTCACGTCCACCCGCAGCGTCTGCTCGGGGGCGAAGTGGTCTTCCCAGCGCACCGACGCGGTCGCCTGGTAGACGCCGTCTTCGCTGGAGTACGGCGCGCGCCCGACCTGCCACAGCACGCGGCTCGCCAGGCGCGAGTGCAAGTTGGCCGCGTAGGCGGTCGCCAGGCTGCCTGCGAATCCCACGCCGCCGGCTTCCGGCGCGAGCGCGGTGGCGCCCAGCGATTTCAGTTCATCGGCCAGCAGCGTGTCGAGCCCGCGCGGACAGATGGCAAAGAAGCGGTGCGGTGCGTTGCTCATGCGAGCGCCCGTGCCGGGAGACACATGCCGTGGACGCCGCGCAAGAGCGGACGAGTGCTGCCCGAGGCAGACAGAGCGAGTGAGAACAACGGGCAGGCCATCGGTGCGAAGGGATTGAAGCGAAGCGCCGCACTGTAGCGCGGTCGCTGAGCACCGCCGGTCAGAACGGCTTGAGCACCACCAGGATCACCACCGAGAACAGCACCAGCACGGGCAGTTCGTTGAACCAGCGGAACCACACATGCGAGCGCGCCACCGTGCCGGCGCGAAACCCGCGCAGCAGCCGGCCGCAGTAGAGGTGATAGCCAACCAGCACCAGCACGAGCAGCAGCTTGGCGTGCATCCAGCCGCCGCCGATGCCGTAGCCCAGCCACAGCCACAGGCCGAAGACCAGGGCCAGCACTGCCAGCGGCGTCATGAACCGGTACAGCTTGCCCGCCATCAGCAGCAGGCGGTCGCGCTCGGCGCCGGGGCCCTCGACCATTGCGAGGTTGACGTAGATGCGCGGCAGATAGAACAGGCCGGCGAACCAGCTGGTGACGAAGATGATGTGCAGCGACTTGATCCAGAGGTAAGCCATCAGCCGCGCACCTCGCCGTTGCCGAACACCACGTACTTCAGCGAGGTCAGGCCCTCGAGTCCGACCGGGCCGCGCGCATGCAGCTTGTCGTTGGAGATGCCGATCTCCGCACCCAGCCCGTACTCGAAGCCGTCGGCGAATCGCGTCGAGGCGTTGATCATCACCGAGGCGGAATCGACCTCGCGCAGGAAGCGCATTGCCACCGTGTAGTCCTCGGTGACGATGGCATCGGTGTGCTTGCTGCCATACGTGTTGATGTGGTCGATGGCGGCGTCGGCGCCGGCGACCACGCGGATCGACAGGATGGGCGCCAGGTACTCGGTGCGCCAATCTGCCTCGGTGGCGACGCTTGCGGCGATGCCGGCATCGCCCAGGATCGCGCGCGTGGCATCGCAGCCGCGCAACTGCACGCCCTTGTCGGCATAGATGCGGCCGAGCAGCGGCAGCACGCGGGCGGCAAGACTGTGCGCCACCAGCAACGTCTCCATCGTGTTGCAGGTGCCGTAGCGCTGGGTCTTGGCGTTGTCGGCGATCTTCACCGCCTTCATCAGATCGGCGGCGGCGTCGATGTACACGTGGCAGATGCCATCCAGGTGCTTGATCATCGGCACCTTGCTTTCCTTCATCAGGCGCTCGATCAGCCCCTTGCCGCCGCGCGGCACGATGATGTCCACGTACTCGGGCATCGTCACCAGCAGTCCGACGGCGGCACGGTCGGTGGTGCCCACCAGTTGCACGCCGTCGCGCGGCAACTGGGCGGCATCCAAGCCATCGGCAACCAATTCGGCCAGCAGGCGATTGGACTCGATCGCCTCGGAGCCGCCGCGGAGGATGCTGGCGTTGCCGCTCTTGATGCATAGGCCCGCCGCGTCGACCGTGACGTTGGGCCGGCTCTCGTAGATGATGCCGATGACACCGAGCGGCACGCGCATGCGGCCGACCCGGATGCCCGAAGGCATCGGCCGTACCTCGCCGATCTCGCCGATCGGGTCGGGCAGTTGCGCGATCTGCTCCAGCCCCGCGGCCATCTGCTCGACGGCTTGATCTGAAAGCTTCAGGCGGTCCAGCGCGGCGGCATCGAGCCCGGCGGCGCGGGCGCGCTTGAGGTCGCGCGCATTGGCCGCCTGCAGCGGTGCCTGCTGCGCGCGGATGGCGGCGGCGATGCGGCGCAGCGCATCGTTCTTCGCCCGCGTGTCGGCCTTGGCCATTGCGCCCGCGGCGGCACGCGCACGGCGGCCGATGTCGGCCATGTAGTCCGCGAGGGTGGCGGCGGGGTCGGCGCGGGTAAGGTCGGTGGCGGCGGTCATCGCAGGACGATCAGGGAGTACGCGCCGGGGCCGGCATGCGTACGGGGTGGGTGAGGCGTCAGCTGGCCACGCCGAGCGCGATCTCGGTCAATTCTAGCCAGGGGTCGCTGTCGCGCCCCTTGACGCGCAGACCCTTGACCAGGCGGTCGACGTCGGCGCAGCGCGCCAGCAGTCCTGCCAGGCGACCCACATCGAGCCGGCGCAGCGCGCCCTGCGTGACCTGCTCCTTCTCGCGCCGCACCCACACCTCGCGCGTCGCCTGCCCATAGGACTGCCCTCGGTCCAGCGCGGAGCGCAGCCGCAGCAGCGTGCGCACTTCCTCGCTCACCGCCCACAGGATGAGGGGCAACGGCTCGTTCTCGGCGCGCAGGCCGCAGAGCATCTTCATCAGCCGCGGCTTGTCACCGGCCAGCATCGCGGTGGGCAGTGCGAATACTTCGTAGCGCGAGACGTCGAGCACCGCGTCCTGCACCTGCGCCAGCGTCAGGCCGCCCGGCGGATGCAGCAGCGCCAGCTTGCTGATCTCCTGGTGCGCGGCGAGCAGGTTGCCCTCGACCCGGTCAGCGATGAAATCGAGCGCATCGGCCGGCGCCTTGTGCTGCTGGCGCGCCAGCCGCATGCCGATCCAGGCCGGCAGGGCGGGTCGCTGGATGGTCGGCACGTCGACCCAGACGCCGGCCGCGTCGAGCGCCCCGGCCCAGGCGCTGTTGCGGCTGGTCTTGTCGAGCGCGGGCAGGGCGATGATCGTCAGCAGATCGTCGCCGCCGTGGGAGGCATGCGCCTTGAGTGCTTCGGCGCCTTCCTTGCCGGGCTTGCCGCCCGGCAGGCGAATCTCGAGGATGCGGCGCTCGGCGAACAGCGACATGTGCTGCGCCGCGCCGGTGATGGTGGACCAGTCGCTGCGGCCGTCGGCATGCACGACCTCGCGCTCGCTGAAGCCGGCCTGGCGGGCCGCCGTGCGGATCGCATCCTGCGCCTCGATCGACAGCAGCGCTTCGTCACCACTGACCACATACAACGGTGCCAGCTTGCCGCGCGCAAGGTGGGCGTCCAGCTGGTCGACGCGCAACTGCATCGCTAGCCGGCCCGCGGAACCTGGGCGGCGGCCAGGCGGCGCAGCACCTGCTGCACCAGGTCGCCCTGCATGTCGCGAAACAGCACGGCTTCCTCTGCTTCGCGCGCCAGCACCTGCGACTCGTTGAAGGCGATGTCGCGCTGGATGGCCACCGCGCTGGCGGGCACGTACTCGCCGCCCTTGCCGTCGTGCACGCGGAAGGCAAAGCGCAGCCGCAACTGGTACTCGCGCGTCTTGCCCTGTGCGTTGACGGCCAGCACTTCGCGCTCACGCTGCTCGCCCAGCACTTCGAGCACTGCCTGCGCCTGGCTGCGATCGGTCACCACGCGCGTATTGGTGCCGGCGAGGATGTTGCGGGACAACTCGGCGCCAAGCGGCGAGTTGGGCGGAAAGCCAAGGAAGATCGTGTCGAACGGCAGCGTGCGTTCGCCGCGCAACCGAAAGCCGCAGCCGGCGGCACCGACTGACAGCACACCGGCCAACAGCAGTCGTCGCCGGCCTCGCGCGCGCAGTGCGTCAGACCACGACATTGACCAGCTTTCCCGGCACGACGATCAGCTTCTTCACCGCGGCGCCGGCGATGAACTTCTGTACGGTGGCGTCGGCCAGCGTGGCGGCCTCGATCTCCGGCCGGCCGGCCTGGGCCGGCACCCGGATCTGGCTGCGCAGCTTGCCGTTGACCTGCACCACGAGATCGACTTCATCCTGCTTGAGCGCGCCTTCATCTGCACTGGGCCAGGGCGCATCGAGCAGGTCGCCGTACTCGCGCACGAAGCCAAGGTCGCTCCAAAGTGCGTGGGTGATGTGCGGTGCGATCGGGTACAGCGTGCGCAGCAGGATGCCGAGTGCTTCCACGAACGCAGCCTCACGAACCCAGAGACGCCTCTCATTCCGAGATCCCTCTTCAACCAGGAGGTTGGGTTCGAATCCTTCGAGCGAGTTGAGCATCTTCATGGCGCCCGAGACCACGGTGTTGTACTGCATCCGACCGTAGTCGAAGTCGCATTGCTTAAGCGCCGTGTGGATGGCGTGGCGCAGTTGTTTGACATCGTTGCCGGCGTCGTTGAACGCACGGAACGCAAAGGAACGGGCATCTACCGGAAAGGAACCCTCGCGATCGAATCGGACACAACAGGCCCAGAGCCGCCTCAGGAATCGATAAGTGCCCTCCGCACCACTGTTGCTCCACGCCGCGCTCTGGTCCGGCGGCCCGGCGAACATGGCAAAGGTGCGCGCCGTGTCAGCGCCGAAGCGGCCGATGATGTCGCGCGGCTCCACCACGTTGTTCTTGCTCTTGCTCATCTTCTCGGTGCCGCCGAAGAGCACCGGTTGGCCATCCTCTTTGGCGGTCACCTTGACCGGGCGACCCTTGTCGTCGAACTCGATGTCGATCTCGCTCGGGTAGAACCAGCGTTTCTTGCCTTCAGCCGTCTCGCGGTAGTAGCAGTCGTGCGTCAGCATGCCCTGGGTGAACAGGCGCTTGAACGGCTCGTCAAACTTCACGAGGCCCAGATCCCGCATCACCTTGGTCCAGAAGCGTGCGTACAGCAGATGCAGCACGGCGTGCTCGATGCCGCCGATGTACTGGTCCATGCCGTCCGCCATCCAGTAGTCGGTGCGGGCATCGACCATGGTCGGCGCCCCCGGCGAGCAGTAGCGCATGTAGTACCAGGCGCTGTCGACAAAGGTGTCCATCGTGTCGGTCTCACGCCGAGCCGGCTTGCCGCACTTGGGGCAGGTGCACTGGAGGAACGGCTCGTACTTCGCCAGCGGGCTGCCGCTGCCATCCGGCACCAGATACTCGGGCAGGATCACCGGCAGGTCGGCTTCCGGCACCGGCACCACGCCGCAACTGTCGCAGTGGATCAGCGGGATCGGCGTACCCCAGTAGCGCTGGCGACTGATGCCCCAGTCGCGCAGGCGATAGTTGATCTGCTTGTCGCCGAGGCCCTTGGCTTTGAGGTCGGCGGCGATGGCGTCGACGGCGGCTTCGTAGTTCAGACCGTCGTACTTGCCGGAGTTGATGAGCGGGCCGGCCTCGTAAATGCCGTACCACGACTGCCAGCGCTCTGCGGTGAACCCCAAATCTGAAAACAGCGCTGCATGCGCTTTCCGCGTTTCAGCGTCGAGATCCGAACTCTTCAGAGCCTCTCGGTTAGTGATGTTCTGTAGCGTGTCGACGACTTGCTTGATCGGCAGCCCGTACTTCTTAGCAAACGCAAAGTCGCGCTCGTCGTGGCCCGGCACGCCCATCACCGCGCCTTCGCCGTAGCCCATCAGCACGTAGTTGCCGACCCACACCGGCACCGCCTCGCCAGTCAGCGGATGGGTGACGGCAAAGCCCGTGGCCATGCCCTTCTTTTCCATCGTGGCGATATCGGCCTCGGCCACACCCCCCTTCTTGCACTCTTCGATGAAGGCGGTGAGATCGGCCTTGCCCTGTGCCAGCCGGGTGGCGAGCGGGTGCTCGGCGGCGATGGCGACGAAGGTGACGCCCATGATCGTGTCGGCGCGGGTTGTGAAGACGCGCAGCAACTGGTCCTTGCCGTCGAGCGCATACGGAAAGCCGAAGTTCACGCCGACGCTTTTGCCGATCCAGTTCTCCTGCATCGCCTTGACCTGCGGCGGCCAGTCGACCGTCTTCAGATCTTCGATCAACTGATCGGCGTATTGCGTGATCGCCAGGTAGTAGCCGGGGATCTCGCGCTTCTCGACGATCGCACCGGAGCGCCAGCCGCGGCCGTCGACCACCTGCTCGTTGGCAAGCACGGTCTGGTCGACCGGGTCCCAGTTGACGACCTGCGTCTTGCGGTAGGCGATGCCCTTGTCGAGCATCTTCAGGAACAGCCACTGGTTCCAGCGGTAGTACGCGGCGTCGCAGGTGGCGACTTCGCGGCTCCAGTCGAACGCCAGGCCGAGCGGCTGCATCTGCGCCTTCATGTCGGCGATGTTGGCGCGCGTCCAATCGCTGGGCGCGACCTTCTTGTCGATCGCCGCGTTCTCGGCCGGCAGGCCGAAGGCATCCCAGCCCATCGGCGTCATCACGTTGTACCCGCGCATTCGCAAGATGCGGTACATCACGTCGTTCAGCGTGTAGTTACGCACGTGCCCCATGTGCAACTTGCCGCTGGGGTAGGGCAGCATCGAGCAGACGTAGAACTTGGGCTTGTCTCGCCCGGACGCATCGCGCGCATGCTCGACCGCGAGGTAGGCGTTGGTCCGGTTCCAGTGCGACTGCGCCGCGGACTCGATGTCCTGCGGGCTGTACTTGTCCTGCATGAATGCGCCTTGTGGGAGGGCTGCGAGCGAAGCGGGGAAGTATATCGGCGGGCCCGCTGCGCTCTCGTTCATGGCGCGCCGAGCGGGCACCAAACGGTCTGGCTGGAGAGCGATTCGGTGGCGGCCGCGTCGATCCGTCGGCTCGGCCGGCGCTGCGCCCCGAAGGAGCCGGCGCGGCGGCAAGGGCGACGTGGCGGGCGCGCCACCGCGCGTGTGCTGCCTGCGACGCCAATGCTTGCGCCCGAACCTGCATTTTTGAAAGTGGCACGGCGCGGGTGGCAGAGGCGAACGTAGAATCGGTCAATGCCCTCCTTGCTCGAGTCACTCAATCCGCAGCAGCTTGCTGCGGTGACGCTGCCCAACCAGTCGGCGTTGATCCTCGCCGGCGCTGGCTCCGGCAAGACCCGCGTGCTGACCACGCGCATCGCCTGGCTGATCCAGACCGGCCAACTGAGTCCGCAAGGCATCCTCGCCGTCACCTTCACCAACAAGGCGGCCAAGGAGATGCTCACGCGCCTGACCGCCATGCTGCCGATCAACACACGCGGCATGTGGATTGGCACCTTTCATGGCCTGTGCAACCGCATGCTGCGGGCGCATTACCGCGATGCCGCGTTGCCGCAGACATTCCAGATCCTCGATTCGTCGGACCAGCTGTCGGCGATCAAGCGGCTGCTGAAGGCCAACAACATCGACGACGAGAAGTACCCGCCGCGCAACCTCCAGCACTTCATCAACGGCGCCAAGGAAGCCGGGCTGCGCGCCGGCAAGGTCGAGGTCAACGACGACTTCAACCGCAAGTTCGTCGAGCTTTACCGGATGTACGACGAGCAATGCCAGCGCGAAGGCGTGGTCGACTTCTCCGAGCTTCTGCTGCGCTGCTATGAACTGCTCGAGCGCAACGAAAGCCTGCGCCTGCACTACAACGCGCGCTTTCGCCACATCCTGGTCGACGAGTTCCAGGACACCAATGTCCTGCAGTACAAGTGGCTGAAGCTGCTCGCCGGCACGCAGGGCACGATCTTCGCGGTCGGCGACGACGACCAGTGCCTGCTGGCCGGCACCCAAGTCACGCTGGCGGATGGCCGCTTCAAGAAGATCGAGGAGGTTCAGGTCGACGACATGCTGCGCTCGGCGGTCGGCGGCGGCCGCATGGGTGCGGCCAAGGTGACCAAGGTGTTCGAGCGGCAGGAGCGCATTGCGCTGGTCACCGTGCACACGCAGAAGGGCAAGTCGCTGACCAGCACGCTCGAGCACGTTCACTTCGCCGGCTACACGGTGGGGCATCTGCCCGCCAAGTACTTCCTGCACCTGATGAACAAGCCGGGCGTGGGCTACCGGCTCGCGGTCAGCGGCCACCGCAGCGAACGCAGCGACGGCAAGACGGTGCCAGGCTTTCGCCAGCGCGCCCGGCAGGAAGGCGGTGAGCACTGCTGGGTGATCGACGCGTTCGACGATGAGATCGAGGCGCGCGAGCGGATGAACGTGCTGTCGCTCAAGTACGGTCTGCCGACCCGCAAGTTCGTCTCCAGCAACTCCAAGCGCGTGCCGGCCGAGTTCTCCGAGGTCAATACCGAGCGGTCGGCGCAGTGGCTGCTCAAGGACTTGAACCTGGCGTTCGATCATCCGGCCGAGCGGCGCCGGCCGACCTTCGGCACGCCCGGCGACGTGCTGGTGAGTCTGTGCAGCGATTCGCGGCGCGGCAAGCCCGATCACCGCGTGTATGCACGCATTGCGACCGAAGCGGCAATGCAGCGGGCGGTGGCCGCCGGCTTCACCGCCCATGAACAGACCGCCGGCACCGGGGGCTGGTATGTGCAGTTCTGGCGCCGCGACTACGGCGAGGCGGTGACCGAGGCCAACAAGCTGCGCAACGCGCTCAACGGGCGCGTGCTGCAGCGTGCGCGGCTGGGCCGCGGTTACCTGCCGATGATCCCGGCGCAGTACGTTCGGCCCGGCATGGCGATCTTCGACCAGGACGGCGACTACGACATCGTCACCAACCTGCAGACGCATCCGCCGACGCTCGTCACCGTGTACGACCTGAACGTCGAGGGCACGCACAATTTCGCTGCCAACGGCCTCTTGACGCACAACTCGATCTACGCGTTCCGCGGCGCCAATGTCGGCAACATGGCCGACTTCGAGCGCGAGTTCCGCGTGCAGAACGTGATCAAGCTCGAGCAGAACTACCGCTCGCACGGCAACATCCTCGACGCCGCCAATGCGCTGATCCGCAACAACGCCAAGCGGCTGGGCAAGGACTTGTGGACCGATGCCGGGCACGGCGAGCAGGTGCGGGTGTTCGAGGCCGGCTCCGACGGCCTCGAAGCGGCCTGGCTGGTCGACGAGGTGCGCAACCTGATCGCCGAGGGCTATGCGCGCAGCGAGGTGGCGGCGCTGTACCGCTCCAATGCGCAGTCGCGCGTGATCGAGCACGCGCTGTTTAACGCCGGCGTGCCGTATCGCGTCTATGGCGGGCTGCGCTTCTTCGAGCGCGCCGAGATCAAGCACGCGCTCGCCTACCTGCGCGTGGTGGAAAACCCGTCGGACGACACCGCGTTCATGCGCGTTGTCAATTTCCCGCCCCGCGGGATCGGCGCGCGCACGCTGGAACAGCTGGCCGACGCCGCGAAGCAGGCTGGCACCAGCCTGTATGCCGCGGTCGGCCAGATGACCGGAGCCGCCGGCACCAAGCTGGCGGCGTTCGTCAAGCTCGCCGAGAGCCTGCGGTTCGAGACCACGGCGCTGACCTTGAAGGAGATCGTGCAGGTGACGATCGAGCGCAGCGGCCTGATCGAGCACTACCGCAACGAGAAGGAAGGCCAGGAGCGCATCGAGAATCTGGAAGAGCTCGTGAACGCGGCCAGTGCCTTCGTGATGGAAGAGGGCTACACGCAGGACGCCCTCGGCACCCAGGCCGATGCTGAAAGCGCGATCGCCTCACCGCTCGCTGGTTTTCTGTCGCACGCGTCGCTGGAGGCGGGCGACAACCAGGCCCAAGCGGGCCAGGACGCATTGCAGCTGATGACGGTGCATGCCGCCAAGGGGCTCGAGTTCAACGCGGTGTTCATCACCGGACTCGAAGAGGGCCTGTTCCCGCACGAGAACAGCGTGCAGGAACTCGACGGCCTGGAGGAGGAACGGCGCCTGATGTACGTTGCGATCACGCGCGCGCGCAAGCGGCTGTACCTGAGCTTTGCGCAGACCCGCATGTTGCACGGCCAGACCCGCTACGGCATCCGCAGCCGCTTCCTGGAAGAGATTCCCGAGGCGGTGGTCAAGTGGCTGACGCCGCGCCTGCGCGAAGGTCAGGGGGGTGGCTTTGGCGGCGCCCGCTTCGGTCAGTGGCACGATGGCAGCGCCGAGGCCGCCAATGCGCCGAGCGCAGGCGCCCGCAGCCTGAGCACCCAGACCCTGCACGGATTTCGCGTCGGCCAGAGCGTGCGCCATGCCAAGTTTGGCGAGGGCGTGATCGTCAAGCTGGAGGGTAACGGCAGCGATGCCCGGGCAAAGATCAACTTCGGCCCGCACGGCATGAAGGAACTGGCGCTGGCGATCGCCAAGCTCGAAGCGGCATAGCGCGCCGCGTGGACCGCCGCACTACAATCATCCGCATGTCTTCTGCTTCCTCGCCCGCCGTCGTGCTCTTGTGCCGTTCCGGCGCCACGCTGCTGCTCGCCGTGGCAGCGGCGGTGCAGGCGCAGCCGCTGGATGCACCGCCCAGACTGGCGCCCGGCACGGTGGTCCCGTCGTCGGCGCGCGCGGAGCGCGCGCCCGAGTCTGCGCCGCGCACCGGTCCGATCATCGAGGACGAGGCGCTGGCCGACCTGGCGCCGACGCGACCGACGTCGCCGCAAACGCGCATCGAGCAGCGCCGTCAGGGCAACCGCATCGTCGAGCTGACGGTCACGCCGGCCGGATCGAACCGGAGCTATCTGATCGTGAACCGGGAAGGCCAGCGGCCGCTGTCGGTGCAGGAACTGAGTGCGGGCCTGTCGACGCCGCGCTTCATCAAGTTTGACTTCTAGGCGACCGGTCGGATCGACACCTCTGCGCTCGACGCGGGGTCGTCGATGCCTGACCTTCACTCATCCACTGCCTCGGTAAATGGCTGTCTTCACTCCCCTGACGCAAGACGACGCCACGCGGTTGCTGGCGCGCTACTCGCTCGGCACGCTGCAGTCGCTGGAGCCGATTTCGGCCGGTATCGAGAACACCAATTACTTCGTCACCACCTCCGGCGGCCGGTGGGTGCTGACCGTGTTCGAGCAGCTGGACTTTGCGCAGTTGCCGTTCTACCTCGAGCTGATGCGGCATCTTGCGCGCCGCGGTCTGCCGGTGCCGGAGCCGCAGGAGAACGCCGCCGGCAGCCTGATGTCCGAGGCCAAGGGCAAGCCGGCTGCGATCGTCACACGGGTGCCGGGCAGGTGGATCGCGAAGCCCGATGCAGACCAGTGCGCCCGGATCGGCACGCTGCTGGCGAACATGCACCTGGCGGCCCAGGACTTCCCGAAGTTCCAGCCGAACCTGCGCGGCATCGGCTGGTGGAAGACCACGTTGCCCCGGCTCGACCGTCACATCCCGGACGATCTGTTTTCCATGCTCGCCGAAGAGGTGATCCAGCAGGACAGCTTCTTCCGCAGCGCCCCTTTCGAGAAGCTGCCCACTGGTCCGGTACACGGCGATCTGTTTCGCGACAACGTGCTGTGGGAAGGCGAGGGCGCCGGCGCCCGAGTGGGCGGGGTGATCGACTTTTACTTCGCCGGCTGCACGATCTGGTTGTATGACATCGCGGTGACCGTGAACGACTGGTGCGTGGATGTCGACACGGGCGTGTTCGACACGGCCCGCGTCAAGGCGCTACTCAACGCCTACCACGCGGAGCGTCCCCTGCTGGAACTGGAGCACGCGGCGTGGCCGACGGTGCTGCGGGCCGCGGCACTGCGCTTCTGGATGTCCCGACTGTATGACTTCTACCTGCCGCGTCCGGCCTCGCTGCTCACCCCGCATGATCCGACGCGATTCGAACGCCTGCTGCGACGCCGGATTGCCGATCCCTCGCCGCCCTGGATCGACTGATCCAGTCGTACGGCGATGCGGCAACGGCCGTTTCGCTGGCGACCTCTAGAATCGGCGACACCTATGCTGATCAACTCGGTTTCCGCCGGCACCGGCGCGCGCTGGCTGCTCGATGGCGCGCGTCTCCTCAGACAACAGCCTCTTGGCCTGCCGGCCATGGTGGTGGTCTACCTGATGATGTTGCTGGTACCCGCGATGATTCCGCTGGTGGGGATAGCGATATCCGGAGTGCTCGGCCCGTTCGCCACGGTCGGCCTGATGCAGTGCTTCCGCGAAGCAGCCGCCGGCAGGCCCCCGGGCATGGGCCAGTTCGCGCAGCCGTTTCGTGAACAGGCGTCGCGCGTGAACTTGTTTCGCCTGGGTCTCATCAATGCGGCGCTGCTGATGACCGTGGCCATGCTGGCGGCGCTGGTCCTGCCGGAATCAACTGCGGAGGCTCAGCCGCAGACGATCGAACAACTTCCCGTGCAACCACTGCTGGTGCAACTGCTGCTGTACAGCCCGGTGATGGCGCTGATGTGGTTTGCACCGCTGCTGGCCGGATGGCATGACATGACCCCTGGCAAGGCGATGTTCGGCAGCGCGGTGGCGTGCTTTCGCAACCTGGGCGCCCTGCTGGTGTATGGCTTGGCGGCGCTGGCCCTGACCATGGGCGTGAGCCTGTTCCTGGTGACTATCTTGGGGGCGCTCATCTCGTCGGCCGAGATGATGTCGTTTTTCGTCGCCCCGATCGCACTTGTGTTGATGACGATCGTGCAGGGCAGCTTCTACCCGATGTATCTGTCGATCTTCAGCAGGCAAGCGTCGGCATCCGACTGACGCTGATGGACGTTCTGCCATGACCCTCACCGAACTGAAGTACATCGTCGCGGTGGCGCGCGAGCGGCACTTCGGCCGCGCCGCCGACGCCTGCTTCGTCAGCCAGCCCACGCTGTCGGTGGCGATCAAGAAGCTCGAAGACGAACTGGGCACGCTGCTGTTCGAGCGACGCAGCAACGAGGTGACGCTCACGCCGGTGGGCGAGCGCATCGTGGCGCAGGCCCAGCGCGTGCTCGACGAGGCCGCGCAGATCAAGGAGATCGCGCGGCAAGGCAAGGACCCGCTCAGTGGGCCGTTGCGCCTGGGCGTGATCTATACGGTCGGACCCTACCTGTTGCCGTCCCTGGTGCGCCAGTTGCTCAAGGACGCGCCCCAGATGCCGCTGCTGCTCAACGAGAACTTCACCGTGAAGCTGCTCGAATTGGTGAAGAACGGCGAAGTCGACGTCGCCGTCCTGGCGCTGCCGCTGCCGGATACCGGGCTGATGGTGCAGCCGGTCTACGACGAGCCGTTCCTGGTGGCGATCCCGAAGAGTCATCCGTGGTCGAGCCGTAAGGCGATCCCCAGCGAAGACCTGAAGAAGGAGACCATGCTGCTGCTGGGCACCGGTCACTGCTTCCGCGATCAGGTGATGGAGGTGTGTCCGGAGCTGTCGCGCTTCTCGCCGGTGGCCGAAGGCATCCAGAAGACCTTCGAGGGCTCGTCGCTCGAGACCATCCGCCACATGGTGGCCTCCGGCCTGGGGGTCACGGTGCTGCCGATCACATCGATCCCCGGGAAGACGCCGCGCGACTCGCTGATCGAGTACAAGCCATTCAAGGCGCCGGCACCGGATCGGCGCGTAGTCCTCATCTGGCGCAAGAGTTTCACCCGCGGTGCGGCGATCGAGGTGCTGCGCAAGGCGATTCTCAAATGCCCCCTGTCGGGGGTGACCAAACTCGATCTGCCGGCCGAACAGCATTGAGGCAGTCGATCGGCGTGATCGGAATTCGCGAATGGTGCGGTCGGTGGGGCGGCCGCTAGCATCGGTCAACCAACAACGGGAGAAGCGCATGGGTAAGGACAAGGCAAAGAAGCTTGCGGTGACGGTGGGCAACGGTTCGGCGCCGATGATCGATATCGGCATTCCGGACAAGGATCGCGCCAAGATCGTCGAGGGCCTGTCCAAGGTGCTCGCCGACACCTACTCGCTCTATCTGAAGACCCACAATTTCCACTGGAACGTCGAAGGGCCGATGTTCAACACCCTGCACCTGATGTTCATGGACCAGTACACGGAACTGTGGACGGCGCTCGATGCGATTGCGGAGCGCATCCGCTCGCTCGGCTACCCGGCGCCCGGCACTTACAAGCAATTCGCCAAGCTGACCTCGATCGCCGAGACCGACGGCGTGCCCGAAGCGCTCGAGATGGTGCGGCTGCTGGTCTCAGGCCATGAAGCAGTCACGCGCACCGCGCGCGCTGCCTTTCCCGCCGCCGAAAAAGGTGGCGACGAGTCGACTGTGGATCTGCTGACGCAGCGGCTGCAGGTGCATGAGAAGACCGCCTGGATGCTGCGCAGCCTGCTGAAGTAGCACTTCGGCACGGACTGGCCGCGCGCCACAGGTCCGTTGAGCGCGCACGCCGGGCGCTCACCTGCCGCTCGCTGCAGATCACGTGGCAGTGGTCGGGATGCGCTGGCCGCTTTTGGCGTCGAACCAGTGAATGGCAGTGGCCGCGAAGGACAGGCCGAGCGCGCTACCCAGCTCCGGGCGCACGTCGTCACTCGTGCGCACGATCAGGTCTTGCGCACCCAGGCGGGTGTGCACCAGGTGATCGGCGCCCAGTGATTCCACCATCTCGCAGCTGACCGTCATCTGCGCTGGCCCGAGCTGGATCTGCTCGGGCCGCAGGCCCAGCACCGCATCGAACCGCACCGGTGCCACGTAACCCGGCGGCAATTCGATCCGGCCGCCGTCGGTCTCGAACTGGCGACCATCGTCGCTCACCCGCCCGCGCAGCAGGTTCATCGGCGGCGCGCCGATGAAACCCGCCACGAACACCGTGGCGGGGCGGTGATAGACATCGTGCGGCGTGCCGATCTGCTCCACCCGGCCGGCATTCATCACAATGATTCGCTGTGCCAGCGTCATCGCCTCGACCTGGTCATGGGTGACGTACAGGCTGGTTGTCTTCAGCCGTCGGTGCAGTTTCTGGATCTCCAGGCGGGTCTGCACGCGCAGCTTGGCGTCGAGGTTCGATAGCGGTTCGTCGAACAGAAAGGCTGCCGGTTCACGCACGATCGCCCGGCCCATCGCGACCCGCTGGCGCTGGCCGCCCGACAACTGTTTTGGCTTGCGCTTGAGCAGCGGGCCGAGTTCGAGGATCTGCGCGGCTTCGTTTACGCGCCGATCGATGTCCGCCTTCGGCAACTTGCGGATCTTCAGGCCGTACGCCATGTTGTCGTACACGCTCATGTGCGGGTAAAGCGCGTAGTTCTGGAACACCATGGCGATGTTGCGATCTTTGGGTTCGACGTTGTTGACGGACGCCCCGCCGATCAGTACGTCGCCCTCGGTCGCGCGTTCGAGCCCGGCGACGATCCGCAGCAGGGTCGACTTGCCGCAGCCCGACGGGCCGAGGATCACGATGAACTCGCCATCGTCGATGGAGCAGTCGATGCCGTGGATGACCTTCACCTCGCCGAAGGCCTTCTTCACGCCGCTCAGTTCTACGCGTGCCATGTGATTCTCATTTTTCCGTATCCACCAGGCCCTTGACGAACCAGCGCTGCATCAGGATCACCACCAGCGCCGGCGGCAGCAGGGCGAGGAGGGTGGTCGCCATCACCAGGTTCCAGTCGGTGGTCGCATCTCCGGTGCCGATCATCTTCTTGATGCCCACCACGATCGTGTCCAGGTTCTGGTCGGTGACGATCAAGAGCGGCCACAGGTACTGGTTCCAGCCGTAGATGAACAGGATCACGAACAGCGCTGCGATGTTGGTGCGCGACAGCGGCAGCACCACGTCCTTGAAGAAGCGCATCGGCCCGGCGCCGTCGATCTTGGCGGCCTCGACGTACTCGTCGGGGATCGTCATGAAGAACTGGCGGAACAGCAGTGTCGCCGTGGCCGAGGCGATCAGCGGGATCGTCAGGCCGGCAAAACTGTTGATCATGCCCAGATCGCTCACGACTTCGTAGGTCGGCAGAATGCGCACCTCCACCGGCAGCATCAGCGTGATGAAAATGCACCAGAAGAAGAACAGCCGGCCGGGAAAGCGGAAGAAGACCACCGCGTAGGCGCTGACGATCGACACCGCGATCTTGCCGAACGTGATGACGAGCGCCATCACCAGGCTGTTCCACATCATCGACATCACCGGCGGCGACAGCCGCTGCACGCCGCCGCGCAGCAGCGCATCGCGGTAGTTCTCGACCAGGTGCGAGCCGGGCAGCAGCGACATCGGCGCCTGCGCGATCTCCTGCGGTGTCAGGGTGGAGGCGACGAACGCCAGGTAGATCGGGAACGCGACGATCGCGATGCCGATCCACAGGATCGCATGGGGCAGCCAGTCGGTCGCGCCGTTGCGTTCCATCAGTAATGCACCCGTCGTTCGATGAAACGGAACTGCACGATCGTGAGCCCGATGACGATCGCCATCAGGATCACCGATTGCGCGCTCGACGAACCGAGGTCGAGCGCATGCACGCCGTCGTAGTAGACCTTGTAGACGAGGATCTCGGTGGCCTTGGCCGGACCGCCGCCGGTCACAGCGTGGATCACGCCGAAGGTGTCGAAGAACGCATAGACGATGTTGACCACCAGCAGGAAGAAGGTGGTGGGCGACAGCAGCGGAAACACCACCGACCAGAACTTGCCGCTCTCGCTGGCGCCGTCGATCGATGCCGCTTCCAGCAGCGACTTCGGGATCGACTGCAGGCCGGCGAGGAAGAACAGGAAGTTGTAGGCAATCTGCTTCCAGGCGCTGGCCAGGATCACCAAAGTCATGGCGTGGGTGCCGTCGAGCGTGGGGTTCCACTCGAAGCCGGCCGTGCGCATCGCCCACGACAGCACACCGACCGCCGGGTTGAACATGAACAGCCACAGCACGCCCGCGACCGCCGGAGCGATGGCGTAAGGAATCACCAGCGTGGTCTTGTAGGCCGTAGCCCAGCGCACCGCACGGTCGGCCATCACCGCGAGCAGCAATGCCGGGACCATCGCCAGCACCGTCACCGCTATCGAGAAGTACGCGGTCCGCCACATGGCGGCGAGGTAGTCGGGATCAGCGAGGATCGCCCTGAAGTTCTCCAGCCCGACGAACACCACTCGCGCGCCGAACGGATCCTGCTGCAGCAGCGACATGAATAGCGCCTGGCCGGCCGGCCAGAAGAAGAACACCAACGTGATGGCGAGTTGCGGCGCCAGCAGCAGGTAAGGCAACCGGGTGTTGTTGAAGACGACTTTGCGGTCCACGGGATGTCTTCGCGTTGTTGTGCCCGGCGGTCGAAGGCTCGACGTCGGCGCGAAGCATATCCGCAGGCCCGCCGGCTTGGCGAGCCGGGCTCGACACTGGCGCGCAATAGTCGCAGTGACGCGTTGATCCGCTCGCCCACGGTCGTGAACCGCCGTTAAGCCACGAGTGACCCGACGCCCTTGAACAACATGTACCCGGCCAGCAGGTACAGCAGTCCGGCAAAGTACCGTTTCAAGCCGGCAACATCCAGTGAATGGGCGACCTTGGCGCCGAGCGGGGCGGTCATCACGCTCATGGCTGAAATCGTCACGAGTGCGGGCAAGTAGACGTACCCAGCGAACTGCCAGGTGGGTGGCCCCAGTTCACGCCAGCCAGCGATCACGTACCCCACCGTCCCTGCCAGCGCTATCGGAAATCCAAGGGCGGCCGATGTGGCGACGGCGTGATGCATCTTCACGTTGCACCAGACCATGAACGGCACCGACACGAACCCGCCGCCGGCGCCCACGAGACTGGACACCACGCCGATCAGGTTGCCCATGCCGAACATCCCGGCCTTGCCCGGCAGCTCGCGCGAGGGCTTGGGCTTGCGGTTCAGCAGCATCTGGGTCGCCGAGAAGCCGATGAATCCGGCAAAGAGCAGCGCCAGCCAGGCCGTGGTCAACGCTGCGGCGATCTGCGCACCCAGCAGCGCGCCGACCAGGATGCCCGGTGCGAGCACGCGCGCGACCGGCCAGAGCACGGCACCCCGCTGATGATGCGCGCGCACCGATGACGCCGACGTGAACAAGATTGTGGCAAGCGATGTGGCGATCGCCATGTGCACCACATGGTCCGGCGGAAACTTTTGCGCGGTCAGCAGCAGCGTCATGAACGGCACCATGAAGCCACCGCCACCAATGCCGAACAGACCGGCCAGAAAGCCCGTCACCGAGCCGAGCGCGAGCAGGCCCGCCAGTTCCCATAAGGTCATCGGATATCCAGCGCGGCGTTGCTACGCCGTCTTGAGCAGCTTGGTGGTGATGAAGCGCCACTCGGCGGACGTGACGGGGGTGATCGACAGGCGGTTGCCGCGACGCAGGATCACCATCTCGGCCAACGCAGGCTGCTCGCGCAACTCGCCGATGCCGATCAGTCGGGTCTTGCGCAGCGCGCGGATGTCGACATGGATCCAGCGCGGCTCGTCGCGCTTGGCGCCCGCATCGAAGTACTTGCTCTTGGGGTCGAACTGGGTAGCGTCCGGATACGGCGCGCTCGCCACTTCAGCGATGCCGGCGACGCCGGGGTCGGCACAGCTGGAGTGATAGAACAGCACGCCGTCGCCCAGGTGCATGGCGTCACGCATGAAGTTGCGCGCCTGGTAATTGCGCACGCCGGTCCAGGGCACGACCTGGTTCTTGGCCGCCAGCGCGTCTTCGATCGAGCACTCCGACGGCTCGGACTTCATCAGCCAATAACTCTTCGTCTTGGTGGCCATGAAAGAAGGAGCGACGACGGGCGGTCATCGCTCGCTGCAGTTGCAGGCGGGCTGGCCCGAAGTGCCAGCCCGCCGAAGAAGTTCCCCGCCTGTGCCGCCCGGCCCGATGTCCTGAACCAACGGTTCAGGGTGGTCGTTGTCCGCAACGCTTAGGTTCAGCAGACGCGTGCCGATCGCACCACGTTGCGAGCTCAACAACCTTGCGCAAAGCGCATAGGTTCAAGGAACGAAAGAGCCTTTGCGCGGACACCGCAGGGACATTGCATTGTATCCGCGTGCCACGGCGCACAGCGGCAGGTAATCGATCGATATGCGGGTGATGACGTCACCCGGACGGGGGCTTGAAAGCGGCGGCGCGACCCGCAATGCCCGACTAGAACAGCTTTTCCTGCGGCGCCAGCATCTCGTCGGCGAGCGTGTTCAGTTCGCGAATGCGTCGGCGCGCTTCGCCCACGGCGGAGCCATCGGTGGCGCGTGCATTGAGCAGTTCCTGGGCGATCTGCAGGGCAGCCAATACAGCGATGCGATCCGCGCCGACGATCTTGCCGGCGTCGCGGATCTCGCTCATCTTCTGATCGACGTAGCGGGCGCAAGCCAGCAGGTCGCTCTTCTCTTCAGGCCGGCACGCAAGCAGGTACTCGCGGCCGAGCACCGTGACGGCGACCTGTTCGGTGCTCATTGCGCAACTCCGCCCAGCGGGCCGACATTGATCACGGCACTGGCCGCTGCGGTCGGTTCGGCTGCAGGCAGACGCGCCAGCAGTTCGTCCACCCGGCTCACCGCAACGGAGACGCGGCCACGGGCCGACTCCAGCTCGGCCTGTGCCGAGCTCAGTTGCGAGCGCAACTGCTGGTTGTCTTCACGCAGGTTGCGCACGCGCGCGTTCAGCTCAGTGAGCTTGGAACGCAGTGCCTCTAGGTCGTCGAGCATGCGCGCGATCGTACACCGGCCTGTCGGCGAATCGGCACCGATCGCTTGGCGCCGGTCAAGGCGCCGACCTGGCGGCCGCTGATAGACTTTTCTGCACAGATGGTGTCGTGGGGTCCCTGCTGGACAGCCACGGTGAAACGGGAAGCAGGAGTCAGGCGAGCGCACATCACTTGCCGGGCGAACCTGCGCTGCCCCCGCAACGGTAAGCAGTCGTCGCGCCGAGAATCGCAGATCGGCACGGCCGCTTTCGCATCAGCCACTGCAGGCACCGCCCGGCGCTTGCGGGAAGGCGCGAAGGTCGCACTGCAGCCCGGAGACCGGCCATCGGTTCGACGCGCCTTCGCATCTGTCGTGGCGCTCGATGGTGGTCTGGTCACGGGGTGTGACAGCCGCAAGATCGCCGCGTCTGCCGAATTGCGCAGGCGTCAGGCGACTCGCGTTGTCGCGCCACGTGCCGGTCCGGATACGGACGCCGGCGGAGGGCCGGCATGAACGCAAGGAACACTCGCATGTCCAGCACTATCTCGTCGCAGCCGCGACGCCTTGGCGTCGTCCTGTCGACGACCCTGCTTCCGCTTGTCTCACTGGGCGTGGCGGTGCCCGCCGGCGCCCAGGTCGCGTCGCTCGAACCGGTGGTCGTCACCGGTAGTCGGACCGAGCAGCGCTTGGACGAAGCACTCGCGCCTATCACGCTGATCACGCGCGCCGACCTGGAGCGGTTGCAGGCGACCGACCTGGCCGAACTGATCTCCCGCCAGGCGGGGTTGCAGTTCACCCGCACCGGCGGTCCCGGCGCGCAGACCTCGTTGTTCGCGCGCGGCGCGGGCAGCAGTCAGGTGCTGGTGCTGGTCGATGGCGTGCGCATGAACACGGCGACCGGCGGCTTTGCGATCCTGAGCGGCATCAATGTGGACACGATCGACCGCATCGAGATCGTGCGCGGCAACCTGTCGAGCCTGTACGGATCGGAGGCCATCGGCGGCGTGGTGCAGATCTTCACGCGCGGCAGCGGTGCGCCGCGCGAACTGGTGGTCGGCGCCGAGGCCGGCAGTGGCTCGACTCTGGGCGGCAGCCTGAGTGCGACGCAGACGTTCGGGCAGACGCGTGTGTCGGCCACCGCGGCGGCGCGCAGCAGCGAGCCGTTCTCGTCGGTCGATGCGTCGAAAGTCGCGCCGAGCCCGCCCTTCACGCTCGGCGCCAATCCGGACGACGATGGCCACCGGCAACGCAGCGGCTCGCTGCGCGTGAACCACAGCCTCGGCGAATCCACCACGCTCGGCCTGTCCGCCTGGACCCAGCGCAATCGCACCGACTTCGACGACACCTCCGACGGCCCGACCGCCACCCACGACGAAGATGCGCGCAGCGAGGCATGGCAGTTCTCGTTGCGGCACGCGTTCGGCGACGTGTGGACGCTGCGCGCGCTCGCCGGCGAGGCGACCGACGAAGGCACCAACCGCAGCAGCAATCCGTTCTCGATCAACAACAGCACCTTCGATACGCGCAACCGGCAGGGCCAGGTGCAACTCGAGACGCAGGTGGCCGAGCGCGTGAGCGCGCAGTTCGGGCTGGAGTACATGGACCAGCGCGGGGCCTCCACCGGCTATGACCCGACCTTCAACAACCTGCTCACGCGCTTTGGCCGGCACGTGACCTCGGGCTGGTTCGGCGTGACCGGGCGCACGCTTGGCGACGGTCGGCAGCAGGTGCAACTGAACATCCGCCATGACGACTACTCCGACGCCGGCGACGCCGATTCCTGGCTGGCGGCCTACGGTTATGCGATCACGCCGCACCTTCGCGCCACGGCGCAGGCATCGACCGCATTCCGCGCGCCGAGCTTCAACGACCTGTATTTCCCGTTCTTCGGCAACCCGGGACTGAGTCCCGAGAAGGCGCGCAGCGAGGAATTGGGCCTGCGCTATGCGAATCAGGGGGCGCGCGCATCCCTGGCGGTGTTTCGCACCCGCACCCGCGACTTAGTGCAATACGTGCAACGGCAGCCGACAGATCCATTGCCGTCCCGTGTAGAGAACATCGCCCGTGCAAGCGCTCGAGGCGTGGAACTGTCGGCCGGCATGGTGCTCGGCCCGTGGCAATTCGACGCCAACGGCACCTGGCTGCGCACCCGTGACGAGGCCACCGGTCAACGCCTGGTCCGCCGCGCGCCGCGCACGTTCAACCTCGGCGTGTTCCACGACCAGGGCCGCTGGCGCCTGGGCAGCGAGGTGTCGTGGGTCGCTGCGCGCGACGACTTCGACATCAACACCTTCGTCCGCAAGGAACTGGCGGCGCACACGCTGGTGCGCGCGGTCGCGCAGTTCCGCGTGACGCGTAACCTGCTGCTCAAGCTGCGCGCCGAGAACCTGCTCGACGAGGAGTACGCGCTGATCGATGGCTACAACACCTGGGGCCGCGCGGTGTTCGGCGGCGTCGAGTGGCGACTGTGATCGCGAACGCTCGCATGGCGGCAAGGCTGCGCCGGACCGCAGATGAGACCTACTTCGCAGCAGCGGGTTCGGCGCAACTCCGCTGGCTGGGCTGACCCGTAACGATGGCCCCGCTGCACTCCACCGCTGACCTGCGTGCACGGCGCGCGCTGGGCGCGCTGCTGCTGGCTGGCGTGACGGTGCTGCTGCTGGCGCTGGCGATCGGCAGCGTATCGCTGCGGCTGGGCGACATGCTTGACGCGATCATCGGTGCGGCCGATCCGGTGACCACGGCGGTGTTGCAACTGCGCCTGCCGCGCGCCTTGAGCGCGTTCGCGGTGGGTGGCCTGCTGGCGCTGTCCGGCGCCATCCTGCAGGCGCTGCTGCGCAATCCGCTCGCCGACCCTTACGTACTCGGTATCTCGGGCGGTGCGGCCGTCGCCGCACTGGGCGCGCTCGCGCTGGGAGCATCGCTGGCGTGGATGCAGGCGGCCAGCGCCGCCGGCGCGCTGGCCACGCTGCTGCTGCTGTTCGCGCTGGCGCATCGCGCGCTGTTCCTGCGCGACGCGCTGCAGGGCGAGGCGTCGACCACGCGTGTGCTGCTGACCGGCGTGATGATCGCCGCGTTCTGCTCGGCCATGCTGTCTGTGATCCTCACGCTCGCGCCCGATGCGCAACTGCGCACGATGGTCTTCTGGCTGCTCGGTGACCTCGGTGGTGCCACCGACCTGCGGCAGGCGCTGGTCGCGCTCGCGGTGCTGGCGGTGAGCCTGTGGCTGGCGCGCCGCCAGGGGCGTGCGCTCAACCTGATGCTGCGCGGTGACGTGCAGGCGGTCACGCAGGGGGTGGACGTGGAACGGCGCCGCCGCACGCTGGTGCTGATCGCAGCGCTGGCCACCGGCACGGCGGTCATGCTGGCCGGCGCGGTCGGTTTCGTCGGTTTCGTCGCGCCCCACCTGATGCGGCTGGCGATCGGCAACGACCAGCGCTTCCTGCTGCCGGCCGCCACGCTGGCCGGCGGCGTGCTGGTGGTGGTGGCCGACACCATCGCGCGCACCGCCGCGGCGCCGGTGCAGTTTCCGGTCGGCGTGGTCACCGCGCTGATCGGGGTGCCGGTCTTCCTCTGGCTGCTGGCGCGGCGCTGACGCCAGGATGACGCAACGATGAACGCCCTGCCGCTCGATGTGATCGACGTGCGCGACCTGCGCCTGGAGGCCGGCACGCGCACGCTGGTCGAGCACCTGACGCTCACCGTGCGTCGGGGCGAGCGCTGGGTGATCCTCGGCCCCAACGGTGCTGGCAAGTCGAGCCTGCTCGCCGTGCTCGCCGGCCTGCGCTGCGCCGAGATGGGCGAGGTTGTCATCGCCGGGCATGGCTTCGGCCACTGGTCGGTCGGTGCACTGGCCGCGCACCGGGCACTGGTGACCGATCGCTGGCTCGATCCGTTCGCCGCCACCGCCCTCGAGACCGTGCTGACCGCCCGCTATCGCTTCGGCGCCGACGATGCAGACGGACCGGCGCGCGCCCGCGAGGAGCTGGCCCAACTCGATTGCGCCGACCTGGCCGATCACGACGTACGCACCCTGTCGCGCGGCGAGCGGCAGCGGGTGGCACTGGCCACCGCGCTCGCCCAGGACACGCCGCTCGTGCTGCTGGACGAGCCCACCTCGCACCAGGACCCGCGCCACCAGGCGCTGGTGCTGCAACGTCTGGGGCAACTTGCGCAGCGCACGCTGGTGGCCTCCACCCACGACGTCAATGCCGCCGCACGCTTTGCCACCCATGTGCTGCTGTTGTCCGGCCAGGGTCACTGGCGGGCGGGATCCACTGCCGATTGCCTGACCGCCGAAGCGCTGAGCGAGCTGTTCGGCGCCCGCGTTGCTGCGGTGCCCACCGCCGATGGCCCGCTGTTTCATCTGACCCACGCCTAGGGCGGATCGGCGACCCGCCCCTGTGCTGCGCGCGCCGGGCGCAATAGACTGCGCCGGTCCTTCCCGTGGAGGTGCGCCGCGATGCCCGTGGTCCTGATCGTCAATCCGAAGGGAGGCGTCGGCAAGAGCACCGTCGCCACCAACCTTGCCGGCTTCTTCGCCGGCCGCGGCCATCCCACCATGCTCGGCGACCTCGACAAGCAGCAGTCGGCGCTCGGCTGGCTGGCGCGCCGCCCGGCCGCGGCGGCGCCGATCACGAGCTGGAACGTCGATGCTGACCGAATCGCGCGGCCGCCGCGCGGCGTGACCCACGTGGTGCTCGATTCGCCCGCCGGCATCCACGGGCATCTGCTCAAGGATGCGCTCAAGGTCGCCGACCGCGTGATCGTGCCGCTGCAGGCCAGTCTGTTCGATATCTACGCGACCCAGGCCTTCCTCGAGAAGCTGCGGGAGCGCAGCGACATGAAGGACAGTGGTCGCGTGGGCGTGGTCGGCATGCGCGTCGACCAGCGCACCCGCTCAGCCGAGCAACTGCAGCGCTTTGTCGAAGGCCTGCAACTTCCGGTGCTCGGCTTCCTGCGCGACACCCAGAACTACGTGCAGCTTGCCGCGCACGGGCTGACGCTGTGGGACGTGGCCCCCAGCCGGGTCGAGAAGGACGTGGCGCAGTGGCAGCCGCTGCTCGGCTGGGTTGCCAGCGGGGTGGTGCCGCCGATCGTCGAGGCAGTGGAATAGCTGATGATCGATGCCGAGCACTGTCAGCTGTTCGCCGCCTACAACGGCTGGATGAACCGCAAGGTCTACACCGCCACCGCCCAGCTGACCGATGCCGAGCGCAAGGCCGATCGCGGCGCGTTCTTCCGCTCGATCCACTCGACGCTGAATCACCTGCTCTGGGGCGACCGCGTGTGGCTGCCGCGCTTCAACGGCAAGACCTACGACACCGGCAAGATCGGCGCCGACCTGCACGACGACTATGCCGCGCTGTTGCAGGCGCGCCGGTCGATGGACGACGACATCGGTGCCTGGGCCGCCAACGTGACCCAGGCGCAGCTCGCCGCCACGCTCACCTGGTTTTCAGGGGTGGCGCAGCGCGAGATGTCGCGCCCTGTGTGGCTGTGCGTGACGCAGATGTTCAACCACCAGACCCATCATCGCGGCCAGGTGACCACGCTGCTCAAGCAGACTGGCATCGACCCCGGCATCACCGACCTGCCGTGGGCGCCTTTCGCGCGCGATGCGCAGGGCCGCATCGTCCTGGGCGACGAGTACGCCCTGTAAGCGTCTGCCGAGTCAGTGCCGGTGGTGGCCGATGCGCAGCGTCTGGGTGGCGACGTAGACCTCGCGCAGGAATGACAGCAGGCCGACGATCAGGGCCAGCAGCGCGGCGGCGAACAAAGCGGCCAGCAGCTTCGTGAGGTCGGGCGTCCACGCGTAGTACGCGGTGACGAACAGCCCGACGATCACGGCACACACCAGCAGCGCGGCGATCACGTGCAAGGTGATCGCCCAGTTGATCAGACGGGCGCGCCGCTCCAGCTCGGCCAGTTCCTGGTCGAAGCGGCCGACATCGGCCGGCGCCGCCAGCGCGCGTTGCGGCTCCAGGGCACGGGCGCGGTCGACGATGCGTGCCATGCGATTGGTCATCACGCCCAGCAGCGCGCCAATGCCGGTCAGCAGGAACACCGGCGCCACGGACAGCTGGATCACGTGCGAAATCGGATTGAGGTCGGCGGCCAAGGAAGTTCCGGTCAGCGTGATTCAGCGTGGAAACTCAGCGTGCAAATTCAGCGCGGAGTATGGGCGATCACCCGGCGCGCGGTGTCGATGCGCTCGCACAGCGTGCCGATCTCCTCGGCCATGCGTGGCGAATGGCGGTTCAGCTTGTTCGCGTCCAGCGTGACGAGCTGGTTGGTCTTCACCGCGGCGATCGTTGGAAAGCGCTTCCAGCCATCGAGCGCACCGGTGGCTCGCGCGTCCGGCTCGGCGGTGGCAATCAGCTGCGGATCCGCGGCGAACACCGCCTCCAGGGAGACCTGCGGCGCGATCGGCATCAACGCGTCGAACACGTTGCGGCCGCCGCACAGGCGGATCGCTTCGCTGAGCACGTGGCGCCCGGACAGCGTCATCAGCGGCTGCTGCCAGATCTGATAGAAAACGCGCACCGGCGCACGCGGCTCGTACTTCTCGCGCAGGGCGGCGATCCGGCTGCGAAACGCGGCTGCCGCCTGCGCGGCGCTTGTGCTGCCGGTGAGCGTGCCGAGCCGCTCCATCGAGCTGGCAATGCTGTCGAGTGCGCCGGGTTCGTTGACGTAGAGGGCCGTGCCGAGACGTCGCAGCGCCTCGATCGTGGCGGGCGGAAAGCCGCTGCCCCAGACCACGATCAGGTCCGGCCGGCTGGCCGCCACCCGCTCCAGATCGACGCTGTGTGCGCGCGCCACGCGCGGAATCTGCGCCGCCGCCGGCGGATGGTCCGCGTACTCGGTGGTGCCGACAATATGGCTGCCTGCACCCACGGCGAACAGCTGCTCGGTGATATGGGGACCTAACGCCACGATGCGCCGCGCCGGCGCCGGCAGGGTGACGACTTGACCGGCATCGTCGGTCACGCTCACCGCTGCCCGGGCGGGGACGGCGTTCAACAGCAGACCGCACGCGACCAGGAGCGCCAGACAGGCGCCCGCCGGTCGTGGGCTGGCAGCGATGCGCAAGCGCGCGTAGCCCGACTGTTGCGTCATCGTGCTACCGCGCTACCGCGCGGCCGGCGTCGCAGACGGCGCAGCTGTGTTGTTGGCCGGCGGCTCGGTCACGAAGCCGATCCGCGTGAGTCCTGCCTCCTGCGCCGCACTCATCACCTGCGCCAGCCGCTCGTAGCGGGTGGCCTTGTCGGCGCGCAGGTGCAGTTCCGGCTGCGGCCGCGCCTGGGCGGCCTGGGTCAATCGCTCGGCCAGCGCGCCGTCCTCGATCAACTGTTCGTTCCAGTAGTAGCGGCCGTCGGCATCGATGGCGAAGTTGATCGTCTCGCTGGTGGCGGCGGCAGGTGCAGCTTTCACCTCGGGCAGGTCGAGCTTGATCGCCGAGGCGAGCAGCGGCGCGGTAATGATGAAGATCACCAGCAGCACCAGCATCACGTCGACCAGCGGCGTGACGTTGATGTCGGCCATCGGTTGCGATGGCGCGTGGCTGCGCTCGAACCCGCCGAAGCTCATGCTGGTGTCTCGGGACAATCTTCGCGCAATGCGCTCAGGAATTTGACCTTGAGGCGGTCCGGCGGGCTCATGCTTCGTCGGCCGGCCGGGCACCGACCGTGAAGAATGCGTGCAGATCGTGGGCAAAACCGTCGAGCTGCGCCAGCACCAGCCGGTTGCTGCGTGCGAAGGCGTTGTAGGCGAGCACCGCCGGGATCGCCACCGCAATACCGAAGGCGGTCATGATCAGAGCCTCGCCGACCGGACCCGCCACCTTCTCGATAGAAATGCTGCCGGTGGAGGCAATGCTGATCAGCGCGTGGTAGATGCCCCAGACGGTCCCGAACAGGCCCAAAAACGGCGCGGTCGCACCGACTGAAGCGAGGAAGGTAAGGCCTGCCTCCAGCCGCGCCGATGCCTCGTTGATGCGCTGGCGCAGCACGCGCGTCAGCCACTCGGAGCGGCTCATCTGCGCCGACAGGGTTGCGTCATCGGCAGGTCGCTGCGCGGTGGCGGCTGCACTGGCGGCCAGGGGCACGAAGATCGCCTCGCCGTCGATCGGCTTGAGTTGCGCAATCGCCTCGTCGATCGAGCGCGCCTGCCAGAACGCTTCCAGCGACCGCGCCGCGGCGCGTACCCGCCACCACGCCCAGGTCTTCCAAAGGATCAGGAACCAGCTGCCGACCGACATCGCCAGCAGCAGGTAGGCGGTGGTACGGATCAGCGCATCGGCCTGTGCCCAGAAGTGGCCCAGCCCCAGTGTCGCGCCGCCGTCCATCACGCTGGCCCTGCGGTGAAGCCGAGCACGTCGTTCATGTCGAACAGGCCGGTGGCCCGCGCCGCCAGGTAGCGCGCAGCGCGCAGGCTGCCCAGCGCGTAGGTCATGCGGCTGGACGATTTGTGGGTGATCTCGATGCGCTCGCCGGTGCCGGCAAACAGCACGGTGTGGTCGCCGACGATGTCGCCGCCGCGCACGGTGGCGAAGCCGATCGTGCCCGCCTTGCGCTCGCCCGTGTGGCCTTCGCGCGCGTAGACCGCCAGTTCATCAAGCGGCCGCCCGAGCGCGCCGGCAATCACCTCGCCCATCTTGAGCGCAGTGCCCGATGGCGCATCAACCTTGTGGCGATGGTGTGCCTCGATGATCTCGATGTCGTAGCCGCTGTTGAGAATCGTGGCGGCCACCTCGAGCAGCTTGAAGGTCGCATTCACGCCAACGCTCATGTTCGGCGCGAACACGATCGCGGTCTGCGCCGCCGCCGCACGGATCTCCTGCTTGCCGTGGTCGTCGAAGCCGGTGGTACCGATCACCAGCTTGACGCCGTGCTCGACGCAGGCGCGCAGATGGGTCAGCGTGCCTGCGGGGCGGGAGAAGTCGATCAGCACGTCGCAGCCGCGCAAGGCGGTGAGGTCGCTGGTGATCGCCACGCCGGTGTTGCGGCCGAGCATGGTGCCGGCATCGCGGCCCAGGCCCGGACTGGCGGCAACATCCAGCGCTGCGGCGAGCGTCAGGTCCGATGCGGCAAGCGTCGCCTCGATCAGCATCTGGCCCATGCGCCCGGTGGCGCCTGCGATCGCGATCTTCTGGGTCATGCGTGTGGCCTGGGATGATGCGTTGCCGCGGTCTGGCGGGAGATTCGGTCGTGCCTGAACTGCAGGCCTGCCGCCTGTTTGTCCGCCTGGTCAGTAGATCGGGCCCGGCGGATTGGTGTGCGGATCGGACGGCCTAGTCGGCGTCGTCTTCGGCGGCGCCTTGGTGGCATCGCGGCCGAGGATCAGGTTGTCGGCCAAGGCCTCGGGCGGCATCTCGTCCGCCTTGAACGACGCCAGCCGGTTCTCCTTGAAGAACATGGTCAGGCGGCGCGTCGCCGTCTCCGCGCCCTTGCCGCGTCGCAGGTGATAAACGTAGTCCCAGCGGTCGCCATGGAACACACTGACCAGCATGGGCGAGCCGAGCAGGAAACGGACTTGCTCGCGGGTCATGCCCTCGCGCAACTGCTCGACCATTTCGCGTGTCACCACGTTGCCTTGCTGCACATCGGGCCGATACGGCTGGATCAGCGGCGGTGTCCAGCTGCGGATCGATTCGCAGCCGGTGAGCGCGACGAGCGTCGCAGCGACGGCAATAGCGAGGCCGCTGATGGGCCGTGGCAGACGGGCGGGCGACGACATTGACGGTGCAGCGGGTAGGGGCATCATGGCCGGCGCGAGCGCCGCGGTTGGCTGAGAGCGAGCGTTATCATACTCAGCGCTTTGGCGAGGCCTCTCGATCTGCATCTTGCGCCGATCCAGCGGACCCATCTTTCTTCCACACCTCCAGTCCCACTTCCCATCCAGGCAGGACGCCACCATGCCGAGCCGTGCCGGTTCCGGATCCAGCGAGCTCAAAAGCAGCGGCCTGAAGGCGACGTTGCCGAGGCTCAAGATCCTCGAAGTGTTTCAGCGCGCCGCTGCCGCCACCGGTGCCCGGCACTTGAGCGCCGAAGACGTCTACAAGGCGCTGATTGCGGAAAACCTGGATGTCGGCCTGGCGACGGTGTATCGGGTGTTGCAGCAGTTCGAGCAGGCCGGCCTGTTGATGCGCAATCACTTCGAACAAGGCCGTGCGGTGTTCGAGCTGAACGAGGGGGCGCACCACGATCACCTGGTGTGCCTGACCTGCGGTCGCGTCGAGGAGTTCATCGACACCGAGATCGAGCAGCGCCAGAACAAGATCGCGCAGGCGCGCGGCTTCCAGCTGCAGGACCACGCGCTGGCGCTGTATGGCGTGTGCACCAAGCCCGCCTGTCCGCATCGGCCCAAAGAAGTCTGACCGCACTGGCCGAAGGACGCCTCGTAGCGTGAAGCGTGCGGCGCAGAACGCTCAGCGCGCCGGGCTGCTGCGGTCGATCAGTCCCTGCACCACCGCTCGCGTCGCACCCGGCTGATCGGCGAACACGCCGTCCAGCCCGGTGGCCAGGAAGCGCTGCAGCTCTTCATCCGGCTGCGACTGCAGATCGGCCGGCAAGAAGCTGGCCTCGCGCCGGAAGGTCCACGCATGCACGGCAAGCCCCAGCGCATGGGCGCGGGCGATCAGCGAGGTCGGCGCACCGAGCCGGCCCTGCGCGTCGCGTCCGATCACCTGCGCCTTGGCTGCGCCGACCGCCTGTGCGTACTGCGCCACGCTGCGCAGTGCGGCATCGTTCAAGGTGAAGCGCTCGCCCGCCAGTTGCACCCGGCGCAGCGCCGTGAGCCCCGCCAGCGTGCGCAGGCTGTCCGGGTCGAACGACTGCAGCAGCACCGGCGCCGCGGCGCTGCGCCAGCCGGCGCCATGCAATGCGTCGACCAGACTGCCCTCGAGCGCCAGGCCGAGCGCGGCAAAGTGTCGCGGGTGCTTGGTTTCCGGATACAGGCCGATCGGTCGCCCGCTGCGCCGCTGCGCTGTCTGCACCAGCTCGATCACCTGCTGCAACGATGGCACCCCGAAGCGGCCATCGAACGCGGCTGATTGCTGGCGAAGCTCAGGCCAGCGCTCGCGCGCGCGCAGTGGCTGCAGTTCCTGCCAGGTGAAGTCCTCGACAAACCAGCCGGTCATCGAGGTGCCGTCGACCACCTGGGTGCGGCGGCGCGCGGCGAACGCGGCATGCTGCGCTATATCGGTGGTGAGTGACAGTTCGGCGTCATGGCGGGCTAGCAGCACGCCGTCGCGCGTGCTGACGAGGTCCGGTTCGATGTAGTCGGCGCCCTGGTCGATCGCCAGCGCGTAGGCGGCCAGGGTGTGCTCGGGTCGCTCACCACTGGCGCCGCGATGCGCGATGACGATGGGCGGCTGCCCGTCCAGCGTCGCATAGGGCCAGCCGCCGGTCGGCGGGCCGGCCGCGGTGCGATGGGCGCAGGCGGCCAGCAGCGGCAGCGCCGCACCACCGGCGAGCAGCCGGCGTCGCTTCATGCGGCGAGCATCTCGCGCGCGTGTTTGCGCGTGGTTTCGGTGATCTCCACACCACCCAGCATGCGGGCCAGTTCCTCGACGCGCGCCTTGCGTTCAAGCACGGCGATGCGCGAGACCGGCCGCGCGTCGACCATCGCCTTGCTGACGACCAGGTGCTGGTCGCCGCGTGCCGCCACCTGCGGCAGATGGGTCACGCACAGCACCTGGCGCTGCTGGCCGAGCTGCTTGAGGAGGCGTCCGACGGTTTCCGCCACGGCGCCGCCGATGCCGGCATCGACCTCGTCGAAGATCAGCGTCGCCACCGGCGTGGCAGTGGCGGCAATCACCGAGATCGCCAGGCTGATGCGCGCCAGCTCGCCGCCCGAGGCCACCTTGGCGAGCGGCTTGGGCGACGTGCCGGCATGGCCCGCGACCAGGAACTCGATCCGCTCGCTGCCGCCGCTGCTCGGCTCGGCCTCGGTGATCTGCACCTCGAAGCGACCGCCGGCGAGCGACAGGTCCTGCATCGCACGTGTCACCTCGCGGCTCATCTGGGCGGCGGCCTTGGTACGCGCCTTGGACAGCGCGGCGGCTGCCTTGTCGTAGGCCGCGCGGGCGGTTGCCTCGGCCGCCCGCAAGCCGGCCAGGTCGCTGGAGGCGGTGAGCGCTACCAGCTTGGCCTGCGCGCCGGCGAGCAGGCCGGAAAGCTCATCGGGCGCGCACTTGAACTTGCGCCCGGCGGCATGCAATGCAGACACGCGCGCCTCCACCTCAGTGAGTCGCTTGTCGTCGATCTCGGTGCGCGACAGATAGCTCGACAGCGCACGCGCCGCGTCGTCGACCTGGATGCGCGCGTTCTCCAGCGCTTCCAGCACCGGCTTGAGCCGTTCATCGACGGTGGCCAGCTGTCCCAGCCGCAGGCTCACAGTGTCGATGCGTACCAGGGCGGCGTCGTCGGCCTCGCTGAGCGCGTCGATCGCGGCTTGTGCCCCTTCGACCAGGCTGGCGGCGTGCGACAGCCGGCTGTGCTCGGCCTGCACCGCAGCCCACTCGCCCGCCACCGGCGCCAGCTCGCCCAGCTCGTCGACGACCCAGCGCAGCCGGTCCTGCTCCAACTGCGCGCTGCCTTCCATCGCCTCGGCGTCGGCGCGCGCCTTGCCGGCGCGCCGCCACGCGGAGAAAAGCTCGGCGACGCCTCGCGTTCGGACAGTGAGGCCGCCATGCTCGTCGAGCAGATACTGCTGGGCCACCGGCTTGAGCAGCGATTGGTGGGCGTGCTGGCCGTGGACATCGAGCAGCAGCTCGCCGAGCTCGCGCAACTGCGCCAGCGTGACCGCCGAACCATTGATGAAGGCCTTGCTGCGGCCGGCGGCGTCGATGGTCCGTCGCACCAGGGTGCAGCCGGCGTCCTCGCCGGTGAGGTCATGCGCATCCAGCCAGTGGCCGGCGGCGTCGCCGACGCGAAACTCGGCGCTGATCTCGGCCCGTGCGGCGCCCTCGCGCACGACGTCGGCATCCGCGCGCTCGCCCAGGGCCAGCAGCAGTGCGTCGATCAGGATCGACTTGCCGGCACCGGTTTCGCCGGTCAGCACCGTGAAGCCGGGCGCGAACTCCAGGTCGAGTTCATCGACGATGACGAAGTTGCGGATCGACAGGGCAAGCAGCATGGGCGGGGCGTGGGCAGGGCCGGGATCGCGACGGCGCGCAGTGTAGAGACTTCGCCGTGCCGCTCACCGGCGGGCGGAGCACGCGCGGGTCGCGCCGCGCCGTTGTTCCGGTGGCGCGGCGGTCGACTCAAAACCGATTGTGCGACTCGCTCGGCATCACGTTCCAGTGCAGCTTCTGCCGCAGCGTGGCGAAGTAGTTGTAGCCACGCGGATGCAGCAGGGTGGCACTGTCGCGGCTGCGGCGGGCGCGCACCACGTCGCCCGGCGCCAGTTGCGAGTAGGTCTGCATGTCGAAGTGGGCGGAGGCGTCGCGCACATCGGTGATCTCGATCTCGATCACGCAGGAGTCGGGCAGGGCGATCGGGCGGTTGGACAAGGTCTGCGGCGCCACCGGCACCAGCACCAGGCCCGCCAGCGACGGGTGCAGGATCGGGCCGTTGGCCGACAGCGCATACGCCGTGGAGCCGGTGGGCGTGGCCAGGATCACGCCGTCGGCACGCTGGTTGTACATGGTCACGCCATCGACCCGCACGGTGAACTCGACCATGCCGCCGTTGACCCCGCGCGAGACCACGACATCATTGAGCGCACGGGTATGGAAGGTGGGCGATCCGCGGCGCAGCACCTCGGCGTCGAGCAGCACGCGGCGGTCGATCTCGTAGTCGCCGGCCAGCATCTGGCCCAGCACCTCGGTCATCTGGTCCAGGGCGATATCGGTCATGAAGCCCAGGCGACCGTGGTTGATGCCGATCAGCGGCACCTGGTGCGGCGCCAGTTCGCGCGCGATTCCGAGCATGGTGCCGTCGCCACCGAGAACTACGGCGACGTCAGCATGCTTGCCAATGGCGGCAAGCGAGTGGCCGGCGAACTCGGTCAGTCCGGCCGCCTCGCGGGTGGCGGCATCGAGCAGCACCTCCAGCCCGGTGGCCTGCACCTGGCTGATGATGCGCGACAGCGGCTCGCGGATGCTGTCCGCGCGCGGCTTGCCGAAGATTGCAACCCTGCTGAATGCTTGCGCCATGGCGGCCGACTCTAGCAAATGCCCTCGAACCTGCCGCGATAAATCGACGCCGGCGGCCGGCCGCGGCAATTTCGGCGGCACCATCCGCCCGACGGTGGGCCGATCCACCCCGCGCGTGCGCGGCTCGCCATAAAATCGACGTCACCATGATGGACGACCGGGCACGACTGCTACTGAAGGCGTTGATCGAACGCTACATCGCCGAAGGCGAGCCGGTGGGCTCGCGATCGCTGGCGCGCATTTCCGGGCTGGAACTGTCGGCGGCCACGATTCGCAACGTGATGGCCGACCTCGAGGAGATGGGGTTCATCACCAGCCCGCATACGTCCGCCGGCCGCATCCCGACGCCGCGCGGCTACCGCCTGTTCGTCGACACGCTGCTGACGGTGCAGCCGATCGAGCAGCAGCAGGCGCAGATCATCCAGGGCAGCCTGCAGGTGGCCGAGCCGCAGCGGGCACTGCAGACAGCGGCGCAGATGCTGTCGCATCTGTCGCAGTTCGCCGGCGTGGTGCTCACGCCCCGACGCAGTTCGACCTTCCGCCAGGTGGAGTTCCTGCGCCTGTCGGAGAAGCGGGTGCTGCTGATCATCGTCACCCCGGATGGCGACGTGCAGAACCGCATCCTGCTGACCCAGCACGATTACTCGCCGGCGCAACTGGTGGAAGCGGCCAACATCCTCAACCAGCAATTTGCCGGACACAGCTTCGAGGATGCGCGCCGCCGGCTCGGCAGCGATCTGCACGAGTTGACCAGCGAGATTGGCCGCCTGATGCAGGCCGCCGTGCAGGCGGGCAGCGAGGCAGCCGAGGAAAGCGATCCGGTGGTCGTGTCAGGCGAACGCAAGCTGCTCGGCATCAGCGATCTGTCCGGCAGCCTCGACAAGCTGCGTGCATTGTTCGATCTCTTCGAGCACAAGTCGCGCCTGCTGCAACTGCTCGATGTGTCCGGCCGCGCACAGGGCGTGCAGATTTATATCGGCGGCGAGTCGGCCAAGGTGCCGATGGACGAGTTGAGCCTGGTCGTCGCGCCGTACGAGGTCGACGGCCAGGTGGTCGGCACGCTCGGGGTGATCGGCCCCACCCGCATGGCCTACGAGCGGGTGATCCCGATCGTCGACATCACCGCCCGGTTGCTGTCGAGCGCGCTGTCGCGCGACTAGTGCCCGGGCCGGCGCTCAGTTGCGTCGGGTGATGCTGGTGGCCACCAGGCTGCCGCCCGACACATAGCCCTCGACCGCAACGGTGCTGGCAGCGAGCGTATCGGCGGTTACGCCGTCGAAGTGCGTGGTGCTGGTCCAGCGGACCGACTGCGCTGCCGCCGCTGCCGGCGTCAGCGTGAAGGTGCGGGCCGTGGTGCTGACCATGCTGGCAACGCCGATCACGGTGACGATGCCGGTCGGATTGCTGACGCAGCGCACCCGCTCGGCCTCGACCCGGTCGCCCGCCACCTCGCCGCGGATCTCGACATACAGGCCCGCGGCCAGACCGGCGGCCGGGCAGGCCGACAGCTGACTGTCGCCGGCCGCAGTCACGGTCACGCCGCGCACCTTGAAGTTGTCGATGCCCACATAGTCGGTAATGGTGCCGCTCAGCTCGACCTCGATGTCGTTGTTGCCGCGCGAACGCAGCCTGACCTGGCTTGCCTGCAGCACGTTGCTGCTGTCGAAGCTGCCGTCGACGATGACGTAGCGGCCTTCGGCGAGCGACTGGCTGGACGGCACCACCCTCGCTGCGCGCGCATTGACGGCAAAGCCGCCGATCTCGAACGTAGCCGTGGTCTGGTTCAGGCGGCTGACGATGCCGGCAATCTGGCTGCGCTCCGCCCCGCTGGCCGCAGCGGCTGGTTCGATCACGCGCACATGGTCGGCAACCAGCGTCGGTCCAGTGGCGCTGGTGCCCAGCGGATCATCGCTCCACACCACCACCTGCTGGCCATTGGCGAGCACCCGGTTGGCCGGCACCAGCACGCTCCCGCTGCCCAACGTCACCGTCAGTTCGCCCAGCTTGAAGCGGCTGCTGGCGGCGACATAGTCCTGCACGACCCCGCTCACCCGCACCAGGTTGGCGGGCAGGCCGGCGAGCTTCTCGACCCGGCTGGCGACGACTACGTGGCGGTTCAGTTGCGCATCGAACAGCGTGCTGCCGTGCACCTCGACGGCATCGGCGACCTGCAATGCCGCTGCACCGCTGAGGCCACCCACGCCGTCGAACACGGTGACGGGGCCGGCGTTGGGATCCAGGTTGACGCGCACGGTCTGCCCGGCCACCTTGAACTGCGGCGGCGTGGCAGCGGCACTGATCTCGCTCACCCGACCGATCACCGTCGCGGCGATCAGCACCCGGTCAGCGATGCCGCGGCTGGTGTAGTCAATCTCCACCCGCTGCCCGAGTCGGGCCCGGGCGGCCACCAGGCCGAGTGCCGGACTGCGCTCAACCTCGACCGGTGCGGCCCGGTTGTCCCAGCGCTCGCCGTCGACGATCAGCGAGCCAAAGCCGGTTACCGTGCCGCCGCCGTTGCTGGCGATGCCGGTTCCACCGCCGCCGGTGCGGGCCACCTCATCGCCGCCGCACGCGGCCAGCAGGGCGGCTGACAGGGCGATCGCCAACCCGCAACCCAGTGCGCGACGAACCTCGTGGATGCTCGATCTCATGTTGTACTGCCCCTCGACTGCGGGTCTGCTGCGGTGGTGCCGACGGCCGTGCCACCGGGCGCGGCGCCGTCGGTGGGGTCGCCGGCGGTCGGCTCGAACCCCTGCTGGTGATAGAAGTAGGCGCCGAAACGGAAGCGATGCAGGCTGGCGGCCGGCAGCGCCCGGTCCTCCTCGCTGAGCATCTCGGCGGCATTGCGCACTTTCTTCATTGCGGTCACCCACTGCTGCTGGGCCATCGCCTGCAGGCGCACGATCGACTCGGCGGACAACTCGTCACCCCACAGGGCGAATTCCAGGTACGGTGTGCGCCGGCCCTTGTGGGAGGCCGTGAAATTGGTGGCCGCGGCGGCGAGGTGATCGCCGACGTTCGCGGCCAGGTAGCGCGCCAGTTCCTGCAGGTCGGCCGATGGCAGGAAGCCCTCGGCTAGCACCAGGTGCGCCAGGCCGTCGCGCTCCTGCACGACACCCAGCCGGATCAGTTCATCCAGCACCGAGCGCGAGTGAAAGTCTTTCGAGATGCCCTGCGACAGGCGCTCGAAAGACGGCCCCGACGCGTCGGCGCTGCGCAGCGGCAGCGGACGAGGCCGGCCGTCGTCGTCCAGGTACTCGGGCTGGCTGGTCCAGGCCATCGTCACCTGGCTGGCGATCGTCACGGTGCGGCGCAACGGTGGTTCAGGGGCGGTCAGCACCCGCACGTCCTTGCGATGAACGCCCGACAGAAGGCTCAATGCCGAGTCGGTGATGCGCTTGCCGTCGCTCTTCAGTTCGCTGTCGGCGGCGTTGAGGAACACCCGCTTCAACGCTTGCGCGAACATCGTGTAGGTCACGCCGTTGGCCACCAGCAGGCGCGCGAGCGGTTCCATCAGCCGGGTGGCGGCGGACAGCAGGAGAGTGGGCTTGTCGGGAGCGTCGTTCACGAGAACAGGAGGGACGTGCAACGGATGCCCGGGACGTTACGGGATAAATGCCCGGCTTGGAACCGACCCAAGTCATGAGTTGCCGCAGAAGATCGACCCAAGCATTGGGGGGCATTCATGGGCCTCTGTCGACAACTTGGTACGCTTGGATCGCCAATTCGTCAGAATCGGCGAGTCGCTCGGGCGCGCTGGTGCACTCGCAGCAGATTGTCCCGATCCCGTAACCGATCTGTCTTTCGCCGTGAGCTTTCTGCCGGAACCCCCGTTTGTCCATGGTCGCCCCGGTCGTACGGCGGTGCTGCTCGTCAATCTCGGCACGCCTGACGCGCCCGAGCCCGGGCCGGTCCGCACGTACCTCAAGGAGTTCCTGTCCGACCCGCGCGTGGTGGAGATTCCGCGGCTGCTGTGGTGGCCCATTCTCAACGGCATCATCCTGACGGTGCGGCCGCGCAAATCGGCGGCCAAGTACGCCACCATCTGGACGCCGCAAGGCTCGCCGCTTAAGTACTGGTCGGAACAGCAGGCGCTCCTCCTGCGTGGCTACCTGGGCGAGCGCGGGCTGGACATCACCGTGGCGCTGGCGATGCGCTACGGCAATCCATCGATTCCTTCCGTGCTGGCGCAGTTGCGCGAGCAGCAGGTCGAACGACTGCTGGTGCTGCCGATGTACCCGCAGTACTCGGCCACCACCACCGCCACCGTGTTCGACGCCGTGCACGCCAACCTTGCCCAGGCGCGCAACCTGCCCGAGGTGCGCTGGGTCAAGCACTTTCACGATCACCCGAGCTACATCGAGGCGCTCGCCACGCGCATCCGTGCCTACTGGCAGCAGCATGGGCGCGCGCAGGACGTGGGCGGCAAGCTGGTGATGAGCTTTCACGGCGTGCCGCGGCGCACGCTCGAACTGGGCGATCCTTACCACTGCGAGTGCCACAAGACCGGCCGCCTGCTGGCGCGCGCGCTGGGCCTCGGACCCGATGAGTACGTGGTGAGCTTCCAGTCGCGCTTCGGCAAGGCCGAGTGGCTGCAGCCGTACACCGCGCCGTTGCTCGAAGAGCTGGGCCATGCGAAGTCGAAGCGGATCGACCTGGTGTGCCCAGGCTTCGTCGCCGACTGCCTGGAGACACTCGAAGAAATTGCGATGGAGGGCAAGGAAGACTTCGTGGCGGCCGGTGGCGGCGAGTACCACTACATCCCCTGCCTGAACGACGCGCCGTCGTTCATTCATGCCCTGGCGGACGTGGTGGCGAGCCATACGCAAGGCTGGCCGGTGGTCTCGGCCGACCGCGCTCGCCGCGAGGACGAAGCGGCCATCGGCGCCGCGCGCGCCAAGGCGATCGGCGCGCAGGCCTGAACCGCCTCGCGGCCTACAGGTACAGCAGCTGCTCGCGCTCGGCCGCCGTGGTGGCGAAGCCCTTGGCCTCGTAGAAGTCGAAGATGTAGTTGACGACGTCGTCGCTGTCGTCGGCCACGTGCAGCAGCTTCAGATCGTCGACGCCGATCATGCCCTGCTGCGCCAGCGTGTCCTCGATCCAGCCGAGCATGCCCTGCCAGAAGGTGCTCCCCACCAACACGATCGGAATGCGCCGTCCCTTGCCGGTCTGGATCAGCGTCAACGCCTCGAACAGTTCATCGAGCGTGCCGAAGCCGCCCGGCATGACGACGTAGGCCGCCGCGTACTTCACGAAGGCCACCTTGCGCGCGAAAAAGTGGCGAAAGCGCAGCGAGATGTCCTGGTACGGATTGCCGTGTTGCTCGAACGGCAGTTCGATGTTCAGCCCCACGCTCGGACTGGCGCCTTCGAACGCGCCCTTGTTGGCGGCTTCCATCACCCCCGGACCGCCGCCGCTGATCACGGCGAAGCCGGCGTCCGACAGCTTGCGCGCGATCTCCTGCGTCTGCTCATAGATCGGCGTACCCGGCTTGGTGCGTGCGCTGCCGAACATCGAGACCGCAGGCCGGATCTCCGACAGCCGCTCGGCGGCTTCGACGAACTCCGAGATAATGCCCAGCAGGTGCCAGCTTTCGCGCGCCTTCTGGCTGGTGGCACGCTCGGGCATCGTGACGGCGCGCAGGGTGGGAATGTTCTTGCGGCGATCCAGCATCGTGACTCCTTGCGATGAGCCCCGTGCAGTGATGGGGCAGGACGAGCGGGGCGGTGCCACCGGCTCGTCGTCGTTGTCAGCCTGAACCGCCTCCGCGCCAAGATCGCGCATCAACCCGCTTTGGGATGTCCCTGTCAGGCCGATGAAAACGCTCCTGCTCGTCGACGGTTCAAGCTACTTATACCGCGCGTTCCATGCGATGCCCGACCTGCGAACCTCGCAGGGCGAGCCCGTGGGTGCACTGCGCGGCTACATCAACATGCTGCGCACGCTGCGCGAGCAGGTGCCATGCGACTACTGTGCCTGCGTGTTCGATGCGCCGGGCAAGACCTTCCGCGACGACATCTACCCCGAGTACAAGGCCAACCGGGCGTCGATGCCGGAAGACCTGGCACGGCAGATCCCGGCGATCCACGAGGCGGTGCGCGCACTCGGCTGGCCGGTGGTGATGATCGACGGCATCGAGGCCGACGACGTGATCGGCACGCTGGCCTGCACCGCGCAGGCGCATGGCGTGAAGACCGTTGTCTCCACCGGTGACAAGGACCTGGCGCAGCTCGTCAACGACCAGGTCACGCTGGTGAACACGATGAGCGGCGAAACCCTCGATGTCGCCGGCGTGATCGGCAAGTTCGGCGTGCCGCCTGAGCGGATCGTCGACTACCTTACGCTGGTTGGTGACAGCGTCGACAACGTGCCGGGCGTCGACAAGGTCGGCCCGAAGACTGCCGTCAAGCTGCTGGCGCAGTACGGCTCGCTCGACGGCGTGGTGGCTGCAGCGGCCGAGATCAAGGGCGTGGTGGGCGAGAACCTGCGGAAAAGCCTCGACTGGCTGCCGACCGCACGCACGCTGGTCACGGTCAAGTGCGACGGCGACATCGCGCATCAGGTGCCGAGCTTCGACGCGCTGCTGGTCAAGTTCCCGGACGAGGTGCAGGTGCGCTCGCTGGCTGAGCGGTTTGAGTTCAAGGCGTTGCTCAAGGAACTCGGGGGCAGCCCGAGTTCGACCGAGCCGGCCACTGCCGGTGGCGTTGAGCCGCCAGCTCAGGACGGCGCCGCCGTGCGCGTTGTCGCGCCGCTGGACCTGCGCTACGAAACCATCCTCACCGAAGATCAGCTCGACGCCTGGCTCACGCGCCTGAACGGCGCATCGCTCACCTGCATCGACACCGAGACCACCTCGCTCGACCCGCTGCAGGCGAAACTGGTCGGCATCTCGCTGTCGGTCAGCGACCATGAGGCCTGCTACATCCCGCTCGCGCATCGCTATCACGGCGCACCGGACCAGCTGCCATTCGATGCCACGCTGGCCAAGCTGCGCCACTGGCTGGAAGGCGAGCATCACAAGAAGGTCGGCCAGCATCTGAAGTACGACGCGCATGTGTTCGCCAACCACGGCATCCGCCTGGCCGGCATTGCGCACGACACGCTGCTGCAAAGTTACGTGCTCGAAGCGCACCGCAGCCATGACATGGACTCGCTCGCCGAGCGGCATCTGGGCCGCAAGACGCTCACCTACGTCGAGGTGTGCGGCAAGGGCGCCAACCAGATCTGCTTCGATGAAGTCGACGTCGAGCGCGCCACTGCCTATGCCGCCGAGGATGCCGAGGTCACCCTGGCGTTGCATCGCACGCTCTGGCCGCGCATCGAACACGACGATCGCCTGCGTTTCGTCTACGAGCAGCTCGAAGTGCCGGTGAGCAAGGTGCTGTTCGAGATGGAGCGCACCGGCGTGCTGGTCGACCGCGACAGGCTGGTCGCGCAGAGTGGCGAACTGGCCCGACGCATCGGCGAACTCGAAGCGCAGGCGCACGAGCTGGCGGGGCAGCCGTTCAACCTCGGCAGTCCCAAGCAGATTGGCGAGATCCTGTTCGGCAAGCTCGGCCTGCCGGTGGTCAAGAAGACGGCCAGTGGTGCGCCCAGCACCGACGAGGAGGTGCTGGAGAAGCTGGCGCAGGACTACCCGTTGCCGAAGGCGCTGCTCGAGCACCGCGGCCTGTCGAAACTCAAATCGACCTACTGCGACAAGCTGCCGGCGAGCATCAATCCGAACACCGGGCGCGTGCACACCAGCTACGGCCAGGCGATCGCCGTGACCGGCCGCCTCAGCTCGAGCGATCCCAACCTGCAGAACATCCCGATCCGCACGCCCGAGGGGCGGCGCATCCGCGAGGCGTTCATCGCTCCCCCGGGCAGCCGCATCCTCAGTGCCGACTACTCGCAGGTGGAGCTGCGCATCATGGCTCACATCAGCGGCGACGACGGGCTGTTGGCCGCGTTCAACGCCGGCGAGGACGTGCACCGCGCTACCGCGAGCGAGGTGTTCGGGGTGCCGGTCAACGAGGTGACGTCCGACCAGCGCCGCACCGCCAAGGTGATCAACTTCGGCCTGATCTACGGCATGAGCGCGTTTGGCCTGGCCTCCAACCTGAACATCGAGCGCGACGCGGCGCGCCTGTACATCGACCGCTACTTCACCCGCTACCCCGGCGTGGCGCGCTACATGGAGCGCACCCGCGCCGAGGCCAAGCGGCAGGGCTATGTCGAGACGGTGTTCGGTCGGCGGCTGTGGCTGCCGGAGATCAACTCGCCGAATGGCCCGCGCCGCGCCGGCGCCGAGCGCGCGGCGATCAATGCGCCGATGCAGGGCACTGCGGCCGACCTCATCAAGCTCGCGATGATTGCGGTGCAGGGCTGGCTCAAGCGGGAGCAGCTGCGGACCAAGCTCGTGATGCAGGTGCATGACGAACTGGTGCTGGAGGTACCGGAGGACGAACTCGACATCGTGCGGATCGAGGTGCCGCGCCTGATGAGCGGGGTGGCGCAGCTCAAGGTCGCGCTGCTGGCCGAGGTCGGCGTCGGCAGCAACTGGGACGAGGCGCACTGACGCCGGCGGCGCCGACGCCTTGAGCAACGCCGCCTGCGGCAGCAGCATCGGTCCGGCCTGGGCGTCAGTCGACCGAAGCGCGGCCCATGACAGCGGTTTCCAACGTCACCCGCACGATCTGACTGCTGCGCGCCGCGCCCAGCGATAGCGAGCCTGATGGCCAACGCGCCCTAGAAGCGGATCGACACGCCGATCTGCACATCGGCCTGGGTGAAGCCATCGCCGCGGATCGACAGCGTGCAGCCGCCGTCGCAGAACAGACCGCCGCTGCTGTCGATCAGCGTGAAATAGCCGCGCGCTTCGAAGCGAAGTGCCACCCGTTCGCCCAGCGGCAACTGGTAGCCGAGGCCGAGGTTCAGCGACGGTCGCAGTTCGGTCGCGTACTCGCTCGTGCCCGGACGAAGCAGCGTGGCGCCGACCCCGCCCAGCACGTAGGGGCCGCGCCCGATCGGTCCGTCGAAGAAGTTGGTGCCGCCCAGGTGCAGGTAGGTGACCGTCAGTGGCAGCCGGGTGGCGCTGCCGCTTGCGCCAGTCGCCGCGCTGATCTGCAGGTCAGACCGCTGCTGCGAGACATGGAACTGCAGTTGTCGCGCGCCATCGAGACCCAGGTCGAGGCTGACAGCGAACGTGCCGCTGCCGTCCAGGCGCAGCTTGCGGTTGGAGGCGGCATCGAAGAAGCTGCCGCCGTCGCGCAAGCCACCATGCAGGGTGAAGGCGTTGTCACGCGGCGCTGTCTGTGCATGCGCAGACAGCGCTGCGATGACGAAAAGGGTGGCGGCAAAAACGCGCAGGCACAGCCGCCCGGGCGGATGGAGTCGACGGACACGACGCATGATCGCCATTGTGCGCCCGCCAACACCTGGGCACGTGCCGCCGAAGCATGACGCGGTGCTGCGCGCGACGGGCAGTTCCTTTCGCATTCGCGGCGCAGCGGCCGCACTGGCTCAAAGCGTCAGGGCAAAACGCGACAGCAGGGCGCCGGTGACGCGGCTGGTCTGCACCGACCGCTGGCCGTAGGTGCCGCTGTTGAGCATCCACTCGGGCGCATCGGTGAGCGCTTCGAGGTGGTGACCGAGCATCCGGTACAGCGAGTCATCGAAGCGCATGACATTGACCGGCGCCACCGGTTCGCCGCGTTCCACCCAGAAGGTGGCGAAGCGGGTCAGCCCGGTGATGCGGCCGCTCGCACGGTCGGAGAAGTTCAGGTAGTGCAGGTTGCCGATCCACAGTCCGGTGTCCAGTGCCGCGGCGGCGGCATCCTCACGCAACGTGCCGGGTGCCATCGCCAGCGACTGCAGGCCTTCGTCATCGTCCGCGCCGTTGGCCTCGATGCTGAATTCCTTGGCGGTGCGCGGACTGACCATGCTGCCGGCGTGCTTGCCGGCATCGATCAACGTGATGGCGGCCGGCCGCGTGAAGCCGGATTCATCGAATACCGGCGCCAGCCCCGCGGCGGCTTCTTCGCGCAAAGTGACCAGCGGTGACAGCGCCGCCTCGCCGTCGGCGAGCTTCTGCAGGCAGCTCTGCTTGGTGCGCTGTGCCTTGCCCGAGACTCCGCCCCAGCTGAGCATGGCCATCAACTCGTCGACCGCGGCCGGCGCAAGATAGGCGCGCACCTCGCCGGGAGCCAGCGTGCGCGGCGGCCGGGCGAGGAGGGCGAGTTGGGCGCGCGCGCTCTCCATGCGCCGTTGCAGTTCAGCGCCATCCCATTGGCTGCCGGCCCAGGCCGCCTTCACCGCCTTGTCGGTGGCGTGGTACAGCGACCAGTCGAGCAGGAACGCGTCCACCGCATGCCAGTGGCGGGCGCCGCGTGAACTGGCAAAGCCGCGATAGATCGGCCCGCTGGCGAGTACGCCAACGAGGTCGGCGCCGCGCGCGGCTTGCGTCACATCGTCGATCGCCGCTGCCGCCGATGGCAGGCGGCCTACGGTTTCTCGGCTTGATTGCGCGGCGTCGTCCGCGTAGAGGAGATAGGGATCTTCGGGCAGCGACGGCAGGTCGCGACGCAGCGCGGCCAGGGAAGCGACCACCGCCGCCTGATCCTGCGCGGTCGCTCCACTCAACGTCAGCGTGACGTTGTCGCGGCGGGCGCCGTCGATCAGCGACAGCGTGATCATGGCCTGCCGCACAGTGAGCGGCTGCCGCACCCGCGCCTGGTTGAAGCGCACGAAATCGGTCTGCTCGCCGGCGAAGTTGACCAGCAGCACCTCGCTGCCGCGCAACGCGGCACAGGCGTGATCAGCCAAGGCGAAGAAGTGTTCTTTCATCACTGCTCCGCGCCGAAGACGTCGATGCCGGTGAAGCGGCAGGCCGGGCTTGCATGGCCCACCCGTACCGCCTGGTTGGGCTCGCCCTTGCCGCAATACGGCGTGCCCATGACTTCCATCGTGTCGCTGCCGCCCACCTGCGCGAGCGTCCGCCAGAAGGTGGCGCTGATGCCGCGGTAGTTCGGGTCGCGCACGAGCTCGGCGAGCTGCCCGTTGCGGATCATCTGGCCCCACTCGCAGCCAAACTGGAACTTGTTGCGCGAGTCGTCGATCGACCAGCTGCGATTGGTCTTCAGCAGCACGCCCAGTTCGGTGGCGGCGATCATCTGCTCGACACCGGCATCGCCGGGCTCGACATTGAGGTTGCTCATGCGGTCGATCGGCGGGCGGTTCCAGGCGCAGGCGCGGGTCGTTGCCACGCCGTCGATATCGGCGCGCAGCCGCTGGGCACGCTGCTGCGAGCTGGTGCCACCGAGCGGCTTGACCAGCACGCCGTCGCGGATCAGGAGGTCGCGGCGTGCCGGCGTGCCCTCATCGTCGAAGGCGAAACTCGCAAATTCCTCGCTGCGCGTGGGGTCGTAGCTGACATTGAGGAGCGGCGAGCCGTACTGGTAACTGCCGAACATGTCGAGCGTGACGAAGCTCGTGCCGGCGTAGTTGCGCTCGTCGCCGAGGATGCGGTCGAGCTCGAGCGGATGGCCGATCGACTCGTGGATCTGCAGCATCATCTGGTCGGGCATCAGCACCACGTCCATCGTGCCGCTCGGACAGTTTGGTGCGGCCAGCAATTGCAGGGCCTCTTCGGCCGTACGGCCGCCGCTGCCGATGAAGCCAGACCGCTCGATCACGTCGAGCCCGCCCTGCTGGCAAAAGCCGTTGTAGCGGCCGCCCCAGGAGCGCACCTGCGTGATGCCGCCAGCGTGCGCCACCGCGTGCAGGCTCGGGATGGTGAACTCGAACTCCTGCAGCGCGAAGTCATCGGGCTGACCGGCGTCGGCAGTCAAGCCTAGTTGGCGCGACTGCACGGTCCACAGGCTTGCCTCCCAGTCGACGATGCGCGCGTCGATGCGGCAGGCACGCGATTCGCGCATCAGCACCTCGATGCGCTCGGCCTTGCTCCATGGTATCGGCCGCAATGCGGGCGATGCGTAGCGACCGGCAGGGCGCGGCAGTTTCGGCGCCACGCCCTGGAACACGCTGCGCCCGCTCGCCAGCTGTGCCCAGTCGCGGGCGCGAGTGATCGCCCAACTGAGCCCGCTGTCGGACAGGTCGCTGGTGGCGGCATAGCCGACGCCGTCGCCGACCACCACGGTGACCATCGCCCCCTGGTCGATCGACGTGCGCGTGGGATCGGCGATGTCCTGCCGCACCGACACCATCTGGGAGGTTTCCTCGACCACGCGCAGGGCGCAGTAGTCGACCGCGGGCGCCAGGCGACGGAAGCGGCTGGCCAAGGTCTCGGAATCGAAGGGCATCGGACGGGAGCGCACGGCCGCGGTTGGCCGCCCGCATGAGACTGGGAGGGGACCGATTGTGCCACCGGGTCTCGTGCGAATTGCGTTGACTACACTCGGGCGCGTTCGCCTGCGGCGCAACGAGACAACAAGGAGACTTCGTGGAAGACAGCAACCGGATTGGACAAGACGCGCGCGATGAGATCGATCGCATTCATCCCCCGCACGACGTCACTCGTCGCGGCTTTGTCACCACCTCGCTGGCTGCCGGGTTCGCCGCAGCAGTCATGCCAGTTCACGCACAGACCATGATCACCACCGATACCCAGGGATTGACCGCCGGCGAAGTGAAGATCGCCACCGGTGACGGCCAGATGCCCGCCTATCGCGCCGCGCCGGCCGGCAAGACTGGCTTGGCGACCGTGCTGGTGGTGCAGGAGATCTTCGGCGTGCACGAGCACATCAAGGATGTCTGCCGTCGCTTTGCGAAGGCGGGTTACCTCGCGATCGCGCCCGAGCTGTATGCACGGCAGGGCGATCCGTCCAAGTACACCGACATCCCGAGCCTCATCAAGGACGTGGTGAGCAAGGTGCCGGACGCGCAGGTGATGGCGGACCTCGATGCCGCGATGGCGTGGGCGGCAAAAAATGGCGGACATGCCGAGAAAGTCGGCATCACGGGCTTTTGCTGGGGTGGCCGCATCACCTGGCTGTATGCCGCGCGCAACCCGAAGATCAAGGCCGGTGTGCCCTGGTACGGTCGCGTGGTGGGCGATGCCTCGGTCAACACGCCGAACCATCCGATCGACGTCGCCGCGCAAATCAAGCAGCCGATGCTCGCGCTCTACGGTGGCGCCGACGGCGGCATCCCGAACGAGACCGTCGAGCGCATGATGGCCGCGCTCAAGAGTGCCGGCAACGCGAACTCGGAACTGGTGCTCTACAAGGATGCCCCGCACGCCTTCCATGCCGACTACCGGCCGAGCTATCGCAAGGACGCGGCAGAAGATGGCTGGAAGCGTGCGCTGGCCTGGTTCGGCAAGCACCTGGCCTAGACGTTGCCAATCAGGAAGACGCGGACGGCCGCCTGTGGGCGGCCGTTTCTCTGCGTGGTCCGGCAGCGCGAGGGCTTGACACGTTTGCTACCGTCAATGGCTCTGCCCTGGATTTCGCATGTCCACCACGCTTGTCTTCATCATCCTGGCGAACCTGCTGTCGACGGTCATCTCGATCGGACTGGCAGCACTTTTGTCGTTCCGCCTGCTCTCCGGTCTGGTCGACAAGCTGGTATGCGTTTCCGCCGGCCTGCTGCTGACAGTGGCCTTCACCCACCTCATACCCGAGTCGTACAACAGCGAGGCCGATCCCTTCGTCCTCGGCTGGGTGATGCTGGCGTCGATCATCGGCTTCTTCCTGCTGGAAAAGGCCTCGCTGATCCATCACACCCATCATCACGAGGGCGACGCCCACCACCATCACCACGGGCATGACGCGCACGAGGCCGGTCGCGGCGGGCTGCCGATCCTGATCGGCGATGCGTTCCACAACTTCGCCGATGGCGTCGTCATCGCGGCCGCCTTCATGCTGGACTGGAAAGCCGGCCTGCTCGCCACGCTGGCGGTCATGGCGCACGAGATTCCACATGAGGTCGGCGACTTCATGATCCTGTTGAATGCCGGCTTCACCAAGCGCAAGGCGTTCGTGTTCCAGCTCATTTCCGGGTCGTCGGCGGTGCTGGGCGGCATCGTTGGCTACTTCGTCCTCGAAGCCAGCGCCACGCTGCTGCCGTATGCGCTCATCGTCGCCGCGGCGAGCTTCATCTACATCGCTTTGAGTGACCTGCTGCCGGAGATGATGCGGCGCAAGTCGCTTGGCCAGTCACTGCCCGAGGTGGCGCTGGTGCTGACCGGGGTGGTTGTTGCCGGCGTCGTGATGAGCGCGCTGCACACCCACTGAGTCGCGCAGCTACGCCGGTCCGGTGGCCACCGGCCGGCGCGCATCGCGAATCCACTCGCTCCAGGAGCCGGCAAACAGTGCAGAGCCCGGCAGGCCCGCAATCTCCATCGCCAGCACGTTGTGCGCGGCAGTCACACCGGAGCCGCACTGGTGGATCAGCTGGGCGGGTGCCCGGCCGCCCAGCACCGGCGCGAACTCGGCGCGCAGCCGATCTGCCGACTTGAACTTGCCGTCTTCCAGGTTGTTCTGCCAGAAACGATTGACCGCCCCCGGAATGCGGCCCGCGACCGGATCGATCGGCTCGTTGCGTCCTTCGAACCGCTCGGCGTTACGCGCATCCAGGATCACGGTGCGATCGTCGCCATACTTGGCCAGAACGTGTGCCGTGTCGACCACCGCGACCAACGGTGCGCCGGCGGAGAACTGCCCTTCGGGGCGTTCTGGCTCTTCGATGCTGGTCCAGTTGGTCGCCGCCAGCCACGCCTGCCAGCCGCCATCGAGCAGCGCGACGTTGGCGTGTCCGAGCCAGCGGGCCAGCCACCACAAGCGTCCGGCATATGAGCCGCCGTGCGCGTCGTACGCAACGATCTGGGTGCTGTCGTTGATGCCCCATTCACGGAAGATCGTGACCAGGTGCTCGCGCACGGGCAACGGATGGCGCCCGGTCGCGGGTGTGATTTCTCCCGCCAGGTCTTCCTCGATGTGCGCGAACGTTGCGCCAGGAACATGACCGGCGCGGTACGCCTTGAAGCCAGCCGAGAAGTCGGCGAGGTCGTGCCGGCAGTCGACCACCACCCAGTCGTGGTCGAACAGGTGCTGCTGCAGTTGCTCGACAGTGACGAGCGTGGAGGATCTCATCTCGTGCTCCGTGATTTCGGGCCAAGTGAGTCGACGGTCGGCGGGGCGACCTGCGCAGCGCCGGCCGGTTCAAGCGGAGCGGTCGCACGCGCTGTCAGCACGGTGGCGACAACGCCGCTGACGATGATGGTGGCGATTCCCAGCCAGCCGATCAGGGGAATCCGGTCGGCGAACACCACCACGCCGATGATCGAGGCGAACACGATTGCCGAGTACTGCAGATTGGCGGTCAGCAGTGCGCGGCCAGCACCATAGGCGCGGGTCATGGCCAATTGCGCAAGCGTGGCGGACACCCCGATCGCCAGCAGCAGCGCCGCGCCGCTGAGTGTGTGCGCGGTGAATCCGGTCATGATCGTCCCGGCGAGACCGAGCATGAGCCCGGTGAACGTGAAGTAGAAAACGGTGCGCCACTCCGGCTCGCCCAGCTTGCCCAGTTCCTTCACGTGCCAATACGCGCTGGCGGACAGCACGCCGGAAACCAGGCCAGCAATGCCGGCCACCGCCTGGGTCGGGTTGAAGCTCGGCTGCAGCACCATCAGCACGCCAACGAAGCCGGTTGCCACGGTGGCCGCAAGCGGCCAGTTGACCCGTCGTCCGGCCGACACGGCGGCAGCGACGAGGAACGCAGCCAGATACAGCGACGACGCGTAGTTGAGCGTCATCGCCGTGCCGAGCGGCAGCGCCGTCGTGGCAAAGAACCACAACGAGAGCGCCACCGTGCCGACAGCGCCCCGGCGCATATGCATCCACGGCACCGGCGTGGCCAGCGACAGGCCGCGCGCCCGCACGAACAGCGCCAGCGCGAGGCAGCCGATCAACGAGCGATACAGGACGATCTCGGCGATGCTGTAGTGCGCGGCAGCAAACTTCACGCAGGCGCCCATCACCGCGAACAGCAATGAGGCGACGAGCATCCAGAGCGATTGCATAGGCGCGCAGTTTATCGCCGCGGATCGCGCGACGTATCGGCCCGGCATGTCATGGCGGTGGCGGCACGATCGGTAGGGGCTGCTCTACAATCCGGCGCATGGTCAATCGTCCGGTCCGTGCCAACGCGCCTGCATCGCCCGAGCCGGTGAACGCGCTCAGTTTCGAGCAGGCGCTCGATGAACTTGACGTGCTGGTGCACCGGATGGAGTCCGGCGAACTGGCGCTCGGCGAATCGATCGCGGCGTATCGGCGCGGCGCCGAACTGGCACAGCACTGCCAAGGCATGCTGGCGGCTGCCGAGCAGGAAATCAGCAAGCTTGACGGCGAGTTGCTCAAGCCCCTCGATCCATCCGAGCTTCGCGGCGCCAGCTGACCGACACTCCAATTCCCATTTGCTGCACCGATCCACATGAATGCCACTGCCCCGCTGCGCGAACCGGCCGTGGGCGCGTTGTCGCTCGCAGCTTGGATGACGCGGGAGGTTGCGCGCTTCGAGCGCGCGGCGCAGCAGCAACTGCCGCCGGCTGAGCTGCCGCCGCAGCGCCTGCACGAGGCCATCCGCTACGCCGTCCTGCAGGGAGGCAAGCGGGTCCGGCCGCTGCTGGTCTACGCCGCCGGTGAACTGGCCGACGCCCCGGCGGCGGGTCTGGACTGCGCCGCGCTGGCGGTCGAGTACGTTCACGTGTACTCGCTGATCCACGATGACCTGCCCTGCATGGACAACGATGTCCTGCGGCGCGGCAAGCCCACCGTACATGTCGCCTTCGATGAAGCCACTGCCATGCTCGCGGGCGACGCGCTGCAGGCCGAAGCGTTCAAGGTGCTCTCCGACGCGCCGCTGCCGGCCGCCATCCAGGCCGGATTGATGCGCGAACTGGCACACGCTGCCGGGACCGCCGGCATGTGCGGCGGACAGGCGATCGACCTGGCGGCAGTCGGTCAGGCGATGACCCTGGGTGAGCTTGAGCAGATGCATCGGATGAAGACCGGCGCCCTGTTGCGGGCGGCAGTCCGCATGGGGGCCGTCGCCGGCGCGGCTTCGGCGTCGACGCTGGTGGCACTGGATGCCTATGCGGCGGCGGTCGGCCTCGCGTTCCAGATCGTCGATGATGTGCTGGATGTGGAGTCGACCTCGGCCGCGCTGGGCAAGACCGCGGGCAAGGACGCTGCCCAGGGCAAGCCCACCTATGTTTCGGTGGTCGGGCTGGAACCTGCCAAAGCCTGGGCCGAGCGCCTGCGGGGCGAAGCCCTTTCTGCCCTGTCGGATTTCGATCACCGCGCCGATCGGCTGCGACAATTGGCCGACTTCATCGTGTTGCGCAAGAGCTGATGCCGTCATCAAACCCAGAGGCAGCCATGCCGCAGTTGCTTTCCACCATCAACGACCCGTCCGATCTGCGGCGGCTCGATCGCGCACAGCTGCAGCAGTTGGCGGTCGAACTGCGCGCCTTCGTGGTCGAGTCGGTTGCCCGCACGGGCGGACACCTGTCGTCCAACCTCGGCACGGTCGAACTGACGATCGCCCTGCATTCGGTGTTCAACACGCCGCACGATCGCATCGTGTGGGATGTTGGCCACCAGACGTATCCGCACAAGATCCTGACGGGTCGGCGTGAAGGCATGGCGATGCTGCGCCAGTTCGGCGGCATGTCCGGCTTTCCGCGTCGCGTCGAAAGTCAGTACGACACCTTCGGCACGGCGCACAGCTCGACATCCATTTCGGCGGCGCTCGGCATGGCGGTGGCGGCGCGCAACCAGAAGGTCGACCGGCATTCGATCGCGGTCATCGGCGACAGCGCGTTGACGGGTGGCATGGCCTTCGAGGCGCTCAACAACGCCGGCGTCACCGACAACATCCGGCTGTTGGTGATCCTCAACGACAACGACATGTCGATCTCGCCCGCGGTCGGCTCGCTGAATCGTTACTTCGCACGGCTGATGAGCGGCAAGTTCTATTCGACGGCCAAGCAGGCCGGCAAGAACGTGCTCAGGAACTTGCCACCGGTGTTCGAGCTGGCGCGTCGCTTCGAGTCGCATGCCAAGGGCATGGTGGTGCCAGCCACGATGTTCGAGGAGTTCGGCTTCAACTACATCGGTCCGATCGACGGGCACGACCTCGAGGCGCTGATTCCCACGCTGCAGAATCTCAAGGAGCTGCGCGGCCCGCAGTTTCTGCATGTGGTCACGCGCAAGGGTCAGGGCTACAAGCTCGCCGAGGCCGATCCGGTGCTGTACCACGGGCCCGGCAAGTTCGATCCGGCCGAAGGCATCAAGGCGTCGGCAAGCGCGCGAGCCACCTACACCCAGATTTTTGGCGACTGGTTATGCGACCAGGCGCGGGCGGATGTGCGCTTGGTCGGCATCACGCCCGCCATGCGCGAGGGTTCGGGCCTGGTGCGTTTCGAAAGGGAGTATCCGGAGCGCTACTTCGATGTCGGTATTGCCGAGCAGCATGCCGTCACGTTCGCTGCCGGGCTCGCCTGCGAAGGAATGAAGCCGGTGGTGGCGATCTACTCGACCTTCCTGCAGCGTGGCTACGATCAACTGATCCACGACGTCGCGCTGCAGAACCTGGATGTGACGTTTGCGCTAGACCGTGGCGGGCTGGTCGGTGCCGATGGCGCAACCCACCACGGTGCGTTCGATCACAGCTTCCTGCGCTGCATTCCGAACATCGTGGTCATGGCGCCTGCCGACGAATGCGAGTGCCGGCAGATGCTCACGACGGCGTACCAGCATCCGGGGCCGGCAGCGGTGCGCTACCCGCGCGGCACCGGCATGGGTGCCGCGCTGCAGGCGGAACTGACCACGCTGCCGATCGGGCGGGGCGAGATCAGGCGCGAGTCGGGTGCCGCGGTGGGCCGTCGCGTCGCGATCCTTGCGTTCGGTTCGATGGTGGCACCGTCGCTGACCGTGGCCGAGGCGCTCGATGCGACCGTGGCCAACATGCGCTTCATCAAGCCGATAGATCGTGACCTGGTGGCGCGGCTGGCGCGTACTCACGACGCGCTCGTGTGCGTCGAGGAGAGTGCGGTGGTTGGCGGAGCCGGGTCCGCCTGCGCCGAGGCCCTGGCCGATCTGGGCATCGAAGCGCCGCTGCTGCTCCTGGGGCTGCCGGACCGCTTCGTCGATCACGGCGACACGGCCAAGCTGCTCGCCAGCATCGGCCTGGATGCGGCGGGCATCGAAGCGTCGATTCGCGCGCGCTTCGGTGCCCTGCTGCAGCCGGCCGAAGGCGCGCGCCCGACCGCGCGCATCAAGTCAGTCGCCTGAATAGCGGCGGCGGCCGCACGGCCTGCCGCTGTTCGCACGCATGAAGCCGATCGCCACGTTCCAGCACGATAGTGACGCGCCCGCCGGTTACTTCGAAACCTGGGCGCGCGATAACGGCCTGCCGCTGCACGTCGTGCGCATCGATCGAGGCGACGCGGTGCCAACGGATGCGGGTGCGTTCGCCGGCTTGTGCTTCATGGGCGGTGGCATGAGTGTCAACGACCCGCTGCCCTGGATCGGCGAGGAGTGCGCGCTGATTCGCGCGGCCGACGCCGCGGGCGTGCCGGTGATCGGCCACTGCCTTGGCGGTCAATTGCTCGCCAAGGCGCTGGGTGCCGAGGTCACGCGCAACCCGGTCAAGGAACTGGGCTGGCATCGGCTCACCATCACCGACCCCGAGGTCGCACATGACTGGCTGGGCGAGGACCTGTCCCCGGATGCCGAGTGGTTCCAGTGGCACGGCGACACCTTTGCGTTGCCGCCGGGGGCGCGCAACTTTCTGGCGAGTGACTTGTGCGTGCGCCAGGCCTACGTCATCGAGCGTGCCGGCTTCGCGCACCTGGGTATGCAATTTCACTGCGAGATGACGCCCGCCCTGGTCGACGACTGGGTTGGTTCGGAAGGGCAGGCTGAGATCGACGTGGAGCGCGCGAGAACCGGAGGTCCGGGGGTGCAATCGCCGGCGTCGATTCGCGCGGATGTGACGTTGCGTGCATCGAGATTGAATCAACTCGCAGCGCGCTTGTACGCGCGCTGGGCGCGGGGCCTGTCGCGCGATCAGTGATTGCGGCGCGCGCGCACGCGCGCTGGCCTGTCTCTAGTCGGAGGATTCAGCGCCGATTGGGCACGTCTGCCCAGACGTCGGATCGGCCTGGGCGTTGTGGGTAGCTGCGCCCGTACGGGCTGGGCGACGCGTTGGTGGTCGGCACGATGTCCAGGTGCAGGCGTGCGAGCAGCATCAGATCGGCCATGACCTCCGGATCGATTGGCTCGGCCTGGCCGTCCGGCAGCCACAGCTTGCCGAAGTACGCGTTCATCTCCGGATAGCCCCACAGCAGCGAGATGGCACGCGCCATCTGCGGATAGCGGCGTTCCAACAACGACGGCGCCTGCGCTCGCGCCGTCCAATCGCCCGACGTCAGCGCGGCATTGCTGCGGCTGAGCGGGACCATAGAACGGGCGTCGAGGGCGGCAAAAGGATCGTAGGAACGGCTGGTTTTCATCAGGCGACACGAGGGCTTGTCACATGGCGACAAGCAAACTGCTTAGTTGTTGATTTGAAAGGGATCTGTCTGCGCATCACTTGCAATAGCGACCAAAGGCCCGTTCAACCGTCGGACGTGCTCACGAAGCTGATCGGTCAGTAAACATCCAAACGGATGACATGTTAACGCTATCGAGCCGTAGTAGATCGTCCGGTTGCCGAAAAGTTGTCCCAAGCGTGGTTCGAAACGCTGCGAGTGGATCGAACGGACAACGGCAGGCGACGTCCGGTAGCGCCGCGGGAGAGCGAATCGCGCCGATGCGGCGCTGAGTGCTTCGCGCGCTAGTCGCGGAAGTTCTCGAATTGAAGCGGGACCTCATCGATCTTCTGCCGCAGCAGAGCAATGCACTCCTGCAGCGAGTCCTTCTTCGCCCCCGCGATACGGACCGCGTCGCCCTGGATACTGGCCGTGACCTTGAGCTTGCTGTCCTTCACCGTCTGCACGATCTTCTTGGCCAGCACTGACTCGATACCGTTCTTCAGCTTGATCGCCTGCTTGAGCTTGTCCCCGCTCATCCGCTCCGGCTTGGCGGTGAAGTCGACAAAGCGCACGTCGACCGCGCGCTTGGCGAGTTTGGTCAGCAGGACGTCATGCACCTGGCCGAGCTTGAAATCATCGTCGGCAAACGCAGTCAGTTCGAACTCTTTGTGCTCGATGCGTGCGTCCGAGCCCTTGAAGTCGAACCGCGTGTTGATCTCCTTGTTGGCCTGGTCAAGCGCATTGCGAACTTCGACCATGTTGGGTTTCGAGACGATGTCGAACGAGGGCATGTGGTTCTCCAAGGCGCGGCCAGGGGCGCCCGCAGCGGGAGCAAGTCTAGTGTGCGGGCGATAATCGCCGCATGGATTCGCACCTGCTGCAAACCGATGTCTCACTCAAGCCGTTCAACACGTTTGGAGTCGATGTACGGGCGCGCTGCTTCGCCCGTATACGCTCGATCGAGCAGTTGTCGATGGTGCTCGTCGACCCGCGCGTGCGTGACCTCCCGCGCGTCGTGATGGGTGGCGGCAGCAATCTGCTCTTCACCGGTGATCTCGACGGCCTGGTGCTGAAGATCGACATTGATGGCTTGCGCGAACTGGAGCCGTTGCCGCATGCCTGGCGGGTGCAGGTCGGCGCCGGCGAGAACTGGCACGCCACGGTGCAGCGGTTGCTCGACATGGGGCGGCCCGGGGTGGAGAACCTGGCATTGATCCCGGGTCAATGCGGCGCGGCGCCGATCCAGAACATTGGTGCCTATGGATTGGAACTGGCCGAGCGCTTCGACAGCTTGCGCGCCTGGGACGTCGAACGCGGGCAGGTCGTGTCGATGTCGTTGACCGATTGTGCGTTCGGCTATCGCGACAGTGCCTTCAAAGGTGCGCTTGCCGATCAGCGCATCATCCTGGACGTGACCCTGTCGCTGCCGCGCGACTGGCAGCCGGTGACTGGCTACGCCGATCTCGCTCACGAACTGGCCGCGCGCGGCGTTGCTACGCCGACCGCTCATGATGTATTCGAAGCGGTCATCGCGATTCGGCGTCGCAAGCTGCCCGACCCGGCGACGCTCGGCAACGCCGGCAGCTTCTTCAAGAACCCGATCGTCAGCCGCGACAAGCGGGGCGAACTCATCGCGCGGTTTCCCTCGCTGGTGAACTATCCATTGGCCGGCGGACGATTCAAGCTTGCGGCCGGGTGGTTGATCGATGCCGCCGGGCTCAAGGGCGCCACCCGGGGCCGCGCCGGCGTCTACGAGAAGCAGGCGCTGGTGCTGGTCAACCGGGGCGGTGCGACCGGTGGCGAGATTCTGGCGCTCGCGCGCGAGATCCAGACCAAGGTGCAGGAGAAGTTCGGCGTGTTGCTGGAGCCGGAGCCGGTCATCGTCTAACGACCCCGCGGTCGCGGCGCGCCTGGCGGCGGTCCACGAGCGAGGTAGAGGCTGGTCAGTCTTTACTCGCCGGTCTTGTCTTCCAGGCTGGGCAGGCCGATCCCGCTGCCGCTGGTCAGCAGCCCCACCTTGGCGTAAGTCATCAGCTTCTCGCGCGTGTCGGCAATGTCGAGATTTCGCATCGTCAGCTGGCCGATGCGGTCCTGCGGCGAGAAACTCGACTCGCCCTTTTCCATCGTCAGCCGCTCAGGCTTGTAGGTGAGGTTGGGCGACTCGGTGTTGAGGATCGAGTAGTCGTTGCCGCGGCGCAGCTCGACCGTCACTTCGCCGGTGATGGCGCGCGCGACCCAGCGCTGCGCTGTCTCGCGCAGCATGATCGCCTGCGGGTCGAACCAGCGGCCCTGATAAAGCAACCGGCCGAGACGGCGGCCGTTGTCGCGGTACTGCTCAATCGTGTCTTCGTTGTGAATGCCGGTGATCAGGCGCTCATAGGCGATGAACAGCAGCGCCAGTCCTGGCGCTTCGTAGATGCCGCGGCTCTTGGCTTCGATGATCCGGTTCTCGATCTGGTCGGACATGCCCAGGCCGTGGCGACCACCGATCCGATTGGCTTCCATCATCAGCTCCACCGGACTGGCGAACGTGATGCCGTTCAGTGCCACCGGCTGGCCCTGCTCGAAACGCACGCGCACTTCCTCGCGCTTGACCGGCACGTCATCGCGCCAGGAGGCCACGCCCATGATGGGCTGCACGATGCGGATGCCGGTCGACAGTTGCTCGAGGTCTTTCGCCTCATGGGTGGCGCCGAGCATGTTCGAGTCGGTGGAGTAGGCCTTTTCGGCCGACATCTTGTAGGCGAACCCGGCCCGTCGCATGTACTCGGACATTTCGGCGCGGCCGCCCAGTTCGTCGATGAAGGTCTGGTCGAGCCAGGGCTTGTAGATCTTCAGGGCCGGGTTGGTGAGCAGTCCGTAGCGATAGAAGCGCTCGATGTCGTTGCCCTTGAAGGTGCTGCCGTCGCCCCAGATGTTGACGTCGTCCTCTTTCATTGCCGCCACCAGCATGGTGCCGGTGACAGCGCGACCGATCGGGGTGGTGTTGAAGTAGGTGACGCCAGCGGTGCTGATGTGAAAGGCGCCGCACTGCAGGGCGCTGATGCCTTCGGTCACCAGTTGCATCCGGCAATCGACCAGCCGCGCCTTCTCGGCGCCGTAAAGGAGCGCCTTGCGCGGAATCTCGTCGTAGTCGGACTCGTCCGGCTGCCCGAGATTGGCGGTGTAGGCATGCGGTATCGCGCCCTTGTGGCGCATCCACAGCAATGCTGCACTGGTGTCGAGACCGCCGGAAAAGGCGATGCCGACCTTCTGGCCGGTGGGTAGGTGCTGAAGAATCGTCGACATGATGAAGGGCCGACCGGGAGGCCAGCGGCAGGCATGAGTGGGCATGCAGGTCACCGCCGACGACAGTCATGACGAATCACGAGGGACTCGCGGGCGGGATCGAGCAAAACAGCCGACGCCCTGGCATCGGCTCGCGGCGGATTATAGGGGCGCGCAGTGAAGACTCCCGGTCCCGCATGCGCGCCCGGACTGCCCGCGCCGGAACAAGGCCGCAGGCGGAGCCGACCTACTGCACCGGACTACCGGGCCGGCTTGGGCGGATCGACCACCCGCAGGTCGCCGGCTTCGACCACGGGGACCGTGGAGGCGAGTGCGCGGCCGGCGGCGCGCTCGGTAAACGCCTCGAACCGGTCGGCCAGCTGATCGGGCGTCAGCTGCCGGGCGACATCGAGCGCGGCGGACTGCGGGTCATAGATCTTCTCGTCGAACAGCCAAGCGTCGTTCTGTATGACGGCGAGCGACTTGGCGTCCAGCACCCAGATCTGCGTGTAGGAATACAGCGCGATGTACTTGCTCGAGCGCGTTCCGGCGCTGCCATCGGGCAACTTGGTCTCAGGCCCTTCGATTGCAAGCTGACCACCCGTAATCGGCGAACTGCCTTCATCGACGTTGGTTTCCATGCCCTGGATATAGACGCCGACGCCATGCAGCTTGCTCGCGAGGCCGCGCATCTCGGACATCCGGTAGTGCGGCGTGATGATGATGATGCGGTCCCACTTTTCCCGCTGCGGCAACTTGGCCAGCTCGGCCTTGAGCTTTTCCAGAGCAACCCGCTCCCGGTTCTCGGGCAGCACGTTGGCAAGTTCGCCAGGCGACAAGCGCAGGAAGACGCGCTGGCTGTCCGGCTCGCGGCGTGCGAGCACGCGATCCATGCCGCGCAGCACGGCGGCGTCGATCGACTTGTCATTGATCTGCAGCGTCGCTCTGCGGTAGCCCTCAAAGTGAGTGCCGGTCTGCATGCGCTGGCGGACATAATTGATCTGATCGCCAACCGCCGACACCAGCGCATACGTCTTGGGCGTAGCGGCGGCTGTGCCGGCGGCGGGTGTGGGTGGTTGAGACGGCGCTTGCGCCGCCGCAGTCGTCGCGACCAGGCCGACAGCAAGAATCTTGGTGACAAGCAGAAGTGTTTTCATCGACGCACCCGGGATCATGTGAAAGCAGTCTATTGACCGGGTCGGCAGCCGGCAATGCGATCCAGCCAGACCGCCATGCAATCCAGCGTATCGATTGCGCGCTTCGTCACGTCGGCCTGCGACGGACGGTATACAGCCGTCGTTTGGTGTGCTTCAGTCGAGTCGCGCGCCGCTGCGACGGATCACTGGTTCCCAGCGCTTGCGTTCTTCTGTCATGAAACGCGCGAACTCTGCGGCGCTGCCAGGCGCCGCATGCCAGCCAGCAGACTCGATGCGCTTGATCACGTCGGCCTCGCGCAGGATCGTGCCCAACTCCCGGTTCAGGCGTGCGATGACCGCTGCTGGCGTACGCACCGGCGCCACGATGCCGTTCCAGGCGATGGCTTCGAAGCCGGGCAGGCCGCTTTCGGCAACCGTGGGCAGCTGCGGCATGCCGGGCCAGCGTTCGCGGCTGGTGACGGCCAGCGGCCGGATGCGGCCAGCCTGGATCAGCGGCAGCAGTGCGGTGGGATTGGACATCAGCGACTGCACCTGGCCGGCGGCCACCGCCTGCACCGCAGGTGGCGCACCGTTGTACGGAATGTGGACGATGAACAGTCCCGCCTGCGTCTTCAGCAAAGGTCTGCACTGGCAAATCAGCCGAAACAGCAAGGATGTTCGGCGCCGTGCCGACCAGGATCACGGGCGCCAGGTCGCGCAGTGGTTCATACGGCAAGGAGCGATACAGCATCGGCGCGGTTGCCAGGGGTCCGGTGAATGACAGACCGATCGTGTATCCATCCGGAGCAGCCTTGGCGACCGCATCCGTTCCCATCGTGCCGCCCGCCTGCGGACGATTGTCGGCGACGACGGGGTGTCCCAGTCGGTCCTTCAGGCGTTCGGCAAGCAGGCGGCCCAGCACGTCGATCGACGAACCGGGCGGCGCGGTCAGGATCAGGCGAACGGTGCGGGTCGGGTACTCCGCATTGGCCTGAGAACGGGCAATGGGCGCGGTCAGGGCAAGGCCGCCTGCGGCGGCCCCTAGGCGGACGATGTCACGGCGCTTCATCGGGGTCCTTGTGGTGACGTCAGGATCGGTGGGCCGGCCCGCTAAGTCACGCAAGCAGCGCGACCTGGTCGCCGCCCGACTTCTTGGCGCGGTACAGGGCGGTGTCGGCAGCGTCCAGCAAGCGGTCGGCGGTCGTGCCATCCGCCGGGAACTCGGCCAGGCCGACGGAGGCCGACAGTAGCTGACGGCGCTCGTCGATGCCGGCTGGGCGCCAGCTGCGCAGGCCATCCAGGACGCGCTGCAGCGCGATGCAAGCGGCCTGCTGGGTGACCCCCGGTAGTGCGGCGACGAACTCATCGCCGCCATAGCGGTAGATCAGTGCTTCGCTGCCGAGCGTGGCGCGCAACTCATCGGCTGCGAAGGCAATGGCCGCATCGCCGGTGGCATGACCATGGCGGTCGTTGATCGGCTTGAGGTTGTCGAGGTCGAGCATGCAGACCTGAAGCGGCCGTCGGTAGACATCGGCGTGGTCGATCGCGGCCGTTAACTGCTCGAACAGTCCACTACGATTGAGCAGGCCGGTGACCGGATCGCGCATGGCATCCTCCCGCGCCCGCTGCAGTTCCTGGCGTTCACGCACGTAGCGCAGGCGGGCGTCGGCGAACTGCTTTTCCCACTGCACGGAGGCGGCGTGGAAGCGACGGTGCCAGCGATAGGCCTGCTGCCACTTGCCGGTCTCGGCATAGACCGCGGCAATCTCGCGCATCGCCTTGCAGCCGTGCGGTACATGCGGTGCTCGCCGCAGCTTCCACAGCGCGGCGTACCAGAAGCGCAATGCGGAGGCGGCGTCGCCTGCGCGACGCGCGATCTGCCCATCGCACCAGTCGGCGGCGGCAAGCCCGACCCGGTAGTTGGCACGCTGCGCATCCGCGCGCAGCGTCGCGGTGTAGCTGCGCGCTTCGTCGAGGTAGCCGGCAACCACCAGCGACTCGCCGGCCGTGCCGAGCAGATCGCCGGGGTGCCGGTTGGTGACGAATGCGCGATCGGCCGCCACCGCCTCGTCCATGAAACCGCGGGCTTCATTGGCGCGGCCGCACTGGATCAAGGTGTAGGCGAGATTGAGTCGGCAGACCGTGGTAAATCCGCGCGTCTGGACGAGGTCGGCGCGCGCCAGTGCGTCTCGCAGCGTCGACTCCGCACCTTGCCAGTCGCCCACGTGCACCAGGACGGCGCCGAGATTCAGAGACAGCATCGCGTGAATGCCGGGATGCTGGGCGGCGACAAAGTCGAACTCCGCCAGCAAGTCGACAAACGACTGATCCTGTCTGCCGCAGCCCATGTAGGCCATGCCGCGCAGGTAGCGCAGGTAGAAGCGGTCGAGCTGCGGCAGACGGTAGCCCTCGGTCATGGCCGCGTTCAAACGCGCCAACGCGCTGTCGAAGTCGCGCGCCAGTATGGCCAGCAGCGCGGCCAGCGTGCTCGTACGGGCTTCCAGCAGCATGCGCGCCGCGTGAGTCAGGGTGGCTTGCGCCAGCGCCGCGTCGGCGCGCTGCAGGCAGGCGATCGCGCCCGGCGAGTCCGCGCTGCGGATCAGGGTGTGGCCGCGGATCACCTCGCAGTACGCGCGTCCGAAGACATCGTCATCCGATGCGGTCGCGCGCCAGCGCGCGATGAGCGCAGTTGCATCGTTGGCAGCATGCAGGATCCGCTGCCAGGCGTCGTCCAGCAGGGCCAGCGAATGCGCTGGCTCGAGGATCGGATTAACCCTTGCGCGATGCGGCGGATGCCGGCTGGCGAGGTCCACTGATCTGCCGACTATGAGATGGCGCGGCCGAGCAGCAGGTACTCCATCAAAGCTTTCTGCACATGCAGCCGGTTCTCCGCCTCGTCCCACACGGCCGACTGCGGGCCATCGATCACGTCCGCCGTCACTTCCTCACCACGATGCGCCGGCAGGCAGTGCATGAACAGGGCATCGGGCCGCGCCGCCTGCATGATTTCGGCATCGACGCACCAGTCTTCAAAAGCGGCCAGGCGTGTGGCGTTCTCGGCCTCGAATCCCATGCTGGTCCAGACATCGGTGGTGACGAGGTCGGCACCACGCGCTGCGTCCAGCGGCGAGTCGAACACCTTCAGGTGCGGGCCAGGCGGGGCAAGCTTCGCGTCGAGCGGGTAGGCGGGCGGCGTCGACACCTGCATGGTGAAGCCCAACAGGCGGGCCGCCTGCAGCCACGTGTAGGCCATGTTGTTGGCGTCGCCGATCCAGGCCACGGTGCGCCCGGCAATCGAACCGCGCTGCTCGATGAAGGTGAAGATGTCGGCCAGGATCTGGCACGGGTGGTACTCGTTGGTCAGCCCGTTGATGACCGGCACCCGCGAATGCGCGGCAAAGCGCTCGATCTTGGTGTGCTCGTAGGTCCGGATCATCACGATGTCGACCATGCGCGAGATCACCCGGGCGGTGTCCTCGATCGGCTCGCTGCGCCCCAGTTGCGAGTCGCCGGTGGTGATGTGGATGACCGATCCGCCCAGCTGATACATGCCCGCTTCGAAGCTGACGCGGGTGCGCGTACTGGCCTTCTCGAACACCATGGCGAGCGTGCGATCGCGCAGCGGCTGGTAGAACTCGTATCGCTTGAAGCGATCCTTGATGATCGAAGAGCGCGCGAACACGTGCTCGATCTCGTCACGCGTGAGATCGGCAAACTGCAGGAAGTGACGTATCGGCGCAGCCATGGCAACAGGCCTCAGGCAGCCGCCGCAGGCGGTGCCCCCAAGAATGCCCGAACCAGCGGTGCCAGGCGGCTCACGATCTCGGCCGCCTCGCGCTCGTTGAGGATGAGCGGCGGCAGCAGGCGAATCACGCTGTCCTGCGTGACGTTGATCAGCAGTTTCGCGGCCAGCGCCTGCTTGACCAGTTCGCCGCAGGGACGATCGAGTTCGACCCCGAGCATGAGCCCCTGCCCGCGGATCGAGCGCACACCGGTGACTCCGGCAAGCGCCTTCTCCAGCCCGGCGCGGATCTGCGCGCCGCGTTCCGCGGCGTTCTCCATCAGCTTGTCATCCTCGATGATCTTGAGCGTCTCAAGCCCCGCGCGACAGGCGAACGGACCGCCGCCGAAGGTCGTGCCGTGGTTGCCGGGGCCAAAAACGCCGGCGGCGCGGCCGCGCGTCATCACGCAGCCGATCGGCACGCCGGACCCAAGTCCCTTGGCGAGCGTGATCACATCGGGCTGGATGTCAGCCCACTGGTAGCCGAACCACTTGCCCGTGCGGCCAATGCCGCTTTGCACTTCGTCGACCATCAGCAGCCAGCCGCGCTCGTCGCATAGTTTGCGCAGCGCGCGCACGTAGTCGCGATCGGCGACCTGGATGCCGCCTTCGCCCTGCAGCACCTCGAGCCAGACGGCCTGCACACGCTTGTCATCCGCGGCCACGCGCTCGATCGCTGCCAGGTCGTTGTACGGCACGCGGATGAAACCGGAGGGCAGCGGGTCGAACCCCTTGCGCGCCTTGTCGCTGCCGGTAGCAGCCAGCGTGGCGAGCGTGCGGCCATGCCAGGCGCGCTCCATCACGAGCGTCTGCGCTTGCGGGTTGCCGTGCTTGTGGCCGTAGAAGCGGACCAGCTTGAGGGCACCCTCGTTGGCCTCGGAACCGGAATTGCCGAAGAACACCTCGTCCATGCCGGACAGTTCACACAGTCGGTCGGCCAGCGCCTCCTGTTCGCGCACCTGATAGATGTTGGACGTGTGGATCAGTCGCCCAGCCTGCTCGGCGAGCGCCGCGACCAGACGCGAATGCGCGTGACCCAGGCCGTTGACTGCGATGCCGGCCAGGGCGTCCAAGTATTCTTGACCCTGATCGTCGAACAACCAGGCGCCCTTGCCATGCGTAAAGGCGACCGGCAGGCGGGCATACGTGTTCATCAGGTGCGACATCTCGACTCCGCGACAGGCAAAAAAACAAACGCGGCATTGGGGATGCGCCGCGTTGGCGGATTATAAGAACAGCCCAAGCGTCAGCTTGGCTATCGGCAAGGTACAGATGACCCGGGACTTCGGCAGTTTCGATGTGGTGATCGTGGGCGCAGGTACTGCGGGTTGTCTGCTCGCGAACCGCCTGAGTTCGAATTCCCGCATCAAGGTGGCGTTGCTTGAAGCGGGCGGGGACGACGACTACCTGTGGATCCATGTGCCTGTTGGCTACCTGTACTGCATCGGCAATCCGCGCACCGACTGGTGCTTCAGCACGGCACCTGAGGCGGGGCTCAACGGCACGGCAATCCGCTACCCGCGCGGCAAGGTGCTGGGCGGCTGCTCGTCGATCAACGGCATGATCTACATGCGCGGCCAGCGCGAGGATTATGACGGCTGGCGTGCCGGCGACGGCCATGGGCCCAATCCGGGCTGGGGCTGGGACGATGTGCTGCCGCTGTTCAAGCAGCATGAGGACTACTACGGCGGCGCCGATGACCTGCATGGTGCCGGCAACGAATGGCGCGTGGAAAAACCACGGGTGCGCTGGGAGATCCTCGACGCTTTTCGCGCTGCCGCCGCCGAGCAGGGCATCCCGGCCATCGACGACTTCAATCGCGGCAACAACTTTGGCTGCGGCTATTTCGATGTGAACCAGCATGCGGGGGTTCGCTGGAACACCGCCAAGGCGTTCCTGCGGCGGATCCGGCACCGCCGCAACCTGGCCATCCTGACGCACACGCAGGCGCTGCGCCTGGCGTTCGACGGATCTCGATGCACCGGCGTTGAAGTGCATCGACGTGGCGAGACCGGCCTGATCCGCGCGCGCGGCGAAGTGCTGCTTGCCGCTGGCGCCGTCGGGTCGCCGCAGTTGCTGCAGTTGTCAGGCATCGGGCCGAGCGACGTGCTCGCCAGCGCCGGCATTGCGCAGCGTCACGCGCTGGAGGGCGTGGGCGCCAACCTCCAGGATCACCTGCAGCTACGGATGGCGTTCAAGGTCAGCGGAGTGAAGACACTGAACACGCTGTCGCAGCACTGGCTTGGCAAGGCGAAAATGGGCCTGCAGTACGCGCTCACGCGCAGCGGCCCGTTGTCGATGAGCCCGAGCCAACTTGGCGCGTTCGCCCACACCAGTTCCGAGGTGGGGCGACCCGACGTCGAGTACCACGTCCAACCGCTGTCGCTCGACCGGTTCGGCGAGCCGCTGCACCCATTTAATGCGTTCACCGCCTCCGTATGCAACCTGCGGCCTACCTCACGCGGGGCGGTCACCGTCAGTTGCGCCGATCCGCTGGCGATGCCGATCATCGCGCCGTGTTATCTGAGCACCGACGAAGATCGCGCGACTGCGGTCGCCGCAATGCGCCTGACGCGCCAGATCGTCGCCTCGCCCGCGCTGGCGCGTTATGCGCCGCTGGAGTTTCGTCCCGGCATCGGAGTCGACAGCGACGAGGATCTCGCGCGCGCCGCGGGCGCGATCGGCACCACTATTTTCCATCCGGTGGGCACGGCGAAAATGGGGCCGTCTGCCGATCCGCGCGCAGTGGTGGACAGCCAATTGCGCGTGCATGGCCTTGGGGGACTGCGTGTGATCGACGCCTCGATCATGCCGACGATCACCTCCGGAAACACCAACGCGCCGACGCTCGCGATTGCCGAGCAAGGGGCCCGTTGCGTGCTCGCCGCGATGCACTGAGCGGCAGCATCAGCAAGTCTTATATAAGACTTGGCTAGAATGGCGCACGCTTGAAAGGCATGGCGCAGTCGCATCCGGGACGCCGCACATCTGGGACGCACCTGGTCGAGGTCTTGCTTGAACATGGCAGCGGGCCCGCGATGACCCTCACCAGCACGCCGCAGTCGGCGCGCAGAAACAGAAGCATTCAGCGTGGCGGAACCACTGAAAGCGCGTCAGTTCTTCATTCACGGGGTCACCGTGCATGGCAAGACGTTTCGCCCCAGTGACTGGGCGGAACGTCTTTGTGGCGTCATGTCGCCTTATCGGCCGGGCGGGATCGCCACGGGCCGCGACGCGTTCATCGGCTACTCGCCGTATGTTCGGCCAGAGACGATCGGCGGCGTCAAATGCGTGGTGGTAGATGAGCGACTGAAGGATGTCGAACTGATGGCGTTCAACTTCGTGATGAACTTCGCGCGTGACAATGAACTGCCGGTGATGGAGGGGTGTGTCTTACCCGACACGCCCAAGGCGCCCGCGGGGTCTCCGCTGGCAGGCTAAAAGCGCCAACGAAAACAGGCCCGGCGGGCCTGTTTTCATTAAGCGAAGGCACGTGGTGCGTGCCAGGATGATCGTGACGAGGCGCCGCGGGCACCTGACGCCTCGATGTCCTTACGGACCGAGAATCAGCCCATCGCCTTGACCGCGGCAGCGAGGCGGCTCTTGTTGCGCGCCGCCAGATTCTTGTGGACCACCTTCTTGTCGGCGATCGAGTCGATGATGCTGGTTGCCGTCTGGAACACGCCCATGGCGGCGGACTTGTCGCCGGCTGCGACAGCCTTTCGCACCGACTTGATCGCCGTGCGAAGGCGCGAGCGAAGAGAAGAATTGTGGGTATTGCGCAGCGTCGATTGCCGGGCGCGTTTGCGAGCTTGCTTGCTGTTGGCCATGAGATAAGTCCTGTCGGATTTCGGCAGCCGTTGAACCCGACTCCGAATCAATCGGAGATGAGGCCTCAATCAGCGCTATTCAGCTGGTGTTGGGTCTCAGCCTAGCCAAGACCCAACAACGCATCATTCTTTGTTTTTACGGTTTCTTCGTTCAGTTTCGCGTGCCCAAGCTCAGCCTACGCAGAGCAACCAAAGCGAAACTAGTTCGACGGAAAAGCCCGATACTATAGCAGAGCGCGACAAGTTATCCACACCCCTGCCTTCGCGGCAAGCCCTGCGCGGCAATCGTCGGCGCGCCGCGCCCTCCCGCCAGTCCGACCGCACGCCTCGTGAACCTCCTACGCGCCGCTGCAACTGTCAGCAGCCTGACACTGGTATCGCGGATCACCGGATTGGTGCGCGACCTGCTGCTTGCGCGCATCTTCGGCGGCGGGGCGGAGATGGACGCCTTTGCCGCGGCCTTTCGCTTGCCCAATCTGTTGCGGCGCCTGTTCGCCGAAGGGGCTTTTGCGCAGGCGTTTGTTCCCATCCTGTCCGAGGCGCGTGCCCAGCGCGGCGACGATGCCACGCGCGTCCTCGCGTCGCATGTGATGTCGGCCCTGTTCTGGGTCGTGCTGGGCGTGTCGATCATCGGCGTGTTGTTCGCCCCCGTGCTGGTCTATGTGATCGCCAGTGGCTTTGCGAGCAATCCCGCCACCTTCGACCTGGCCACGCTGCTGACACGCTGGATGTTCCCGTACATCTTCTTCATGTCGCTGGTCGCCTTCTCGGCCGGCGTTCTGAACACCTTCAGCCGCTTCGCGGTGCCGGCATTCACGCCGGTGCTTTTGAACCTGTCGATGATTACCTTCGGGCTGCTCGCCACACGCTGGTTCGATCCGCCGGCGCTGGCGCTGGGCGTGGCGGTATTCGTCGGCGGATTTCTGCAGTTGTCGATTCAACTGCCGGCGCTCGCCCGCATCGGCATGCTGCCTCGCCTCTCGGGCGTGCGCACCGCGTTTTCGGATCCGGACGTACGCCGCATCCTGACGCGCATGGCCCCGGCCGTCTTTGCGGTGTCGGTTGCCCAAGTGAGCCTGGTGATCAACACCAATATCGCGTCGCATCTGGGTGAAGGGTCGAACGCCTGGCTGTACTACGCCGACCGCCTGATGGAGTTTCCGACGGCGCTGCTGGGCGTCGCCCTGGCGACGGTACTGGTCCCCACGTTGTCACGCGCGTTCGCGGAGAAGCGCACGGCCGACTACTCGCGCATGCTGGACTGGGGATTGCGGCTGGTGTGCCTGGTGGCGCTGCCGGCCGCCGTCGGGCTGGGCCTGCTGGCCGAAGGACTGATCGCCGTGCTGTTCCAAGGCGGGAAGTTCAGCGCACGCGATGTCGCGCAGACCTCGGTGGCGCTGGTTGGCTACGCGGTCGGCCTGCTTGGGCTGATCGGCGTGAAGATCCTCGCACCAGGCTTTTATGCGCAACAAGACATCAAGACGCCGGTAAAGATCGCCGTCGGCGTGCTTTTCGCCACGCAGCTTGCGAACCTTGCGCTGGTGCCGTGGCTCGCGCACGCCGGGCTGGCTTGGTCGATCAGCCTCGGCGCGTGGGCCAATGCGGCGCTGCTGTACCTCGGGCTGCGCCGTCGTGGCATCTACCAGCCGGAGCCGGGTTGGCCGGTGTTCCTGCTCAAATTGGCGGTCGCACTGGCCGCGCTGGTCGCGCTGCTGTTGCTGGTCGATCGCGAAATCGACTGGATCGCCATGCAGACGCAACTTCTGCTGCGCGGTGGCCTGCTTGCGGCTGTGATGGTGGCTGCGGTGGTGCTGTACTTCGGGGTGCTGTGGATCCTGGGTTTTCGACCACGCGACTTCAGGTTGCGCACGTCATGACGACCGAGGCCTTGGCCGACTTCGAGCGGTTGGTGCAGTCAAGTCCGCTGCCGCTGCTTGAAGCCGCGGCACAAGTCGGGCGCTATGCAGACGTCACCTGCGATCCGGCCCACATTACGGACACCGTCCAGGGCTGGGGACGACAGCTCGCCGGGCGCATCCCGGCCGACGCATCGGCTGTCGATCGCTGGCAGCAGCTGAACCATTTCTTTTTCGACGAACTGCGTTTTCAGCCGAATCACGAGAACTACTACGACGCCAGCAACAGCCTGCTCCATCAAGTGCTGGAACGGCGCACTGGCATTCCGATCACACTGTCGCTGGTTTACATGGAGATCGGCCGCCACCTTGGCCTGATGTTCAACGGCGTTGGCTTTCCGGGACACTTCCTGGTGCGCCTGGCGATGGCGGACAAGACGATGTTCGTGGATGTCTTCGCGCGCGGTGTACCGCTGTCGATCGACATGCTGCACAGCCGCCTGCAGGCGGCGTTAGGCGCCGAGCCGGAGTACCCGCTCGAGGTCTACCTGCGTTCAGCCAGCGAGCGCGAGATCCTCGCGCGCCTGCTGAGCAATCTCAAGCGCCTTAATCTTCAGGCAAACGAGCTGGGTGCCTGCCTGGAGATACAGCACCGTCTGGTGGCCGTGCTTCCCGATGACGCGCAGCAGCGGCGCGTGCGCGCCATGCTGTACGAGCGCCTGCAATGTCCGCGTGCCGCAGCGCTCGATCTGGCGGCCTACCTGCAGATGAGTGCCAATCCACCGGATGCGGTCGCGGCACGCGATCGACTGCACCAGTTGCAGCAGGCAGCCGACCGACTGAACTGAAGGCAGGAATAGCGAACGCCGCAAAACGCGGCGTTTTCTGACCGCGGTCCGCCGGGGGTCACACCTGCTTGAGCAGGGTCTCCGCGTCCGACACCTCGAACTTGCCCGGGCCCTCGATGTTCAGCGACTTGACGACGCCGTTGTCGACCAGCATGGAGAAACGCTGGCAGCGCACGCCCATGCCGCGCGCGACGAGGTCCAGTTCGAGTCCAAGCTTCTTTGTGTAGTCGGCCGAGCCATCGGCCATCATGCGCACCTTTCCGGTGGCGTGCTGGTCCCGGCCCCACGCGCCCATCACGAACGCATCGTTGACGCTCAGGCACCAGATCTCATCCACGCCCTTGGCCTTGAGCGCGTCGTAGTGCTGCAGGTAGCCCGGCACGTGTTTGGCACTGCAGGTGGGCGTGTAGGCGCCCGGCAGGCCGAAGACAACGATCTTCTTGCCACGGGTCAGATCGGCCACGCTGAAGTTGTTAGGCCCAAGGGAGCAGCCCGCGGTCTCCACATCGATGAACTCGCTCAACTGCCCGTCGGGCAGCGTGTCGCCAACCTTGATCGTCATTCGTTGTCTCCGGTACGAAAGAACTGGGGCCGCAAAGTCTAGCTCGCGCGCCTGTGGCTTCACCCCTAGTCGCCCAGGGCAATACCTTCCCGGCGGGGGTCGGCACCGCCGCCCCAGCCTGCGGGGTTGCGCAGTCGCACGATGCCCTGCACACCGCTGGTCATCGGGATCACTGTCACCTCATGTCCACGCGCCTTCAAGCCCTCGATGACGGGTGCCGTCACGCGGTCCGCTTCCACTTCCGTCGGTCCATTGCGACTGCCGAAGTTCGGCAGCGAGATGGCCTCCTGGATGTCCAGCTTCCAGTCGAGCACGCCGACCACGGTCTTGGCCACGTAGTTGATGATCTGACTGCCCCCGGGCGAGCCCAGCGTGGCGATCAGTTCACCGCTATGGCGATCAAAGACAAGGGTCGGCGCCATCGACGAGCGCGGCCGCTTGCCGGGCTGCACCCGATTGGCCACCAGCGGGCCGTCGGGCCGTGCCGACCCTTTGCCGTCCGAGGCGCGAGGAAGGAAAGAAAAGTCGGTGAGCTGATTGTTGAGCAGGAAGCCCCGCACCATGAGGCGCGCGCCGAAGGCGTCCTCGATCGAACTCGTCATCGCCACTGCGTTGCCGAACGCGTCGACCGCGGCGATGTGCGTTGTGGCGGATCGGTGCGGTGACTCGTCCGGTGCATACGCAATTGGAGCACTGGTCGGCACCCCGGCAGCCGCGCGACCCATGCTGCGGTCGCTGATCAACGCGGCGCGCTGGGCGAGGTACGCCGGGCTGGTCAGCGCCGCGACGTCCACCGGCACGAAGTCCGGGTCGGCAACATGCTGCGCTCGATCGGCGAATGCCAGCCGCCCGACCTCGCTGAACAGGTGGACCGCGTCGGCTTGCGGCTCGAACTGGCCGCCGACCCTGTAGGGCGGCACCACCGCGATGTTGCGCAGGGCAAACATGCCGAGCATCTGCGCCACGGCGATCCCGCCCGACGATGGCGCACCCATGCCGCACACGCGCCACTGCTTGTAGTCGATGCACACCGGCGGCCGCTCCTTGGCTTGGTAGCCGGCGAGATCCGCCTCGGTCAGTTGGCCCGGGTTGCTCGGGTGGCCCCGTACCGCAGCCACGATGTCGGCGGCGATCCCGCCGCGATGCAAGGCATCGGCGCCGCCTGCAGCGACCGCGCGCAACGTGGCGGCAAGCGCGGGATTGCGCAGCATCGTCCCCACGGGTTTGGGCAGCCTGTCGGCGCCATAGAAGTAGTCGCGTGCGGCGGGCGTGCTGGCCAGGTGCCTCTCGGCCGTCAGCACCGCATGCAGGCGCGCCGACACCGCGAACCCTTGGTCCGCCAGTCGGATCGCCGGCTCGAACAGGCGCGCCCAGGCGAGCTTGCCATGCTGGCGATGCGCTATCTCCAGCATGCGCAGCACCCCGGGTGTGCCGACGGCGCGGCCACCGACCACGGCATCGACGAAGCCCATTGCGCGGCCTTGCGGCGTCATGAACAAGTTTTCGTCGGCCGCCAACGGCGCAGTCTCGCGTCCGTCATAGCTCTGCACCCGGCTGCCGTTCCAGTGCAACAGAAATGCGCCACCACCGATGCCGGAGCTTTGCGGCTCCACCAGCGTGAGCACCATCTGCATCGCAATCGCGGCATCCACAGCGCTGCCGCCGGCGGCGAGCGTCTGCCTGCCGGCCTCGGTGGCCAGCGGGTGGGCGGCAGCGGCCATATAGCGCTTGGCGGTGCGCTGAGTCAGGCCAGCGCGTACGCCAGAGCCGATCTCCGGTGCAGCAGGTGGTTCAACTGGTGGCGAGCTAGTCGTGGTGCAGCCCGTCGTGAGCGCCGTGGCAAGCCAGGCCGCCAGTAGCGCACCTCGCAGCCACGGAGACGTTCGATGCATGTCCTCTGACCTTTGCAGGAGCCTGACGCGTGAAGTTTGCCCGCGGCGCTTGTCATGGCGCGCAGCCGCGAAACCGGCTGCTGGCTGTCACCTGTGAACTCGACCCTCGGCGGCAGCGTGTTGACAGGCGTTACTTCGGCTGCATCCGGATCGCGCCGTCCAGACGAATCGTCTCGCCGTTGAGCATCACGTTGCCGAGGATCACGGTGACCAGCTGCGCATACTCGTCCGGGCGGCCCAGGCGCGATGGAAACGGCACTTGCTTGGCAAGCGACGCCTGCAACTCCGCAGGCATGCCGAGCAGCATCGGTGTCTCGAAGATGCCGGGGGCGATGGTCATCACCCGGATGCCATTGCGCGCCAGGTCTCGTGCGATGGGCAGCGTCATGCCCACCACGCCGCTCTTCGAGGCGGCGTACGCTGCCTGGCCCATCTGACCGTCGAAGGCCGCCACCGATGCGGTGTTGACGATGACACCGCGCTCGCCTTCCGCGGTCGCCTCCTGCTGCGCCATCGCTTCGGCGGCGAGGCGGATCATGTTGAAGGTGCCGACCAGGTTGATGTTGACGGCGCGCGCAAAGCTTTCCAGCCGATGCGGCCCATCCTTGCCGACCGTCTTTTCGCCAGGAGCGACGCCGGCGCAGTTGACCAAGCCGCGCAGCGTGCCCAGGTCGAGTGCAGCGGCGATCGCCGCCTTGCCATCGGCCTCCGAGGTGACATCGCACTTGACGAAGCGCGTGGCTGCACCGAGCTCACCGGCGAGCGACTGCCCCTTGTCCACGGTCACGTCGGCGATCACGACCTTGCCGCCCTGGGCGACGAGCAGGCGCACGGTGGCAGCACCCAAGCCGGAGGCCCCACCGGTGACGACGAAGACGTTGTTCTGGATCTGCATGGCTGGACTCCGGTTGGAAACCGGCAAGTCTAAGGAGTCGGACCTGGAAGCCGTGGCGCGCGTGGTCGCGTGAGACTGAGTGCGCCAGCCGGGTGCCGTTGCGTATCAGCGCAACGAACAACGCGCAAACAGCATCAGGCGACCGCCAGCGTCGCCGTCCTGCGAGAAGTTGACCCGCGCCCGCACCAGCGGGGCGAGGCAGGTGTGGGCATCCAGGCCGATGCTGTGGGCGAACTTCTTCATGCCGTGCGAACGAAATCCGAGGGCGTATTTCGGTCGCGCGTACTGACCGGGGATGACATCGGCGGGCATTTCCACCAGGCGCGCCTGTGGCGAGCTGCCGCTGCCGGTCGCAATGAAGCGAGGCGTGTCTGGCGCCGCAGCCGCGCCGGTTTCTCTCGCCGGGGTGAGCGAGTTGCCAGTGCGACGCATATCGTCGGGGAGCAGCAGGTAGATCGACGGCAGCTCGAACTGCGCCTGGCCGGCCGTAACACTACGGTGTGGCAGTGCGTCAGCCGGACCGTTCGCTTGCGCGGCACCCAATCCCAGCACAGCCAGACTGGTCACCACGGACGCCCAGCCAGCCAGTCGTCGCGCGGCGTGAGCAGCGATCGATGGCGGCAACGTCCCAGGCGGTCTTTGCTTCATGCGAGACCCTCAGCAAACCCGATGCCGAGAAGGTAGCGCCGCACGCTCCCGCGCGACAGCATGCAAAGGTCTCATCCGGGCAGTTGACGATTCACCTCGATGCCGTGAACTGAACGACGAGCGTGCCGGTGTTCAATCGATCGCCACGAAGGACGATGCTGCGGGTCAGTCGCACGGCCCCGCAGGACCATGGTCCGACGAGCGCCGCTGCGCCTAGAAAAGCGCGCCGCGCGCGTCGACCGGCCAGACGTCCTCGACGATGCCGTTTCTCACCACAACGATCCAGTCGTGCAGCGCCACGGTTGGGTCGCAGTGACCTGGCACCAGCAGCGCCTTGTCACCGAGGCGGATGGCCGGACCGTCGCCGGTCTTGTGCAGCACGGTGTGCTCGTCGGACACCGCGTACGGACGCCAGCCGGAAAAAGTGGGCAGTGCCGGGCCGGAGTCGGTAGAGAAGCTCTTCAGTCCGGCATCGAGCGTGGCGCGCTCGTTGCCGTCGGCGCTGCGCAGGCTCATCACGGTGGTCAGCAGCGCGAGGGCGTGCTCGAAGCGCGGCGCCTCGGGGTCGACCGCGTTGCGCGCGTAGTCGCTGTCCATCAGCACGTAGGAGCCTGGCTGCACTTCGTTGAAGACCGCGCTCGCTGCCTCGTAGAGAAAGGTGCCGGTACCGCCGCCGGTGATGCGCTCGCAAGGCAGGTCGGCAGCGCGCAGCGCCGCGCGCGCGTCATGCGCGCGCTGCGAAGCCGCCTCCACCGCAGCGCGCCGCTCGGGCACGCCACGGCGATGCTGTGCACTGCCGGCATACGCGTGCAGGCCCATGAAATTCAGGCGCGGGCTGGCCACCACGGCGCGCGCCAGATCGACCACATCCTTGTTGCCGACCAACCCGCAGCGGTTCTGCCCGACATCCAGTTCCACGTAGACATCGACGCGTGCGCCGGTCTGCGTGCAAACCTCGGCAAGCTGGCGCACCACACCGATGTCGTCGGCGCACACGCCCAGGCGCGCACCGGGATGCGCCAGCGCTGTTTCGGCCAGGCGGCGCAGCTTGCGCGCGCCGACCACTTCGTTGGTGATCAGCACGTCGGTGATGCCGCCTTCGAGAAACACCGCCGCCTCGGACAGCTTCTGCACGCAGATCCCTGCCGCACCCGCCTGCATCTGGCGGCGCGCGATCTCGATGCACTTGTGGCTTTTGGCATGTGGCCGCACCCGCACGCCGTACGGTTGCACCGCGCGCATCAGGCGGGCGAGGTTCTGCTCGAACTTGGCCAGATCGAGAATCAGTGCGGGGGTATCGACGTCCTGCATTCGATCGCCCGGCTGCGCCGGGCGCCACGCGGAGGAGGTTTCTGGGCGCATGGGACGCGAGTCTAGTCCGCGTTGCCCGCCGTGTTGCCGATCCAGCAGCAGAATCAGCGGTGTGTGCCGCAGAGGCGACGGTCGGCAGTCGGTCCGTACAATGAGTCGACTTCAGCCGGCCCACAGAGAGAGGCGCGGTGCCATGGAGGCCTGCTGCCGGTCGGACCGGCTCGCGGGTTGCCGGTCACCGCGTGTAGAAAAGATGAGCATCAAGAGCGACAAGTGGATCCGCCGCATGGCGGCGCAGGGCATGATCGAGCCGTTCGAGCCCGGTCAGGTACGCAGCGTCAATGGTCAGAAGATCGTCAGCTACGGCACCTCGAGCTACGGCTACGACATCCGCTGCTCGCGGGAATTCAAGATCTTCACCAACATCAACAGCACGATCGTCGACCCCAAGGCGTTCGATCCGGCCAGCTTCGTCGATGTGCATGCCGACGTCTGCATCATCCCGCCCAACTCGTTCGCGCTGGCGCGCACGGTCGAGTACTTCCGCATCCCGCGCAGCGTGCTGACCATCTGCCTGGGCAAGAGCACCTACGCGCGCTGCGGCATCATCGTCAACGTCACGCCGCTGGAGCCGGAGTGGGAGGGCCATGTGACGCTGGAGTTTTCCAACACCACGCCGCTGCCGGCCAAGATCTACGCGGGCGAGGGCTGCGCGCAGGTGCTGTTCATCGAGAGCGACGAGGTGTGCGAGACCTCGTACAAGGACCGCGGCGGCAAGTACCAGGGGCAGACCGGCGTGACCTTGCCCAAGACCTGAGCTGAGGCGCGGGCGCCCGCCATTTCGCCGTATCGGCGCGGCGGCGGCGCGTTACGGTGTCGGCCGAGAGGTCATGTCCGTGCCCGACGCCGACCAGGTTCCTGTCAAGTCCAAGACACCCGAGCGCGCGCTCGAGGAGTTGCTCGCCGCCATGCACGCGCATGGCGGACTGCCGTCGGTCGGGCACACGCTGGCGCGGCTGACGCGTCTGCTCGAAAGCGACGGCGACGCCGTCCAGGTGCTGGCCGACGTTATCCTCTCCGATGTCGGGCTCACCCAGCGCCTGCTGCGCATCGCCAACACCATCCCGTACAGGATGGGGCCGCAGGCCGTCACCACCGTGACGCGCGCCATCATGCTGCTCGGGTTCGACCAGGTGCGCGTCACCGCGATGTCGGTGGTGCTGGTCGAGGGCCTGCTCGGCGAGCGCCTGCCGCAGGTGCGTGACGAGTTCCATCAGTCGCTGCTTGCCGGCAGCCTGGCCCGACAGCTTCTGCCGGACACGGAAGGCGAGGAGGCCTCCATCGCTGCCATGTTCCGCAGCGTGGGGCGGCTGCTGGTCGCGCTGTTCGCGCCGCAGGCGCATGAGCAGGCGCAGGCCATCGCACAGAAGGAAGGCATCAGCGAATCAATGGCGGCGCGGCGCGTGCTTGGCCGCAGCCACGATGAACTGACCGACATGGTGCTGCGCGAGTGGCACCTGCCCGACCGCATCCTCACCGCGGTGCAGCCGCTGCCGGCGCGGATCGACGCGCCGGCCAACGGCAGCGAGCGGGTGCGGGCGGCAGCGCAGTTCGCCGAGGCGGTGGCGGGCGCGCTCGGGGCGCGGCCCACGATGAAGCTCGACGAGGTTTTGAAACGGTTTCGCCAGGCGCAGGACTACGACAGTACGCAGTTGCTGCCGCTGCTGGAGCGGGCGGCGGATCGCACGCGCGACTTCGAGGCGGCCTTTGGCATCGCACCGACGGTCTGCCCGGTGGCGCGGCTGCGCGACGTGGTGCCTCAGGAGGTGGCGATCGAGGCGGTTGCCGTTGAGACCAGCACGCAGCGCGACGGCGTCGGCCGCCCGTCGAATGCCTGCGCCGTGCTGGCCGCCGGCATCGCTGAGGCCACCGATTGCATCGCGCGCGCAGACAAGGTGGACATCAACAGCGTGGTCCAGGTCGCGCTCGAGGCGATTTTCAGCGGCCTGGGTTACGCCCGCACCGCGTTTGCGCTGCGCGATCCGGCCAGCGGCGTGTACCGCACCCGGGCGGGCTTCGGCGAGCCGAAGGCGCAGTTCAGCTTCGCCAGCCAGGGCGCCCCGAACCTGTTCGTCGCCGCGCTGGCGCAGGGCAAGGATCTGCACATCGCCGACAGCCAGACCGACAAGATGCGCGCCAACCTGCCCGAATGGTTCCTGCGCGACTTCACCGCCGCCCGCAGCTTTCTCTTGATGCCGCTGGTGGTGTCGGACAAGGTGATCGGCTTTTTCTATGCCGACCGGCCGATGGTCGATGCCGCCGGCCTCAACGGCGAAGAGCTGAACCTGCTGCGCGCCTTGCGCAGCCAGGTGGTGATGGCGATTCGCAGTCGTTGAGCGAGAGGCGCTGCATCAAGGGGTAGTCCAGACCGGGGGGCGCCCCCTCCGCTTGGTCATGACCCCTTCCGTTCGAGCCCGCCGACCGGCCGATGGTCGATGCCGCCAGCCACAACGGCGAATAGCAACCAGGCGGTGATGACGATCCGCAGTGGTTGAGCCTGCGGCGCCGCAAGGGGGAGTTCAGAGGGGGCCCGCCCCCTCTGCATCCTCATGACCCCTTGGGGATGTGAGCCCCCGGCTCACATCCCCTTGAACAGGTGCCGGAACGAGCGGCTTACCTTCAGCCGCTCGCGCCGACCCTTGAGGATCAGTTCCAGGCCGCCCAGGCCGTCGCGCACCACGCTCTCGATGCACTCGGTGTTGACCAGTGTGGCGCGGTGGATCTGCCAGAACTGCTGGCCATCGAGCATGTCGAGCAGTTCGACCAGCGACTTTCGAATCAGCGCCTCGTCGTGCGCACGCACCACGCGCGTGTACTTGCTGTCGCTCTGGAAGTAGACGACCTCGCGGATCGTGATCAGCTTGGTCTGGTTGCCGACCGTGGCGTGCAGCCAGCGGGTGGGTTCGCCCCGGCTGGCGCTGCCGGCACCGCCAGCGGCGGCTTCGGGCTCCATGCGGTCGATCACCTCGCGCACGTCGCGTGGCGGCTGCGACACCTTGCTCTTGAGCCGCTCGACCGTGGTGGCCAGGCGCGCCAGGTTGACCGGCTTGAGCACGTAGTCGACCGCGCCGCGCTCGAATGCCTCGATCGCAAAATCCTGGTGCGCGGTGACGAACACCACGTGCAGCCGCGAGGAGAACCGCCGCGCCAGGTCCAGACCGCTGGTGCCCGGTACGCGGATGTCGAGGAAGGCGATATCCGGTGGCGCGCTCAGCAGGCGGGCCAGCGCCTCGTCACCGTCGCCCGTTTCGAAGTCGATCTGCAGTTCGGGCCATAGCTTGTGCAGCGCCGCGCGCAGGTTCTCGCGCAGCAGGGGTTCGTCTTCAAGCAGCAGGGCGCTGGGCATCTGGATGCTCCGTCACGCAGGCGGATGGCGGGTCGATCGACGCGGCGCCAAGTGGCGCCGGCGCGGATTCTGCCCGTACTTGCGCAGCAGTCGGTGGCGAATCTTCGCCAAGTGCGGCTTGCACCAAAGGTGCGCCAGGGCCGCTGGTGATCGCGGCACCCGCCGGCAGGGCGGTCGGGATGCTCACGCGCGCCACCACGCCCCCGGCCGGGTTGAGTGTCAGGTCCAGCTCGGCGCGTGGACCGTACAGCATGACCAGGCGCTCGCGCGCGTTGGCCAGGCCCACGCCGCTGCCGCTGCTGTTGGCGAAGCCGATCCCGGTGTCCGCGACCTCGATCACCAGTGCCATGCCGTTGTGCCAGGCCACCACGTCGATCCGGCCGCCCGCGCGCGCCGGCTCCAGCCCGTGCTTGATCGCGTTCTCCAGCAGCGTGCCCACGATGGTCGGCGGACACTCGCAGTCGAGCAGCTCGGCGGGCGCTTGCACCGTGAAGGCGAGCCGGCGGCCCATGCGGAACTGCATGATCGACAGGAATGCGCGCGCCAGCTGGAACTCACGTCCCACCGTCGAGTGGCTGCTGCGCATCGCCGGCATCGCGCTGCGCAGGTAGTCGATCAGGTGGGTGAGCATCTGCTCGGCGGCGGCCGGGCGGGTGGCGGTCAGCGCCTGCACGTTGGCCAGCGTGTTGTAGAGGAAGTGCGGCTCGATCTGCGCCTGCAGTACCGACAACCGCGAGGCCAGCACTTCGCGCTCCAGCACCAGCGCGCGCTGACGCGCCTCCGCCTGACGGCGCTGGCGCTGCAGCACCAGCCCGAACGACAGCTGCATCAGCGCCAGCGTCAGGGCGAACAAAAAGGCCACTCCCATGTGGCCGAGGATGGCGCTGCCGGTGCGCTCTTCCGGCAGCGACGGCAGCAGCGCGATCGGTGCCGCCAATGCGGCGCCGAACAGCGGCCCCGCAATGGCCACCAGGATCAGCGGTCGTGCTGGCACCCAGGCGCCACTGCGCCAGCGCAGCCAGGCGAGCAGCAGGAAGGTCACCGCGTACGCCACCCACAGCTCGACCGTGTGCTGGACCCACCCCTTCCAGCCGAACGCCAGCCAGCCGAGCGTCACCAGGGCCGCGAAGGCCGGCAGGCCGAAGCGCACGCCGGCGGGGCTGAACTCCGCCAGCACGCCGCTTTCGATGTGAGAGGGCAGGTCGGGCCAGAGCCAGGCGGGTTTCATGTCGGCCCGCGGCGCGCTATTGCAGACCGAGGTTCTGCGGCTGCGAGGGCAGGGCGGGACGCAGGTTGATCGAGATGCTGGGGTCGTCCGGGCTGACCTCCTCGAAGCGCAGCGCATCGATCCAGACCTTGCCCTCGCCGTCGGTCAGCCGCACGCCGAAGCTGATGGCCGAGGCATCGGCCTCCACATCGAGGATCACCTGTGCCTCGCGCCAGTCGACATTGCCGCGGACCGGGCGGGTGCTCATGTCGTCGTAGCCGAGTACCCGCTGGTCGTTGCCGACCACCCGCATGAGCAGTCCGGTCCAGCCACGCACCTTCTCGGCCTTGATGCGCGCCGCGAAGCGCACCCGCTTGCCGCGATAGGCATCGGCGGCGATCGTCTGGCTCACGGTGACATGACCGTCGACGCTGCGCGTGCATTCGAGCGCGAGCAGGCGCTTGCCCGGCTCCGCCCAGGTGCTGTCCAGTCCGGCGCTGCAGACACGATCGGCGTCCACCGTGGCCTGGCGCGTCCAGCCGGCCGGCAGGCGCGGCTCGGCGTTGGCGGCGATCAGCAGGCCGCCGACGGAGGCGGCAACCAGGGCCTTCAGGTTCATCGTAGGCGACAGACGCGGGTGGCGCGGAAGCGACGGGCGGGACGGATTATTGCCGAAGGTCGCTGCGCGTCCGCGTCAAACCCGCAAGAATCGCGGGGTTCACGGCGTATCGGCCGAGCGACCATGGGGGTTCACACGTTGCTCAGACTTCCTGGCGAAGCCGTCGAACTGTCCTGCGAGGTTTTCGTCGACAAGGTCCTGCAGTTGCGCATCCGCCATGCCTTGCTCCTCGATTGCGGGGTAGCCGTGATGATCGAGGCATCAGAGTTCCGCGCTGTGACGCAGGTGACGTTCACTGACGTCCTGGACGTAGCTGAACGGCGCCCTGCGCCATAGCGTCCGTCCATGGAAAGGCAGTTTCCACCGGACCGTTGCGATCGCTCGGGCAGCTCACCTTGACACGGGCCGGTCGGAGCCGATAATCGCGCCCCTTCCAAGACGCGATTCGCGGCGGCCCGGCTGACCCAGAATCTTGTGCTTGCCCGGCACGACCGCCCACCGCCCCTTTCCTGATCGCTGTCCACCCGCGTCGGCTCCGATGCCGGCCGCCTGAGGCCACCCGCATGCGCTTTCGCTTTCCGATCGTCATCATCGACGAAGACTTCCGCTCCGAGAACACGAGCGGCCTGGGGATCCGCGCGCTCGCCAAGGCGATCGAGGCCGAGAGCGTGGAGGTGATCGGCGTCACGAGCTACGGCGACCTGGCGAGCTTTGCCCAGCAGCAAAGCCGCGCCTCCGCCTTCGTGCTGTCGATCGACGACGAGGAGTTCGCCGACACGCCGCAATCGTTCGCCGGCAAGGTCGACAACCCGACCACGCCGGAGAACGAGGCGGTGGCGGCCCTGCGCAAGTTCGTGCGCGAGATCCGCCGGCGCAACGCCGACATTCCGATCTTCCTCTATGGCGAGACGCGCACGTCACGCCACCTGCCGAACGACGTGCTGCGCGAACTGCATGGCTTCATCCACATGTTCGAAGACACGCCGGAGTTCGTCGCGCGCTACATCATCCGCGAGGCGCGCGCCTATCTGGAGACGTTGGCACCGCCGTTCTTCCGCGCGCTCACCCACTACGCGCAGGACGGCTCGTACTCGTGGCACTGCCCCGGCCACTCCGGCGGCGTGGCGTTCCTCAAGAGCCCGGTCGGGCAGATGTTCCACCAGTTCTTCGGCGAGAACCTGCTGCGCGCTGACGTCTGCAACGCGGTGGAGGAGTTGGGCCAGCTGCTCGACCACACCGGCCCGGTGGCGGCGAGCGAGCGCAACGCGGCGCGCATCTTCGGTTCAGACCACCTGTTCTTCGTCACCAACGGCACCAGCACTGCCAACAAGATCGTCTGGCACTACATGGTGGCGCCAGGCGACGTGGTGGTGGTCGATCGCAACTGCCACAAGAGCGTGCTGCACGCGATCATCATGACCGGCGCGATCCCGGTGTTCCTGACGCCGACCCGCAACCACTACGGGATCATCGGGCCGATCCCGCTGTCCGAGTTCAAGCCGGAGTCGATCCAGAAGAAGATCGACGAGCATCCGCTGCTCAAGGGGCGCAAGGTCAAGCCGCGCGTGCTCACCATCACGCAGAGCACCTACGACGGCGTGATCTACAACGTCGAGGTGATCAAGGAGCACCTCGATGGCGTGATCGACTCGCTGCACTTCGACGAGGCCTGGCTGCCGCACGCCGCCTTCCACAGCTTCTACCGCAACATGCACGCGATCGGTGGCGTGGCCAACGGTCGGACCCGGGCCAAGCACTCGATGGTGTTTGCCACGCAGAGCACGCACAAGATGCTGGCCGGGCTGTCGCAGGCGAGCCAGATCCTGGTGCAGGACTCCGAGCGCGAGCATCTGGATCGCTTCCAGTTCAACGAGGCGTATCACATGCACGTGTCGACCTCGCCGCAGTACGCGATCATCGCCAGCTGCGACGTGGCGGCCGCGATGATGGAGCCGCCCGGGGGCACCGCGCTGGTCGAGGAATCCATCGCCGAGGCGCTCGACTTCCGTCGCGCGATGCGCAAGGTGGAGGCCGAGTTCGGCGTCGACAGCTGGTGGTTCAAGGTGTGGGGGCCGCAGGAGCTGGCCGATGAAGGCATCGGCGAGCGCGACGACTGGATCCTGCGCGCCGGTGACCGCTGGCACGGCTTCGGCAATCTGGAAAGCGGCTTCAACATGCTCGACCCGATCAAGGCCACGGTGATCACGCCGGGTCTCGATGTCGACGGCAACTTCTCCGAGCACGGCATTCCGGCGGCGATCGTCACCAAGTACCTCGCCGAGCACGGCATCATCGTCGAGAAGACCGGTCTCTACTCCTTCTTCATCATGTTCACCATCGGCATCACCAAGGGCCGCTGGAACACGTTGGTCACCGAGCTGCAGCAGTTCAAGGACGACCACGACAACAACCAGCCGCTGTGGCGGGTGATGCCCGACTTCCTGCGCGCCAACCCGCAGTACGAGACGATGGGCCTGCGCGAGCTGTGCGACGCGATCCACGCCGAGTACGCGAAGTACGACATCGCGCGCCTGACCACCGAGATGTACCTGTCGAACATGGAGCCGATCCTCAAGCCGGCCGACGCCTACGCGCGCATGACGCATTGGGAGGTCGACCGCGTGCCGGTGGACGAACTCGAAGGCCGCATCTCGGCGGTGCTGCTGACGCCGTACCCGCCGGGCATTCCGCTGTTGGTGCCCGGCGAGCGGGTCAACGCGACGATCGTCCGCTTCCTGCGGTTCGCGCGCGAGTTCAACGCACGCTTTCTCGGCTTCGAGACGGATATCCATGGTCTCGTGAAACAGAAGACCAACGGCCGGACCGAGTACTACCTCGACTGCGTGCGTGACGTGACGCTGGAAGGGGACGCCGCGGGCTACTCCGGATTCATGGAACGCAACGCGCAGCGACATTGAGCATGCGCCCGCTGTAGCTGCGCAGCGGCGGCGTCGCCATCTCCGGGCGCATGCTGCACGAACGCTGGGCATCGGCGAGCGCCGGACGCTGGCCGATGTGTTGCGTTGGTGCGTTCCCGCCCCGAGTTGTTGAGCAGTACCGCGCGGCTGCCCAGGGTGACGGGAAGGGGGCTCGTATCGGCGGCCGGCGGTCGCCACCTCGGGTATGCTGGCGCCTCGCTCAATGCGTGATGCGGGAGAGCGTGACGGGTCATCCACCGTCACCGCCGAAGGCGCAACGCCCGTAATCGCTCAGGTTCAAGAACCGCCTCGCGCGAGCGTCTCTGGAGAGACCGGCACCGGATGGTGCCGGCGCCGAAGGTGCAGCGGCAACGGACGCAGGTCCGCGTGCCCAAACTCTCAGGCAAAAGGACAGAGGGGCGCGAGGCCGGTCAAGCGCATGCCATGGGGGCGTGCAGCGTCCGGCCCGACGCCCTGCATGCCCGGTGCCCTGATGAGCCTCAAACGCACGCCGCTGTACGACACCCACCTCGCCTGTGGCGCCAAGACCGTCGATTTCGGCGGCTGGGACATGCCCGTCAACTACGGCTCGCAGATCGAGGAGCACCATGCGGTGCGCCGCGACGCCGGCATGTTCGATGTCTCCCACATGTGTCCGGTGGACGTGACCGGCGCCGACGCCAAGACCTATCTCAAGCACTTGGTCGCCAACAACGTCGACAAGCTCACCGTGCCCGGCAAGGCGCTTTACACCGCCATGCTCAACGAGATCGGTGGCTGCATCGACGATCTCATCATCTACTTCTTCGCTGACGATCGGTATCGCGTCGTCGTCAACGCCGGCACGGCCGACAAGGATCTGGCGTGGATGGACAAGGTGCGTGCTGCCGGCAGCTTCTCGATCAGGATCGTGCCGCGCCGCGACCTCGCGATGATCGCGGTGCAGGGGCCCAACGCGCGCGCCAAGTTCTGGCAGGTGCGCCCAGACACGCGCGCTGCCACCGAGTCGCTCGGTGCGTTCTTCGCCGCCGACCTGGGCGATTTGTTCATCGCCCGCACCGGTTACACCGGTGAAGACGGTTTCGAGGTGATGCTGCCGGCCACGCAGGCGTCGGCGCTGTGGAACGACCTGCGCACGGCCGGCGTGGCGCCCTGCGGCCTGGGTGCGCGCGACACGCTGCGCCTGGAAGCCGGCATGAATCTGTATGGCAACGACATGGACGATGCCGTGTCCCCGCTCGACGCCGGGCTGGCGTGGACCGTCGACCTCAAATCGCCGCGCCTGTTCATCGGCCGTGCTGCGCTGGAGGCAAAGGGCCAGGCGCACGCCTTCGTCGGCTTGAAGATGCTCGACAAGGGCGTGCTGCGCTCGCACCAGAAGGTCATCACCCCGCTGGGTGACGGCGAGATCACCAGCGGCACGTTCTCACCCACCCTGGGGTTCTCCATCGCGCTGGCGCGTGTGCCGGTGGGTGTTGCGCCCGGCGACACGGTGCAGGTGGATCTGCGCGGCAAGCCTGTCAACGCGCTGGTGGTGAAGCCGCCGTTCGTGCGCCAGGGCAAGGCACTCATCTAGTCCAGTTTCCTATGTTCGGGCGGCCGCCGCGCTGCCCGCGAGATCAACCGGCGACAACCGTCGCCCATCGCGAGAGGTCGCAATGAACGTTCCCGGCAACCTGAAGTACACCGCCTCCCATGAGTGGGTGCGCACCGAGCCAGATGGCACCGTCACGATCGGCATCACCGACTTCGCCCAGGACGCTCTCGGCGATCTGGTGTTCATCGAACTGCCGGACGTCGGCCGCACGCTTGCCGCCGGCGAGTCCTGCGCCGTGGTCGAGTCGGTCAAGGCCGCCAGCGATGTCTACGCGCCGCTGGCGGGCGAAGTGGTGGCCGTCAACGAGTCGCTCAAGGACGCCCCCGAGGCGCTGAATGCCGACGCCTTCGCCGCCTGGATGTGGAAGATGAAACCCGCCGGCGACACCGCGAGCCTGATGAACGCCGAGACGTACAAGCAGAACATCGCCGCGCAGAAGTGATGCGAATGTGGTCGATGATCCGTCGCCGCCGGCTGGCCGGCATGCGCGCACTGTGCGTGGTGCTGGCCGCGTTGGCTGCGGCCGGAGCGACACAGGCGTCGTCGCCGCCGCCGTTGCCGGCCTCGCTGGGCGGCTGCTGGCAGGGCGAGGGCCGCTCCAACGGCACCACCGAGGCGTGGACCGATGGCCGCATCGGCCGCATGCTCGGCGTCGGCCAGACGCTGCGCGGATCGGCCAGCAGCTTCGAGTTCATGCAGATCGCCACCGGTGCGAATGCGGCGCTGGTGTTCATTGCCCAGCCCGAGGGTCGGCCGCCGGTGCAGTTTCGCGCAGTGACGGTCGAGCCCGCGCGCATCGTCTTCGCCAACCCGGACCACGACGCGCCCAAGTCGATCGAGTACCGCCGCAGCGGCGATCGATTGCTGGTCTTCCTCGATGCGCGTGCGGCCGACGCATCGCCCAGCTTCACCTTCCGGCAGACCGGCTGCGACCGCCTGTTCGCCGCACTGCCCGTTTCGAACTCTTCTTCCTCCAAGTGACCCCATGTCGACGTTGACCGACCTCGAGCACCACGACGAATTCATCGGCCGCCACATCGGCCCCGATGCCGCCGAACAGGCCGCCATGCTGGCGACCATCGGCCAGCCCTCCTTGCAGGCGATGACCGACGCCATCGTGCCGGCCTCGATCAAGCTGGCCGCCGGCCTTGCGCTGCCGCCGGCCATCACCGAAGAAGCTGCGCTCGACAAACTGCGCACCGTGGCCGGCCGCAATCAGGTGTTCAAGAGCTTCATCGGCCAGGGCTACTACGGCACCCACACGCCCAAGGTCATCCTGCGCAACATCCTGGAGAACCCCGCCTGGTACACCGCGTACACGCCGTACCAGGCCGAGATCTCGCAGGGCCGGATGGAGGCGCTGATCAACTTCCAGACCATGGTGTGCGACCTGACCGGGATGCAGATCAGCAATGCCTCGCTGCTCGATGAGGCCACCGCCGCCGCCGAGGCGATGACCCTGGCCAAGCGCTCATGCAAAAGCAAGAGCAACCTGTTCGCGGTGTCCGCCGACTGCCACCCGCAGACCATCGCGCTGGTGCGCACGCGCGCCGAGCCGCTCGGCATCGACGTGCAGGTGGTCGACGACGCCCAACTGGCCAGCGTCGATGCGTTCGGCGTGCTGATCCAGTACCCGGGTTCGAGCGGCCGCCTGCGCGAGGCCGCCGACTACGCCGCCCTGGCACAGGCGGTGCATGCGCGCGGCGCGCTGGTGGCGGTGGCGGCCGACGTGCTGGCGCTCACGCTGATCCAGGCGCCGGGAGAATGGGGCGCCGACATGGTGGTCGGCAACACCCAACGCTTCGGCGTGCCGTTCGGCTTCGGCGGCCCGCACGCGGCGTTTCTCGCGTGCAAGGACGCGTTCAAGCGGTCGATGCCCGGCCGCCTGGTCGGGGTGTCGGTCGATTCGCAAGGCAAGCCCGCCTACCGCCTGACGCTGCAGACGCGTGAGCAGCACATCCGCCGCGAGAAAGCCACGTCCAACATCTGCACCGCGCAAGTGCTGCTGGCGGTCATGGCCAGCATGTACGTCGTGTATCACGGCCCGGCGGGCCTGAAGCGGATCGCGCAACGGGTGCACCGGTTCACCACGATCCTTGCCGTCGGCCTGAAGGGTGCCGGTTTCACCGTCACCGAGCGCTTCTTCGACACCCTCACCGTGTCCGGCGTCGACGCGGCGCGCCTGCATGCCGATGCGCGCCAGCACCGCATCAACCTGCGGCACGTAGGCGCGACCGCAGTCGGCATCTCGCTCGACGAGACCACCACGCGCGCCGACATCGAGGGCCTGTGGTGCCTGTTCGGTGCCCCCGCGCAGGTGGCCAGCATCGCCATGCTCGACGCCAAGGCGACCGACGCATTGCCGGCGTCGCTCGCGCGCACCTCGGCCTACCTCACGCACCCGGTGTTCAACACCCATCATGCCGAGCACGAGATGCTGCGCTACCTGCGCTCGCTCGCCGACAAGGACCTGGCGCTGGATCGCACGATGATCCCGCTCGGCTCGTGCACGATGAAGCTCAACGCCACCAGCGAGATGATTCCCGTCACCTGGCCGGCGTTCTGCAACATCCACCCGCTGGCGCCGGTCGAGCAGACGCAGGGCTATGCCGAGCTGATCAGCACGCTGGAGCAGATGCTGGTCGAATGCACCGGCTACGACGCGGTCAGCTTGCAGCCCAATTCGGGTGCGCAGGGCGAATACGCCGGGCTGCTGGCGATCCGCGCCTATCACCGCGCGCGCGGCGAAGGCCATCGCGACATCTGCCTGATCCCCGAGTCGGCGCACGGCACCAACCCGGCTAGCGCACAGATGTGCGGCATGGAGGTGGTGGTGGTCCGGTGCGATGCCAACGGCAACGTCGACGTCGCGGATCTGAAGGCCAAGGCCGAGCAGCACAGCAAGAACCTCGCGGCCCTGATGGTGACCTACCCATCCACGCACGGCGTATTCGAGGAAGCGATCGTCGAGATCTGCGACGTGATTCACGCGCACGGCGGGCAGGTCTACACCGACGGCGCCAACCTCAATGCGCTGGTGGGACTGGCCAAGCCCGGCAAGTACGGCTCCGACGTGTCGCACCTGAACCTGCACAAGACCTTCTGCATTCCGCACGGCGGCGGCGGGCCGGGGGTGGGACCGGTGGCGGTGCGCGCCCACCTGGCGCCGTTCCTGCCCGGCAAGATCGGCGTCGATGGCACGGTGCAAGGCGCGGTCGGCATGGTCAGTGCAGCCAATTACGGCAGCGCCGGCATTCTGCCGATTTCGTGGATGTACATCGTGATGATGGGTGGCGAAGGCCTGCGCCGCGCCACCCAGGTGGCACTGCTCAACGCCAATTACATCGCCAGGCGCCTGGAGCCGCACTACCCGACGCTCTACAAGGGCCGCAACGGCCTGATCGCGCACGAGTGCATCCTCGACCTGCGCCCCCTGAAGGAGAACAGCGGCATCGGCGCCGAAGACGTCGCCAAGCGCCTGATGGACTACGGCTTTCATGCGCCGACGCTGAGCTTCCCGGTGGCGGGCACGCTGATGGTCGAGCCCACCGAGAGCGAGGCCAAGCACGAGCTGGACCGCTTCATCGACGCCATGATCGCGATCCGGGAAGAGATCCGCGCCGTCGAAGAAGGTCGCGTCGATCGCGAAGACAACCCGCTGAAGAACGCGCCGCACACCGCCGCGATGGTGATGGCGGAGAACTGGGCGCACGACTACACGCGCGAGCAGGCCGCCTTCCCGCTGCCTGAGCTGAAGCGGCAGAAGTACTGGCCGCCGGTGGGCCGGGTCGACAACGTCTACGGCGACCGCAACATCATGTGCTCGTGCGTGCCGCTGTCGGCGTACACCGAAGAGGCGACAGCGACCGCGACGCCGGCCTAGTGTGGGTCCGCGGGCCTGCGGGCGCGCGGCGGGCAGAGTGCGATGAAAGACGGGCGCCTCGGCGCCCGTTTTTCTGGTTGCTGCGCGTCGCTTCAGCCGTCGGCCGACAGCGTGTTCGCACGCGTCAGCGCATCCAGCAGGTGGGCGTTGAACTGGCTTGGTGACAGCAGCAGGCGGCGCAGCTGGGTGCCGGTGGCCTCGGCGTCGGCTTCGGCCGCCTCGCACAGCGCCAGCAGCGGCGCCAGCGGGCCGCTGCGCTTGAGCAGTGCGTCGCTCAGGTGGGTCGACAGCGACACCCACTGGAACAGCGTCTCGAACGGAATGCCGCCGATGCGATCGAGCAGCGAGAAGGCGCCGAGCAGGAACATGTCGTCCTGCAGGTCGCGATCCACGGTCGGCGACAGCGCATCGAGCAGGAACGCCCGCGTGATCGAGTAGTGCACCAACGGCGCGACGTTCGGATCGCGGTTGGCCGATGACATCAGCAGCACCAGCCAGCGCATGAGCTTGCGATAGCCCAGCAGCAGCACCGCATGCTGGAAGGACGTGATCTCCATCGGCAGGCCGAACGCTGGCGTATTGACCAGCTTCAGCAGCTTGAACAGCAGGGTCGGATCGCGCTTGAGCGCCTGCTCGACCTCGGCCGGCGGCGCATCGGCGCGGATCAGGCGCATGACGTCCATCAGCACCGATTGCGTCGACTGCAGCTTGCGCGGTTCGCGCAGGACCGGATCGTCCATCGGCCAGCCCAGGTAGCCGACCGCGCCGCCAACGAAAGCAGCCTGCGCCTGGATCAGCGTGGGTGCACCGTGCGCGATGAAGCGCGGGCGGCGACGCGCGTCGGCTTCATCGAGTCGCTGCACATCGCCCGCCTGCACCAGCACATGATCGAAGATCTCATACAGGCTGGACGGCACCTTGGTTCCCGGCGCCATCGTGAATGCCAGCCGCCAGCGCTTGGCCAGCAGCTTTGCCAGCAGCGACCCTGCACCCGGGCGCGCGACGGCGTCCAGCCCGACTTCGAGCACCAGATTGGCTGGCGGCGGCAGGTCGAGCATGCGCTCGTCGAGCGCGGCGTCGGGCAGGGCGAGCAGCACGGTCAGCTGGCCCAGTCCGGTAGTGAATGGCCGCAAGTCTTGCACCAGTGCGCTGGCAGTGACACCGGGCAGCACGTCCAGCGCCCGCAGCCGCAGGCTGATCGGGCGGCGCGTTGCGTCGAACACCGTGCCCTGGGTGAGGACGACATGGCTCAGGCCGCCATCGGCGCCGGTGTCATCGGTGCGATCGAGCGCGCGATGGAGGGACGGCACTGACCCAGCCGGGATGGGGATCTGGCGAGCGTTCATAAGCTTCGCAGCGTACGGCGCCGCGCTGGCGGCGAAAGCCGGTGGATCACCGGCTTTCTCGGCAGTTTTCACGGGTTTGACTTTCGTAGTCTCGCCGCGTGTTGCTCCTGGCCGCCAGGCGCAGGTTGATACCGCCACCAAAGTTGCGCGGTGCGCGCGACACGATGGAAGAGCTGGTCAGCAACGCCGGCCGCATGGACACGCTGCTGCGCGAGATCGCCACCGCCGCGCAGGAGCAGCACGCCGGCATCGGTCAGATCAGCCGGTCGATCCGAGAACTGGACGACGCCACCCAGCACAACGCGGCGCTGGTCGAGGAGCCGCCGCTGCCGGGTCGATGCGCGACAACGCCCAGCAGCTGGCCGAGCGGGTCGATCGCTTCCGCCTCTGAGGTCGGTACTGCGTCTGAGGCGTGACCGGCCGCACCCCGGCCGATGCACAATCACGCCCGTGGCGCGCGCACCGGGGTCGCGCGCTCGGTCAGGGGAACGCAGGTCACGATCATGACGTCGCTGTCGCCGCCTTCTGCGCTGCCTTTGCCTGGTGATCGCCGTGCGCTCTACTGGCTGGTGGCGAGCAATGCCGTGGTGGTGGTGATCGCGCTGTGGCAGCGCTGGCCGATCGGCCTGTTGCTGTGGCCCTACTGGCTGCAGAGCGTGATCATCGGTGTCTTCAGCTACCGCCGCATGATGGGGCTCACGCGGTTCTCCACGGACCGGTTCAGGGTGAATGGTCGCCAGAGCGAGCCAACCGAAGAGACCAAGCGCTCGACCGCCAACTTCTTCGCGGTCCACTACGGCTTCTTCCACTTAGGCTATGGCGTCTTTCTGCTCAAGAATCCGCTGCCGCCGCAGGAATGGCTGTGGGTCGGGATTGCCGCGGTGACCTTCGCCGTCAATCACTGGCAGTCGTTCGCGCGGTTCCGGGAGGCCGACCGGCAGGGCAGTCCGAACATCGGCACGCTGATGTTCCTGCCCTACCTGCGCGTGGTGCCGATGCACCTGATGATCATCATCGGCGTCGGCTTTCTTGGTGGCGGCGGGCTGTCGGTGCTCTTCTTCGGCGTGCTCAAGACCGTGGCGGACTGTGCGATGCACGTGGCCGAGCACCGCATGCTGGCGCGAAGTCCGGCGGCGTGATCAGCGCGGCGATCGGCGTTAGGCGATCAGCGCAGCGATCGGCGATCGGCGATCGGCGTTAGGCGTTAGGCAGCGGCCGGCGTGCCGCGCAGGCGCTTGAACAAAGTGACGGCGCCGAGCACGACGATCCCGGCCAGGATGCCGACCACGGCGTTGATCAGCATCGGTCCGACCGCCTGCAGCACCGCGTTCGCGCCCAGCATCAACTGCTCGATCAGGTGCTGCAGCGGTCCGATGCCATGGGTGAGGATGCCGCCGCCGACGAGGAACATCGCCGCCGTGCCGGCCACCGACAAGAACTTCATCAGCAGCGGCGCCGCGTAGAGAATGCCGCGCCCGCTGGCTCGCTTTGTTCGCGCCCAGCCGGCGTCACCCTGCGCACGGCTCAGGTAGAGACCGGCGTCGTCGAGTTTGACGATGCCTGCCACCAGACCGTAGACGCCGACCGTCATCAGCAGCGAGATGCCGACCAGCACCCCCAGCCGGGTGCCGAGCGGGGCACCGGCCACGGTGCCGAGCGCGATGATGATGATCTCGGCCGACAGGATGAAGTCGGTGCGGATCGCGCCCTTGATCTTGTCTTTCTCCAGCGCCACCAGGTCGACCGCCGGATCGGTGAGGGCGTTGCGCAGCGCCTCCTTGTGCTCGGCCTCGGCGTCATGACGATGCAGCAGCTTGTGCGCAATCTTCTCCACCCCCTCGTAGCAGAGAAACAGCCCGCCCACGATCAGCAGCGGCGTCACGGCCCACGGCGCAAACGCGCTGATCGCCAGCGCCGCCGGCACCAGGATCGCCTTGTTCAGCAGTGAGCCCTTGGCGACCGCCCACACCACCGGCAGTTCGCGGTCGGCGCGCACGCCCGAGACCTGCTGCGCGTTCAGCGCCAGGTCGTCGCCGAGCACGCCGGCCGTCTTGCGCGTGGCGACCTTGGTCATCGTCGCCACGTCGTCCAGCATGCTGGTGATGTCGTCGAGCAGGGCGAGCAGGCTGGTGGCCATGGTGTGCGCCGGCGGGCGGCAGGGGAGCGAAAGAGCGCGAACGATACTCGCGGCGTGTGTGCGTTGGCTGCCCGCAAAAGCTGTCGTGGCGGCGCGGGCCGCCGCCTTGCTCGTGCCGCCGTGCAATGCCCCCGTGCTGGCGGCGGCCATGATGCCGCCGGTCACCGACGCACCTATGATGGGCGGTCGCGCCTGAAGACAAGGGCTGCGAACCACGTACACATTGCCATGGCCGTCAGCGTCTTCGACTTGTTCAAGATCGGCATCGGACCCTCGTCGTCGCACACGGTGGGGCCGATGCGTGCGGCGCGCCTGTTTGCAGCGCGGCTGGCGCACGACGGGCAGTTGCCGCACGTGATGCGCGTGCGGGCCGAGCTGTACGGCTCGCTCGGTGCCACCGGCAAGGGCCACGGTTCGGACAAGGCGGTGCTGCTCGGGCTGGAAGGCGAGGAGCCCGACAAGGTCGACATCGAGCGCATCGATGCGCGCCTGGCGGCGATCCGCCAGGATCGCAAGCTGATGTTGTGGGGCACCCATCCGGTGGCCTTCGACGAGCGCGGCGACCTCGCGTTCTTCACCCGCGCCTTGCCGTTTCACGCCAACGGCCTGCGCTTCGCCGCGTTCGACGCCGGCGGCACCGAGCTGGCTACGCGCACCTACTACTCGGTGGGCGGCGGCTTTGTCGTCAGTGAAGAACTTGCGGCCGACGGCAGTGCCCAGAAGCGCGTGGCGCCCGACACGGCGGTGCTGCCGCACCCGTTCCACACCGGCGACCAGCTGCTGCAGCTCACGCGCGACACCGGCATGAGCATCGCGCAGATCATGCGTGCCAACGAAGGCCACTGGCGCAGCGAGGCCGAGATCGATGCCGGCCTGCGCGCCATCTGGGCCGCGATGCAGGCCTGCGTCGAGCGAGGCATCCGCACCGACGGCCATCTGCCGGGACCGTTCAAGGTCAAGCGCCGCGCGCCCGGGTTGCATCGCCGGCTCAGCGCGCCCGCTGCCGGCGTGGTCGATCCGCTGGCGGTGATCGACTGGGTCAACCTGTTCGCGCTGGCAGTCAACGAAGAGAACGCCGCCGGCGGCCGCGTGGTCACGGCGCCGACCAATGGGGCGGCCGGCATCGTGCCGGCGGTGCTGCTGTACTACGCGCGCTTCGTGCCCGGCGCCAATGAACGCAGCATCTTCGACTTCCTGCTGACCGCCGCCGCGATCGGCATCCTCTACAAGGAAAACGCCTCGATCAGCGGCGCCGAGGTGGGGTGTCAGGGTGAGGTTGGCGTGGCCTGTTCGATGGCCGCGGGTGCCCTCGCCGCAGTCACTGGCGGCAATGCGGAGCAGGTGGAAAACGCCGCCGAGATCGGCATGGAACACCATCTGGGTCTGACCTGCGATCCGGTCGGCGGACTGGTGCAGATCCCCTGCATCGAGCGCAACGCGGTGGCCAGCGTGAAGGCGATCAACGCCTCGCGTCTGGCACTGGCGGGCGACGGCTCGCACGTGGTGTCGCTCGACAACGTGATCAAGACGATGCGCGAGACCGGCGCCGACATGAAGACCAAGTACAAGGAGACTGCGCGCGGCGGTCTCGCGGTAAACATCATCGAGTGCTGAGGGCGCCGACCCGTCCGCCGCGCCTGCCGCGCGGGCCTGGGGCGTTCACGCCATGCCGATGCGCTCGGCACCCTTGCGAAAGCGCGCCGCGCCATCGGCATCCAGTCGGAAGGCAGCGAGAAAGTCGGCCAGCCGGTAGGCGGGGTGCAGGCGGCAAATGGCCTGCGCGTGGGTGCGCGCTTCGTCGAGCCGACCCGCCAGCGCCAGGCTGTAGGCGGCTATGCCGAAGATGTGCGGGTGCGCGTTGGGCCGACCCGCGGCCTTGACTGCCCAGTCCGCGGCGGTGTCGAACTGTCCCAGGCGCACCAGCGCAATGGCACGCGCCCCAAGCATGCCGAACAGCAGCGGATCGAACGGGCTCAACATGCGCGAGTGATCCGACGAGGCGATTGCCGCCTGCGCATCTCCCGCCTGTGCCTGCACGAACGCCAGCGAATAGTGGCCCTGCGCGAAGTTCGGGCTCAGCTCGATCGAGCGTTGCAACTCGGTCACGGCCTCGTCGTGGCGACCGCGCAGCCACAGCGCGCGTCCCATCGCCCACGAGGCGGCCGGATCGCGCTCGTCGGCCAGCAGGCTCTGGCGGGCGGCTTCCATGGCCTGATCCATGTCCGGCTCGCGCTCGGCCCAGCCTTGAAAGGCGTTCTGAAAGTGCGTGAACGACAGTCCCGCATAGGCGCGCGCGAACGACGGGTCGAGCCGCACGGCCAGGGCGAAGAAGTGGCGGGCGCGCTCGTTGTCGGCGGGGTTGAAGCGATACATGTGCCACAAGCCGCGATGGTGGGCTTCCCACGCATCGAGCGAGTTCGGCGGCTTGAGTATGGCGCGGTTGCGTTCGACCATCTCGATCTCGCTCGCCACGCAGGCGACGATGCGGTTGCCGATCTCGTCGAGCACCTGGAACACGTCGTCGAGCGTCTGCGCGAACACCTCGGTCCACACGATGCGTGCCGTGCGCGTCTCCACCAACTCGACCGAGACCGTGAGCCGCGCGCCGTCACGCCGCAAGGTACCGCTGATCACGTAGTCGACGTCCAGCATGCGCCCGGCCTGCTCGGCACCGATGTGCCGCTGGTGCAGCGCCTGCACCGTGCCCTGGGCGATGACGAACAGGCTGCGCAGCTTGGCCAGGCGGGTGATGACGTCGTGTGCGAGGGCATCGGCCATGCCGTGGCGCCCCGCCGCGGCATCGGCCGACAGATCGTGCAGCGGCATCATCGCCACCGATGCACGGCGCGTCGCTGCGAGTGCTCTGCCCCGGTCAGCTTCAGAAGGGCGTAGCGGATCAGGGCTGAAGCTAGGCGCTGACCCCGCGGCGGGGGCCGTGAACGCCTGCGCGCGTGCTTCCTGCCAGTCTCGCGGCAGACGCGCAGCCGACAGACCTTCGGCGTCGAACTGCGCAATCGTGCAGGCCAGATGACGCTCGCCATCGTTGATGCGGCCGAGACCTGCCAGCACGCGCAGCAGCCGTCGGTGCGCCTGCATGTCGAAGGGCGCCAGTTGCAGCCAGGTGTCGATGTACGGCAGCGCCTGCGCGTCGGGCAGCGTGGTCGACAGATGCTCGAGCAGTGCCGCATGGGCGCTGCGGAACTGGCGCCGCTGGGCAACCAGCCAGCCGGTGAAATTGGCGCTGCGCTCCACGTCGAGGCCGTCGAGGAAGTCGCCCGCCACCGAGGCCACCAGCGCACGTGCGCGCGTGGCCGATAGCAACGCCACCCCGGTCTGCATTGCGCGTGCAACCTCGATCGCATCGACCGCGCAATCAGTCAGGTCGAGACTGATCGCGTCGTCATGCGCGATCACGCGGTGCCGCGCGGTGTCATCGATGACGCCGCGGATCTTGCTCAGGCACCAGCGCAGTTCGCCGCGAGGATCGTGGGGGCCATCCCAGAGCAACTCGCACAGGTGGCCGCGCGAGACCGGCCGTGGCGCCAGCGCCAGGTAGGCCAACAGCGCGCGCGCCTTGCGCGAGGCCGGAAGGGTGAGCGACTCGCCCTTACGTGAAACTGTCAGTGGACCCAGCAGCCTGATCCGAACCCCGGGCTCGGGCGGATCGAGGGGCGCGGAAGTTTCCACGCCGGCTACCACGCGTGCATCCACGCTCGAGCCTCAAGGTTGCGCTGTCGTCGATCACGTGCCGCACATCAGAGGAGACAGCACATGGACACCGTTGCACACAACACGATTCAAGACCGGCCGCAGGCCAACCCTGTCGATCTGAAGGCGCTGAAGAGCCGCCAGCAGATGGCCTGGGTCTCGGGCGATTATGCGCTGATAGGCACCACGCTCCAGATCGTTGGAGAGAATCTGTGCGAGGCGCTCGACCTGCACGCCGGGCAGAAGGTTCTCGACGTTGCCGCCGGCAACGGCAACGCCTCGCTCGCCGCCGCGCGACGCTGGTGCGACGTCACCTCCACCGACTACGTGCCGGCGCTGCTCGCGCGCGGCCGCGAGCGGGCCGTGGCCGACCGCTTCGACATCACCTTCCGCGAGGCCGACGCCGAGCAGTTGCCGTTCGAAGACGGCGCGTTCGACGTGGTGGTGTCCACCTTCGGCGTGATGTTCACGCCGGACCAGGAGCGCGCGGCCAGCGAACTCATGCGCGTGTGCCGGCGCGGCGGCAAGATCGGCCTGGCCAACTGGACGCCCGATGGCTTCATTGGCCAGGTGTTCAAGACCATCGGCAAGCACCTGCCGCCGCCCGCCGGAGCACGCTCGCCCGCCCTGTGGGGTACGCGCGCGCGTCTCGATGAATTGTTCGACCCGCGCGCAGCCACGCTCGCCGCCAGCGTGCGCAGCTTCAACTTCCGTTACACGTCGGCGCAGCACTGGCTGGATATCTTCCGCAGCTACTACGGCCCGGTGCTCAAGACCTTCGCCGCGCTGCCGGCACCGGCGCAGGACGCACTGGCGAACGACCTGATCGCATTGATCGGTCGCTTCAACCGCGCCAACGACGGCTCCATGGTGGTGCCCAGCGAGTACCTGGAGATCGTCATCACACGCAATTGAGCACGCCTGGTCGGTACGGACCGCAAGCCACAGCTTGGCGCGTTGCCGCTGCACCTTCAACGGAGGTCACGATGCACGTTGCAAGAGAAGACATCCCCGCCAGGATCGACGTTCCCGGCGCGGTCGCGCGGCAGACCGCGCAGTTCGGCGACGCCACCGGCTTCGCCGCGATGGGCGGCGAGTATTTCTCGCTGGCGGGCGGCACCGACATCGCGCCGCTGCTCAAGGGGCTGCAGGACGATGCCTGCCAGACGCCGCACTGGGGCTACATGCTGGCAGGTGAACTGGTGGTGACCTACACCGACGGCAGCGCCGAGACCTGCCGCGAGAAGGATCTCTTCTACTGGCCGCCCGGACACAGCGTGCGCGTGGTCAGCGATGCCGAGATCATTCTGTTCAGTCCGCTGCACGAGCACGCGCACGTGATGGATCACATGAAGGCAGTGATGCGGCAGTGATCGCCACCGCGCTCGCCTGGCCCGCTCAGCGATCGATACGTCGGGCGGTCTGATCGGGCGCAGGCGTGGGGAGCGTCACCGGCACCGGCGGTGGCAGTCGTCGCGCCCAGAACTCGGTCACCAGCACGTGCGCCATGACCGAAAGCGGCGCCGCGAGCAGCACGCCCATCACGCCGAACAGCGTGCCGAAGGCCAAAATGGCGAACAACGTCACGGCCGGCGGCACCGCCACGCTGCTGCGGATCACCAGCGGAGAGATGACGTTGCCCTCCAACTGCTGCACGCCCAGGTACAACAACGCGGTCCACATCGCCGTCTCCCAGCCGACGGTCATCGCCAGCAGCAGGGCCGGGATCGCAGCCACCGCCGGTCCAACCACGGGCACGAACTCGGTGAGCCCGGCGAGCAGCCCCAGTGCCAGCGCCGAAGGCAGGCCGAGCAGCGCACAGCCCAATCCCACCAGCGTGCCCACCAGCACCATCGCGCCAAGCTGCGCCAGAAGCCAGCGGCGCAGCGCGCGGCCGACCTTCGTCAGAACGTCCTTGGCGTCGGTGCGCCAATCGGGCGGCAGCATGCCGATCGCGCCACGCCAGTAGACATCGTGCTGGGCGGCGAAATAGACCGCGCCCACCAGCACCAGCACCAGGTCGGTCAAGGTCGAAGCGAGCGCCGCCATCGCGCGTCCGACCATCGAGGCGAGGTCGCCACCGCCGGCGCCGCCGTCAAAGCTCTCGTAGATGCGTTCGCGCACCTGCGCCCCCAGACGCGTCGAACCCAGCCGTTCGCTGAACTCGTCCCATGCTTGCGGCAGGCGCTCGCCCAGATCGGCCATCTGGCTGCGCACTTCGGTACCGAACAGCGCCAGCGCCGATGCACCGCCTGCGAGCAGCGCCAGTACCACCAGCACCAGTGCCAAGCGGTCCGACAAGGGCAGCCGCCGCGACAGAGGTGCAGCCAGACCGCGCAACAGCAGTGCCAGCAGCAGCGCCGCAAACACCAGCAGCAGCACGTGCGACAGGTACCAGGCGAGCGCGGCCGCGACCAGCCACGCCAGCGGCGCCACCCAGGACGCCGCGCTGCGCAGGGGTGGAGGCACCAGGGTCGACATGCCCACGTGAGGCAAGCTGCGTGCCGTCGCGAGACGTGGCGACCGACGACGCCCGGCCCGCTGTGTGCGCTACGTAATGTGCTGTGGCGATGTCCGCATCGCCCACATGACGGCAGACTGCGGCATGAACGAAAAAACTGCAGCGGCCCGCATCACACCCTCCCGGCGCACCCAGCTCGACCTCGCCGTCATCGGCAACTCGCGCATCGGTGCCCTGATCGACACCGACGCCAGCGTGGTCTGGATGTGCGTGCCACGCTTCGACGGCGACCCCGTGTTCTGCGCGCTGGCCGACGACAACGCTGCCAACGGTCGCTTCGACGTTGCGCTCGTGGACGGTGCGGTCGCCGAGCAGGCTTATGTGCGCAACACCGCGGTGCTGCGCAGCGTGCTGCGCGATGCCGCCGGCGGCGCGGTCGAGGTGATCGATTTTGCGCCGCGCTTCATGCTGCGCGGTCGCACTTTCGCGCCGGTGACGCTGGTGCGCATCGTGCGCCCACTGTCCGGCCGCCCGCGCATCAAGGTGCGTTTCGCGCCGCGCAGCGACCACGGCGCACACACGCCGACGATGGCCTGGGGCACCCACCATATCCGCGTGCAGGTGCCAGGCTGTCCGCTGCGCCTGACCACCGATGCGCCGCTCACCCACATCATCGAGGAGCGGCCGCTGCTGGTCGACCATGCGCTCACCTTCGTCCTCGGCCCGGACGAGACGCTCGCCGAAAGCCCGCTCGAGACCGGTCGCTGGATGCTCGAGCAGACCATGACCTACTGGTACCGCTGGGTGCGCAACCTCGCCATTCCGTTCGAGTGGCAGGACGCGGTGATCCGCGCCGCCATCACGCTCAAGCTCAATACCTTCGACGACACCGGCGCCATCATCGCCGCGCTCACCACCTCGGTCCCAGAGGCCGCCGACAGCGGCCGCAACTGGGATTACCGCTACTGCTGGCTGCGCGACGCCTACTTCGTCATCAACGCGCTCAACCGGCTCGGCTCCACCGGATCGATGGAGCGCTACCTGCGCTACCTCGAAGGCCTGGTGGCCGACAGCGGCGATGCGCCGCTGCAGCCGGTGTACTCGCTGTCCGGCGCCACCGAGCTGGCCGAGCACACGATGACCGGGCTCAAGGGCTTTCGCGGCATGGGACCGGTGCGTACCGGCAACCTTGCCTACGCGCAGCAGCAGCACGACGTCTACGGCGCCGCGATCCTCGGCGTGGCGCATGCGTTCTTCGACACGCGCCTGGTGCAGCCCGGCGACGAGGCGCTGCTGCGCGATCTGGAGCGGCTCGGTGACCGCGCCTTCACGCTGCACGACAAGGCCGACGCCGGCATCTGGGAGTTTCGCGGTCGTGCCTCGGTGCACACCTTCTCCTCCCTGATGTGCTGGGCCGCCTGCGACCGGCTCGCCCGCATTTCGCGGCACCTGAACGACGCCCCGCGCGCCACCCACTGGGAGGGGCGCGCCGCGGTGATCCGCCGCGCGATCGAGGCGCGCGCATGGAATGCGCAGCTGGGTTGCTTCGTCGCCGAGATGAACGCCGACGGTCCGCGCAGCGACATGCTCGACGCCAGCCTGCTGCTGATGGGTGAGCTGGACTTTCTGCACCGCGACGACCCGCGGCTGGCGGCGACCGTGCACGCGATCGAGAAGCAATTGCGCCGCGGTGATTACCTGCTGCGCTACGACCGCGCCGACGACTTCGGGCTGCCCGAGACGGCCTTCCTCGTCTGCACCTTCTGGTGGGTACAGGCGCTGGCGCTGATCGGCGAGCGCGACAAGGCGCGCGCCGAATTCGAGCGCCTGCTTGCCTGCCGCAATCGCTTCGGCCTGCTGTCGGAGGACATCGATGCCGCCACCGGCGAGCTGTGGGGCAACTACCCGCAGACCTACAGCCTGGTCGGCATCATCGTCTGCGCGATGCGGTTGTCAAAGCGGTGGGACGACGCCTTCTGATGCGCATGCGTTCGTGACCAGGCGCCACGATGCCATTGACTCGAGGCCGCTCGCGCAGCGGCCACGTGGCGTGCCGCCGCCTGCGCGCATGCCCGCTGCGCCACGGCCGCAAGTGGGAACGTCATCGACGGGTCGCGTGATGGCGGCGCCGAGCGGCCGCTCCGCCGCGGCGGTACGCGCCTCGACATTCTGACCAAGGCCTCTGGAGCGAGCGGATGGATGCGCTGTTCGAATCTGCCGGTGAAGCCGAGTTGCGGCGCCTGACGCGGGCGCCGACCCTGTTCGCCTTCGACTTCGACGGCACGCTGGCGCCGATCGTCACGCGCCCCGAACAGGCCGGGCTGCTGCCGGCGATCGAGCAGTTGCTGCGCCAGCTCGCCCTGCGCGTGCCGGTGGCACTGGTGTCCGGCCGCAGCTGCGCCGATCTGGCCACCCGCGTGCCGACCGAAGTGCGCTGGCTGATCGGCAATCACGGCAATGAAGGTGAGGGCGCTGCCGAAGTCTTGGGCAGTCGGGTGGTGGTGGCTGGCTGGCGCGCGCAGCTCGCCGCCCATGCCGGCTTTGTGCAGGCGCTGGCTGAAGGTGCTGAGCTGGAGGACAAGGAACTGTCGCTGTCGCTGCACTGCCGCCGCATGCGCCAGCCCGATGCCGGCGCGCTGCGTCTGCACGCGGTTGCACGGAGCCTGCAGCCGCCGCCGATGCTGATCGGCGGCAAGCGCGTCCTGAACCTGATGCCGCCCGGCTCGCGCACCAAGTTCGACGCGGTCGCGGCGCTGGTGCAGGCGCACGGCTTCGCTTCGGTCCTGTATGTCGGCGACGACGAGACCGACGAGCACGTCTTCGATCGCGCGCCTCCCCACTGGGTCACGGTCCGGGTCGAACTCGACCGCCGCAGCCGTGCCCGTTACTTCGTCCACCAACAATCGAGCGTAGCGATGATCCTTGACTTTCTTCTGCGTGAACTTGCCAAGCCCGCCGCGGCCGGAGGCGCCTGATGTCGCTCGAGTGGCTCGAACACCTGCGCAACTGGGGCCCCGAGCTGCGTACCGCGCTGCGCATCACGATGATCCTGGCGCTCGCCTGGCTGGTGCATGCGATCGCCAGTCGCCTGGTGCGGCGGGTGCGCATCGTGGCGTCGGCGCACGCCAGCGGGCCGGAGAACATGAAGTGGATCGAGACGGTGGGGCGCGCTGCGCGCTATGCGCTGTCGGTGGTCACGCTGCTGGTGGCCGGCATGCTGGTGCTCAACGAAGTCGGCGTGTCGATCGCGCCGATCCTCGGGGCCGCCGGCGTGGTCGGTCTGGCGATCGGCTTCGGCGCGCAGAGCCTGATCAAGGACTACTTCACCGGCTTCTTCCTGCTGGTGGAAAACCAGATCCGTGTCGGCGACGTGGTGGAGATCGCCGGCAAGTCCGGCCTGGTGGAAGAAGTGTCGCTGCGCAAGGTGCGGCTGCGCGACTACGACGGCAGCGTGCACTACGTGTCCAACGGGCTCATCACCACGGTGACCAACCGGTCCACCGAGTTCGCCTTCGCGCTGATCGACATCGGCATTGCCTACAAGTCGAACATCGACCAGGCGATCGAAGTGCTGCGGCAGGTGGCGCTCGACCTGCGTCAGGACCCGCTGCTCGGGCCGAAGATCATCGACGACATCGAAGTCGCCGGCGTGGAAAGCCTCGGTGACTCGGCCGTCGTGCTGCGTAGCCGGATGCGCGTGGTGCCGCTGGCGCAGTGGGAGGTGCGGCGCGCTTTCCTCAAGCGCATCAAGGAGGCATTCGATGCCAGCGATATCGAGATCCCGTTTCCGCACCGCACGGTGTACCTGGGCAATCCGCCGCCCTGGCCGGCGGTAACGGAGCCGGCGGCCAAGCTGCGCTGATCCGCCGGACCGCTGAGCTGGCTCCCGACGTTGCGAGCAGCGGCCGACGCGTTGACGCGTTGACGCGCCGCGCGTCGCCGACTACCTTGCCGGCGGCGCGTGCCATGCAGCGCGCGCGATGGAGCCTGCCCCCATGCCGAAAAAGCAGCGACGACCCGCGCCCGTTGTTGGCGCCGCCGGTCAGAAGTCGCAGAACAAGACCAAGATACCGGCCCGTTCCCCAGCCAAGCCGCCGGCCGCCGCCGCCGTGCGCCGCATGCCGGTGACGCAGCGGCGCGGCCCGCGCAGTCCCGAAGAAGAGATCCGCAACGCCACGCTCGCGCAGCGGCCGCTCGTCACGCTGCGTGACGCCGACGGTGAGATCGCGCGCGTGCCGGTGTCTGCGCCGTACGACGCGGTGGTCGGCCGCTGGACCTTCGTGCTGCAGAGCCGGCGCGGTTGGGCCAATCGCGAGGCCACCCGGCTGGCTCAGTCCCAAAACGCCCTGGAGGAACTGCTGCGCCTGGGCCTGACCGAGGCGCAGTTGCAGCGCGCTGGCAACGCCGGCCGCTTGGAGGTCGGCATCGAGGACAGCGATCCGACGCCCAGCGAGGGCGATCGTTATCGCCTGCTGTACGCGCGACGGGTGCCGTGGGAGTACCTGATCAGCGCCGCCACCGGCGTGCTCGGCCGCGAGCAGCCACTGGCGATCACGCGGCAGATGGGGGCGACAGCCACCGCCGCCGCGCCGGCCGCGCGCGGCCCGCACACGCTGCTGTTTCTGCAGAGCGCGCCCGGACTGCTCGCCAAGGAATTCGATTTTTCGTCCGAGCGGCTCGTCGTCACCAGCGCCCTCGGCCTGCCCGAGGCGCAGGTCGTGGCTGCCATCAACACCGATCTCGCCGCACTCGGCAGCGTGGTGGCCACGCGCCATCCGGACGTGGTGCACGTGGCCGGGGTGGACGTGCACCAGGCGCGCGCGCTGCTCGGCCCCAAGGCCGATCTGGACGACGCGCGCGACGGCATCGTCTGCCGCGGCGAGCGCGGCGCCCTGGCGAGCGTGGCGGCACCGGCATTTGCCAGCGCCATCGTCGATCCGGCCCGGCCGCCGCTGCTCATCGGCTTCAACCTGCATCACTCGTCGGCCGAACTGGCGGCCGAGGCGGTGGCGCGCGGCGCCGGTGCGGCGATCGGCTTCCAGGACGAGATCGACGACCAGACCGCCGAGTACTTCTTCGCCGCGCTGTATCGGGAGTGGCGGCGCGCCGACTGGAACGTGTTCGAGGCATTTGCCGCCGCCTGGCGCTCCCTGCGCGGCAGCATCACCCACCTGCACGGCACCGGCATCGTGCTGTGGTCGGCGCGCTCGGCCTTCGATGTGAAGGCATCCGCCGCCGTCGCCGCCGAGACCGGCACGCCGCGCCGCGGCCGCCCCGCGGCACCGGCAACGCCCTCGACGCCGGCGGCAACGCCACCGCGGCGCGCGCCGGCGCCGGCCGCCGTCGGCGCCGACGACGTGCTGGTCAGCGTGGAGATCCAGCGCGAGATGAACTACGCGCTGCTTCACAACGAGCTGCCCATATTCCGCAACCTCACGCTGCACAAGCTGGTCGAGGGGCCGCCGTTGCCGGTCGACGTCATCGTCGAGCTGAATGTCGGCAGCGACAGCTATCCGTTCCGCCAGACGCTCAAGCTCGGCGACGAGCCGGTCGCACTTGCCGACAAGGTCAAGGTGCCGCTCACCTCGGCGTTGGCGCGCGCCTTGCGCGAGCGGGTGCAGAGCACGCTGTACGTGTGCGTGAAGGCGCGCGACACCGTGGTGCATCAGCAGACGGTGCGGGTGACGCTGCTGCCGGTCGATGAATGGCTCGATGATGGCAAGCAGTCGGTGTGGCTGCCCTCGTTCGTGCTGCCGCGCGATCCCGCAGTGGCGCGCGTGATCGACACCGCGCAGCGCTACCTGATGGCGCTGCAGGACGACCCGGCCGCCGGCTTCGACGGCTACCAGCAGGTCGACCCCAACGACCCGTCGACCACCGCCAGCGTCGACACGCAGGTGCGTGCGCTGTGGTGCGCGCTGACCTACGACCTCGGCCTGTCGTACGTCAACCCGCCGCCGTCGTACTCCAGCCGCACGCAGCGCCTGCGCACGCCGTCGGATGTCATCCAGGGCCGGCGCGGCACCTGCATCGACCTGGCGCTGCTGCTGGCCGCGTGCCTCGAGTACGTCGACATCCACCCGGCGATCATCCTGCTCACCGGGCATGCGTTTCCCGCCTACTGGCGCAGCACCGAGGCACACGAGAACTTCGTGCTCGCCAATGCCGCGCCGCCGACCACCGGCACCGCCGCGACCTCCGGCACCACGCCCGGCGGCAGCCGCGAGGGCACGGTCGGCCGCTACGGCTGGCAGTTCAAGCGCCAGCACTTTGCGCAGATCATGCAGAGCATCCAGCGCGGCGACCTGGTGCCGCTGGAGACGGTGGGCATCACCAGCCGCAGCAGTTTCGACATGGCGATGCAGGACGGCCTGGAGAACCTGCGCAGCAAGACCGAGTTCGATTCGCTGCTCGACCTCTTGCAGGCGCGTCGCAACGAGCCGCCGGTGACGCCGCTGCCGATCATCCAGTCCGAGCACGCGGGAGAGCGGTCATGAGCGCCCGCCCAACCACCGCACCGGCCACCGCCCGCTACAAGCAGCTGGTCAGCGCACTCGACAGCGCGGCCAGCGACCTGCAGATGTTCGACCTGGACCACTCGTTCGAGGGCGAGCAACCGATCCGTGACCTGCGTCGACGCGGCCGCCGCGCCGCGCCGGATCACGTGGCCACCCTCACGCTGGTCGAAGACGACGGCGTGCTTTACTGGCGCGACCGCTCCACGCTGCCGGCGCTGTCGCGCCGCCGCGCGCGCCGCGGCGGTCAGCTGATCAGCGGCGAGATCGTCACGCAGCGTCGGTTCGAGCTGCTCGAACCCGACCAGGTGAACGCCGCGATCCAGGCGCTCGACGATCGCTTCTCGGCGCCGCGCGGCCTGCGCAAGCTGGTCAACGGCCAGCTCGTGGCCGCACCGCCCGGCCCGTACACGGGTCGCACGCTGCTCTTGGTGCACGGCACCTTCTCCAACAACGATCACTTCATCGAAGAGTTCAAGGCCGCCAAGAGCGGCGCGCAGTTCCTCGCGCGCGTGCAGAAGCACTACACGCAGGTGCTGGCGTTCGATCACCCCACGCTGGCGGTCGGGCCGCTGCTCAACGCGATCGAGCTGGCGCGGCTGCTGGCCGGCAGCACGCACGACGTCGACGTGGTGGCGCACAGTCGCGGCGGTCTCGTCACGCGCTGGTGGCTGGAGGCGCTGGGTGGCGGCGTGGGCCAGCACGCGCGCGCGGTGCTGGTCGGTTCACCCATCGCCGGCACCAGTCTCGCGGCCGGGCCGCGCATCCGCGGCGGGCTGGATCTGCTCACCAACTACGGCACCGTGCTGGAAAAGACGCTCGGGCTGGCCGGCATGGCGGTGCCGCTGCTGACCGCGCCCGCGGCGATCTTGCGCGTGCTGCTGTCGGTGACCGGCATGGTGGCCAAGCTGCCGATCGCTGATGCCGCCGTGGCGATGGTGCCGGGGCTGTTCGGCCAGGCGGGCATCCGCAACAACAGCGAGATCCGCCGGCTGCGCGCCGGCCCGGCGGTGCGTGCGGTCGACTACTACGCAGTGCGCGCCAACTTCGAACCGGACAGCGAAGGGTGGAAGTTCTGGCGCTACTTCCGCAAGACCACGTTCGCCGACCCGCTCGCCGACATCGTGTTCGACGGCCACAACGACCTCGTGGTCGACACCGACTCGATGACCGACTTCGGCACCCCCGGCGCCAAGCTCGTGGCCACCTGGGACTTCGGCACCGGCGGCAACGTGCATCACGTCAACTACTTCCGCCAGGACGAGACACTCGCCTTCATTGCCGACTCGCTGAAGATTCCCTGACCTGTCCTCGAACGGGGACGGTTGCAGGACCGAAGCGGGCGCCTTGGGCCGGCCCGCTGCGGTCCGGCGCGTTGGGCCTGTAAGCTTCGCGCCTCCTTTTCACGACCGACGCGGAAACTCAAGCGATGCAGTACGTCTACACGATGCGGCGGGTCAGCAAGACCGTGCCGCCGAAGCGCGTGATCCTCAAGGACATCTCGCTCAGTTTCTTCCCTGGCGCCAAGATCGGCGTGCTGGGTCTGAATGGTTCCGGCAAGTCGAGCCTGCTCAGGATCATGGCCGGCGAGGACAAGAACTTCGACGGCGAAGCGGTGCCGATGCCCGACATGAAGATCGGCTTCCTGCCGCAGGAGCCGCAGCTTCATCCGGAAAAGACGGTACGCGAGGAGGTCGAGGCCGGCCTGGGCGAGGTGTTCCAGGCCAAGGCGAAGCTCGAAGCGGTGTACGCCGCCTACGCCGAACCCGACGCCGACTTCGACGCGCTGGCCGCCGAGCAGGCGCGACTGGAGGCGATCATCGCCACCAGCGGCAACGATCTGGAGCACCAACTGGAGGTCGCCGCCGACGCACTGCGCCTGCCGCCCTGGGACGCCAAGATCGGCACGCTGTCCGGCGGCGAGAAGCGCCGCGTGGCGTTGTGTCAGCTGTTGCTGTCCAAGCCCGACATGCTGCTGCTCGACGAGCCCACCAACCACCTCGACGCCGAAAGCGTGGACTGGCTCGAACAGTTCCTTCTGCGCTTTCCCGGCACCGTGGTCGGCGTGACCCACGATCGCTACTTCCTCGATAACGCCTGCCAGTGGATCCTCGAACTGGACCGCGGCATGGGCATTCCGTGGGAGGGCAACTACAGCACGTGGCTTGAGCAGAAGGGCAAGCGGCTGGAGACCGAGTCCAAGCAGGAAGCCTCGCGCTTGAAGGCGATGAAGGAAGAACTCGCCTGGGTGCGGCAGAACGCCAAGGGCCGCCAGGTCAAGAGCAAGGCGAGGTTGCAGCGCTTCGAGGAACTGTCCAGCTACGAGTACCAGAAGCGCAACGAGACGCAGGAGATCTTCATCCCGGTGGCCGAGCGCCTCGGCAACGAGGTGATCGAGTTCACCGATGTCTCCAAGGGCTACGGCGACCGCCTGCTGATCGACAAGCTCAGCATGAAGATCCCGCCGGGCGCGATCGTCGGCGTGATCGGCCCCAACGGCGCCGGCAAGTCGACGCTGTTCCGCATGATCACCGGTAAGGAGAAGCCTGACAGCGGCGAGATCAAGATCGGCCACACGGTGAACATCGCCTTCGTCGACCAGTCACGCGATGCGCTGCCGAACGACAAGAGCGTGTGGGAGGCGATCTCCGGCGGCGTCGACATTCTGCAGGTGGGCCGCTTCGAGATGCCCAGCCGCGCCTACATCGGCCGCTTCAACTTCAAGGGCGGCGACCAGCAGAAGATCGTCGGCCAGCTGTCCGGCGGCGAGCGCGGCCGGCTGCACCTGGCCACCACGCTGCTCAAGGGCGGCAACGTGCTGCTGCTCGACGAACCGTCCAACGACCTCGACGTGGAAACGCTGCGCGCGCTGGAAGAAGCGCTGCTCGAGTTCGCCGGTACCGCGATCATCATCTCGCACGATCGCTGGTTCCTCGACCGCATCTGCACCCACATCCTCGCCGCCGAAGGCGATTCGCAGTGGTTCCTGTACGCCGGCAACTACCGCGAGTACGAGGAAGACAAGAAGAAGCGGCTGGGCGAAGAGGCCGCGGCACCGCACCGGGTTCGCTTCAAGGCGCTCAAGTAGGCGAAGGCCGACCGTTGGCGGCCTTCGCGTGCGCGCGTTGAACCGGGCTGCGCCGGTTAACTTGCGCGGGGGTGGTGAGTGCGACTGTTGGCCGCTCACTCGCACTTGCCCGGCGGCGCCGCGGTGATCTGCTGGTACACGGTGCCGTCGAGCGCTACCACCTTGACCCACGGGCTGCCCTTGCCGATAACGCACACGTGCAGCTCTGCCGAGCACGCGCCCTGCGCGCTGCAGGTCACCTTGCAGCCCTTGGTGCTGATGCCGCACACGGTGCCATTGAGCGCGCACTGATTGCCGGTGTTGACCTGGAAGTTGGCGCCGGCGGCGGACTTCCACGTGGCCGTGTAGGTGTAGGTGAACTTCGGCCCGTCGCACGTGGCCCCACCCTGGGCGAGGCCGAGGTTGCCGGGGCGCAGCACCGCCCACGCGCTGCCCGCGCACAGCAGCCCGATCAGCGCGAGCAACAGCGCCTGCTTGAAGTTTCGGTGGGTCATGTCGTCTCCGGTGCAGAAGTGGACGCCTTGCGGCGCAGGCGAAAACGCGAGAAGAAGCCGGTGGAACTGCCGAAGCGTGCGTCCAGCCGTCGCGACAGAAAGTGCGCCGCCACCATGATCGCGATCACCAGCAGCACGTGGGTGATCGACAGGCGTTCGAGGAGCGACGAGTTCTTGTCGAAGCTGCCGGCGCCGCGCAACGAGAAGACGATGGCGTGGCCGACGAAGCCCACCGCGATCACCCGCGCGACGTGCCGCACCTGGCGGTAGACGGCCCAGCGCTCCAGGCGCCGCTCCAGCGCCAGCGCGAGGATGAAGATGACGATGCACGGCATCATCAGGAACAGCAGCATCCCGAGGTGGTTGACGCCGGTCATCAGGTCCGAGATCAGCGCACCGCCCACGATCGTGAGCACGCCGGGCAGCGGATACAGGCAGGTGCCGACTACCAGGGCGATCGGCAACGCGAACAGGAACGGGATCAGCAGCAGGCCGCCGCCTCCGCCCGCGCTGTTGCTGCCCTGCGACTGCGCGCCGGCCTGGAACGCCGCCATGTCCTCGGCCGCCACGCCGATCGGCAAGCCGCCGCGCGCCCCGGCGTTGTAGGCGCTCATCTGGCTTTCGCTGCTCATCGAGAGTCTCCAGGTTCAATTGATCGTGTGTTGGCGGGCGTCGGCGGTCTCGCTGTCGCCCCTTGCTGCGCTCACTGCTGGCGAAACTCCTTCTTCCACAGCTTTTCCAGCTCTGCCGCCAGCGCGGCGTCGGGCGCGCCGAGCAACGTCGTGCGGCCCTTCTCGTAGAGCTTGCCGACCACCGTGCCCTTGGCCGGCGCGTACAGCACCAGCAGGTTGGTGTCGCCGCAGTCGTGCGGCTTGCACGGTGTGGCCACCTGGTAGTCGACGCCGGCGAACGACACGGTGCGCACCAGCGCGCTGTTGCTCATGCCGGCGAGCCAGCGCTCCTTGGCGCGTGGTCCGATCGCCGCGAAGTAGGCCGTCTTGAACTTCGGGTTCTTCAGCAGGTCGGCGGCGCTGACCATCGCCTCGGCGGCGCCGCCGCGGGTCGAGAACAGGGCCGCCAGGAGGAACGCAAGAAGCAGGAGCGTGCGCATCAGGGTCGTCCTCTCACAAGGCCTGTCGATCAACCGGAACCGCTCCGGCACAGACAACACATGAGAAGGTAAGAGCGACCGCGTTACCGCCTTGTTACCGGATGCGCCGGCGATCGGCGGCCGCGAGCAGCGCACGGTTGGTGGCGTTGCGTTGCAGGAAGCTGTCGCGATACTCGGGCGGCACGTTGGGCAGGGCGATCTGCCGCACCCACTGCGCCGCGCGGCCGAGCGCGATCAACGCCTGGTCGCCCTCGCCGGCGGCGTCGAACACCTGCGCGGCCAGCCACCACGCGTGTCCGAGCATCAGGTCGGCCGGCTGCAACCGCTCCAGCTGCGGCACCACCTCGCGCATCGAGGCGGCGGCGTCGGTGCTGCGTCCCGCACGGCGCAGTGCATCGGCGCGCAGCAGGCGCGCCTTCATCGCCACGCCGGCGAACTCCAGTTGCAGCGCCTGCTCGAGCACCTCGTCGCAGCGCGCGACCGCGGCATCGGCCGAATCGGCGGTATCGGCGTCAGCGCCGCCGGTGTCCTCGAGCAGTACGTGCATGCGCACGTGCGGATCGGTGCGCGGCGTCAGCTCCTGCAACGCGCGCTGCAGCTGGCCGTGACCCGAGTGCCCCTGCGCGCGCGCCAGCCGCGCCGCGATGGTGGCACTGCGTGCGCGCACGTGGTCGATCGGCGCCGGTTCGTAGGCGAGCGCCTGCTGCGCGCGCGCGAACTGGCCCAGATCGATGAGGAACTGCGCCTTGTGGTTGGACGCCACCACGATCCACAGCACCTGCTTGTCGCGCACGAAGCAGGCCAGGGCGTTGTCCAGGTGCTGCAGCGCCTCGCCGTAGCGGCCCACCATCGCGCAGTACAGGCCGGCGTAGGTCTGCACCACGGCGCCTTCGGGACCGTCGGTGGCGCCCAGCTGCGCCTGCAGCGCGAGCGAGCGTTGCGCCAGCGCGAGCGCGTCGCTCACCTGGCCCAGGTTGCCGCGCACCGTGGCGAGGTTCGAGGTGAGCGTGGCCAGTTCGGCGATGTCGCCCACGCTCTGCGCGTTGTCGATCGCCTGCTGCAGCGCGAAGCCGGTGTCGCGCAGGCGCCGCGCGCCGTTGAGCACGTAGGCGTAGTCGGCCCAGAAGCGGCCGCGCTGCTCGGCGCTCGCCCCGGCCTCGACCAGCGTCCGGTACGGCTCGATGATCGCCAGTGCCTCGGCCGATCGCCCCGCCTGCGCCAGGCCCACCGCATGCAGCCGCGCCGCCTGGAAGCCGGGCCACGGCGAATCGAACTGGCGCGTCAGTTCGGCCGCCTGCACCGCGGCCGCGATCCCGGCCTGGTGGTCGCCCGCCATCAGCGCCGCGGTCGCCTGCGCGGTCAGTGCCGCTGCCCGCTCGTGATCGGACTGCGCGCTGGCGAGCAGCGCCTCGATCACGCCTTTGGCGTGCGTCACGCCATGCACCACGATCAGCGAGTGGATGCTCTCGCAGCGCGCCTCGAACGCCTGCGCCGGCGCGCCGGCCTGCTCGAACGCCGCCGCGGCCAGGTGCCAGCAGTCGACCTCATGCGTGCGCTGCGACGCGCTGTGGGCCCGGCGCGCGGCGGCCGCATAGGCATCGCCGGCCTGCTGCCACTGCGCCGCGCCCGCCCAGTGCGGCGCCAGCCGTTCGGGCGGGGCGTCCTGCGCCTGCAGGTGCCGCGCGATCTGCCGGTGCAGCAGCTGCGCGATCGGCTGCGGCACCGAGGCGCGCGTGGCTTCGAAGATGAGGTCGTGCGCAAAGGCGCCGTCGCGGATCACCTGCGCTGCTTCCAGCTCGCGCCAAGGCTCGGCGATGTCGATCGGATGCTGGTCGAGCACCGCGGCGGCCAGCTCGGCGCTGAAGTCGGGGCCGGCCAGCGCCGCCACGCGCGCCAGCCGCAGTGCCGCCGCCGACAGTTGTGCCAGCCGCCGCTCCACCAGCGCGCCCACCGTCACCGGCTGCGGCAGCCGGCTGCCCGGGTCGAACGTCTCGGCTGTGCCCGACAGCAGCAGGTCCTTCAGCGTTTCCAGCGCGAACATCGGATTGCCGCCGGTGTGCTTGAGCAGCGCCGGCGCCAGCCGCGCCGGGTCGAGTGTCGGCAGGCCCAGCGAGGCGACGAGCGCCGTCATCTGCGCCAGGTCCAGCGGCTGCATGGCCACGGGCTCGATGCGTCCGGCCTCTTCCAGCGTGCGCTGCAGCTGCGTGGCGGCGGCGGTGGATTCGGCCGGCCGCATCGCAAAGCCCCAGTAGAGCGCGGCCAGCGTGTCCGATTGCACCAGCGACTGCAGGAACTCGAGGCTGGCATCGTCGGCGAAGTGCAGGTCGTCGACGATCAGCGCGTGCAGGCCCTGCGCAGCGGCCTCGCCCAGGCACGCATCCACCGCACGCTGCAGCAGCAGCCGCTGCGCTTCGCCGGCCAGCGCCACCGCATGACCGAGTTCCGGCAGCACCAGCGCCAGCTCCTGCGCGCGCGCTGCGCTCAGCACGCTGTCCTGCGCTGCGCGCACGGCCCGCAGCAGGCGCGCCAGCAGCGCATAGGCGATGCCGGCATCACCGGGGCGCGCCTGCACGCTGATCACGCCGCTGCGTCCGCCGACGAACTCCTGCATCAGCCGGCTCTTGCCGATGCCGGCCTCGCCGATCAGCAGGAAGGCGCGCTGCGCCGACCACGCGTGCTCCAGCGCCGCCAGTTCATGCGCGCGGCCGATCAGGCGCGGCGGACGCAGCAAACTGGCCGGCGCGATCGCTCGCCGCACGGGCAGGCTGGCCGCGCCCTGCTCGATGGTCGACATCAGCTCGATCGTCTCGGCCGATGGCCGCGTGCCCAGCTCGTCCTTCAGGCGTCGTTCAAAGTTCTCGAACGCTGCAATCGCCGAGGCGCGGTCGCCGCGCAGGTAGTGCAGCCGCATCAGGCGGCGCTGCGCGTGCTCGGCCAGCGGATCGGCATCGACCAGGCGCTGCGCGTACGCCAGCGCCTGCGCGAGTGCGCCGCGCTTTTCGCAGTCCGCGGCGGCGGCCGCCAGCGCACCGTCGCGTCGGGTGCGCCAGCTGTGGCGCTCGGCACGCAGCCAGTCGGCCACGTCGGGCAGGTCTTCGAAGGTCAGGTCGCCCAGCAGTTCGGCGTCGCCGGCGCGTGCGTCCGTGTCGATCGCGGCCAGCGTGTCCGGCAGGTCCAGGTGCAGTTCCGGCGTCAGCTGCAGCAGGCTGCCGCTGGCCACCAGCGTCGCGCCGGTGTCGCGCCGCAGCCGGAACAGCCGCTGGCGCAGGCTCGTCTCCGCCTGGCGCGCGGTGGCACTCGGCCAGAGCAGCGCCGCCAGCCGCTCGGCGCTGATCGGTCCGGCCAGCGCCACCAGCGCGAGCAGCACGGCGTCCTTCGGCCGCAGCACGATCTTGCGGTCGCCGGCGAGCAGCGGTTGGCCGAGCAGGCACAGCCGCCAGGCGGGCACAGACGTGGCAAGGGCAGGGGAGTGAGGCATCCGGTCGGCAGTGTCGGGCCGCCGCGCGATGGCGGCAACCGGGGCGTGGCGGCGATCGAACTGCCCGCGTGGCTGCGGTATAGCGTGGCGCTGGTTACCGCGGTGTTACCGGGGTGCGTGCAGGCGCAGCGGCCGCTGGGCGGCGTGCCGTTCAACAGTCGTGTCGACGTGCAACTTGACGATCCGCGTCAAGACGCAAGCGCTTCAAGTGAAGCGCGCGGCAGCACGGATTGCCCGGCTGCCGTCACTCATGGGTTGTGCGCCTATCGCACCAGCCGCTTCACGCCGTCGCGACCGCCCAGCGCCCGCCACAGCAGCGCGGCACCGGCCGCCAGCGTGAGCGCCTTGCCCAGGCGCGATCGCCGGTGGCGGGAGGCGCGCAGAAGGGCGGTGCCGGCGCCGAAGGTCATCAGGTGTTCGCCCGGCAGGCTGGGGCGGCGTTGGTCGAACTGCTTGAGTGAACTGAGAAGGCGCAGCATGGCGGCTCTCCTTGATTGAATCCGACGGGTGCAGGCACATTGCGTGCCGTCGGGCCGCGCCGCGCGCGCTGCGCGACAATCCTTGACCTGCCTTTCGCGAGACCTTGCCACCATGCCTGCTGCCCTCCTCGATAACACCGTTGTCATCGTTTCCAATGCCGGCCTCGGCCACGCCGAGCCCGCGCTCGGCGTGCGCGTGCTCGGCAACTACTTCCGCACGCTCACCGAACTAGGCGCCAAGCCACGCGCGATCTGTTTCTACACGGCCGGCGTGAAGATGGTCGCGGACGACTCGCCGCTGCTGGCCGAGCTGCGCGTGCTGGCGCAGGCGGGCGTGCAGCTCGTGTCGTGCCGAACCTGCCTGGAGCACTACGGCCTGATCGATCGCGTCGCGGTCGGTGAGGTCGGCAGCATTGCGCAGGTGATCGAGCTGCAGGCGGCTGCCGCCAAGGTCATCACGCTGTAGGCATCTGTCGGCTGATGCGCGTGCGGATCGAGCCGGTTGCGGCAGCCGACTGGCCCGCGCTCGCGCCGTTCCTGCATGCGTGCAACACAGCGGGTGGCGCGCTGCGCTGCCTGCACAGCCACGGCGGCCCCGATGCCGCGGGCTATGCCAACGAGTTGCGCTCGCTGCCGGCCGACGAAGCATGCTTTTGCGCGGCGTGGCGCGGTGCGCGCCTGGTGGGCGTGGCCGGCGCAGAGTTCGACGTCACGCTGGGCCGCGCCTGGTTGCGCGGACCGCTGGTGGCGGATCAGGAACCAGCGGACGAACCCGCGGACGAAGACGTTGCGGACCTGGGCGCGGCGCTGCTCGATGCACTCGACCGCGCGCTGCCGGCGGCTGTGACGCAGCAGGCCGCGTTCGTGCCCGCCACCTGCGCGGACGCGCTCGCGCTGTATGCCGCGCGCGGCTTTACGGCGGCCGGCCGGCATGACGAGTTCGTCCTCACCACGCCGCCGGCGGCGTGGCAGCTGCCAGATTGCGTGCGCGTGGTGGCGGTCGGCGAGGCGCTGTCCGCGGTGCCATCCGAGCTGAAATGCGACGCACTGCACACGCTGCACGAAGCCGAGTTCCCCAACGCGTACCTGCCCGCCGCCAAGCTCTTCAGCGCCGACCACGCCGCCGGCGCCGATGCGTTCACCCGCATTGCGCTGCTCCATGGCGCGCCTGCCGGGTACCTGCATGCGCACTTCGATCCGCCGTGGAACGAGGGCTACATCGACTTCGTTGCGGTGGACCCCGCGGCGCGCGGCGGCGGCGTGGGCCGCGCGCTGCTGAGCGCGGCGATCGACTGGACCTTCAATCAGCGCGGCGCCCGGGCGCTCACGCTCACCGTGCGCAGCGACCGCCTGGCGGCGCGCGCGCTGTACCTCGCGGCGGGTTTTCGTCACCAGCGCACCGGCATCGATCTGCGCCGCGAGGCGCCCCGGTGAGCACCGCCGCCCGCGTGACGCCGGCGCACCTGGCCTGGCGCGACGGCGTGCCGTTCAGCGAAGACTATGGCGACGTCTACGCCAGCCGCGACGGCGCGCTCGGGCAGGCGCGCCACGTCTTTCTCGGCGGCAACGACCTGCCGGCGCGTTGGCGCGGCCGCACGCAGTTCGTGGTGCTGGAAACCGGCTTCGGCCTCGGCATCAACTTCCTCGCCACCTGGGCCGCGTGGCGCGCCGACGCGCAGCGGCCGCCGCGCCTGCACATGGTCTCGGTGGAGCGCCATCCGCTGGCCGCGCAGGCAGTGCGCGAGGCCGCGCCGCCTGAACTCGCGCCGCTGGCGCACCAGCTCGCCGCGCAGTGGCCGCTGCCGCTGCCCGGCCTGCATCGCCTGGTGTTCGAAGGCGGCGCGGTCGAACTCACGCTCGCGCTGGGCGATGCCGCGGTACTCGTGCCGCAGCTCGCGCTCGGCGCTGACGCGATCTACCTCGACGGCTTTTCTCCTGCGCGCAATCCGGACATGTGGGCCGCACCGCTGCTCAAGGCGGTGGCGCGGCTGGCGCGGCCCGGCGCCACGCTGGCCACCTGGAGCACGGCGCGCCCGGTGCGCGAGGCACTGGCCGCCGGCGGCTTTGAACTCGACCTGCGGCCCGGCTTCGCCAGCAAGCGCGAGATGCTCACCGGTCGCTTCGCACCCCGCTACACCGTGCGCCGCCACGAGCCGCCCGCCGCGTATGCCGGGCCGCGCCACGCGGTGGTGATCGGCGCCGGACTGGCCGGCTGCAGCACCGCGTTGGCACTCGCGCGGCGCGGCTGGGAGGTCGATCTGATCGAGCGCGGCAGCCGCGTGGCGGCCGGTGCCTCCGGCCTGCCGGCCGGCCTGCTGCACCCGCAGGTGGCCGCCGACGACAGCCGCCTCGCGCGGCTCACGCGCGCGGGGTTCGTTGCCAGCCTGCAGCAACTGCAGCGGCTCGATGGCGCAGCTGAGCTGGCGCGGGTGGAAGGCATCTTCCAGCAGGCGGTGTCGGCGCAGGAGGCCGCGGCCTGGCAGTCCGCGCTTGACGCACTGGGTCTGCCGCCCGCCTACGCGCAGGTGATCAGCGCGCATGCCGCCGCCGCGCACGTGGGTCTGGTGCCGCGCCGGCCGGGCCTGTGGTTTCCGCAGGGCGCGGTGGTCGCGGCAGGCCCGTGGTGCGCGGCCATGCTGCGTGCGGCCGGTCCGGCGGTGCGGCTGCATGCCGGCACCACCGTGACGCGCGTGGTGCGCGAAGGTGGCTGGCGCGTCGAACGCGCGCAGGGCGCGCCGTTCAACGCCCCGGTGGTGGTGCACGCCAGCGCGCTCGCCGGGCCGCAACTGGCGTCGCTCACCCAGGCGCCGGTGCGCGCGGTGCGCGGGCGGCTGTCACTGCTGGCGGCTGACAACCTGGCAGGACTGAAGGCTGCGATCGCCGGTGACGGCTACGCCATGCGCGCCCCCGGCACCGCCGCCACGCCGATGATCGGCGCGAGCTACGAACTGCCGCTGCCCGAAGGTGGCGCCGATGCCGGCCCGGACGACGACCTCGTGCATGCCGGCAACGTGGCGCGCCTGTCGCGCCTGCTCGCCGCACCGCCGCCGGTGCGGCGGGTGGGCGTCTTTGACCAGGTGCGCGCCGTGGCCCCCGACCGCCTGCCACTGGCCGGTGCGCTCGCGGATGAAGCCGCAGCCCAGGCGGCGCGCGGCAGCCTGCGCGGTGCGCATCTGGCCGACCTGCCGCGCCTGCCGGGGGCGTATGCGCTGTTCGCGCTCGGCTCCCGCGGCCTGGTGCTGGCGCCGCTGCTGGCGCAACTGGTGGTGGCGCAGATGGAGGGCGAGCCGTGGCCGATCGAGCGTGACCTCGCGGCCAGCGTGGACCCCGCGCGCTTTCTGCTGCAGCGCCTGCGTCGATGATCCTGCGCGGGCGTGCCGTGTGCGCGGCTACGCAACCAGTTGCAGCAACTCGCCCGGCGCGCCCAGCAGCAGGTGAGGGTGGGCGGCACGAAGCTCGGCGGCGCTGCCGTGGCCCCACAGCACTCCCACCGCGCGCAAGCCGTTGGCGTGGGCGGCCAGGATGTCGATGTCACGGTCGCCGATCATGGTCGCGGCCTCACTCAGCGCCCCGGCGGCGCGCAGGCTGCGCAGCTGGTCCGCCTTGCGCACGCCAATGTCGCCACCGCTCACAAACGCAAAGTGCTCGCGCAGGCTGAACAGCGCGAGGATCTGCTCGGCAAAGTCGACCCGCTTGGTGGTGCACACGCCGAGCGTCACGCCGCGCTCGCGCAGCCGCTGCAGCACCGGCGGCATGTCCGGGTAGAGCTGATTCTCGGCGTAGCCGACCTGGGCATAGCGCTCGCGGTAGGCGGCCACCAGGCGCGTGATCAACTCGCTGTCAGCCGCCGGCACAAGTCGCGCAAAGCTCTCGTCCAGCGGCGGGCCGATGCAGCGCGACACCTCATCCGCGCCAATCGCCGCAAAGCCATGCGCCACCAGCGCATGGTTGATCGAGCGGCCGATGCCGAGCGCCGGATCGCTGATGGTGCCGTCGAGGTCGAAGACCAGCACCGCAGCGGCGCGCGTCATGCACGGCCGATCTGCGCAAACGTCCTTGGAGCGATGCGTGGGCCGACACGCGCACGTACTCGGTCGTTCAAGGGGGCAGGCAGCAGGGGAGGTGGTCGAACTGTCTTGTTTGCCAATGCTAGCCAACGTGCAGAAATCACCTGCGAGGGCGTGTCAGCCAGGCATCCGCGACGATTAAGCGAGGCTTTGGTATTTGACCGCCGGACGGCGTTGCGTTGCAGGACAGTCAGATCGTCTAGTTGATTTTTGGGAAACGTGAACTACTGCCACGTCAACGCAGTTCTACAGCAGTGCGTGACGCAGCTCGATATGCGTTGTTATCCTGCACGGTGGTTCAATACAAAACCTTAGGCGCCACGTGGCACGTATCGCTTCAAGCGTTGCAGTCTTCGACGTTAGTAGGCTGCCTATCACCATCGTTTCATGAGCGGGACAGAGGCCATGAGCCAAAATTTCGACTTTGAGCAGCATCGGATCAAGTCCCTCGAGGCCTACGGAGCAGTTCGTGAGCGATACGTTCGCTATGCAAATGCTATTGAAACCATCCTCCGCATGGCTCTGCGTGATATTCCTACTCATCACATCAGTGCTCGAGCAAAGGACATAGAGCGATTTGCGGCTAAGGCCGCAAAGCCGGATTCGGACGATCCACTTCGACCCAAGTACGCCGAGCCTTTGCAGCAGATCGAAGATTTGGCGGGTGCTCGAGTCATCGCTTATGTGCTCCGAACTCTGCCGCTTGTTGAGCAAATGGTTTACCGGGAGTTCGATGTCGTAGAGCGAAGCGACAAAGGGGACCAACTAATCGAGAAGGCGCTGGTCGGGTACCGGAGCATTCACTTCATCGTTCAGATGAAAGCAGATCGCGTGAAGCTCCTCGAATACCGCGAGTTTGCCGATCTCCGCGCTGAGGTTCAGATTCGGACAATCCTCCAACACGCTTGGGCTGAGATTGAACACGATATGCGATACAAGCCAGCGGCCGAGCCGAACAAGACTTTGAGCCAACGCTTCACAGCGCTTGCTGGGTTGATCGAAGTCGGCGATCGGGAGTTCGATCAAATCTACGAGATAGATGACAAGCGGCGGAAGGGCCTGCTCGATCTGGCTCAGATCAACGAAGCCGTTCCTGAGCCGACCGAGGCAGGGAAGAAGCCAAGGGGTCCTAACGACAATCCGCTGCCCACTCTGCGACAACCGGAGCTGATTCTGGGACAGGTACTTGACTTGAGCGCAGCGCAGCCGAGAGAGCTTATGGCACGCGGCCGATACGCTGATGCGATTGTCCGTTACAGCAGTCTCATCGAGCGGGAGCCGCGCCAGTTCGGTCACTATCTGGGTCGCGCGAAGGCCCGTTTTTTGTTTGGAGACGTGTCAGGCGCCGTTGCCGACATAGGTGCCGCTGAGGCAGTGAGCCCCGACCATCCCTTTATTGCCAGCGTACGCAATCTAATCGAGGGCAAGCTTTCCGATCAACGACCTGGCAACGACCAAGGCCTCGCGCTGCGACAAGGGCACACCGCGCTACGCGATGGCAACGCAGCGGAGGCGCATCGCAAGTATGAGGAAGCCGAGTCCCTCGGCTTCAGTCCGGTGCTCTCAGTATTTAACCGAGCGATGGCGCGGTTCCTGGAGCGTAATTTTGAGCTCTGCCGGCGGACACTTGACCGGATCGACCCGAACCCGGGTTCCGTTTTGGAGTTCAATGTGATAGTGCTACGGACTCTTTGCTACCTGATGGCGGGAGGAGAGAAGATTGAGGCCGCGCTTGAGCTGATTCGCGCACGCTTGCAGATCGCAATAGCGACGTCCGGCTATCAATACAACGCGCGCTCACCCCTGGTGGATCTTGAAACCGGAATGAAGAAGAAGTTTGACGCTGAGGAACTGAAGAAGATTGGAGGAGTCTTTGATGTGCTACATGAAGCCGCACCGCATCCAATGCAGGGCGTCTGACGCCTCCATCGGGCGGACGCCCATCTAGGCACGCGCTGAAGTACATGGTTTTTAGGCGAACGATTCCATGCGCACGCGCGGAAGTTGCTTCATCCGTCGAACGATCACGCTTGAAAGCGATGGCGCGAACTTTTGCGAAACGCGGCGCGCTGCGTGCTACGTCGGCGAGTGAATCAGCGTGTTCTTAAGCCCGGCAACCGGAGATCTTCTTGCAACTAGAGCCGAAAGACATCGTGGTCACCATCGGTATCGCCGTCACGCTTCTATTGGGACTTTGGAATCTCTGGGTCAACCATAAAGCCAACCGTCGAACGACCTTCGTCAATACAGTTACCAGCCAGAGAATCAAGTGGGTTGAGCAATTGCGTCAAGATATTGGTTCGTATAGCGGTCTTGCATATCACTGGTCCTGCACGAGCATTGAAGACGAAGCGGAAAAGCGGAAGCTCATTGTCGAGCTAGACAGGCTCCGGTATGTGATCCGTCTTCGCCTCAATCCAGAAGGCACACAAGACAAGACGATTGAGAGACTTGTCGAGTCGATCTCACGGCTATCTGAGAATCAGGATGCCGTCGCCAAGATCCTGGACGAACTCACTGTCGCATCTCAGGCACTTCTGAAAGAAGAGTGGGAGAAAGTCAAAGCGGAGTCAGAGTATGGCCCGCTCAGCACTCGGGCCTAGCCCCCCGCTCAAGCGGAGCGCCACGGCGGGCCACCAAATCCGGCCTGGTGGTACGCGACGGGTCCTTCGTCTATCGCAATGTCATCAGAATCGACCCTTCACTTCTTCTGCGGCAAGGCGGGCGCTGGCAAGACCACCGTCGAGCAGACAAAGGGAGCAGACAAACCAGACAAAGGGGCCAGCGTCGATTTTCCCGTCGCATCGGACACGTCGCAAGCAGCGCGCCGTTGAACTCTGTCCTACGCATCAGAACACACCACACCCTATGATCGACGCACACTGGTTCCTGTTCCTCCTTGCCTCCGTAGTCGTCATCGCTACGCCTGGACAAGACATGATTCTTGTCATGTCAAAGTCGCTCGCGCATGGAGTCAAGGCGGGCGTCACTACCGCGGCTGGTGTGAGCGTAGGTTTAGTCGGCCACACGCTACTTGCTACTCTAGGCCTCGGTGCGCTTCTGCGTACTTCGGAGTGGCTCTTCACGGCGCTGAAGTTCTTCGGCGCGGCATACCTCCTTTACCTCGGCGTTCAACTTCTTCTCACTCGCGCCGCGCAGCTACGGACTGCGACCGCTTCGCCGCAGTCTCCGATGCGCCTCTTCGTCACCGGTGCGGTTTCGAACATCAGCAACCCCAAGATTGCTGTCTTCTACTTCGCCTTTCTGCCTCAGTTCATTGTGTCCGGCGCAACGCATCCCACCCTGACTGTTTTTGTGCTCGGATTTCTCTTCGCGGTGCTCACCTTCGTCATCAAAGGCCCGGTGGCTTTCTTCGCTGGTCGGCTCTCGTCGTGGTTTCAGTCCCGTCCGGCTGCTCTCGTTTGGCTCTATCGGTGCAGTGGCTTGGTTATGGTTGGTCTTGCGGTGCGCCTGGCTCTGTCCCGCCGCGCTGATGCCTGACCCCACTTGAAGCAGCACAAAGGGGCCAGCGTTCATTTTCCTGACTGAAGGTCGGGCGGTTCGCTACCCACTCCATTAGCTATGCGTGAGACGCCGACTCTTCACTTCTTCTGCGGCAAGGCGGGCGCTGGCAAGACCACCGTCGCCGCGCGAGTCGCCGAGCAGCACCGGGCGATCCTGGTGTCGGAAGACATCTGGCTCACGCGGCTCTATGGTGACGAGATGAAGACCTTCGACGACTACATCAGGTTTTCGCGCAGGCTCCGGACGGTGGTCGGGCCGTTGGCGGTCGATCTCTTGAAGGCGGGTCATTCGGTCGTACTCGACTTTCAGGCCAATACCAGGTCCGGCCGCAGCTGGTTTCGCTCGATCTTCGAGCAGGCGGGTGCGGCGCACGTCCTGCACCACCTCGATACGCCGGACGACCTGTGTCTGGCGCGGATCGCGCGGCGCAACGTCGAGCGACCTGATGGTTCGCATCACTTGACGGAAGAGGACTTCATGCACGTGTCGTCCTACTTCCAGCCGATCGAAGCGAGCGAAGGATTCAATGTCGAGGTCCACGCAGCATGAGTCTTGACCTGGTGCAGGGCCGAGGCGCTTGGTTCGGCGGCCGCGTGTGCCGACTCTCGGTCGCGGCGGGGCCGGCCCTGTCTCGCTCACAGTGCCGCCGCTTGCCATCGCGACTAGATGACCGAAGCCCCTGATCCGTCCGTGCATCCGCTCAGCCGCGCCGAGTGGCGCGCGTGGCTGGCGGCCAATCACGGCCGCACGACCGGTGTGTGGCTCGTCTCCTACAAGAAGGCGACCGGCAAGCCGCGGGTGGAGTACGACGCCGCAGTCGAAGAGGCGCTGTGCTTCGGCTGGGTGGACAGCAAGCCCAACAAGCTCGACGCGGAACGAACGCTGCTGTGGTTTGCGCCACGCAAGCGCGGCACCGGCTGGTCTCGGCCGAACAAGATTCGTGTTGAACGGATGATCCAGGCGGGCCTGATGGCGGAGGCCGGCCTGCACAAGGTGGAGGAGGCAAAGCGTGACGGGTCGTGGACGAAGCTCGACGCCGTTGAAGACCTGGTCGTGCCGCCGGACCTGTTGGCAGCACTGAGCCGGTACCCCGAGGCCGGCAAGCATTTCGATGCCTTTCCGCGCTCGGCCCGGCGGGGCATCCTGGAGTGGATCGCAAACGCTAAGACGGCACCGACCCGAGCCCGGCGGATCGACGAGACTGCGCGGCTGGCGAGCACGAACGAAAGAGCAAATCAGTGGCGCCCGAAAGCTGCGCCTTGATGACTGATCTCTGTGGGCCACCGCGCGGCAGCGGGTGTCGTTCGCTGCCACACTCGCGTCGGATTCATCCTTAGGCGACAAGCCTGTATGCCGACAGCCACACCACCCACCCTCATCTCGGCCCGCGTCGCGGGCCTGATGTACCTGGCGATCATTGCCCTCGGCCTGTTCGGCGAGGTGTTCGTGCGTGCTGCGCTCGTGGTGGGTGGTGACGTGGCCGCCACGGCGACCAACATCCTCGCCGCCGAGCAACTGTGGCGCACCGGCATCGCCACCGATCTGGTCATGCACGTGCTGGACGTGCCGCTGATCGTGTTCTTCTACCTGCTGCTCAAGCCCGTCAGTCAGCCGCTCGCGCTGCTGGCCACGGCGTTCAACATCGTGCAGACCTGCGTGCTCGCAGCCAACAAGCTCACGCTGGTGGCCGCTCTGTCGCTGCTCAAATCCGCAGGAATGTCGGCGAGCCTGGCCGACGCGCAAGCGCTTGCATCGCTCGCGGTCAACCTGCATGGCTACGGCTTCGGGATCGGCCTCATCTTCTTTGGCTTCACCTGCGTGCTGCGCGGGTACCTGATCGTCAGGTCGGGCTACGTGCCGCGCGTCCTGGGCGTGTTGCTGGTGGTGGCGGGCATCGGTTACCTGGTCAACAGCTTTGCGTTGCTGGTGGCGCCACGGCTGGCGGCGATGCTGTTTCCGGCGGTGCTGCTGCCTGCGTTGGTGGCCGAACTGGCGCTCTCCGTCTGGCTGCGGTTCACCAACGAACGCACGCTGCAGCGGCGGCTTGCCGGGGCCAACACGGCGGCGGCGCCGGGCGGGTAGCGCCCTGCATCGGGCGGCGGATGCATTCACCGTTTGCTCGATGCAGCCCCTCTGGCAAGGTGCTTGGGTGCCGCGGATCGCAAGGCTATTCTCCCGCTCGCGGCCCACGGATGGCGCCGCAGCGACGAACCCTCGACCCTGCAGGCCATCATGCCGATCATCACGTCCGAGCAGCAGCTTGTCCAAGAGATCACCTACTTCAAGGGCAAGGCGCCGAACCTGGAATGCTGGATCAGTGAACCCGGTGGGCTGACGCAGTTCGGCGCCTTTGTCCATGTGCTGCAGCCCGACACGCGTTCATCGATCAAGCACTGGCACAGTGACGAAGACGAGCTGGTGTACGTGCTCGAGGGCGAGTTGACGGTGGTGGAGGGCGCCCAGGAGGTCGTGCTGCACGCGGGGGACGCCGCCACGTTCAAGGCTGGCGTCGCGGTTGGGCACTTTCTGTGGAACCGCAGTGCGAGCCCCGCCAAGTGCCTGGTCGTCGGCACGCGCGCGGCGACTGATCGCGTGACCTACCCGGACCACGATCGGCTGTTGCATCGGGATCGTTCGCAACCGGAAGATCTCTGGACCGACCTGCAGGGACGGCCGGCGTCCGATCCCTACGCTGCCTGAGGCGGGGCGCAGGTCGCGCGTCTGCCTTGCCGGCGCCGAACCGCTCTTCGCACAGGGCTGGAACATCGAACAGAACCGGAGGTCCCGTGAAGCTGATCGGCATGCTTGACTCGCCCTACGTGCGCGGAGGCGGTTGAAGGCCCGCTGATGCAGTTGATCCGGCAACTGGACAAGCTGGTCGACGAGCTGGCCAAAGGCAAGGCGATGGAGAAGATCCTGCGCCCAGGAGCACCGCCCGATCAGCGCCGACAATGACAGTCACCTCGAAGGAGTGGCAGTGTGAGTTCGCTTGATCAGCAGATACAGGCGCAACTCCAGGCGCAGATACAGGCGCTCGAGGTTGAGCTTCACCATCCGGGCGTGCGCTGCAGCCGCGCGCGGCTCGAGCAATTGCTTCACCCGCAGTTCCACGAAGTCGGTCGGTCGGGGCGTGCGTACTCGCGCGAGACCGTGATCGAGTTCCTGCTGAGCCAGGCAGCACCGCCTGATGTGCGACCCGAGCACTTCCTGCTGGCGGAACTGGCGCCGGGTGTCGTGCTGCTTACGTATCGGTCTGCGCAGGGGCAAGCGGACAGTCAGCAGGTGAACCACACGCTGCGCTCATCGGTGTGGCTACGATCGGGCGGCTCCTGGCAGCTTCGGTATCACCAAGGGACACCGGCGGCGCAGGCGTGGTGATCATGGGCTCGATCAGCGCCTTCGATCCAAGCCGCTATGCCGCAGTCATCGTCTGGTGCATACGTCTCGGCAAGTGCATCACGACGGCGCGGTGCAAGCGAACCAGGGCCGGCTTGTCCGCCGCGTTGGGCCAGCAGACCTTTGCGGCGATCGAAGACCTCCCAACCTTCCGCACAGGCACAGCATCGATCGGGTCATAGGCGCGCAAGCTCGAACCCCCGTGAACAAGGGGTCCGTGCGGTGTCGTTTTTGCGAGCCTCCATTCGTCGTAGTACGAGCAGCACCCATTCACAGGAGAGACGACGATGCGATTCATCATCACGGCACAGGCGGGCACGGACGACACGACATCACGCCCGCAGGCGGCTTTCGACGAGAAGCTCTTCGCGGCTTACATGAAGTTCAACGAGGACATGCACACGGCCGGGGTCCTGATCGCGTCCGAAGGGTTGAACCCTGCTGCAGCAGGCGCTCGCGTCGCGGTTTTGCAGGGCAGGCGACACGTCGTTGACGGCCCCTTTGCCGAGTCGAAGGAGTTGATCGGCGGCTTCTACATTATCGATGTGAAGTCGCTCGACGAGGCCATTCAGTGGGCGCTGCGCGCTCCCTGCGGATCGGGCATCGATGACGTGCTGGAGATCCGTCAGTTGACGGGAGCAGGTGACCTTCCGGCGGAACTGCTCGGGATCATCAGAGCCGTTGCGCCCACGTGGAGCGCGTCTGTGTGGGAGGCGAAGGCGTAGGTCGTCGAGGTTGGCGCTTCACTGCGTGCCATCTCTGCTTTGCGCTGCACGCGTGCGCATTGCACCAGGCGAGTCCTGCCGCAACAGCGTGACCGGCGCTTACATGCGCTTCTTGGCCAGGCGCTCGTGGATCTCGCGCACGCCCACCAGCGCAGCGCTGCCGTAGTACCGGTGGTACTCGGCGACCATTTCTCCCTTCACCAGCACCGGGTCGGTGGCGGCGAGCGCCTTGGCTTCATCGATGTCGCGCACCGCGAAGACGAACAGTCCGCGCCAGCCATCCACGCCGTCCAGCGGCCCGGCCAGCACCAGCTTGCCGTCGTCCGACAGGCGCTTCATGTTGGCAAAGTGGCCGCGGAACATCTCGTCGCGCGCTGGCCCGGCGGGCATCTTGTTGGGACCGGTCTTCAGGATCACCAGCACATACGGACGCATGCCGTAGTCGTCGGCGCCGAAGCGGGCGGCGAGCGTTTCGTCATAGGTCGCACTGGGCGGCTGCTGCCCGATGGCGGGCGCGGCGAACGTGGTCAAGGCCATCCAGGCCATCACGGCGATCAAGGTCCAAGCCTGCTTCATTGCCTGCCTCCACTGCATGGTTCGTGGTTTCTGCATCCTACGCGCGGGGCAGCGGTGGCGGTCGGTGCGTGACAGCATGCGGGCACCGCCCGTAACGCGGACGATCATCAAAACGCGTCGGACACATTTACGTAGGGCACGCAGGGGCTCGTCCGTATCGGCTACTGGGATCGGGGTGAGACGGGAGGGTTCGCCGTCGAAGTCAGGCGGATGTTCATGCGATGCTGGCGCGCATGGTGGTGTTGCAGACGCCATGTCGAACTGGAGACGCGATGACGATCGATGTACTGGACCAGCTGGCGGCGCTCATCGAGCACGAACGCCTGGCCTTGCTATCGCGTTGGCGGCAGCAGGTCCGGCAACTCCAGTCTGCACGGTTGCTTGATGTGCCGACGCTCAATGACCACATCCCGCAACTGCTCGACGAGCTGGTGGTGGCGCTCCGATCGAAGTCGGACCAGACCATCCCGGAGGCGGTAAACGAAACCAGCCCGCCCGCACATGGCCTCCAGCGCCTGCGAGAGGCCTTCGATATCGAGGAGGTGGTGGCGGAATACAACATCCTGCGCGCCTGTATCCACGATCTGGCCGCCGACAACGGCGTGAACTTGCAGGGCAAGCCGTTTCACACGATCAATCGCGTTCTCGATCATGCGATCGGCCTGGCGTTGCAGACCTATGCCACCGAGCGCGCGCGGGAGGTCCAGCGGCGCCGCGAGGAGTATCTCGCCTTCGTGGCACACGATCTGCGCACACCATTGAATGCCATCTCCTTGGCCGGGCGGGTGCTGGAAATGGTCCTTGCCGGGCGAGGCGCTGACAGCGAGCAGTTGCTCAACAGCTTGCGCCGCAACGTGAAGCAGCTCGAAGGCCTGGTGGCCAAGGTGCTGGAAGAGAACATGAACCTTCAAGCAGAGGCGGGCGTCAGACTCGAGCGGCGCGAGTTCGATCTGTGGCCCCTGGTCGAGGGCCTCGTCCAGGATCTGCATCCGGTGGTCGGGACGGAAGGTATCCAACTACTCAACAAGGTGCCTGGCGACCTGGTTGTCTATGCAGACGTCGGTCTGTTGAAGCGTGTCTTGCAGAACCTGATCGCCAACGCAATCAAGTACACGCCTCGCGGAGAGGTTCTCATCGGGGCGCGGGAGCTCGACGCGGAAGGCGCAGTCGAGTGCTGGGTCAGCGACAACGGCGCGGGCGTCCCTGAAGCGCTCATCGAGAAGATCTTCGACAAGGGGGAGACCGATCCGCAGACTGCGGGCGGAAGCGGCCTGGGTCTTGCCATCGTGAAGACGTTCACCGAGGCTCATGGCGGGACCGTGAACGTCGAAAGCAAAGAAGCTGTCGGCTCGACGTTCCGGTTTTCGCTGCCGACCAGGGCGACCGTCAACAGCGCATCAGATCGCTGAGGCTGGCCGGGGTCGCCATCTCCAGGTAAAACGTCTGCGCGGCCTGTGCGTTGCCAGTCGAAAAAACCATCCATGTCGGCAGTCTTGCGTTGCTGTTTACCTCGATCCTGCGGCCTGCGTTCGTGGCGGAGCTGGCGTTTGTTCTCCCTCGCTGCTGCCGTGCTGGCCGTGCTGCTGGTGTCAGACGCAACGGCGTCGGAAACGAACGCGCTCATTTCCGGCAATGCCGCCGGGCCGCGCTGTGACGTGGTCGCGGTTGCGGTCGTGCGGATGACGCTCAGGTACCCGCTGCTCGGCGGTTTCGGTTGGAGTCGTGGCGTGCCGACGATTACGAGCAACTCCGCCGACCTCTACGTGTACCGCGCGGCGTCAAGAACGCTGACACGCGCTGCGCGGGTCGAGGCGCCGCGCAGGTGGCGGGATTCATCGCGCTACGCGATGCACCCGCGCGTGCTGCCCGATGGCAGCGTCATCTTCCTGCTCAGGGGCTGCCCCAAGGGGGACGACAACTGCACCGAAGCGCGCTACTTCAGGTTGCAGGACAAAGGTGGACCGGCGGAACTGCCTGCGTGGCCCGAGGTGAGCGCGCAGGAGTCGCTGAACCTCAAGCAGTGCACGAGCTACCTGACCTACGAGGCCTCGACCGTGAACGTGAGCATCGGTCCCACCGGGGGTCCATGGCGGCCGGTGCTGAAGTTCGATCAGGGTGAACTCGTGGTCCTGCCGCCGTAGCGAGGAGCGTTGCTCTTGAGCTCGATGGCCTCCCCCACGTTCTTCGACAGCGCCGAGCACTTCCGTGCCTGGCTGGATGAGAATCACGCCACCTCAGCCGAACTGATCGTCGGCTTTCGCAAGGCGGGCACCGGCCTGCCGAGCATGACGTGGCCGCAGTCGGTCGACGAGGCGCTCTGCTACGGCTGGATCGACGGCGTGAGAAAGCGGATCGACGACACGTCGTACCTCATCCGGTTCACGCCACGCCGCAAGAACTCGATCTGGAGCCTGGTCAATGTGACCAAGGTGGAGCAGCTCACGGCGCTGGGTCGCATGCAGCCGGCGGGGATCGCGGCGTTCGAGGCCAGATGCAGCAGCAAGACCGGCGTCTACTCGTTCGAGCAGGCGCAGCCGGTCACGCTGGCTGATGCCGAGTTGCGTGTCTTCAAGAAGGACAGGGCCGCGTGGAGGTACTTCGAGTCGACACCGGCGAGTTACCGGACGGTGATGACCCACTGGGTCGGCCGTGCCAAGCAGCCGGCAACCCGGGCGCGACGTCTGGCGCAGCTGATCGAGGCCTGCGCGGCGGGGCAGCGTCTGCTCAGGTAGTGCGGGGCGACGCGGGCGTGGATGCCAGCGGACGGCTCAGCACGCGGTTCTCGTGCTGCTCGCCGTGCATGTGGAACCACGCCGCGCCGCAATCGGCATAGCCGCACTTTGCATAGAAGCGCAGCGCGCGGAGGTTATGCACCCAGGGCGTGAGCCACAGGTCGGCAGCGCCGGCGTGGGCGGCGCAGGTCTCGGCGGCGTGCAGCAGCGCGCGGCCCAGGCCGCGGCCGGTGTAGGGCTCCTGCACGTACAGCCGGTCGAGTTCGGCCGGCGCGCTGGAGGCCACGCAAGCCTGCGCCTTACCCAGCGTGACCTGGGCAAAGCCGACCAGATGGCCGGCGTCTTCCGCCACCAGCACGTGGGTGTCTGCACGCGCGAGCAGGGTGGTGATGGCTTCGGTGGAGAACGCCTGCAGCACCTCGGCGGCGAGCGCGGGGCGAATGCCGTCGGTGGCGTAGGTGTCCAGAAACACCTGGGTGGCGAGCACGCCTAGGCACAGTGCGTCGGCGGCACGCGCGGGGCGCAGCGTGATGGCGTTGATGTCGCGCGGCATGGTGTGGGCGCAGCGAGGACTCTGCGTGGTGCCGTAGATGGGGGACCCCGCGGCAGCTTACGCGGGATGGCGGGTGAAGCCTGCGGCCGCGCACGGGCGGCCGATCGACTGCAGGGTCTCGCGCCACCTGCGCCGGTGGCGCGGCAAGTGATCGCGGGTCGGGTCCGCGTGCGCTGACTGCGAAGCTGCGCGTCGCGCGCTTGAAGCCGCTGGCAAGTCATGGTGTGTCGGCTGCTGCGCGCGCCGGCGAGCGCCGTGGCCGCGCGCGCTGCGCCCATCGACTCGATGAAACGCGCGGCCCACCATTGATCGTCGCGGCATGGCCATCAGACGTCCGGACTATGGGCGGGTATGCCAACTGTCACATGTCCGCGGACGATCTCGCTCTTAGGATCGCCGCAGTTGCGTCCGCTGTGCGTGCCGTGTGCTGGCCTTGCCGGAAGACGCTCATTCTTAATCCAGGGGAGGGCCATGAAGACAGTCACGCGGAACAAGGCAGTCGATAAGCGCAACGTGCAACGCCCGCTCGGCAGGCTGCCGCTGGCGTGCGCACTGCTGTTCGGCGCCGCGCTGGCCGCGGGTTGTGGCGGCGGCGACACCACCACCGCAGCGGCGCCCTCTGCCGCACCGCCGCCGACTGTCAGGCCCGCGCCGACGCCGACGCCTTCACCGGTCCCGACGCCGGCGCCCACGCCCGCCCCAACGCCAGGCCCGACGCCGGCCCCCACGCCGGCCCCAACGCCGGCGCCCACACCAGCGCCCACACCAGCCCCAACGCCAGCCCCAACGCCAGGTCCGACGCCGGCCCCAACGCCGGCCCCAACGCCGGCGCCCACACCAGCGCCCACACCGGCGCCGGTGGCCGCGGCCTTCGTCCCGCTGTCCTGGCCGAACCAGTTGCCGGCCACGCAGTACCAGGAGGCCGATGGCACGCTGGTCACCCACATCGGTGGTCGAGTGCGCGGGCGGCATGCGCGGGAAGCGGGCACCAATAACAGCGGCGGCGTGTATGCCGAGTTCGGTGCGCATTACTTCGAGCGGCGCACGCACGAAATCACCATTTACGACGACGCCGCGCCAGGTAGTCCGGCGGACCGGGTGCTCACCATCGTCGTGCGGCCCCAGTGGTTCTGGCATGCAGTGAACTTCCGCCACGGTTTTGTCGGCGTCGACCTGTCCAATCCCGCGCAGCCAGAACGGCTTGCGCTCTATGCCGACAACGGCGGCGTGAAGATGCTGCCGGGTGGCACTGTCGTGCGCACGCCGTTGAGCAACTACGACCAGTTGCCGTCGCCGCCATCCGACAACTTCGCCGTCAACCTGCTCAGCGGGCCGGGCAGCGACTATGCCTTCGTCAAGCAGATCACGGTGGTGGCGAACACGCCGGAGCGCCGCCGCCTGCGCGAGGGTGACGTGGTGGAGTTCGAGCTGGGCATCTTCCTCGCCCGCCTGGGCGTCGAACTGGGACGCGGCGCGTATTACTCCGACGCCATCGCCTATCAGGTGGGTTCGCTCGGCGCGCAGCCGTGGTTCCGCGCGGCGCACAACGCCATGCGGCCCTGGGACGCGCGCCCCATGCCCGACCATGCGCGCCTCGGCGGTGGCCTGACGGTGCATGAGGACACGTCGGCCGAACCGCGTCGCATGCTGCTGCAGGCGGGCACCAACCTCGCCGGCTACAACATGCAGCCGTGGATGGAAGGCCGACGCCTGTTCAACACGTCGTTCGCGACCGGTGCGCATTCGGACGCGGCCAACCCGGTGTTCAGCGCGCATGCGGGACGAACCGGGCCGGTGTTCTCGCAGACCCGGTGTTCCGACTGCCATGTGGGCAATGGCAAGAGCTCGCCGGTCCTCAACATGCCGATGACGACGGCCGCCATGCTGGTGGGCGAGCGCGATGCCGCTGGCAACCTGTTGCCGCACCGTGACTTCGGCACGCGGCTGCAGCAGGGGCGGCTCGCTGTGGCGGGTCAGCCGCCGCGCAGCGGGGCCGAGGGCGCGCTGCGCGTCAGCGGGTACCGCGCGGTCACCGGCCGTTATCCGGACGGCACGGTGTACTCGCTGCAGACGCCGGAGTACATGTTTGTCGATGCAGCCAACCAGGCGCAGCCGTTGCCGCCCTTCGTGTCGGTGCGGATGGCGCCGCACCTGGCCGGCATGGGCCTGCTGGAAGCCGTGCCCGAAAGCACGCTGCAGACGTTGACCGATCCAGGCGACCGCAATGGCGACGGCGTGCGCGGCCGCTTGTCGATCGTGCGCGACGCTCGCGATCCCGGCATCTTCCGGGTGGGCCGCTTTGGCTGGCGCGCCGACGTGGCCACGGTTGAGCAGCAGGTCGCGGCCGCGCTGAATTTCGACCTGGGCGTGACTACGGCGCTGTTCCCCGCGCTCGATTGCGGCCGCAGTCGCTCCGCGTGCGCTACAAGCGCGCCACTCGGAGCGGCCGATATCGACCGTCTGGTGCGCTACATCGCGCTGCTCGGCGTGCCGGCGCCGCGCCACTTCGACAACGGCCAGCTGGACCGGCCGGAAGCCGAACTGGCCAAGGCGCGCGTGCGTGATGGAGCGCAACTGTTTTCGCAGGCAAACTGCTCGGGCTGCCACGTTGCGGAGCTGCGCACCGGGCCGACTCATCGCTTTGCCGAGCTGCGCAACCAGACCATCCGCCCTTACACCAACCTGCTTTTGCACGACATGGGTCCGGACCTTGCCGACGTGGCCGGTGGCAACCGCGAGTGGCGCACCGCGCCGCTGTGGGGGATCGGCCTGCTCGATCAGATCGACCCCAACGTGCGCTACCTGCACGATGGCCGCGCACGCACGCTGGAAGAGGCCATCCTGTGGCACGGCGGCGAGGCCGAGCGCAGCCGGCAGCGATTCCTGGCCTTGCGCGCCGACGATCGACGCAAGCTGATCGAGTTCCTGCGCTCGCTCTGATGAGTGTGACGCGTGACCGCCGACCCGAGCCGCGAACGATGACCGTAGCGACGCCGGTCGTCACGCCGGCGTGGACGGAGGAGCAGTGGCGCGCGCAGCTTGACGCCGCCCGCTGCGCCGGCGACGACACGGCGCAACTGCATGCGGCGGAGAACCTGTCGCACCGGTTGTACTTGCGCGGAGAGCATTCGGCGGCGCTGAAGGTGGCGCTGGACGCGGTGCCGGTGGCCAGTAGCCGAGGCCACGCGGTGGCCGAGGCCCGCGCGCGCATCGCCGCCTCGTCTTGCCTGTACGAGATGGGCCTGCTCCAGCACAGCGCCGAACAGGTCTACCGGTCGATCTGCCTGCTGGAGCGACGCGATGAACCCGCGCTGCTGGCCCGCGCGTTCAACAACGCCGGGCGCACGGCCGCCACCCTCGGGCAGTTTGCCGATGCGGTGAAGTTCGCGCGAGCCAGCTATCGCTGCGCGCGTGATCACATGCCGCTGGCACCGCTGTTCATCGTGAATCTCGCCGACCACCACGACTCTGCCGGCAATCACCGCTGGGCGTACCGCATGGCGGCCGCGGCGCTGCACGACATCCGCCGGCGCGATCTGGCGCCGCGCTGGCACGCGATGGCGCTCGCCTGCATGGGCGGCGCGGCACTGAACCAAGGCCGACTGGACGTTGCGGAGGAGGCCCTGTGCGATGCCTTGCGCCGCTTCCGCGCCGGCGGTGACCGCCGCGAGCGCTGCACCGTGCTGGTGATGTTCGCGCGCCTGCGCCTGCGACAGCGGCGCCCGTACGGCGTGGCGCGGCTGTTGCGGGCCGTGATGCGGGCGGCCACCGCCATCGAGTCGTACAACACGGTCGAGCAGGCGCGCCAGCTGCTCGCCCATTGGCATGCGGGCGACGACCCGGCGGCGGTGTTGCGCGTGTTTCAGCGGCCGACCGAGCAGGTGACCCCGGAGCTTGCGCTGCTGCTGGCGCGCGTCGAGATCGTGATCGAGCGCGGCGAAGCGCGGCGGCTGCGACTGCGCGCGCTGGCACTGGCGGCGCAGCTGCGCGAACGCAGGCATCCCGTTGCGGCCGTGCGCCCGACTGTACGTGCGCTGGTTGCACCGTCCCGGCGCATGGACGCGCTCACGCAGCGGGAGATCGACATCGCGCGCCAGGTGATGACCGGGGCCACCAACAAGCAGATTGCGCAGGTGCTCGGTCTGGCCGCGGGTACCGTGCGCAATCACCTGTCGAGCGTCATGTCGAAGCTCGGTGTCGTCAGCCGCGGCGAGCTGATCGCCGCCCTGCATCGGCAACTCGAACCCAGCGCTGCACCGGCGCTGCCGACGCTGCGCAACTCGCTTGGCAAGGGCACCTGATGGATCGGCGACTGTTCATCTGCGCCGCGGCTGGCGCTACCGTGACGTTGGGCTGCGGCGGGTCCGACCCACCAGCCACCGCGGCCGCGTCGCCGGGACCCCCTTCCGCCTCGCCCCCGCCGCCCCCACCGCCACCGCCACCGCCACCGCCACCGCCACCGCCACCACCACCACCACCACCACCACCACCACCACCACCACCACCACCACCACCACCACCACCACCACCACCACCACCACCACCACCACCGCCACCTGTGCCGGCGCGCAGTGCGAAGCGGGGGCTGGCCTATAGCCTGTCAGCGGCGGCCGATGTGCAGGCAATGGCTGCTGGCGTGACGTGGTGGTACGGCTGGGGCTCGCAGCACGCCTCGACTTTGCCAGCCGACTATGCGACGCGCTATGGCATGGAGTTCGTGCCGATGCTGTGGAACGACCGCTATGACCCGGTCGTCATCGAGCAGCGGTTGCGCAGCTACCGCAGCACGCATCTGCTGGTGCTCAACGAACCGAACCTGGTCGAACAGGCCAACATGACGCCGCAGCGCGCGGCCGAGATCTGGCCGGGATACGAGCGCCTCGCTGCGGCCACCGGCGTGAAGATCGTCGGGCCGCAGATCACGTGGGGCACCTTGCCCGGCTACCAGGATCCGATCGCCTGGCTCGACGCGTTCTATGCGGCGTACCGCACGATCAACGGCAACCGCGATCCGCAGATCGATGCGCTGGGCTTCCACTGGTACGACTACGGCATGGCGGCGCAGCTGGATCGGCTTCGCAAGTACGGCAAGCCGTACTGGGTGACCGAGTTCGCCAACTGGCACAGCGCCAGCGCGGCGGCGCGCATCGACACCGTTGCCAAGCAGCAGCGGGAGATGACGCAGATGGTGGCCCTGTGCGAGTCGCGCGCCGACGTGGAGCGCTACGCCTGGTTCACCGGTCGCTGGACCAACGACATTCACTTCACCAGCGTGCTGGGCAGTGCGGGTCAGCGCACGGCGTTGGGCGACAGTTACGTGGCGCTGCCGTTCTGACGTGGGGGCGGGGCCGCGATGCGCGCCGCTCAGCGTCGCTCGTAGGTAACGAACTCGACCGCAAAGTCGCGCGGTGCCTGCGTGGGCAGTGGCTCGCGCGCGGTCTCGCGCCAGGCCAGCGGGTCGGGGGCGGGCAGGAAGGTGTCGCCGTCGAAGTCGGCATCGATCGCGGTGATGATCATGCGGTGCGCGATCGGCAGCGCAGCGCGATACAGCTCGGCGCCGCCGATGACGAACATCTCCGGCGCCTGCTGGCACAGCGCGACCGCGGCGGCCACGCTGTCGACCACCTCGGCACCCGCCGCGGCATACGCCGGATTGCGGGTGACGACGATGCTTCGGCGGCCGGGCAGCGGTCGCCCCGCACTTGCCAGGATCGACTCCCAGGTCTTGCGCCCCATGACGATCGGATGGCCCATCGTTACGCGCTTGAAGAACGCCTGCTCGCCGGGGATCTTCCAGGGCATGGCGTTGTCGCGGCCGATCACGCCGTTGCGGGCGCGCGCCAGGATCAGGGTGATGCGCGGTCCGCTCATGGGTGCATTGGGGCGATTGGCGTGATTGGCGTGATTGGCGTGATCCGCGTGAACAACGCGCTCACACGGCCACCGGCGCCTTGATCGCCGGGTGCGGGTCGTAGCCGTCGAAACCGAAGTCGTCGAACGTGTAGTCGAACAGCGAAGGTGGACGCCGGCGGATCACCAGTTCCGGATAGGTGCGCGGCGCACGCGACAACTGCTCGCGCACCTGGTCGACGTGGTTGCTGTAGATGTGGCAGTCGCCGCCGGTCCAGATGAAGTCGCCGACCGCGAGGTCGCACTGCTGCGCCACCATGTGCGTGAGCAGCGCATAGGAGGCGATGTTGAAGGGCACGCCGAGGAAGATGTCGCAGCTGCGCTGATACAGCTGGCACGAGAGCTTGCCGTCGGCGACGTAGAACTGGAACAGCAGGTGACAGGGCGGCAGCGCCATCTTGGGGATGTCGCTGACGTTCCATGCGCTCACGATCAGACGGCGCGAATCGGGGTTCTTCTTGATCTGCTCGACCACCTGGGCAATCTGGTCGATGTGGCCGCCCTCGGGCGTGGGCCAGGAGCGCCATTGCACGCCGTACACCGGGCCGAGATCGCCGTCGCCGCGCGCCCATTCGTCCCAGATGGTGACGTTGTTCTCGTGCAGGTAACGCACGTTGGACTCGCCGCGCAGAAACCACAGCAGCTCATGGATGATCGAGCGCGTGTGCAGCTTCTTGGTGGTGACGAGCGGAAAGCCCTCGGCGAGATCAAAACGCAGCTGGTGACCGAACACCGAGCGCGTGCCGGTGCCGGTGCGGTCGGTCTTGACCACGCCGTGTTCGAACACGTGGCGCATGAAGTCTTCGTACTGCGAGCGAATGGGGCGGGCGGCGGACGTGTCGGCGGCGTGCATGGCGCGCAATTGTAATGAGCGGCGCGCGATGTTCGTGGGAGTCCCGGTCGCAACGCGCTGAAGGCAGCGGGCCGCGCTGCAATGGCTTGCGATGTCTGACAGAGCCCGCGGCGGCGGCGTCTGAACGCGGCCTGCCGCGGCTACCGACGAAGGATGATCGGCGGACGCTCCGGCACCTCATCGGGTGCGGGGTCGTCGGGTGGGTCCCGCTGCGGACTGTTGGGGTGGGGCGTGTCCGGTGGCACCGAGGGTGGGCGCAGGGGCGGCTGCGGCGGCGGTCGCACCGGGGGGGCGGGTGGCTCGATGTGCATGCGCCACACGCGCGGTGATGCATGGAGACCGTCACGTTGCCCATCATGCGGGTCGTGATGTGGCTCATTGCGCGGTGGTGTGCAGCTGGACACAACGGTGGTCGAGCGCTCGATCAGCTCGCGCTGCGCTGGCGCCGATGGCACACCGACATCCTCTCGCCAGACATGCGTAAACCCGCCGGCAACCACGACGGTCACCGGCAGGCTTGACGCCATCGGGCGCACGACGCACCCGATGGCGGTTCTGCGCGGGCTGTTATTTACCGGTGCCGCTGGTGCTGCCACTGCTCGATCCGCCAGTGCTGCCGGTCGAACCCGACCCGGTTGTGCCTGAACCGGTCGAGCCGGAGCCGGAAGTACCTGAGCGACCCGACGATCCGCTCATGCCGCCCATGCCACTGGACGAACCGCTGGCGCTGGCCGACACGCCAAGTGCCGACGCGGTCTGGCTGTCGAGTTCGCCGCTGGCTTCCATGCCCTGCGCCTTCTGGAAATCGCGCAGTGCCTTCTTGGTCTGCTCGCCCATGACGCCGTCGATCTGACCCGGGTTGTGGCCCTTGCTCTGCAACTGCTGCTGGACTTCACGCACGGTCGACTGGTCATGCATGCCGCTGCCTGCCATGCCGCTACTCATGCCACCCATACCGCCCATGCCAGACGTGCTGCCGGAGGCCGAGCCGCTCGAGCCCGTCGAGCCCGAGCCGTAGGTCGAGCCGGACGAGCCAGTGGCCCCCGAGGTGCTGGGCGACGAGCCGCTCATCGAGCCGCTGGATGACGAGCCGGTGTTGCCGGTGGCGCTGCCCTGCGTGTCGCTTGACTTGTCCTTGTTCGGACCGCCCGGCATGCCCGCCGCCGTGTCAGAGGGCGGCGTGTTTGCGGGCGAGCCGGCTTGTTGCGCAACGGCGGCGGCGCTTACACCGAACGCCATCAGCGTGGCGATTGTGAGTTTCTTCATCATGGAGAGTCTCCTTGCTGGAACTGTGAGGGGCGCCGGAACACGTCTGCCTGCCCGGCCTGTGCAACGTCCCTTGCAGACGTCGTGCCCAGCCGTACGAGGTGCGGGTAATTGATGCGCGCGGGTTGACTCGACCAAGTACGTCGCGCCCATGACATTGCGCCGGCTGGTCGTGTTCGCATTCACAAGCGCCGCCCCGTCGGACTGCGTTTACCCGAGGCACGCGCGGAGGTTCGGGGTCGTTCCCGCCGCCGCCGCGGCTGTCCTGCGCACGGTATGTGCCCACAGCAGATCGATGCGGCCGACCCACTGGATCGGCCGCAGCACTGCAGCGTGGTCCGTCACATCGGCTTGCGGACACAACAGGGCACAACACAGGAATAGTCACAGGAGATTCGCCATGCGTCCCATCCAAGCTCTGCGCACTGATCCGCAACGCCGACGCCTGCTTGCCGGCGGCATCGGCCTGTTCACCGTGGCGGGTCTGGGCGGCTTCATGCATCCGGCCTGGTCACAGGGAAAGAAGCTGCCGCAGTACGTGGCGTGGAAGAACGAAGAGAACCTGATCGTCCACTCGCCGACGACGATCGAGACCCGGCGCACGGCGCTGGCGAACAACCTGCTCACTGCTGAACGGGATCTCTACATCCGCAACAACATCGCGCCGCCGCCCGAGCGCGTCGTCGCTGAGGTCGATGCCTGGCAGGTCGCCTTCGACGGCGTGCAGTCGCCGCGCACGCTGACCGTGGGCGAACTGAAGGCGATGGGCAGCCGCGATCTGACGATGGTGCTGCAGTGTTCGGGCAATGGCCGCGGTTACTTCCCGCACAAGCCCAGCGGTACGCCCTGGCAGGTGGGCGCGGCCGGCTGCGTCACCTGGACCGGTGTGCCGTTGAAGACCGTAGTCACCAACCTGGGGGGAGCGGCGGCCAACGCACGCTTCGTCACCGGTACCGGCGGCGAGGAAATTCCGCCTGGTCTCGATCCAAAGACGGTCATGGTCGAACGCTCGGTGCCGCTGTCCGCGCTGGAAGACGCGATGCTGGCGTGGAACCTGAACGGCAACCCGATCTCACTCGCCCATGGTGGTCCGCTGCGGCTGATCATTCCCGGCTACACCGGCGTCAACAACGTCAAGTACGTCAAGCGCGTGGCGCTGACGGCGCAGGAGTCGGAGGCCGGGATTCAGACCACCCGCTACCGGCTCGATCCGCTCGGCAGCAAGGGTAATCGCAACAATCCGTCGGTATGGGAGATGGACGTGAAGTCCTGGATCAACCGGCCCGATCCGGCGAGTGGATCAGTGGCGCAAGGGCAGGTGCTGATCGAAGGCGTGGCGTTCGGTGGCATGACCGGCGTGCGTGGCGTGGAAGTGTCGACCGACGGTGGCAAGACCTGGCTGGAGGCGCAACTGATCGGCGAGGACCTCGGCCGCTACGCCTGGCGTCAGTTCGTGCGGCCGGTGCGCCTGACGCCGGGCACCTACACGATTGCCTGCCGTGCCACCGACGACAAGGGCAACGTGCAGGTCGAGCAGCGCCGCGAGAACGAACCCGGATACTCCAACAGCAGTTGGCGCGACCACGGGCTGACGATTACGGTCGTCTGATGCGAACACTGTCTGCGTGCGCCGCACGTACTGAGTCCAGGCCAGGCGCGGCAGCGCGTCGCGCCGCGGCGATCATCGTTGCAGTAGTGCTTGCTTGCGCAGGCCTGACCGCAGCGGCGCAGACGGGTGCTGCGTCCGCGGGCGATGAAGGCAAGCAGATCTTCCTGCAGGGCGCGCAGCCGAGCTGCGCCGTGTGCCACACGCTCGCCGACGCCGGGTCCACCGGCAACATCGGCCCCAACCTCGATGAGCTCAAAGCGGACGCCACGCGCGTGCGGCGCGCGGTGAAAGAGGGCATCGGCAACATGCCACCGTTCGGCGCGACGCTCAGCGATGCGCAGATCGACGCGGTGTCGCGCTACGTCGCGCGCGCCGCCGGCGGCGGCTGAGCGTCACTGCGCGAATAGTTCGAAGTTCAGCGCAGGCGCCGCGGCCATGCCAGGCGCGCCTGGCTACATCGCGTCATTGAACTGCAGCGCAGCCAGCCGGGCGTACAACCCGCCGCGCGCCACCAGCTCGGCGTGGGTGCCGCTGTCGACCACCTGCCCGTGATCGAGCACCACGATCTGATGGGCGCGCTGCACGGTGGCCAGCCGATGCGCGATGACGATGGTGGTGCGGTCAGTCATCGCCCGCTGCAGTGCGGCCTGCACCACGCGCTCGCTCTCGGCGTCCAATGCACTGGTGGCTTCGTCGAGCAGCAGCAGCGGCGCGTTCTTGAGCATCGCGCGCGCGATCGCCATGCGCTGGCGCTGGCCGCCAGACAGCCGCACACCGCGCTCGCCGACGAAGGTGGCATAGCCGTCCGGCAGCTTGCGCACGAACTCGTCGACGAAGGCTGCCTCTGCTGCGGCAAGCGCCTCGGCGTCGGTGGCGTCGGGACGGCCGTAGCGGATGTTGTCGAGCACGCTGCCCGAGAAGATCACCGCGTCCTGCGGTACCACGGCGATGCGCCGGCGCAGTTCGGCCAGCGCGACCTGGCGGATGTCGACGCCGTCGATCAGGATCGCGCCGCCGTGGGCATCGTAGAAACGCTGCAGCAGCTGGAACACGGTGGTCTTGCCGGCGCCTGAGGGGCCGACCAGCGCCACCGTCTGCCCCGGCGCGATGGCGACGTTCAATCCTTGCAGCACCGGCTGTTGCGGCCGCGATGGGTAGGTGAAGCGCAGGTCGCGCAGCTCCACTCGCACGCCGCGCCCGGCCGGCGGCAAGGCCACCGGGTGCGTCGGATCGACGATCGGCGAGCGCGCGTCGAGCAGCTCCATCAGCCTCTCGGTCGCCCCCGAGGCGCGCAGCAGGTCGCCCCACACCTCGGCCAGCACCGCGACACTGCTGGCGATCAGCGCGATGTAAAGGGCGGTCTGGCTCAGCATGCCGGCCGTCATGCGGCCGTCCACCACCGCCTGCACGCCGCCGTACAGGCTCCACAGCAGAAAGCCGAACACGCCGATGATCAGGAACGCAGTGAGCAGTGCGCGCGTGCCGGTGCGCCGGATCGCGGTGGCGAACGCCTGTTCGTTGGACTCGTGGAAGCGCTGCGCCTCGGCGCGTTCCTGCACGAAGCTTTGCACCACCGGGACGGCGTTGAGCACCTCGGCAGCGATGCCGCTCGCATCGGCGATGCGATCCTGGCTGTCACGCGACAGCCGGCGCACGCGCCCGCCGATCATGCGCGCCGGTACCACCACCACGACCACCACCACTAGCACGGTGATCACGAGCTGCGGATTGGTGGCCAGCAGCAGCGCCAGTGCGCCGGCGCCCATCACCACGCTGCGCAGACCCATGCTGACGCTGGAGCCGACCGCGCTCTGGATCACCGTGGTGTCGGTGGTCAGGCGCGACAGCACCTCGCCCGTCTTGAGCGTCTCGAAGAACTGCGGGCTTTGCACCAGCACGTGCGAGTACACGCCCTGGCGCAGATCGGTCGTCACCCGCTCGCCGATCCAGGTCACCATGTAGAAGCGTGCCGAGGTGAAGATGCCCAGCGCCACGCTGGCCGCGAACAGCAGCAGGAAGCGGTCGGCGATGGCATCGAGCTTCAGCTCGGTGGTGGTGCCGCCGGGCAGCATCATGCCGCCGTCGATCAGCACGCGGATCGCCGCCGGCAGCGCCAGCGTGGCGGCGGCTGCGCCCACGAGAAACAGCAGAGCGAGCCCGATCTGCAGCTTGTAGGGACGCAGGTAGGGCAGCAGATGGCGCAGCGGCTGCAGCTTGCGCGCGGGCGGTGCGTCCTTGTCGGCCGCTGGCGGCACAACGGGTCTGGCAGTGGACTTGTCGGGGCGCGCGGCCACTTACGCGCCCATCAGCGTGCGCAGCACGCCGAACCCGCCACCCAGACCGAGCGCGCCAAAGGCGAGCATCGACAGCATGTAGCCGCCGCCGCGTTTCTTCGGATTGGCGGCGTACGCCAGCGCATACCAGAGCCGGCCGGCGAGCCAGACGCCGCCCAGCACGGTCGCCCACAGCGGCGACACGCTGAGCGCGAACACCCACAGCACCGGCAGGAAGGCGACCGCGTTCTCCAGCGTGTTCATCTGGATGCGATAGGCGATGTCGAACTGCGGGTGTCCGGTCGTGGCCGGCGCGGACACCTGGTACCGGCCGCGGCAGCGGCCGACGTAGGCGGCGCAGCCGAACAGCAGCAGCGACGTGGCGAGGGTGACGAGGGCAGGGCCGAGGGGCAGGGTCATCTGGATGCGGAACGTGGAAGAACGGCGGATACGCGCCCGCGTCTGACGCGGGCGCGCTGCGCATGCTACCGGTCGCCGCGTGCCGGCGCGGCGGCGCAGCGTCGCCGCCGGTCTTCGGCCCCTCAGGCGTCGATGAGTGCCGGTTCCAGTGCGGCCGGCGCCGCATGGAGTCGCTGCGCGGCGTCGGTGCCTTCGATGCGGCGGACGATGTGCGTGACGATCGCGCGCACCGGGCAGCCGTCGCTCTCCAGCATCCGCCGCTGCTCGGCGGTGGCGTCGGCGGCAAACGTGCCGGGGCAGTGGCCGCGGAACGGACAGTCGCTGCAGTGCCGCTCCATGCGCTTCTCGGCCTCGGCCACCGCCTGCAGTCGCGCCGGCGCGGCGAGCAGGTCGCCGAAGTCTTGCCTGAACACGTTGCCGTACGCGCGACCCGGTGCATAGGTGTCGGCCACGCCGTAGGTTTCGCCGTCGGTGTCGACCAGGAACACGGTCTCGCCGGTGGCCGGATCGTGCAAGCGCTTCGGCCCGTCGGCGAGAAAGGCCAGGGCGTAGGCAAGGTAGTCAACCAGCGGATGGACGCGGGTGGCCGTGGGCGAGGCCAGCCACGCATCGAACACCGTGCAGAAGGCGTCGACAATCTCCGCGTAGCCGAGCGCGTGCGCCTGCACCTGCGTGTCGAACGCGCTCTTGTAGAAGGGCAGCAGGCGAAACGAGATGCCCAGCGAATCGTAGAAGCGGTAGATGGCCGCGATGTGCGGCAGCGTGTTGCGGGCGAGCACGGTGATGGCGCCAAACTGGATGCCGGCGTCGCGCAGGCGCTGCAGGTTCTCCAGCACGTTCTCGGTTCGCAGCTTGCCCAGCACGTCGACGCGCTGGTCGCCGTAGACGTCGAACGACACGCCGATCCAGTCGGAGAAAAAGCGACGCTGCTGCAGGAACTCGACGTGCCTGTCGGTCAGCACCGTGAGGTTGGTCTGCACCAGGTTCATCACCTCGATGCGATCGCCGATCACCTCGCGCTGCAGGCGGCCGATCTCCAGGTAATAGTCGAGCGGAATCAGGAACGGCTCGCCGCCATGCCAGATGAAGTCGATGCGCTGGCGTCCGTAGTGCCGCGCCGCGTCGGCGACGTTCTCGAAGAACGCGCGCAGGCTGGCGAGCGAGATGCGGCGCTTGTCGTCCAGCTCATCGAACTCGTAGCAGTAGCTGCAGCGCAGGTTGCAGTACTTCGACAGCTTGACGACGAAGTCGATGGCGCTGCTGGGCGGCGGCCGGTCCATGTTCCGCTCCCGCGCTACTTGCGAACGGACTCGACGTGGGTGACCTCCGGCCACAGTTCGATCCAGCGCGGGCCCTTGAGCCAACGCGCCGACTGCGAGATCTGGCCGATCTGCGCCAGGGCGGCGGCCGACGGCACGACGGCCGCGCTGACGCCTTGCGCGGCCGGGGCCGGCAGTGCTGCCGCAGCCGGCGCAACCGCCGTGCTGCCAGCAAGCGCGGCGGCGAACGCCATGGCGACGTGAGACGGCGTGGAACGGGACTTCTTCAATGGCAGGTTCATCGCGGGTACCTCGAAGGTTGCGTGGGTGTCGCGCCGGGCGCCGAGCCCGGCGGGCGGGCAGGGCGCTGCGGTCGCCCGCAGCCGTCCTATGGGTTCAATCGCAATCGGGAAGGAAAAGACGACACGCATCGCGGACGCGCTGACCGCGCCGGCTTTCAGCGGTGCGGGCGACGGTCGCGTGAGACGACGGTGTCGGCCCAGCGAGTGCCCGGCTACAGCACGATCGGCGCGGGGTAGCCCGTCATCTCCAGATAGCCGAGGCCGACGCGGCGGCCGCCTTCGAGCAGCACGCTGGCACCTTCCCAGTAGACGGCGCCGGTGCTGGCGCGCGAGTCGAGTTCCTGGTCGACGAACAGCGGGTGCGTCTCGAACACGCGCCCGCCCACGGTCAGGCGCTGCATCACCGGCCAGTCGGCGCGCGTGCGCGGTGAGGTCCAGCGTTGCAGCGGCTCGAAGCGCACCTGGTCGGGGCCGAACACCTGTACCTGGCGGCTGCCCGGCGCTCGCAGCGACGCGTAGGCGTAGACGGGCGCACCGCCGCCGCGGCGGCGGATGTCGAAGGCGGTCAGCGCGCTGCCGTCGTCGAGGTTCATGCCGACCCAGTCCCAGCCGGCACCGTTCTCGTCCAGCACCGCGGTCGACCACTCGTGGTCGAGCCAGCCCTTGCCGGTCAGGCCGAGCACCTGACCATCGCGCTCGACCTCGGCTTGCAGGTGCAACTGCGGCTGCGTGTAGTAGTAGCTCGCCTGCTCCGGCTGCGGCCCCTTCTGCGAGAAACCGTCGATACCCTGCAGCAGCAGCGGCTGGGTGGGCGTGGCGGTGAAGCGCAGCGTGAAGCCTCGCGCCGGCACCTCGCAGCGATAGCGGCCGTCGGACTCGCGCCGGAAGCGCCAGCGGTCCAGGCGCAGATCGGTGTCGGCCTGCGCCGCGCCGGCCACACCAAAGCCGGCGCGGGCGACGCGCTCGTCCTTGAGCAGGCTGCCGCGCGCCGGGTCGGCAATCGCCGCGTGCGCAATGATCAGCTGGTGAGCGGCAAAGCGGCTCGGGTTGGCCGGATCAATGGGCGGGCGCGCGCGAAAGAACGTGATCTGAATGCCCAGGCGCTGCGGGTGCTCGCCCAGGTGGCCGGTCAGGTACCACCACTCGGTGCGGTAGTCGGGATGGGCACCGTGATCCCGCGGGAACACCAGCGGGCGCGGCACGACGCGCGGGTAGATCACGCTCGCCTGCGTGGCCGGCGCGCCGAGGGCGAGGGCGCCGCCGAGCAGCAGCAGGCGGCGTCTTGACAACGCGGACAACGCGGACAGCGCGGACAGCGGGAGCAGCGGGAGCAGCGGGGGCGGCGGGCCAATCATGGGCAGGTCGGGGGCCGGATCATGTGCAGATTCTGGCCGATTGTCCCGACCGCCGCTGCCGCTACGCCGGCGGCACGCGCCGCCGGCATGGGGATCGCCTTACGGCTTGGCCGCGATCACCGCGATCTCGATCAGCACGTCGCGCGGCAGGCGCGCGACCTCCACCGTGGCACGCGCCGGCGGCTGGCTCTTGAAGTACTCGGCGTAGATCTTGTTCATCGCGCCGAAGTCGTTCAGGTTCTTCATGTAGACGGTCGACATCACCACGTTCTCGAAGCCCAGGCCTTGCGACTTGAGCTTGGCGCCGATGTAGTCGAGCGTCAGGCGGGTCTGCTCGTCGATCGTGGTGCCTTGCACCGCAGTGCCGGCCTTGTTCAGCGGAATGACGCCGGCGAGGAAGACCAGGTTGCCGGTCTGCACCATCTGCGAATACGGGCCGATGGCAGGGTAGACATCGCCGGTGACGTGGATCTGCTTGCTCGGGCCCGGTGTCGCGCAGCCGGCCAGCAGCAGGCAGATCGCAGCGGCACTGAGCGAGGCGAGTTTCTTGTTCATGCATTTCTCCTGTTTTCTTCTGAGAAGTGAGGCGTTCGACCGCGCGCATGCAGACGTGCAGAGCGCGGCCGCGATCACTCTAGGCCGGCGTGTGGGTACAGGGGAAGCGAGATGGCGCGAAGGCGCGGCCGGGCGAACCCGGTGCGTTGTTACCAGTCCTCACGCACTGCGAGAATCGCCTCGCCCGAGACCGCGCGGCGGCCGGCGGCCAGGGCGGTGAGGGTGGCGGCCACGAGCAGCGCGACGATGAGCCCGACGATCAACCCCCAGGGCAGGCGAAAGTCCATCGTCCAGTAGAACGACTGCGGGTTGACGATGGCGACCAGCACCCACGCCACCGCCAGGCCGGCAGCCAGCCCGAGCACGATCGCCAGCAGCGTCACCATCAGCCCTTCGATCGCCAGCAGCGTGAGGATCTGGCGACGCGTCACGCCCAGATGCCGCAGCATGCCGAACTCGCGCGTGCGGGCGATCGCCTGCGCCGAGAAGGTGGCGGCGATGCCGATCAGGCCGATCGCGATCGCCACCAGTTCGAGCACGTAGGTCACGGCGAAGCTGCGGTCGAAGATGCGCAGGCTGAGCGCGCGGATCGCGCCGGCCTCGGTGAACTCCGCAGCGCGTGTTTCCATGGCCGCCGCCACTTCGGTCATCACCTGCGAGGCGTTGGCCCCCGGCCGCAGCCACAGTGCGCTCTCGGTGCGCGCCGACTCGCCGGTCAGGCGCTGGTAGTCATCGATGTCGATCATCACCGCGCCGGTCTGGCGCGCGTAGTCGCGCCACACGCCGGCCACCAACACGGTCTGCGCGCGCCCGGCCAGCGGCAGGTCGAAGCGGCTGCCCACCGGCGCCGCATACAGCTCGACGAACGCTTCGGAAACCCAGACGGGGGTGGGCATGCCTGCGCGCCACGCCACGGCCTGCCCCGTGAGCGGCAACTGGGCCGACGGGTTGTCGCGGTCGATCGGCCGCGCAATCAACGACACCGGGGCGCGCGCCGGATCGAACAGCAGCTTCATGTTGCGCGTGAACTCGGCGCGCGCCACCTGCGGATGGCTGCGGATCGCCTCCTGGTCGCGCAGGCTCAGGCTGGCGATGGTCGCGCCGAGGCCGCCACCGGCGCCGGCGCCGGCGCGCACGTAGACATCGGCAGGCAGCACCTTGCCGAGCCAGTCATCCACCGAGTAGCGAAAGCTCGACACCATGGTGGCCATCGCCACCATCAGCGCGAACGACGAGACGATGCCGGCGGCACCGATTGCCGCGAAGCGCGGCGTCGCCGCCAGCCGCGTGGTCGCCAGCCACCACGGCGCCGCGGTGCGTGCGCGCGTGTCGAGCCAGTGGGCAAGCGGCGTGAAGAGCCACGGCGCCACCAGCGGCTTGAGCAGGATTGCCGCCACCAGCAGCACCGCGATCGCCAGGTAGGCCGGCACCGGGATGTTCGCCACCGGCGGCATCTGCAGCAGCACCGCGGCCAGCAGCAGCAGCGCCACGCCGGGCCAGGCGACCTGCCGGTCGCGTTCCTGATCCAGGCCGGAGCCAGCCTTCAATGCCAGCGCGGGTCGCGCCGCGGCCGCCTCGCGTGCCGGCAGCCAGCCACCGAGAATGGCCGCGCCCACACCAAGCAATGCGAAGCCGGCGGCGATCAGCGGATCGATCACCAGCACCGGTGTCACGCCGGCGAAGTAGCCGCCGCCCAGGTCACCGCCGAGCAGGCGCAGCGCTGCGGCGGCGATGCCGATGCCGGCCAGCACACCGGCCACTGCACCGACCACGCCGAGCAGCGCGGCCTCGGCCAGGAGCAGGCGCTCGACCTCCTTGCGCGTGAGTCCGATCACGCGCAGGAAGGCCAGTTGAGTCCTGCGTGCCATGACCGACTGCGCCTGCAGCGAGTAGACGAGGAAGGCGCCGGTGAACAGCGCCACCAGCGCCAGCACGTTGAGGTTGACGCGATACGCGCGCGACAGGTTGGACACGCGCGTGGTGGCGGCATCGGCGCTTTGCAGCGCGACACCCGGCGGCAGTTGCAGCGTGCGCGCCACCTCTTCAAGGCGCGCGCCCGGGGTCAGTTGCACGTCGATGCGGGTGAGGATGCCGAGCCGATCCAGCCGCCACTGGGCGAACGCGATGTCCATCGCTGCGACCACCTGGCCCTCACGCGCGCCCGGCAGGCGACCGGCGATGCGCAGGGTCTGCACCTGCGCGCCGGCCTGCACCGCGATGCTGTCGCCCGGGGCCAGTTGCAGCGCCGTGAGCGCCGCGGCCGACAGGAACAAGCCGTCATCGAGGAGCCCAAAGCGACGTTCCTCGCCGGCGCCGGTCGCGCTCACCTCTTCGCCGATCCACGCCGGCGTCAACAGGGCGGCACGCAGGATGTCCACGCCCACCACCGACAGCGTGCGACCGCGCAGCCGCGCCGGTTCGACCAGCGGCACCTCGAGTTCGAGCATGGGGCTCGCCAACGCCACGCGCTCGTCGGCCGCCACGCGGCCAAACACCTCGTCGCTGAACACCTCGCGCGGACCGACGATGGTGGCATCCGCCTGCCCGGTCACCTGCCGCACCGCCGAGGAGAACTCGGCCAGCGCGGAGGCGTTGATCAAGTGCACCGCATAGCCGAGCGCCACGCCGATGGCGATCGCCAGCAGCTGCACCGCTGAACGCAGCGGATGCTGGCGCGCGTAGCCGCCGATCAGGTGCGCCAGCAGCCACAGCCAGCCGGCTGCGCCGGCGCGCGGCGTGGCGGGACCCCGATCCGCGCGCGGGTTCATCACTTAACCGATGGCCGGCACGGCCAGCGGCGCATTGCGCTCGGGCGCGGCGCGCAGCGCGCCCTGGTGCAGCTGCAGGATGCGATCGGCCGTGCCGGCGGCATGCAGCGAGTGGGTGACCAGGATGCCGCAGGCACCGATCGACTTGATCGTGCGCGCCAGCAGAGAAAGGACGATGTCGGCGGTCTCCGGGTCGAGGTTGCCGGTGGGTTCGTCGGCCAGCACGAGCGCGGGTCGGTGCACCAGGGCGCGCGCCACCGCCACCCGCTGCAATTCACCGCCCGACAGTTCGCGCGGCGGCGAGCCGCCCCGATCGCCGAGGCCGACCTCGCTCAGCAGCGCCTGCGCGCGTTGCTTGCGCTCGGCGGGGGCGACGCCGAGCAGCACCAGCGGCAGCTCGACGTTCTGTGCCACCGTCAGGTGCGGCAGGATGTGGAAGGCCTGGAACACGAAACCCACGCGCGCGCGCCGCAACCGCGTGCGCTCGTCCTCGCTCATGCTGCGATCGACCGCGCCGCTGCGATCGAACATCAGCTGGCCATCGATCTCGATGCGGCCGGCGTCCGGCGCATCGAGGCCGGCGATCAGGTTCAGCAGGGTGGATTTGCCGGCGCCGGACTCGCCGACCACGGCGACGTACTGGCCGCTGTCCAGGTCGAGGCAAAGGCCATGCAGGATGGAACGATCGCCGAAGTGGCGTGACAGGTCGGAGATGCGAAGCATCGGTCGATTGTACGAAGGACGCAGATTCGACCGGGGCGGCGGCGATGCGGGCCGGACCAGTACGCAGGCAGCGCGCCGCTACACTGCCGCGCCCGCGCTGCCACGACTTGCCACGATTGCCAGGCACGCCACGCACAACCGATGCGGCACGTGCAGCGCCACAGGTTGAACACGCAAGGACCCGCCCATGAACGACGTGACCGCCGCTGAACCTGCATCGCCTGCGGTCACGCTGGCCGATGTGCGGCGTGCCGCCGAGCGCCTGGCCGGCCAGGTCGAGAACACGCCGTGCCTGCTGTCGCGCACGCTGTCGCAGATCATCGGCGCGCAGGTGTACCTGAAGTTCGAGAACCTGCAGTTCACTTCGAGCTTCAAGGAGCGCGGCGCGCTGAACCGATTGGCTTCGCTCACCGCCGAGCAGCGTCAGCGCGGCGTGATCGCGGTGTCTGCCGGCAACCACGCGCAAGGGGTGGCGTATCACGCGCAGAACATGGGCGTGCCGGCCGTGATCGTCATGCCGCGCTTCACGCCGACGGTTAAGATCGAGCGCACCCGCGGCTTCGGGGCCGAGGTGGTGCTCAGTGGCGACAGCTTCGACGACACCAAGGATGAGGCCGCACGCCTGGCACAGGCGCGCTCGCTGACCATGGTTCACCCGTACGACGATCCCGACGTCATTGCCGGGCAGGGCACGATCGGGCTGGAGATGCTCGCAGCGCAGCCGGACCTGGATTGCCTGTGCGTGGCGATCGGCGGCGGCGGGCTGATCTCGGGCGTGGCCACGGCCGCACGCGCGCTCAAGCCGGGGATCGAGATCATCGGCGTGCAGACCGAGCACTTTCCGTCGATGTATGCGGCATTCAAGGGCATCGAGATGCCGTCAGCCACCGCCACGCTGGCCGAGGGCATCGCGGTCAAGCAACCGGGGCTGCTGACGCGCGAGATCGTCAAGCGCCTGGTCGATGACGTGGTGCTGGTGTCGGAGGGCGACATCGAGCACGCCATCGTGCTGCTGCTGGAGATTGAAAAGACCGTGGTCGAAGGCGCCGGCGGCGCCGGGCTGGCGGCGCTGCTGCGTCACAAGGCGCGCTTTGCCGGCAAGAAGGTGGGGATCATCCTGTGCGGCGGCAACATCGACCCGATGGTGCTGGCAGACATCATCGAGCGCGGCATGGTGCGCGCCGGGCGGCTGGTGCGCATCCGGGTCGCCTGCCGCGACGTGCCGGGCGAACTCGCGCGCGCCGCGACGATCGTCGGGACGGCCGGAGCGAACATCGAGGAAGTGGAGCACCAGCGCGCCTTCACGACGCTTCCTGCGCAGAACGCGCAGCTGGAAATGGTGCTGCAGACCCGCGGGCCCGAGCACATCGATCGTGTGCTGCGGGCGCTACGCGACGCCGGGTTGCCGGCGGAGATTGATAGTTACTAATTCCTTCGTGAGCTGCCAGCGTCAATCACTTGGCGGTCACGTGGGCGGCGCGGAGTCATGCTGAACCGGAGCGACCTTCAGAGAAAAACCATGACCGCTTGTCCGCCGCCGACCAAAGACAGTTCGGCGCAGGACAGTTCGAACACTTGCTCGACAGCGGCGCAGACTTGCTGTTTCTCGGCGGTGTCTTGGGAAGCAAACTGAATGGTGCAGTCCATCTTGTTTCTCCGATCAGATCGTGTGACTTGCTGGGTTTAGCCCGTGCCTGACGGCGGACGACGTATCTACAGGAACACCATGACGGCCTGCCCGCCACCGACGAGCGAGAGCTCCGTGACGCTCAGATCAAGCAATTCGTGATTGACAGCAGCCTTGACTTCGTCTTTGGCCGCTTCGGGAAGTTCGATGGTGCAGTTCATGAGGTTCTCCGGTCGCATCAAGTTCGTGTTCGAGATCTAGAGGAAGACCATCACGGCCTGACCGCCACCGACTAGCGACAGCTCCACGTCACTGAGTGGCTGAAGCGATGCGACCTCTGAAGTCGACGTGTCTTGGTCAACGAAGTGGACTGGGGCCATGAAAGTTTCTAGGATCATTTTCTCGCTCCGGAGGTTTTGGCATTACCTGTTTACGGCTTAGGTGAACCGTTGGACGAATCCTTGCCTAAAATCGTTGGATCAGCGATCGCATTCTCCGGTGATGACAACTGAGTCGTCAGAATCAATTGAACACGGCAGCGGCCATGCGGTGCAAGGTCGTACTGCCGCCATTGCCGTCGAGTTGAAGCGCCATCTCGCCAAGCCGGGACCTGAGTCGCTAGTTGCCGTCGCCGCTGCTCATACGGAACTACGCGCCATGTCGGGCTCGGAAGCGACAGTGGAACGAGTTTCGTGTTTACTCGATGTGGCGCAGTACTTCTACATCTCCGGGCAGACCATCCTCGGGCTGGAACCGGCCTCTAGCGCAGTAAGCGGGGCGCGCATTCTCGGTGCTGCGCCGATGCTGAGACGTGCGTTGACGTTCCAGGGGGCTTTGTTGGCAGACACGGGCAACATTCCCGGCGCGATCGAGGCCTGTGCAGAAGCGCTCGAACTGTCGATAAAGCAAGGAGATCTCGTCGGTGAAGGCGCCACCTGGAACAATTTGGGAGCAGCCTTTCTTTATGCGGCCCAGTTCTCGGATGCCATGTCATGTTTCTCTCGAGTCATCGACGCAGCGGCATCGGAGCCAAGGCTTGCAGCCGTTCGGCCGTCCGCCCTGTCGAACCTAGCCTTGGCGTCGCTGCAGACTGAAAACTTCGAGCAAGGAATCGCCAGCGTCAGAGCAAGCATTGAAGAGGCTGGGTCTCCGACGTCAGCGAATCAGTTGCTGGTGCGGGTGACATCGGAGTCGCATTACTCGCGGCTCCTGCTGGAAATCAATGATTTGCAGCATGCCAAAGAACGCTGCGAAATGGCCAAGCGCTTTGCCAGCGAAAGCTGCTCGCAGCGTGCCGAACACGTCGCAGCCATCGCCGAGGGTTTGTATGAGGTCTATGCCGGGAAGATCGACATAGGGTTGTCGCGGCTGCAGGCTGCACTTGAGCGATCCCGCGTCATGAAGTCGACTCTGCGCGATTCGTTGATCGCGATGGTGAAGGCTTATGACCTGTGCGGAAAGCCGCAGCTGGCCTTGGTCCATCTTCGCGAACTGCTGCATGTCACCAGGAAGACTCAGCAGGAAAAGGCGCTGCTGCATCACCGGATGCACCTTGAGTCGTTAGGTTTCGTGGCCGTGAGCGCCGAAAGTGAGTCTCTTGCCGCAGTCGCTGGTGGCCCGCTGGATAGAAACAAAGTGCGCACGCAACTGGCATTGCTGCACCGCCAGGCGATCGCCGCTGAACTGGTCGAGAACCCCTCGGGAGAGCATGTTTTCCGCGTGGCGAAGCTTGCCGGCCTGCTCGGCGCCGAGTTGGGCCTGGATGACGACACGTGTTTCATGCTGGAGATGTCGGCGCGGCTGCACGACATCGGCAAGATCGGGATTCCCGACGCGATTCTTGCCAAGCGCGGGACGATCAATCCCGAGCAGCGGGCACTCATACGCACGCACACGAACATCGGCGCCGAGCTTCTCTCGCAGAGCGGGCTGCCTCACATTCAGATGGCGGTCGACGTCGCTCGACATCACCATGAGTATTGGGATGGTTCGGGTTATCCGGACGGAATCGCGGGAGGCGCCATCCCAGAAGCGGCCCGCATCACGGCCTTGGCCGATGTTTTCGACGTGCTCGCTCACGCGCGCCCCTACAAGCAGGCGTGGTCGGTACGCGATTCGCTCGACGAATTGCGTCGCCTGAAGGGCGCCCGGTTCGATCCGGACATGACCGAGGTCTTCATCGCGATGATCGAGAGGCTGTCCCGCGAGGTCGGCGATCTGGATGAACTTCTCTCCGAAGAGGCCAAGCAGTCGCCGTTCATCCAGGCACGCCAGAAGATCGCTGCTGCGCTGGACGCGGCGCGTGCCGCGTCGCCGAACGGCGCCAACGGCTTCGGTGGGTCCAATGGCGGCAGCAATGGCAGCAACGGCAGCAGCGGCGCCCAGGGCGGCGAGTCGCGCTACTGAGCGTCCTGGACAACGGGTGCAGCGCTGCGCCTTTCAGCCAACGTCAGTCTCAGCCCAGACCGCGTCCTGATCGCAGCGGCCGACTCAAGCAGCGGACGACTCAAGCAGCCGCTGACTCAAGCAGCCGAGATCCCGGCCGGAGCAGCGCCTGACACAGCTGCAATGCGCGCCGCCTCCGGCCGCCCGAGCTGAACGATCCGGTCCACGGTGCGCACCGTGTCCGGCCGGTGGCTGACGATCACCACGCCCAACCCCGCCTTGCGCAGCCGTTCGGTGATCTGCTGCTCGAGCCCGAGGTCGAGCTGGTCGAACGCCTCGTCGAGAAACAGGATGTGCGGCTTTCGATACAGCGCGCGAGCGAGCAGGATGCGCTGCTTCTGCCCGGCCGACAGGGTGTGCGCCAGGCTGCCGACCATGGTGTTGTACTGCATCGGCATTGCTTCGATGTCCGGGTGGATCGACGCCGCGCGGGCGCAGGCACGCGCCAGTTCGCCGTCATGGTGCGGATCGAAGAAGCTGATGTTGTCTTCGATGGTGCCGACGAACAGCTGGTCGTCTTGCAGCACCACGCCCAGGCGCCGCCGAAACGCACCGCGGTCCCACTCGCGCACGTCGCGGCCGACCGCGAGCAGTTCGCCTTCGGTGCGTTCGAGCAGGCCGATCAGCACCTTCACCAGCGTCGTCTTGCCGCAGCCCGACGGGCCGACGATCGCCACGGTTTCGCCGGGCTGGATCGAGAAGTCGACGCCGCGAAACACGAACCCTTCGGGTCCGTAGGCAAAGCCGAGGTTGCGCGCGTTGATCTGCATGACCGCATTCGGCGGCTCGGCAGCACCTGGGCGGCTCGGTTCGGGCTCGGCCAGCGCGATGTCGGCAATGCGCTCGGCGTGCAGGTCGAGCATGCGGAACTCGATGCCCTTGTCGACCAGGTTGTTCACGCGTGTGAGGAACAGCATCTTGAATGCCAGAAACCCGAACAGCATGCCGACCGAGAACTGGCCGTCGAGCACCAGCAACGCTGCAAACCAGATGACGGCCACGTTCTCAATGCCGAAGATCAGGCCGTGCACCGCGCGATGCGCGATCGTCAGGTTCTGGCCGGCCACACCGGCGTTCACATGCTCGACGACCAGGTTCTGATAGGCGCTGCGTCTCTCGGTCTCGCGCAGATTGAGCTTGATCGCCATCATTCCGCGCAGGGTCTCGATGAAGTGGGTGCTGGCCTTGGCTTCATGCACCAGCGCCTCGTCAGCCGCGCGCCGCTGCGGGCCGTAGAACAGCCAGCGCGCCAGGCCATACATTGCCGCCGCCGCGGCGACCACCAGCGTCAGCGGCACGCTGTACCAGAGCATCACCCCCAGCGTGAGCAGGACCATCAAGCCATCGACCAGCGTCTCCAGGAACGCCAGCGACAGCGTGCGCTGCACCGCGTCCACGCTGCGAAAGCGCGACACGATGTCGCCCACGTGCCGTTTCTCGAACCACGCCATCGGCAGCCGCAGCAGCTGCGCGAACAGCGTGTCGAGCAGGCGCAGGTTCACCTGGGTCGACAGGTACACGCCGAGCCAGGCGCGCACTGCGGTGGTGGCCACCTGCATCATCACCAGCAGGCCGAAGCCGATGCCCAGCACGGCGAGCAGGTCACGGTCGCGCCCGACCACCACGCGGTCCACGACCAACTGCACGAAGAACGGGGCGGCCACCGCCAGCACTTCGAGCACCAGCGACAGCAGCAGCACCTGCACCAGCGGGCCCTTCAGTCCGCTCGCCACGCTGAGCAACTGCCAGGCGTTGATGCTGTTGCGCTCGTCGCGCGGCTTGAAGTCGGCCGAGGGCTGCAGTTCCATCGCCACGCCGGTGTAATGGCGCGAGGCTGCGTCGAACGGCATCACGCGTCGGCCGACCGCCGGGTCGTGCACCGTGATGCGGTTGCCGCTGACCTCCGTGAGAACCACGAAGTGGTTCATGTCCCAGTGCAGGATGGCCGGCAGCCGCAGCTGGCTCAAGGCCGTCAGCGGCGCCTGCACCCCGCGGAAGGACATCGACAGGTCCTGGGCGACGGCACCGATGTGCTTGAGCGTGACGCCACGCATCGACGGCGTCAGGCGCCTGCGCATGGCTGCCAGGTCGGTGCGCAGCCCATGGAACCCGGCGATCATCGCCACGCAGGCGATGCCGCACTCGGGTGCCTCTGACTGGAGGATCAAGGGGACTCTGCGGCCGAACACGATTTCAGCGGCTCATGGTGATTACTTCGTGGGCCGGCCCCCGGTGCGGCTTTGCCGAAGTTTTTCCGACGAGGGGACTGCAGGCGCCCCGGCGCCGCCGGGGAGTGCAGTTCTTTGTGACCAGTGCGCAGCGCTGGTCCCCTCGTGCTCCCCTAGCCATGCAAAGGGGTCTGCGGACGAAACAAGATCGTGCACCAGACTTCAAGTCGTTTTCCCCGCGAAGGCGGGGATCCAGCGACTCTGCGCGCGCGAGCCGCTCCATCACGACCGCAACCGCTCGCGCAATTCGAGCACCGGCTCGAACACCCATTCGAACACCGTGCGTCTTTCCAGCAGCAGGTCGGCATTGACCAGCATGCCGGGTCGCAGCGCGAAGGTCTGGCCATTGGCCACGACTGCCTGCTGCTCGAGCTTCACGTCGATTCGATACACCGGCTCCTTCGCGGCCAGCGGACCGAGCCGCTCGCCAGGCGACCAGACGGTGCGGCTGATGCTCGCCACCGTGCCGCGATAGTGGCCAAAGCGCTGGAACGGGAACGCTTCATAGCGCAGCACGACCTCGTTGCCGGGCTGCACGAAACCGATGGCGCGCGTGGGCACCAGCAACTGCACGTGCAGGCCGCTGCCGCGCGGCACCAGGGTGGCGATGGGCGCGTCGTCGGCGAGCGAGTCGCCGCTGGCCGGCGAGATGTTGGTGACGGTGCCGGCAAACGGCGCCCGCAGCACGATCTCGCGCTTGGCCTGCTCCTGCACGATGTCCTGTTCAAGTTGGCTGCGCGCCCGCCCGATCTGGTCGATCGCCTGGCGCAGGCGGGTCTCGATGCGCGGCAGCTCGCCCTGCGCGACACCCAGATCGCGCTCGATTGTCGAACGTTGTCGCATAAGGCTTTGCAGCTTCACCTTCTGGTCGAGCAGGAGATTGGTCGTCTCGGACATCTTGCTTTCCGAGTAGAAGCCTTCTTTCAGCAGGTCCTTGGCGCGCGCCAGGTCGGCCTCGGCCGCGGCCACACGGCTGCGCTGGAGCTTGATCTCGGCATCGAACTCCTCCAGCTCGCGGCGGAAGTCGGCGATCCGCTTGCGCTGCTGGCTCTCGTCCTGCTCGGCAAGCAGCTTGGCCTGCACGGCTTCGCTTTGCAGCAGATCGATCCGACCGCGCTGCTCGCGCTGCACCAGCTCACCCGAACTGGCGCCCACGCTGGTGGAGCGTTCCAGCGACAGGCGGGCGATCGGTGCGCCCTGCTCGACTTCGTCGCCCTCACGCACCAGCAGCTCCGCCAGGATGCCGGCCTCGGGCGCCAGCACGCGCGCCACGCCGACGTCGAGTGCGAGAAAACCGTCGACCCGTTCGCGCCGTGTGGATTCGCTCAGGAACACGAACAGCAGCAGCGCCACCGCGAACGCGGTCGCCATTACCGTGAACACCCACCAGGGCACCGGCCGGGCGACCGACACCGTGCCCAGCAGCTTCTCGCGCTGGGCGTCGATCGCTTCTTGTCTGAAGAGTTGCCGCATGGGGCGCGATTATGGGTGAAGCCGCGCCAATGACCACACGCGCGTGGCGCCGATGCCTCACGCAGACGCGGGCAAGGCGTCGATGCTTGATCTGCGCACCTCAGTCGCGCAGCGCCGACCGGGGGTCAGCGCCCGGTCTGATGCGAAAGGCAGTCGCGGACCAGCCGCCGCAGGTCGCGCTGCTCCCGCTCCGGCATGAAGCGCGGCACCCGCCGCTCGCAGGCGCGTGCAAGCTGTGCGAGAAAGCGCGGCTCGCCGGCCGCGCGCAGCAGCAAGGCGCGCGCAGCGTCGGCATCATCGGGGGCGAACAGCCCGGGGTAGTCGGCGCCGAGCAGGCCGACGTTGCCGTCGACCCGGCTGGCGATCACTGGCGTATGCGCGGTGATCGCCTCGATGATGGCAAGGGCACCGCCTTCCATATGCGATGGATGCAGCAGGACCTGGCTGCGCGCCACGCGCTGCCGCAGGCGCGCCCGCGGCTGGTCGCCCAGCCAGTGGTAGCGCGTGTCACCGCGCACCTGGCGCTGCGCCTGCCTGGCGAGTTCGGGATCAAGTGCGCGTCCGGCATGCAGCACACGCAACGGCACGTGGGGCGGCCAGCCGTCGAGCACGCGCCAGATGAGCTGCGGATTCTTCTCGTCGCGCAGGTGCCCGACCGCCGCGACCGTGAAGCCGCGTGTCTTCCTTGCGGCGGCGAGGACCGCGGCCGACTGCACGATCGTCACCGCCTTGGCTCGCACTGCCGGGGGCAGACGGGCAGCTCCCAGTGTGTTCAGGACCACCAGCCGAGTCGCCCGCTGCAGCGAGGCACGCGCCGATGCATCAGTTTCGATGTCGCGATACAGGTCGGTGCCGGTCAGCGCAACGATCAGCGGACGCTGCGGGAAGCGATCGGCGAAGCCGGCGATTGATGGTGCCGAGCGCTGCGCATGCAGGGCAATCAGAAGATCCGGCGCCGGGTCGGTGGCCTGCCATGCCGTGACGATGCCCACGCCGTACGCACCGCGCAGCATGCGCGCCCAGCGCGAGGCGGTCTGCCAGTTGCCGTTGTTGGCCGCCGCGCCGTAGGGGGTGACGATGGTGATGCGGGCGCGCGCGTGGCGCGAGGCAGCGGGCGCCGCCATCAGGCGCGGCCACGCCACCGCGGCGTCGATGGGCGCCGCCCGCCGGCGATCATCAGGTCGCTTCGCCCTTGGCGGGGATGATGACGTTGAAGCCGCCGTCGACGAAGGTGATTTCGCCGGTCACCCCGGAGGCGTAGTCCGACATCAGAAACGCAGCGACGTTGCCGACCTCGTCGATCGTCACATTGCGGCGCAGGGGGGCATTGTTGGCGTTGAACGACAGCATCTTGCTGAAGTCCTTGATGCCGGCGGCGGCGAGCGTCTTGATCGGACCGGCGGAGATGCCGTTGACGCGGATGCCCTTGGGACCGAGATGCGACGCCAGGTAGCGCACGCTCGCTTCGAGCGAGGCCTTGGCCAGTCCCATCGTGTTGTAGTGAGGCACCACCCGCTGCGAGCCGAGGTACGTCAGCGTCAGCAGCGAACTGCGGCGCCCTTCGAGCATCGGCAGGGCAGCCTTGGCCAATGCGGGGAAGCTGTAGGCCGAGATGTCGTGCGCCACGCGAAATCCCTCGCGCGAGAAGCCGTCGAGTAGTTCGCCGGAAATCGCCTCGCGTGGTGCGAAGCCGATCGAATGGACCAGGCCGTCGAGGCCGTCCCAGTGCTGGCGCAGACCGGCAAAGACGCCGTCGATCTGCGCGTCATCGGCGACGTCGCAGGGGAACACGAGCGAGCTGTCGAACTCCTTGGCGAACACGTTGATGCGGTCGCGGAAGCGCTCGCCGACATAGGTGAATGCGAGTTCGGCGCCTTCACGCTTGCACGCGCAAGCGATGCCGTAGGAAATCGATCGATCGGACAGCAGGCCGGTGATAAGAATTCGTTTGCCGGTGAGAAGCGCCATGTCTGGTCTTGTTCTGGACAGTGAGTTGAAGGACGGCCGCCGCGGCGGTCGAATCTGAGCGGGTGGTCAGGGTCGGGCGGACGTCGGCGGTTTAGCGCGCGGATTGCCGGGCGCACCGCGCGTGCTGGAGGTAGCCGTCTTGGTCTGCGACTTGCTCGCCGAGGGCTTGGCGGCAGCGCGTGCCGAGGCGGGTCGAACGGTGCCGCGCGCCGCAGGCTTCTTGGCGGGCGCGCGCAGCACGGTGAGTGTCAGACGCTGGCCGTGAAACAGGCTGGGTGAGCGCAGGTTGTTCCACGCGGTGATCTCGTCGGGGCGAACGTTCCAGCGGCGCGCAACCGAGTGCAGGGTCTCGCCGCGGCGCACCTTGTAAGTGATCTGCCGCATGTTGGCCGATTCCGGCACCAGGGCGAAGGAGGCGCTGACGTGCTTGACAGCAATGTCGTCCTCCATCGTCTCGTCGCGCGGCACCAGGATGATGGAGCCGGGCGCCAGCCGGTAGCGGGGCGGGATGCGGTTGGCTTCGCGCAGCTTGGCCTCGCTGATGTCAGCCTTCTGCGCGACCTGCGCGAGCGTCTCGCCTTGTTTGAGCACGTGCGCGGTCCAACTGGCCAGCGGCTGCCCGGTGGCCTCGTAGGCGGCGAGATTGCCGCGAAAGGTCTCGGCGCGTTCGGCAGGCAGCAGGATGCTGGGCTGGGCCGCGCCGATGATCAGCGGACGATTGAAGCTCGGGTTCAGTGCGAGGAATTCTGCGATCGGCATCTCGGCCAGGCGGGCGGCGGTGGTGACGTCAATGTCGCGCTGCTTGGTCAGGGCGACGAAGTAAGGCTCGTTGCGGATAGCCGGCAGCGTGATGCCGTACTGCGCCGGGTCGCGCACGATGTTCTTGATCGCCTGCAGCTTGGGCACGTAGTGCTGGGTCTCGCGCGGCATGCGCAGGTCGGTGTAGCTGGTCGGCTTGCGCTGCTGCTTGTTGCGGGCGATCGCCCGGCCGACCGCGCCTTCCCCCCAGTTGTAGGCGGCCAGGGCCAGGTGCCAGTCGCCGAAGTCGCGGTGCAGCTTCTGCAGGTAGTCGAGCGCGGCGCGGGTGGACTCGACCACGTCGCGGCGCTGGTCGTGCCACAGGTTCTGCTCGAGCGAATAGAACTTGCCGGTCGATGGAATGAACTGCCACAGCCCCGCCGCCTTGGCCGACGAGACCGCTTCCGGCTGCATGGCGCTCTCGACAAACGGCAGCAGGGCGAGCTCGGTGGGCATGCCGCGCTTCTCGACTTCTTCGACGATATGAAACAGGTACAGGCTGGCGCGCTGCGACATGCGATCGAAGTAGTCAGCCTGGCCGGCGTACCAGCGAGTGCGGTCGGCGGCCAGCTTGGTCTGCAGGTCGGGGATGGCAAAGCCGCGGCGGATGCGCTCCCAGACGTCGATCTGCTCGGCTGCGGCGGGCGGCGTGACCGCCAGCAGGGCTGTCATCGGGTCGGGTGCAGCGACGCTTGCCGCATTCGACGGGCCGGCATCAGCGGCCGCAATCTTGGCGGCGGTGGTGGCGTTGGCGGCAGGCGCGGGCGGTGGTGCTGGAGCAACGTGATCGTTGGAGACCGCGGCCGATGAGGTTGGGGCGGTCGCGGTCGCAGCCTGCGCCGGTGGCGGTGTGGTCGGTGCCGTAGCGAGCGTCGACCCGGAAGCGACCGTGGCCCCAGGCGCGGCCGGTGGGGCGACCGGAGGCGTCGGCACGGTTGAACACGCCGCCAAGCCGACTGCGAAGAGCAGCGCGGCGGCAAGGCGTGGAAGCGGGGCGCGGTCGAGGCAACGGGCGCCTCGCACAATCACATCCAATCGGAGCCCATGACTGACAGTGACAGAGCGGCCGAGTATAGAGGGCAGGCAGGGTCGGGTTGGCACGATGGCCTCCCGCGCGTGGGGCCAGCCCGATTCATGCCTACGGGGCGCGACGTAGCGCCCAGGGGATGGCGATTCACGGTGGCCGGATCGAGGCCGCAGGACGGATCAGGCGAACACGTTCTTCCACGCGCGCAAGGCGGCGAACACGCTTTCATCGGATATGCGGGCCCCAGAAGTGTGTCGTTCGGCGGCCTCGCGGACCTGCGGTTCGGTCACGCGCAGGAAAGGGTTGGTTTCGCATTCTTCCGCCAGGGTCGAGGGCACGGTGGGCATCTGGCGTGCACGCATCTCGCTGCAGCGCTCCGACCGCTGCTGCAAGCGCAGGTTGCCGGGTTCGACCGCGAGCGCGAAGCGCAGGTTCGACAATGTGTACTCATGGGCGCAGTAGACGCGAGTGTCCGCGGGCAGTGCCGCCAGCTTGCGCAGCGAGGCAAGCATCTGCGCCGGGGTGCCTTCGAACAGACGCCCGCAGCCACCGGCGAACAGGGTATCGCCGCAGAACAGCGCTCGCAGCGTGGGCGCGTGATAGGCAATGTGACCGGCGGTGTGGCCGGGAACGTCGAGCACCTGCAGGCGCTCGCCCAGCACGTCGATGGCGTCGCCCTCGCGCAGCGCCCGGGTTGGCGCGCCGCCGGTCATGATCGATTCGCCTGCAGGTGTGAAGATCGCCGCGCCGGTGGCGCGCGCCAACTCAGCCACGCCGCCGGTGTGATCGGCGTGGTGATGCGTGACTAGAATCGAATCCAGTGTCAGGCTGCGCGCCGCGAGGGCTGCAAACACCAGTGCCGCATCACCGGGGTCCACGATGGCAGCGCGCCCGGCGCGCGACAGCAGCCACAGGTAGTTGTCGCGGAACGCAGGCACGGGGTCGATCGTGATCTCGGTAACGGTCGCAGTTGGCATGGGCGCAAGTCGGTGGTAAAGGTTGGCGTAGCAACTGTAGCGATGTCGAAGCGGGGCAGATGGCTGTTCCGCGCGATCAAACCAGGGCAGCAGGCGACGATTGGATACGAACCCGATGTTTCCCGGCGCGGGCCTAAGTCCGCCGCCGCCAGAACCGGCGATCTTCCGCCTGTCGGAGTTCCTGCGTTCGCCTCAGGGTCGCTATGTGCTCGACTGGGAGCAGCAACACCTGGACCATGCGGTGGCCGACATCTTTGGCTATCACGCGCTGCAACTGGGGCTGCCCGAGATCGATGCGCTACGCGAGAACCGCATGCCGCTGCGCTTCTGCGCCGCCGACCGGCAGAGTGATGTCGATGTTGCCAAGTGCGCGCTGACCGTCGTGAATCGCTTCGAGGAACTGCCGTTCGCGTCGCATTCGATCGACCTGGTCGTGATGCCGCATATCCTCGAGTTCGCGGCCGAGCCGCACCAGGTGCTGCGCGAGGTCGACCGCGTGCTGGTGCCCGAAGGTCAGGTGGTGATCACCGGGTTCAACCCGCTGAGCCTGTGGGGCATGCGCCAGTTCCTCACGCGACTGGGCATGGAGCCGTACCTGCCGCGAGAGGGGCAGTTCATCTCGCTGCCGCGCATCAAGGACTGGCTCAAGCTGCTGTCGTTCGAGGTCAATCGCGGCCGTTACGGCTGCTACCTGCCGTCGGTGCGCAGTGATCGCTGGTTGCAGCGGTGGCGCTTCATGGATCGTGCCGGCGACCGTTGGTGGCCGTTCCTCGGTTCGATCTACATGGTGACGGCGGTCAAGCGGGTGCGCGGCATGCGCATCATCGGTCCGGTACGACGGCGCGCCGAGTTGTTGCGACCGGCCCTCACGCCGGCCACCTCACGCGTGGCGCGCGTCAGCGGCGCCGAGGTCGAAGAGACCGGGCAGGCGGTCAGCATGCGACTGGCCAGCGCCAGCGTGGCGGAGGCGGCCAACGAGGCGCTGCCATTGCTCGGTGCTGCCTCGCCAGCCACCGCCGGCCAGCCGCCCTGAGCCGGTGGGTGGGCTCGCGCTACGCTCGGCGCTGCCGAATGACCTCGGCGCAGCCGAGGTTCGATCGGTTCCTTCCTGCAGTTGCTTGATGAATCGATTCCCATGAAGCACGCCAAAGGCGTGACGCTCGTCCCCACCGCAGCCGCCGAACCCATCGCCAAGCCATCGTCCGACGCGGCGACCACCGTGGTCGAGGTCTGGACCGATGGCGCGTGCAAGGGCAATCCGGGTCCGGGTGGCTGGGGTGCCTGGCTGAGCGCTGGTGGGCACGAGAAGGAGCTGTACGGCGGCGAACGCGAAACAACCAACAACCGGATGGAGCTGACAGCGGTGATCGAGGCGCTGACGTCACTGAAGCGCCGCTGCCGCGTCGTGCTGCATACGGATAGTCAGTACGTGCAGTTGGGGATCACGCAATGGATCAACAACTGGAAGCGGCGCGGCTGGAAGACAGCTGACAACAAACCGGTGAAGAACGCCGATCTGTGGAAGACACTGGCGGAACTCGCGGCGCAGCACGACATCGAATGGCGCTGGGTGAAAGGTCACGCCGGCGTCGACGGCAACGAGCGCGCCGATGCGCTCGCCAATCGGGGGGTCGAGGTCGCACTCGGCCGCCATCCTCCCCTCGCCTGACGAGAGGCTCAATCAGGAGCGCGGTGCTAAATTTCCGCGCTTCCTGGCGATCAAGAAAATGCAGAAACGAACCGTCACATTGATGGCGCTGGGCGGTCTTGTCGCCGCGGCTGCTCTTGCCTACCTGCTGCAACGCTCACCGGCCGACGGGGTCGCCACCGCCAACGGCAAGGCTCCCGCGACGCAGCCCACTGCCGCATCGGATGCCGGCAAAGCTGCCGGCAAGGGCGAATCGAAGAAGGGTCCAGGCGGCCCGGCGCCGGTCGAAGTCATCGAACTGGTGCCTCAGCGCGCCGTCGAGGAATTGCAGGCGGTCGGTACCCTGCGCTCGAACCAGAGCGTGATCCTGCGGACCGAGGTCACCGGCCGCGTTGCTGCCATCGGCTTTCGCGATGGCACCACCGTCAAGCAAGGGCAGTTGCTGGTCGGCCTGGATGCATCGCTCAACGAGGCCGAGGTGGCGCAGGCGAAAGCCGAGCTGGAACTGGCGCGCGCGAACCTCAGGCGCACGGCGGACCTGGCGAGCAAGAACTTCGTCTCGGGAAGCGCGCAGGACACGGCTGAGTCCAACGTCGAGGTGCTCGCGGCCAAGCTGCAGCTTGCGCAGGCGCGCCTGGCGAAGATGCGGGTGCTGGCGCCGTTCGACGGCGTGGTCGGCATCCGCAGCATCAGCGTGGGAGACGTGGTGCGTGACGGCACCGATCTGGTCAACGTCGAGGACATCCGCCGGCTGAAGGTCGACTTTCGCCTGCCCGAGCGCACTTTCACGCAGATCAAGGTGGGGCAGCCGGTCGAAGTCAACGCGGATGCGTTGCCGAACGCGCGCTTCGTCGGCCGGGTCGACGCGATCAATCCGCGCATCGACGCCGGTGGCCGTTCGCTCGAAGTGCGCGCCGAATTGCCCAACACCGAGGGGCGGTTGCGGCCAGGGATGTTTGCGCGGGTGCGGGTGATCGTGGGCGATCGCGCCGATGCGCTGATGGTGCCCGAGGAGTCCATCGTGCCGCAGGGTGACAGCTTCGCGATTTATCGGGTCGTCGAGGGTGCTGCGCGGCGCGTGCCGGTCACGCTCGGTGTGCGGCGCGCCGGTCTGGTCGAGGTGATCGGGGGCGTCAAGGCAGGCGACCAGGTGGTCACGGCCGGCGTGCGAATCCAGCGCGATGGTCAGCCGGTGCGCGTGCTCGTTTCGCAGCGCGCTGCGCAACCGGTTCAAGATCGCAACGACGCTGGCAAAGGCGACGCGAATCCCGCGCCGGCCAAGAAGTGAAGGCGTTGCTGGATGGACCGGATGGGGCATGCCGATCATCAGGCGTACTGACCAGCTCGATGCGCGCCGCCACCGACCGAGATAGCGAGGACTGATCATGTCGCTGTTCGAAATCTGCATTCGCCGGCCGGTGCTGGCCTCGGTTCTGTCGCTGCTGGTCGTGGTGATCGGCATCGTCAGCTACACCCGCCTGGGCGTGCGCGAGTATCCGAAGATCGACGAGCCGGTGGTCAGCGTCAACACCACCTACCTCGGCGCCTCGGCCGAAGTGGTCGAGTCGCAGATCACCAAGGTGCTCGAGGACTCGCTCGCCGGCATCGAGGGCGTGGAGCTGATGACGTCCAGCTCGCGCTCGGAGCGCTCCAGCATCGACGTGCGCTTCCGCATCACGCGTGACCCCGACTCGGCCGCTGCCGACGTGCGCGACAAGGTCGCCCGCGTACGCGCTCGGCTGCCAGAGGGCGTCGACGAGCCGGTCATCGCCAAGGTCGAGGCGGACTCGTTCCCGATCATCTGGATGTCGGTCACGCAGGGCGCGCGCACGCCGATGGAGGTGTCCGACTACCTCGCGCGCTATGTCAAGCCGCGCCTGTCGGTGCTGCCGGGTGCGGCCGACGTGCGCATCTTCGGCGAGCGCCGAATGTCGATGCGCATCGACGTCGACCGCGATCGCCTCGCCGGCTATCGGCTGACCGTGCAGGATGTGGAGGACGCGCTGCGGCGCCAGAACGTGGAGCTGCCGTCCGGACGCATCGAGTCGCAGCAGCGCGAGTTCAACATCGTTGCCGCCACCGACCTGCAGACGGTGCAGCAGTTCGAAAGCGCGATCGTGGCCAATGTGGCGGGCTACCCGGTGCGCTTGCGCGACGTCGCCGACATACGCCTGGGCGCGCTTGACGAGCGCGTGATCGCCCGCTTCAACGGCGAGCCCTCGATCAACATGGGCGTGATCAAGCAGGCCACCGGCAACCCGCTCGAACTGTCGCAGGCGGTGCGCTCCGAGGTGGACAAGATCAACGAGACCCTGCCGCCCGGCATGCGGATCACGATCAGCTACGACAGTTCGGTCTTCATCGACCGCTCGATCAAGTCGGTCTTCACCACCGTGACCGAGGCGGTGTTGCTGGTCGTCCTCGTGATCTTCTTCTTCCTGCGCAACCTGCGGGCCACCTTGATACCGCTGGTCACGATACCGGTGGCGCTGGTGGGTTCGTTCGCGCTGATGTACGCGTTTGGTTTCACCATCAACACACTGACGCTGCTGGCGATGGTGCTGGCGATCGGCCTGGTGGTCGACGACGCCATCGTCGTTCTCGAGAACATCTACCGCAACATCGAACAAGGCATGGATCGCGTGCAGGCGGCGGTCAAGGGCACCAAGGAGATCGGATTCGCGGTGGTCGCGATGACGCTGACCCTGGTCGCGGTGTTTGCGCCGCTGGCGTTTGCCACCGGACGCACTGGGCGCCTGTTCGTCGAGTTTGCGTTGGCGCTGGCCGGCGCGGTGCTGGTATCCGGCTTCGTTGCGTTGACGCTGTCGCCGATGATGTGCTCCAAGCTGCTCAAGCACGAGACCAGTCACGGCCGGGTGTATCGGACCATCGAAGGGTTTCTCACCGCGCTGACCAACGGCTATGCGCGCTCACTGTCGTGGTCGCTCGCGCATCGGTGGATCGTGCTGATCGGATGGGCGGTGGTGTTCGCTGCCGGTGCCTGGCTGTTTACCGTGATCCGATCCGAGCTGGCGCCGCTGGAGGATCGCGGCGTGATCTTCGGCCGGGTGCAGGCGCCGCAAGGATCGACGGTGCAGTACACCGCCGACGCGCTGGAAGCCATCGAGAACTACTACTCGACGATTCCTGAGGCCTCCGCGTACAACGCAATCGCCGGCTTTCCGACCGTAGCGGATGGCAATGCGATCCTGCGCCTGAAGCCCTGGGAGGAGCGCGAACGCAAGCAGCAGGACATCTCGCGCGAACTCAACGGCAAGTTCTCGCAGCTGCCCGGCGTGATCGGCTTCGCCGTCAACCCGCCTTCGCTCGGCCAGTCGCCGCGCGCGCTGCCCATCGAGTTCGTGATCATGTCGCAGGTGCCTTATCCGGAACTGGATCGCATGGTCAACACGTTCCTGGCGGAGATGGCCAAGTATCCGGGGGTGCAGAACCTGCAGACCGACCTGCGCCTGAACACGCCGGAGCTGCGCGTCGACGTCAATCGCGACAAGCTGAGCGACCTGGGCATTCCGGTGCAGACCGTGGGCCTGACGCTGCAGTCGATGCTCGGCGGGCGCCAGGTCACCCGCTTCAAGAAAGACGGCGAGCAGTACGACGTGATCGTGCAGGTGGCGCCACGCGACCGCAGCCGGCCCAACGACATCAGCGACATCTACGTGCGCGGACGCGACGGCACCATGGTGCAGCTGTCCAACGTGCTCAACGTTGCGGAGGGCGTGTCGCCGCAGTCGCTCAACCACTTCCAGCGGCTGCGGTCGGTCAGCATCACCGGCCAGATTGCGCCAGGCTTCACGCTGGGTGAGGCATTGGCCGAGATGGAGGCCACCGCCAAGCGTGTCTTGCCACAGAGCGCGCTCACTGACCTGAACGGGCAGAGCCGCGAGTTCCGTGACGCGCGCGGCAGCATCTACCTGGTGTTCGTGCTGGCGCTGGTGTTCATCTACCTGGTGCTGGCCGCGCAGTTCGAAAGCTTTGCCGATCCGTTCGTCATCATGCTGTCAGTGCCGCTGTCGATGACCGGCGCGCTGATGGCGCTGTGGTTCTCGGGAGGCACGATGAACATCTACAGCCAGATCGGCCTGATCACGCTGGTGGGCCTCATCACCAAGCACGGCATCCTGATCGTGGAGTTCTCCAACCAGCTGCGCGAGCGCGGCGAAGAACTGTTCGAGGCGGTCAAGGATGCCTCGGTGATGCGGCTGCGCCCGATCCTGATGACCACGGGCGCCATGGTGCTGGGTGCGGTGCCGCTGGCTCTCGCCACCGGTGCCGGTGCCGAGAGCCGCATGCAGATCGGCTGGGTGATCGTTGGCGGCATGAGCTTCGGTACCGTGCTGACGCTGTACGTCGTGCCGACCATGTACACGATCGTGCGGCAGTGGCTGGATCGCGGCGTGCACGTGCGCAGCGGGCAGAACCCCGCCGAGGCTGCCGCCGAATGAGCATTCGCCAGGTCATCCTCGACACCGAGACCACGGGCCTGGAGGTCCGCGACGGCCATCGCATCATCGAGATCGGCTGCCTGGAGATCCTCGGCCGCCGCATCACCGAGCGGCGCCTGCATCATTACGTCAATCCGGATCGCGCCAGCGACGAAGGCGCGCTTGCCGTGCATGGCCTGACCGACGAGTTTCTCCGCGACAAGCCGCGCTTCGTCGACGTGGTCGACGACCTGCTTGCGTTCGTCGCCGGTGCCGAGGTGATCATCCATAACGCCAGCTTCGACGTCGAGTTCCTTGACGCGGAGCTCAAGCGGATCGGTCGCGCACCGTTTGCCGAGCACTGTGGCTGCATCACCGACAGCCTGAAGCTGGCACGTGAACTGCACCCGGGCAAGCGCAACTCGCTCGACGCGCTGTGCGACCGCTATCAGGTGTCCAACGCGCACCGCACCCTGCACGGCGCGCTGCTCGACGCCGGTCTGCTGGCGGACGTTTATCTGGCGATGACCCGCGGGCAGGACACGCTGGTGATCGATCTGGCGCCCGAGGCGACGCACGAAGACAGTGCGCCGATCGATGTCTCAGCGCTGATCGTGGTCACCGCCAGCGAGGCAGACATTGCCGCCCATGAGGCGCTGCTCGATGGCATCAACGCGGCCAACAAGGCGCCGCCGGTGTGGCGCCGGGTGCCGCCGGCGGCGATTCAGCCCGCCGCCTGATCGCCCGCGCAGCCCAGGATGGCGGCGCGCAACTCGCGTTTGAGCACCTTGCCGGTCGGGTTCTTCGGCAACTCGTCGACGAATCGATAGCGCTTGGGTCGCTTGAAGCGAGCGATCTGCGACAGGCACAGCGCATCCAGTTCGCCGGGCGAGACGTTTGCGCCGGCCTGCAGCGCCACCACCGCGAGCACCGTTTCGCCCCAGTCGGCATCAGGCTCGCCGATCACTGCGACCTCGCGCACGGCCGGGTGCTGCAGGAGCACTTCCTCCACCTCGCGCGGATAGATGTTGCTGCCGCCCGAGATGATCAGATCCTTGCTGCGATCCACCAGCGTCAGGTAGCCGGTGGCGTCGAGCCGGCCGAGGTCGCCGGTGTGCAGCCAGCCGCGCATCAGCGTGCGCGCAGTGGCATCGGGCTGGTTGAGGTAGCCGCGCATCACCACGTCGCCGCGCACGGCGACTTCGCCGACGATGCCGGCGTCCAGCGGCCGGTCGTCCTGGCCGAGCACCGCCAGCTCGACGCCGGTTTGCGCCCGACCCACCGAGCCCAGCCGCGCCAGATGATCCGCATCGCGTGCGCCCAGGTGGTCGTCGACCGGCAGCACGGTGATCGTCATCGGGCTCTCGCCTTGACCGTAGATCTGCGCCAGACGCGGGCCGAGGCGGTCGAGTGCGCGCAGGCAATCGGCCACGTACATCGGCCCGCCGCCATAGATGATCTGCTTCAAGCCGCGCGCATCGCCGCGCATCTGGTCCACCAGGCGCATCACCATCGTTGGCGCGGCAAAGAACTTGACGCCAGCGTGGCGCGCCAGCAGGTCGTCGATCTCGGCCACGTCGAAGCCGCGTGACGGCGCAATCATCTGGGTGGCGCCGACAGCGATGTTCGGCAGCGTGTACAGACCCGAGCCGTGTGACATCGGCGCCGCGTGCAGCAGGATCTCGCCCGCCCGGGCGTGATCAACGTCGCTCAGGTAGTTGAGCGTCATTGCCAGCAGGTTGCGATGGCTGAGCATCACCCCCTTCGGCTGCCCGGTGGTCCCGCTGGTGTAGAACAGCCACGCCAGATCGTCGCCGCCGCCCACGCAGTCGGTGACGATCGCGTCGCCGAGCAGTGCGGCGTAATCCGCGTTGTCGACGTCGATGAAGCGGGTCATGCCCGCAATGCGCGCGCGTTGCACCTGTGCGGCGTCGACCTCGGCGCAGGCGAAGCACAGCCGCACGTCGGCGTCATCGAGGATGAAGGCCAGTTCGCGTGCATGCAGCTTGACGTTGACCGGCACCACCGCGGCACCGAGGGTCCAGCACGCATAGAGCAGCTCGACGTACGCCGCGCAGTTCTTCATCGCCAGCGCCACGCGGTCGCCGGCGCGCACCTGCAGGCGGGCCTGCAGCGAACCGGCCAGCCGTTGCACGCGCTCTGCCAGCTGGGCGTAGTTCAACTCAGACCGCTCACCCTCGATGACTGCCGCCAGAGCAGGCAGGCGGCGCGCGGTGCGAAACAGGGTGTGGGTCAGGTTCATTGCGCGGGGCGCTGTGCGACTGCCGATGACGCAAGCGTACTGCGGCCGAACCACGACGGGCGCTGATGTAGAATTCGCGCCGTTCGAATTCAGTCCCATCGGATTCGGGCGGTTAGCTCAGCGGTAGAGCACTGCCTTCACACGGCAGGGGTCACAGGTTCGAACCCTGTACCGCCCACCAACTCCTCCAGTCAGTCTGCGGTTCCGGCACAACGGCTACGTCGTCGCGCACGGGCCGTTTCCGTTTCGGTGTGTCCCGCCGGTCGCCTTCGCCATGCAGCAGGTGCGCTTTCGGTCGAGCTGTACTCGTCCGAGTGGTGAATGTCAGGTGGTTGGCGTTGACTGATCCACGAGAAGCTGGACGACTGATCTTCCACGAAAGCGCGCCTCGAACTCGTAGGAGGGGTCGGTGCGGCACCGCAGGAGGAGGTCCCACGCGGGCGACGTCAGGTCAGGTGGCCGGCGAACCGGGGCGACGTACATGCCGGTGACCACGAACTCGCGGTCCAGCGCACGTTCGGCACAGTCAGGTGCAACGTACCGGCTCAAGGCCGGCTTGAGGCGGATGAGGGCAGCCGCAAAGTAGGCGATGTAGCGGCTCTCGACCTCATGGACGAACGCGAGCTGCGCTGCGGTCGGCTTGTCGTCGCCCTCGACGCCAAAGCGGACGACGATCAGTGCCTGGCTGGGGGCAAAAGGCATCAGCACCTCCCAATAGCTCAGCATCGGTGGTCGACGCGCCACGAACTTGCGGCCGACCCCGGCGGCGCGGAGCGGCAGGGCGGGAGCGCCGCTGCGCAGCGCGTCGAAGTCGATGAAGTCGCGATCGGCAGCGAGCATGCCGGTCAACGGCGCAGGTCGAACGCAGTGACGGTCGGATCGCGGCCCTTGAGCTTCTCGGCGAGTTGGCGACGCGTGGCGACGAAGGTGCTGTTGCTCGCCTCGGCGGCCAGGAAACTGTCGAGGTCGCCGTGCTCGCGCTGCAACGCCGGCACGAGTGCCAGGAAGATATCCGTCAGCTCCGGGTCGAACGCCTTGCCGCGCAGCGACCGGATCTCTTCGAGCGACTCATCGACGCTCCATGCGCGTTTGTAGGGGCGGACATGGGTGAGGGCGTCGAACACGTCGGATAACGCGGCCACGCGCGCGGCGATCGGGATCGCGCTGCCGGCTAGGCGATCCGGGTAGCCGGTGCCATCCCACCTCTCATGGTGGTGTCGGGCGATCTCTTCGGCGATGTGCATCTGCGGCACGTTGGCCTTGGCGAGAAAGTCGGCGCCCGAGGTCGTGTGCGTCTGCATGATGGTGCGTTCGTCCAGCGTCAGCTTGCCCGGCTTGAGCAGGATCGCGTCCGGCACGAACAGCTTGCCGACGTCGTGCAGCCGGGCCGCCAGGTCGATCAGGAAGCAGACGTCGTCGCTCAGGCCGATGGTGCGGCCGAGGATCGACGCGAGCCGGCCGACGCGGAAGCAGTGCGCGCCGGTTTCGTCGTCGTGCAGTTCGGCGGCGATCGCATGCTCTTCGAGCATGCGCGTCAGGGAGTGGACATCGCGCTGCGACAGGCCGCTGGTGAGCCGCGAGCGTTTGGAGTTGAGTGTCGCCTCGACCTCGTCGGCCGTGCTCCACTTGTCGAGCAGCGCATCGACGTACTTGTGATGGTGCTCGAGCAGCATCGCGGTCTTGCTCTCCCGATTCAGCCGCATCAGTTCTTCGAGGTAGACCGATGCTACGTCGAGCTGCCCGGCCATCTCGTAGCCCTTGATGACCGTCTGCAGGGCAGGCATGTGCAGGGCCTTGACCGTGTGGCGCGCGGTGTCGAGCGCCTGGCGCAGGAGTGTCAGGCCGACATCGTGTTTGTTGCTGGCGACCTCAACCAGGCCACGCGCCATCTTGGCCATGACTTCAGCGCGCGCTACGCCCTTTGCGTAACGTGTGGCGGCTTCGGCGTGCGTCCGGGCGCTGTCGAGTTGCGACACTTCGATTAGAAGCCGCGTGGCGATGGCCTCGAGCGCGACGCGGCTCTGTGACTGCGGCGCCGTCTTTGGCTCGCCGACAAGCGCTAGCGCTGCATGAGCAGCACGGATGCCGTGACCCACGTCCCCGTCGATGTCCGTGCAAGCGAGAGCGATATTGGCCAGTGCCGCCGTGCGGAATCGCAGCAATGAAGCATCGGTGTCGGCGATCTCTAGTACGCGCTCGAAGGCGGCGACGGCCTCTCGCGATCGCGACTGGAGCTGAAGCACAATGCCAATCAGATTCCAGACATTGCATTGCGCCGCCGGATCGCTTAGGCGCTCGGCACAGTCGAGCGCTTCCTGCAGCACCGCGTGTGCTGCTGGCAAGGCTGCTGTTTCGGAGAAGATCAGCGCTTGGAAGCTGAGCGCTAAACGTAGCCGGCTGAGGTCGCCGTTCAAGCGGGCGGCGTCGACAGCGCGTTGGGCTGGCTCGACACCCGAAAGCGGTAGAGCAGTGAGGTAGTAGAAGTGCGCTATGGACGCGTAGGCTGGGCTCAGTGCATCGCAAGTGGGAACGAGCAGCGCGAGCTGGTTGAGTGCCTGGTAGGCCTCCTCGACCACCTCTTGTGACGCGGTAGTGGGTTTGCGTAGCTGCTCGTCGAGGCGCAGGCCGATCGCAGCCGCCTGCAGCGCGGGATCAGCCGGCTGCGGCTCACGATGCGACTCATCAGCTAGGTGCGGTTCGGTCTTCACGGCGTGTGGCGCGGATGCGACATCCAGCAAGTCAGCAGGTGGTGTGCACGAAGTCTCTTGATGCAAGTGCTGGGACGGCACGAATCCGAACCTTGACCTGCCCACGCAGGAAGGTACATTGAGCCCCACCTGCCTATCGGCACGAATTGGCAGTGATTTAGGGTTCAAATCACAAAAAAACTACTTCTTCCTCTCGGAGTTCAACATGGATCAAATCGAAGTTGCTGTCGAAGTGCAGGCCGAAACCGTCGAGCTGAGCTTGGAGCAGCTTGCGCAAGTCGGCGGCGGATCGCTGGCTGTTGTTGAGATGTAGCGGCTGGGTCGCAGAACAACGAAAGGGAGGCTTCGGCCTCCCTTTTGCATTTGGCGCAGCGTTTCCTCCGACTCGAAAGCCAGAACGCGAACCTTCCCGCGCCTGGGGAGACTCTGGATGCTGGCACCGCGCACGCGCCGACGGTTCGTGGGTCTCTGCGGTTAAGTCCTCTCATTTTGCCTCTCGAAGGCGGCGCGCAGGCTCGCGCCCCGTTCTTCAGTTGAACGAGTGCGTTTGGAAACAGGGCGACGCGACCGCCACAACCTCCGCAGACACCCCGCAAGCCGCCTGCCCGGGCAATCAGAATCCCCCGATAGCTACACTGCGCGCCGCGGTCAGCCCTGACCTGCAGCGCCGAGGCCCGCGTCTGGGCCGATCTCCCGCCATCCCCCCACGCCATGACCTCCCCGTCCGTCCGTACCCGCATCGCCCCCAGCCCGACCGGCATGCTCCATTTGGGCACCGCGCGGACGGCGCTGTTCTGCTGGGCGTTCGCGCGCCACCACGGCGGCAAGTTCATCCTGCGGATCGAAGACACCGATCTGGAGCGCAGCACCGAGGCCGCGGTGCAGGTCATCCTGGATTCGATGTCGTGGCTAGATCTTGAGTACGACGAAGGGCCGTTTCGCCAGACCGACCGGCTGTCGCGCTACTCGGAGGTGATCGACCGCCTGATCGCGCAGGGGTTGGCCTATCGCTGCTATGCCAGCAAGGAAGAACTGGAGACCTTGCGCGAAGGACAGATGGCGCGCGGTGAGAAGCCGCGCTACGACGGTCGTTGGCGCCCAGAGAACGCCGGCGGCCGCACCCCGCCGGCCGGGGTGCGGCCGGTGATCCGCTTCCGCAACCCCGATCAAGGCGAGGTGAGCTGGAACGACCTCGTCAAGGGGCCGATCGTCATCGCCAACAGCGAACTCGACGATCTCGTCATCGCCCGCGGCGACGGCGTGCCGACCTACAACTTCGCGGTGGTGGTCGACGATATCGACATGCAGATCACCCACGTGCTGCGCGGCGATGACCATGTCAACAACACGCCGCGCCAGATCAACCTGTACCGGGCGATCCTGGGTGACGGCGGCCTGTTGCCGCAGTTCGGCCACCTGCCGATGATCCTGGGGCCTGACGGCCAGAAGCTGTCGAAGCGGCACGGCGCGGTCAGCGTCATGCAGTACGACGAAGACGGGTTCCTGCCCGAGGCGGTGTTCAACTACCTGGCCCGCCTGGGCTGGAGCCACGGCGACCACGAGAAGTTCAGCCGCACCCAACTGGTGCAGTGGTTCGACCTGGCTCACGTGAACCGCGCGCCAGCGCAGTACAACCTCGACAAGCTGCTGTGGCTCAACGGCGAGTACATGAAGGAGGCGACCGACGATCGGCTCGCCGCCCTGGTGACGCCTCGCATCGCGCAACTGGGCGGCCAGATCGCCGGGCCGGCGTTGCCGGCGGTGTGCGGGTTGCTGAAGGATCGCGCCCGCACGCTGAATGAACTGGCCGAGCACGCCATGCTGTTCTACGGACCCCACGGCGTTGACCCGGCGCTGATCGCACAGCACCTGGCCGGCCCGAGCCTGGCGGCGGTGCGCGCCTTTGCGCAGCGGGCCGGCTCGGTCGACTGGGAGCGGGCGGCGCTGAACGGCCTGATCAAGCAACTGGTGGGCGAGTTCGCGCTCAAGATGCCGCAGGTTGCGGTGCCGCTGCGCGTGGCGCTGACCGGGCGCACGCAGACACCTTCGATCGACGCGGTGCTCGAACTGTTTGGCCGGGACGCCACCCTGGCGCGCATCGAGGCAACGCTGGCGCGTTGCGGCTAGGGGCGGGCAGGGCGCAGCCGCTTGGAGCGGCGCAGCGGCGCGGATCGGCGCCTGGGCGGTGGCGACCTTGCGCAAGATCAATTGCGCGGAGCGAACGTCCTCAAGTCATGCGGCGGCGGACCGTAGTCTCAGACAGCCCCCAATGTATCCAGCGTCCGGGAGGATGACATGAGTTCCACTATCCGCACCGTTTCCCTCGACCCGAACCGGTCCGAGGCACTGACCCGCGCCTACTACGCCCCACCGTACAGCCCTGACCTGGCCAAGTTAGAGGACATCGGCTTCTCGGTGATCGCGGTACTCACGTCCTTGCTGCTGGTCGCCATTGCGTTCGATTAGTCGAGAGACGTAGGGGATCGCGTCCAGCTGCCGCAGTCCCGCTTGGCCTGGCACCGATACCATGGCGGCATGTCGCTGCCCCTGTCGGTTCTCGATCTCGTCCCGGTGACGGCCGGCCATAGCGCCGCCGCGGCCTTGCGCCGGACCACCGAGTTGGCGCGCCTGGCCGAGCAACTTGGCTACGTGCGCTACTGGTTTGCCGAGCACCATGACATGCCGAGCGTGGCCAGCGCCGCGCCGGAGGTGCTCATCGCGCACATCGCCGCCGCCACCCGCCATCTGCGGGTGGGCTCCGGCGGCATCATGCTGCCCAATCACGCGCCGCTGCGCGTGGCAGAAGCATTTCGAACCCTGAACGCCCTGCATCCTGGTCGCATCGATCTCGGGCTCGGCCGCGCGCCGGGCTCCGACCGCAAGGCGTCGCTCGCGCTGCGTGCGCTCGATGGCGAGCACTTTGCCGAGTTGCTGACCGAACTGCGTGTCTGGTCGGGCGAGCAGACGCTGCCTGACGATCATCCGCTGCGCACCCTGCGCGCGACACCGGACGATGCGCCGCTGCCGCCGATCTGGCTGCTGGGCTCCAGCGGGGCCAGTGCCGAGTACGCGGGTCGCGAAGGCATGGGCTACTCCTTCGCCAGCCACTTCTCGGCGGCCCCGCCGGGGCCGGCCTTCGACGCCTATCGGCGCGCGTTTCGGCCGTCGCCAAACTTCCCGGCGCCACACACGATCCTCGGGGTGTCGGTGGTGTGTGCCGCCACCGCCGAAGAAGCCGAGTGGCACGCGCGGGCCATGCAGTTGGCCTGGGTGCGCATCCGGCGCGGGCAGTTCCTGCCCCTGCCGAGCCCGCAGGAGGCGCAGCACCACGAGTACGCGCCGGCAGAACTGCCGATTGCCGCGCAGTTTCGTGCGCTCACCCTGGTCGGCACGCCTGATGACGTGCATGCACAGATCGCTGAACGCGCCAGCCGTTGTGGGGCAGACGAAGTGATGGTGGTGTCGAACATGGCCGACCACGCGGCCCGGCTGCAGTCTTATGCGTTGCTGGCGCAGGCGTTCGAGATGACGCCGGTGACGTGACGGACCAGTGACTCTGGTTGTTCGCCTCATGAATTCGTCCTAGCGCGCCGCAATGCGCGTGACTGACAGCGCTGCCGTCGGACGAAAGGACTCCCCAAAACATCCAGACGGGCGACTGTCTTTCACGACCACACAAGATAGAGTCGGCACGGGTATTCACTGATCGCCGTGGCAGGCGAGTGTCGGGCCAAGCCTGTCTGCATCTGCCGCGCGCAACTGGACCTGTGCCGATCCTTTCCGCAACGTCTGCTGACGACAACCGCTCACGGCCAGCGCTTCGTGCGACTGCCGACGCCCGTTGCGGGACGCGCGCACGATGCTGAGCGCGCTGCGCAACGCCGTGCGGCGTGGTGCCGGGCGCCGGCCAGACACGGCCGCCCCGCGCTGGTTCAGCCGCGACGAGGTGATCATGGGCACCGCGATCCACGTTGAACTGTGGAGCGACGATCGTGCCGCCGCCGAGTGTGCGATCGACGCCGTGCTCGCCGAGATGCATCGCATCGATGCGCTGATGAGTCCGTACAAAGAGGACTCCGAACTGTCGCTGATCAACCGCGAAGCGGCGCGGCGTCCGGTGCGGGTCTGCGACGAACTGTTCACGCTGCTGGCGCGCTCGCTTGCCTTCTCCGAGCTTTCACAAGGCGCGTTCGACATCACCTATGCCAGCGCCGGTCACCTGTACGACTACCGGCGCCAGGTTCGTCCGACCGATGCCGAACTGGCGGTGGCGCGCGCCGCCATCGGCTATCGCAACCTGCTGCTCGATGCCGATGCCCGCACCGTGCGCTTCGGCCGCGCCGGCATGCGCATCGACCTCGGTGGCTTTGCCAAGGGCCACGCGGTCGACAACGGCGTGGCGATCCTGGCCCGCCACGGCGTGCGCCACGGGGTCGTGGCGGCCGGCGGCGACAGCCGCATGCTTGGCGATCGCTGCGGCCGACCCTGGACCATCGGCGTGCGCGATCCGCGCCGCGCCGACGACGTGGTTGCGCTGCTGCCGCTCGAGGATGTGGCGGTGTCGACGTCCGGCGACTACGAACGCTATTTCGATGACGGCGACGAGCGCTGCCATCACCTGATCGATCCGCGTACCGGCAAGTCGCCCACGACCGTACGCAGCGTCACCGTGATCGCGGCAGACGGCCTCACCAGCGAGGCGCTGTCCAAGACCGTATTCGTGCTCGGCGTCGAGCGCGGCATGCAGATCGTTGCAACGCTGCCGGGCGTCGATGCGGTCGTGGTGGACGCACAAGGCCAGTTGCACTACTCCGCGGGGCTGCTGCACAGCGGCTCGCCCACGCGGCAATGAAGCACCCCGCAGGTCAAGAAGCATCCGGCAACCAAGAAACAAGCCGAACGGAGGCAATGATGAGGATCTTCCAAACACTGCATCAATCCCGCGCCACAGCGCCGCTTGCGCTCGCTCTCGTCGCTCTGGCGCTGGCCGGCTGTTCGTCCAAGAACACGGACAGCGGCAACACGGTGGCAGTGGCCGGCGACGTGCCCATCGCCTACGTGAAGCGCTCCACCGCGCTGCGCATCAATCCCACCAATGGCGCGCCGTTCGCTCCCGGTGGCGACCTGATGATCCGCGAGAAATCGTCGCCGAGCGCGCGCGAGTTCAACATCACGGCACCGATCACGCAGGGCAATGGCGACGTGTCCGACCCGGAAGTCTCGTACGACGCCAAGAAGATCGTCTTCGCGCTGCGTTGCCCCACCAGCAACACCAGCACCGTGGCAGGCGCGGCCGCCTGCACCGGGCGCTGGAACATCTGGGAATACGACATGACCGCGGGCGGCCTCACCGGCGGCACGTTCCGGCGCCTGACCAGTTCCACCGTCGACGATGACGTCGATCCGGCCTACCTGCCGGCCGACCGTGGTTACGTGTTCTCGTCGAACCGGCAGACCACCTCCAAGACGCAGGCGCTTGGACAGACCTATTACGCGCTCGACGAGTACGAGCGCGAGCGCGTGCTCAACCTGCACACCATGGATGCCAATGGCGGCACGATCGCGCAGATCTCGTTCAACCAGAGCCACGACCGCAACCCGGTGGTTCGCCCCAATGGCGACATCATGTTCTCGCGCTGGGAGCACGTCGGCCAGCGCAATCGCTTTGCGATCTTCCGCACCAAGCCCGACGGCACCGACATGTTCGTGCTGTACGGCGCGCACAGCGCCGGCAACAGCTTCCTTCATCCGCGCGACATGGATCCCCGCGGCAACTACCCGGGCTACGTGGTGTCGTCGCTGATGCCCTTGTCGGGTTCGCAGGAAGGCGGCGGCCTGATGCTGATCGACGCCGGCCGCTACTCCGAGCAGAACACGCCGGCCAGTTCCAGCGTCCCCGCGCAGGGCGGCCAGGTGCAGTGGACGCAGCGTGAATTGGCGCTTGAGCGCGGCCTGTCGCAGTACGGCCGCATCACCTCGCCGTACCCGCTGTGGGACGGCACCGATCGCGTGCTGCTGGCGTTCCGGCCGTGCGAGGTCACGCGCAACGGCACCGTGGTCCCGTGCGCGTCGCTGACCTCCGCCGAGATGGCGATGCTCAACGACGACACCCGCACGCGCGCGCAGCAGGCGACCGATCCGGTGCGGGACAACGCCCCGGCCGCCTATGCGATCTACATGATGGATCCGGCCCGGCAGACGTTCCTGATCGTTGCCGCGCCGCCGCCGGGCTTCATGCATACCGACCCGGTGGCGATCCAGCCGCGCGCCGAACCGAACGCCGCCCAGCCCACGCTGGTCGATGCCGGCTTGAGGGCACGTGGCATGGCGCTGATCGAAGTCCGCAGCGTCTACGACACCGACGGCCTCGATCGCATGGGTGAATCGATGTTCACCGCAATCGATCGCCCGGCCGGCTGCACCGTCTCGATCGCCAAGACCGCTTCGATCGACGCGCACGAAACACGCGCGCAGGTGCCCGACCTGGTCCGTATCAAGGACCCGGCCAATGCCGCCTACAACTGCGCGCCGGCGCGCTTCGTGCGGGCCACCCGCGCAGTCGCGCCGCAGGCCAACAGCACGGGCATGCGCGAGGCGATCGGCGAGACCGACTTCGAGCCGCAGCAGATCCTCGGCTATGCGCCGGTGGAGCCTGACGGTTCGTTCAAGCTTGAAGTGCCGGCCGACGTTCCGCTGGCGCTGGCGATCCTCGATGCCAAGGGCCGGGCCATCCAGACCCACCTCAACTGGATCCAGGTGCGCCCGGGCGAACGGCGCACGTGCGACGGTTGCCACAGCCCGCGGCGGGGTGCCTCGCTCAATTCCGGGTCCGTGGTCAACACGCTGCCGGCGGCATTGCTGCCGGCGCTGGCGTCGGCGCACCAGTCGGGTGAGACGATGGCTTCGCTGCGTACCCGCCTGAATCCCGCCGCGTTGACCCTCGGCAGCGATCTCGAGTTTGCAGATGTCTGGGCCGACACGAGCCGCGCCGGCGTCACGGCGCGGCCGTCGATCGTGGTCAAGTACACCGGCAATGCGAACACGACGGATGACCTGGCCACACCGGTGCCTACGCTGGGCATCATCAATTACATCGATCACATCCAGCCATTGTGGAGCCGCAACCGCGGCGCCAACACCTGCACCACCTGCCACAACGATCCCGCCCGACTCGACCTGCGCAGCACCGTGGCCGGCACCGGAAGGGTGACCTCGTACGAGGAACTGATGGTGGGCGACCCGGTGATCGACGCCGCCACCGGATTGCCGGTGACGCGCCTGGAGCAGGGCGTACCGGTGGTGGTGCGCAATGCCGCGCTGGTGGAGACGATGTCCGGCAATGCCACCGGCCTGGCACGCAGCAGCCGCTTGTCCGAGATCATGTTCGGCGAGGACCTGATGGCCGGGGCCGCAGCGCGTACCGCCCACCCGACCCCGAGCGGTGCCGGCGTGCCCAATCACGCCACGTTGCTCAACGCTGCCGAGAAGCGCCTGATCACCGAGTGGATGGACCTGGGCGGCCAGTACTTCAACAACGTCGCCGCCAGCAACAGCCCATTGCGCACCGTCACAGCACTGAACCGTACGGCATTCGACGCCACGGTCTATCCGGTGATCCAGGCCAACTGCGTAATGTGTCACCAGCCGACCGGCAACGCCGGCGCACTGCAGACTGGTCAGTCGTACCTGCGCAACCGCTACATCCTGACCGGCGATCCTGAGGGTGACTACGAGGTGTCGTTGACGATGATTTCCAACGCCTGCAATGCCGGCTCGAACGCCTTGCTGGCGCGGCCATCGACGGCGCCCCATCCGGTCGGCGCGCTCGGCCAGGGCGCGGTGCTGCCGGCCGGCAGCGCGGGCTATGCCGCGATCGCATCGTGGATCACCGCCGGGTGCCGCGCACCATGACTCGCAGGCAGTCCCATGCACAGGCCTGGGCAGCGATCGCACTCATCGGTGCGATCGCTACGGCATTGACTGCATGCGGTGGCTCCAATCCCGCAGACAATCCGCCGAACGTGCAGAATCCGGCCGGCATCGGGGGACAAAAACTGTCGTTCATCTACTACCAGCGGTGCGTGCAGCCGGTCTTCCTCGCGCCGCTGGCGATCAACCAGAACGGCGTCATCTCCGTCAACACCTGCGCTGCCGCCGGCTGTCACGACAACGCCACCGGCACCGGCGGCGCGTTCCGCCTGGTCGCCGGCGCAGCGCTGATCAACACGACCAATCCGGCCAATACGCCCGACGTGATTCGCGCCTCGGACATGTACAAGAACTTCTACTCCTCCCAGGGCGAGGTCGTGTTCAACGCACCGCTGCAGAGCCGGCTGCTGACCAAGCCGCTGCTGCTGGGCGTGCTGCACGGCGGTGGTCTCATCTTCACCAGCGAGAACGACCCCAATGCACGGCTGATCCGCTACTGGATCTCGCGTCCGATGCCGCAGGGCCAGGATGAGTTCAGCAGCGCTGCCAACAGCATGTTCGAGTCCGATGATCCGCTGACTGGCGCGTGCAGGACCCAATGACGCGTCTTCGATCGGGCAGCCAGCCGCTGCGCGGCATGCTGATGCGTGTGGCGCTGTGCGCGGCACTGGCGCTGACTGCACTGGGCGCGGCGCAGGCAAGCGAGCGGGTGCAGGTGACTGACCCGTACATCGAATTGCGCACCGGGCCGGGGCGCGGCTTTCCGATCTTCTTCGTCGCCTCGCGCGAGGAGTGGATCGAGATCCTGCTGCGACGGACCGACTGGTACAAGGTGCGGCTGGCCAATGGCAAAGAAGGCTGGGTCACGCGCAAGCAGCTCGAATCCACGTTGACCGAAGCCGGCGCGCAGACGCCGTTTCGCGACGTCATGGTCGACGACTACCTCAATCGGCGACTCGAACTCGGGGCAGCCTGGGGCCGCTTCAAATCGGAGCCGATGCTCAAGGTATGGACCGCCTATCGCTTCTCCGACGCACTGAGCGCCGAGGCGACGACAGGTCAGGTGCAGGGCGTGTTCTCCGGCACCGATTTCTGGCACGTGGCGGTGTACGCCGAGCCCTGGTCGGACCGCCGCCTGTCACCGTTCTTCGGGGTCGGCGTGGGTCGCTTCAAGAACATCCCGAACGCGAGTTTGGTCAGTGCCACGCCGACCAACGCCAATCTGGGCAATGCCACGGTCGGCCTGCGCTACTACCTGACCGACCGGTTCGTGGCGCGCCTCGACTACTCGATCTACACCGCCTTCGTGGCGGACACCCGAAGCATCGAATACCGGGCCGCCACGGCCGGCATCGCCTTCTTCTTCTGACGGCTGTCGAACCCCATGCGAATCGCCTCCCTTGCGACCCTCCTGCTGACCACGCTGGCGGCTGCCTTGCCCGCGACGGTCGGCGCGGCCGACCTCCTGCTGGCACAGGCCGCTACCACCGGCGCGGCCGCAACGGCGCCCGCCAATGAACAGGTGATCGACCCGAAGGTGGTGCGACGCGACGTGCGCGTGCCCAAGATTCCCTCCAGCGACTTCGTGTTCGGTGTATTCGCCGGTACCTATTCGACCGAGAACTTCGGCTCCAGCACGGTGTACGGCGGGCGCCTGGGCTACCACATCACCGAGGACTTCTTCGTCGAAGGCACCTATGGCGAGACCAAGGTGAGCGACGCGAACTTCCGCCAGGTGCTGCCGGGCGGCGTGTTTCCCAATCTTCAAGAGCGGCTGACGTACTACAACCTGTCGGCGGGCTACAACCTGCTGCCCGGTGAGGTGTTCTTCGGCACGCGCTACGCCAAAGCCTCGGCGCTGTACCTGATTGCCGGCATCGGCAGCACCAAGTTTCTCGAACAGCGCAAGCAGACGGTGAACTTCGGCCTCGGTCTGCGCGTGTTCTTCAAGGACTGGGGCGCAGTCCAGGTCGACCTGCGCGATCACGTGTACTCGCTCGACCTGCTCGGCCGCCGTCAGAACACGCAGAACATCGAGCTGACGGCCGGCGTGACTCTCTTCTTCTGATGAGCAACCTCATGGCTCACTTCAATCGACTCGCCCGGCTGCTCGGCATGCTCGCGCTGGCACTGGGCGCCACCTCGCTGCCGGCGGCCGCCGCGCCGGTGTCGGCCGCGCGTGGTGCGCCCGACTTCACGCTGCCGTCGCTCGGCGGTCCCAACCTGCGCCTGCAAGAGCAGCGCGGCCGCGTGGTGCTGGTGAACTTCTGGGCCACCTGGTGCGGCCCCTGCCGGGTCGAGATGCCGCACCTGAACCGCCTGTACGACAAGTACCGCGACGCCGGCTTCGTCCTGCTCGCCGTCAACATCGACGAGGATCCGAAGACCGCCGCCAATCTCGCCGCCAAGCTGGGCATACGCTTTCCGGTGCTGCTCGATACCGACAAGAAGGTGAGCCGGCTGTACGACCTCAATGCGATGCCGTCGACCCTGCTGATCGACCGCGACGGCCGGGTTCGCTACACGCATCGCGGCTACCGCGACGGCTACGAGCAGACCTACGAGCAACAGATCCGGGAGTTGCTGCGCGAATGAACACGTCCCTGACCTCGATGCGTCGCCTCGTCGGGTGCGGCCTCGCTGGCGCGCTGCTCGTCGTGGCGTTGGGCGGCTGCGCCAAGCTGCAGCCCTGGGTCAAGCCGTTCGAGCGCGAGCGACTGGCGGACCCGCTGCTCAAGCTGCAGCGCGACAGCCTGTCGGCCAAGCACTTCCAGCACGTGCGCGACGTGCGCGAAGGGTCGCGCGGTGCTACTGGCGTGCAGGGGGGCGGTTGTGGCTGCAATTGAGCGCTGCCGTGACGGCTTGCGTCGTGCGCAGCGCGCGCTTGCAGCACTCGGCGCGCGTCGTCGCGGCGCACGCGCGATCCCGTACCGCGCTGCCGCCCGGCTGCTCGGTCGGGCCAGTGGGCTGCTCGGCGGACTCTTCGCCGCGGGCGCGGCGCAGGCGGTCGACCTGCCGGAGCAGCGTGCTGACCTGATGTATCACTCCTACGACGGTGGCGGCGTCAAGGCCACCGGCCCGGCGTTGCTGGTGCGCAAGAACCTGTTCGACCGCGTCTCGCTGTCGGCTTCGTACTACGTGGACATGGTGACCAACGCCTCGGTGGATGTGGTGACCACCGCCAGTCCCTACAAGGAACGGCGCAGCGAGACCGGCTTCGGCCTGGACTTTGCGGTACGCGATGCACTGGTGTCGATCTCGACCTCGCGCAGCAGCGAACCGGACTACAAGGCCGGCGCCGTCAGTGTGGATGTCTCGCAGGAGACCTTCGGCGGCATGACGACGGTGAGCCTGGGCTACACGCGCGCCGTCGACCAGGTCGGCCAGCGCGACCGCGGTTTCTTCGACGAGGCGATGCATTGGCGCTACCGGCTCGGCATTACGCAGATTCTCACGCCGCGCTGGATCGCCAGCGCCAATATCGAAGCCGTGGCCGACGACGGCTATCTGGGCAGTCCGTACCGGGCGGCACGCGTTTTCGGTGCGGCGGTGCCCGAGCGTAATCCGCGCACGCGTTCCAGTCGCGCGATCAAGCTGCGTGTGCTCGGCGAGGTGGTCGACAGCCTCGCGGTGCGCGCCGACTACCGCTACTACTGGGACAACTGGGACATCAAATCGCACACGGTCGAGGGCGGCATTGGACGTCGCTTCGGCACGCAGTGGCTGGGCGACGCGTACGTCCGCTACTACAGCCAGGATCGCGCGCTGTTCTACAGCGACAACGCCACCGCCGAGACGCTGTACGTGTCGCGCAACCGGCAGTTGGGCACCTACACCAGCGTCGGACTGGGCGCCAAGGTTGCTTACACCTGGCGGCAGGTGCCGGGACGCTACGAGTTGCGCTTGAACGCGGCTGCCGAGCGTTCCCGTTTCGACTTCAAGGACTTCACTGACCTGCGCACCGGCTCGCCGTTCTCGTACGACGCTACCGTGCTGCAAGTGTTCGTGTCCGCCACCTTCTGAAAGAGATCGCAGTATGTTGAAGCACTGCTTCCACCTGCTTGGGGCCACCTGCCTCGCTGTTGCGCTGCTGGCGCCGGTTGCCTCGGCGCAGACCGCGCCCGCGGTGCCGGCCACGCCACCGCCCGCCGTGCCCGCCGCAGCGCCAACGGCGCCGACCGTCCCCACGCCTGCGGCCGCTGCGCCAACCGGCAGCCTGGACGATCGGGTCCAGGACGCCAAGGCCGACGTCATCCGCCTCAACCGCGATCTGCTGGTGCTCGAGGAGGAACTGCTGTTCCCTGCGAACACTCAGGTTGCGATCTTCGTGTCGATGGACGTGGGCCGGCTGTTCTCGCTCGACTCGGTCAAGATCAAGCTCAACGACAAGGATGTCTCCAACTACCTGTACACGCCGGCTGAAGTGCAGGCCCTGCATCGGGGTGGCGTGCAGCGGCTGTACCTCGGCAGCCTGCGAGCGGGATCGCACGAACTGGTGGCTTTCTTCACTGGCAAGGGCCCCCACGATCGTGAGTACAAGCGTGGTGCCACGGTGAAGTTCGACAAGGGCGTGGAGCCACGCTACATCGAGCTGCAGATCAAGGACTCCACCGGCAAGCTGCAGCCGGAGTTCGAAGTGAAACTCTGGCAGTAGGCGTCGATGCAGTCACCGAGCCACATGGACGGCGGGTCGTCACGCAGGGCGGGGCGCTGGCAACGGCTGACCGCCGTCGCGGCAATGCTGGCCGGCGCCATGCTGCCTGCGTTCGCGGCCGACCGGCCGATGGTGCCGACGCCGCGCATCAAGATCATCACCAACGTCGCCGAAGTACGCGGCGTGCAAGACCCGCACTACGGCGACAGCCTGTTCCACTTCTACCAGGCGCGCTACTTCAGCGCGGTCACCACGCTGATGGTGTCGCAGCACTTCGAGCGCCTGCCGGTGCACGCCGAAGAGGCCGAGATCCTGCGTGGCGGACTGTTCCTGTCCTACGGACTGCATCGTGAAGCGGGCGAGGTGTTCGCGCAACTGATCGAACGCGGCGCACCGCCGCCGGTGCGCGATCGCGCCTGGTTCTATCTGGCCAAGATTCGCTATCAGCGTGGCCTCCTGGCCGAAGCCGATGACGCCCTGCGCCGCATCGAGGGCACGCTGCCGGCCGACCTGCAGGAAGATCGCGTGCTGCTGCAGGCCAACGTGTTGATGGCGCGCGGTGACTTCACCGCGGCCGCCGGCGTGCTCGACGGCCTGGCCAAGGGTGGCCGCGAGCAGCGCGACGCCAGCCTGTATGCCCGCTACAACCTGGGCGTGGCACTGGTGCGTCAGGGCGAGGCACTCAAGGGCGCGCCCTATCTGGTCACGGTCGGCACGCAGGCCACCGCCAGTGAAGAGATGCGTGGGCTGCGCGACAAGGCCAACCTCGCCCTCGGTTTCTCCGCGCTGCAGATAGGCGACACCGTGCTGGCACGACAGTATCTGGAGCGCGTGCGGCTCAATGGCATGTTGTCGAACAAGGCGCTGCTCGGCTTCGGCTGGGCCGCTGCCGAGCAGCGCAAGTACAGCGATGCACTGGTGCCGTGGACCGAACTGGCGCAGCGCGATCCGGGCGACAGCGCGGTGCTCGAAGCCAAGCTCGCGGTGCCCTATGCGTACGCGGAGCTGGGTGCATTGGCCCAAGCGCTCGAGCTGTACAAGGAGGCGATCGGCAGCTTCGACCGCGAGGACGCGCGCCTGGATGAGTCGGTGGCGTCGATCCGCGCCGGCAAGCTGCTCGACGGTCTGATCGAGCGCAATCCCGGTGACGAGATGGGCTGGTTCTGGAACATCGGCGAGCTGCCCGATCTGCCCAATGGCGCGCACCTGGCGCCGGTGATGGCGCGGCACGAGTTCCAGGAGGCATTCAAGAACTACCGCGACCTGCTGTTCCTCGCGCGCAATCTGCGCCAGTGGGACGAGAACCTCGGTGTGCTGCGTGACATGCTCGCCAACCGCCGCCAGGCGTTCGAGCAGCGCCTGCCGCTGGTGCGCGAGAAGGAACGTGCACTCGATCTGTCCGCGGCCGAGCAGCGCCACGATGCCCTGATGGTCGAACTGGACCGCGCCGAGCGCGAGGTCGACGTCGCTGCCTTTGCCAGTCCGCGCGAGCGCGAACTGCAGCAACGTCTCGATCGGGTGCGCGACGTGCTCGAACGCAGCGGTAGTGACCCCGACCTGGCCGCAGCGCGCGACCGGTATCGGCGTGTCGCGGGTTCATTGCTGTGGCAACAGAGCGAGCAGTTTCCGGTGCGGCTGTGGGGCGCGCGCAAGGGGCTGATCACGTTGCAGAACAACCTGGCCCAGGCGCAGCTGCGCAATGTCGCTCTGGCCGCCGGGCAGCGCGACGAACCGGCGCGCCTGGATGCCTTTGCTGCGCGCATTGAAGCGCTGGCCGCACGCGTGCAGGCGATGATCCCGCGCGTTGCCGAACTGACCCGCGCCCAGCAGTCCGAGGTGCAGGAGATGGCGGTTGCCGAACTGCTGCGCCAGAAGGAGCGCCTGGCCACGTACGGCACGCAGGCGCGGTTTGCCGTGGCGCAGATCTACGACCGAGCCAACACTGCGAAGGAAGCTGTCCGTGCGCCCGCGCAGTAGCCTGCCGCTGCTGGCGACCGTTCTGCTCGCCGCCTGCGCGAGCGGGCCGTCGAAAGTCGCCGCGCCCGAGCCACCGACGCTCAAGAGCCTGGTCGGCCGCCAGATCGTGGTCAAGCCCGATGCGGGCGTGAGCGTCGATCAGGCAGCCGCCTCGCGCGCATACCGCGACTTCCTCGCTGCCGCCCCGCGCGATCCGCATCGACAGGAGGCGTTGCGTCGCCTCGGTGACCTCGAGATGGACCGCGTCGACGAGCGCCTCGCTGCTGGAGACGCCACCGGCAGCGCGGCGGATTATCGCGACGCGATTGCCCGCTACGAGGAGTTTCTCAAGACCTACCCGAACGACGGACGCAACGATCGCGTGCTCTACCAGCTCGCCCGCGCGCACGAGCAGGGCGGCGACCTGGAGCAGTCGCTCAAGACGCTCGATCGCCTGGTGAGCGACTTTCCTGACACGCGCTTCAAGGACGAGGCGCAGTTTCGCCGTGGTGAGCTGCAGTTCACGCTGCGCGACTACCTCAAGGCCGAGGTCGCGTACGCCACCACGATGCAAAGCGGCACGCACACGCCGTTTTACGAGCGATCGCTGTTCATGCACGGCTGGTCGCTGTTCAAGCAGGGCCAGCTGGAAAACGCGCTGCTTTCGTTCTTCGGCGTGCTCGACCGCAAGCTCGGCGGGCGCAGCACCGAGAGCGATCTGGACAAGCTGCCGGGTCTGACGCGTGCTGATCGCGAACTGGTGGAGGACACGTTCCGCGTCACCAGCATCGCGCTGGCCAATCTGCAGGGTGCCGAGTCGATTCCGAAGTACATCGACTCGCCGGTGCGGCGCCAGTACGAGTTCCGCGTCTACCAGCAACTGGCCGAGCTCTACATCAAGCAGGAGCGCGTGAAGGACGCGGCCGATACCTTCGGCGGCTTTGCCCAGCGCCAGCCGCTGCACCCCGAGGCGCCGGTGATGCAGTCGCGCGTGATCGACATCTACGCGGCGGGCGGCTTCGCCAACCTCGCGCTGGAGGCGAAGAAGCAGTACGTCGACAGCTACGGCATCGGCAGCGCGTTCCAGCGTGGCGACGCCGGCACCTGGGCCCGCACCGAGCCGCTGGTCAAGGCCAACCTCGAAGACCTGGCGCGCCACTATCACGCCACCGCGCAGAAGAGCAAGAAGACCGAGGACTACCAGGAGGCGGTGCGCTGGTACCGCAGTTACCTGACGTCGTTCCCTGCCGATGCGCAGGCTGCGCAGAACAACTTCCTGCTCGCCGAGCTGCTGTACGAGGACGCGCGCTTCCCCGAGGCGGCGTTCGAGTACGAGAAGACTGCCTACCAGTACCCGCGCCACGACAAGGCGGCCGATGCGGGCTACGCCGCGCTGCTCGCCTATGGCCAGCAGGAAAAGCGCGCACCGGCGGGCGAGGTGAAGGTGATCCAGGCGAGCGCGGTCGACAGCGCCCTGCGCTTTGCCAAGGCATTCCCGCAGGACACCCGCGGCGGTCCGGTGCTGACCAACGCCGCCGAAAAGCTCTTCGCGCTGAACGACACTGCGCAGGCCGCCGCCATCGCGCAGCAGGTGATCGCGCTGCAGCCGCCGGCCGCCGCGGCGCAGCGCAAGGTGGCCTGGACCGTGATCGCCCATACGTCGTTCGACAAGGGAGCGTTCGTCGACGCCGAGCGCGCGTATGCCGAGGTCCTGGCGCTGACGCCGGAGAAGGAAACCAACCGCAACGCGTTCTCCGAACGCCAGGCCGCCGCCATCTACAAGCAGGGCGAACAGGCGATGAAGCAGGGCCAACTGCTGGACGCGGTCGGCCACTTCAACCGCGTGGCGAGCGTGGCGCCGCTGTCTGAAGTGCGTGCCACCGCGCAGTACGACGCCGCGGCGGCGCTGATCACGCTGAAGGACTGGGACGGCGCCAGCCGCACGCTGGAGGACTTCCGCAGCCGCTTTCCGCGCCATCCGCTGCAGGCCGAGGTGCCGGGCAAGCTGGCGGTGGCGTACGTGGAGAAGGGCAGCTGGGCGCAGGCTGCCACCGAGTTCGAACGCATTGCCGGCAGCAGCAAGGACCCGCAATTGGCGCGCGCCGGCCTGTGGCAGGCGGCCGAGATGTACGAGAAGGCCGGCGCCCGCGCACCGGCCACGCGTGCCTACGAGCGCTACATCAAGCAGTACCCGCTGCCGGTCGAGCCCGCCCTGGAAGCCCGCTATCGGCTGGCGATGGTGGCGCGCGAAGATCGCAACGCCGCGCGCGAACTGGCGTTGCTGCGCGAGGTGCAGCAGGCGGACCTGTCGGCGGGGGCAGCGCGCAGCAACCGCACGCGCTACTTGGGCGGCATGGCCACCATCGCGCTGGCGCGGCCGCTGGTCGATGCCTATCGCAGCGTGGCGCTGGTGGAGCCGCTCAAGCGCCAGCTCAAGCTCAAGAAAGACCGAATGGAAGTCGCGCTCAAGGCGTATGCGTCGGCCGCCGACTACGGCGTGGCCGAGGTGTCCACCGCGGCGACGTTCCAGACCGCCGAGCTGTACCGCGACTTCGGCAAGGCGCTGATGACGTCGCAGCGGCCCAAGGGACTGAAGAAGGACGAACTCGAGCAGTACAACGTGCTGCTGGAAGAGCAGGCCTTCCCGTTCGAGGAGAAGGCGATCGAACTGCACGAGATCAACGCGCGCCGCACGGTGGGCGGCATCTACGACAACTGGGTGCGCGACAGCATTGCTGCACTCGGGCAGTTGCGACCGGCGCGCTACGGCAAGGTCGAACGGGCGGAGGGCGTGGTCGATGCGATTCGCTGACACAGCGCCGCGGCGCGTACGCCGGTGGATAACGTCGGCGACGGCGATGACGACGCTTGCTGGGTGTGCGCTGTTCGGCGACGCGCCGGATCCGTCCAAGCAGCCGGCTGCCGGGATGGGCAAGGCGTCGGTGACGGCGACCGCCAAGGCACCCGACGCACCGGCCAAGGCACCGGCGGTACAGGCGGCGCAGACCAAGCCCGCGCAAGCGGCAGGCGGATACGCCAAGCCGGCCGAGCGCGTGACCGAGCCGGTGGCGGCGCCGCCACCGAAGCCCGCGCTGCCGCCGATCGCGCCGGCGGTGCAGCGCGCCTACGACGCGGCACGCGAGGCACTCAAAGCCGGCCGTACGGCGGAGGCCGAGCGCGGCTTCGTCGCGCTGACCCAGTCCAATCCGGAACTGGCCGGGCCGTTCGCCAATCTGGCACTGGTGCTGCGGGGCGCGGGCAAGCACCAGGAAGCCGCTGCGCAACTGGAACGGGCGGTGAAACTGAGCCCGCAGCGCGCCGACCTTTACAACCAGCTGGGCGTCACCTATCGCTTTGCCGGCGATTTCGGCAAGGCACGCGCGGCTTACGAGCAGGCAATCTCGCTCGATGCGAACTATGCGCCGGCGGTGCTCAACCTCGGCATATTGCATGACTTGTATCTGTGGGATGGCGAGCGCGCCGCCGAACTCTACGATCGTTACCTGCAACTGGCGGGCGACGATGCCAACGTCAAGCGCTGGGTGAGCGACCTGAAGAACCGCAGCCGCAAGGCGGCGTCCGCGCCGAAGGAGCAGGGATGAACACGCCAGTCCGAATTCGTCCGATGAGTGCGCGCCTGCGTGGCGTGGCCATCGCGGGCCTGCTTGCGCTGGCAACAGGCACCGCGCAGGCGCAGGATCGAGCCGACATCGACCGCACCCAGATCATCGGCAATCGCGAGCTGCCCAAGGTGCTGTACATCGTGCCGTGGAAGAAGCCGCTCGCGGGCGACCTGTCGAACCGGCCGCTCGAGAGCGTGCTCGACGAGGTGATGGCGCCGGTCGATCGCGATGTCTTTCGCCGGCAGATGCGCTACGACAACGTGATCCAGTCGCGCACCGCGTCGGCCGCGTCGGCGGCGGGCGTCGCGGCGAAGCCCGCCAAGTGACCAGTTCCATCATCCACCCCTTGCCTACCGGCCCGGTTCTTTCTTCTCTTCTTCAAGTGGTCTTCGGAGTTCATCCATGAGTGCACTAGACACCATCATCAAGTTCTTCCAAGACAGCGGCATGTTCATCTACGTGAGCCTGGCGATCATGTCGGTCGGCCTGGCGATCTCGATCGAGCGCTTCATCGTCCTGCGTCGCGCGCGCAACGAGAACCGCCAGCTGTGGGACAACATGCTGCCGCTGCTGCAGGCCGGCAAGCTCGACCGCCTGCAGTCGGCGGTGGCCAGTTCCGAGGTGGCGATCGGCAAGATCATCTCCTACGGCCTGGAGCGGCTGAAGACACCGCATCGGCGCGAAGACGTGGACGCGGCGATGGAGGAGGGCATGATGGAGATCGTGCCGCGCCTGGAAAAGCGCACCCATTACATCGCCACCTTCGCCAACGTGGTCACGCTGGTCGGACTGCTGGGCACCATCATCGGCCTGATCAAGGCGTTCACCGCCGTGGCGGGCGTCGATGCCGGCGAGAAAGCGGAACTGCTGGCGGCCAGTATCTCGATCGCGATGAACAACACCGCCTTCGCGCTGATGGTGGCGATCCCGTTCCTGCTCATCCACGCGTTCCTGCAGGCGCGCGCGACCGAGATCATCGACAGCCTGGAGGCGGCCAAGATCAGCTTCCTGAACCTGACGCAGCGCATGGGCAGCGCCGAGTCGGCGCGCCGCGCGGCGGAGTGATGGACGGTCATCGGCTGCGCCAGGCGCGGCCTGTCCTGCACAGGGAGAGCTGAGACATGCGGATACGTCGATTGCGCAGGGAAGCCGCCGGGCTGGATGTCACGGCGTTCATCAACCTGATCGTCGTGCTGGTGCCGTTCCTGCTTTCGACCACGGTGTTCACGCGGATCGCGGTGATGGAACTGTCGCTGCCGGCGCAGGCCAGCGGCGCGCTGGAGCAGTTGTCGGCAGAGAAGCTGCAACTCGAGGTGGTGGTGCGCGACGAGGCGATCGAGGTGGGCGACCGCATCGGCGGCCTGATCCAGAGCATTCCGAAGACGCCCACGGGTCACGACATCAACGCGCTCGGCGAGACGATGAAAGTGATCAAGCTGCGCTTCCCGGAGAAGATGGACGCCACCGTGCTGCCGGAGCCCGGCATCGCGTACGACACGCTGGTCAAGGTGATGGACGCGGTGCGCGCCGGGCGCCAGGTGCAAGGCACGTCGGTGGTGCCGGTCGATCTGTTCCCGGACATCTCGATCGGCGACGCGCCGATCCGCAAGCGGTAGAAAGGCCAAGATGAAGCAGACACCGCTGCAGAAGCGTGCCGCGCGCGGTAATCGCAACCGATCCGCGATCGACCTGAACCTGGTCGCGCTGATCGACATTTTCACGATCCTGATCTTCTTCCTGCTTAACAACAGCGGCGTGGAGACGCTGCCGACCAGCAAGAGCGTGAAGCTGCCCATGTCCACCGCGCAGAAGGCGCCCGTCGCCACCGTGGTGGTGCTGATCAATCAGAACGAGATCGTGGTCGAGGGTCGCCGCATCGTCGCCGTGGCCGACGTGATCGATCAGGAGGCTGATCTGATCGCCGCGCTGAAGGAGGAGCTGGACATTCAGGCCGGTCGCCAGACGATCCGCGCCGAGACTGCCGCCAAGAACAAGGCGATCACGATCATGGGCGACCGCGAGATCCCGTATCGCCTGCTGCGCAAGGTGATGGTCACCTGTGCGCGCGCCAATTTCACCGACATCTCGTTCGCGGTGCAGATGAAAGCGGATGAGTCATGAGTGCCGTCGCCGCTCGCCACTTTCCGCCCGCGGTACTGGCCTGGTCCGGCTCGTCCGAAGACGACTCTCGCTTCCGCCGGATCCTGCGCAACATCCTGATCCTGTGTCTTGGTTTCATGCTGGTGATGCCATGGCTGCCGGTCAAGCAACTCGACCGGCAGAACCCGCAACTGCTGCCGCCGCGCATGACCAAGCTGCTGCTCGACCGCGAGCCGCTGCCGCCGCCGCCGGTGCCCAAGGGCGAGCAGCAGAAGCCCAGGGACGAGGCCAAGAGCGATACGCCGGCCCCCACCAAAGCCGAACCGAAGGCCCCGGTGGTCGAGGCGCGCCGCCCCGAACCCAACAAGGCGCCGGGCGAGCGACTGGAGAACGCGCGCCGCCGCGCCTCCGGCGTGGGCCTGCTGGCGATGAAGGATGAACTGGCCGCACTGCACGCCGCACCGGCGGCGGTGCAGATGAACAAGGACATCAAGCCCGGGCCAGGCGTCGGTGCAGGCACGGGTCCGGGCGTCGGCGCTGGTGAAGGACCCGGTGTGCCGACGCGTTCGCTCATCACGTCGAACGCGACCGGTGGCAGCGGCGGCATCAACACCGCCGGCTACAGCCGGGATACCGGCGGCGGCGGACTGGCGGGCCGATCGACGACCCTGGTCGAAGGCGTGGCCGGCGGCCGGGGCGGCGGCGGTCTTGGCGGTACCGCCGGCGGCAGCGGCACCGGCACCGGCACGGGGGCAGGCAAGGGCGGCACGCTCCAGCGCGGCGCCAGCGGCAAAGCCTCGCGCTCGATCGAGGAGATCAAGCTTGTGTTCGAGCGCAACAAGGGCGCGATCTACGCCATCTACAACCGCGCGCTGCGCGAGGAGCCATCGCTGCAGGGCAAGGTCGTGCTGGAGCTGAAGATTGCGCCGGCGGGACAGGTGGTGGACCTGCGCATCCTTTCCAGCGAACTGAAGTCACCCGATCTCGAGCGCAAGCTCCTGGCCCGCATCCGTCAGTTCGACTTCGGCGCGAAGGACGTGGATGCGATGACGGTGACCTGGCCGGTGGACTTCCTGCCGTCATAAAGGCGACTGCCACGAATAAAGGGCCCGCGATGCGGGCCCTTTTTGCATTCGTGCGCTCGAGCATTCGTGCATTCGTGCATTCGTGCATTCGTGCATTCGTGCATTCGTGCGCTCGGCGCGCGGCCAGCGGTCTGGATCGCTCGCGTGATTCACGGGCAACCGTCAACCGTCTCGTGACTGCGTGGCCGATGTTGCTCGCTTAGCGATGCTGGGCCGAATCCCTCGCATCACCAATAGCGCGCGCAGCGCGGGGCCGGTCGGCATCGGGCAGTTCGTACGCATCGGCCACGAACGCCGGACCCTTGGCGATCGACACGATCACGCACGCCAACGCCACCGTGAAGACGGCGGTCCAGTGCAGCACCAGCACGCTGACGAGCATGATCTGCAGCGTGGTGCCGAGCCTTGTGTCGGTCGCATCGGCGCCCGTGCCGCCGAGCAGCACCGACACGGCGACCATCGCCACGACCGGCAGCGCGGTGCCCACCAGGGCGATCCACGGCAGGCGCCGCAACACCGCCCACTCCAGCCCGGCGGGGGCGCGCTGGAAGCCGGGAAGTCGTTTCAGCCACGTCATGGTCGATATCTCGCTGTGCCGTCCTGCGACACAGACCGGTGCGCGGCCCGGTGGTTCACTCGACGAGCTGGGTGGTGATCCTGATCTCGCTGGTCAGGGTGCGATGGACCGGGCAGCGGTCGGCGATCTCCAGCAGGCGCTGCCGCTGGTCGGCGGTGAGGTCGCCCTCCAGCGTCAGGCGGCGCTGCAGTTGATCGATGCGGCCCTCGCGCGACTCACACTCGGCGCAGTCGGCTGCATGGATCTTGCCGTGCTCGATCTCCACGCTGGCGCGGGTAAGCGGCAGCTGCTTGAGGTCGGCATACATGCGCAAGGTCATCACGGTGCACGTGCCCAGGGCGGCCGACAGCAACTCATACGGAGACAGTCCGGTGTCGTTGCCGCCGGCAGCAACCGGCTCGTCGGCGTACAGCACATGGTTGGCGGTCTGCACCCGCGCCGTGAACTTGCCGACCCGCCTTTCCGTCACGCGCAGGACGCCGGCGGTCACCGCCGGCAGCGCCGGCAGGTCCGGCAGATAGCGGTCGACCCAGGCGGCGATGACCTGGGCGGCGTAGCGCGCGTCTTCGGCGCGGGTCAGCAGGTGATCGGCGCCATCGAGCGCGATGAAGCTCTTGGGGTGCCGGGCTGCGGTGTAGATGCCGCTGGCATGGTCGATGCCGACGATGTGGTCGGTGGGCGCATGCATCACCAGCAGCGGCAGGCGCAGGTCGCGGATGCGCTCGTCCTGGCGCTGCGCGGAGACGTCCTGCAGGAACTCGCGGCGGACGGTGAACGGCCGTCCGGCGATGTCGATCGTGGCCTCGCCGTCGCGCTCGATGCGGGCGACGTCGTCGCCGAGCTGGGCCAGCACATGATCCGGCGCGAACGGCGCATTCAACGTCACCACGGCGCGCACCTCCGGGATGCGGCGCGCCACCGCCAAGACCGCGGCGCCGCCGAGCGAGTGGCCGATCAGCAGTGCCGGAGCGGCGTGCTCGCGGCGCAGCCAGTCGGCGGCGGCCACCACGTCGGTCAGGTTGGAGCTGAAGTTCGTGTTGGCGAACTCGCCTTCGCTGCCGCCCAGGCCGGTGAAATCAAAGCGCAACAGCGCGATGCCCTGTTCGACCAGCGCACGCGCGATGTAGGTGGGCGCGCGACTGTCCTTCGAACAGGTAAAGCAATGCGCGAACAGCGCAAACGCGCGCGGCGGGGCGTCCGGCAGGTCCAGACGTGCCGCAAGGGCCACGCCCTGGCCACCGGGAAACTGGATCTTCAGGCTGGCCATTTGGACTCCTCCACAAGACTGCATCGAATGCCGCGCGCGGCGGGGCGTGATCCTGTTTGCCATCTGGCGCCGGGCTGCGCCCGTCGGGCAGCACGTGCGTGCCCGCCGCATACGCCCTCGGGGCAGGAGTCGCGCCTGCCTCGTCTCGACCCGGCGCGCTGTGCCGGCAACTACAGGTGGTGGCCGAACACCTCGGCAAGATTCACGCGCGCCTTCAGGCGCGTGCACAACATGAACGTGCCGACGAACTTGCGCTGCAGGAACAGCAGGTCGGCCGGCGGCGTGCGCGCATAGCCTTCGCCCATCGCCTGTGCGCGGCCCATGTCGAACACGCGGCCGAACAGGTCAGAGGCGCCGAAGTCGTACGCGCCCTCGTGCGCGAGTGGTTCGCCGGCAGTCAGCATCATGTCGATCACTGCCTGGGTCTGCGCCGGCGGGTCCGCCACCGCGACGAAGCCAGCCTCGAGCGCCGCGGCGGTCACGCGCGCTGCATCGAGATCGCGCAGCGTCTGCCCCAGGCGCCGCAACTGCTCCACCCGCTCGATGCTCACCTCTTCGGTGGCGCCGAAGTCGAGCAGCGCGATGCGGCCGCTCGCCGCATCGAACAGGTAGTTGCCGAAGTTCGGATCGGTCTGCACCAGGCGCATCTCGAAGAACTCGCGCACCGCCAGGCGGCTCAGCGCGAAGGCGACGTGATCGCGCTGGCCCTGCGGATGGCCCGGCCCGGTGAGCCGGTCGATCGGCTCGCCCGCCACGAAGTCGGTGGCGAGGATGTGCGCGGTGCAGTGCTCCTCGTGCACCGCCGGCACCACGAGCACCGGATCGTCGCCCAGGCGCACGCGGTACTCGGTGGTGGCGCGCGCCTCGGCTGCGTAGTCGGTCTCGTGGTGCAGCTGGGCGCGCACCCGTTCCAGCAGCGGCGCCGGGTCGATCGATGCCGGGATCAGCCCGGGCGTGCGCGCCAGCAGCGCGAGGTTGGCGACATCGCTGTCGATGCTCTGGCGCACGCCGGGATACTGGATCTTCAAGGCCAGCACGCGGCCGTCGTGCGTCTCGGCCCGGTGCACCTGGCCGATCGAGGCGGCGGCGATCGGCTCGAAGCTGAAGCGGCGAAAGCGCTTGCTCCAGGTGGCGCCGTACTCGCGCTCCAAGAGGTCCGCCAGTTGCGTGGCCGGCATGATGTGAGCGTGATCGCGCAGGCTGCCCAGCAGGTCGGCGAACGCCGGCGGCAGCACGCCGTGGCCGTCCATCGACATCAGCTGGCCCACTTTCATCACCGCGCCGCGCATCGTCGAGAGCCGCTCGGCCAGGCGGCGCGCATTGCCGGGCGTGAGCATCAGCTGCGTCAGCGCCGCGCTCTCGCCGCGGGCCAGCCGCGCTACGCCTTCCGCCGCGGCGCCGGCCGCCATCTCGCCGACCGCCCGCCCCAGATGCAGCAGGCGTCGCGCGCGCCCCTGCGGCACGGCGACCGCGCGGTGCAGCGGATGAGGCGGGCGAGTCATGGTTCGATCGGCTGCATGAGGTTCGACCCAATGCGCAGGGCCCAGCGCGTACCGCGCGGGTCGTTGCGCGTGGGCGGCTAGCGCGCCTGGGGTTGCGCCGGCGCTGCGTTGGCTTTGCGCCAGACGGCGGAGAAACGCTCGATGATCTGCGTGAGCGCCGCGTGGACCGGCGCACCGCCACCGCCGGGCCAGATGACCAGCATCGTGTCGCTCCAGCGCGTGGTCTGGATCAGCGCATCGGTGGCCGGGTTGAGCAGGAAGCCGTTGGCCTTGATGGTCACCGCCGCCACGCAGCGGCCGCCGACGATCGGCTCGACCAGGATGTCGACGTACAGGCCATCGCGCCCGCCTTCCCAGCCCTTGACGCCACCTTCGTTCATCGCGCGCACGACGGCGCCCTGGATGCTGGCTCCATCGAGACCGCACTTCGCGCCCGCAGCACCGAGCTCACCCAGTTCCAGTCCGGCGGGTTGGTAGCCCTTCAGGCTGAGGATCTCTTCATCGACTGCGGTGGCAAGTGCCGGGCCGCTCAGGGCACACAGGAGGGCGACGAGGATCAACGGACGGCGCATGGTGGATCGAACACGGCAGGGTGGGAAGCCAACGGTAGCGCACCTCGTCAGTCGCGCCTCGCGCTGTGCGCTGGACCTCGTTACGGTGTTATCGCAGGCAGGGTTCAGCGCGCAAACGCCGCGAGATAGTTGACCGAGGTGCCTCGTATCCAGTCCGCCCGATGCAGTACCGGCAGGTAGCGCATGCCACGCAGATCGATGCGTCGCAGGCCGGCTGACTGGGCGGCCGCCTGCATCTCGTCCGGGCGCACGAAGCGGCGCCATTGGTGCGTACCGACCGGCAGCACGCGGAACAGATACTCGGCACCGACGATCCCAAACAGCCAGCTCTTGGCGGTGCGGTCGATGGTGGATGCCACCAGCAGCCCGCCTGGCGCCACGCGGCGCGCGGCGGCATCGATCGTCGCCGGCACGTCATCCACATGCTCGACCACTTCGAGCAGCGTCACCAGATCGAAGCAGCTATCGGCAGCGAGTGCGGACGAGAGTTCGCCCACCCGATAGTCGACGCTGACACCGCTGGCCTCCGCGTGCAGGCGGGCGGCGGCGATGTTCTTCTCCGCGGCGTCGATCGCGGTGACCTGCGCGCCGAGTGTTGCCAGCGGCTCTGCCAGCAGGCCGGCACCGCAGCCCACATCGAGTACGCGCAGCCCGGCCAGCGCGCGGGTCGAACCGAAGTGCGTGGCGAGAAGCTGCTGCAGGTAGTCAAGACGCAACCGGTTGATCACATGCAGCGGGCGCATTGGACCGGTGGCGTCCCACCAGGTGGCAGCCAGGCGATTGAAGCGAGCGATCTCGGCGGGAACGGCAGTCATCGGCAACGGTGCGTGAGTGGCGGGCCAGCGTAGACCGTAGGTCGACAGGCGCGGTTCCAACGCTGCTCGCTCTGGTCGGCGCGCTGCGAGGGGGCGAATGGCGCTTTCGCTTCGGTATCCAGAGACGGACCGGACACGGCAAAGAAAAAGGGCCCAGCGCAAACGCTGAGCCCTTGATTTTCTTTGGCGTCCCCTAGGGGATTCGAACCCCTGTTACAACCGTGAAAGGGTCGTGTCCTAGGCCTCTAGACGAAGGGGACGTGAACCTTGCCAACCGCGTACTGCAACTGCGAAATTCACTGGAATCGTTGGTGGAGGTAAGCGGGATCGAACCGCTGACCTCTTGCATGCCATGCAAGCGCTCTCCCAGCTGAGCTATACCCCCACGCGGAAAGTCGCGCATTATAGCCACGCAGAAGATCGAGGCAAATCGAGCGCGCCGCCGTGCTCGATTGCCTGTCCGATCAAGTGCTTGGCGCGAGCAACTCGCGATACAGCGCGGCGTAGTGCGAGGCGGCGCCGTCCCACGAGAAGTCCTGCGCCATCGCGCGCTTCATCACTTTCTGCCAACCAGCGGACTGCCGGTGCAGGGCGACGGCGCGCCGCGCCGCGAGCAGCAGCGCGGCCGGGGTGGCGGCGTCGAACACGAAGCCAGTGGCGGTACCTGCGGTCAGCGATGCGTCATCTGCGTCGATCACGGTGTCGGCCAGCCCGCCCACGCGCCGCACCAGCGGCAAGGTGCCATAGCGTAGGCCATAGAGCTGGGTGAGGCCGCAGGGCTCGAAGCGCGACGGCACGGCGATGACGTCGCTGCCGCCGATGATCCGATGCGCCAGTGGTTCGTCGTAGGCGAAGCGCACCGCCACCTGCGACGGCGCGGCGGTCGCCAGCGCGCGGCAGCCGTTCTCCAGGATCGCGTCACCGCTGCCCAGCAACGCCAGTTGCGCGCCGTCGGCGAGCAGCGCCGGCAGCGCCTGCAACAGCAGGTCGATGCCTTTTTGCTGGGTGAGGCGACTGACCACGCCGATCAGCAGCGCGCCTGGATCGACTGCGAGACCGAGTTGCTTCTGCAGTGCCGCCTTGGCCGCCGCCTTCAACGCGATGCGCTTGTGATCGAAGCGCACCTCGAGCTGGCGGTCGGTGGCGGGATTCCAGATCTCGTAGTCGACGCCGTTGAGAATGCCGTGCAACTGCTCCGCGCGTTGGGCGATCACGCCGTCCAGGCCACAGCCGAACTCGGGCGTGCGGATCTCGCTTGCATACGTGGGACTGACGGTGGTGATTGCATCGGCGTACTGCAGGCCGGCCTTGAGCATCGAGCCGTCACCATGAAACTCGATGCCGTCCAGACCGAAGCTGTCTTCCGGCAGCAGCAGCGTCGGCAGCAGCTCGCGCTCGAACAGGCCGGCGAAGGCAAGGTTGTGCACGGTGAACACGCTGCGGCAGCGCGGTTGCGGATGCAGCGCAAGGTACGTTGCAGCGAGGCCGGCATGCCAGTCGTGGCCATGCACCAGGTGCGCTCGCCAGCTGCGGTCGATGTCGCCCAGGCCGAGGTGTGCGGCGACCCAGCCGAGCAGGCCGAAGCGCGCCGCGTTGTCTGCCCACTCCTTGCCTTGGTCGTCCACGTACGGATTGCCGGCCCGCTCGTAAAGTGATGGCGCGTCGATGACGTAGGCGGGCAGAGCGATGCCGGGCAGGCGGCCGAGCAGGATCTCGATGCTGGCCGCGCCGAAGGCCGGGCCGAGCGTGCAGACCTGCTGCACGTCGGTGAGCGGCTGGCGCAGGGCCGGATAGCCGGGCAGCAGCAGGCGCACGTCGAAGCCCTGCCGCACCAGCGCCTGCGGCAGCGCGCCGAGCACGTCGCCGAGCCCGCCGGTCTTGATCAGCGGAAAGATCTCGGCACCCACCTGCAGGATGCGGGCCGCGCTCGTCATGCTTTTTCCAGTGCGAGCTTGTCCAGCATCGCCGGCGTGATCAGCGTGATGCCGGTTTCGGTGCGCCGGAAGCGGCGGGCATCTTCGATCGGGTCCTCGCCGACCACCAGCCCGTCGGGCAGATGGCAGCCGCGATCGACCACCACGCGATTCAGGCGCACATGACGACCCACTTGAACCTGCGGCAGCAGCACTGACCAGTTGACGGTGGAGTACGAGTGCACGCGGCAGCGCGAGAACAAGAGCGACCGGTGCAGCGCGCCGGAGATGATGCAGCCGCCCGAGACCATCGACTCGATCGCCTGGCCGCGCCGGTCGGGCTGGTTGTGCACGAACTTGGCCGGCGGCAACTGCTCCTGCCAGGTCCAGATCGGCCACTCGCTGTCGTACAGGTTCAGCAGCGGCTTGGTGGCGGTCAGATCGATGTTCGCTTCCCAGTACGCATCGATGGTGCCGACGTCGCGCCAGTAGGCTTCCTCGTCGCCCTCGCTCATCACGCAGCTGGCCGTGAACGATTGCGCACAGGCCACGCCGTTGCGCACCGCCGCCGGGATGATGTCGCGGCCGAAGTCATGGCTGGAAGTGGTGTCGGCGATGTCGCGCCGCAGTTCCTCGTACAGGTAGTTGGCGTTGAAGATGTACAGGCCCATGCTCGCCAGTGCCTTGTCGGGGTGGCCCGCCATGGGCGGCGGGTTGGCGGGCTTTTCGACGAAGTCGGTGATCTGGCCGGAAGCGTCGACCGCCATCACGCCGAACGCCGTGGCCTCCTCGATCGGCACCTCGATGCAGCCGACCGTGACCTCGGCGCCCTTGGCGACATGGAAGGCGAGCATCTTGCCGTAGTCCATCTTGTAGATGTGATCGCCGGCAAGGATCACCACGTACTTGGGCGCGTTCGCTTCGACGATGTCGAGGTTCTGGTACACGGCGTCGGCAGTGCCGCGATACCAGTGCTCCTCATCGACGCGCTGTTGGGCGGGCAGCAGGTCGATGAACTCGTTCATCTCTGCCTTCATGAAGCCCCAGCCGCGCTGCACGTGGCGCAGCAGGCTGTGCGACTTGTACTGCGTGACCACGCCGATGCGGCGGATGTTGGAGTTCAGGCAGTTCGACAGCGAGAAGTCGATGATGCGGAACTTGCCGCCGAAAAACACTGCTGGCTTGGAGCGGGTGTCGGTCAGTTCCTTGAGCCGGCTGCCGCGGCCGCCGGCCAGCACCAGGGCGAGCGAGCGACGGGTCAGTTGGGTGCGGTCGAAGACCTGATTCGGCATGGCGGTCTCCCTGGCTTCTTGTCGATGCCGCCTTTGTACCTGATGCCACGGGCCGCCGGGTATTGCTCCGTCAAGAGTCAACCTTCTAGCAGCGCGATCGGTGCGCGGCCGTAGGTGGCTGCCAGCCGCGCCAAGTCCCTGGCTGGCTGGGCGCCGACGTCGTCCCAGCGGAAGCGCCATGCCCAGCAGTCGAGCATGCCGGGCGTGTTCATCCGGTGTTCGCTGCCCAGTGCCAGCACGTCCTGCATCGGATAGACCGCCAGCTGAGCCACCGAGCTGCAGGCGGCGCGGATCATGGCTTGGGGCAACTGCGGCCCGCTGGCCTGCAGATACTGCTCGGCATAACGACGCTCGCGCGCCGACGCCGTGGCGTACCAGCCAGCGGTCGTGTCGTTGTCATGGGTGCCGGTGTAGACGACACAACTGGCCGCGTAGTTGTGCGGGAGAAAGGCGTGCGTGGCGTCGCCGCCGAACGCAAACTGCAGCACCTTCATGCCGGGAAAGCCGCAGTCATCACGCAGCGCTTCCACATCGGGCGTGATCACGCCCAGGTCTTCGGCGATCACCGGCACCTCGCCCAGGGCGCGGCGCAACGCGGCGAACAGCGCGGCGCCGGGCGCCGGCACCCACCGCCCATCGATGGCGGTGGGGCAGCTCGCGGGTATCTCCCAGTACGCGGCAAACCCGCGAAAGTGATCCACGCGCACGCAGTCGGCGCGGGCCAGCTCATGCCTCATGCGCGCGATCCACCAGGCGAATCCATCGCGCTGCATCGCCGCCCAGTCGTACAGCGGATTGCCCCAGCGCTGGCCGGTGGCAGAGAAGTAATCCGGCGGCACGCCGGCGACCACCTGCGGCTCGCCGGCGGCATCGAGCAGGAACAAGTTGCGATGCGCCCAGCAGTCGGCCGAGTGATGCGCAACGAAGATCGGCAGATCGCCCACCACCTCGACCCCCCGCTCGTTGGCATAGCGCTTCAGTGCTCGCCATTGCGAGAAAAAGCACCACTGCACGAAGCGCCAGAAGAAGATCTCGGCGGCGAGCAGCGTGCGGGCGGCGGCGAGTGCGGCAGCGTCGTGCTGCGCATGGCCGGCATCCCAGGCGGTCCAGCAGTGGACGTCACGCTCGCGGTACTGCGCATCGAGCGCCATGAAAAGGGCATAGTCATCGAGCCAACTGGCTTCGGCATCGCAGAACGCGGCAAACGCTGCCTGATCGGCAGCATCGCCGCGCTGCCGAAAGGCCGCCGCGGCCTCGCGTAGCCGGGTCATTCGAAAAGGCAGCACGCGACCGAAGTCGATGCGCGATGCGGGCAGCGAGGCGGTCTCGGCGCTGTCGATCGGCGCGAGCCAGCCCTTGTCCACCAGCGGTTCGAGCGCCACCAGCAGCGGCGAGCCGGCAAACGCCGCCACGCTGGCGTACGGCGAGTTTCCGGGGCCGAGGGGCGTCAGCGGCAGCACCTGCCAGGCACGCTGCCCAGCGGCGACCAGCCAGTCGATGAAGTGGTAGGCCGCCGGACCGAAGTCACCGCTGCCGTGCGGGCCAGGCAGCGAGGTCGGATGCAGCAGCACGCCCGAGCGGCGCGGCGATGAGGTCATGGCAGCGGGTGCAGGTTGAAAACGATGGGGCGCGCCGGCTGCATGGCGGCTGCGCGAGCGGCGCTCACGAGGCGGCCTCGTCGGTCAGCACGACGATCGCCTGCGCCGGCAGTTCAAGCGTGCCGCGGCCCAGGGCGCGGGGCGGCAACGCCGGCCGCGCGGTGTCGAGCAGCAGCCGCCAGCGACCCGGCGGCAACGCACAGCGCAGCGGCGCGTCTTGCGCGTTGACCCACATCAGCACCGAAGCGGCGCCGGGCGGCGCCAGCCACAGGCCGAATGCGTGGCAGCTCGGGTCGTGCCAGTCGGTCACAGTCATCTCGCGCCATGCGTCACGCTGCGGCGCCAGCCAGCGGGCATCGCGTGCGCCGTCGGTGCGCGCGCCGTCGGACAGCCAGTGGTCCTGACGCAGCGCCGGCCACTGCCGCCGCAATGCAATCACGCGCGCGGTGAAGTCGATCAGCGTGTCGTCTGCCTGCGTCCAGTCGATCCAGTTGAGATCGTTGTCCTGGCAATAGGCATTGTTGTTGCCGCGCTGCGTGTGGCCAAGCTCGTCGCCGGCCAGCAGCATCGGCGTGCCCTGCGCCAGCAGCGTGGTGGTCAGCAGCGCGCGCACCAGGCGCGCGCGCTGCGCCAGAACCTGAGCATCGCGGCTCGGCCCTTCGACGCCGCAGTTGATGCTGAAGTTGGCGTGATGGCCGTCGCGGTTGCTCTCGCCGTTGGCCTCGTTGCGCTTGTGCGCATGGCTCACCAGGTCACGCAGCGTGAAGCCGTCGTGCGCGCTGACGAAGTTGACCGACGCACTTGGCCGTCGCGTGCCGTGGTGGAAGAAGTCGTTGGAGGCAAGCAGGCGCCGTGCAAACTCGCCGCGGCTGGCGGTGCGCAGGTTCCAAAATTGGCGGGCGGTGTCACGAAAGCGGTCGTTCCACTCGGCAAAGCGGCCAGGAAAGCGGCCGAGCTGGTAGCCGTTGGGGCCGATGTCCCACGGCTCGGCGATCAGCTTGCAGCGCGCCAGCGTGGGGTCCTGCGCGAGTGCGGTGAGCAGTGCTGCGCCGCTGTCGAAGTTCTGGGCGCCGCGCCCGAGCACGGGCGCCAGATCAAAGCGAAAGCCATCGACGCCGTACTCGCCCGCCCAGCAGCGCAGCGAGTCGAGCACCAGTTGCGTCACGCGCGGGTGGGCCGCGTTCAGGGTGTTGCCGCAGCCGGTGAGGTTCTCGCAGCGGCTGCGGTCGTCGCCGGCGAGCCGGTAGTAGGCCGCGTGGTCGAGGCCGCGCAGGCTCAGCGTCGGGCCGTCTTCGCCGCTTTCGGCGCTGTGGTTGTAGACGACATCCAGCAGCACCTCGATGCCGTGCGCGTGCAGCGCATGCACCATGGCACGGAACTCGTGGCGGGTGGCGGTCGGGTCATCCGGCGTGGCGGACAGGCGGCGATCCGGCGCAAAGAAGCCAAGCGTGTTGTAGCCCCAGTAGTTGACCAGGCCCAGTTTGGCCAGCCGTGCCTCGTCGATCGCGTAATGCACCGGCAACAGGGACACCGCGGTGACGCCCAGGCGCTTGAGGTGCTTGATGGCAGCCGGATGGGCCAGTCCGGCGTAGGTGCCGCGCAGCGCGGGCGGCACCTCGGGGTGCAACCGGGTGAAGCCCTTGACGTGCATCTCGTAGATGACGCTGTCGGCCAGAGGCGTATGCGGCAGCGGCTCGCTGATCGGCCGCAGCGGCGCGGCGACACGCGCCTTGAGCATGACCGCGGCATCGTCGCGCATGTCGAACGAGCGATGACCGTCGGGGTGGCCGCGCTGATGGCCGTACAGCTCATCGCACCAGGCAAAGCGGCCGACGATCTCGCGCGCGTACGGATCGAGCAGGAGCTTGTGCGGGTTGTGGCGATGGCCCGCTTCCGGCGCATAGCGGCCATGCACGCGGAAGCCATACACGAGTCCGGCCGCTGCACCCGGCACGAACCCGTGCCACACACCGTCGTCGCGTCGGCCGAAGCGGTGCCGTGACTCATGGCCAAGTGCGTCGAACAGGCACAGCTCGACCGCGTCGGCGTGGCCGGCATAGACGGCGAAGTTCACGCCGCCATCGCGCAGCGTGGCGCCCAGCGGATGCGGCCGACCGGCGGCGAGCGGGCTCAGGTCGCCTCCGGACCGCGCCGCGTGCTCACGCCCGCAAGGTGCAGAGCGGCGGGGTCGAGTGGCTGGCGCCGACTCATGTCGGCTCCAGCACCACCACGCCCAGTGGCGGCAGCGTCAGCGCCAGCGAATGGCTGCGACCATGTGCGGGGTGGGCGGTGGCATGCAGCGGCGCCTCGCCGCTGCCGATGTTGCTGCCGCCGTAGAACTTCGAGTCGCTGTTGAACACCTCGCGCCAGCTGCCGGCGCCAGCCACGCCGACGCGGTAGCCGTGGCGCGGCACCGGGGTGAAGTTGCAGGCCACCAGCAGCACCTGGCCGGCGTCACCGCGCCGCAGGTAGGCGAGGCAGGAGTGGTCGGCATCGTCGGCGTCAATCCACTCGAAGCCGCGGCGCTCGTGGTCGCAGCGATGCAGCGCCGGGCGGCCGGTGTACAGGCGGTTCAGATCGCGCACCAGTGTCTGCAGGCCGCGATGCTCGGGTGCATCGAGCAGATGCCAGTCGAGCGGAACATCGTGGTTCCATTCGCGCTGCTGGCCGAACTCGCCGCCCATGAACAGCAGCTTCTTGCCGGGGTGGGTCCACATGTACGAGAAGAGCAGGCGCAGGTTGGCGAACTGCTGCCAGCGATCGCCCGGCATCTTGCCGATCAGCGAGCCTTTGCCGTGCACCATCTCGTCATGGGACAGCGGCAGCACGAAGTTCTCATCGAACGCGTAGAGCAGGCTGAAGGTCAGCGCGTTGTGATGCCAGCGCCGGTGCACCGGCTCCTTGCTGAAGTACAGCAAGGTGTCGTTCATCCAGCCCAGGTTCCACTTGTAGTGAAAGCCCAGGCCGCCGCCGGAGGTCGGCCGCGACACGCCGGGCCAGGCGGTGGATTCTTCCGCGACGGTCACGCTGGCGGGCACCTCGTGGCCGGTGATCTCGTTCATCCGGCGCAGGAACGAGATCGCCTCCAGGTTCTCGCGGCCGCCCATTGCATTGGGCACCCACTGGCCGGGCTTGCGGCTGTAGTCGCGGTACAGCATCGAGGCCACCGCATCGACGCGCAGGCCATCGACCCCCCACTGCTGCAACCAGTACAGCGCATTGCCGATCAGGAAGTTGCGCACCTCGGTGCGGCCGAAGTTGTAGATCAGCGTGTTCCAGTCCTGATGGAAGCCCTCGCGCGGATCGGCGTACTCATACAGCGCGGTGCCATCGAACTGCGCCAGTCCGTGCGCATCAGTGGGAAAGTGCGCCGGCACCCAGTCGATCAGCACGCCGATGCCCTGCGCGTGGCACGCATCGAGAAAGCGGCCGAAGCCGGCGCCATCGCCAAAGCGCGAGGTCGGCGCGAACTGCGACAGCACCTGGTAGCCCCAGGACCCGTCGAACGGGTGCTCGGCGATCGGCAGCAGCTCGAGGTGGGTGAAGCCGAGCTCGGCGGCATAGGCGGGCAGCTGCGCGGCCAGCTTGTCCCAGTCGAGAAAGCCGCCGTCGGCGGCACGCCGCCACGAGCCCAGGTGCACCTCGTAGATCGACATCGGCGCATCGTGCCGATTGGCCTGCAGCCGCGCTGCCGGCAGCGCGCGCGTGCCCGGCAATGCCACGATGCTCGCCGTCGCCGGGCGCCGTTCGCCGGCGAAGGCGAACGGATCGGACTTGAGCGGCAGCACGCGGCCATCGCGGCTGCGAACTTCGAACTTGTAGCGATCGCCGAGCGCCACGTGCGGTACGAAGATCTCCCAGACGCCGACGCCATGGTGCACGCGCATCGGATGGCGGCGGCCGTCCCAGGCATTGAAGTCGCCGACCACGCTCACCCGACTCGCGTTCGGTGCCCACACCGCGAAGCGGGTGCCGGCGATGCCGTCGAGCGTGAGCGGATGCGCACCCATCACCTGCCACGGTCGCAGGTGGCTGCCTTCACCGAGGAAGTAGAGGTCTTGCGCGCCGATGCTGGGGCCGAAGGCGTAGGGGTCGGCGTACTCGCCGGAGGTGGCGTTCTCCCACAGCACCCGCAGGCGGTAGGCGGCAGGTGGATTGGTCAGCGGCGCTTCGAAGAACAGGCCCGGCACGCGCGGTGCGAGCAGCGCCAGGCGGGCGCCGGTGGCGGCATCGACCGCTTCCACCTCATGTGCAGCGGGCAGCAGCGCGCGCAGCCAGGTGCGGCCGCTGGCATCGGCATGCGGGCCGAGCACGGCGAACGGATCGCCATGGCTGCCGGCCAGTAGCGCGTCGAGGTCGGGGGCACTGATCACTGTGGAACTGCGGGCAAGATCGAAGGTTCAGATGCGGCCGGAACCGCGTGACGCGACGCGCACGTCGCGGCACGCGTGACGTCATTTGACGTCGATGTTCCAGATCATGCGCGCATATTCGCGGATCGTGCGGTCGGAGGAGAACTCGCCCATGCCGGCGATGTTGCGGATCGCCTTGTCGGCCCACGCATGCGGCGTGGTGAACAGCTGGTCGACGCGTTGCTGGGCCGCCACGTAGCCGGCAAAGTCGGCCAGCAGCAGGTAAGGGTCGCGATTGAGCAGCGCATCCACCAAGTCACAGTAGCGGTCGGGTTCGGCCGGCGAGAACATGCCGTCCGCGATCGCATCGAGCACGCCTTTGAGTTGCGCGTTCTCTTCGTAGTGCAGGCGCGGGTCGTAGCCGAGCGAGCGCACGCGTGCGACTTCGTCGGCAGTGAGGCCGAAGATGAAGAAGTGCTCGCGGCCGACCGCCTGCGCCATCTCGATGTTGGCGCCGTCCCAGGTGCCGATCGTGAGCGCGCCGTTGAGCGCGAACTTCATGTTGCCGGTGCCTGAGGCTTCCATGCCGGCGGTGGAGATCTGCTGCGACAGGTCGGCCGCCGGGATGATCGTCTCGGCGCGCGAGACGCCGTAGTTGGGCACGTAGACGACCTTGAGCCGGTCGCGCACGCGCGGATCGGCGTTCACGGTGCGGGCGATATCGTGGATCAGGCGTATCACCGTCTTGGCGTTGACATAGGCGGAGGCCGCCTTGCCGGCGAACACCACTGTGCGCGGCTGCCACTCGGCGTTCGGCGCATCGATGATCGCCTGGTAGCGCGCCACCACGTGCAGCGCGTTGAGCAGCTGCCGCTTGTACTCGTGGATGCGCTTGACCTGCACGTCGAACAGGCTTGACGGGTCGATCGACAGGCCGAGATCACGCCGGACCATCAGCGCCAGGCGCTCCTTGTTGACGCGCTTGGACAGCAGCACCTCGTGCTGGAAACCGGTGTCGGTGGCCAATGGCGTGAGTTGCACCAGGCGGTCGAGCTGGGTGCGCCACTGGTCACCAAGGCGGTCGTCGAGCAGCGATGCCAATGACGGGTTGGCCTGCGACAGCCAGCGCCGCGGCGTGACGCCGTTGGTGACGTTGCAGAAGCGGTCGGGAAACACCTGCGCGTAGTCGGCAAAGATGGTGGCGACCATCAGATCGGAGTGCAGGCGCGACACGCCGTTGACGCGATGGCTCGACACGATCGACAGCGCCGCCATTTTCACGCGCCGCTCGCCGCCTTCATCGATCAGCGACACGCGTCGCACGAGGTCGTCGTCCTTCGGGAAGCTCGCGCGCACGTGCTTCAGAAAGCGCTCGTTGACCTCGTAGATGATCTCCAGGTGCCGCGGCAGCCATTGCTCGAGCATGCGCACCGGCCAGGTCTCCAGCGCCTCGGGCATCAGCGTGTGATTGGTGTAGCTCATCACCTTCTGGCACTGGACCAGCGCCGCGTCCCAGTTCATCCCGTGTAGATCGATGAGGATGCGCAGAAACTCCGGCACCGCCAGCGCCGGGTGGGTGTCGTTCAGATGCACCGACACCTTGTCGGCCAGGTTGTCGAGGCGACCATAGTTGGCCAGGTGCTGGGCGACGATATCCTGCAGCGAAGCGCTGACCAGGAAGTACTCCTGCTTCAGGCGCAACTCGCGGCCGGCGTGGGTGGAGTCGTCCGGGTACAGCACCCAATTGATCACCTCGGCGGCCCGCTTGGCGTTGCCCGCGGCGGTGAAGTCGCCGCGCGAGAACGCTGCGAAGTCGATCGGCTTGGACGGATTGGCCTGCCATTGGCGCAGCACCGACACGCGGTCGGTCGCATGGCCGGGCACCACGAAGTCGAACGCATCGGCAAACAGCTTCTCGCCCGGCAGCCAGCGGCGGCCTGGGCCATCGCTCACCACCCGGCCGCCAAAGCCGATCGGGTAGCGAATCTCGGGGCGCTCCAATTCCCACGGGTTGCCGTTGCGCAGCCAGTCATCCGGCTCCTCGATCTGCTGGCCATCATGGATGCGCTGCGCGAACATGCCGTAGCGGTAGCGCAGGCCGTAGCCGAACGAGGGCACGCCCAATGTGGCGAGCGAATCGAGGAAGCACGCCGCCAGCCGGCCGAGGCCGCCGTTGCCGAGCGCGGCATCGGGTTCGCGTTCGAGGATGTCGGCCGGACGCTTGCCGGCGGCACGCGCCGCCGCCTCGAATTCGCCCTGCAGGCCGAGTGCGGCCAGCGCGTTGCCCAGCGCGCGCCCCATCAGGAACTCCATCGACAGGTAGTGCACGCGCTTGGCTTCGCTCTTGCGGTCGTCGCGCAGGCTGCGGTTCATACGCTGCGCCAGTTCGGCACGCCCGGCGTGCGCGGCCGAGCGCATCCACATGTCGAGCGACGCCTGCGCCGGCGACACGCCCGTCTCGCGTTCGACGCGATCGGGAAGCGGATCGGACTCCGGGTGGGGCTGCAGGTCCATGTTGATGAAGGCTGATGGTTCGCTGTTGTCGTTGGGTGATCGTGGCGTCATCAAAGCGTTCTTGTCCGTAACGGGAAGTTGTTCAGCAGATTGCCCCTGCGCGCGCTGCAGCATGCGTCGCACTCAGGAACGGGGCAGTCATTGCGGGAAAAGCTTACGCGAGACCGTCGACGGGCCAGCGTGAGCGGAGGTGATTGGGACCGCGGCTGCGGCGCTCGTCAACGCATGCCGACGCGGGCTGATGTCTCCTCCCTCCAAGCGTGCCCCCTCATGGCGCAGGCGGGCGAAAGGCCCCATGAGCGCGACGTTCAAGCGCCGGCCGTGCGCCTGCGTCGAGTTGCGGCCAAGTTCGACACAACAGCGGACGCTGGCGCCGGCTCGACGCGACACCAAGGTTAACCGACGCCCGCCAGGGTTGTAGTTGAGCTACAGCCACGGAATCCAGTCATTCCTAACATGTTGATTAAGAACACCAAGTCGCGTCAATCGTTGGTGGTGAGATCCACTGTCTTTCGGTAAGCATGTGTATATTGACTACATTCGTGTTGTCTTTCAATTCGCGAACACAACAAAAACACTCGGCATGGCTTGCCCGGTCGCAGGCGCGTTGCGGCGGCGTTGGCAAGCACGTGCGGGGGAGCACACATGGTCGTCAACGGGCTGCGCGCGGTCGCCGCGTGGTTTTGCGGGGCGTGGCACAGGCTGTGGCGTGTCGGGGCGCGAACGTCCGCCGCGCTGCTATCGGCAGCGCTGCTCGCGGCCGCGCTGCCCGCCAGTGCGCGCGAACTGGGCAGCGTCTGGGCGGGAGAAGTGCTCTATTTCGTCCTGATCGACCGCTTCGCCGATGGCGACTCCAGCAATAACCCTCGTGTTCAGCGTCGCAACCCGGGTGGGTATCACGGCGGCGATCTCAAGGGACTGACGCAGCAACTCGACGAGCTGGCCGATCTCGGGGTTACCGCGCTGTGGATCAATCCCGTGCAGTTGCAGATGGAGCGAGGCGTGCCGGCGCAGGCGCCGGCCAAATTGGGCGTGTCGGCGTTCGATCACTGGGGCTTTCACGGCTACTGGATCGCGGACTTCAAAAAGATGGAGCCGCAGTTCGGCTCAGTCGAGGACCTGAAAAATCTGGTCGACGCGGCGCGCAAGCGCGGCATCAAGGTGCTGCTGGATGTGGTCTACAACCACACGGGTTACGAATCGACCTATGCAGGCCGTCGTACCGCTACGGGCGAACCTTGGATCCGCCTTGGCGAAGGCAGTTGCGAGGTCGATCCAGTGACCTGCCGCGTCGGCGGGCTGCCGGACTTGCGCACCGAACTGCCCGAGGTACGCGACTACGTGCTGGACGCCAACATCGCGCTGGCGCGCCAGGCCGGCGTGGCGGGCTTCCGGCTCGACACCTACAAGCACCTGGCGAGCGACTTCTGGCGCGAGCACCGTGCGCGCACGCGCGAGCAACTCGGCCCGGACTTCTTTCTTTTGGCGGAGTACTGGGGAGGCACGGCGCAGTCGCTCGACGGCTTCTTCGAACGCGACGAGGTCGACAGCGGCTTCGACTTCAGCTTCAAGGGCAGCTGCGAGGCCTGGGTGCTCGGTCGCGGCCGTTCGGTCGCTTTCGGCAGCTACCTGCGTTCGCGCCATCAGGTCCGCCCCGGCTATCTGCTGGCGCACTACCTGTCTAGCCACGACGAGCCGATGGCTCTCGGCAATCTCGACGGTGACAAGCAGAAGTTTCGGCTGTGTGTGGCGGTGCAGATGACGTCACTCGGCATGCCTGTCATCTACTACGGCGAAGAGGTCGGGCGCGGCGGCACTGAATGGCCGCTCAACCGCAACGACATGCCGTGGGGCAAGCGCGACGTCTTGCCGGGCAGGGGCGTGGCGCGCGACGAAGCGCTGCGCGACTTCTATAAGAAGTTGATTCAGATCCGTAAGCAGCACCCAGCGCTGGTGCGGGGCGACTACGCGCTGCTGAGCGGGCGCGACGACCGCGCGCTCGCCTATGGCCGGCGCGACGCCGCCAGCGGCGACCAGGTGCTGGTGCTGCTCAATCGTGACGACAAGCCAGTCAGCCTCGACGTTGCGTTGCCGTCCGGCTGGAGCACGGGGCCGCTGACCGATCGCCTGTTGGGCGGTGTGGTAGTGCCCGTCGACGGCCGCGTGCGGGTCGAAGTGGCACCAAAGTCGGTCCGCATCCTCGCAGCACCGATGACTGGAATTGCACGCTGATGGCTTCGATCCTCCTGCGCGATGTCTGCAAGAGCTACACCAGCGACGTCGCTGTCATTCGCAACTTGAGCTTCGACATCCGCGATGGCGAGTTCATGGTGTTTGTCGGTCCGTCGGGGTGCGGCAAATCGACCGTGCTGCGCATGATCGCCGGACTGGAGTCGATCACCAGCGGCGAGATTCTGATCGGCGACCGCGTCGTCAATGACGTGCACCCAAAGGATCGCGACATCGCGATGGTGTTCCAGAGCTATGCGCTGTACCCGCACATGACGGTGTACGACAATATCGCGTTCGGTCTGCAGATCCGCAAGATTCCCGACCACGAGATCAAGCGCCGCGTGCAGGAAGCCGCTGAGACGCTCGGCCTGGTGTCATTTCTCGACCGCAAGCCGAAGGCCCTGTCGGGCGGCCAGCGCCAGCGGGTCGCGCTCGGCCGCGCGATCGTGCGCAATCCGGCGGTGTTCCTGTTCGACGAACCGCTATCAAACCTGGATGCCGAGCTGCGCGTGCACATGCGCGCCGAGTTGTCGCGGCTGCAGCGTCGTCTGGGCACGACCACCGTGTATGTCACCCACGATCAGGTCGAGGCCATGACCATGGGTCACCGGATATGCGTGTTGCGCCCCTGCGGCAACGACCCCGGCGTCAACAACCTGACGCAGGTCGGCACGCCAATGGAGATCTACGACACGCCGGACAACCTGTTCACCGCGCGCTTCATGGGCACGCCGCGCATGAACATCGTGAGCGCCAAGATCACCGACGACGGCAGCGACGTCTACTTCTTCGGCCACCGTCTGCACGTGCCGCCCGTCTTTCGCGAGGCGGCGCAGCGCTACAAGGGGCGCGACGTGATGCTGGGGATCCGGCCCGAGCACATCGGCGCTGCCGACGAAGTCGACTGGACCAGCACCTCGAGCATCACCGGCAAGGTCGAGATCACCGAGCCGCTTGGCCACGAGGTGATCGTGCACTTCGAGGTGCAGGGCGAGACGCTGGCGGGTCGCCTGCGAAGCCATGCATCGCTGCCGAAGATGGGTGATCCCATCACGCTGCTGGTCAAGACCGAATCCATGCACCTGTTCGATCCTGTCACCGAGCAACGCCTGCGCTGAACCCACCACGGAGACGTCACCATGTCGAAGCGAATCCTGATCAAGTCCGCGTTATCGGCCGCCGTCGTCGGTGCTACGGCGCCTTTCGCCCGCAGTGTCCGAGCGCAGGGTGCCAACGAGCTGACCGTATGGCATGCCTACCGGGGCGCGGAGAAGTCGGCCTTCGAGAAGGTGGTCAAGCTGTTCGAAAGCAAGCCGGCAGCCAAGGGACTCAAGGTCAGCACACTCGCGATCCCATATGACGCGTACGCCGATCGGATCAGTGCCGCGATTCCGCGCGGTCGCGGCCCTGACCTGTTCATCTATGCACAGGACCGGCTGGGCGGCTGGGTCGAGGCTGGCAAGACGGTCGAGCCGCTCGATTTCTTCATCGACAAGGCGCAACGCGACAGTTACCTGCCGAACATGATGGAGGCCATGACTTATCGCAAGTCGGTCTACGGGCTGCCGCTGAACTACAAGAGCACGACGCTCATCTACAACACCGCGCTGGTGAAGTCGCCGCCGAAGACCGCGGCCGAGATGATCAAGCTCGCCAAGGAGCACACCCGGGCGGACTCCGGCCGCTACGGGCTGGCCTACTGGTACACCAACTTCTACTTCCACGCCGCGCTGATGAATGCCTACGGCGGCGCGGTGTTCGATCCGAGCGGCAAGCTGGTGCTCAACAGCCCGGCGACGATCGCCTCGATCAAGCAGATGATGAAATGGTTCAAGACCGACGGCGTGATGCCGCCGGAGCCGTCCGAGGCGCTGATCTCGTCGCTGTTCAACGAGGGCAAGGCGGCGATGGTCATCAACGGACCCTGGTTCATCGGCGAGATCTCGCCCAACGTCAAGTACGGGTTGGCGATGCTGCCGGTCGTCGACGAAGCCAAGAAGCCGATGCGCCCGTGGCTGACGATCGAGGGCGCCTACGTCGCGGCCGGCTCGAAACAGAAGGATGTCGCCTATGAGCTGGCGCGCTTTCTCACGGGCGCCGAGGCGGGCCTCGTGCTGGCGCTCGAGGGTCGTCAGTTGCACACCGCCAAAGCCGTGTACGACGACAAGCGCGTGAGCAGCGACCCGGTGCTCAAGGCGTTCTACGACCAGCTCGCCAACGCGGAGGCGATGCCCAATCGGGCGGAGATGACGATGGTCTGGTCGCCGGCGACGACGGCGATGAACAAGATCGTCAAGGGCAGCGCCGCGCCGGAAGCGGCGATCAAGGAGGCGCACGACGCGATCCAGGAAGCGATCAACGCGCTGCGCAAATCGCGTTGATGCCGCGCTGATCACCCTCTCCGCAGCGCCGACGGACCCGACCGTGTTCGACCTGCCAGCCACCGCCAGGAAGGCCGGTTCCACGCGTTATCGCGCGGCGGTCGGTCTGGTCGCGAGCCTCGCGACCGTGCTGCTGGCGTCGATGCTGCTGATCGGCGGCGGCCACGCCGACGTCGATCGCGAGAACCGGCAGCGGCAGGCGATCCTCGTCGCCAATGCGGCCGCGGCCTCGATCGCCGATGCCGCTGAAACCGAAGTGGCTGCCCGCCTGAAGACGTGGAAGAGCGGCGACCTGTCGGTCGAGTCGATCCGCGTGGTGGCTGGCCGCGAGCTCGTCGCCTCCACGCGCGCCGAGGACGAGGCGCCGCGCAGCCTGCAGCGCGAGGAGCGCGCGCTGTTCGATTTGGCGAACACGCTGCGCGCCGCGGCGGAGACCAACAACAGCGAGGGCGTGGTTCGCAAGAAGACGCTGCAGGTAGAGGACCTTGACGGGGTGCTGCAGGTGACGGTCCCCTACGAGTTGAAGGGCGAGTTCGCGGGTGTCGTTCAGGTGCAGTACCTGGCCGCAGGCGCCAGCGACGGACATCGGGGGCCGCGCTGGGGCATTGCGCTAGTCGTGCTTCTTGCCGCGGCCGGTCTCGGCGCGGCGCTGCGTATTGCGCCCGAACGCCGGTTCGACGTTGCACGCGCCGTCGCGGTCGCCGCGCTGATCGTCGGTGCCGTGATCTACCAGCGCTTCGAACTGTCCGGGGTGACCGAGACCGCGCAGCAAGGAGAGTCTGCCATCGCCCGGTTGCAGGCGGCGGCGGCTGCGATCTACGGCCGCAGCGGTGCGCCGGCTGTGCGCGATCAAGCAGCGCCGAGCCAGTGGGACACCGACAGTTACCGGCGCCCGCTTAACTCCGTGTCGTACGGCGGGCAGGTGCTGGCGGGCGGCGGCGAGGCGGCGGCGCCGCTGGTCCGCTTCGTCGAGCGCTTGCTGTGGGTCGTCAACGCGCTTGGGCTCGGCATCCTGCTTTTCGTTGTGCAGGGCTGGGCCGAGCGCACGCGCAAGGCGCTGGTCAGCAACGCGGCCGCCTATGGGTACGTCGCGCCGGCGATGATCGGCACGTTGATCCTCGTGTTCTTCCCGTTTCTCTACGGGATCGTGCTCGCGTTCACCGACACGACGCTCTTCAACGAGTCGCTGCCGCTGCGCGATCGCTGGGTCGGGCTGGCCAACTTCTTCACGATCCTGGGTGACTTCAACCTCTACGAGCGCACGCCTGAAGGGCTGGTCTGGAACTACCAGAATTTCTACTGGACGCTGATGATGACCGTGATCTGGACGGTCTCCAACGTCGCCATCGGCGTCAGCGTCGGCTTCCTGCTGGCCCTGGCGCTGAACACCGAGGGATTGCGCGGCAAGACCGTGTACCGCGTACTGCTGATCTTGCCCTGGGCCATTCCCAACTACATCACTGCGCTGATCTGGCGCGGCATGTTCCATCCGCAGTTCGGCGTGATCAACCAGGCACTGCAGATGTTCGGCTTCGCACCGGTGGCCTGGTTCGACGGCGTGGTCAGCAGCTTTCTCACCGGGCTGGCGACCAACGGCTGGCTGAGCTTCCCGTTCATGATGGTTGTGATCCTGGGTGCGCTGCAGTCGATCCCGCGCGACATGTACGAGGCCGCCGAGGTCGAAGGCGCCAGCAAGTGGCAGCAGTTCAAGGGCATCACGCTGCCGCTCCTGCGGCCCACCCTGGTGCCGGCGATCGTGCTCTCGGTGGTCTGGACCTTCAACATGTTCAACGTGATCTTCCTCGTCTCCGGGGGCCAGCCGGCCGGCGCCAACGAGATCCTGATCACCAAGGCCTACAAGATCGCCTTCGAAAACTATCAGTACGCCTACGCGGCGGCGTACTCGACGGTGATCTTCATGATCCTGCTCGTGTACGGCTATTTCCAGACGCGCCTGACGCGTGCAACGGAGACGTACTGATGGCCGCCACACTGGCCAAGCGGGGCAACCACCTCTGGCTGCATGTGGCGCTGATCAGCTTCACGCTGATGGCGATCTACCCGGTGCTGTGGGTGCTGACGTTGGCGTTCTCGGGCCAGCAGAGCGTGGGCATCATCGACCTGCCCAAGGACCCGACCTTCTTCGATCGTCTGCGCGGCGTGTTGCCCTGGCCGGAGCACGTGTCGATCAAGAACTTCACCGACGTGTGGACCGAGCAGCCGTTCGGTCGCTGGCTGCTCAACAGCGTGATCGTCTCGCTGATGACCACCGTGCTCGGCGTGTTCCTTGCCTGCACTGCCGCCTACGCGTTCTCGCGCTTCCGGTTTGCCGGGCGCGACACCGGGATGTTGATGTTCCTGGTCTCGCAGATGTTCCCGGGCACGCTGATGCTGATCCCGCTGTTCATCATCATCGTCAAGTGGCTGAACCTGGGCAATACCTTCTGGGGCCTGGTGATTGTCTACTCGGTGACGGCGATTCCGTTTTGCGTCTGGATGCTCAAGGGCTACTTCGACACCATTCCGTATGACATCGAGGAGTCGGCGATCATCGACGGCGCTTCGCGCCGGACGATCTTCCTGCGAATCATCCTGCCATTGGCCAAGCCGGCGATCGCCATCACGGCGCTGTTTTCGTTCATGACGGCGTGGAACGAGTTCATCCTGGCATCGGTGTTTATGGAAACCGAAGCCAACTACACCGCGCCGGTGGGATTGCGATTCTTCGTCGGCGGGTTTTCATCGCAGTGGGGCTTCTTCGCCGCGGGCTCGGTCATCGTTTCGCTGCCGGTGGTGGTTCTGTTCCTTTACCTGCAGAAGTATTTGGTCTCCGGTCTCACGGCCGGGAGTGTGAAGTAGTTGTCGTTCAACCAAGTCAAGAGAGGCGTATCCATGAAAAGCATGTTCACCAAGGGCGTCATCGCCGCCGCGCTGCTGGCGCTGGGCGCCGCCGCGTCGGCCGTCGAGTTCACCGACCCGCGCAGCGACGACAAGGGACCCGGCAACTACACCTACCCGACCGACGGCGTCTACAAGCCAGGCTCGTTCGACTTCACGAAGGTCGCGATCACCAAGCAGGGCTCGAATGTCGAGTTCGCAGTCGACGTCAACAGCACGCTGGAAGACCCGTGGGGCATGGGGACCGGCTTCTCGGTGCAGATGATCTTCATCTTCATCAAGAACGGGCAGGGCGGCTATGCCGATGCGCCGCCGGGACTGAATCTGGGGTTCGCGCCGGGCAGCGAGTGGAACAAGGTCGTCGTGCTGTCGCCGCAGCGCAAGGCGCGCGTCTCAGCCGAGGCCGAGGCCAAGGCCGGCAAGATGGCCAAAGACATCGTCGTGCCCAACCTGACGCGCGGCGCGGGCCGCACCATCAAGGGCAGCGTGCCGCTGGCCGAGCTGGGCGGCGACGGCAATGTCGACGCCTGGGCCTACCAGGTCGTGATGCAGTCGAACGAAGGCTTCCCCGCCGCCACTGACTTTCTGACCCGCAAGGTCAACGAGTACGAGGGCCAGCACCGCTGGGGCGGCGGTCATGACGGCGACTGCGACCCGCACGCGACGGACGTACTCGATGGTCCCAACGCCAAGCAGGCCGACATGCTCAAGTTCGAGTGCGCGGCGGACGGCAAGTCCGTCAAGCGCGCCACGCTGACGATGATCAAGAAGTAAGAACGCAGTTCAACCCAAGAGAAAGCGGCACATGAAGAACTACAACCTCAAGCCCCTGGCGCTCGCTGTTGGCCTCGCGCTCGCAGCGCCCGGTTATGCGGCGACGCTGGATTTTTCCGGCTCCAACATCTACATGAAGTTTCTCGACGGCGATCAACGCACGACATCGGATTCCAGCGGCGACACCGCCAGCGGTGCCGACCAGGGCCAGTGGACCGAGTTCGAGCTGCGCATCAAGGCCACTATCTCGCGCCAGGTGGAAGCCGGCGTGCGACTGCAAAGCCGCAGCCCCGCGGCCTACTGGACCAACTTCGGCTTTGCCAACAACGAAGGCTTCACGGACACCAACGCCCGTCCGCAGCAGAGCAAGTACATCAAGCTGCGCGGCGCCTACGTGCAGCTGACGCCGGGCTACAGCTGGCTCGATCAGGCGCTGATCGGCTCGAGCGACTGGGGTACGTTCGACCCGTTCACGGTCGGCAAGGTCCGCTACATCGACCGCGACAACTACAACGGCTTCTACTTCAAGGGCCCCGTTTACGGCGGCGGCAGCTGGGAGGCCGCGCGCATCTCGCTGCCCAACTACCTGCAGGCCAACTACGGCCAGGGTCCGAGCTGCTGCTCGACCGACGCCACGCAGTTCAACGAGGGGGTGTACATCACCCAGTACAAGCATGACCTCGGCCCCGTGCGACTGGCAGCCAGCTACCAGCAGTTCAGCGACGACACGCTGCGCCCGGACAATGCCAACGCGTTCGATGGCCGCGGCACCGATGTCTTCGCCAAGAACAAGGTGTACATGCTGAAGGCCGAAGGCAGCCCGCTCAACGGCATCGACGTGCGTGGTGCGTTCTACCGCTCCAGCTACACCGCGCCGCTGTTCGACCAGCCGTGGATCGGCAATCCGAAGTCCAGCATTTCGGACAACGCCTTTCTGGTCGGCCTCGACATCGGCTCGCTGCCGGTGTCGGGCCTGACCTTCAACCTGCAGTACTTCAATATCGGCGAGGGCTACTTCAGCAACATGGCCGCGCGCCGCGAGAGCGACGTGCTGATCAGCGAGGGCTCGGAGGCGGCTTGGTACAACTGGGGCCAGTCGCTGTGGCTTGGCGGTGCGGCCAAGGACTATCAGCAGGTGCCCACCACGCCGAAGAACGTGCCGGGCCAGCCGGGTGCCAACGGCCTCGTCGACAACGACTTCATGGACTTCGACGAGGCGCCGGCCGAGTCGGTGGTGGGCTGGAAGGGCTTCACCATCGTGACCGGCTACGAGGTCCCGGGATTGGGCGTGCCGCTGTCGTTCGAGTACACCTCGCTCGACTACAACTACAACCGCAGCAACTACTCGCCCACGGGGCCGACGTCGAACTTCTTCCCGCTCAACGCCGATCGCGCCACCGACATCATGGTGTTCCGCGCGAGCAAGGTGTGGCCGGTGCTGGGCGGACTGGAGACCGGGTTCAAGTGGAAGCGCGTGGCCGACGAGGACACCAACACGCTGGTGGCCGCCACCACGCTGGGAACGCGCGACACGACCGACAACGGCTACAGCTTCAGCGTCGGCAACCAGTTGTTCAGCCACCTGTACGGCAGCGTGTCCTTTGGCAAGTACAAGCGTGACGTCAAGCTGGGCGCCAACACCTTCGAAAACAAGAAGGACATCTTGAGCCTGCGCTTTGCCTACAACCTGGCCGGCTTCGAGCTGGGCATGCTGGGGCAGTGGATCGATGGCCGTGGCAACCCGACGCAGACCGTCGGCGGGCAGCTCGACATCGAGCAGTACCGCATGAAGGCGTTCGCGAAAGTGATCTTCTAGGCGATGCCGCAGTCGTCGCCGACGCGCGCCGCTGCCCCGACGTGACGCGCGACCGCCGGCTGGGTTCCTTCAGCGAACCGCCCTCCCTCGGAAACGGGGGAGGGCATTTTTTCGCCGTATCTTTCGGCTAGACCAACGATCAAGGGATAGACATGAAGCGGCAGCTGCTGGCGACCATTTTCGGACTTCTTGTGCCCGCGTTGACGGCGCTGGCAGCCGAGCGGGTGATCGCGACGCTGAACGACCCGAGCGGCGACGATGTCGGCGACGGCAGCCTCGTGTACCCGCAGCGCTCGGAGTTCCAGCGCGGCGACCTCGACCTCGTTCAACTGCGCTTGGTGCGCGAGGACCGCGATTACCGAATCGAGGCCACCTTTCGCAATCCGATTCGCCATCCGTCGACCATTGCCAGCGACGCCGGGTCGGAGACGCTGTCCACCTTTGCGCGTCGAGGTTTCTACGGGTTCAACCTCGACCTGTACTTCGACCAGGACCGCGTGCGCGGCTCCGGCAATGTGTACACGCTGCCCGGCCGGCGTGCCGGCATTGACGAATCGCACGCGTGGGAAAAGGCGATCGTCCTGACGCCACGCCCTGAGTTGATGCGCCAGCAGCTGATCGATACCGTGATCGACACCGAGAAGGCGCGCGACCGCGACGCGGTGGCCGCGCGCATCGACCGCAGCATCCACTTCGCCACGCAGGTACGCGTGCGCGGCCGTATGGTGAGCTTCGTCGTGCCCGCGAGCTTCCTGACCGCGCCCCGCGCCGAGGACGGCTGGTCGGTCGTGGCGCTGGTGACCGGCGCCAAGACCAGCATCGAGGCCGACCTGGGCTTCTTCGACCAGTCGCGCACGCCGCTCGAGCGCCTCGTGCTGGGCGCGATGCAGCCGGCCAGCGGGCGGCCACGCGAAACCTTCGGCTACTCCACGCCAACGGCACCTTCCCCGATCGTTGACCTGCTGGCTGAGTCGGCCGAGGCGCAACGCCGCGCGCTGCAGTCGGCCGACGCACTGACGGGCACGCCGCTGGGCGCCGCAGGCGCTGCGCTGGCCTCCGGATCCGCTCGGCCCGTGACGAGCCTGCTGGCGCAACCCGCGTTGCCGCCAGTGCAGCCGCAGCCGGCCGCAGCGCAGGCGTTGTCGCCAGGTTCTGCATTGCCGTCGGCAGCCGAGCTTGTGCCAGCAATGCCAGCACCGCCGGCGGTCGCCCCCGCTGTACCTGCGGGGAGTCAGCCGCGCCCGGCCCCGCAGCCCGAAGCACGTGCTCCGTCGCGCGCCATCGCCGAGCGGCTGCATCAGCTGCAGCAGCTGTTCGACCAGAAGATCATCAGCGAGGCCGAGTACAAGCAGCAGCGGCAACGCATCCTGAACGAGCTGTAGCCGCACCCAGCTTGACCGGCCAAGCATCAGTCCGCCCGGTGCGTCAGCAGCCCGCTGGCGATGCCCATGCGGCACCGGTGGAGGAGGCGATCTCGAATCGGCGCGACCTCGGGCGCTGGGCGGTCGATTTGTCTGTAACAAAACTACAGAGCGCTGGCGGTGCCTTCTTCCATCTGCCGGTGCTGTACGGTCGGTGCTAACTGGAGCACGACCGGCCGCCAAGGGACGTCGATGGGTCCGCTTCGTTTCCGGGTACGGTGCTCGGCGGGGGCAAGGGTCAGTCGATTCGGGTCGCCGAGCGAGCGGTCGTCTGCCTGTAGTTCAACTACACTTGCCGCAGGCGCAGAAGGCGCCCGAAGTTTGTGGTCAGTTCAGTAGAACTTTGGTTGCTGCTCATCACTGGCGCCCTGCAACGCGTGTGACGCCAGCTCGGCCGCGGAAGCGTTGTGAAGCTGCAAAGCAGATGACTCCATGAAGCCTGTGCGGGACCGACTGTTCTGCGCATGCGCCACTGCGGTGCTGGTTGCGGCGTGCGGAGGGGGAGGTGGTGGTGGTGCTTCCACTGCGGTGCCGCCGCCGCCGTCGGTGCCGCCGCAGTACACGCCGACGGGCCGGGCGGCCGCGGGCGACACCATGGTCCACCTGTTCGAGTGGCGCTGGACCGACATCGCGCGCGAGTGTGAGGTCTTCCTCGGGCCCAAGGGCTTCAAGGGTGTGCAGATCTCGCCGCCGGCTGAGCACATCGTTTTCGCCTCCGGCGGCTATCCCTGGTGGCAGCGGTACCAGACAGTGAGCTACAGGCTCGACCAGTCGCGCTCCGGCAGCCTGGCCGAGTTGCGCGACATGATTCAGCGTTGTCGCGCGCGGGGCGTCGAGATCTACGCCGATGCGGTGATCAACCACATGACCGCAGGCGGCGGCACCGGCAGCGCCGGCAGCAGCTACACCAAGTACGGCTACCCGGCCGTGCCCTACGCCAGCGGCGACTTCCACCCGGCCTGCGGCATCGCGAGCTACCAGAACCCGTTCCAGGTGCAGAGCTGCGAACTGTTGGGTCTGGCCGACCTGAAGACCGAAGACGAGACGGTCCGCTCGAAGATCGCCGCCTACCTGATCGCGCTGCATGCGGAAGGCGTGGCGGGCTTTCGCATCGACGCCGCCAAGCACATCCCGGCCTGGGATCTCGACCAGATCATGAAGCGGGTCAACGACGCCGCCGCGGCCGCCGTGCCGCCGCGTACCAAGCCGTATGTCTTTCTCGAGGTGATCAACAACCCCAACGAGGCGGTCACGGCCAATCAGTATTTCGGAGTCGGCCACGCCTCGGGCGGCGGGGCAGACATCACCGAGTTCCAGTATGGCTACCGCGTGGCCGACGCCTTCCTCGGCCGCAACGGCGCCTCGCTCGATTCATCGCTGCGCAGCTTGTCCGCCTCGCTGCTGCCGAGCGACAAGGCGGTGGTGTTCGTCGACAACCATGACAACCAGCGTGCTGAGAACCTGTACTACGCCAGCACACTGAGCGGCCAGCCGATATACGAGCTGGCTGCGATCTATACGCTGGCACAGCCGCATGGGGTGGTCAGCCTGATGTCGGGCTACGGCTTCGACCGCAGCACGCAGGCCGGACGCGATGGCGGGCCGCCAGGCACGGGCGGCCTCACGCAGTCGACGTTCATCGACCTCGCGGCCGGCACGTCGCGCTGCAGTCCGACGTTCGGCACCCTGCGCGCCGGCGAGTGGATCTGTGAGCACCGCGCGCGCGCGATCTCCAACATGGTGGCCTTCCGCAAGACCGCCGCGGGCGCGCCGCTGACCCATTGCGGGCGGGCCAACTGGACCTTCGGCGATAGCAATCGCATTGCGTTCTGCCGTGAAGGCAAGGGCGCGGTGGCGATCAACCGAACGGCGCAAGGGCAGACCGTGAACCTCACCAATACCGGGCTGCCTGCCGGCAATTACTGCAACGTGGCCCAGTCCGACTACACGCCGGCCGGCAACGGCAGTCCCGCCGGCTGCCCGGGTCCGGGTGCAGTCATCGGCGTTGCACCCGGCGGCCAGGTGCTGCTCGACGTCCCCGCCTGGGGTGCCGTGGTGATCCATCTTGACGCCCGGCTGTAAGGCTGCCTGGGTGCCTCGATCCATGGCGCAACTGCATCGACGACTCGCCGCATCGGACGGGGCCGCCATCGACCGAGACACGCGCCGGCCGCATGATCAATCCATGCAATCGAACCGCATCGCGCCACCGCCGAAGCGCCCAGCGGGCAGCGAGCGTCCGTCGTCGACGAACCCGGTCCACCTCGTCGTCCGCCCGCGCGCCGATCAGATGACCGCCTGTCGTGCTGTCCTGACTCGAGCAAGCACCTAGCCATGGCAGATCCCCGGCGCGTGCTGTTGACCGGAGCCTCGCGCGGGTTGGGCGCCGCGCTTGGGCGCGGGCTGGCCGGGCGCGGCCATTCGCTCATGCTGGTCGCTCGCAGCGAGGCGCAGCTCGCGCAGCGCGTGGCCGAGTGCAGCGCGGCCGGTGCGCACGCGGCAAGCTGCACGGCCGACCTGGCGATCGCGGAGGAATGCGAGCGTGTGGCGCGCGCCGCCGAGCAGCGGTTCGGTGGCATCGACGTGCTGATCAACAATGCGGGCATCGGGCCGTACCGGCCGTTTACCGACCACTCGGCGACGGACATCGTGCGCATCGTTGCGCTCAACCTGATGGCGCCCATGTTGCTCGCACGCGCGCTGCTGCCAGGGATGCTCGCGCGTGGCCACGGTCACGTTGTCAACATCGCCTCCGACCTGGCGCGTCGGCCACTGGCCAACATGGCGCCGTACGTGGCAAGCAAGTTCGGCGTGCTGGGTTTCGCCGGCTCGCTGCACCGCGAATTGCGCGCGCGCGGTGTGAAGGTCACAACCGTGCTGCCCGGCATCATCGACAGCAGTTTCAATGGCGCCGTTGAAGGCGGACAGGACGCGCGCTGGGCGATGCCGACCGCGGACCTCGCGCGTCAGGTCATCGCGCTGCTCGACCTGCCGCCGCATCTGGTGGCCGACGAGATCGCGCTGCATCCTGTCGACGGCGATTACTGAGCGCCGCTTCAAGGCACAGTGGCCATCGCCCCTCGCTTCGCACGCCCCGACCCATGCCCGCCCTGATCGAACCCCGCTTGCTGGCCGACATCGGCAGCACGTTCGCCCGCTTCGCCATCGAGCGCGAGCCCGGTGTGTTCGCGCAGGTCAGCGCGATGCACTGCGAGCAGTATCCGGATCTGCTGGCGGCGTTGCGTGCCTATCTGGCCACGGTCGACGGGCCGGCGCCGCGCCACGGTGCCATCGCCATCGCCAATCCGGTCGATGGCGACCTCGTGCAGATGACCAACTACAAGTGGCACTTCTCGATCGAGCAGGTGCGCGCCGCGGTCGGCTTCGAGACGCTGGTCGTGGTCAATGACTTCACCGCGCTGGCAATGGCGCTGCCGCACCTGGGCGAAGAAGCCGTGCGTCAGGTCGGCGGCGGCAGCCGTCGCGAACGCAGCGTGCTGGGCGTGCTCGGTGCCGGCACCGGGCTGGGGGTGTCGGGACTGGTGCCGGTCGACGACGGCTGGGTCTCGCTCGCCTCGGAAGGCGGGCACGTGGCATTCGCCCCGCACAACGCGCGCGAGTTGTTCGTGCTGGAGTACGCATGGCGGCAGTACGCGCACGTTTCCGCCGAGCGCCTGATGTCGGCGTCGGGCATCGAACTGATCCATCGTGCGCTCGCCGTGCGCTCGGACCGGGCAGTCGAGCCACTGACCGCGCCGGAGATTGCACGGCGCGCGGTGGCCGGCGAGTGTGCGCTGTGCGCCGACGCGATCGAGGTCTTCTGCGAAATGCTCGGCACCGTCGCCGCAAATCTCGCGGTGACCCTGGGCGCGTTCGGCGGCATCTACATTGGCGGCGGAATCGTGCCGCGGCTCGGTGGCCACTTCGATCGTTCGGGATTTCGCGCGCGCTTCGAGTCCAAGGGCCGGTTCAGCGAGTATGTCGCGCACGTCCCGACCTTCGTGATCGCGACCGACACGCCCACCTTCACCGGTGTCTCGGCGATCCTCAATGCACAGCTGAAGAAGCGCAGCGGCGGCGCCACGCTGCTCGAACGCGTGCGGCTGGCGCGCGCCGAACTGTCGGCGGCCGAGCAGCGCGTGGCCGATCTGGTGCTGTCGCAGCCGCGCAGCGTGCTCAACGATCCGATCATCGACATCGCCAAGCGCGCCAGCGTGAGCCAGCCGACCGTGGTTCGCTTCTGCCGCTCGCTCGGCTATGCCGGGCTGTCTGACTTCAAACTCAAGCTCGCCTCGGGCCTGACCAGCACGATTCCCGTCAGCCACACGCAAGTGCGGCGGACGGACTCGGCACTCGAACTCGGCGCCAAGGTGCTCGACAACACCGCCGCCGCGCTGTTTGCCGCGCGCGACCAGCTGAACAACGAAGCGGTCGAGCGCGCCATCGATTTGCTGCTCGCCGCCCGGCGTGTCGAGTGCTACGCGATCGGCAACTACGCGGTGGTTGCGCTGGATGCCCAGTACAAGTTCCTGCGCTTCGGCGTGCCGGCAGCGGCTGTCACCGAGCCGCGCCTGCAGGCGATGGCGGCAGCTGCTCTCGGCGCGGGCGACGTGGTGATCGCAATCTCCGGCTCGGGCCGGATGACCGAGTTGCTCAAGTCGGTCGACGCCGCGCTGGCAGCGGGCGCGACCATCATCGCGCTGGCACCCAGCCACTCGCCGCTGTCCAGGCGCGCCTCTCAGCTGATCGCCATCGATCACCCCGAGGATGTCGCGACCCAGGTGCCGATGATCAGCCGCATCCTGTATCTGGCGGTGATCGACATCCTGGCGGTCGGCGTGGCCATGCGTCGCAGCAGCGAGATCCAGGCGGCCCGAACCGCGAACGCCAGCACGACGCCGGCGAAGGACTTCGCTCGCATGACGTCGCACGCCATGTAGCGGCGAGCCGACGGCGTGCGGCCGCTGCGGGCCTGGCCGATGAACTCGCCTACATGCCAACTCCGCGTTCGTTCAGTTTTGCCTGCAGTGCGAGTCTTCCGTCGTCGGCCGCGCGGTGCGCATCGACGAAGTGGTGAAGGCCTTCAGGTGGCGCTGCCGATCGGCAGCCAGCAGCAACAGGCGGTGCGGCTGATCGCGGTGCAGGCCGCGCGCCATCTTCAGGCGTGTTTGGCGCACGCTTGAACGGCTAGCGGATGCCCGCGTTGGCGAACGCCTCGTCCTCGCTCCAGCCTGCCCCCTCCTGGTGCAGCCGTGCGACCACATCGTCGGGCAATGCGCCGCAGGCGGCGAGCACGCTGGCGCGCATGCGCTGCTCCGGCGGATGCATCACATGGCCACCGCTGGCATAGGCGCTATCGGCGCAGCCCACCAGTTGCACGGCCAGGCGGAGGGCATCGCGGCGCTGCGCAAGCAGCGCCAGCGGCATCAGCAAGATGAAGGCCGTGCCCAGCCCGCGCACCAGCAGCGCACGACCGGCACGGATCGCGTCTTCTGCCTCCTTCAGTTCGCCTCGCGCCAGCAGCGCGGGGACCATGTTGCCGTAGGCGTGCGCGGCGGCGGCGGGGCGGCCAAGTGACGCGGCGCGAGCGATTGCCTGCCGGCACAGCGCGATCGCCTCGACGCTGTTGCCCAGTTCGAACTCGGTGTCGGCCAGATTGCTCAGCGCCGGGATCTCGCCGATCGCGCCGGCCGCGCGCGCCAGCGCCACATGCCGGCGCCCGGCCTCGCGCGCGGCCTCGAACCGCCCGCCCAGGTCATGAAACCACTCCAGCGCCAGTTGCCGGCGCGACCGCAGCCGCGGTGACCAGGATGGATCTTCCAGATGTTCGGCTTCCTGTAGGAAGGCCCCCGCGCGCGCCTCGTCGATCACCTCGCGCGGCGCGCCGCCAATGGCGCACAGCGCGCGGTAAAGACCGATGCGATCATCAAGCGAGCGATAGGCTTGGACTGCTCGCCAGGCTTCTTCGCGCCAGGCTTCCGAACGCAGCATGCGCGAGCGCACGATTGCCTGGAAGGCGAGGCGAAAGCGCGCCGCCAGCGCGGGAGGCACCGAGTCGTCGAGCCAGCCGCGCGCGGTCAGGTAGTGGTCGATGGCATCGCCGAACGGATCGGCATCCAGCCACAACGAATTGCTCGCGGCCAGCAGTGCCAGCGCCAGGGTTCGCTGCTCGGGCCGCGCCATCGCCCATCGCAGCGCGGCGCGCAGATTGTCCAGCTCCGGTTCCATCGCATGCAGCAATGCATCGAACCGGGCGGTGTGGGCGATGGCCGCATCGAACTCGTCGAGCAGATCGCGCATCGCCTCGGCGCGGCGCTGTTCGATGCGTTCGATCTCGCGCGCGGCTTCCAGCTCTTCAAGTGCGAAGGCGCGCGCCGATTCGAGCAGGTGGTAGCGCGGCGGCGTCGCGCCGTCGACCGCCACGAGCGACTTGTCCACCAGCGCGCCCAGCAGGTCGAGCGTGGCCCAGTTGTCGGCGGCGGGATCGGTGGCCACGCGCTGGGCCAGCGTCAGCGAGAAGCCGCCGACGAAGATGCCGAGCCGGCGGAACAGCACCTGCGCGTCTCCGGTGAGCAGCGCATGGCTCCATTGCAGCGTCGCGCGCAGGGTCTGCTGGCAGGCCGGCGCTGCGCGCGGACCGGCGGTGAGCACGCGCAGCCGCTCGTCCAGACCGCGCCGCAGGCCATCGAGGCCGAGCAGCGGCAGGCGCGCGGCGGCCAGTTCGATCGCCAGCGGCAGACCGTCCAGGCGCCGGCAGATATCGATCGCCGCCGGTACCGTGTCCGGCGTCAGCGCGAAGCCGCGCACCGCCGCGCGGGCACGCGCTTCGAACAGCTGCAGCGCACCGAAGCGCTCGATCTCGACGGCTTCGACGGTTGCCGCGGGCGCGGGCAGCGCCAGCGGTGCCAGTCGCAGCACCTGTTCGTCGGCGATGTGCAGCGGCGCCTGCGAGGTGGCGAGCACGCGCACGCGCGGTGCGCGCTGCACGATCGACTGGGCCAGCGCCGCCGCCTCGGCGAGCACGTGCTCGCAGTTGTCGAGCACCAACAGCAGGCTCTGGTCGCGCAGCGCGCCGGCGATCCACGTGGCGGCGGGCTTGCCGGCGGGCACATCGACCGCCAAGGCAGCGGCGGCTGCCGAGCCGACGCGGGCAGGATCGGCGATGGGGGCCAGATCGATCACCCGCACGCCATCGGCGTAGTCGTGCTGCACCATGTTCGCCACCGCCAGGGCCAGCCGCGTCTTGCCGATGCCGCCCGGCCCGGTCAGCGTCAGCACGTGATGCGCGGCCAGACGTGCGCCGGCTTCGATCAGGTCGTCGTCGCGCCCGAACAGCGGGGGCAGGCGCGCCGGCAGGTCGCTGTGCGCCTGCGCCGTGAAGTGATTGTCGGCTGCGTGCGGCCGCGCCGGCGCCGGCTTGGCCGCCGGGCTGACCTGCAGATCGGCGATGAACTGGTAGCCGCGCCCCGGAATGGTGGCGATCGACTGTGGGCCGAGCAGCTTGCGCAGCGCCGACACCTGCACCTGAAGGTTGTTCTCCTCGACCACCACATCGGGCCACACGAGATCGAGCAACTCGCTCTTGCCGACGATGCGGTCGCGGTGGCGCACCAGGGCCAGCAGCACGTCGACGGCGCGTCCACCGAGGCGCGCCGGCACGCCGTTGACGCGCAGCAGGCGTCGTGTCGGATCCAGCTGGAAGCGACCGAAACGGAACTCGGCGGCGTCGGGGCTCACACGTGACAGACCTTGTGCTGACGGCTGGCAGCTTAATCGGCGGCGTGCCTTTCAGAACGATTCAGGTGATCCCAAGGACTTGCGCCGGCTGCGGCGCGATGCTGCGCGTCCCCGATTCATTCCTGCCGGAGACCACCATGATCCCGTTCCAACCCCCGCCGTGGCGATCGCCGCCGCTGCTCACGCGCGGCGTCGCTGCACTGGCCGCGTCGTTGGCCGCCATCGGCGCTGTCGGCTCGATCCACAGCCCGGCGACGCACTACGCAGTCCGCACGCAGCTTGCCGCCGCCGCGGCTGCCCCCGCACCGGTGCACGCGTCGGCGCCGAAACCGTGCCGGACCGCGGTGCCGCCGACGCTCGCCACGCGTCCCTCATGAACCCGATATTGCAGTTTCCCTTACGGAGAAGTTCCATGCTCGTAGATCACCGTGACCTGGCGTTGTCAACGTCCAGCCCCCGCGCTGCGGACCTATTCGAAACGGCGTTGACGCAGTTTCACTCCTACCGCGGCGACCTGATCGGCACGCTCGACGCCGCCCTCGTGGAGGACGAGGCGTTCGTCCTCGCACATCTTTTCAAGGCGTTCGCGCTGGCGACCACGTCCGAAGGCCGCTTCCTGCCGGCCGCCCGCGATGCGGTGGCGCAGGCGGCAAGATTCGCCGACCATGCCAATGCGCGCGAGCGCGCGCTGCTGGCCGCCGCCGACAAGCTCGTGACCGGCGCCTGGCATGTCGCCAGCCGCCTGTTCGACGCCGTGCTGCGCGAATGGCCACGCGACGTGCTTGCGCTGCAGACCGCGCACCTGATGGATTTTTATCGCGGCGATGCGCTGAACCTGCGCAATCGCGTCTCACGCGTGCTGCCGGCGTGGAGCGCATCGATCCCCGGCTACTCGTACGTCCTGGGGATGCATGCGTTCGGCCTGGAGGAGTGCAACCAGTACGCGCAAGCCGAAGCAACCGGTCGCCGTGCGCTCGAACTGGAGCCGGCCGACGGCTGGGCGGTGCATGCCGTCACCCACGTGATGGAAATGCAGGGGCGCATCGATGAAGGCATCGCCTGGCTGACATCGCGCGAAGGCGACTGGGCGCCTGCGGACAACGCGTTCGCCCCGCACAACTGGTGGCACCTGGCGCTGTTTCACCTGGACCGCGGCGAGTACGACGCGGTGCTGGCTCTGTACGATCGCCACCTGGATGGCCCGCAGACCGACATGCTGCTGGTGCTGATCGACTGCACCGCGATGCTGTGGCGCCTGCAACTGGAAGGTGTCGATGTTGGCGACCGCTTCGAGCGCGTGGCCGATCTGTGGCAGGCCAAGGCCGACCTCGAACAGGCCCACTACGCCTTCAACGACGCCCACGCGGTGATGAGTTTTGCCGCCACGGGCCGCGTTGCAGTCGGCGAGCAGTGGCGCGACCGGATGCGGCGCACCGCGGTGCAGGGCAGCGGCGTCAACCAGGTGATGACGCGCGACATCGGCCTGCCGATCGCCGAAGGGGTGCTGGCGTTTGCCCAGGGGCGGCCGCGCGAGGCGATCGATGCGATCGAGCCGGTGCGCGACATCGCCCATGGCTTCGGCGGCAGCCATGCGCAGCGCGATCTGCTCACGCTGACGCTGATCGAGGCGGCCGTGCGCGCAGGCGATGGCAACCGGGCGCGCCATCTTCTGGCGGAGCGGCTGGTTCACAAGCCGACCGCCTGGAGCGCCCGCCTGGCCGCGCGCATCGAGGCCGGGTCGGCCGACGCTCTGAAGGCGGCCGCTTGACCGGGCGGTGGCGGCGCGTGACCAAGCGTCGCGCGCCGCGCCATCGGTCACGGCGCGATCGACAGCAGCGTCACGGTCGCGTCGTCGGGGTCGGGCTGCGCGCTGAAGCCGAGCTTGCGGCACAGCGCCTTCATCGGTGTGTTGGTCGACAGCGTGTGGCCGGTCACGTGGCGGATGCCGGCTCGCTGCGCCACCGCCAGCAGGTTGCGCAACAGGCGCTCGCCGATCCCCTGGCGCTGCGCGTGATCGCTGACGACGATCGCGAACTCGCACTGGGTGCCGCCACCGCCTTTCTTCAGCCGCGCCACGGCCAGCACCTCCTCGCCGCCGTCGCGCTGGACCGCGGCCAGCAGCGCGATCTCGCGCCGCACGTCGAACTGCACCAGCTGGTTCAGTTCGCCCCGGCGCAGCTTGCGATGCGAGAACACGCGTTCGTACAGGGTCTGCGGAGATAGGCGGCGCAGAAACTCGGCTTCGAGCACCGCATCGTCGGCGCCGACCGAGCGGATCAGCATGTCGTCGCCGGCCGGCGAACGCCAGCGATCGATCTCGACCTGCCGGGTCATCGGCCGCCGGGTCATGCCGTGCCGTCTGCTCCGGCAGGTGCACCGTGCGCGAGCGCCAGGTGGTTGACGATCCCTTGCGCCGCACCGCGCAGCGCCACGTGCGGCGCGGTGATCAATGCGGTGGCGATCGGCGCCAGGTACTCGCGAAAGCGCCCCTTGGCCTCGAAGCGCTGACGAAACTGCGACCCGGGCAAGTAGCCCGCCAGTTGTTCAGCCACACCGCCGGCGATCAGCACGCCGCCGCGGGCACCCAGCGTGAGCGCCACGTTGCCGGCAAAGCCGCCGAGCAGCGCGCAGAAGGCGTCGACGGTGGCTGCACAGGCGGCATCGGTGCCGGCCAGAGCGCGCCGCGTGATCTCGGGCGTGTCCAGGGTCGGATCGCTGGCCAGTTGATCCACGCTCGCCACCGCGCGGTACAGCACCGGCATGCCGATGCCCGACAGCAGGCGTTCCGCCGACACGTGATCGCGCTCGCGCCGGGCGGCGCGCAGCAGGTCGTCCTCGCGCTCGTCCCCGGCCGCCAGGGTGACGTGGCCGCCTTCGGTGGCCAGCGCGGTCCAGCCGCCCGCTGCATTGGGCAGGCAGCCGGCCACGCCCAGGCCGGTGCCCGGACCGATCACCGCCATCGGCAGGCGGGCGTCGATGCGCTGGCGGCCGATCTGGCCGCCAATCATTCGCAAGTCAGCGTCGCCCAGTTGCGGCAGCGCCAACGCGAGTGCCTCGAAGTCGTTGATCAGCAAGACGTGATCGGCGCCGAGCGCGGCGCGCGTTGCGGCGGCGGAGATGGTCCAGGGGCTGTTGGTCATCTTGACCGTGTCGCCAGCGACGGTAGTCGCGACGGCGAAGGCGACCTGTCGCGGCGGAGCGGGCGAGGCGCCGGGCGACGCAACTTGATCGAGGTAGTGGCGCGCGGCCGCGTGTGGCGATGGAAAGTCAGCACAGCGCATCGCCATCACGGCCTCGACGGCCGCAGACGGCCCGCGCACCAGCCCGAAGCGCGCATTGGTCCCGCCAATGTCGGCCACGAGCCAGGGAAAGGAGTCGAGGGGAGCAGGCATCACAACCGGCGGTGTGCAGCAACGCAGTGACGGTACAGCAAACGGCCGATCCGGCGGTACGCCCGCAATCGAGGACTGCGCCTAGGGTCGTCCTGCGTCGCAATCCGCTTTTGAATCAAGCGCAATGCGTGGGCGCGCACGTGGCCGATAAACTCGCCCGCATGCCCAGCCCCGCATTCGTCCACCTGCGCTTGCACTCCGAGTTCTCCGTCGTCGACGGCGTGGTGCGCATCGACGAGGTGGTCGAGGCCGCGGCGCAGGACGGGCAGGGCGCGCTGGCGCTGACCGATGCCGGCAACATGTTCGGCGCCGTGCGCTTTTACAAGGCGATGCGCAGCGGCGGCGTCAAGCCGCTGCTCGGTGTCGATGCCTGGGTCACCAACGATGACGACCGCGATCAGCCGCACCGCCTGCTGCTGCTTGCCGCCGAGCGCCAGGGCTATCTGAACCTGTGCGAACTGCTGTCGCGTGCCTGGCTCGTCAACCCGTACCGCGGCCGCGGCGAACTGCGGCGCGAGTGGCTCACGGAGTTCAACGCCGGCCTGATCGCGCTGTCGGGCGGCCTGACCGGTGAGGTCGGCAGCCTCATGATGAGCGGCAAGCGTCCGGCCGCACTGGAGGCGGCACGCCACCTGGCAGGCGTGTTCGCCGGCCGCTTCTTTATCGAGCTGCAGCGCGCCGGCCGCGACGCCGATGAGCCCTACGTGCGGGCCGCGGTGCGCCTGGCGGTGGAACTCGGCTTGCCGGTGGTGGCCACCCACCCGGTGCAGTTCCTCGCCCCCGATGATTTCCGTGCGCACGAGGCGCGCGTGTGCATCGCCGAAGGCGAAACGCTCGCCAATCCGCGCCGCCCGCAACGCTTCACCCGCGAGCAGTACTTCAAGAGCCAGGCGCAGATGCAGGCGCTGTTCGCCGACATTCCGGCTGCACTGGCCAACGCGGTCGAGATCGCGCGCCGCTGCAACCTGGAACTGGTGCTGGGCAAGCCGCAATTGCCCGACTACCCCACGCCCGCAGGCGTGACGCTCGACCAGCATTGCGCGGATTTATCGCTGATCGGCCTCGACAAACGTCTGGCCTCGCTGTACCCCGACGCAGCAGTGCGTGCCGAGCAGCGGCCGACCTACGTCGCGCGCCTCGACCTGGAGGTGGCCACCATCGCCAAGATGGGGTTCTCCGGCTACTTCCTGATCGTGGCCGACTTCATCAACTGGGCGAAAGACAACGGCATTCCGGTGGGACCGGGGCGCGGCTCCGGTGCGGGCTCGCTGGTGGCGTACTCGCTCGGCGTCACCGATCTGGATCCGCTCAAGTACGACCTGCTGTTCGAGCGCTTTTTGAATCCGGAGCGGGTGTCGATGCCCGACTTCGACATCGATTTTTGCCAGGACAACCGCGACAAGGTGATCGACTACGTCAAGCGCAAGTACGGTGCGCAGGCGGTGAGCCAGATTGCCACCTTCGGCACGCTGGGGGCGAAGGCAGTGGTGCGCGACGTGGGCCGCGTGCTCGATATGCCGTACACCAAGTGCGACCAGCTGTCGAAGCTGATCCCGCACAACCCGGCCGATCCCTGGACGCTGGATCGCGCGCTGGCGCAGGAGCCCGCCTTCGCCGAAGCGGTCAACGGCGATGAAGAGAACCAGCAGCTGATCGAACTGGCGCGGCCGCTGGAAGGGCTCACGCGCAATGTCGGCATGCATGCGGGCGGGGTGCTGATCGCACCCGGCAAGCTCACCGACTTCTGTCCGCTGTATGCGCAGTCGGGCCAGACAGATGCCGCGGTGAGCCAGTTCGACAAGGACGATGTCGAGGCCATCGGCCTGGTGAAGTTCGACTTCCTCGGCCTGACCACGCTCACCATCCTCGATCTCACGCTGCAGTTCGTGCGTCGGCTCGATCCTTCCTTCAGCCTCACGCTGGAGACGCTGCCGCTGGATGACGCGCGCACCTACGAAATCTTCAAGCGTGCCGACACGGCGGCGATCTTCCAGTTTGAAAGCCGCGGCATGCGCGAGTTGCTCAAGCGCGCCAAGCCGGATCGGCTGGAAGATTTGATCGCGTTGAACGCGCTGTACCGCCCGGGCCCGATGGATCTGATCCCCGATTACATCGAGCGCAAGCACGGCCTGCAGCGCGTGGAATACCTGCATCCGACGATCGAGTCGATCCTGTCGGAGACCTACGGGATCATGGTCTATCAGGAGCAGGTGATGCGGATCGCCCAGGTGGTGGGCGGCTATTCGCTCGGTGGCGCCGACCTGCTGCGGCGGGCAATGGGCAAGAAGAAGCCCGAAGAGATGGCCAAGCAGCGCTCGATCTTCGTCGACGGCGCGCAGAACCTGGGTGTGGCCGAAAACGTGGCGACCGAACTCTTCGACATCATGGAGAAGTTCGCCGGCTACGGCTTCAACAAGAGCCATTCGGCCGCGTACGCGCTGGTGGCCTATCAGACCGCGTTCTTCAAGGCGCATTACCCGGCCGCGTTCATGGCGGCCAACCTGACCGCGGTGATGGACGACACCGACAAGGTGAAGGAGCTGATCGAGGACTGCAAGGCGATCGGCCTGAAGCTCGAGGCGCCCAACGTGAATACCGGCACCTGGCGTTTCGAGCCGGTCGATGCACGCACGATCCGTTACGGCCTGGGCGGCATCAAGGGCACTGGCAAGGGCGCCATCGAAGCCATCCTCGCCGAGCGCAGCCAGACGGGTCCGTTCACGAGCCTGTTCGACTTCTGTGCACGGGTGGAAAAGGGTGTCGTCAACCGCCGCGTGGTCGAGGCGCTGGTGCGTGCCGGCAGCTTCGACGCGCTCGATGCCGATCGCGCCAAGCTCTTCGCCACCGTCGGACGCGCGCTGGAGGCCGCCGAGAAGGCCGCCGCCGACGCCGGCCAGGAGTCGCTGTTCGGCGGCCCGGCCGCGGGCAGCATGGCCGACATCGACTACGTGGCAGCGCGCCCGTGGACCGAGCGCGAGCGGCTCGCGGCCGAGAAGCTGGCTCTCGGCTACTACTTCAGCGGCCATCTGTTCACCGAGTACGCCGCCGAGGCACGCCGCCTGGCGCCCACGCGGCTGGCCGACGTGCGCGGCGGGCGCGACTCGGTGCGGCTGGCCGGCATCATCGTCTCGGCGCGCACGCAGAACACCAAGCGCGGCAGGATGGGCGTGATCGTGCTCGACGACGGCTCGGCGCAGCTCGAACTGATGATCTATGCCGAACTGTTCGACCGCCGCCGCGCGGTGCTGAAGGAAGACACGCTGGTGTTCGTTGCCGGCCGCGTGCGCGAGTTCGACGGCCGCATCTCGGTGAACGTCGACGACGTGATGGACCTGGCCGAGGCGCGCGCCAAGGCGCAGGGCGCGCTGCGCATCGAGGTCGACAGTGGCGCCGACGTCAAGCGGTTGGCGAGTCTGTTGCGACCGTACCGCGTGTTGTCGGCCATCGGCCATCCCGGCAACGGCGCGGCTGGCTGCCGCGTGGTGGTGCGCTACCGCAACGCGGTCGGCTGCGCCGATCTGGCGCTGTCCGAAGACTGGCGTGTGCGGCCGGATGAGGCATTGATCGCCGAACTCAGGCAACAGGCGAAGGTGTGTGGTGCCGGAGTCGCCTACGGCTGATTGCCTGGCCCGCCGGGCGGGCGGCGGGTACCGCTGCGCGTGCACGTCAGGTAGGCAGGCGTCGCCTGCGGCGTCAAGCCCGCGACGATGTGTTGTACGAGGTCGACGCTAGGCTGAGGTAATACCCGCACGTGGCTCGACGTACGGACAGGCACTGGTTATCTTCCTGCCCTTGCCGACAAAGGGGCTTTTGAGTCTTCCCCCTTTCGTCGGCCATGACTGCGCCCTGGTGTGCGGTGCGTCGCCAGCGGGGAGGGTCGGTTTGCAAGTCGGCACGGTCAGTCGGTGGTTGAGCGGGGTCCGCGCGGCGCTCGCGCTTGTCGGTCTGTTCGCATCGATGCCCAGCCTGGCGGTGCTCGCCGTCAGCAAGGAGTTCGTCGATCCGGCCAGCGTCAGCGTCGCCAACCTGCAAAGCACCGCAGGCCAGATCGCCAACAACACGCCGGCGCAGGGCGATGTGCGCACCGTGCGCATCGGCGTCAGCCAGGTCGGCGCGGCGGTCAGCAGCGGCACCCTGACGGATGTCCTGCCAGCGCAGATCCGCCTTGCCAATCCGGTCAACGCGCGCTTCAGCGCCGACTGCGGCGCTGGCGCGGCGGTGGGCACCGGCGCACCCGGCGGCGGCACCTTCAGCGCGATCGACCTCGCCGTCCCGGCGGGAACCAACGCGGTGCCGGGGCGCTGCTTCGTCTACTTCGACGTCGTCTCCAGCCAGGTCGGCAACTGGATCAACCAGATCGCGATCGGCGGCGTCAGCGGCACCGAGGCGGGCATCGGCCTGATCACCAATGCCGACCCGGCGCCGCGCAACCTGACCGTGACCGCACTCACGGCGCTGGGCGTCACCAAGAGCTTCGCGCCCAGCCCGGTGATCATGGGCCAGCTGACAACGCTGACGATCCAGATCACCAACCCGAACGCCGGCCGCAGCGTTGCACTGACCCAACTGACCGAGAACCTGCCGGCCAACCTGGCCGCGGAGAACACGACGCCTACCGTTGCCTGCAGCGCCGGTGGCACCGCCGGCACCGCCAGTGCCAGCGGCACCGCAGGCAGCGTGACGATCGCCTTCAGCGGCACGGTGGCGGCGGGTGGCGGCACCTGCACGCTGACCTGGTCGATGCGCGGCGTAGTGCAGAACGGCACCAATGTCGCCGGCACCAACACCATTCCGGCGAACTCGGTCCTGAACTCGCGCGGCCTGAACAGCGCGGCGGCCAGCGCGGCGATCACCGTGCAGTCGCCGATCACGCACACCAAGTCGTTCAGCCCGAACCCCGCGCGCGCGGGCGAACCGAAGACGCTGACGATCGATGTCGTCAACCGCAGCTCCGCCGCCGTCACGGGCGTGGGCTGGACCGACACGCTGCCGGGCGACATGCTGATCGGCGCCGCGCCGACCGCCAACGCGGCCTGCGCCGGTGCCACCGTCGGTGGCACGGTGGCAACCAACGTGGTCACGCTGGCGGGCGCCACGGTAGCGGCGGGTGCGACCTGCCGCGTCACCGTGACGGTGGTCGGCAACACGGTGCAGACCTACAACAACAGCACCGGCGGGGCGAGCTGGACGCAGGGCGGCAACAGCGCCGTGACCAGCCCGGCGAACGCCAGCGTGGCGGTCTTCAGCGGCTTCCGCGCGTTCAAGTCGATCCTCGATCGCAACGGCCAGCCCTTCAACGGCGCCGTCGCCCCCGGCGACACGCTGCGCTTTCGCATCGAGCTGGAGAACTTCGCCGACGGCCAGATCAGCGGGGTGACGGTGATCGACCCGCTGCCGGCGACGGGCGGCGCGCAGATCGTCTACGCCACCGCGGCCACGCCGGGTGCGGCGAACCCGCGCACCAGTTGCACCCCGAATGCCAATGCCCAGCAGGCCGGCCCGATCACCGCGCCGACCACCGCGCAGTCCGACGGTGCCGCCACCGTCACCTTCAGCGGCCTGGTGGTGCCCGGCAATCCGGACGGCAATGCGGCGGCCGCGACGCGCTGCTTCCTCGAGTTCGACGCCGTGGTGCCGCGCAACTGGCCGGCGGGCACGCAGATCTCCAACAACATACCGGCCGGCAACGTGAGCGGGCCGGGCGGGCTGCAGGCGCAGAACACGATCGTCGCCAACATTCCGACCATCACGCAATTCCAACTGTTCAAGTCGTTCGCCCCGGCCACGCTGAGCGCCGGCGAGACCACGGTGGTCACGCTCACGCTGGTCAACAGCGGCTTCTTCGCGCTGACCGGGGTCGCATTGGACGACCCGTTGCCGGCGCCGCTCGTCAGCGGCATCGCCGCGCAGATGCGGGTGGCCGATCCGTCCAGCTTTGCCACCTCGTGCAGCGGTACGCCGGTGGTCACCCTCGGTGCCACGCGCGAGCGGCTGCAGGTCAGCGGCCTCACGGTGCCGGCACGTGCCAGCGGTGCACTCGACAGCCGCTGCACCGTGAGCTTCCGGGTGCGGGCGCCGATTCCCACCAGCTATACCAACGTCGCGAGCGCGCCTGCCGCCACGGATGCACGCACCGGCACCGCGATCCCGCCGCCGGCGCCGGCCACCGCGGTGCTGACCGCGACGCCGTCGCTCACCGCGGCCAAGGTGTTCGCGCCGTCGCCGGTCAGCGCCAGCGGTGGCGTGTCCACCGTCACGGTCGCCCTTAGCAACATCGGCAACGGCCTGCTCACCGGGGTCGGGGTCAACGATCCGCTGCCGGCCGCGCTGCGGGTGGCCAGTCCGGCCAACGCCGCCACCACCTGCGGCGGACCGGCCACGATCAGCGCGGCGCCCGGAGCGGCCACCGCGCAGCTGGCCGGCGCCCGGCTGCCGGCCGGCACCAGTTGCACCTTCAGGTTCGACGTAGTGACCAGCGCTGCCGCCAACCCGGTGATCAACAGCATTCCGCCCGGTGGCGTGTTCGCCGACGGCGGCGTGATCACCACCACCGCCACCAACGCCAGCCTGGCGACCTTCGCCGGCGGCGAGGTCAACGTGCAGAAGGGCTTCGCACCCACCGACCTGCAGGCACCCGGCCAGCCTACCCGTCTGACGCTGACGCTGGCCAACGTCTCGACCCAGGCACTGACGGGTCTCGCGGTGACCGACGATCTGCCCGCCGGCATGGTGGTCACCGCCACACCGAACGCAATCACCACCTGCGGTGGCGGCGTGGTCGAGGCGGTGGCCGGCAGCAACCGCGTGCGCCTCGTTGGCGGCAGCCTGCCCGCCGGCAACGGCGCCTTCCCGACGCCACCGGCGGCGACCTGCACGGTGGCGGTGGATGTCACCCTGCGTCGCACCGGCACCGTGATCAACACCGTGCCGCCCGGCGCGGTGACAAGCGACCAGGCGCTGACCAACAGCGACCAGGCGGTGGCCAACGTCACCGCGCTTGCCACGGTGGGCGTGACCAAGCGCTTCGAGCCGGTGGCCGTGACCCCGGGCACGCCGGCGCGGCTGGTGCTCACGGTCCTGAACAGCGCCGGCATCGACTTCAACAACCTGCAGGTGGTCGATCCGCTGCCCGCCGGGCTGGCGGTTGCCGTGCCGGCGGGCGCCACCACGACCTGCGGCAGCGGCACGGTGGCCACGCGGCCCAGCCTGCTCGGCGGCGGCCGCACCGATGTCGTCTTAAGCGGCGGCACGCTGGCCGGTGCTGTCGGCGATACCACCACCTGCGAGATTGCGATCGACGTGGTGGCGAGCACGCAGGCCGCGTATCTCAACACGGTGCCGGTCGGCAACGTCACCGCCGATGACGGCGTCAGCAACACCGCGCCGGCCAGCGCCACGCTCAACGTGCGCGCGGCCGCCACCGTCACCAAGGCATTCGCGCAGTTCAACCGGCGCATCAACGAGGAAAACCGCCTCACCCTGACGATCACCAACCCGAACCCGGTGCCGCTGACCAACGTGTCGCTGACCGACACCTATCCGGCCAACGTGTTCAACGGCACCACGCCCGACGCGGCCACCACCTGCGTCGGCGGCGTGGTGACTGCCGCGCCCTCGGGCAGCCTGGTGCGCCTGAACAGCGCCACCGTACCCGCCAACGGCAGCTGCACGGTGTCGGTCGACGTGCTCGCCAACGTGGTCGGCAGCTGGACCAATACCGTGCCCGACGGTGCGTTGAGCTCGGCCGAGGGCATCACCAACCCGGCGCCGGCCAGCGCCACCTTCGTCACGCTCGATCCGCCCACGCTCGGCAAGGAGTTCCGGCCGGTACAGATCGCCGCCGGCGGCGTGAGCCAGCTGCGCATCGTGCTGCTGAACACCAACAGCATCGCGCTGACGCTCAGTGCCGCGCTGACCGACGTGCTGCCCGCCGGTCTCACGCTCGGGGCGCCGGCGCTGGATACCACCACCGCCGATCCGCAGGGGCGACCGCGCTGCGCCGGCGTGACCACCAGCGGCGGCAACACCATCACGCTGGCCAGCGGCGCCAGCATCCCGGCCGGCGGCTGCTCGATCTGGGCCAACGTCACCGGCAGCGTGGTCGGCCAGTACCTGAATGCGCTCGCCGCGGGCGCGCTTGCCACCAACGCCGGCCCGAACGCCTTGCCGGCCACCGCCACGCTGTCGATCAGCACACAGAGCGCCATCAGCGGCACCGTCTATCGCGACAGCGACAACAACGGTGCCATCGGCAGCGCCGACATCGGCCTGCCCGGCCAGACCGTTGAACTGCTCGACGGCGGCGGCAACGTGATCGCCACCACGATCACCGATGCTCTCGGCAACTACGCCTTCGTCGACCTGCCGCCCGGCACCTACAGCGTGCGCCAGCCGCAGCAACCGGCCGGCACCCTCAACGGCACGACCAGCGCGCCCACCGGTGCCACCACCGCCGGCACCGCGTCGGCGCCGACCGCCGCGCCCAGCCTGATCAGCGGCATCGTTCTCGCCGCCGGCCAGACGGCGCAGGGCGCGAACTTCGGCGAGCTACTGCCGGCCTCGCTCGGCGGCCGCGTGTTCCGCGACAACAACAACGACGGCACCGCGCAGGCCGGCGATCCGCCGCTCGCCGGCGTGACGATCACGCTCACCGGCGTCAACGACCTCGGGCAGCCGGTGTCGCTGTCGACCATCACCGACGCCAACGGCGAGTACTTCTTCGAGGGCCTGCGCCCCGGCACCTACACGCTGACCGAGCCCGTCCAGCCGCCGGGCACCGGCAACGGCATCACCCGCAGCGGCACCGGCACCAGCAATGCGGGCACGGCGAGCGCGCCATCGACGCTGCCGAGCACCATCAGCGGCATCGTGCTGGCGCCGGGCCAGCGCGGCGCGGGCTTCGACTTCGCCGAGGTGGCGCTGGCCGCGATCAGCGGCACGGTGTACGTCGACCGCGATCGCAACAACGGCTTCAACCCGACTGACATCGGCCGCATTTCGGGCGTGACGTTGCGTCTGGTGCAGGGCGCCGACTGCGCCAGCGGCACCCAGCTTGCGACCACCACCACCGACGCTGCCGGCAACTTCCGCTTCGACAACGTCGCCGCCGGCGGCAGCTACCTCGTCTGCCAGACGCAGCCGCCCGGCTTCGGCAACGGCAATGCCGGCGGCACCGCGGGCTCGAACGTCATCGCCATCACCAACCTGCCGGCGGGCGGGCTCGGCGGCAACAACTTCGGTGAACTGGGTGCAAGCCTGGCCGGCGGTGTCTACCTCGATGCCAGCAACGATGGCGTGCGTCAGGGCGGCGAGGCGGGCATCGGCGGCGTGCAGGTGACTCTCAGCGGCACCGACATTGCCGGCAACCCCATCACGCGCAGCACGGTCACCGACAGTGCCGGCAACTACCGCTTCGATGACCTGCCGCAGGGCAGCTACACCCTCACCGAGCAGGCGGCGCAGCCGGTGGTGGGCGGCATCACCACGCTCAACGGCCGCAGCACGGCCGGCAGCATCGGCGGTGCCACGGTGGGCAGCGCCACGCCGGCATCCACCACGCCGAGCGCGATCAGCGCGATCGCGCTGCCCGCCGGGGCTGATGGCATCAACTACAACTTCGGCGAGATCCTGCCGGTGTCGTTGAGCGGCACCGTTTTCTTCGACAACAACGCCAACGGCGCGCAGAACTCGGGCGAGACCGGCATCCCCGGCCAGACCATCACCGTCACCGGCACCGACGATCTTGGCCAGAGCGTCAACCGCAACGTGGTCACCGACGGCAGCGGCAACTTCACCGTCACCGACCTGCGGCCCGGCACCTACACGCTGACGCAGCCGGCGCAGCCGCCGGGCAGTGCCAATGGCGCCACCACGCCCGGCCCGACCGGCGGCACGGCCACCGCGGGGACCACGCTGCCGTCGGCGGTCAGCGGCATCGTGCTCACCACCCCGGGCGCTAGCGCCCCCGGCAACCTGTTCGCGGAACTGCCGCTGGGCAGTTCGATCGCCGGCCGCGTGTGGCTCGATGCCGACGACGATGGCGTGATCGACGCGGGCGAGACGCTGCTGGCAGGCGTGACGATCGAGCTCACCGGCACCGACGTCGCCGGCAACACCATCACGCGCAGCACCGTGACCGACGCCAACGGCAGCTACGCCTTCACCGGCCTGCCGCCGGGCACGTACCAGGTGCGCGAGCCGACCCAGCCGACCGGCACCGTCAACGGCCGCAGCGTGGCCGGCAGCGCCGGAGGCAGCGCGAGCGCGCCGGCGACCGTGCCCTCGACCATCGGCGCGATCGTGCTCGGCGCGAACGTGGCCGCCGTCAACAACAACTTCGGCGAACTGCCGGCCGGCACCATCAGCGGCGCGGTCTACAGCGACACCAACGACAACGGCCAGCGCGACGCCGGCGAAGGCGGTTTCGGCGGGCAGACCATCACGCTCACCGGCACCGACGATCTGGGCGCCAGCGTCAATCTCACCACGCTCACGGCGCCCGACGGCAGCTTCAGTTTCAGCGGCCTGCGTCCGGGCACCTACACGCTGACCCAGCCGGCGCAGCCAGCCGACTCGGTGCCGGGCCGCAATACCGCCGGCACCCTGGGCGGCAGCGCCTCGCCGGTGGCACCGGGGCCGTCGGTGATCAGCACCATCGTGCTGCCGATCGGCGGCGCCAGCAGCGGCAACCTGTTCGGCGAGATCGGCAATTCCGCCAACCTGGTGGCGAGCAAGGCGCCGGTCGGGACCTTTGCCACCGACAACAGCGCCAGCTACCGCATCACGGTCGCCAACATCGGCCAGGTGGCGACCAGCGGCAACTACACGGTGGAAGACCGCTTGCCGCCGGGGCTGCAACTGGCTGGCGCGCCGACTGGCGGCGGCTGGACCTGCACCGGCACCGGCGGCGAGGCGCGCTTCGCGTGCACCTCCAGCGTGGTGATCGATGCAGGCGTGGTCAGCGGCAACACGATCACGGTGCCGATCTTCGTCGCCGACAACGCCACCGGCGGCGCCAGTTCGGTGGTGCTCGACAACGCGCTGATCGTCGAAGGCGGCGGTGAACTGCCCGCGTATCGGCCCACCCCGGCCGAGCGCACGCTGTTCGAGACCAATCCGGCCGCGCTGCCGGTGTGCACCACGCCGGCTTCGCAGAACCTGTGCCGCACGCCGACCACGGTGCTGCGCGCGGCGGGCGTGGGCGGCACGGTCTGGTACGACATCGGCAGCGGGTCGCGCCAGCTCGATGGCGGCGACCAGCGCCTGGCCGGCTGGATCGTCGAGGTGATCGACGCCGACTCGCTCGGCGGCCCGGTGGTGCGACGCGTGACCACCGGCGCCGACGGCAGCTGGCGCGCCGACGGCCTGATCCCCGGCCGTGCCTACCTGATCCGCTTCCGCGACCCGCAGTCGAACGTGGTGTTCGGCGTGCCGGTGTCGGGCGAGCAGGGCTCGCCGCCGGTGCCTTGCCTGACCGCGAACCCCGGCAATGCCAGCCGCTCGTCCTGCGTCGAGACCGACACCGGCACGCAGCTGCGCATCGTGCTGGAGCCTGGCGACAATCTCGTGCAGCAGAGCCTGCCGCTGATCCCGGGCGGCGTGGTGTATGACGCCGTCACCCGCAACCCGGTGCCGGGCTCGATCGTCACGCTGGCGCCGCTCGGCTCCTGCCCCGGCTGGAACCCGGCCGATCACATCGCCGGCGCGCAGCTCGGCGGCTACACCATCGCCGGCGGTGCGATCAGCATGACGGTGGGTTCGCTCGGCGCTTACACGTTCGCGTTCAACCCGCAGGCGCCGGCGTCGTGCCAGTTCACGCTGACGGTGACGCCGCCCGCAACGCACAGCTTCCCGTCGCAGATCATCCCGGTGCAGCCGGGCCCGCTGCTGCCACCGCCGGCGCCGGGCACGACCTTCGTGCAGCCGCAGCCCAATCCGCCCACCGGCACCCAGCCGACGCCGTGGTTCGGCAGCATCGGGGGCGGCGCGACGCTGCAGCCGATCGTCAACAACCACCTGCCGCTCGATCCGCGCAACGTCACCGGCATCGTCATCATCAAGACCGGCTCGGTGCGCGAGGTCGAGCTCGGCGATTCGCTGCAATACGCGATCCGCGTGCGCAACACCTCGACGTTCAATCGTGGCGCGCTGTACATCGACGATCGGCTGCCGGCGGGCTTCCGGTACATCCCGGGCACCGCGCGCGTCGAGCGCAGCGGCGCCTCGGCGGCGATCGCCGATCCGTCCGGCGGCATCGGCCCCAATCTCACTTTCGCGGTCGGCGCGCTGGCGGCCAACAGTGACCTGACGCTGACCTATCGCGTGCGGGTGGCGGTCGGCAGCCAGCAGGGCGACGGCATCAACCGCGCGCGCGCCAAGCCGCTGCCGACCACCAACTGCCAGGCGCAGCCGGCCGAGTGCTCCAACGAGTCGCGCTGGCAGGTCAAGGTCAATGCCGGTGTCTTCACCACCGAGGCCTGCGTGCTCGGCAAGGTGTTCGTCGACTGCAACGGCAACAGCGTGCAGGACCGCGAGGAACTCGGCGTGCCCGGTGTGCGCCTGGTTCTGCAGAACGGCCGCTTCGCGATCACCGACTCGGAGGGCAAGTACAGCATGTGCGGCCTGCCGCCGCGCACGCACGTGATCAAGCCCGATCCGCTCACGCTGCCGCGCGGCGCGCGCCTGACCACCAGCAGCAACCGCAACGCCGGTGACGCCAACTCGCTGTTCGTCGACCTGAAGAACGGCGAACTGCATCGGGCCGACTTCATCGAGGGTTCCTGCTCGAACCCGGTGCTCGACCAGGTGAAGGCGCGGCGCACGCAGGGCGAGGTCGGCGCGCAGCAGACGGAGCGGCGTGGCGGCGCACCGTTGCGCTTCCAGGGCAAGGCGCCGGGCGCGCCGCAGCAGGCGACCGACTCGGCCAACCAGCAGCCGGCGGTGCGGCCGCGCGCGGCCACGCCTGCCGGCGATACGCCGTCGCGCGACGAGAACGACACGCCGCTGTGGCAGGTGCCGATGAACCGGCCGCCGGCAACGCCGGCCGCCGGCGCGGGAGCCGCACGATGAGCGCGCGCCGGTACACACGCTGCGCGCTGCTGCTTGCCGCCAGCCTGCCGCTGGCAGCCCTGGCGCAGACACCGACGCCGATGCCGCTGCGCGACGGCATCGCGGTTGAGACACGCGCCGGGCATGCCGGCAGTGCGCCGGTGGCCTTGGCGCCGTCACCCGCCGCTGTAGCCGAGGTGGTGGTGCAACTGTCGCGCTCGGTGTTCGTGGCCGACGGCGTCACCCGCGTGCCGGTGACGGTGGAGTTGCGCGATACGCGCGGCCAGCGGCTGTCAGGCCGCGTGCCGGTAACGATCGAGTCCGGCGCGCGTGTGCTGCTCGACGGCGCCGCCACCGACGAGACCGGTCCCGGAGCGCTCGATGGCGATCGCGTGACCCCGGGCGTGCAGGTCGAGGCGATCGACGGCCGCGCGACCTTCTGGCTGCTCGCCCCGCCCAGCGCGCAGGACGTACGCCTGCGCGTCACCGCGGGTGCAGCCACCGCCGAGGGCGTGGTCCGCTTCGATGCCGAGTTGCGCGAGATGCTCGCCGTCGGCCTGGTCGAGGGCGTGATCTCGCTGTCGCGCAAGCGGCCGGGCGACATCCAGCCGGTGCGGCTGGAAGACGGTTTCGAGGAGGAACTGCGCTCGTGGTCGAGCCGCTTCAGCGATGACCGCGGCCGCGCCGCGGTGCGCGGCGCGCTGTTCCTCAAGGGCCGCATCCGCGGTGATGCGCTGCTCACGCTCGCCTACGACTCCGAGCGCGACGAGCGCCGCAATCGCCTGCTCACCGACGTGCGGCCCGACGAGTACTACCCGGTCTATGGCGATGCCTCGATCAAGGGCGACGAGGCGCCGTCGGCCTCCAAGCTGTACGTGCGTGTCGACAAGGACCGCCACTTCCTGCTCTATGGCGACTTCCAGACCGCCGCCAGCTTCGTGCCTGCCAGCGGCGGCCGCCTGCTGGCGCCGGTGCGCCAGCGCGATCTCGGCCAGTACAGCCGCACCCTGACCGGCGTGCAGGGGCGCTACGAGATCGGCGCCACGTCAGGCGAGCCGGGCATCGGCGTCGTCAACATGTTCGCCACCCGCGACACGCTCAAGCAGGTGGTCGAGGAGTACGCCGCCAACGGCACCTCGGGCCCGTTCGCGGTGCGCAACAGCAGCGCGGTAGCGGGCAGCGAGAAGGTGGAACTCGTCACGCGCGACCGCAACAACCGTGCGGTGATCCTCGCGGTCGAGCCGCTCGGCCGGCTGACCGACTACGTGTTCGAGCCGTTCTCCGGCCGCATCCTGCTCAACCGCCCGGTGCCTTCGCTCGATCCGCAGGGCAATCCGGTGTCGCTGCGTATCACCTACGAGGTCGACCAGGGCGGCGATGCGTTCTGGCTCGTCGGCGCCGACGCGCAGGTGCGGCTGGGCAGTACGGTCGAGGTGGGCGGCTCGGTGGTGGAAGATCGCAACGATCTGGCGCCGTACCGGCTGCTGTCGGCCAATCTGGGCGTGAGCCTGGGCGAGCGCACCCGCGTCACCGCCGAGGTGGCGCGCACCGAGGGCCGCTACAACACCGGCAGCGGCGTCGACACCAACCTCACGCCGGGGCTGGCCATACAGAGCGGCGACGCTGCCGGCAACGCCTATCGGCTCGCCATCGATCACGCCGGCGAGAAGACGCGCCTGCGTTTGTACGCGGGCCGCAGCGACCGCGAGTTCGACAACCCGGCCGCCAGCTTCAACGGCGGTCGCGGCGATGCCGGCGTGCGCGCCTCGCATCAGCTGGGCGAGTCGGTGGCCGTATTCGGTGAAGCGGTGCGCAGCGAGGACCGCGTGGCCGATGGGTCACGTACCGGGCTGCAGGCCGGCGTAGCGGTCAAGCTGAGCGAGCGCCTGACGGTCGACGCCGCCATCAAGCGGATGGAGGAAGACGGCAACCCGGTGAGCGCGTCCGCCGCGATTCCCGGCAATCCGTCGAGCAACGTCGGCACGCCGAACGCGCCGCTCACGCCCTCGGGCGGCTTCTTCGGCACCGGCGCCGACGCGATCAACCCCGACACCGGCACCACGCTGCTCGCACCCACCGGCGGCACGGCAAGCGCCGGTGCCGGCCGCGCGCTCGAAGCCACCACGTTGCAGCTGGGCGCGCAGTACCAGCTCAGCCCGCGTGTGCGCCTGACCGGCGAGATCGAGCACGACATCACCGGCGACGACAAGCGCCGCCTGGCGCTCGGCGCCGGCTACCAACTGGCCGAGCGCTCGCGGCTGTACGCGCGCTGGGAGGCGCAGCAGGGACTGGCGTCGATCTACTCGCTCAACCCGGCCGACGAGAGCAGCACCTTCGTGTTCGGCGCCGACTCCACCTATGCGCCGGGCGCGCAGTTCTACAGCGAGTACCGGCTGCGCGATGCGCTCGGCGACGCGCAGGGCGCCGCCTACGAAGGGCGGCAGACGCATCTGGCCAACGGCCTGCGCAGTACCTGGCAGACCGCGCCCGGCCTGCGCTTCGTCACCGGCGCCGAGCACCTGCGCGTGCTCGATGGCGGCGGCCAGCAGGCGCTCGCACTGGTGGGCGGGGTCGACTACACCGCGCATCCGTTGTGGAAGGCCGGCACGCGGCTGGAGTACCGCCGGCTGCAGGACGATCGCCGCACGCTGACCGTCAACGAAGCGCAGGACAGCTGGCTGTCGACCATCGCGCTGGCCCGCAAGCTCCACCGCGACTGGACCTTGCTGGTGCGCAACTACGCGCTGCTGTCGACCTTCGATGCCAGTGGCGACCGCTTGCAGGACCGCTTCCAGGTCGGGGTGGCCTACCGCGACACAGACACCAACCGCATCAATGCGCTCGGCAAGGTCGAGTTCAAGCTGGAGACGGATGACAGCGCGCTGCCGGCCGCGGTGGTGGGCACGCCGGCCGGCGCCAGCAGGCGCGAGGTGGTGATCGTCAGCACCCATGCCGACTGGCACCCGAGCCGGCCGTGGTGGCTCACCGGCCGCCTGGCGGCCAAGTCGGTGGCCGAAACCTTCTCCGGCCAGGCGGTGCCGCGCTACAGCGCCTACCTGGTGTCGGGCCGCGTGGTGTACGACGTTAGCGAGAGCTGGGACCTCGGCCTGCTTGCCGCCGGCCTGTTCAGCCCGCAGGGCAGTGCGCGGCAGACCGCGCTCGGCGTCGAGGTCGGCTACCTGGTCAAGACCAACCTGTGGCTGTCGGGTGGTTTCAATTTCACCGGCTTCTCCGACCGCGACCTGACCGGCTCGCAGTACACGCAGCAGGGCGCCTTCATCCGGTTGCGCTTCAAGTTCGACGAAAACCTGTTCCGCGCCGGCGACGCGGACGTCAATCGCGCGCTCGATCGCTCCGGCGAGCGGACGCCGTAGTGCTTCCCTTGGTACTTCGACTGCGGACTTCACATGTGGGCACCTGACATGCACCCGATCCGACGCGCCGGCCCCATCGCGCTGGCGCTGCTGCTGGCCGCCTGCGCCAGCGCGCCCGCGCCGGCGGCCGACGCGCTCAACGCGCCCGCTGCGCGCATCAGTGACGCCGCGATCCACGCCGACCACACCGCCTATCGCGCGATGCAGGCGCGCATCCAGGCACTCAACGATCGCGGCATCGCCGCGCAGCCGGCCGGGCCGCGTGTGTCGAACTACCACCTGTCGAAGGCGCAGTGCTGGCTCGACGTGTCGTTCCACGAGTACACGCGCAACGACCGCTCGGCCTTTCCGCAGGCGGCGCTGGATGAGTCGCGCAAGCTGGTCGAAGCGCTGGAGCGCAACGCCACGCCGCTGCCAATCGACACGCCGCTGGTGAACGGTGCCGATCGCCTGCGCCCCGACCTGTGGGACGCCGCCGCTGCGCTGCGCCCGCACGCCGGCTTCCAGTGCGCCGCGCAGCAGGCCGCCTGCGCCGAGGTGGAACTTGTGCATGCCGGCAACGAGCACAAGCAGTTCGGTTGGCGCCACGCCAAGCCCTACGTGCAGATCGCCGAAGACCTGATCAGCGGTGCGCAGGCCGCCGCCGCCCGCTGCGCGGTGCCTGCGCCGCCGCCCGCACCGGTGGCGCCACCCGCGCCGCCGCCACCCCCGCTACCGGCGCCGATCGCGCTGCCTGCGCCTGCCGCGCCGGTGCCGGTGACGCTGATGGCCAACGTGCAGTTCGGTTTCGACCGCCACGAGGCGGCCGACATCGTGCCGGCCACGCGGCGCACGCTCGACGAACTGATCGTGCAGTTGCGCGGCGTGCAGGTGACGTCGATCCGCCTGGTGGGTCACGCCGACCGGCTCACCAACCCGGCGGCGGCGGGCTACAACCTGCGCCTGTCGCAGCGCCGCGCGCAGACGGTGGAGAAGCTGCTGGTGGCCGGCGGTGTCGATCCGGCGAAGATCAGCATCGTCGCCCGCGGCGACACTGAACAGGTGCAGCCCTGCGCCGAGCGCTTCACGCAGCCGGCGCAGTTGCGCGCCTGCCTGCAGGCCAACCGCCGGGTCGAGGTGCAGGTGGAGGGCGCGCGCCGGCGCTAGCCGACCGCACGCGGTGGCGCCCGATCGGGCGTGCCGTCAGCCGAGGCTGCGCTCGACCGCGGTGGCGACCTCATCGAACGCGGGCCATCCGGCAAACGAGCCGAGCACGGTGACATGCGCGCCCCACGGGCGCGTCTTCTCGACCTCGGTCACGCCGAACAGCGACAGCAGGCGCGCATCGACGGCGGCGGCCAGATGGCCGGGACCGCTGTCGTTGGCGATCACCAGCCGGCTGCCCTGCAGCAGCGCGCCGAAGGTCGCGACATCGGTTTCCGGCAGCACTGTCGCCCCAGGCAATGCCGCCTCGAAGCGTGAGCGCTCGCCAGGCCCGGGGAGGGCGACCACGGTGTCGCCGCGCTCGAGCAGCCACTGCGTCAGTTGCGCGAAGTGCGGCCAGGTCTTGTCGCGTCCACGGTGCAACCCGGTGGCGCCGGGGCACAGCACCACGTAGGGCGAGGCGATGCAGGCACCGGCGAGCAGGTGCGCGGCGCCGAGGCGGGCGGCATCGGTCAGCCGCAGCGCGAGCGGAGCCACCGTACGCGCGGGCTCAGTCAGCAGCGCAGCGACCAGCCCGTCGTAGTACTCGACCATGTGCATGTCGGCGCCCCAGCGGGCCGGCACCGGCACCGCGCGCGCCAGCAGCCAGCGGCGCGCATCGGTGGCATAGCCGTCGGCGGCCAGACCGCCGAGGCGGGCGACGAGGGCGGTGCGCAACGAGTTGGTGAACAGCACCGCCGAGCGCGCGCCGCAGCGGCCGGTCACCTCGCGCCAGTGGCGCACGCTGGCGTCCAGCGCCGCGGGCACCGGCTCGACCGGCCATGGATAGGCGGCGAACACCGACTTCGCCCAGCCCTTGCCCACCAGCGTCAGCGCGTGGCCGGCAGCGGCCAGGCGCTCCAGCGCGGGCAGCGTCATCAGCGTGTCGCCGAGGTGGTTGGGCAGACGCACCAGCAGCGGCGTCATTGCGGCTTCGGCGGCTCGCGCCGCGGACTGTGCAGCTCGGCCAGCTTCAGGTGCTTGTAGTAGCTCGTCTCGGCGTTAACCACCGCAACCATGAAGCCCTCCGCGCCGTCGAGTACGCCCAGGCGGAAGATGTAGGTGCGAATAAAGGCCCATAGCCCGTGGGCGATGGCGCTCGTCAGAGAGCCGCGCTTGCCGCTGGCGGCCAGGTCCCGTGCGGAGCCCGACGAATAGCGGTTCATTTTGTCGAGCACCGAGGTCAAGTCGCGGTAGCTGTAGTGGATGAGCGGGGGCTGCAGGTGGCCGACGCTGCCATCGATCTCAAGATTGGCGTGGATCTCGTGCGTGCTGAAGCGACCCTTGCCCCGTCGCACTAGGCGGCGTGTGCGGTCAGGCCACCAGCCGGAATGGCGCAGAAAGCGCGTTATGAACAGCGAGCGGCGTGGCACGTCATAGCCGCTGTGCTGCTCGCTTGCGATCGCAGCGCGGATCGCGGCGGCCAGCTCGGAGTCGATGCGCTCGTCGGCGTCGAGCGAAAAGACCCAGTCGCCCCGCGCCAAGTCGATGCCGCGATTTTGCTGCGGCCCGTACCCAGGCCAGTCGGTCACCACCACGCGCGCGCCTGCTTCATGCGCCAGCTCGGCCGTGCTGTCGGTGCTGCCCGAGTCGAGCACGATCACCTCATCCGCAAAGCTTGCGCTTCGCACGCAGTCGCGAATGTTGAGTCGCTCGTTTCGCGCGACGATGATTACGGTAAGCGTGGGCATGTGACTAACCGCACCAGTTGCGGTGGTCGACCCCAATGCGGCTGAGCCAGTGGTGCTCCGTGTCGCTCCACTTGTCTTGCAGACGGACATGGCCCGCCGCATCGGCGAACGCCGGCGGCGCCTCGCGCGCCTTCAATGTCATGAATACCGCACAGCCAACCATGCCCTTGCGGTGCTGTCCCGTGAATCGCTGCGCACGCCGCTCGCAGTATCTGGTGCAGTTGCGGTAAATCAACACAGCCATGACTCGCAGGCTGACTTCACCCGCCCCCAGAACCCGAAGCAGCGGGTTCTTGACCGCCTTCCAGCGGCGCTTAAGCCGGAGCGTCTCAGCCCCACCACGCGCGCCCTCAATGCCGCTGGCGCAGGCCACGTCGATTTGCGAATTGCGCAGGTGTGTTGCCATTTGCTCGTCCCGGCCGCGTCCAGTCCAAAGGTCATTGTCGAGGAGGGCGAGCAGCTCGCCGCGCGCGAGTGCTGCTCCCTGGTTTTGGGTGTACGGATAGGCGTACTCGGCGCTGCTGCGGATCACGCGCGCACCGAGCGATTCGGCCAGCGCCCGGGTGCCATCGGTGCTGCCGCCGTCGACCACCACCACCTCGTTGGCCCAGGCAACGTTGCGCAGGCAATCGGCGAGGTTGTGGGCTGCGTTGCGCGCGATCAGCGCGACCGAGAGGCGGCCTGCCACGGCGGTGTCCGGGTTCATTCCGCTAGACTGGTCGCGGCTTGCGCCGGGATCGGAATCGATGAGAGTCAATCAAGGGGTCGACGCGGTGTTCGTGCTGTCGGTGCGCTCGTTTGCGGACCGCATCGCGCATATCCGAGCCGAACTGGCGCGTCACGGCATCGAGTTCGAGTTCGTGTTCGAGTTCGACGCGAATGCTATCCCACCCGGGCTGATCGACCGCATGTTCGCGCCGAGCGACATGACGCCGAGCCACCAGTCGCTCGTGCTCAAGCACGTGCGCACGTGGCAACTCGCGCTCGAACGCAACCTGCAGCGCGTGCTGGTGTTCGAGGACGACGCGGTGCTGGCACCCGACTTCGCGCCGCGGCTGGCCGAGGCGCTGGTGGAGGCCGAGGCGCTGCCGCCAGGCTGGATGCTGTATCTCGGTCGCGGCAACAACCAGTACGTGGGCACGCGCACCGGCCCGGCGCTGCTGCTTGGCGGCCTGCTGCCCGCCACCGACGCGCTGGTGTTCGACACCGAGGCGGCACGCCGCCGCTTCGCCTACCTGCAGACCCACAAGATCACCCGCCCGGCAGACTGGCTTACGCGCGAGATCGACGCCGCGGTTGGCGTGCCGCACTACTGGCTGCGCGAGCCGATCGTCGAGCAGGGCAGCATGAACGGCCGCTTCGACAGCGTGCTCGACAGCAAGCGCCGCGTGCGCGGGCGCTGGTATGCGTGGCTGCGTTTTCGCTGGGATGCCTGGTGGAGGCGCATGCGGCGCGACCTCGGCGTGCGGGGCGGGCGTTGAGTCGTCTCTGGCTCATGGCCGACGAGGCACCGGCGGGACGCGCGCTGCAGCTCGCGCGAGCCTTTGCCGCCATGACCGCCATCGGCGCGGTCACCTCGCCGCCGGTGGCGAACGTCGGTGCCTTGCTGATGCTGGTCGCGTTTGCCTTCGTGCCTGATGTAGGTGCGCGCTTGGGCCGCGTACTGCGCGAGCCGCTCGGCATCGGTTGGCTGGCCCTCGTCGCCGCGTTGCTGGTGGCGGTGTTGGTCGGCAGCGTGCTGAACTCGCCTCAGGCGGCCCTGCGCGGCCTGCTCGACTGGCGCCACTTCCTGCTGCTGCCGGTCGCGCTGGCGGCGTTCGACACGACGGCGAGCCGCCTGCGGTTTGCATTGGTGCTGGTGGCGCTGGCGTTGGTCGGCGCCGTGGCAGTGCTGGTCGCGATGCAGGTCGGCTACAGCCGTAACGAAATGTTCCCCGGCATCGTGCTGCGCAATCCGGTGACGCAGGCGCTCACGTTCAGTATCGGCGCACTGCTGGCCGGCCTGCTGGCGGCAACGCAGACCCAGTGGCGGCGTGGCGCCCGGCTGCTTCTTGCGCTGGCGGCGCTGGCGCTGGTCGCCCAGCTCGTCTTCCTGCAGAGCGGTCGCAGTGGCGCAGTCGGGCTCGCCGTGGCGATCGTGATCGCCTTGCTGCTGACGTTGCGCGGCCGTGCACGCATCGTCGCCCTGGTCGCCGCACCCCTGGTCGGGCTGGCGATCTATAGCGCCGCACCCAATATGCAGCAGCGCTTCGGTCTGGCGGTGAGCGAGATGCGCAACGCGGCCAGCCTGCCGAGCTACAGCTCGATGGGCATCCGCGTGATCATCTGGCAGACCAGCGCCGAGCTGATCGAGGCGCGGCCCATGCTGGGCTATGGTCTCGGCGGCTTTGCGCCGGCGTACGAGCGGCAGATCAAGCTGCACCACACCGAAGGCTGGAAGGCGCTGCCGACCAGTGATCCGCACAATCAGTTTCTTTCCCTGTGGGCCGAAGCGGGGCTCCTTGGGCTGGCCGCGTTCAATGCGTTCCTGATCGGCGCGTTGCGCCAGCCCGGCGATCCGCCATATCGCGCTGCCGGCGTGGCGCTGCTGGCGGCATGGTGCGTCAACAGCCTGTTCAGCTCGCACTTCCAGGTGTTCAACGAAGGCCACCTGATCGTGCTGTTGCTAGGCGTGTTCCTGGCGCGCACGCCGGCGCCCGGCGCGCTCGCGCCCTGACGCTTCCCCTACACTTCGCGGCACCGCGATAAGGGCAGTCCGTCGCCTTCCCGCGGTACACGTTGCTACGCAAGCACGCCGCACTGCAAAGCCCGCCTTGAACGACTTCCACCGTCCCCGTCCGCCGCTGTTGCGCGACCCGGTCTTTCGCCGGCTGTTTGCGCGCGTGCTGCAGGAAAAGAAGATCCTGTCGGTGGCGCTGCTGGCGATGGTGATCGCCGCCGCCACCGAACCCCTGATGGCGCGCATGACTGGCCTGCTGCTGGACCAGGGCTTTTATCAGCGCGATGCAGCGGCCGGCATCTGGGTGCCGGTGGCGTTTGTCGGCATTTTCGTGGTGCGCGGGCTGGCGGGGTTTGCCAGCACCTACCTGCTGAACCGCATCTCGCAGGGTGTGCTGGTCGAGCTGCGCGCGCAGATGTTCGACAAGCTGCTGTCGTGGCCGCAGACGAGCTTCGAGGACACGCCCTCGGGCATCGTGATCTCCAAGTTCATCAACGAAGCGTCCAATGCGCTGAACGCCGCGGCGGAGGTGATGACCACCGCGGTGCGCGACACGCTCACCGTGGTTGCGCTGCTGGCGTTGCTGCTGTACTACAACTGGCAGCTGACGCTGGTGACGCTGGTGATGGCGCCGCTGATCGCGCTGGTGCTGCGCGGGTTTGCCAAGCGGTTGCGCCGCCTGTCGCTGGAAAGCCAGGCGATGCTGGGCGAACTTACGCGCAGCGTGCAAGAGGCGCACGACGGCAGCCGGGTGATCAAGGTGTACGGCGGGCAAGGCCAGGAGCGCGAGCGGTTTTCGGGAATCAACCTGAAGCTGCGCCGCTTTGCGATGAAGATGCAGATCGCGTGGTCAGCCGCCACGCCGGTCACGCAGGTGATCGCGGCGATCGGCCTGGCGATCGTCATTGGCGTGGCGCTGTACCAGGCGCGCACGGGCCAGTTCTCGCCGGGAGATTTCATCACTTTCCTCACCGCCGCGATGCTGCTGTTGCCGCCGCTGCGGCATCTGGCAGCATTGAACGGACCGCTGGCGCGCATGCTGGCTGCCGGCGAAAGCGTGTTCGCGCTGATCGATGCCGACAGCGAGACCGAGACCGGCACCCGCACGCTCGATCGTGCGCGCGGCGAGGTGAGCTTCGATCGGGTGAGCTTCGGCTACCCGGGTGCCAACCAGCCGGCGCTGCGCGAGCTGTCGCTGGACGTGCGGTCGGGCGAGACGGTGGCGTTGGTCGGCCCCTCGGGCGCCGGCAAGACCACGCTGGTCAACCTGCTGCCGCGTTTCATCGAACCGACCGGCGGCGAGATCCGCCTCGATGGCGTGCCGCTGCGCGAGCTGACGCGGGCCAGCTTGCGCGAGCAGATGGCGCTGGTGTCGCAGGACGTGATGCTGTTCGATGACACGGTGGCCGCCAATATTGCGTTCGGCGCGCGTCGCGGGGCCACGATCGAGCAGATCCGCGCCGCCGCGCAGGCCGCCTTCCTGCTGCCGTTCATCGACGACCTGCCGCAGGGTTTCGACACGCGCATCGGCGAAAACGCCGTGAAGCTGTCCGGCGGCCAGCGCCAGCGCCTGTCGATCGCGCGCGCCTTGCTCAAGGACGCGCCGATCCTGCTGCTCGACGAGGCCACCAGCGCGCTGGACTCGGAGTCCGAGCGCTATGTGCAGCAGTCGCTGGAGCGGCTGATGCACGGGCGCACCACCTTCGTCGTCGCCCATCGCCTGTCCACCATCGAGCGGGCCGACCGCATCGTGGTGCTCGAGGCCGGACGGATTGTCGAGATGGGCAGCCACGCCGAGCTGATGGCGCGCGGCGGCCTGTACGCGACGCTGCACCGGATCCAGTTCACCACTGGTGACGCGCCCACACCTGCGACCAGCCCCTGAGTCCATGTCACGGCGGCGGTGGCACGCTGCCTGCTGAAGGAGACCACGATGACACCGATCAGCCGCTTTCCGGTTCCCGACCTGGCCACGCTGCCTGACGACGTGCGCGGCCGCATCCTCGCCGTGCAGGAGAAATCGGGCTTCGTGCCCAACGTGTTCCTGGTGCTGGCGCACCGGCCCGACGAGTTCCGCGCCTTCTTCGCGTATCACGACGCGTTGATGGAGAAGGAAGGCGGCAAGGATGGCGGACTGAGCAAGGCCGAGCGCGAGATGATCGTGGTGGCCACCAGCGGCGCCAACGGCTGCCAGTACTGCGTGGTCGCGCACGGCGCGATCTTGCGCATCCGCGCCAAGGACCCGCGCGTGGCCGACCAGGTGGCGATCAACTATCGGAAGGCCGACATCACGCCGCGCCAGATGGCGATGCTGGACTTCGCGCTGCAGGTGGCACTCGTCTCGCACACCGTGGGCGAGGCTGATTTCGCCGCGCTGCGCGTGCACGGCTTCAGTGACGAAGACGCCTGGGACATCGCCGCCATTGCCGCCTTCTTCGCCATGAGCAACCGCCTGGCCAACACCACCGGCATGCGGCCCAACGATGAGTTCTACCTGCTGGGCCGGTTGCCGAAGGGCAAGTAAGCGGCACGTGCAGGCAGCAGTCCGGCCGCTTGCCTGCCATCGAAGGCAGCAGGCGGTTCCGTAGAATTCGCGGCGATTCGACCTTTCCGGAAAGAAACGACATGCGAGTGACCGTGATCGGTACCGGCTACGTGGGCCTGGTGACCGGCGCCTGCCTGGCCGACGTGGGCAACGACGTGCTGTGCATTGACGTCGATGCCGCCAAGATCGAGCGCTTGAAGCGCGGCGAGATCCCGATCCACGAGCCGGGGCTCGACCAGGTGGTCCTGCGCAACGTCGGTTCCGGGCGCCTGAGCTTCTCCACCGACTACGCCGACGCCGCCAGCCACGCGCCGATGATCTTCATCGCGGTCGGCACGCCCTCCGGTGAAGACGGCTCGGCCGACCTGTCGCACGTGCTCGCTTGTGCGCGCGAACTGGGCCGGCGTGTGCAGGGCGATGCGCTGGTGGTGGTCAAGTCCACCGTGCCGGTGGGCACCAATGACCAGGTGCGCGCCGCCATCCGCCATGAACTGCAAGCGCGCGGCGTGAAGCACCACGTCACCACCGCATCGAACCCGGAATTCCTGAAAGAGGGCTTCGCGGTCGACGATTTCATGAAACCGGATCGCATCATCGCCGGCGTGGACGATCCCAAGTCGGCCGAGGCAATGCGTCAGCTGTACGCCCCGTTCAATCGCAACCGCGACCGCCTGGTGCTGATGGAGGTGCGCTCGGCGGAGTTCACCAAGTACGCCGCCAACTGCATGCTCGCGGTGCGCATCTCGTTCATGAACGAGATGGCCAACATCGCCGACCGGCTGGGCGTGGACATCGAGCAGGTGCGCCACGGCATTGGCTCGGATCCGCGCATCGGCCCGCACTTTCTCTATGCCGGCGCCGGCTTCGGCGGCTCCTGCTTTCCCAAGGACCTGCGCGCGTTGATCCACACCGCGGAAGAAAACAACGAGCCGGCCGAGATGATGCAGGCCGCCACCCGCGTGAACCTGCGCCAGCGCCGCATCCTGGCCGACAAGATCAAGCGCCATTTCAAGGGCGACGTTGCCGGCCGCACCATCGCCATGTGGGGCCTGGCGTTCAAGGCCAACACCGACGACATGCGTGAGGCCTCCAGCCTGGCGATCATCGAGGCGCTCACCGGCGCCGGTGCGCGCGTGCGTGCCTACGACCCGGTGGCTCTGGCGAACGCGCGCGGCATGCTCGGCCGCCATGGTGGCGTGGAGTTCGTGCGCTCGGCGCGCGAAGCGCTGGCCGGTGCCGACGCACTCGCGGTGGTGACCGAGTGGCTGGAGTTTCGCAGCCCCGACTTTGCCGAACTGGCCAAGGCGCTCAAGGACAAGGTGGTGTTCGATGGCCGCAACCTGTACGACCCGGCCGCCGTGCGCGCCGCCGGGCTGACCTACTACGGCATCGGACGGGGCCACGTGTGAGCACGGTGCTCGTCACCGGGGCCGCCGGCTTCATCGGTCACTTTGTCGCGCAGCGCCTGCTGGAGCAGGGCGCGACCGTGGTTGGGCTGGACAACCTCAACGACTACTACGACCCCAAACTGAAGGAAGACCGGCTGGCGCTGCTGACCCGGGGGCCGCACGCGGCGCGCTTTACTGCGGCGCGCATCGATCTCGCCGACCGCGCGGCGATGGAAGCGCTGTTCACGCGTGAGCGCTTCGATTCGATCATCCATCTTGCCGCACAGGCCGGCGTGCGCTATTCGCTCACCCACCCGCATGCCTATGTGCAGAGCAACCTCGCCGGGTTCATGACCATCCTCGAAGGCGCGCGCGCGCAGCAGGTGCGCCACCTGGTGTACGCGTCGTCCAGCAGCGTGTACGGCGCCAACACCAAGCAGCCGTTCGCGGTGAGCGACCCGGTGGACCGGCCGATCAGCCTGTATGCCGCCACCAAGCGCGCCAACGAGCTGATGGCCTACGTGTACGCCATGCAGTTCGGGGTGGCCGCCACCGGCCTGCGCTTTTTCACCGTGTACGGACCCTGGGGCCGGCCCGACATGGCGGCGTTCAAGTTCACCAAGGCGATCCTCGCCGGCGAGCCGATCGACGTCTACAACTTTGGCGACATGCAGCGTGACTTCACCTACATCGACGACATTGTCGAAGGCGTGCTGCGCGTGCATGAACGTGCGCCCGCGGCCGATGCAGACGGCGTGCATCACAAGGTCTACAACATCGGCAACCACCGGCCCGAGCCGCTGATGCGCTTCATCGAGGTGCTGGCCGCTGCCATTGGTCGTGCACCGCAGATGAACCTGATGCCGCTGCAACCAGGCGACGTGAAAGCCACCTATGCCGACACCGGCGAGTTGCGCTGTGAGTTCGACTGGGCCCCCACCACCACGATCGATGTAGGCCTGCCGCGGCTGGTGCAGTGGTACCGGGGCTACTACGGCGGCTGAGCCAGGTCAGGTCGGCGCGTAGCAGGCGGTCGGTTCTTCGACGCGCCAGCCCGGGATGCGGCCGGAGGCGGGCAACTCATCCAGCGGACTGAGCACACCGCGGCCACCGCGGTTGAGCACATGCGTGTAGACCATGGTCGTGTCCACGTGGCTGTGCCCCAGCAGTTCCTGGATGGTGCGGATGTCCTGGCCGCGTTCAAGCAGGTGGGTGGCGAACGAGTGCCGCAGCGTATGCGCACCCACCGGCTTGGCGATACCCGCACTTGCCACCGCGCGCTTGAGCGCACGCTGAACACCTTGCTCGAACAGGTGATGGCGGCGCTGCTCGCCCGAACGCGGATCGGTGGAGTCATGCCCCGACGGAAACACCCAGAACCAGGCCCAGCTCTCGCCGGCGCGCGGGTACTTGCGATCCAGGCCCTCTGGCAGCGCGACGCCCGGGCACAATGCAGCGCGATCAGCCGCCCACACTGCATGGGCGCGCACCACCTGCTCGCGCAGTGCCGACTGCAGGCTGGCCGGCAGCATGACCACGCGGTCCTTCTTGCCCTTGCCCTGCCGCACCACAATGAGACCGCGGTCGAAATCAACGTCCTTCACGCGCAGGCGCATGCACTCCATCTTGCGCATGCCGGTGCCGTACAACAGCCGCGCGATCAACCCTTCAACACCCGCCATGCGTGCAAGCACGCGTTCCACCTCTGGCCGGCTGAGCACCGTGGGCACCCGAACCGGCACGCGCGGCCGGCCGATGGTTTCCATCCACGGCAGTTCCTGGCCAAGCACCTTGCGATACAGGAATAGCAGCGCGGACAACGCCTGCCGATGCGTTGACTCCGACGCACGCTGCACGCTGGCCAAGTGGGTGAGGAACGCTGCAACCTCGGCCCCACCCATCTCGCGGGGGTGGCGCATGGCGTGGAAGTGAATGAACGCGCGCACCCAGTGCCGATACGACTTCTCAGTACTCAGGCTGTAGTGCGCGCAACGAATCTGCGCGCGCAACTGATCAAGCAGGCGAGGTGGTTTTGGGTCAGCGGGCAACATGGCAGCGAGTCAGATTTGCTGGCGTGTTAATACTGTAAGGCCTTACAGTATCTGCCTGTCAAGCCCCTCCGGGTGGGCGTCTGACCGTGATGACGCCGATGCTGATAACGAACCGCCGGACCCGTTAAACCGCAAAACGGTCAGATCGTCTGGTTGGTTATTGGGAAACGTGAGCTACTGCACACGCAGAGAAGGGCGGCGGGAAAGGGGTTGGCCGTCCGACATGATGTCGTGGTGCTGCCCGGCGTCCGTTGTTATCCTGCATGGCGGTTCAATACAACACGTTGAACTAAACCGCTGACGCGGTGGTGGTGTGCGACGAGAGCGAGTCGTCGCAGTCGTACCTTGATCGATGCGGGCAGGTGCCCGCGCCTGATCGAGGAGAAGACGATGACACCCCTTCGGCGACGCATGCTCGATGCGCTGGTCCTGCACGGCAAGGCCAAGCGCACGCAAGAGGCCTACATCTCGGCCGTGGCGCAGCTGGCGCGCCACTACCGGCGCAGTCCCGACCTCTTGAGTGGAGAGCAGATCGAGGCCTACCTCGTGCATCTGCTGCGCGAGCGCCAGCTGGCGCGCTCCAGCGTCAACCAAGCCGGCTGCGCGATCAACTTCCTGTTCGGCAAGGTGCTCGGGCACACCGAACTGCCCTACAGCGCGCCGCTGCCGCGCGGCCCGCAGCGGCTGCCCGAGATCCTCTCGCGCGAGGAGATTGCGCGCTTGTTTGGCTGTGCGCGGCATCTGAAGGCGCGCACCGCCTTGCGTTGTGCCTACGCGCTGGGCCTGCGGGTGAGCGAGCTGTGCGCGCTGCGCCTGGAGCACATCGACACCGCCGCGGATCGGATGTGCGTGCGCGTGGTGCAGGGCAAGGGCGCCAAGGACCGCTACGTGCCGCTGCCGCCCGACCTGCTCGATCTGCTGCGCACCTATCGGCGCCTGGTGCGGCCGCGCGGCTGGCTGTTCAGTGCGGCGACGGATTCGGCGCTGGCGCTGCGCACCGAGCAGGCGCAGCGCTGGTACTGGCATGCGCGCGATAGCGCCGGCATCACCAAGGCGGGCGGCATCCACCTGCTGCGCCACTGCTACGCCACCCACCTGCTGGAAGCCGGGGTGGATCTGCACAGCATCTCGCAGTGGCTCGGTCACCGCCACGTCAACACCACCGCACGGTATCTGCACCTGGCGCGGCCCGATGCGCCCGACGGCGCGCGCCGGGCGCCGCTGACGCTGCTGGCGAACCTGCCACCGCCGCCGCTGCACTAACGCTGCTGCGGTCGCAGACTGCGATGTCGGCCACCCTGGCCGAGGTACTCGCGCGCTTCGGGCCGCGCCATCTTGCCGCGCACGGGCTGAGCGCGGCCCAGGCCAAGGCGTGGCGCGCGATCGCCACCTGCCGCACGCCCGCCCTGGGCGGGCAGCAGCTCGCCTGCGACGCCTGCGGCACCACGCAGTGGCGCTGGCACTCGTGTCGCAGCCGGCACTGTCCGCGCTGCCAGAAGCAGGCGGCCGACGCGTGGCGCCGCGCCCGCCTCGCCGAACTGCTCGCCGTGCCCTACGCGCACCTGGTGTTCACGCTGCCGCACGAGCTCAACGCGCTGGCGCGCCAGCACCCGCGCTGGGTGTACGAGACGTTGTTCGCCTGCACGGCGGCCACCCTGAACGAGTTCGCGGCCAACCCCCGCTGGCTCGGCGGGCGAGCGTCCTTCACCCTGGTGCTGCACACCTGGACCCAGGACCTGCGCCTGCATCTGCATGCCCACGCGCTGATGGCCTGCGGCGCGCTGGACGCCGACGGCCGCTGGATCGCGCCCCGGCGCGCCGAGCGGTTCCTGTTCCCGGTGCACGCGTTGTCGCGCGTGTTCGCCGGCAAGTTCCGCGCCGCGCTGCGCAGCGCCGAACACGACGGCGCGTTGCGCAACGACCCGCTGCCCACCGCCGGCGAGCGGCAGCGACGCCTGCAGCGGCTCACCGAGAAGAACTGGGTCGTCTATGCCAAGACACCGCTGGCCGGACCGGCGGCCGTGCTCGACTACCTGGCGCGCTACACGCATCGCACGGCGATCGGCCACGAACGCATCGTCGCCGCGCGCGCCGACGGGGTGCGGCTGCGCGTGCGTGGCGACGGCGGCAGCAAGAAGACCGTGCGCATCGAGGGCGCCGAGTTCGTCGGCCGCTTCCTGCAGCACGTGCTGCCCGCCGGCTTCAAGCGCATCCGCCACTACGGCCTGCTGGCACCGGCGCACAAGACCCGCTGCCTGGCCCAGGCGCGTGCCGCACTGGCGATGCCGGCACCCAATCCGATCGCGCAGGACAGCGCGGCGGCGTTCATGCGGCGCGTGGCACACCTCGAGATCGAACGCTGTCCTCGTTGCCATGGCCGCTGGCGTCCGGTCGCGCACGCCGTACCGCTGCGCACGACGCTGTGGCCCCGCGCCGGACGGCCACGGACCGCGGCGCAACCGCAGGCACCTTGACCCGACCGACGATGCTCACGGACCTGCCGCCGCTGCCGTTGCCGCCACCTCACCGCACGGTGTCGTGGGCGCTCGCGCGCCGCCGCCGGGTGGCAGCCGGCGACGGGCCGCAACACCCGGCCGCCGCTCGGCGCAGCGCCGGCCCAGTGCCAGATCCCGCGGCGTTGCGCTCACGGGCAACGACCTAACCCCGCGTTGCACTGGCGTTCGGCACGGCCTGAAACTTACACTGCCCAACGTACACAGCCTGCCACCACCGAGCGGCGGTTCAGCCCAACGAGGTTTATCCGCCGCCATGAACCGCTCGTGCCTGCGCTTCACTTCTCCGCGGCGGCGGATAAACACTATTCGTT
>JALHMQ010000004.1 GCA_022843955.1 Burkholderiaceae bacterium
GCCGTGCCGGGGATCGATCCGGCGCATGCCGCCAAGCTGGCGCCGTATATCGTGGTGCTCGACCAGGCGACGCCGGTGAACATCAATACGGCGCGCGAAGAGGTGATCGCCGCCCGTTTCCCTGCCATGTCCTTGACTGACGCCAAGGCCATCGTGGCGCAGCGTGACCGGACCTACTTCATCAATACTGGCGACAGCCGGATTGAGCGGTACCGTATCGAAGGTGAGCCGTCGGACGTGCGCATCGCGGTCAGCTCACGCTATTTCATCGTGCGCGGCCAGGTGCGGCTGGACCGGGCCAGCACGCGGATGGAAGCGCTGGTGCGGCGCGCCGACACGGCGCAGTTGCCGGTGCGGGTCTTGTGGCAGCGAGAGCTCTGAGGCATCGAATGAAGGAAAAGTCAGCCCAACGTCTGCTGGTGTTCATGCCGCCGCATCGCAGCTTCAGCGGCAAGCAGGCGTTCAGTTCGTCCACCGTGGTGAGCTATGTCGCTCTGGGTGCGGCCAACGAGCGCGCCAGCGCCGGCGAAACGCCGGTCGCCCTACTTCCGAAGGCAGCCTTTGCCGACCTCGTGTTCGACACCGGCGACGTATTCGTCGCGGCGATCGATGCGCCCAAGCTGTCGGAGGCCAAGCTGCGTCAGGCGCTGCCCAATCTCCTCGAGGACCGCTTGCTGGCCGATGCGGCCGACTGCCAGTTCGCGCTCGACATGCCGCGCGCGTCAGGGACCACCACGATCACCGCAGCGCCCAAACTGGCGGTCGGCGTCATCGATCGCGGCCTGCTCACACGGGCGCTCGACGTGATCGGCGAGGCCGGCTACCGCACCCGCGCCGCCTACAGCGAGATTTACAGCGTGCCGGCGCCGGCCGCCGGCGTGCTGTCGGTACGCGCTGATCGCGGCCGCGGCATCGCCCGCAGCGGCAAGCACGACGGTTTTGCCTTCGACCTCGGCGAACCCGGCAGCGAGGCGGAGGCGCCCGCCGCCCTCGTGATCGCAACCCGGCAGCTCGGCATCAAGCGCATTGCCGCTTACGGGCGCGACGCCGAACGCATCTTCAAGCTGGCCGGCGCGCTCGGCGTGACGGTCGAGCTCACGCAGCGCGATGTCGAACCGGCGGCGACGGAAGCCGCGGTCAACCTGCTGCAGGGCGCCTTCGCCCAGCGCGGTGCCGTCAGCACCTTTGCGCTCAATCGCCTGCGCGTGGGCAGCTTGAAGCCGCTGCTGATCTGGAGCGGCGTGGCGGCCGTCACCTACGTGGTCGGCATGAACCTGTACTGGCTCAAGCTCGACGCCGAAGCGCGCGCCTTGCGCAGCAGCATGGAGACCTCGTTCCGCAGCGCGTTTCCGGAGATTAGTGCGGTTCGTAATCCGATGGAGCAGACGCGCCAGCAGCTCGGCATGCTGCGCACGCGCGCCGGCATTCCGTCGGCCGGCGACTTCACCGTGCTCAACACCCAGGCGGCGCAGCTGATGTCGATGGCACCGGTGGGCAGCGTGGCCGGCGTGGAGTACCGCGACGGCAGCCTGCGGGTGAAGTTCAAGCCGGGCAGCCCGCTGGACCCCGCGCTGCAGAACGCGCTGCGCGCGCAGGCGATCCAACAGGGTCTCGAACTGCGCTTCGACGGCGACGGCTCCGCCCGTCTGTCGCCAGCCAACCGGTGAGGTGACGATGCCTGCCTGCCCCCCTGTCTCGCGCCAAGCCAGTACCGGCCGCTTCAACCGAGTCGACCCATGATGGACAAGCTGCTTGCCTTCTGGAACGACCGTGCACCGCGCGAGAAGACGGCGCTCGGCTCGCTCGGCGTGCTTGTCTTGCTTGCGATCACCTACCTGGTCCTGCTGGAGCCGGCCATCCTCGGCATCGAACGCCAGCAGAAGAACTTGCCGCAGACGCGTGCGCAGGTGGCGCAGCTCGGTTCCCTGCTGGCCGAGGTGAAGACGCTCAAGGGCCAGCCTCAGGTGGCCACGGTGTCGGCGGTCGAAGCGCGCAGCGCGCTCGACAAGTCGCTGGCGGCTTCCGGCCTGAAGGCGGCGCGCGTCGTGCCCTTGTCCGACGGCGACCTGCAGATCACGTTCTCCAACGTGCCGTTCGCGGCGTGGTCGCTGTGGCTGGCGCAGATCGAACGCGAACTCGGCGCGCGGGCGATCAGCGTCAACGCCAATTCCAACGGCACGCCCGGTCAGGTGGATGTCGAGCTCGCGTTGCGCCTGGCGCGGCGCTGATCGCAACGAAAAGGACTTGGCTGGTGTGGCGCGCCCTCGGATTCCTGCTGATTGCATTGGTGGCCATCGTGTTCACCGTGGCCGCGCTCGCCCCGGCGCAGTGGGCGGCCGGTGCCGTGCGCTCGGCGACCGGCAACCGCGTCGACCTGGCCGAGACCTCCGGTTCACTGTGGAACGGCCAGGCGACGGTGGTCCTGGCCTCCGGTCCCGAGGCCAGCTCCGTCCGTGCCAGCCTGCCGGAGCGGCTCAGCTGGACGCTGTCCCCGGGGTCGCTTCTGCTGGGCACGGTCGACCTGCGCCTGGCGCATCCGTCGGCGCTGTCACAGCCGCTCGACATCCGGGTGTCGCCCGGCAGCCCGGCGGTGCTGGGCGCCACCACGTTGCGCCTGCCCGCGTCGCTGCTGATCGGGCTGGGTGCGCCATGGAACACGGTGAAGCCGGGAGGCTTGCTGACGATCACCTGGGACCGGCTGCAGTTGTCGGCCGGCCGCATGCAAGGATCGCTCGGTGCCGAGTGGCAGTTTGCCTCGAGCAGCCTGACCCCCGTGTCGCCGTTCGGCCACTACCGGCTCGTCACGAATGGCCTGTATCCCGGAACTACGCTGCAGTTGCAGACCATTTCCGGCCCGCTCGAGCTGACCGGCAATGGCACAATCGCCGAGGGTGGGCGCTTACGCTTCGAGGGTCTGGCCCGGCCCGTGCCGGGGACCGACGATTCGATCAAGACTCAACTCACCGGTTTGATTTCGCTGCTCGGCCCTCGCCGGGACAGCGAAACCGCCACCCTGAAATTCGGATCCTGAAATGACGGAACTGCGCGCCATGCGCCGTGCTGGGGAGTACTTCGGTTCCCACGCCGCACCGACTTCACCGCTGCGCCCGCGGCCATCCCGGCTGATGCGACCGGTCGCCCTGGCGGTGGCCATCGCGCTGGCGGTGCCACCGCTGCCGTTGCTGGCCCAAAGCGCGCCAACGCCGCCGCCGGCCAACCGCGCGCAGGCATCGGAAGACACTGCCACGCTGAATTTCGTCAACTCCGACCTGGAGTCGACAGTGCGGGCGATCGGCCAGTACACCGGCCGCCAGTTCGTCATCGATCCGCGCGTCAAGGGCACCATCAACCTGGTCACCGAGCGGCCAGTCAGCAAGCAGCAGGCGTATGAGCAACTGCTGTCGGCGCTGCGCCTGCAGGGCTTCACCATCGTCGAATCGCCACTGGGGATCGCCCGCATCCTGCCGGAGGCCGACGCCAAGCTGCAGGGCGGGCGGGTGGTCACACCCTCGCAGACGGCGCCGCGCGGCGACCAGGTCGTCACCCAGGTGTTCGAGCTGCGCTATGAATCCGCCACCAACCTTGTGCCGGTGCTGCGGCCGCTGATCGCGCCGAACAACACGATCAGCGCCTACCCGGCCAACAACACGTTGGTGATCACCGACTACGCCGACAACCTGCGGCGCCTGCGCGAGATCATCGGATCGATCGACCGGCCCGGCGCCGCCGAAGCGGAGATCATCCCGCTCAAGCATGGCCTGGCGTTGGAGATCGCCACCATTGTCAACCGCGTGCTCGATGAAGGCGCACGCGCCGCCGGCCAAGCCAACGACGGCGGCCAGCGCGTGCAGGTGCTGGCGGAGCCGCGCACCAACACGCTCATCCTGCGGGCCACCAGTCGCGCTCGCTCGTTGGCCGCACGCCAGCTGATCGAGAAGCTCGATCAGCCCAGCGCCACCCCGGGGAACATCAACGTCGTCTACCTGCGCAACGCGCAGGCGCCGCGCCTTGCTCAAACGCTGCGGGCCGTGATCTCCGCCGACCCCTCGTTCACGCCGCAGGTCGGTGGCACCGGCGGGTTGTCGCAGGGCAGCTCGGCGTTCGGCAGCCAAGGCGGCCAGCCCGGTCAGCCGGGCCAGCCGCAGCAGTTGCAGCCACAGCAGCCGCAGCAGATGGGCGGCGCCGCGGGCGGCGGCGCCAGCGGTCCTCTGGCCGGCATGATCCAGGCGGATGCGGCCACCAACTCGTTGATCATCACCGCGCCCGAGCCGCTGTACCGCAACATCCGCGCGATCATCGAAAAACTCGACGTGCGCCAGGCGCAGGTGGTGATCGAGTCGCTGATCGTCGAGGTGACGGCCGACAAGGCCGCCGAGTTCGGCATCCAGTGGCAGGCGCTGGGCGGCTTGCGCGAAGGCAGCTCCGGCACCAGCGTGATCGGCGGCACCAATTTCGGCGGTGCCGGTACCAACATCATCGGTGCCGCGGCCGATCTCACCTCGCTCGGCGGTGGCCTCAATATCGGCGTGATCCGCGGCACGGTGGAGATCGCCGGCCAGACCATCACCAACCTCGGCTTCCTGGCGCGCGCGCTGGAGACCTCGGCCAACGCCAACATCCTGTCCCAGCCCAACATCCAGACGCTCGACAACGAGGAAGCCAAGTTCCTGGTGGGCCAGAACGTGCCGTTCGTCACCGGCTCGTTCGCCAGCACCGGCGCCGGGCAGACCAACACGGGCGTCGTCAATCCGTTCCAGACCTTCGAGCGGCGCGACGTCGGCCTGCAACTGCGCGTCAAGCCGCAGATCAGCGAAGGCGGCTCGGTACGCCTGGCCATCTACCTCGAGGTATCGAGTGTGCAACCGGGCACCACCAGCGGCGGCCTGATCACCAACAAGCGCAGCTTCGAGTCGAACGTGAACGTCGAAGACGGCAACTTCGTCGTGCTGTCGGGCCTGATCGAGGACCGGACCAGCAACAGCGAAAGCCGGGTGCCGCTGCTGGGCAGCCTGCCGCTGATCGGCGGCCTGTTCCGCTACGAGAACCGCGATCGCCGCAAGACCAACACGATGGTGTTCCTGCGGCCCAAGGTGGTACGCGATGAAGTGGTGTCGAGCGCCATTTCCGCCGACCGCTACGAGTACATGCGCACCCAGACGCAGCAAGCGCAAAAGCCCGACAACTGGGTGCTGCGCGGGTACCAGGGCAATGAGCTGCCGCCGTATCCGACGGTCGCGCCGCATTCGCCTGCACCGGCCCCCCAGGAAGTGCCGCCACCACTGCAGCGCGACACCCCGGTTGGCGCGCAGCCGCGCAATGCTGCTCCGCCCGAGCCGACGCTGCCACCGAGATCGGCGGTGCCGCCCGCCACCGCGCCCAGCACTGTCGCCAGCGCCCCGGTGACCCCGTCTGGGACCGCGCCAGCAGCGCCATCGCCGCAGGCGCCGCTGCCCGCGGCGCCGGTGAGCGGCAGTTTTGCTGCCTCCGCCTCCACGCCACCGCCCGCGGGCTCGCTGCAACTGATCCAGGTCTCCGCGGTCAACGATGTGGCGCGCGGGCGCGATCTGCAGCGGCAGTTGCGCGAAGCGGGCTTCGACGCCTACTGGGAGCGCGTGCGCGTGCCCGGGCGCAAGGAAGACGTGGTGCGGGTCCGCGTGTCGGTCGACCGCGCCACGCAGGACGTCGCCCAGACCATGGACCGGCTGCGCCAGCGCGGCCTCGATCCAGTCCTCGTGACGCCCTGACCCACCTGACCGCAGCGACCGAACGAGCCCACCCACCGTGAACGCGCAACGCTTCGTCCCCTACGCCTACGCGCGCGACAACGCGATCCTGCTCAAGCCGGCCAGCGAGCGCGAGGCCGAGGCCTGGATCAGCGACTCCACGCCGCTGTCGGCGCTGAACGAGGTGATGCGCGTCTTTCCCGGCCGGGTCAAGCCGATCATCGTGTCGCCCGACAAGCTGGCCGAAGCGATCGCGCAGAGCTACGCGCAGAGCGAAGGCTCGGCGCAGCAGGTGGTGGGCGACATCGAAGGCGAGTTCGACATCACCCGCATGCTGCAGGAGGTGCCTGACGTCGAGGACCTGCTGGAGACCGAGGACGACGCGCCGATCATCCGCATGATCAACGCGCTGCTCACCCAGGCCGCGCGCGACGGCGCCAGCGACATCCACATCGAGGCCTTCGAGAACTACTCGCTGGTGCGCTTCCGCGTTGACGGCACGCTGCGCGACATCGTGCGCCCCAAGCGGGCACTGCACGCCGCGCTGGTGAGCCGCATCAAGATCATGGCGCAGCTGGACATTGCCGAGAAGCGCCTGCCGCAGGACGGCCGCATCACGCTGCGCGTGGGCGGCCGCGCCATCGACGTGCGCGTGAGCACGCTGCCCACCGGCCACGGCGAGCGGGTGGTGCTGCGCCTGCTCGAAAAGGACGTGTCGAAGCTCACGCTCGAGAACCTCGGCATGAGCGATCGCACGCTCAAGGCGTTCGACAAGCAGATCCACCAGCCGCACGGGATCCTGCTCGTCACCGGGCCGACTGGCTCCGGCAAGAGCACCACGCTGTATGCGGCGATCCGCCGGCTCGACCACGCCACCACCAACATCATGACGGTGGAAGATCCGGTCGAGTACGACATCGAGGGCATTGGCCAGACCCAGGTCAACGCCAAGATCGACATGAGCTTTGCGCGCGCGCTGCGCGCGATCCTGCGCCAGGACCCGGACGTGGTGATGATCGGCGAAATCCGCGACCTGGAGACCGCGCAGATCGCGGTGCAGGCTTCGCTCACCGGCCACTTGGTGCTTGCCACGGTCCACACCAACGATGCCGCCAGCACGGTGACGCGCCTGATCGACATGGGCATCGAGCCGTTCCTGCTGTCGTCGTCTCTGCTGGGCGTACTCGGCCAGCGCCTGGTGCGCAAGCTGTGCCCGCACTGCAAGCAGCCTGAACCCAACGGGCAGGGCTTTCGTGCGGTCGGCTGCCCGGCCTGCGGAAACTCCGGCTACCTCGGGCGCACCGGCATCTACGAACTGCTCACCGTCGACGATGATTTGCGCGTGCTGATCCACGGTGGCGCCAACGATGGCGACATCCGCCGCGCTGCCGAGAAGAACGGCATGCTGCCGATGCGGGCCGACGCGATGCGCTGGGTGGCCGCCGGCGTCACCAGCAACGAGGAAGTGCTGCGTGTCACGCGAGAGTGAAGCGCTGATGCGCTCGCCTGTTGCGCACGTTCTTTTATTGCAGTTGAACTTGCGCGCAGCACGCTGCCGGTCCGCGGACTGGCTGGCTCGCCCATCCGGCTTCGCGGAGGCACGCGTGCGCAGACAAGCTTGCCGGGCAGCACGCCTGCGCAAAGCGCTGCGCACTGACTGCCTCTGTGGGCAGGGCGCAGGTGCGACGCGCCGCGTCGCGATCCCCTTGCGCGCCTGATCATGGCTGCATTTCGCTACGCCGCCGCCGATACCGCCGGCAAGGAATCCAGCGGCGTGCTGGAGGCCGACTCTGCGCGGGCTGCGCGCCAGATGCTGCGCGGCCGCGGCCTGGTGCCGCTCACGGTCGAGCCGGTCTTGTCGGAGGCGCAGCGCACCGGCGCCACCATGTCGCTCGGGCGGCGCCTGTCGCAGACCGAACTGGCGGTGATCACGCGCCAGCTCGCCTCGCTGTTGGGCGCGCAACTGCCGGTGTCCGATGCGCTCACCGTGATGGTCGAGCAAAGCGAGAAGCAGGCGGTGCGCGAGCTGATGGCGGCGATCCGCACCGACGTGCTGGCCGGTACCTCGCTATCGAAGTCGCTCGCGCGCCATCCGCGCCAGTTCCCGGACATCTATCGCGCGCTGATCGCCGCCGGCGAGGAGTCGGGCAAGCTCGGCGTGGTGTTGGCGAGCCTGGCCGACTACATCGAGGAGCGCGCGCGCCTGTCGCAGAAGATCACGCTCGCCTTCGTCTACCCGGCGATCGTCACGCTGGTGGCTCTGCTGGTGGTCGTTGGCCTCTTGACCTACGTGGTGCCGCAGGTGGTGCAGGTGTTCGCCAACACCAAGCAGGCACTGCCCTTCCTCACGGTGGCCCTGATTGCGATCTCCGACTTCGTGCGCCACTGGGGCTGGCTGGTGGTGGTGTTCGGCGCGATCGCCGTGTTCCTGGTGCAGCGCGCGCTGCGCATCGACGCGATCAAGCTGCGCTGGCACAAGAAGATCCTGACCTTGCCGGTGATGGGCGTGCTCAGCCGGTCGCTCAACACCGCGCGCTTTTCTTCCACGCTGTCGATCCTGGTGGGCTCCGGCGTGCCGATGCTGCGTTCGCTGCAGGCGGCCGGCGAGACGTTGACCAACGTCGCGATGCGACTGCGGGTGCTGGACGCGACCCAGCGCGTGCGTGAGGGTTTCTCGCTCGCGCGCGCCTTGCGCGCCGACGCTGAAGACAAGAACAAGGCGGGGCAGATCAAGCTTTTCCCGCCGGTTCTGATCCACCTGATCGCCTCCGGCGAGGCCACCGGCAAGCTGCCCGAGATGCTCGGCCGCGCCGCCGACATCCACTCGCGCGAGGCCGAGCGGCGCGCGATGTTCTTCACCTCGCTGCTCGAGCCGATTCTCATCCTCACGATGGGCGTGGTGGTGATGCTGATCGTGCTGGCGGTGCTGCTGCCGATCATCGAGATCAACCAGCTGGCGCGCTGATTTCGGTTTCGGTGTACGCGACGCTGCGCGTCGCACGTGCACCGAAACCGATCAATCAGTGCGTCGTCTTCGGAGCGGCCGGGCAACGACGCAATTTCAAGAGCAACGAGCGGCGCTCACGCGCCGCCACCGGGCACGAGACGAATGCGCACCGGAACGCCCCCCAATCCGTACTCCCGAATCCCAACCAACATGCTGCGCACCTCGCTAGACGATCTTCCTGCCTCGCGCATCCGCGAGGCGCCAACGCGGCGCTTGGCTCGCCCCACGCCGGCGACATCGTCAAGTTCTGGTTCGGCGAAGGCGATCTGCCGACGCCTGCCTTCATCCGCGACGCCGCCAAGCGCGCGCTCGATGCCGGCGACACCTTCTACAGCCACAACCTGGGCATCCTCGAACTGCGCGAAGAGATCGCGCGCTATGCGAGCGCGCTGCACCGGGCACCGATCAGCGCGGACCGCATCGCCGTCACCAGCGCCGGCATCAGCGCACTGTCGCTGATCGGCCAGGCCTTGCTCGACCCGGGCGACCGCGTGGTGGTGATCACGCCGGTGTGGCCCAACCTGACGTCGATCCCGCGCATCCTCGGTGCCGAGGTGGTGCGCGTGGCACTCGACTGTCGCGGCGGCACCTGGTCGCTCGATCTGCAGAAGCTGCTCGATGCATCGCCGCCCGGCACGCGCGCGGTGTTCGTCAACTCGCCCGGCAACCCCACCGGCTGGGTGATGCCGCAGGCGCAGTGGGACACGCTGCGCGCGCACTGCCGCCGGCACGGCATCTGGCTGGTGTCGGACGACGCCTATGAGCGCCTGGTGTACGAGCCCGCCCTGACAATCGACGGCCACGCCCCCGGTCTGCTCGGCGCGGTCGACGCCGACGAGCGTTTCATCAGTGCCAATACCTTCTCCAAGAGCTGGACCATGACCGGCTGGCGACTCGGCTGGCTGATCGCGCCGGCCGCGTTCGTCCGCGACTTCGGCAAGCTGGTGGAATTCAACACCTCCTGCGCGCCGCCGTTCGTGCAGCGCGCCGGCCTGACCGCGATGGCCGAGGGCGACGCACTGATCGCGCAGACGGTGGCCCGCCTGCGCGGCGCGCGCGACCTGCTGGTACGCCGCCTGCGCGGCCTGCCCGATGTGGAACTGTCGAGCCCGCCCGGCGCGATGTACCTGTTCTTCCGCCTGCCTGGACGCAGCGACGACTCGCTCACCTTTGCCAAGCGGCTGGTGATGGAGGTCGGCCTCGGTCTTGCTCCGGGCATGGCGTTCGGCACCGAGGGCGAGGGCTATCTACGTTGGTGTTTCGCCGCGACCGATGAACTGATCGAGCGCGGCGTGGACCGGCTCGATACGTTCCTGCGCCGGTAGGTCTCAGACGTAGCGCTGCGCAAGGATCCCCGGCGCGCGCGTCGGAATGGCTGCTTGTCTGATGCCGCGCGCGCAGCACCGACCAATGCGAAAGCAATGTCAGTTGCACCGCCGATCGTCGACGAAGCGCTGAAACGCGGTTCCGAGGAGACCTGCCTGCGCCGCCTTACTTCGGCGGCAACCGCTGCAATCCACGCTGGTAACCGGCGGGGACGAACCCCACCGCGCGATACAGCCGCTCGGGCATCTCGTCGGCCGCCGCGACGATCACCAGTCGGTCCGCGTGCAAGGAGTCGCGCGCGTACTGCGCCGCGTGTGCCAGCAGTGCCCGGCACAGGCCTTGACCCTGATAGCGCGGCTGTGTGCTGACCCACTGAAAGCGCGCGAAACGTTCGCCGTCCATCGCCTGCGCCTCGGCAAACACACCGAGCGAAGCAGCCAGCTGCTCCCTGTCGCCGTCGGACACGAAGGCGCCGAACCACTGTCCGCGGCCGGCGGCGATCATCGAGCGCCAGCGCGCATTGCGGCGAGCGCAGAACTCGCCGTAGGCCGCCTCGGTGTGCACGGGATCACGCGACGCGACATCGGCCCGCATCTGCATCGCCCAGTCGGCCTCCGTGGCGAAGGGTCGCAGTTGCGCCGCGAGCTTCGGCGGCGGCGCGGGCGCGATCCGTAGCGCGTGCAGCACGGTGGTGTCGTTGCGCGTGTAGCCGGCGGCGAGAAACGCATCGATCTCGCCGGGCGCATCCTGCATCCAGCCGAAGGCCCGATGGGTCGATCGCGCCTGGTGCGCCTCGATCAGCTGGGCGAACAACGCCGGCCAGCGCGCCGCATCGCCCGCAACCGGTGCGCGTTCGAAGAGCAGGAAATTGCCCCAGAAGAAAGTCGGATTCGACGGCGTGCGGATCACCTGCGCGCCGCAGGTATCGCGCCGGTCGATCACCTCGCCGTCGAAGCGATGAAAGATCAGCTCGCTGCGAAACCCGAGCCGCGCACCGTCCATCTGCTATGCAGGCTCCGCCAGTCCGCGCTTGGCCAACAGCGGCGCCACCTGTGGGTCGCGGCCGCGAAAGGCACGGTACGCCTCGCGCGGGTCGACGCTGCCGCCCGCCGCGTAGATGTGGCGATGCAGGCGTGCCGCCACCTGCGGATCGAAGGGATCGCCGGCCTCCTCGAACGCACCGTAACCATCGGCGTCGAGCACCTCGGCCCACATGTAGACGTAATAGCCCGCCGCATACGCGTTGCTGGAGAACAGGTGCTGGAAGTGCGGCAGCCGGTGGTAGGTCGACGTGCCGGCCGGCAGGCCCAGGCGAGCGAGTTCGGCCTGCTCGAACGCGGTGATGTCCACGCCCGCTACGTCGGCCTGTTCATGCAGCGCGAGGTCGAGCAGCGCGCAGGCGGTGTAGCCCACGGTCTCGAAGCCCTGGTTGAAGTGCCGCGCCGCGCGCAGCTTGTGCAGCAGCGCATCGGGGATCGGCGCGCCGGTCTCGTGATGACAGGCATGGCGCTTGAGCACCGCATCTTCGAGCGCCCAGTGCTCGAAGATCTGCGAGGGCAGTTCGACGAAGTCGCGCAGCACGCGCGTGCCCGACAGGCGCTCGTAACTCACGTCCGACAGCATGCCGTGCAGGCCGTGACCGAACTCGTGGAACAGGGTGCGCACGTCGTCGAACGACAGCAGCGTCGGCTGGCCGGCCGGCGCCTGGGCGAAATTGTTGTTGTTGACGATGATCGGCAGCGTGCCGCCGGCATGGCGCGACTGCCAGCGATACGCACTCATCCAGGCGCCGCTGCGCTTGGAGGGCCGCGCGAAGTTGTCACTCAGAAACAGGCCAACGATGCGGTCCTGGCCGTTATCGTGTCGTCGCACCTCGAACGCGCGCACGTCCGGGTGGTAGGTCTCGATCTCCGGCCGCTCAGTGAAGGTCAGGCCGAACAGCCGTCCGGCGCAGTCGAACGCCGCCGCCAGCATGCGGTCGAGCGCGAAATACGGTTTGACCTGCGCGTCGTCGATGTCGTAGCGCTGCTGACGCACCTGCTCGGCGTAGAAGCGCCAGTCCCAAGGCTCGATCGCGGTGATGCCATCAGCCTGCGCCTGGGCCTCGAGCGCGGTTCGCTCGCGCAGCGCCGCCGCCTTGGCCGGCACCCAGACGCGAAGCAAGAGATCGCGCACCGCCGCCGGCGTGCCAGCCATGCGGTCGACCAGTGCGAAGTCCGCGAAGCTGGCGTAGCCGTGCAGGCGGGCCTGCTCGTTGCGCAACGCCAGGATGCGCCGCGCCAGCGGCCGGTTGTCGTGTTCGCCGGCATGCTCGCCACGCGTCTTCCACGCGGCATAGGCCTGTTGCCGCAGGTCGCGGCGGGTGGAGAAGGTGAGGAACGGCACCACCAGCGAGCGGCCGAGCGTGATCGCCCAGGCTGCAGGCTGGCCGCGCTGCTCGGCGGCCGAGCGCGCGGCGGCGCGCAGCGATTCGGGCAGGCCGGCCAGGTCGGCTTCGTCGCGCAGCCACAGGCAGCCTTCGGCCTCGTCGTGCAGGACGTTCTGCGTGAAGCGCGTTGTCAGCGTGGCCTGCTCCTCGACGATCTGCGCAATGCGCTCGCGCGCCGGCGGCGCCAGGCGCGCGCCGGCGAACACGAAGTCCAGGTGCAGCCTTTCGAGCAACTGCAGTTGCTCGGCAGCCAGACCCAGGACGTCGCGCCGAACGTGCAGATCATCGATGCGCGCGAACAGTTGCGCGTTGGTCAGCACCGCGCTGTGATGCGCCGCCAGTTTCGGCGCGATATCGCGCTCCACCGCCTGCAGCGCGGGCGACGTGTGCGACGCGGTCAGGTTGCTGAACAGTTGCTGCAGGCGGGTGAGCAGTCGGCCGCTGGCGTCGAGCGCCGCGGCCGTGTTGGCGAAGGTGGGAGGCTGCGCCTGCGCGGCGATCGCCGCGATCTCCGCGCGATGGGCCGCCAGCCCGCCGTCGAACGCCGGCGCGAAGTGCTCGGCGCCGATCGATGCAAACGGCGGCAGGCCGAAGCAGCCGGTCCAGGGCTGCAGCAGCGGATTGGCAAGTTCGACGGCGGGCGAGGGATGGTTCATCGACAGCGGGGCCGGCAGGCGGCTTGAATTCGGCACAGGCGACGGAAGATACCGGAGTGCCGCCGCGTTTTTCGCCGTGCCGCAGCGCAGGGCATTGCACTTGCTGCGGCAGTAAGCTCGGAGGCGTTCCGGTTTGACCGGGGCGACGTGACCGTTTACCGACAGGAGATGCGCCGATGAGTTCGCCCGCCCTGCCCCGCCCCGACAGCAGCCTCGTCACCGTGACCCATGTGGTCTACGCGCTGCATGCGCTCAGTCTGGTGATCGGCGCGATCGGCGCCGCCACGATCATCGGCGCCTTCGTTCTCGGTTGGCCATCGATCATCGCCGTGATCATCAACTACGTGAAACGCAGCGAGGCGCGCGGCACCTGGCTGGAGTCGCACTTCTCCTGGCAAATCCGGACCTTTTGGTGGGCGGTGCTCTGGGTCTTGATTGTTGCGCTGGTGTCGATGCCGCTGGTTCTTTTGTTCGGACTCGGCGTCATCACTTTCTACGTCGGTCTGTTCGCGCTCGGCATCTGGGCCATCTACCGCATCGCGCGGGGCTGGCTGGCACTCAAGGACGACAAACCGCTGCCGGTCTGAGCAGCGGCTGCCCCCGGCGCAGGCACCCGACCGGGGGACGACGACCGCTGCGGCGCGGGTGGCACAGCGCGACTCACAGCGCGACCACAGCGCGCCATCAGCGCGGCAACGATCAAGCCACGGTCCCGCAGCGGGTATGCCTGGCGCGCCGGCTGATGCGCGACTCAGTGTGACGCGCACCGCAACTGGGCATCGCACCCGACGGTCTGCAGTCCGGGGCTCATGGCAAGGCGAATCGCGCACTGGCGCGGTGCGCTTGTACGTGGATTGCGCCGTGGCACAGCCCTTGCGAATCACCGCGTCCACACGCGAGTGAACCGGCGGCAACGCACCGATCGGTCCAGAGGAGGCGTGAACCCCTCGTTTCTCCGGATCACAAGGACCGCCGATGAATCGCCGTCGCTTTGCTGCCAGCACCGCCGTTGCAGGTGCCGCCCTCGCCTCACTCGTCGCACCCGCCATCAGCCGCGCGCAGACCAACTACCGATGGCGCATGACCACCACCTGGCCCGCCGGCCTGCCGTTCTATCAGGTGGGTCCCGGCAGCGCTGCCGCCTTCGCCGAGCGCGTGGACAAGATGTCCAATGGCCGCATCAAGATCCAGGTGTTCGCTGCGGGCGAATTGCTGCCGGCGTTCGAGGGCTTTGACGCCGTCTCCAGCGGCACGGTGGAACTGAACCACGGCGTTTCCTACTTCTGGTCGGGCAAGACGTTCGCCGCGCAGTACTTCGCCACCGTGCCGTTCGGCATGAGCTTCATGGGCCATTACGCGTGGCTGCAATTTGGCGGCGGCAACCAGCTGTGGGAAGAGACCTACCGCCCGCTGAACGTGGTGCCGTTCGCCGCCGGCTGCTCGGGGGTGCAGATGACGGGCTGGTTCAAGAAGGAGATCAAGAGCCAGGCGGATCTCAAGGGCATCAAGATGCGCATCCCGGGCTTGGCCGGCCGCATCTACTCGTCACTCGGCGTCGAAGTACGGCAGCTGCCGGGTGGCGAGATCTTCCCGGCGCTCGAACGCGGCGTGATCGATGCGGCCGAGTTCGTCGGCCCGTTCCTCGATGCGCGCCTGGGCCTGCAGAACGCGGCCAAGAACTACTACGCCAGTGGCTGGCACGAGCCCAGCACCGTGTCCGAGATCGTGATCCAGCGCAAGCTGTGGGACAGCCTGCCGGCCGATCTGAAGGAAGTGGTCCGCGCCGCCGCCGACGCCACCAACCAGGAAGGCCTGTTCCTGCTGGAGGCGCGCAACGCCGATGCGCTCGACACGCTGGTGGCCAAGGACAAGGTCATCGTCCGCTCTCTGCCGGCCGACGTGGTGAAGGCGCTGCGCGCCGCCACCGGCGACGTGCTCAACGACGCCACCAAGAAGGACGCGCAAACAAAGAAGGTCCACGACTCGTTCTTCGCGTTCAAGCGCAAGCACGACAAGTGGAGCGAGATCAGCGAGGAGTCGTTCCTGGCCAATGCGCGGACCTAGGGGCAGCCCGTCCGTGGTGTGAGTGAGCGCGGCTCAAGCGGCGTCCACGCCGCGCCGCCCGCCCACGCCAGCCCTCACCCCGTGGCGGGGGAGGCAGTCCTCGTGCGGGGCGGTACGCGCGGTGGCCTGCCGCCTCGATCTGAACCACCAACACAGCCACTGCGCGCTGACGAACGCCTGACACTCATGCGCGCCGAGCCCCGATGACTCCCCTGCTCAAACTTGCCGACGCGATCGACGCGTTGATCGACCGCGTCGGCTGGATCGCCGCCGGCCTGACCTTCGCCATGGTGCTGCTGATCAGCGGCAACACGCTGATGCGCTACTTCTTCAACACCAGCGCGATCTGGGCGCAGGAACTGGAGTGGCACCTGCTCGCCATGGTGGCCTTCTGGGGCCTCGCCTACATGCAACTGCGCGGCATACCGGTGCGGGTGGACATGTTCTACCAGCGCTACTCGGCGCGCACCAAGCTGCTCATGGAGTTCGGCGTCGCGCTCGTCATCATGCTGCCGTTCTCGCTGTTGATCTGCTGGCTGGGTTGGGGTTTCGTCTCGCACTCGTACTCGCTCGCCGAGGTGTCGCCCGACCCCGGCGGGCTGCCGATGCGCTGGCTGGTGAAGTCGCTGGTGATCTCCGGCTACGCGCTGCTGGCGCTGGTAGCGGTGAGCACGGCGATCCGCACGGGCATGCAGTTGCTGCGCGCCTCCGCTGACGGCTCGCGAGGTGGCCATGCCGCCTGAGATCCTTCCGATCCTGCTATTGGCGAGCTTTGTGGGCCTGTTGCTGGCGGGCATTCCGGTCGCCTACGCGGCGGCGGCCAGCGGCATCGTGTTCGGGTTCATCGGCTTCGGTGCGGGGCTGTTCAACCTGCTGCCTGCGCGCATCTACGGCGTGGCCACCGACTACTCGCTGCTGGCGCTGCCGATGTTCGTGTTCATGGGCGTGATGCTGGAGAAGTCCCGCCTCGCGCACGACATGCTGGAGATGATCGGCCACGCCACCGGCAACCTGCCCGGCGGCATGGCGGTGGGGATCATCGTGTTCGGCGTGATCATGGGCGCCACCACCGGCATCGTCGGCGCGACCATTGTGCTGCTGGGCATGATCGCGCTGCCCACGCTGCTCAAGTACAACTACGACAAGTCGCTCGCCTGCGGCGCCATCTGCGCCAGCGGCACGCTCGGGCAGATCATCCCGCCCAGCCTGGTGCTGATCCTGCTCGGCGAAATCATGAACCAGAGCGTCGGCACCCTGTTCGCCGCCGCGCTGGTGCCCGGCTTGATGCTGGCCGGGCTGTACATCGTCTACATCCTGGTGGTCGCGCACCTCAAACCCGAGCGTGCGCCGCCGGTGCCGGCGAGCGAACGGGCGGCGCTGTCGCGGGCCGAACTGGCGGTGCGCCTGGTCAAGGGCGTGGCACCGGCGCTGGGCCTGGTGCTGGCGGTGCTGGGCTCGATCATGGCCGGCATCGCAGCACCCACCGAGGCGGCGGCGATCGGCGCGCTTGGCAGTCTGGTGATCGTGGCCGTGAGCGGCAAGCTCGACCGCCGCGTGCTCAAGGACACCTGCCTGGAGACGCTGAAGACGAGCGCGATGATCTTCTTTGTCATCATGACCGCGCAGGCGTTCAGCCTCGCCTTCCGCGGCCTGGGCGGCGAGCGGCTGATCCAGGACGTGTTCGCGCTGATCCCAGGGGGCACCACCACCGATGTGCTGTTCTTCATCGCGGTGCTGTTCATCGCCGGCATCCTGCTGGAGTGGGTGGAGATCAGCTTCATCGTGCTGCCGCTGTTCATCCCCTACTTCATCGCGCAGGGCGTGGACATGGTGTGGCTGGCGGCGATCATCTGCATCGTGCTGCAGACCTCGTTCCTGACGCCGCCGGTGGGCTGGTCGCTGTTCTTCCTGCGCGGCGTAGCACCCCCCAGCGTGGCGACCAACGACATCTACCGCGGCGTCTGGCCGTTCATATGGATCCAGCTGGCGGCGGCGGCCCTGGTGCTGCTGTTTCCGCGGATCGCGACCTGGCTGCCACAGGCGATCGGCTGGGCAAACTGACGAAGCTGCGGTCGCTTCACGCGACCGCTTTACCAGATGCTGATGCGCTCGGCCGCCTCGCGCGTCATGGCGCTGCCGGGCGCGCAGGAGAACGCCTCGGCGAACGCCGGCATGTTCACCAGCGGCCCGAGCACTCGGTACTTGGCCGGTGAGTGCTGGCCGCTGCGCAGCTGCGTGATCAGCGCCTCAGCGCGGATCTTGTTGCGCCAGATGATGGCGTACGAGAGGAAGAAGCGCTGAGCCGGCGTCGGCTCGCCTGCTGCACTCCTGGCACTGGCAGGTTGCCGCGCGAGCGCCCGCTGCAAGCCGTCGTAGGCGATCTTCACGCCACCCAGGTCCGAGATGTTCTCGCCCAGCGTCTGCACCCCGTTGATCAGGTGACCGGGCAGCGGCGCGTAGGCGGAGTACTGCGCCGCCAGGCGGTCGGCGCGTTCCTTGTAGTTGGCCGCATCCTGCGCAGTCCACCACTCGGCCAGGTTGCCGACTTCATCGAACTGACGGCCGCGATCATCGAAGTGGTGAGTGATCTCGTGACCGATCACCATGCCGATGCCGCCGAAGTTGGTGGCGTCTTCCGCCGCGTCGTCGAAGAACGGCGGCTGCAGGATGCCGGCCGGGAACACGATGTTGTTGAAGCCACCGGCGAACGCATTGACGATGTGCGGCGAAGCAAACCACTCGCGGCGGTCCACCGGCTGCGCGAGTCGGGCGAAGCGGCGCGCGGTCTCATGGCGCCACGCGCGCAACCAGTTGCCGGCGAAGTCGGCGGGATCGATCTGCAGGCCGTCATAGGTCTTCCACCGGTCCGGGTAGCCGATCTGCAGCACCATCGCATCGAGCTTGGCGATCGCCCGCTGCCGCGTCGCCGCGCCCATCCAGTCGAGCCGACCGATGCGCTCGCGCATCGCCGCCTTGATGTCCTCGACCATCATCACCGCCCGCGCCTTGGCGGCCGGCGAGAACGTGCGCGCCACGTACAGTTCGCCGAGCCCTTCGGCCAGCGGGTGGTGGCCAACGCGGCCAGATATCAGTTCGACCACTTCCTCGCTGCGCGCTCGACGCTGCTGCACGCCGCGCAGCACCTTGTGCCGAAACGCGAAGTGGGCTTCCTGCCAGGGCGCCGGCAAGGTGGGCGCGACCTCATCGAGCAACCGCACGCGCAGGTAGTTGCGCCAGGCCGGCAGGCCGACCTCGCGCGCCAGCCGGTTGACCGCATCGATGAAGCCGGGTTGCGCCACCACCACCGCATCGGCCTCATTGAGCTTCAGTTCAGCGAGCAGCGCCGGCCAATCAAGGCCGCCGGTGCGGCCGCTCAGTTCCGTCGGCGTCTTCAGGTTGTAGAGCGTGTTCGGATCACGCATGTCGCTGCGCTTGAGCGACGCGTTGGCCAGACGCGTCTCCATCACCATCACTTCGGCGGCGCCGCGCACCGCCTCGGTCGGCGCGGCACCCGCAAGCGTCAGCAGGCGCACCACGTAGGCGCGATAGCCGTCGCGCACCTCGCGGGCGCGCTGATCGTCGCGGAAGTAGTCGTCGCGGTCGGGCAGCCCCAGACCGGACTGCCAGCACTGCACCCGATGGCGCCGCTTGTCGCGTGCATCGGGTGACACCTCGATGTTCACCGGCGCGTCGACATTGACCTCGGCCAGGCGCGCGATCACTTGAGGCAATTTCGCACGCTCGACCAGGCCGTCGATGAGGGTGAGCAGCGGCTGCACCGCGGCCATCCCCTGGCGCTCGATCGCAGCCAGATCCATGCCGCTCGCATAGCAGTCAGCCACCAGTCGCTTGCCAGGGGTATCCAGGCTGTCGCGGTTGGCCAGCGCGGCGGCCAGTGCCGCCTGCAGGACCTGTTGATTGCGTTGCTCGAGGACATCGAAGCTGCCGATGCGCGCGCGGTCATCCGGCAGCGGTGTGGCAGCGATCCACGCGGCGTTGACGTGCTCGTAGAAGTCGTCGCAAGGCGCAGCGGCCAACTCGGCGCGGGCACGCGGTGCGATGAAGGAGCCGACGGCGGCAAGCGCCGCGGCCGACAGCAGGCGACGACGGGGCGAAGGCGAGTGCTTCATGCAGGGCGTCCGGAGGTCATGGCCAGCCGGGCGATTCACGGCTTCGGTTCATGGGGCGCAGGATAGCCGGCGGTGCTGCGGCAGCTCGCACGCAGACCCGCCGGCAATCCCCTACGAACGGGCCGGCGCGATTCCTGCTGCGATTTCGTCTAACAGCGCCGTGCCGCGCCGCGCATTGAGGTGCGTGAACCCCGCTGCTACGCTTCGCGCCCTCTCATGAAGTCCCGGTGCCAGCGTCCACAAGGCGCGTGCACCCGCCGGCCGCAGCCGACCCGAGCCCGCGCGCCGTGCCCCAAAGACAAAATTTTTGGAGACGCTCCCGCATGAACGCCCCCCTGACCGATGCCGTCCGCCGTGCGCTGACGGACGTGACCCTCGACGACAAGTGGACCCTGGACCGCGGCCGCGCCTACATGAGCGGCACGCAGGCGCTGATCCGACTGGCAATGCTGCAGCGCCAGCGCGACGCGCTCGCCGGCCGCAACACCGCCGGCTTCATCACCGGCTACCGCGGCTCGCCGCTGGGCAGCGTCGACCAGACCGCGTGGAAGGCGAAGGCGCATCTGGAGCGCCATCACGTCAAGTTCCAGCCCGGTCTGAACGAGGATCTGGCCGCCACCAGCGTGTGGGGCACGCAGCAGGTCAACATGTACCCGGGTGCCAAGTACGACGGCGTGTTCTCGCTGTGGTACGGCAAGGGGCCGGGCGTGGACCGCTGCGGCGACGTCTTCAAGCATGCCAATGCGGCCGGCACCAGCCCGCTCGGCGGCGTGCTGGCGCTCGCGGGCGACGATCACGCCGCCAAGAGTTCCACGCTGCCGCACCAGAGCGACCACATCTTCAAGGCCTGCATGATGCCGGTGCTGTACCCGGCCACGGTGCAGGAGTACCTCGACCTGGGCTTGCACGGCTTCGCGATGAGCCGCTTTGCCGGCGTGTGGGTCGGCGTGAAGACGGTGACCGAGGTGGTCGAAGCGTCGGCCTCGGTGATCGTCGATCCGCAGCGCGTGGACATTGTGCTGCCGCAGGACTTCGCGATGCCGGCGGGTGGGCTGAACATCCGCTGGCCGGACACGCCGCTGGAGCAGGAAGCGCGGCTGCTCGACTACAAGCTGTACGCGGCGCTCGCCTACTGCCGCGCCAACAAGCTCAACCACACGGTGGTCGACTCGCCGCAGGCGCGCTTTGGCATCGTGGCCAGCGGCAAGGCGTATCTGGACACGCGCCAGGCGTTGGCCGACCTGGGCCTGGACGACGAGACCTGCGCGCGCATCGGCATTCGGCTGTTCAAGTGCGGCATGGTGTGGCCGCTGGAGGCGCAGACGATCCGCGGCTTCGCCGAGGGGCTCGAAGAGATCCTCGTGGTGGAGGAGAAGCGCCAGCTCATCGAATACCAGTTCAAGGAAGAGCTGTTCAGCTGGATCGGCAGCGGCAAGCGCATTCCGCGCGTGATCGGCAAGTTCGACGAGAAAGACGGCGGCGAATGGGCGGTGCCGCAGGGCAACTGGATCCTGCCGGCGCACTACGAGTTCTCGCCGGCAATCGTGGCCAAGGCGATCGCCCAGCGCATCGGCAAGCTCGAACTGCCGAACGACGTGCGCGCCCGCATCGCCACGCGCCTGGCGCTGATCGACGCCAAGGAAAAGGCGCTCGCCAAGCCGCGCGTGGTCACCGAGCGCAAGCCTTTTTACTGCTCGGGCTGCCCGCACAACACCAGCACCGTGGTGCCGGAGGGTTCGCGCGCGGTGGCCGGCATCGGCTGCCACTACATGGTCGTGTGGATGGACCGCAGCACCTCCACCTTCACGCAGATGGGCGGCGAAGGCGTGCCGTGGATCGGCCAGGCACCGTTCACCGACGAGAAGCACATCTTCGCCAACCTGGGCGACGGCACCTACTTCCACTCGGGCTACCTCGCGGTGCGGGCCGCGGTGGCTGCCAAGGTGCCGATCACCTACAAGATCCTGTTCAACGACGCGGTGGCGATGACTGGCGGCCAGACGGTCGACGGCCAGATCACCGCGCCGATGATCACGCAGCAGATGCACGCCGAGGGGGTGAGGAAGATCGTCATCGTCACCGATGAGCCGGCCAAGTACGACACCACCCAGGAACTCGACCACTCCGCCACCAACGCCAAGGGCGCGACCGGCGACGCCTGGAAGCTGGCGCCGGGTGTCACCGTGCATCACCGCGACGACCTCGATCGCATCCAGCGCGAGCTGCGCGAGTACCCGGGCGTGTCGGTGCTGGTGTACGACCAGACCTGCGCCAGCGAGAAGCGGCGGCGGCGCAAGCAAAACAAGGCGGACAAGATCGCTTTTCCCGATCCAGCGCGTCGGGTCGTCATCAACGAGGCGGTGTGCGAAGGCTGCGGCGACTGCAGCGTGCAGTCCAATTGCCTGTCGGTGGAGCCGCTGGAGACCGAGTTCGGCCGCAAGCGGCAGATCAACCAGTCGAGCTGCAACAAGGACTACTCGTGCCTGAAGGGCTTTTGCCCGAGTTTCGTCACGGTCGAGGGCGGCCAGCTGCGCAAGGGCAAGGCGAGCGCCGCCGCCCTGCCCCAACTGCCCATGCCGGCGGTGCCGACGATCGTTGATGGCCAGACCTGGGGCGTGGTGATCACCGGCGTCGGCGGCACCGGTGTGGTGACGATCGGCCAGCTGCTCGGGATGGCCGCACACCTGGAAGGCAAGGGCCTGTCGGTGCTCGACATGGCGGGGCTGGCGCAGAAAGGCGGCGCGGTGTTCTCGCACGTGCAGATCGCGCACGAGCCCGACCACCTGTACGCCACCCGCATCGCCATGGGCGAGGCCGACCTCGTGCTCGGCTGCGATCTGATCACCACCACCAGCAACGAGGCGCTGTCGAAGATCCAGGCGGGCGTCACCCGCGCGGTGATCAACAGCGCCGAGTCGCCCACCGCGGAATTCGTGCGCAACCCGAACTGGACCTTCGGCGGTTCCGGCATGACACAGCAGGTGCGCGAGGCGGTCGGCAACGACGCGCACCTGGCACTGGTCGATGCGACGCAGCTGGCCACCGCGCTGATGGGCGATGGCCTGTACACCAACCCGTTCGTGCTGGGCTTTGCGTGGCAGAAGGGCTGGGTGCCGCTGTCGCTCGATGCGCTGATGCGGGCGATCGAACTGAACGGCGTGCAGATCGAGGCGAACAAGCGCGCGTTCGACTGGGGGCGCGCCACCGCCCACGATGCCGACGCCGTGCGTCGCCAGATCGCACCCACGCCGGTGATCGAGCTCAAGCGCATCGGCGGTGCCGGCGCGTCGCTGGAAGATCTGGTGGCGCGTCGCGTCGAGTTCCTCACCGCGTATCAGAACGCCGGCTACGCCAGGCGCTACGCCGATCTGGTCGAGCGCGTGCGCAAGGTCGAGTCCGATCGCCTGCACGGCGCCACCCGGATTGCCGAAGCAGTGGCGCGTTACTACTTCAAGCTGCTCGCCGTGAAGGACGAGTACGAAGTGGCCCGCCTGCACAGCGACCCGGCGTTCCGCGCCAAGATCGCCGCGCAGTTCGACGGTGACTACAAACTCAACTTTCATCTGGCGCCACCGCTGTTGACCAAGCCCGATCCGGTCACCGGCAAGGTGAAGAAGCTGAGCTTCGGTCCGTGGATGCTGAGCGCCTTCGGCGTGCTGGCGCGGCTCAAGTTCCTGCGCGGCACTGCGCTCGATGTGTTCGGTCGCACGCATGAGCGCCGCACCGAGCGCGCGCTGATCGGCGAGTATGAGCAGCTGGTCGACGAGATCCTCGCGCGCCTGTCGGCCGACAACCAGGCGGTCGCGCTGGAACTGGCGAGCATCCCGGAGGAGATTCGCGGCTACGGGCATGTGAAGGAGCGCCATCTGACGGCGGCCCGCGCCAAATGGGCGGCGTTGCTGGCACGCCTGCGCGGCCAGACCGGGCAGACGGCGCAGGTGATCGCAATGCCGGTGCGGGCCGCCTGACGGCGATCTGCGCACGCGCCGCTGACACCGCGGCGCGTCGGTCGGCGTGAACGATTGCAGGCGCCGTCCGGCAACACGCGCTACGAAGTTGCACTGCTCGTCCGGGCCGCACCCGCGCGTGCGGTCTTCCCGGCCGCTGCCCCAACGGGCAACTGTGCCGCGCACCGCGGTTGCGGGCGTGGGCACGACCGTTGCCCGATAGCGATCGATGCGCCCGCTCGCGGCCGCATCGGTGGATCGCATCCGGTGATCCCCGCGCCGGAGCATCGATGTTCGTCACCGCCCTCGGCACCGCTACCCCGGCGCAGCGCTATACCAAGGCGCAGTGCTGGCATGCGTTCGAAACGTCTGCCTGGTTCGATCGGCTCGACGCGCGCGCGCGGGCGGTCGCGCGCAGCGTGCTGCAACGGGACAACGGCATCGAGACGCGTCACCTCGCGGTCGACTCGCTCGACGAGGTCTTCGCGATCGACGCTGACACGCTGCACCAGCGCTTTGTCACCCACGCCCCGGCGCTGGCGATGCGCGCCGCGCAGCAGGCGCTGCGCGAAGCCGGACTTGCCGCGAGGCAGATCGACGCGATCGTCGTCAGCACCTGCACCGGCTACCTGTGTCCGGGGCTGTCGGGCTACGTCGTCGAGCGCCTCGGTCTGCGCGCCGACGTGCTGGCATTCGACCTCGTCGGCCAGGGCTGCGCGGCCGCGCTGCCCAACTGGCAGGTCGCGCAGGCGCTGCTCGCCGCCGGATCGGCCGACCACGTGCTCTCGGTGTGCGTCGAGGTCTGCAGCGCTGCGATGTACCTGGACAACGATGCCGGCGTGCTGATCAGCGCCTGCCTGTTCGGTGACGGCGCCGGCGCTGCGGTGCTGTCGCGCCGCGCCGCGCCGCACGCAACGCGGCGCGTGCGCTTCGCCCACCACGGCTCGACGATCGACCCCACGCAGCGCGACGCCTTGCGCTTCGAGACACGCGGCGGGCTGCTGCGCAACGTCCTCACGCGCGCGGTGCCGCAGCTTGCGGCACGCCACGCGCATGCGCTGATCCGGCGCATCACCGAGCGCGCCGGCGTGGATGAAGGCGCGATTGCCGGCTGGATCGTGCATGCCGGCGGGCGCGACGTGCTGCTTGCATTGCAGGATGCCGCCGGGCTCGACGCCGATGCGTTGCGCCACAGCGCGGCGATGCTGCGCGCCTACGGCAACCTGAGCAGCGCCTTCGTCTTCTTCGTGCTGCAGGCGGCACTGGCCGACCGCCGGATGCTCAACGGCTGGTGGTGGATGACGGCGTTCGGCGCCGGCTTCAGCTGTCATGGCGCGCTGCTTGAAGTGGATGGCGGCGGATGAGCACCGCCATGGTCCGGCTGCTGCCCGCCGCGCTTGCGCAGCGTCAGGTCGAGCGCGAGGCACTCGATGACCTGCCGGTCGACGACCCGCGTGCCCATCACGCGCGGCGCGACCTGCGCGTGATCCACCGGATGATGGGCACCCATCCGCTGCTGCGCCGGGCGCTGCTGCGCGCCACCACCGGCGCGCCGCCGCGGCGCGTGCTGGAGATCGGTTGCGGTGACGGACGCCTGCTGCTTGACCTGGCGCCGCGGCTGCGCTGGCCGCTGCTCGACCTCACGCTGCTCGACCGGCAGGACACGGTGGCGCCGTCCACACTGGCCGCCTACCGCCGCTACGGTTGGCGGGCGACCCCGTTGCTTGCCGATGTTCAAGAGGCTCTGCCGGGCGCTGCCGCCGGCTGCGACCTCGTCGTCGCCTGTCTGTTCCTGCATCACTTCGACAATCCCGCGCTCGCATTGCTGCTCGGCACGCTGGCATCGCAAGCGCGCGCCGTGGTGGCGTTCGAGCCGCGCCGAAGCACGGGGGCACTGCTCGGGAGCCGGCTGGTCGGCCTGCTCGGCGCCAACGCAGTGACGCGCGCGGATGCGGTGCTGAGCGTGCGCGCCGGCTTTCGCGCTACCGAGATCTCGGCGCTGTGGCCCGCTGGCGCAGGCAATGACTGGCAACTGCATGAGGCGGCCGCCGGTCCGTTCGGGCATGTTTTCATCGCGCGTCGTCGCGCGGCGGACCAATGAAGGTCGATGCCCTCGTCATCGGCGGCGGCCCGGCTGGCGCTACTTGTGCGCTGCGACTTGCGCGCGCAGGCTGGTCGGTGGCGGTGGTGGAGCGGCAGGCGTTTCCGCGCCGCAAGGTCTGCGGCGAATGCCTGGCCGCCAGCAACTGGCCGTTGCTCGACGCGCTCGGCGTCGGCGCTCAGTTGCGCGAACAGGCCGGCCCGGCGCTGCACGAGGTAGTCCTGGCGTGGGAAGAGGACGCGGTCGCTGCACCGTTACCCGCCCGGGGCAGCGGACCGGATCGCTTCGGTCGTGTGATCGCCCGCGAGGTGCTCGATCCGCTGCTGCTCGCGGCGGCGGTCCGCGCCGGCGCCCAGGTGCTGCAGCCGGCCACGGTACGCGCGGTGCGCGGTGCACCCGGTGCGTTCACCTGCGAGGTGACGCAAGGCGGTGAGTCAAGGCACATCGACGCCCGCGTGGTCGTCGCCGCGCACGGCTCATGGCAGCCCGGTCCAACGCACGACGCCGGTCGCGCGCGGCGCGAGCGCCCGCCGCCGCGCGCGCGTGACCTGCTGGCATTCAAGGCCACCTTCCGCGCAACCGCGCTGACGCCCGGTCGATTGTGGGTGCTGGCACTCGACGGCGGTTACGGCGGCATGGTGCTGGGCGCCGACGGCATCACCACCATCGCATGCTGCGTGCGGCGCGACCGCGTGCTCGCGGCGCGCCGGTTCGCCGACGGCCTGCCAGCCGCCGAGGCGGTGCGCGGCGTGGTGCTGGATCGCTGTGCGAGCGTGCGCGATGCGCTGGCCGATGCGCAACTGTGCAGCGGCTGGATCAGCGCCGGCCCGCTGCGACCGGGCGTGCATCTGCCTTATCACGGCGACGGGCTCTGGCGGGTCGGCAATGCCGCCGGCGAAGCGCATCCGATCCTCGGCGAAGGCATGAGCATGGCGCTGCAATCGGCCTGGCTGCTTGCCGATCACCTGCTCGACAATGCCTCGCTTGTGCTGTGCGATGCGCCCGACCCTGCGGTCAGCCGCGCTTACGCAGGCGCCTGGCGGCAGCGCTTCGCACCGCGCATCGGCATTGCGGCCACGCTGGCGCACATGGCGATGCGCCCGGCGCTGTGCGAAGCCGCGCTGCCACTGCTGCGGCTGTGGCCGCGCACCATCACGACCCTGGCGCGCGCCGGCGGCAAGGCGCACTGCGCGGTGACGGTGCCGGACGCCTGCCGCGAGCCGTCGATGCCGCCTCGGACCGACGACCCGGCCGCGACGGCGCCGGCGCGCGACGGTGCGCGCAACCGCCCGCTTGACGCCTCGCTCGTTCGAGCCGAACCAACGCCCGCCGACACCGGCGCACCGCTCGCAGCCTCCCGCCCGCCCTGATGCAAGGACCGCCGATGACGACCCTGGAACGACTGCAGACCCTGCTTGCGCAGCAGTGCGCAATGCCCGCCGACACGCTGAGCGAGGACGCCTCGCTCGAGTCGCTCGGCGTCGACTCGCTCGGCGTGATCGAGCTGATGTTCGAGGTCGAGGAGGTGTTCGGCGTGCAGTTCGATGCCGACACCGCGGCCTCCCTGCGCACGGTGGGAGATGTTGCCGAGCACATTGATCACCTGCTTGTCTCCCGCAACGAGCACCCGTTGAACGGCGCAGACGTCGTGCGAGCCATGTGATGCCAGCAGGGCGCGCGGTGTCGCCGCCATGATGCGCACCGGTCGGCCGGTGGTGGTGACCGGCATCGGCGTGATCTCGCCTCTGGGCCATGACCCGGCCACCTTGTTCCAGCGGCTTTGCAGCGGCAGCAGTGGCGTTCGTCTGCTCGATCCGCCTCTCGCACAGCAGCTGACCGCACCCATTGCGGGCCGGGTGGACTTCGACGGCGCCGCTTACTTCGAGCCGCCGCGCCTGCGCATGCTGGATCGCGCCACCCAGTTCGCACTGGTGGCCGCGAGGTCGGCGCTGCGCGCCGCCAATCTCGATCTCGCGCAGATCGACCGCCCGCGCTGCGGCGTGTTCGTCGGCACCGGCATGGCCGGCACCGAAAGCAGCGACGCCGGCTACCGCAGCCTGTATGGCGCCGGCAACCAGCGCGTGCAGCCGTACACGGTGCTGCTGGCGATGAACCACGCGGCGGCCGCCTGGATCGGCATCGAGCACGCGCTTGCGGGACCGAGCCTAACGATCTCGACCGCCTGCTCGTCGTCGGCGGTGGCGATCGGCGAAGCCTGCCTGCGCATTGCGCACGGCCAGGCCGACGTGATGATCGCCGGCGGCACCGAGGCACCGCTGTCGCTCGGCAGCCTGAAGGCCTGGGAAGCACTGCGTACCCTGGCCACGGTGGACGCCAAAGATCCGTCGTCGTCGTGCCGCCCATTCTCGCGCGATCGCACCGGCATGGTGTTGGCCGAAGGTGCGGCGTTCGTCGTGCTGGAGTCGCTCGACCATGCGCAGGCGCGCGGCGCTGCGCTGCTGGCGCACGTTGCCGGCTACGGCCTCACCAATGATCCGGCCCACATCACGCGGCCCAGCGTCGACGGCCAGGCCGCTGCAATGCGCGCCGCCCTCGCCCACGCTGACATGGCACCGCAGGAGATCGGCTACGTCAATGCGCACGGCACAGGCACCGCCGCCAACGACATCGTCGAGTCCGCGGCGATCCGGCGCGTGTTCGGCACGCATGCAGACCGGCTCGCCGTCAGTTCCACCAAGGCCATGCATGGCCATCTGCTCGGCGCAGCCGGCGCGCTGGAGTTCGCGATCGCGCTGCTCGCGCTGCAGGCGCGCGCAGCGCCGCCCACACGGCACCTGCGCACGCAGGATGCGGCCTGTGATCTGGACTACGTGACCGAGGGCGCGCGACCGCTGCCGGATCTGGCGGCCGTGATGTCGAACTCGTTCGCCTTCGGCGGCACCAACGCCGTCCTCATCGCGCGCGCCGTGTAGCGGCACGGCGTGGCGACGGCGCGGCGTTGGCACGGGCAGCCTTGGCGCGCGGCGTGGCCGATGGTGCCGGTGCCGCACGCGCTCGGCGTGCCGGCTTCTTGCGGGCCGCGCGCCATGGCGCACCGGCGAAGTGCTCGATCATGAAGTCGAGCATCGCGGTTACCTTGGGCAGGCGGTGCTTGCCCGGCGGCATCACCGCCTGCAGCGGCACGGGTTCGTCGTGGTTGTACTCGGTGAGTATGGGCACCAGCGCGCCGGACTGCAGCGCCTCGCCTACGGTGAGATCGCTCAGGCGCACGATGCCCATGCCGAGCATGGCCATCTGCCGCATGCTCTCCGCATTGTTGGCGCTGAAGCGACCAAAGACCTCGAGCGTGCGAAAGCCACCCGGGGCACCGGGATCGTTGAAAGACCAGTGCGCCAGCGCCGGCTGATTGAACAGGCGCAGGCAGTTGTGCTGCAGCAGATCCTCGGGCCGACGTGGCGTGCCATAGCGCAGCAGGTAGCTCGGTGCCGCGCAGATCACGCGCTCGATGTCGCAGATGCGCCGCGCCACCATCGACGAATCGGGCAGGCGACCGATGCGCAGCGACAGGTCGATGCCCTCTTCGAGCAGGTCGGCCGGCCGGTCACTCACCGACAGCAGCACCTCGATCTCCGGATAGCGCGCCGCGAACTCCGGCAGCTTGGGCGTGAGCTGGTGCAGCGCGAAGGCCACGCTCGCCTGCACCCGCAGCAGGCCGCGTGGCGCGCTGCGGGTGCGCGTGAGTTCGCCCTCGGCCTCCTCGATGTCGGCCAGGATGCGCTGCGCGCGCGCGAAGAACGCCTGGCCCTCCGGCGTCAGGTCCAGGCTGCGCGTGGTGCGGTTGAGCAGGCGCACGCCCAGGCGATCTTCCAGGCGCGTGACGATCTTGGAGACCGCCGACGGCGTCAGAGACAGCGTGCGCGCCGCGGCGGAGAAGCCGCCCGCCTCGACCGCACGCGCAAAGACCGCGAGGTCAGCCGGCGTGCTGATCGACATGCCGTTCGCCAGCGGATTTGTTGTGCCGAAATTTCATAAATCTTGTTCCGTCGACATGGATTGTATGGTCCTGCGGATACAAATACATTGCGTCATCCGAACAAGAAACGCAACGTGGCCACAAGCCAGCGAAAGGTGAACGATGTTTCCGACCCATGGCTCCCCGAACTACGCCGCGATCGAACGTCAGGCGCATGAACTGCGCCGCCAGGCCCTCGCCGAAATCGGCCGCGACCTGCGGGCGGGCCTGATCGACAAGCTGAGCGCGCTTCAGACAATCATCGCCAGCGTGCGCCAAGGAATGCAGCGCAGTCGCGGCCAAGCCTTCTTCGAAGCGCAGTAAGTCGACAGGCGGCGAGCGTCGCGCCGCGAGCGTCACCTCGACATCGCGCAGCGATGCGCGCATCTGTCTCGAACAAACGTGCGACAGAACGATGAGGCCACCGATCAACCGGTGGCCTTTTTCATTGCGGGCTCACGCATGCTTGGGTTTCTGCAGATTTCACTGGCGCACGCGCCGATCTTCACCTAGCGTTCGATGCACAACATTCGTGGCGACCATGAGGACGGAGGGATCGCGATGGGACGTTCAATGACTGCAGCCGAGGAGTTGTCGGCCCTGCCCGCGCTCGATCCCATGTCGCAAGCAGAACTGCTCACGCGCCTGGCGCAGCAGGCGCGCCTGCTGCGTATGGCACTGAGCGGCGACCGCGGCGATGCAACCACCGTCGCCTGCAGCTTCGAACGCGCCTTGTTCGTGGCGATGGATGCAGAAGCTCAGCACGAATCCGAACTGGCGCGCCTGCAACTCGCTTCGGTGCTGGCCGATGCGCGCAATGCCGGCCTGACGGTTTCCGCGTCGGTTGAGGAACTCGAACTCGACGGCGTGCTCGGCGCGCAGCGTCTGGCGGTGCTCACCGCCGTGCTGGGCGGCGCCTCGGCCTGATCGACCCCGCGACCGCAGCGTGCGCTGCACGCCCGTCGCGCGCCCTTCGCTGAGCTGTTCAACGCGCAGGCAACAATCCGCCGACGATTCAGAACACCAGCGTACGGCAGTCGTCGTTCACTGCTGCACCGATCACGCTCGCCGCACCGGCCATGCGCACGCCGTCGACCAGGCGTTCGTCCGCGCGCCGATGCTCGGCCAGTGCCATGGTGCAGGCGTGCATCGATATGCCAGCGGCGCGCGCCTCGCGCAAATACTGCCCCACCGTGTGGGTGGCCGCCGAATCGGTATGAGCAGCCTCAGCCACGCCTTCCACCAGCCAGCGCACCGAACTCGACGTGAAGTGCATCTCCACCTCGAGATCGAGCGCGCGCGCGGTCAGCGCATAGACGAACGGCGCGGCGGCCAGCACCGCACCGCCAGCGCGGTCCGGTCCGCAGGACCACAGCACGATCACGATGCGTTGCGCGGCCATTGCAGACGCGGACGACTAGTAGCCGTGATTCGGATCGATGGTCAGGTCGGTGGCGAACTCGTCGTCGACCGGCTTGGCCTGCTTTTGAGCCAGCCGCGGCGCCAGCCACGTTGCGTAGCTGCCGACGTCCTGCAGCAGTGCGCGCTCTTCGGCCAGCGCAGTCGGTCGCAGACGGACCAGCCAGCCGGCGCCATACGGATCGCGCGCCACCAGCGAGACGTCGTCGACCACCGCCTGGTTCGCCTCGATGATCTCGCCCGACAACGGCGCATGGACCGCGACCGCGGTCTTGGCTGTCTCCATCACGCCGAGCGAGCGGTCGTGCGCGACCACCGTGCCCGCCGGTCGCGGCGAAAAAATCATGAACTGCCCGTGCGCGGCCACCAGATGGGTGGCACCGATCAGCACGGTCCCATCGCCCATTTCGCGCACCCACATGTCCTGCTCGGCGGCATACAGCACATCCGCAGCGAGTTGCGCCAGCAGGTCATCTGATGCGGTAGCAGCAGGCGATGCGATGGGTTCTTGCGGTACGTCCGGTGTCATCGGCAGCAATCGAGGCAAAGTGCGGCAACGATTCAACCACAAACGCCGCGCCAAGTCGCTCGCCTTCGCAGTCCCTGCCAACGTTGCGGACAAGGGTGTCGCCCGCTTGGTGTGGCCGCAGGCGATGGCGAACTTGCCGCTAAGCTGCCCGCCCAGGGAGAAAACTGCCTCATGACGACACCGATCTGCGGACTCGTGCTGGCCGGCGGCCAGGGCCGCCGCATGGGCGGCGTCGACAAGGGCCTGGCGCTGCTGCAGGGGCGCCCGCTGGTGGCGCATGTGGTCGAGCGGTTGCGGCCGCAGGTCGATCGCATGCTGATCAGTGCCAATCGGAACACCGCGCAGTACGCCGCCTTCGGCGAAGTCCTCACCGACCGCGTGGCGGACTTCGCCGGACCGCTCGCCGGGCTCGACGCCGGGCTGCACGCCTGTCCGACCCCGCTGCTCGTCACCGTGCCCTGTGATGCCCCGTTCCTGCCGGTCGACCTGGTGGCGCGCCTGGCGGCAGCGCGCGCAGCGGCCGATGCCGACATCGCGATCGCCCGCACTGGAACCCAGGTGCATCCGGTGTTCGCCCTCGTGAGCACGCGGGTGCGCGCCCAGTTGGCCGCGTTTCTCGCACGCGGCGAACGCAAGGCGCAGGCGTGGACGGCAACGCTGCACGTGGTCGAGGTCGCGTTCGACGACGTGCCGCAGGCCTTCACCAATCTCAACACGCGCGCGGAGTTGGCGCAGCACGACGCATGACGCTGCCTTCAAGCGAACCCGCAGCACGCGCCCCTGCTGAAGCACGCGCGGACGGCGCGCTCAGCGTGGCCGACGCGCTGCATCTGATCCGGGCCGCCGTGGCGCCGGTCACCGACACCGACGCCCTGCCGCTCGCCGCGGCGCTCGACCGCGTGCTGGCCGAAGATGTCGCCTCGCCGATCGACGTGCCGCCACGGCCCTGCGCGGCGATGGACGGTTGGGCCTTCCGCCACGCCGATGTCGCCACTGATCCCGCGCGCGCGCTGCGGCAGGTCGGCGCCGCCTTCGCCGGCCATCCGTTCGGTGGCACGCTGCACGCCGGCCAGTGCGTGCGCGTGATGACGGGCGCCGTGGTGCCTGCGGGTGCCGACTGCGTGGCGATGCAGGAGGTGGTGCGAGTCGACGACGCCGGCGTGCATGTGCCCGCCGATCTCGTGCCAGGGCAGAACGTGCGGCGCCGCGGCGAAGACCTGGCACGGGGCGAGGTCTGCGTGGCGGCTGGCACGCTGTTGCGACCGGCGCATCTGGGCCTGCTGGCCTCCATCGGTTGCGCCGACGTGCACGCGCATCGGCGCCTGCGCGTGGCGTTCTTCTCCACCGGAGACGAACTGGTCGAGCCCGGCGCGCCGCTGCCAGACGGCGCCGCCTACGACGCCAATCGCTACAGCCTGCGCGGCCTGCTGCAACGCCTGGGCTGCGAACTGCACGATCTCGGCCTGGTGCGCGACGATCCAGCGTCGCTGCAGGCGGCAATGGCGACGGCCGCCGCGCAGGCCGATGTGGTACTCACCAGCGGCGGCGTGTCGGTGGGCGAGGCCGACTACACGCGTCGCGTTCTGGCCGAGCTGGGCGAGGTTGCGTTCTGGAAGATCGCAATGCGGCCGGGACGCCCGCTCGCCTTCGGCCGTGTCGGTGGCGCGCTGTTCTTCGGGCTGCCCGGCAATCCGGTCGCGGTAATGGTGGCGTTCCAGCAGTTCGTGCGTGAAGCGATCTTGCGTACCGCGGGCGTTCGCAACGAGGTCGAGCTGCCGCTGCTGCCGTTGCCGGCCGCCTGCACGATCCGCAAGAAACCCGGACGAACCGAGTACGTGCGCGGCGTGGTGGCGCGCGACGACAACGGCATGGTGCGCGTGCGCCCGACCGCCGGCCAGGGCGCGGCGATGCTGCGCTCGATGACACAGGCCAACTGCCTGATCGTGCTGGCGCACGCGCGCGGCGACGTGGCCGCCGGCGAGCCAGTCGACGTGCTGCTGTTCGAGGGCATGGTCTGATGGTGCCCGCAACGCCGGTCGATGAGACCTTCGCGCGGCTGGCAGCGCGTTACTCGATCGGGCCCAAGCACCTGATCGAACCGGCCCCCGACGCCGACGCGCTGATGGCGGCAGCACGTCTGGCACTGCGCGCACCCGACCACAAGGGGCTGCGTCCTTATCGCTTTTTGTACATCGCGCCGGCGCAGCGGACTGCGCTGGCAGAGCTGTTCGCACAGGGCGCCCGCGAACGCGGCCGCAGCGATGAAGACGTGGCGCGCGCGCGTGAGCGCGCGGTCAACGGCCCGACGCTGGTCGCCCTGCTTGGCCGCGTGCGCGACGACATCGAGGACGTTCCGGCACGCGAGCAGTGGTTGAGCATCGGCGCCGCGCTGATGAATTTCCTCAACGGCCTGCACCTGCAGGGCTTCGGCGCCAAGGTGCTGTCGGGTGCCTCCGTGGAAGACGCGGTGGTGCAGCGCGCACTGTGCGGCAACGGCGAGACGCTGCTGTGCTGGATCGTCGCCGGCACGCCAGCGCGCCTGCCGCATGCGCGCTTCGCCGATGACCCGCTGGCAGTGTTGTCGACCTGGGCGCCGCACGGGCCTCCTTAAGTCGCTGCCCGCCAGCGTGGGCCACGCACGCCAGGCCTGACGCAGGTGCGCAGTGCGACTGATCGCGCCCGCTGCCACGCCTTTCGCGACACATGGGCGCGCGGCCAGGACCGACCGCGCGCAACTAAACTGCAGGAAGACTGGCGGAAGAGTATGGGAGTCGAACCCACCAGGGACTGCTGGCAGCCCCTACCAGATTTGAAGTCTGGCCGATGCACCGGCACGCGACACTCTTCCTTCTTGCACCACTGAAACTGCTTGTCACCTGCGGGCTCGACTCTAGTCGGATCCGGGCGGGCGCGCGCAACGCCTGCCGGATCATGCTCTCTCCGGCGCACGCCACGGATTGTCCCGCCGCAGCAGGTGATTGTCCTTGACCCGGCGCGTGAAGCCGACGCGATCGAAGAACTCGAGGATCTGGATCGCCACCTTGCGACCGGTGCCGATGCAGTCGCGAAACTCGGCCGCGCGCGCGGCGCCGTGCCGGGCAATCAGCTCAGCCGCAAAGTCGGCCATCTGCGCCACTGCGTCGGTAAGGAAGAAGTGGTCGAGCGCCACCAGCGTCACTTCGCCCACCCGCGCCACGCGCTTCATCAGCGCGCGCACCTCGGGCTCGGGTATGCCGGTGGCCTTGGCCAGATCGCGCACGCGCGGCGGATCGAAGCGCGACTCCATCAGCAGCGGCTTGATCTTCTCCCAACGCACGCGCTCGTCCTTGGCGAGTTCGGCCTTGTGCGATGGCAGCGCGACGAATGCTCCGCGTCGCACCAGTACGCCCTCGGCCAACAGTTCGTCGATCAGGTCGGCGATCGCATCGGCTGCGAGCGCGGGGGCGACCATGCGACGCAGGCGGTTCTGTTCGAGACCGGGCATCTCGGGTTCGCGCTCGTGCGTTGCCGCCACCGCAATGAGTGACTTGTTGCGCAATGCCTGCCAGCGCGCGCGGCTGAAGGCGACGCCCGCGGCAACGCGCGCACCGGCGGCGGCGAGCGCCTGCTGCGCTTCGTCGGCGCGCAGGTTCCAGCCGCTGGTCAGGCGCGCCTGCGGCACCGGTTCGGCCGCCAGCCAGGCCGGCAGCGCGGCGGTACCCGCCTCATCGCGCAGCGCCTCCAGCAGTGACAGCCGCTCCGGCCGCCGCTTGCCGCGCAGCGGCGGCGCGATGTCAAGCAGCACGCCACCGCCGAGCGTGCGGCGGGCGGAGGCGTCGCGCAGAACGAATCGGTCGCCGCGGCAGGCGGCCAGCGGCATCTCGATGCTCAGTGTCACCAGGCGTGTCGCGCCTGGCTCGATGGAGTCGGCGTCGAGCACCGCCACTCGGGCCAGCAGATCGCGCGTGCCGTGGTGCAGATGAACGTTGGTCCACTGCAGCAGCGCCTTGGCCTCGCGCGCCGACAGCCGCAAGCTGGCGTCGAAACGCGTGGAGAGGTTGGCCAGCGCAGCACCCTGCACCCAGTCGCCGCGCTCGACGTCGTCTTTCGACAGGCCGGCAAGGTTCAGCGCACAGCGCTGCCCGGCCTGCCCGACGGTTGCCGGCTGGTCCTGCGCATGCACCGAGCGCACGCGCGCGCGGGCGCCGCGCGGCTGCACCATCACCTCGTCACCCTCGCGCACACGACCGGCGTGGACCGTACCGGTGACCACGGTGCCCACGCCGACCAGGGTGAACACGCGATCGACCGCCAGCCGGAACTCTCCGTCGCCCGCGCGCGCGGCGTGCTGCGCCGCCTGCGCGTGCAGCCAGGCGTCGAGCGCGTCGACCCCCTCGCCGCTCAGGTTGGAGACCGGGAACACCGGCCAGTCTGCGGCCGGCTCACCGAGCGCGGCCGCCAGCTGCGCCTGCACCTCGACCACCCGCGCGGGCGCCACGGCGTCGATCTTGGTCAGCGCGATCGCGCCTTGCGTGACGCCGAGCAGGCGCAGGATGTCCAGGTGCTCTTCGGTCTGCGGCATCACGCCGTCGTCGGCGGCGATCACCAGCAGCGCACGATCGATGCCGGTAGCTCCCGCGAGCATGGTGTGGACGAACTTCTCGTGGCCCGGCACGTCGATGAAGCCGAGCGGATCGGCGCTGCCCTCGATCGGCACGTAGGCATAGCCGAGCTCGATCGAGATGCCGCGCTTTTGCTCTTCCGGCAGGCGATCGGTGTTGCGACCGGTGAGGCGCCGGATCAGCGAGGTCTTGCCGTGATCGATGTGGCCGGCGGTGCCGATCAGCATGGCGACCTCACGCGCAGCCCGCAGCGAGCTGCTGCGCCAGCGTGACTTCGTCGGCCGCTAGCAGCGTGCGGCAATCGAGCCACAGCGCGTTCTCGTGCACGCGACCGACCACCGGCACCGGCAGCGTGCGCAGCCGCTGCGACAGGGTGTCGAGGGCGCGGCCGGCGCCCTTGGCGGCGACCGGAGCGAGCACCAGGGCCGCCGAGCCCAGCCGCTCCACCGGCAGGCTGCCCGAGCCGATCTGGCTCGCACACTCATCAATCCGTACCTCGAAGCCGGCGCCGGCAAAGCGCGCGAACAGCGGCTGCATGCGCTCGCAGGCGGCGCGGATGTCGACCGCCGGGCGGGTAAGCAGCGCCAACACCGGCAGCCGCTCGTGCAGCCGATGCGCCGATGCGTAGATGCGCAGCGTGGCTTCGAGTGCGGCCAGCGTGAGCTTGGAGCAGCGCAGCGCGCGCTTCAGGGGATGCTTCTTGATGCGCGTGATCGCCGTGCGGGTGCCGACCAGGATGCCGGCCTGCGGGCCGCCGAGCAGCTTGTCGCCGGAGAAGGTAACGACATCGGCGCCCGCGGCGAGCGACTCCTGCGGCAGTGGTTCGCGCGGCAGGCCGTACTTCGACAGGTCGATCAGCGCGCCTGCGCCCAGATCCACCATGTAGGGCACGCCATGCTTGTGCGCGATCTGCGCCAGCGTGGCGTCGTCCACGGCGGCAGTGAAGCCGGTGATCGCGTAGTTCGACCAGTGCGCCTTGACCACGAGGCCGGCGCGCGCGCCGCTGTCGGCCAGCGCCGTCTCGAAGTCGCGCGGATGGGTGCGGTTGGTGGTGCCAACCTCGACCAGCCGGCAGCCGGCGGTCTTCATGATGTCGGGCATGCGGAAGGCGCCGCCGATCTCGATCAGTTCGCCGCGCGAAATCAGCACGTCCTTGCGCGCAGCGAGCGCCGCCAGGCCCAGCACGACCGCAGCGGCGTTGTTGTTGACGATGGTGACTGCCTCCGCGCCGGTAAGGTCGAGCAGCAATTGCTCAACGACCTCGTCACGGTCACCGCGGCTGCCGCCGCCGAGGTCGTACTCGAGCGCGACGTAACCGCGCATCGCCGCGGCGGCGGCGTCGATCGCCTCGTCGGCCATCAGCGCGCGGCCGAGGTTGGTGTGGATGACGGTGCCGGTGAGGTTGATGACACGGCGCAGGCGCGGCGCGGCCAGGCGCGCGACGCGCGCGGCGATTGCCGCGCCGAGGGCATCGAGGTTGGGGACGGTGGCGCCGTCGCGCAGCAGGCGCTGGCGCTGATCGGCCAGTTCGTCCTGCGCGGCGCGCTTTACCCAGGCGCTGCCGCGCTCGGCAGCCAGCGCAGCGAGCGGCGCGTGATTGAGAAGACGGTCGATCGAGGGCAGCCGGGTCAGCGCTTCACGCGCGCTGCCGCTTGCCTCGCCCGGACCGGGCAGAGTCAAGTCCTGGGTCATGGAAGTTAGGCGGAGCCGGGATGGAACAGCAAGTTGGGGCCGGAACGGCCGAAGCCCCGTTCGTCGACGAGGACATCGAGCGCCAGGGAAGCCAGGTCATCGGCCACCGGATCGACGGATGGATCCTTCTCCTGATAGAAGATCTTCAGGTAGGACTTGCATTCATCACAGGCCTCGGCCCGCCGCGCGGCGGCGATGCCGACGGTATTGCTGGCCGGCTCGCTGTCGTCGCCACCCGCCTGCAGTGACAGGTAATGCACGGTCTTGTCGTCTTCGCATGCACTGCACTTGATGCGCGCCATGTTCCACTCGCAACTGCACAGCGAGCAGCACAGGTAGCGCAGGTTGTTGCGTTCGCCACCCAGCCTCACCACGCTTGCCACCGGGCGCATGGCGCACACCGGGCACACGGTGTGAACGTCGAAGTTCTTCACGAGGTCGACGTTGATCGAGGCCGCCAGCCGCGTGAAGTAGGTCTGCAGCGCAGCACCCACCAGCGGCACCGCGGCAGCGTCGGTATCGAGCGTGGAGCCGGCCAGCAGGCGGTCGGCGAGCGCCTCGGTCGAGATGTCGTCGAGCGCGCGCACCGCCTTGACCATCGCCTGCGCCGGCACGCCGTGACCTTCCACCTGCGCCAGCAAGTCGCGCAGGTCGTCGCGCCATTGCGGATCGCGCGCGTGGCTCAGTGCGGTCAGCGGCGGCATGCCGTAATCGCGACTGCGTTCGAGCGCTTCATCGGGCACGACGGGCGCCTCGCGCGCACCGATCACGTCATGCTGGGCCTGGCTCACGGCCGCCATCAGCTTCAAGTAGTCGGCCATGGGATGGCCGTTGGCCAGTTGCAGGAAACGAGATGCCCGCTCGGCGAACAGGCCAACCGTGTCGGGCAGCACGACACGCGGCGCGCTGATCACGCGCTCCATCGTGCCGTCGGTGATGATCGGGGTGGCCAAGCGGGCTCCTCCAAAATAGGTTGCGATCAACGCGAACGTGCTTCGAGCCTGGGGCAGGCGCCCGCCATTGCCGTGGCCGCATGGCGCACGGCGGCGAGCCGATCAGACTGCCGGCGAGGCAGTTCGATCGTTCACGATCCGGTCGACGAATGTAAACACTGTCAGACGGACAAACGGCGGGGAGTCACCCCGCCGTCTGCGTTTTGCGAGAGCAACGATTCTGCGCTACTTCGTCTTGCCCGTCACCCGCTTGGACCAGAGCGGATGGTGATGCTGGGCCCAGCCGACCTTGACCTCGCCGCGCAGCAGGCCCGCATCGATCCCTTGATCCAGAAGATCGCGGAGTCGATGTGGACGATCATGCGCGCCTGGCCTGCAGTTTCCTGCGTTCCTGGCTCAAGGCTTGGCCGGCTGACCTTCCTCCTGAACGACCCCAGTCCGCGGGCTTTGGCGCAACGTCAGCAGAAAGGCAACCACGTCCTCGACTTCTTGCGCGTTCAGGCGCGGCGGCTCCTCGCCGCGAACGTTGTGAAACACCGGCATGATTTTGCCCGGCTTCACCATCGAGAAGTCCACCACGGACAGCCGCAGCTGCGCCGCTGTCTTGCCCAAGGCGATCCCGTCAAGAGCCGGGGCGCGCTTGCCGCCCGGCAACTCCTTGGTCCGGTGGCATTCCAGGCAGTTGGCCTGTTTCTTCTGCTGCAGCAGCGCTTTGCCGCGCGCAGCCGAGCCGGGGGTGGACGTCAGCGGCTTGGGGATGCCGTCCTTGATGACTTCGAACGCATCCACGGCCGACGCCGGGCTGGTAAAGGCAAGTAGAGCCAGGGTGGCCGACGCGGCGGCCAATGAAATTCCAACGCGCATGGGTGTCTCCCGATAATTGAGCGCCCGGCAATGGCCCCGCAAGCGGGGCCAAGGATTGCCAGGGTCTTGAACGGCCTAGCGATCGCCGCGCACGCGCCTGTACCAGCGCGGATGGTGATGCTTGGCCCAGCTGGCCTTGACCTCGCCGCGCAGCATGGCCCGCATCGACCCCTTGATCCAGAAGATCGCGGAGTAGATGTGGACGATCATGCCCATGAAGAGCACGAACGACGCCAGCGCATGCGCTGCGCCGCTGATGCGCACCCAGAACGCCGGCAGCTTCAGATCCGTGTCGTACCAAAGCACCAGTCCGGATACCAGCAGCAGCAACAGCGAGCCGACGATCGACCAGAACAGCATCTTCTGACCCGCGTTGTACTTGTCGATCTCCGGCCCACCCTCTACGTGCTTGTTCATCAGGTGCGCGGGCAGGTTCTTGAGCCAGGCGATGTCGTAATCGCGGATCAGGTTGTCCTTCCAGTACCACATGGCCATCGGAACGAACGCCACGCACATCACGAGGCCAGCCCACGGATGCAGGTTCTTCGACGCGACACCACCGCCGAGGAAGCTGCTGAGGAACCAGAACGACGGATGGAACAGCGCCAGCCCGCTCAATGTGGCGATCATGAAACTGATCGCCAGCGTCCAGTGGGTCGAACGCTCGACAGCGTTGTAACGCGGCACGAAGGACGCGCCTTTCATCACCGTACTCATTGCTTGTCTCCTTCGTGGGCGTGCTCGTTAGCGTCCTCTTCCACCGGTCCTTTGGTGACGTAGTGGAAGAACATGGTCAGCACACCGAGGCCCAGGCCGATCGACAGCAGCGGCTTGGTGAATCCGCGCCACAGGTCGACCCAGGGGCTGATGGTCGGGTCCTTGGGCAGGCCGCTGTACAGCTCCGGGTTGTCGCCGTGCTTGAGCACGTACATGACGTGAGTGCCACCGACCCCCTTCGGGTCGTACACGGCCGATTGCAAATAGCCGCGGTCCTTCAGTTCCGCCACGCGCTTCTCGCCCCTGGCCAGCATCTCGCTCTTGGTGCCGAACAAGATGGCGCCGGTCGGGCAGGTCTTCACGCACACCGGAGCCTGGCCGACCGCGATGCGGTCGGAGCACAGGGTGCACTTGTAGGCCTTGTTGTCGCGTTTCGAGATGCGCGGGATGTTGAAGGGGCAGCCGGCAACGCAGTATCCGCAGCCGATGCAGTTGGCCGAGTTGAAGTCGACGATGCCGTTGGCGTACTTGACGATCGCTCCCGGTGCCGGGCAGGCCTTCAGGCAGCCCGGGTCGTCGCAGTGCAGGCAGCTGTCCTTGCGCATCAGCCACTCGACACCGCCCTCCTTGGTATCGACTTCATCGAACCGCATCACCGTCCACATCTGGTCGGTCAGGTCGACGGCATGTGCGTCGTAGTTGCCGACCCCCATGCCGACTTCCTCACGCAGATCGTTCCACACGAAGCACGCGGTCGTGCAGGCCTTGCAGCCGATGCACTTCGTCACGTCGATCAACTTGCCGACTTGATCGACCGCCCCGCGCGCCCCTGGAGGTGGCGTGGTGGTGGCCGATCTCCGGGTCATTGCGCCGTACTGGATGCTCATGATCGTCCCCCCGACACTTTCTCGACGTTCACGAGGAACGCCTTGTATTCAGGGGTCTGCGACACCGCGTCGGCGACGACCGGCGTGAGCAGGTTGATCATGAAGCCGGGTTTTGCCACGCCCATGAACCCCCAGTGGATCGGTATGCCGACGGTGTGCACCTTCTTGCCGTTGCAGTCGAGTGCCTTGAAGCGCTTGGTCACCGACAGCACGCACTCGATGTGGCCGCGCGGGCTCGACACACGCACCATGTCGCCGTTCTTGAAGCCCTTTTCCTTCGCCATGTCCTCGCCCACCTCGACGTACTGACGCGGCGCCAGGATGGCGCTCGAAAAGGCATTCTTGGTCCAGGCGTGGTAATGCTCGGGCAGGCGATAGGTCGTCGCGGCGTACGGATACTCGTCGGCGCGGCCGAACAGCTCCTTGTCCTGCTTGTACAGGCGGGCGGCCGGGTTGCTGACCACCTTGTCGTGCAGCAGGTTGGTGCCGACGGGCGTTTCGAACGGCTCGTAGTGCTCAGGCAGCGGGCCGTCGGGCATGTCGGGCGAGAACAGCCGCGCCACACCTTCCGGGTTCATGATGAACGGTCCACCTGCTTCGGGTGCGGCATTGCCCGGGTAATCGACGATGTCGTTGCCGACCCAGGCCTTGCCGTTCCAGGCAACCAGCGGCCGCTTGGCATCCCACGGCTTGCCGGTGGCGGGATCCAGATTGGCCCTGTTGTACAAAACGCGCCGATTGGCCGGCCAGGCGAAGCCCCAGTTGAGGACGTTGCCCATGCCGCTCGGATCCGAGCCATCGGTCCGCTTGGACAGATTGCCGGCCTGCGGATAGACGCCGGAGTAGATCCAGTTGCCGCAGGCGGTGGAGCCGTCGTCACGCAGCAGGCCGAAGCCTGGCAGGCGATCACCGGCTTTCAGCAGCACGCGGGTCGGATCTTTCGGATCGGTCAGATCGACCAGCGCGCGCCCGTTCATCTCCTGCAGCATCTCGTCGGACGACGGCCAGCTCTGGTTGGCATAGCCCCAGGTGAGGTTGAGGATCGGGTCCGGGAACTTGCCGCCGTCCTTGCGATACAGCTCGCGCAACGTGGTGTACAGCTGACCCAGGATTTCCAGGTCGTTCTTGCCTTCGCCCGGCGGCCGCTGGCCGGCGTAGTGCCAGCTGATCACGCGCCCGGAGTTGGTGAACGTGCCGTCATCCTCGGCAAAGAGGTTGGCCGGGAGGCGGAACACCTCCGTCTGGATCGTGGCCGAGTCGACCTTGTGGACATCCCCGTGGCCACGCCAGAACTCCGAGGTCTCGGTCTTTATCGGGTCGATGACGACCAGGAACTTCAGCTTCGACAGTGCCGCGATTGACTTCTTGACGTTGGGCAGGAAGAACAGCGGGTTGTAGCCCTGGCTGATGAGGCCGGTCATCTGCCCCTGCACCATTTTCTCGAAGATCGCCACGGTGTCCCATGCGCCAGTGGCCTTGGGCAGCCAGTCGAACGCAAAGTCGTTCTCCTTGGTTGCCGCTGGTCCGTACCAGGCTTTGAGCAGGCTCACGACCCACTTCGGATTGTTCTGCCGGAAGTTGATCGAGTTGGGCCGCAGCGTCTTGGGCGTGGTCTTGTCGAGGAACGTCGTCAGATCCGGATGCGCCTCGTTCGGCGCAGCCAGATAGCCTGGCAGATTGGCGCCGAACGGGCACTGGTCGGTCGCACCCTGCACATTGGTGTGACCGCGCAGGGCATTCATGCCGCCGCCGGCCCGTCCGATGTTGCCGAGCAGCAGCTGAATGATCGCCATGGTGCGGATGTTCTGCGATCCATGTGAGTGCTGCGTCCAGCCCAGCGCGTACATGATCGTCATGACCTTGTCCGCGGCGGCGGTGCTGGCGATCGATTCGCACACTTTGAGGAACTGATCCTTCGGCGTGCCGGTGATCTTGTTGACCGTATCGGGCGTGTAGCGCGCGTAGTGCGTCTTCATCAGCTGCCACACGCAACGCGGGTGCTGCAGCGTTTCGTCCACCACCGCGTAGCCATCCGTGCCCAGCTCGTATTGCCAGGTGGCGCGGTCATAGCTGCGGCGTTCGGCGTTGTAGCCCGAGAAAAGGCCGTCTTCGAACTTGTAGTCCTCGCGCAGCACGTACCCGACGTTGGTGTACGCCTTGACATAGTCCCAGTGGATCTTGTCGTTGGCAATCAGGTAGTTGATGACGCCGCCCAAAAAGGCGATGTCGGTGCCGACGCGCAGCGGCGCGTAGTAGTCGGCCACGGCGGCCGATTGCGTGAAGCGCGGGTCGACGACCACGAGCTTCGCCTTGCGGGTGTCCATCGCTTCCGTGACGTACTTGAAGCCGCACGGATGCGCGGCGGCGGCATTGCCGCCCATGATCAGCACGAGATCAGCGTGCTTGATGTCGTTCCAATGGTTGGTCATCGCACCACGGCCAAACGTCGGGGCCAGACTGGCCACCGTCGGGGCGTGTCAGAGACGGGCGGGCATGTCGAGGGCCATCAAGCCCATCGCACGCCCAGTCTTCACAGCGAGATAACTCGATTCATTGGAGAACGATGGCGACGACAGCCAGCCCATCGTCGGCCAGCGGTTCACCGTGACGCCCTTGTCGTTCTTCTCGACAAAGTTGGCATCGCGGTCGGCCTTCATGAGCTTGGCGATGCGGGTGACCGCCTCGTCCCAGCTGATCTTCTTCCATTCGCTTGAGCCCGGCTCGCGCACCTCGGGGTGCGTGGCACGGTTGGGCGAGTGCACGAGATCGATCAGGCCGGCGCCCTTGGCGCACAGCGTGCCGCGGCTCACCGGATGGTCCGGATCGCCTTCGATGTGGACGATCCTCTGCTTCACGTTCTTGGCGCGGTCGCCCATCGAATAGAGGATGACCCCGCAGTTGACGGAGCAGTACGGGCAGGTATTCCGGGACTCTGTGGTCTTGGCGAGTTTGAAGGCCCGAGCTTCCGCCAGTGCGACGCCCGGCGACATGCCGAGCCCGACGACGGAGGACGAACCCAATCCCGCTGCACAGATCCGGAAGAACTGCCTCCGGTTTAGTGGCGCGTTCATGGCGAGATATCTCCTCTTGTGGGGAAAAGTGAATGCGGAATCGAGCTTCGCGGTGCGCCGCAACTTGGAACGGGGGCACCTGCCGAAATACTTGGATCGCATGCTGCGCGCGTTGCACATGCCGCACTTGCGTTTCGTCAAACGCCCCACAAGGGTCAGCCCCACTGTCACCGGATCACCTTGGCCCGTCCAAGACACTCGCTTTCGGCCTGTCGATTTCCCTTAGTCCAAAAAAAAACGGCGGGCCGAAGGCCCGCCGCTTTACGTGCTTTGAACTGCGCTTCAGTCGTTCACTTCTTGGCACCGCCCGTCACGCGCCGGTACCACAGCGGATGATGGTGCTTGGCCCAGGCGTGCGTGACCGTGCCGCGCGTCATCGCCCGCATGCTGCCCTTCACCCAGAAGATCGCCGAGTAGATGTGGACGACGATGCCCAGGATCAGCACGAACGAGGCCAACGCATGCACGACCGCAGAGATGCGCACGACGGTCACGGGGAACGCAAACACCATATCGCGCCAGAGCACCAAGCCCGAGACGAGCAGCAGGACCATGGTGATGATCATGGTCCAGAAGAGCTGCTTTTGACCAATGTTGTACTTGTCGATCTCCGGCAGGTTGTTGTCGCGATTGTTGATCACGTCGGACAGCCGCTTGCTCCACTCCCGGTCATACGACTTGATGACGTTGTCCTTCCAGTAGCGCACTGCCATCAGTGCAAAGAAGGCAAACATCACCAGGCCGATGATCGGGTGCAGGATGCGCGACCAGACGCCACCACCCAGCAGACTGGTGAGGAACCAGAATGCCGGATGGAAGAACGCCAGGCCCGAGGCCGCCAATAAAACGAATGTGATGGCGACCACCCAGTGCGTGACGCGTTCCGAGGCGTTGTAGCGCGGTACCTCACCGCTTTTCATGACGATGCTCATGCCTGTTGCTCCCTAGTGAGTGCCCGGTTCTTCGTCCTTCGGACCACGCGTGACGTAGTGGAAGAACGCACCGAGGACGGCCAGGCCGAGACCGATCGATAGCAGCGGCTTGGTGACCCCTTTCCACAAGCTGACCCACGGACTGATTTTCGGGTCGTTGGGCAGGCCGCTGTAAAGCTCCGGCTTGTCCCCATGCTGCAGCACGTACATCACGTGGGTGCCACCGACACCGGCCGGGTCGTACAGCGCAGCCTGCGCATGACCCCGCTCCTTGAGGTCACCCACGCGCTTGGCACCGCGCGCCACCATGTCGGTCTTGGCGCCAAACTGGATGGCGCCGGTCGGACAGGTCTTGACGCAGGCAGGCTCAAGGCCAACAGCCACACGATCCGAACACAGCGTGCACTTGTATGCCTTGTTGTCCTTCTCGCTGATGCGCGGAATGTTGAACGGACAGCCCGCGATGCAGTAGCCGCAGCCGATGCAGTTCGACGAGTTGAAGTCGACGATGCCGTTGGCGTACTTGACGATCGCACCCGGGGCCGGGCAGGCCTTCAGGCAGCCCGGATCCTCGCAGTGCATGCAGCCGTCCTTGCGGATCAGCCACTCGAGCTTGCCGTCTTGGCTCTGATACTCGGCGAAGCGCATCACGGTCCACGACTGGTCGGTGAGATCCACCGGGTTGTCGTAGACGCCGTGCTGTACGCCCACCTCGTCGCGCAGGTCGTTCCACTGCATGCACGCGACCTGGCAGGCCTTGCAGCCGATGCATTTGGAGATGTCGATGAGCTTGGCGATAGGTTCCGCCGCGCCCCGAACAGAAGGCGAGGCGGTCGTCGTGGCCGAGCGTCGCTCGACGGAAAGCGATTGCATGGTCATGGCGCCTCCTATGCCTTCTCGATGTTGACGAGGAACGCCTTGTACTCAGGCGTCTGCGTATTGGCATCGGCGACATACGGCGTCAGCTCATTGGCGAGGAAGCCGTCCCTGGCGACCCCCACGAATCCCCAGTGGATAGGAATGCCGACGGTGTTGACCTTCTTGCCGTCGCATTCGAGCACTGCCATGCGCTTGGTGACCACCGCGGCCGCCTTGATCTCGCCGCGGTTGGAGCGGACCTTGACCATGTCGCCGTTGCGGATCCCTTTCTCCTTCGCCAGGTCTTCGCTGATCTCGACGAACGGCGACGGCTGAATGATCGCAGCCGTCAGCGTGTTCTTGGTCCAGAAGTGGAAGTGCTCGGTCAGGCGATACGTGGTGGCGGCATACGGGAACTCGGCCGCCTTGCCGAACGAACCGACGTCACTCTTGAACACGCGCGCTGCCGGGTTGCTGACCACCTTCGGGTTGTTCGGGTGCATCGGGTTGCGACCGACCGGCGTCTCGAACGGCTCATAGTGTTCAGGGAACGGCCCCTCGGCCATGCCACCGAGAGAGAACAGGCGCGCTACGCCTTCAGCAGTCATGATGAACGGCCCCGCACCGCTGTCGGGGCCGAGTGCCGGCGCGATGTCGGGAACGTCGATGCCCGCCCAGGCAGTGCCGTTCCAGCGGATGCCGCCGCGCTTGGCATCCCACGACTGTCCGGTCTTGGGATCCGTGTTGGCGCGGTTGTACAGCGTGCGGCGATTAGCCGGCCAGGCGAAACCCCAGGTGAGGTTGTTACCCATGCCGCCCGGGTCCGCCGTATCGCGGCGCGCCGACAGGTTGCCGGCCTGCGACCAGACGCCGCAGTAGATCCAGTTGCCACAGGTGGTGCTGCCATCGTCGCGCAGCTGGGCAAAGCCGGCGAGTTGCTGGCCCGCAGGCACCAGCACCTTCGTCGGATCCTTTGGATCGGTCAGGTCGACCAGCGCGCGGCCGTTGACCTCGCGCAGCAGCTCTTCGGCCGACGGGTGGGCCGGATTGGCATACGCCCAAGTCAGCTTCAGGATCGGCTCGGGGTACTTGCCGCCCTCGGTCTGGTACATCGTGCGCAGCTTGTTGAACAGCGCAGCGACGATCTCTCGGTCCGACTTCGACTGACCCGCCGGATCCTGGCCTGCCCAGTGCCACTGGATGACCCGGCCCGAGCTGGTGAACGTGCCTGGGTCCTCGGCGAAGCAGGACGCTGGCAGGCGGAACACCTCGGTCTGGATATCTTCCGGCTTGACGTTGTTCAGGTCGCCATAGTGCTTCCAGAACTCGCCCGTCTCCGTGCGCAGCGGGTCGATGATGACGAGGTACTTCAGCTTCGCCATCGCCGCGCCGATCTTCTTCTTGTTCGGCATGGCGGCCAGCGGATTGAAGCCCTGCATCACGAAGCCGTTGATCTTGCCCTGATGGATGCGCTCGAACATGTCCATCATGTCGTAGGCGCCATCGCGCTTGGGCATGAAGTCATAGGCGAAGTCGTTGTCCTTGTTCGCCGCATCGCCCCACCAGGCCTTCATCAGGCTGGTGTGCCACTTGGGCACGTTCGTCGCGAAGTTCATCTGATTCGGACGCAGCGGCTTGGGCGTGCGGTTGGCCAGGAACTCGGTGCGCGAAGTATCGGCATCGGTAGGCGCCAGCATGTAGCCGGGCAGATTGGCCGAGAACGTGCACATGTCGGTGATGCCTTGCACGTTCGAGTGGCCGCGCAGCGCGTTGACACCACCGCCCGGGCGGCCGATGTTCCCCAGCAGCAGCTGGATCATCGCCATCGTGCGAATGTTCTGCGAACCGTGCGAATGCTGGGTCCAGCCCAACGCATACAGGATGGTCAGGACCTTGTCCGGCGTGGACGTGGCACCGATCATCTCGGCCACCTTGAGGAACTGATCCTTCGGCGTGCCACAGACGTTCTGCACCGTCTCCGGCGTGTAGCGGCTGAAGTGCTTCTTCATCAGCTGGAACACGCAGCGTGGGTTCTCGAGGGTCTCGTCGACCATCGCGTAGCCGTCTTTGTCGAGCTGGTAGCCCCAGGTGGTGCGGTCGTAGCTGCGCTTTTCCTCGTTGTAGCCGGAGAACAGCCCGTCCTCGAAACTGAAGTCCTCGCGGATCAGGAAAGACGCATTGGTGTACGCCTTCACGTAATCCATGTGGATCTTGTTGTTCGCCAGCATGTAGTTGATGACGCCAGCCAGGAAGGCGATATCTGTGCCCACGCGAATCGGCGCGTAGTAGTCGGCAATCGCGGCCGAACGTGTGAAGCGCGGGTCGACCACGATGAGCTTGGCCTTGCGGTGCTCGATCGCCTCGGTCACCCACTTGAAGCCGCAGGGATGCGCTTCGGCGGCATTGCCGCCCATGATCAGAACGACATCGGCATTCTTGATGTCGACCCAGCCATTGGTCATTGCACCGCGCCCAAACGTCGGGGCCAGACTGGCCACCGTCGGGGCGTGTCAGATACGCGCTTGGGTATCGAGAGCGACCATCCCGAGTGCACGCGCCGCCTTGACCGACAGATAGCCGGTCTCGTTCGACGCTGCACTGGACATCAGCATGGCGGTGGTCGCCCAGCGGTTGACCGTCACGCCCTTATCGTTCTTCTCGACGAAGTTGGCGTCGCGGTCCGCCTTCATGCGCTTGGCAATGCGCGTCACCGCCTCGTCCCAGGAGATTGCCTTCCACTCCTTCGAACCCGGTTCGCGAACCTCGGGCTGCATGAGTCGATTGGGCGAATGCACGAAGTCAAGGAGACCCGCACCCTTCGGACACAAGGTGCCGCGGTTCACCGGGTGATCGGCGTCACCTTCGATGTGAATGATGCGGCTCTTCACGTTCTTGGACTTGTCCCCCAGGGTGTACATCACCACGCCGCAACTGACTGAACAGTATGGGCAGGTCCCGCGGGTTTCAGTGGTGCGAGCAAGCTTGAAGGCGCGTACTTCGGCAAGGGCAGCACCCGGCGACATGCCGAGACCGACCAGCGAAGACCCGCCCATGCCTGCCGCAGTGATCCGGAAGAACTGCCTCCGGTTCATGGGTGCGTTCATGTGGTCCCCCGATGTTTGAATCAAAACCGCCGGTGACCCGACGGGGCTCTCCAAATGCGTTCTTATAGTTCTTCTGCGCGCGCCAATAACTCCCTGACTGCCGCGCCCAGTGACAGCGCATGGTAGGTGTCAAGCGGACCGATCACAATTTGCGTTGCAGCAAATTGGCCGGAATTCAAGTAGGGACATAGACGGGCCGTGGACGCGTGAACGCCCCTGCGCCTTTTACCACCCGGGCATTGCGCGATCACACGCGCACCGATGGAAAGCCCTGAGGAACGCGGCGCGTCTATCGCCCATCGTAGTCTAGGTTGCCGACACGGGCCCCGCTGGCGGCGCGCTCGCGCCGCGATGTCGTTCTGCAGCCGAATTTCCGAACCACACCACGACGCGCCCTTGGGCGCAGGGGCATCTCATGACCACACGCGCTATCGCCGCAAGTACGTCACGTCGCGACCGTGCAACGCTGTCCGACCTGCAACCGCTTTCCACTGCCGCAGCACCAGGGCCGGCCTCGCGCCCGGTCAAACCGCTCGCGCTGACGTCCTATCCCCGGAACAGTCCGGCGGCGATCGCGCGGGTGGTGGCCCTGGCCATGCTGGCTGACGCCACCGTCCACCCGCGCGAGATTGACGCGGTCGACGCTCTGGGCCTGCATCAGGAACTGGGCATCACCCGCGACGCGTTCCTCACCATCGTCAGCGAGTGTTTTGCGGAGGCGATGATGGACATGCGCGCGCGTGATCGCCCAAGCCTGATGGACGATGCACTGGTCGACTGGATCCTTGCCGACCTCGACGACACGCAGGCCTGTGCGCTCGCCTATCGCGCCACGCTGGCATTGCTGGCATTGCTGCCGGCCGATGGCCGACTCAGCCCAGAGGAACTTGCGGTGCTGCAGCGGATGTTCGACCGGTGGCCGCTCCGAGACGAAGCGCTCACCGCAGGATTGTCGTGAGGCGTACGAGGTCAGGATGACAGCCCGATCGATCCGCGCCGGTGTCTTGCTGGCGGCCTTTGCCGCGTCGACCCTGTGGTACCTGCTCGCGTGGGCGGGACAGACCACGCTCGACCTTGGTGCGCGCGGCATTGCACTCGCGCTCGCTGCGTGGGATGGCTCTGCCACGCGCTGGCTCGCCGCGCTCGAAACCGTGCTGCGGTCCGCGGCCGCCGTCTTCGACGGGTTGCCGTGGACGCTCTGGCTGCTGGGCAGCGTCGGATTGCTGCTGACCGCCGGCTCCGCACTCTGGCTGCTGCGACGAGGGGCATGGCACGACCCGAAGCGCGCCAACCTCCGAGGTCCACGGGCACATGGCTTGCCTGACGATATCCCCGTAAGCAGGTGATAGTGGGCCGTTCCCACGCCATAGAAACTCGAACGGAGACTCCATGCGCCGAACCTTAGTGACACGCTACTCGCGCCTCGCCCTCGCTTTCGCGTCCCTGGCCCTGATCGCCGACAGTGCGACAGCGCAGTCGCGCAGCGAAGGCGAAACTACACAAAATCGCCCGTTCATCAGCGGCGGCGTCAGCATCGAGGAGGTAGAAGCGCTCGAGCAGCAGCGCAACGACTATCGGCTCTGGCTGGTGACTGCCGCCGCGGGCAGCGGCGCGTGGCTAGCTGGAGCGCAGACAGTGGTGCGCGACAGCCGCGGAAGCGTCGTGCTGGAGACCGTGCTGAGCGGGCCGTACCTGATGGTCGACCTGGCGCCAGGTCGCTACACGATCGACGTCACGCTCGAAGGCCAGCGTCGCACCCAGACCGTCAGCGTGGGATCGTCCGGCACGCGCCAGGTCGTGATGTACTTCGATTCACCCGCCGACGTGTCTCCAGAGATGCCCGACCGCAGCATCGCCCCGGCAGAGGGCGTGGCGTCTTCACCGCGCTAGGTGTTCACGCCGCCCGTGTTCGACCAGCTGCGCCCCGCTTCATGCGCAGACCTTGCGTGAACCACACCAGCGCGACCAGCAACGCGCCCGGCACGTAGAACCAGTGCGGGTCAGCGCGGCCGCTGCGCACCTTGACCGCGGCAATCTCGAAGCCTTGCTCGATCCGTGCGCGCGCAGCACGACTGCCAAAGCGCACGCTGCTCACTGTCTGCATCTGCCCCAGGCCGGAGATCGTGAGTCCCGCCTCGGCCAGCCGCTTGCGCGCACCAACCGCATCGTCCGCCGGCGGTGTCAGCAGCAGCACGGCCACGGTCTTGGTGATGTCGTCGCCTTCCAGATTGATGCCCTTGATCTGCAGCACCAGTCGCTCGCCGTGTGGCATCGACCGGACGATTTCGAGCACTTGCGCGGCAGGCACTTCCCGATACTCGGGGGCGACGCGGTCCATGAACCAGTCCGGCCGGAACAGCACGAAGGTCGCGGCCAGCAGCAACACGATCTCCCACCAGGTCATGCGGATGCGGAACCAGCCCATCGTTGCCGCAGCGAACACACATGCGGCCAGGGTTGAAGCCAGCGCCACCAGCGCGATCTCGGTCCAGCCGTGCACGTTGATCATCAGCAGCGCGGGGTTGAACACGAAGACGAACGGCAGGATCACTGTGCGCAGCGCGTAAACCGAGCCCTGAATACCGGTCGCGATCGGATCGGCCTTGCTGATCGCCGCCGCAGCAAACGTGGCAAGGCCCACCGGCGGCGTGATGTCGCCCATGATCCCGTAATAGAAGACGAAAAGATGCACCGCGATCAGCGGCAGCACGAGCCCCTGCTGCGAGCCCAACTCGACCACCACGGGCGCCATCAGCGTGGCCACCAGGATGTAGTTGGCGGTGGTGGGTACACCCAGCCCGAGCACCAGGCAGACGAAGGCGATGAAGATCAGCATGATCATCACGTTGCCCATCGACACGAACTCGACGAAGTCGGTCATGCGCAGGCCCAGGCCGGTGAGCGTGATCGTGCCCACGATCACGCCGGCGCACCCAGTCGCGACCGCGATGCCGATCATGTTGCGGGCGCCGTCACGCAGGCCTTCACCTACCTCGCGCAGGCCGACCGCGAATTCGTTGCCGGCATTTCGGCTGCCGCGGAACAGCGCCAGCAGCGGGCGCTGGGTCGCCATCAGCACGATCAGCGTCAGGCACGCCCAGAACGCCGACAGCGCCGGCGACAGTTCCTCGATCATCAATGCCCAGATCAGCACGCCGATCGGAATCAGAAAGTGCAGGCCGGCCTTCACCGTCGGCCACGTCTCCGGCAGCACCGGATGCTCGACGTCGATCTCGGTCGGCAGCTCCGGCGCACGCGCGGCAAACCACAGGCTGGCAACGTACAGCGCCGCCAGCAGCAGCGCAGTGCCGACCAGCGCTGCGTTGCCAAAGGCGGCGCGAATGCCGTAGATGGCGTAGTAGACGAGCGCCAGCACGATGACCGAACCGGACATGCCGAGCCCGACCGCCTTGAGCTTGTCGGGCCAGGATCGCTGCGTCGCCTTGGCCATCGGCCGCATGTCGAGCTTCAGCGCTTCCAGGTGCGTGATGTAGAAGAGCGCGATGAAGCTGATCACCGCCGGCAGGAACGCGTGCTTGATGATGTCGCTGTACGGTATGCCGACGTACTCGACCATCAGGAACGCGGCCGCCCCCATCACCGGCGGCATGAGCTGGCCGTTGACCGAACTCATCGTTTCGATCGCGCCGGCCTTCACGGCGCCATAGCCGGCCTTCTTCATCAATGGGATGGTGAAGATGCCGCCGCTCACCACGTTGCTGACGCTGGATCCGGAGATGAGCCCGTTCAGGCCGGATGACACGACCGCCACCTTGGCCGGCCCGCCGCGCAGATGACCGAGCAGCGCGAAGCTCACCTGCATCAGGTAGTTGCCGGCGCCGGCCCGATCGAGCAGCGCGCCGAACAGCACGAACACGAAGATGAATCCCACCGACACGCCCAGCGCAATGCCGAACACGCCTTCGGTGGTGAGCCAGAAGTGACTGACGGCCCGATTGAGCGAGGCGCCCTTGTGCACCAGCAGATCGGGCATGAACGGCCCGGCGAACACATAGATGAGGAAGATGATGGCGAGTGCGGCCATCGGCCAGCCGATCGCCCGACGCGTCGCTTCGAACAGCAGCAGCACGCCGGCGACCGACACCCACGTGTCCATCGGCGTCGGCTGGCTCGGACGCGCGGCGATCTGCGTATAGAAGAAGTACAGGTAGCTGCCGGCAAACGCGCCGGCAATGGCGAGCACCCAGTCGTAGGCGGGAATACGCTCACGCGGGGCGAAGCGCGCGAGTGGATAAGCGAGGAACGCGAGGAAAATGCCGACCCCCAGATGCAGCGCACGCGCCTCGGTGTCGTTGATCACGCCCCAACCGAACGCATACGGCAGCGGGCTCGCGTACCACAGCTGCGCGAGCGCCCAGGTGATCGCCACCGCCGTCAGAAACCGGCCCGCCCAGCCCTGCGGCGATCGCGCGCCGGTGTCGGCCTCGGCGACGAGTTGCTGCAGATCGGCGGGGACCGCGGTTGCCGGCGTGCTCATTGCTGCCTGCGCGCGCCGGCCGCCGTCGCGGCAGGTGCAGGACCCGCTGGGGACCGTTCGCTTTCAGGTGCGTCCAGCGCCTGGCTGCTGTGCACCGCTGCGGCGCAAGCTGACATGGCCCGCGCCGGCACCTACTTCGACCAGCCCTTCTCCTTGTAGTAGCGCGCCGCGCCGGGGTGCACCGGAGCGAACTGCCCCTGAGTCGCCATGTCCTCGGGCTTGAGATTCGCAAGCGCCGGATGCAGCGCCTTGAACTCGTTGAAGTTGTCGAAGATCGCGCGCACCAGGGCGTAGACCATGTCATCGGGAACCTTCGCCGAACTGAGGATGGTCGCCAGCACGCCGTAGGTGTCCACCGCCGCCTGATTGCCGCGGTACATGCCGCCCGGCACCTGCGCCTTGGTGTAGTACGGCTTGTCCTTGATCAGCTTGTCGACCGCGGCGCCGGTCACCGGAACGATGCGCGCGTTGCAGATGGTCGTGGGGTCGGTAATGTTGGCCGACGGATGGCCGACGACGAACGTGAAACCGTCGATCTTGCCGTCGCACAGTGCCGAGCCCTGCTCATCGGGCCGCAGTTCCGACGCCAGCGCCAGATCGCCGGCCTTGAGCCCCACCGCACCCATCAATTCTTCGGTCATCACCCGCGTGCCCGAGCCGGGGTTGCCGATGTTGAAGCGCTTGCCCTTGAAGTCGGCCACGCCCTTGATGCCCGCCTCGCGCGCCACCACGGTGATCACCTCCGGGTGCAGCGAGAACACGAAGCGCAGGTCGCTCGCGGCGCCATCCTTGGCGAACGTGGTGAGGCCCTTGGCCGCATTGAACTGCACGTCGGCCTGCGCCACGCCGAAGTCGAGTTCGCCCTGGCGGATCAAATTGACATTGGCGACCGAGCCACCGGTCGATTCCACCGAGCAACGGATGTTGTGCTTGGCGCGATCGCGGTTGACGAGCCGGCAGATCGCACCGCCGGCCGGGTAGTAGACGCCGGTCACGCCGCCGGTGCCGATGGTGATGAAGCGCTGCTGCTGCGCTGCGACCGGCGCAGGCTGCAGGGCGGCGGTGGCCACGGCACAGGCACATGCGGCGGCGGCCAGCGAGAGGTTACGTCTCATGTTGTGGGTCTCCTCGAATCAATTGCGACACATCCAGACGCAGTCAGGCGCCGACGCGCGTCGTATCGGCGCCGATCATCCGGCGCCGCGCGGACCCGTTCATATCGGCTGCTCCCTACGGTGAGCGCGCGAGCCGAGCGATCGGTACGTCTCGCTGGGCAAGGAACGTGCGCCATGCGCTTCCGTGCTGATCTGCGCGCGGCGCGCTGGCGCGTCCCTCGTCGCTGCGCATCCGCGCCAATGGCGACCGATGGCGAGCGATGGCGTCATGGGCGCCAATGACAACGGGGCGCCCGTCGGCGCCCCGCATGCTGCCTTTCGACGCTCCCCGCACTTCCCGCGGCTGCGAACGCAGCGCGCTCAGCGTGCCGGTGGGGTACCGGTGACGGTTCGGTCCGTCGTGCCGTCGGCGTTGCGGCTGCGGTCGATCACCCGCGTGCCGCCATGGGGGCCGGTGGTCACGCGGTCGATCGCACCATCGGCGCCACGCACCCGGTCGACGGTGGTGGTGCCGCGCGGTCCAGTCACGGTGGCGTCGATCGCCCCGTCTGCACCGCGCGCACGATCGATCGTCTGCGTGTGCCCGCCGGGACCGGTACGGGTCGCATCGATCACGCCATCGGCGCCGCGGCTGCGGTCGATCGTCGCCGTGCCGCGTGGCCCGGTGACGGTGGCGTCGATCGCACCGTCTGCACCGCGCGACCGATCGACCGTCTGCGACTGGCCGCGGGGTCCGGTTCGCGTGGTGTCGATCACACCGTCAGCGCCTCGGCTGCGATCCACGGTGGTCGTGCCGCGCGGCCCGGTAACCGTCTTGTCGACCGCGCCGTCGGCACCGCGTGAGCGATCCACCGTCTGGGTACGTCCGGCGGGGCCGGTGGTGGTGCGATCGACGAGACCATCGGCACCGCGGCTGCGATCGACCTGCGTCACGCCGCCCCTCGGTCCAGTGACGGTCGTGTCGACCAGGCCGTCGCTGCCACGCGCGCGGTCGACCGTGGTGACGCCGCCGCGGCGGCCCGCGATGCGGGCGTCGGTGGTGCCGTGGCCATCGCGATAGCGATCGACGCTGCTCGATGTGCCGTCGCGATAGGTGCGACGAGCATCGACCGCTCCATCGGTACCGCGCTGCCGCTCGACACTTACGGCACCGCGCTGACCCTTGGCGCGCTCACCGGGTTCGCGCGCCTGTGCCGGCAGCGTCGCCAGCAGCGTGGCTGGCACGAGCATCGCCATTGCCAGCGGCAACAGTCGGGCGAGCGGCCGTCGAGCGCAAGCATCGACGGCGACATCGGGGTGGCGCGTTTCAGTGGGTTTCATTGTTCTCTCCTCGGTCGGATGCGCCCGCCACGACGCGCGGCGGATGACATGAACGGCAAGGTAAGACCAACGTCGTCCGCCGGGTGATGCCGGAGTGCGAGCGCTGTTGCGACTTGTATCTGCCGGCAGCATCGCCTTCGACGTTCCCCAGGCAGGTTGGAGGAACGGCGTTTGCAAGGTGCGCGCTCTCTACCGGAGGTCGCCCCATGTGCGCGATTCGTATCGAGCTTGTCGAACCAGCGGCCCACCCCGTCACTCGGCCGTCGCAAGTGAGAAGGCTGCGCCATAGGGCCGTGGCCGGCATCCTCGCAATGCTGCTGGCTGCGCCCCTGACCGCAGCCACCGCGCAGGCCGGCCAGTGCAGCGCGCTGGCGCCGGTCGCGCAGGCGCCGACCTTCCCCGTTGACCGCACTGGTGCCGCCGATTCGCCGTGGCGCCTCGATGATTCCGTGCCCACGTCTGCGATCGATGCCGCAGCCGCGCCTACCGCCGCCGCGGTGACGGTCACCGAGATCGGTCGCCCGACCGGACCGGAGGTCCAGCCGTGTCGTCACCTGCCCGCTGAACAGAAGATCGAGTGCCTGCGGCGAACCGCCGGAACGGCAAGTTCGCGTCGGTAGTTACGCAAAGCCCTGCCGCAGGCCGGCATGCCGCCGGCACTGAACGCGATCCCGCATCGCAACGTTTGCGATACTCGCTGCGCCTGAATGACGCAACGAGGTCGCACACGCGTGGAGTCGGATCGTTTACAAGCCGTGGCGGAATCCGCCCCGATGCCGCAGTCACGCGCGGATGACGCGGCCAAGGTCGCACCGCGTCCGCTGCACGCGCTGGTGTTCGGCGCGAGTGGCTATATCGGCACGCACCTGGTGCCGCGCCTGCAGGCGGAGGGCTGGACGGTGCGCGCCGCCGCACGCAATCCGCGCGTCCTGGAAGCGCGGCCGTGGCAGGTCGAACGCGTGGCCGCGGACGCGCTGCAGCCGGACACCCTGCCCACTGCGCTGGCAGGGATCGACATCGCCTACTACCTCGTGCACTCGATGGCGAGCGGAAACAACTTCGGCGCCCTGGACCTGATTGCGGCCGAGAATTTTGCGCGTGCCGCCGCGGCGGCCAGCGTAAAGCGGATCATCTACCTCGGCGGCCTGGTACCCCAAGATGCCGACAGCGAACATCTGGTGTCGCGCAAGCTCACCGGTGATCGCCTGCGTGACGGCCCCGTCCCGGTGACCGAGCTGCGCGCCGGCATCATCGTCGGACCTGGATCGGCGGCCTACGAGGTGATTCGCGACCTCGTCAACAACCTGCCGGTCATGGCGACGCCACGCTGGGTGAAGTCGAGGTCCAGCCCGATCGCTCTGATCAACCTGCTCGAGTATCTGGTGAGAGTGGCCACGCTCCCGCAAGCGGCCGGACGCGTGCTCGACGCCGGCGGCCCGGAGTTCATGAGTTATGCGTCGCTGATGCAGGAGTACGGCGATGTGGTCGGCAAGCACCCGCGCATCATTCCCGTGCCGGTGCTCACGCCAAGCTTGTCCGCCTACTGGCTGGCGCTCGTCACCACGGTGCCCGCGAGCGTGGCGCGCGCGCTGATCGGGGGACTGAAGCACGACATCCCAGCCAACGACGCCGAACTGCGCGCACTGGTGCCGCAGCGTCTGCTGACGTTCAAGGAAAGCGTGTGGGCCGCACTCGAGGCCGAGCGTGAGCACACGGTCGCGGCGCGCTGGACCGAGGGCATGCTGATGTTTCGCGGCGGTCGCCATGACTACGCGTTCTATGCCAAGCGCGCCAGCGGCAGCGCGGTGGCCCGTGCCACGCCGCAGGCGATCAGCAACGTGGTGACCACCCTGGGCGGCGACGTCGGCTACTTCTACGGCGGGCCGCTGTGGGCGATCCGCTCGTGGATCGACTGGCTGGTCGGCGGCCCCGGCCTCACCAAGGGTCGGCGCCATCCGACCGATCTGCGCCCGGGCGACACGATCGATTACTGGACCGTGCTGGCGCTCGAGCCCGAATACCGCCTGACGCTGAACTTCGGCATGAAGGCGCCCGGCAATGGTGTCATCGAGTTCGAGATCGAACCGGTCGATGAACAGCAGACGCGCGTGACGCTGACTGCCTATTGGCATCCGGCCGGCGTCTGGGGACTCGCGTACTGGTGGGTGCTGGTGCCAGCGCACCTGTTTATCTTCAAGGGCATGACGCGCGAGATTGCGCGTCGAGCGGAGCAGGCATCGCCACCGCAGATCGAGTCCCGCGCCTGACCTCGTGAAGGCAACGGCGGTCATGCACCGGGGGCGTCGGTGCGGCTGCCGCTGCCTCGGCCTGCGACTTGCCCAGGATCGCAACCCTGACCCGAAGCCAAGAGGAGACACGATGTCAATCAAGCCGCTTTTCACCGCAACTGCCACCGCCACCGGTGGCCGCAATGGCACCACCGCCGCTGCCGACGGCTCCGTACGTGCCGACTTGTCGGTGCCGAAAGAGATGGGCGGCATGGGCAAGCCCGGCACCACCACGCCCGAGCACCTGTTCGCCGCCGGCTATGCGGCCTGCTTCGGCGGTGCACTGGACTTCGTGGCCACCCAGCAGAAGAAGGACGCCAAGCGCGCGTCGGTCACCTGCAGCGTGTCGATCGGACCGCGCGACGCGGGCGGCTTCGGCATCGCGGTCAAGCTGGTGGTCAAGGACGACAGCCTGCCGCAGGCCGAGCTCGCCGCGCTGGCGCAGGAGGCCCACGAGAAAATCTGCCCCTACTCGCACGCCACGCGCGGCAACGTCGTGGTCGATCTGGTGGTCGAGGGCGCGTGACGCCCGGGTGCTGAGACGGGCGCTTGCCACCGGACGGCGCGCCGTCCGCATCGGCAACCTGCCGCGCGTCACCGCGAAGAAGGCAAGCGTTGGCACAGTTGCGGGGCCGCAGCAGGCGAAGCGCGCCTGCGCCCCGTTGATCAGTCCTTCGAGAAGCCCATCCGGGCGAGGGTGCGCCGCATGAAGGCGATCTGCGTGGCCAGCGGCAGGTTCTTCGGGCACACGTCATGGCAGGCGAGCAGGCTCATGCAGCCGAATACGCCATCGTCGTCGCCCACCAGTTCATAGAAGTCGGCATCGGTGCGCGTGTCCCGCGGATCGAGCTTGAAGCGGGCGATGCGGCCCAGCGCCACCGCACCGACGAAGTCCGGTCGCATCCGCGCCGTGCCGCAGGCCGCCACGCAGCAACCGCACTCGACACAACGCTCCAGCTCGTAGATCTTCTCCGCAAGCTCCGGGTCCATGCGCTCTTCAAGGCGGGTGAGATCCACGTCGTGCGACTTCAAATGGACCCACGATTCGACTCGCTCGCTCATCTGGCGCATCCACTTGCCGGTGTTCACCGACAGATCGCCGATCAGCTCGAAAAATGGCAGCGGCGCCAGCGAGAACTCGGCGTCGAGGTTCTTGGTCAGGGTGCGGCAGGCCAGGCTCGGCTTGCCGTTGATCAGCATCGCGCAGGAGCCGCAGATGCCGGCACGGCAGACGAAGTCGAACTGCAATGACGGATCGAGCGTCTCGCGGATCTCATTTAACGCCATGAACAGCGTCATGCCGTCGGCTTCCTCCAGCTCGAACGGCTGCACGTGCGGCGTGCTGGCCGGGTCCTGCGGGTTGTAGCGAAGGATGTTGATGCGCAGCTGCCGATGCACGCGGTTGGGATCCCGCGCGGTGGCCGGCAGCGGCTGCTTGCCGCAGGCGTGGGCATCGTCGCCGGCAGCCTTGCCGCCCAGGCGGGACGTATCGATCGGGACTTCCTTGGTGGCGTTGCTTGCGGCGGTGTTCATGCATGCGTCCTTGGTTACTTTGCGGCGGCAGCACCGCTCGCGGGGCGCACGGGAGCAGCCGCACCCGCGGCGTCGAACAGTTCGTCGATGCGCTCATTGCGACCCCGCAGGCGCTCCGGCAACTGGTGCTCGTAGGGCAGCAGCGCCTCCTGCAGCGTGAAGCGATCGGCACCGGCGAGGCGTTCCTTCAGCGCGGCGACTTCGGCCTGGCGCTGCGGCGTGTCCGGATGATCGACGTAGTCCTTCGCGCCGTAGCCGCGCCAACCCGGTGGCAGTTCCATTTTCATCACGTTCAATGGCTCGTAGGTCAATGTGGGCAAGGTGTCACTGTCGTTCTTCCACCAGGACAGCGTGCGCTTGAGCCAGTCGGCATCGTTGCGGCGCGCATAGTCCTGGCGGAAATGGGCGCCGCGGCTTTCGGTGCGGGTGAGCGCACCGTAGGCCACGGTGAGCGCCAGCTTGATCATCTTCTGCGTCCGATAGGCGCACACGAGTTCCGGGTTGGCGCCATCGGCCTTGTACGGCACGCCGATGTTGCGGCTGCGGACCAAGAGCTGCTGCAGTTCGTCGACCGCCTGCGCGAGCTTGTCGCCGCTGCGGAAGATGCCGACCTTGTCGGTCATCAGCGTCTGCATCGCCACGCGCAGCTCGGTGGCGCGCTCGCTGCCGCTGCCGTGGATCAGATGGTCCAGCGCGGCCTGCTCGCGTTCCAGCGTCTCGCGCACCAGGCCGAGCGGGATGGTCAGTTCCTCGCGGTCGCAGAAGTCGGCGATCTTCTCGCCGACGATCATGCCGGCGACCACCGTCTCGGCGACCGAGTTGCCGCCGAGCCGGTTGAAGCCGTGCATGTCCCAGCAGGCCGCTTCGCCGGCGGCGAACAGGCCCTTGAGCGTGGGGCTCTCGCCTGACGGCTGGGTGCGCACGCCGCCCATCGTGTAGTGCTGCGCGGGCCGCACCGGGATCATCTCCTTCACCGGGTCCACGCCCATGAAGTGATGGCAGATCTCGTAGACCTCGCGCAGGTTGTGCTTGATATGGTGCTCGCCCAGCAGCGTGATATCGAGCCAGATGTGCTCGCCGAAGCGGCTCTTCACCCCCAGCCCCTTGGCGATGTGCTCTTCCATGCGCCGGCTCACCACGTCGCGACTGGCAAGCTCCTTCTTCTCCGGCTCGTAGTCGGGCATGAAACGATGGCCGTTGACATCGCGCAACAGGCCACCGTCGCCGCGGCAGCCTTCGGTGACGAGGATGCCGGCCGGGAAGATGCCGGTCGGGTGAAACTGCACCGCTTCCATGTTGCCGAGCCCGACCGCGCCGGTTTCCAGCGCAATCGCGTGGCCGATGCCTTCGCAGATGGTGGCGTTGGTGGTGACGCGATACAGCCGCCCCGCGCCGCCGGTGGCAATCGCGGTGGACTTCGCCACATAGGCCGACAGCTTGCCGGTAATGAGGTTGCGCACGATCGCGCCGTAGCAGCGGCTGCCATCGTGGATCAGCGCGATCGCCTCGGTGCGCTCGTGGATGTCGATGCCATCACCGATCGCGTGGTCGCCGACTGCCTGCAGCATCGCGTGGCCGGTGCCGTCGGCGACATAGCAGGTACGCCACTTCTTGGTGCCGCCGAAATCGCGCTGCGCCAGCAGGCCGTGCGCGTCTTCCTTCTCGGTGATCGTCACGCGCTGGCCGTTGATCACCACTTGCCGGTCGCCCTTGCGCACGCGGCTCCACGGCACGCCCCAGGACGCCAGCTCGCGCACCGCCTTTGGCGCGGTGTTGACGAACATGCGCACCACGTCCTGGTCCGCGCCCCAGTCCGAGCCGCGCACCGTGTCTTCGAAGTGCACGTCCTCGTTGTCGCCCTCGCCCTTGATGACATTGCCGAGCGAAGCCTGCATGCCGCCTTGCGCGGCCTTGCTGTGCGAGCGCTTGGGCGGCACCAGCGACAGCACGATTGCATCGTGGCCACGGCGCTTGGCGGCAATCGCCAGTCGCAGGCCGGCAAGGCCGCCGCCGATCACCAGTACGTCGGTGTAGATCACGTTCATCGATATGTCCTTGATCGTCGGCCGGCCATCACTGCCACCGGCTCGCGTGCATGAGGGCTATGGCCGGAAGGGCGTGTTCAGGTACTTCGGCCACCAGGCCGGCGGCGCGGCGGTCGGCGGGCTGGTCAGCCAGGGCGGCGTGTACACCGGGTTGGCGATGTCCTTCTGGCTGTAGCCGATCTTCATGTAGGCGGCCAGCGTCAGCAGGCCAAGCGCCAGGAAGAACGCGGTGATCGCCCACTTGACGGTGCGCAGCCGACGGCGTGTCTGCGCCGGATCGGCGCTGGCAAACCAGTCCCATTTCACGGCCAGCCGGTAAAGACCAATGCCGCCATGCAGTTCCACCGCGAACAGCAGCACGAGATACAGCGGCCACCAGCCGTGCCAGACACGCGCTGCCGATTCGTACGGCCCGATCGCGCCCGGGTGGACCATCATCTGGTACAGGTGCACGGCCGCCAGGAAGAACAGCGCGAAGCCGGTCACTGCCTGCACCCACCACAGCGTGGTGTCCTCGTGCGCCAGCAGCTTGCGGTGGCTGTTGAACGTATGCAACTGCTTCCAGCTGATCGGGAACTTGCGCATCGCCAGCAGCGCATGGCCGATCATCAATGCAAAGACAATGGCGACGATCACCCCGACGATCTGCGGAAACGCCCGACCGAAGAAGAAGTAGCCCTCGAAGCCCTTGGTCACCATCCACATCACGTCGGGGCTGATGAGGATGGTCGACACGAAGAACATGTGGCCCCACATGAACAAGCCGAGCACCAGACCGCTGCCGCTTTGCGCCAGGTCCAGCCGCGCCGGCCAGCGGCTCTTGCGTGGCTTGTCCGCAAGCCCAGCCCCCGCGACCAGGCGGCGGGCATCAGAAGCGGTGGCAGTCATGTTTCGGTCTCCAGGTGGACAGGGAGCGGGCAACGGTTCGACGGGCGAGTTGCCCACGGCACGCCGTGCATTCTTTTCCCTACGCCGCGGTCGGACTTGATACCTGTCAACTTGGGCGCAGCCGGTGCCGAGCGAAGCAAGCTCACTTCCCTGGCGATCCACAGTGCGAGGCCGTGGACGGCGGTGGCCTTGGGCAGCACGCGTCGCCTCCTGCTGGCTCATCGAAATCCAAGCCAAGGCAGCCGACACTAATCCTCACCATAGGCAGGGAGATCAAACTGCGCCCCGCGCTGCTCCGCAGTCTCCCGCCCAGTCGTCGTCGCGTTCACGGGATGTCAATGCGTGGCGGCTGCATCAGCGCCCCAACGCAAACTGGGCGACCGCGCGGGACCGCTGCCGGGCGCTACGCTGCGCGTCTTTTTTCGCCTGCTTTGATATCTCGATGAGTGCCCTGCCCGCGACAGTTGCGCTGCGACGACTGGCCAGCCGCTTTGCGCTGCCGGCCAACGACCTGCTGCGCGATCGCGTCTATCGGCGCCTGTGGTCGTCCATTCTCATCAGTTCGTTCGGCAACCAGATTTCGATGCTGGCGCTGCCGCTGACGGCCGTGCTGTTGCTGCAGGCCACGCCGACTCAGATGGGCCTGCTGACGGCGATAGAGATCGCACCGTTCGTGCTGTTCTCGTTGCCGGCCGGCGTGTGGCTGGACCGGGTGCGCAAGCTGCCGGTCTACATCGGCGGCGAATTGCTGCTGGCCGCCGCGCTGCTCACAGTGCCGGTAGCCTGGTGGCTCGGCTGGCTGTCGATGACCTGGTTGTATGTGGTCGGGTTCGCGCTGGGCACCGTGCACACGATCGCCGGCAGCGCCGCGCAGATCGTGCTCACCCAGATCGTGCCGCGCGAGCGCCTGGTCGAAGCGCATGCGAAAAATGCGCTGGCTAATTCGAGTGCCGAGGTGGCCGGACCCGGACTGGCCGGGGCGCTGATCAAGCTGCTCGGCGCCCCGGTGGCGCTGCTGGCCGACGCGCTGATGTTGGCGCTGTCCGCCTTCATCCTGCGCGGCGTTCGCGTGACCGAAGGCGCGCGTGCCGCGGCCACGCAGTTCTGGCCGGCCTTGCGCCAGGGGCTGCACTTCGTCACCACGCACCGACTGCTGGTGACCATGGCGATCGTGGTGGGCATCTGGCAGATGGCGCATTACGCCGCACTGACCGTGCAGATCCTGTTCGCCACGCGCGTACTCAAGCTCTCCGAAGGGGCGATCGGCGCCTGCTTCATCGCGCTCGGCGTGGGCACCATCCTGACCAGTCTGGTCGGCAGCCGCATCTCGCAGCGCATCGGCCCGGGCCCGACCATGGTGCTGGGCTTCGCCATCACCGGCAGCGGCTGGACGCTGGCTGCTCTCGCGCCGGCCTCGGCGTTCGGCGTGGCGGTGTTCGCCGCGATGCTGATGCTGTTCGGCATCGGCGCGGTGCTGATCTTCATCTCCTTCCTGGCGCTGCGGCAGGCGGTCACGCCGGCGCCGCTGCTCGGCCGCATGACCAGCACGATGCGCTGGCTGACGCTGCTGCCGGCCGGACCCGGCGCGTTGCTGTCGGGCTGGCTCGGCGAGCACCTGGGCCTGCGCGTGGCGCTCGGCTTCGCAGGTGTCAGCGGCCTGGCGTTGGCGTACTTTGCCTGGCGCCGCCCGATCATCCGCAACACGCGTGTGTTGCCCACTCCGCCCGCACAGAACGAACTTGCCACCGCCGACGTGGCGCTCGAGGCCGTGCGTCCGCTGGACGATCCCGCCCCCGGGCGCTGACTGCGTCGCCGACCGTGCCGATCAGCGCAGTCCGACAGCGCGGTCGAGCGAGAGCGCGCCCCCGCCGCTGCGAATCAGCAACAGCATCAACGCGGCCCACGACAGGTGGGTGGGCCAGGCGTCCGGGTAGACGAAGACCTGGATCACCACGGTCATCCGAGCAGGGCGATGGCCGACAGCCGTGTCGCCAGGCCGAGTACCAGCAGCACCGGGAACACGTGCTCCGCATAGGCCGCCAGGTGCGCGCCCAGCGCCGGCGACAGCAACGGCAGTTGATACTCGTCCGCAAACAGCGCCACGGCGTTGTCGGAAACGGCGAGCCAGCCGTCGACCTTGGTGCGACCGGACAGCCAGAAGATGGCCGCCAGCGCGATGCGCGAGACCAGCAGCAGCAAGTCTTCGGGCACGGCCGGCGTCAGGCAATCGGCAAGCTGGTTCCAGCGGGCGCGCCAACCGGCCGCGGCAGGCTGAACTGTCGATTCGTTCATCACTCTTCCTTCAAGGTGATGCGGCGAATGCGCCGGCATCGATCAGCTGATTGAGGAGGGCGACCAGACCATCGGGTGAGGCGGGTCGGTCCGATTCGTCCGATGAGGCATCCAGCGCAGCGATCAGTGCGGTGCCCAGCGTCGCGCCGCCAGTGCAGGCGTCGAGCAGCGCCACGCCAGCGCGCGAAAGCGGCTGCGCGCGCACGTCACCCGCGGGCCGCGTGAGGAGCGCGCCTTCGCCGAGCCAGTCGAACGCGGCCGCATCGAAGTGCTCGGCGCGATTGCGCTGCCACAGCGTGAACGCCGGGACGTCTTCGAACCAGCGCCAGCGCGCCGCGGGGTGAAGGCGCAGCTCGACGTCGGCGAGGCCGGCACCGGCAGGCAAGGCCGATGCAAGCAGGGGCGGCGCATCGGCCGCCAGATGTGACTCGGTCCAGCAGCGGTCGAGCTGTGCCACGGCGGGCAGATAGTGCAACTCGGCGGCGGGCTCGAATGCGGCGATGAACGCTGCGAAGCCCTCGCCGTAGGCGAGCAGCGAGGGCTGCGAGGGTGCCTGCTGCCGCACGAACACGGCGGCCGCAGCGCGAAACCATTCGTCGCCAACGACGCGAACGACGGCCGGGTAGTTGGCCTGCAGCGCTTCGATCAGCCCCCGCATGACGGTGTTGCGGTACACGGCGGCACCCGGCTGTCGCAGCAGCGCCGCGATGGTCGCGTCGGTCGCGCTCTCGGCCACCTGTGCAAGCGGTCGGCGGTCGAGCAGCGCTGCCGCAAATTCCTGCTGGAAGCAGGCAAGCGGCGCCGTCTCGCCCGGCGCGGCGCCACGCGTGGATTGGCATCGCATGGTCGAGGCACTCATGCCGCGCACTGCCACGGATGGTGCCGCGTCGCCGTGGCGAGCACGGCGTGCGCACGCGCGCGTTCGGCACGCAGTTCGTCGAACGCCGGCAGATTGTCGTCGCGCTCGATCAAGGAGGGCCGCGGCCCGATGCGTTCGATCAACCGCTCGTACAGTGCCCACACGGCAGGCGCCACCGGCGCGTCGTGTCCATCGATCAGCAAGCGTGTCCCCAACTGCGGATCGGCATGGTGGCCCGCCAGATGGACTTCGGCCACGAGATCGGCGGGCACCGCATCGATCCACGCCTGCGCGTCGCCGTCCAGGTTGCAGGCGCTCACGTAGACGTTGTTCACGTCGACCAGCAGCGTGCAGCCGGCGACACGCGCCAGTCGTGTCAGGAACGCCACCTCGTCTTCGGCATGCGCGTCGATGCGCAGGTAATGCGATGGGTTTTCGATAGCGATGGCGCGCTTGAGCTTGTCCTGCACGCGGCCGATGTTGGCGGTGAGAACCGCGAGCGCCTGGGCCGTGCGCAGGACCGGCAGCAGGTCGGGCAGGCTGCCTGCTGCGCTGCGCGACCAAGCCAGATGCTCAGAGACCAGCGCCGGCTCGAACCGCTCGACCAGGCGGGCCAGACGCGCCAGATGTGCTTCGTCCACACCGTCGGCACTGGCCAGCGACAGGCCGACACCGTGCAGCGACAGCGGATGCTGCGCGCGCAGCAGCGCCAGCCACGTCAGGCGCGGCCCGCCATCGGCCATGTAGTTCTCGGGATGAATCTCGAACCACATGCCCGGGTCGCGGCACGCCAAGGCCGCATCGAAGTGCGGCGGCTTCAATCCCAGTCCAGCGGTCAACTTCATCGGGCGCTTCCGTGCAGTGGTCAGTCACGGGCGGCACGCCGTGCGGGGCACGGCGTGCCGCCCGTCATGCGCTCAGCTCTTGACCGGCTCCTTCGAGCCCTTGCCCTTCGGCGTCTGCATGGTCTCGCAGGTGCCCTTGGCGACGTACTTCCAGGCGTTGCCCTGGTAGTCGGCCTTGCTGCTGCCGGCGCACGAGGTGCCTGGACCGGCCTTGCAGTCGTTCTGGCCAGCCTTGGCAACGCCGTAGCAGCGCTCCTTTTCGCCTTTGATCGAAGCGCCCTTGTCCTGTGCCAGGGCGGCACCGGCAGAGAACGCGGTCAAAGTGGCGGCCAGCAGCAACGAGTGACGGGTAGTCATGGGTAAGTCTCCTTCAGGTTGGATCGCAAGGTCAGGTGTGGTCGAGGTGGACGCGGCCCATCTCGGCCTGCCTGCTCATTCGCTGTCAGCCGGCTCGCCGTTACGGTCGGTGAGGGCCGCGGCGCACTGAATATTTCTACGGCCCGCTGTAACCGCCTGCGGTGGCGCAACGAACGCGTCGCTGGCGCGACGTCACGACATGCAGCCCCTGCTGCTTTGGCTCGGAGCGACGCTGAAGTGAATCGGGTTGCACGGCCCCACCGTCATCAAGGCTTTGCTGCACCGCACGTTCAATCCATCCGCCGTCACCTTGCCCCATCGCAAACATGACCGCATCGGCGCTGATACGGTGCGCCGATGCTTGCACCCATCCCCTCGTATGACGCCGTGCGCCGCGACCTGGCGCACGTGCTGCCCGCCGCGTGCATCGTCACTGCGCCCCTGCAACGCCTGGCCTACGGTACCGACGCCAGCTTCTATCGGCTGGTGCCGCAGGTGGTCGTCACCGTCGACAACGAAGACGAGCTGCGCGCCGTGCTCGCGGCCTGTCGCGCGCACCATGCGCCGCTGACGTTCCGTGCCGCCGGCACCAGTCTGTCGGGTCAGGCGATCTCCGACTCGGTGCTGGTGCTGCTGGGTGACGGCTGGCGCGGTGCAGTCATCGATGCGCAGGCCGACACCATCCGCCTGCAGCCGGCAGTGATCGGCGCGACCGCCAATCGCCTGCTCGCCCCGCACGGCCGCAAGATCGGCCCTGATCCGGCCTCGATCGACGCCGCGATGATCGGCGGCATTGCCGCCAACAACGCCAGCGGCATGTGCTGCGGCACGCGGCAGAACAGCTACCACACGCTGGCCGGCATGCGCGTGATGCTGGCCGACGGTGCCGTACTCGATACGGAAGACGCCGCCTCGGTGGCGGCATTCAAGCAGTCGCACGCGGAACTGCTGCTCGGTCTGGCGCAACTGTCGCAGCGCACGCGGCGTGATGCCACGCTGGCTGATCGCATCCGCCACAAGTACCGGATGAAGAACACCACCGGTTACGGCCTCAATGCGCTGGTTGATTTCGACGACCCGATCGACATCCTGTCGCATTTGATGATCGGCTCCGAAGGCACGCTCGGATTCATCAGCGCGATCACGTATCGCACCGTGCCCGATCACGCCCACAAGGCCGCGGCGCTGCTGCTGTTCGATGCATTGGGCACGGCCTGCCGCGCGGTCAGCGCGCTGGCAGCGCTGCCGGTGGAGGCAGTCGAGCTGATGGACCGGGCAGCGCTCGCCTGCGTGGAGCACAAGCCCGGCATGCCGGCTGCACTGCGCGCGCTCGGCGCCGACGGCGCGGCGCTGCTGGTCGAGACGCGAGCTGCCGATGCGGCCACGCTGGTGCAGCAGGTGACTGCCATCACCGCCGGGCTCAGCGACATCGCCACCGCCGGGCCGATCGAGTTCAGCACCGACGCGGACACGATCGCCAAGTACTGGAAGGTGCGCAAGGGGACCTTCCCGTCCGTGGGGGCGATGCGCGCCACCGGCAGCACCGTGATCATCGAGGACGTGGCCTTTCCGGTCGCCCGTCTGGCTGACGCCACGCTCGACCTGCAGCAGCTGCTGCACGCACATGGCTACCGCGAGGCGATCATCTTCGGCCACGCGCTCGAAGGGAACCTGCACTTCGTCTTCACCCAGGACTTTTCTACCGAGGCCGAAGTCCAGCGCTACGCGGCGCTGATGGACGCCGTGGCAACACTCGTGGTGGGCAAGTACGACGGTGCGCTCAAGGCCGAGCATGGCACCGGGCGCAACATGGCGCCGTTCGTCGAACTCGAATGGGGCCGCGACGGCCTGCTGCTGATGCAGGAGATCAAGCGCCTGTTCGATCCGAACAATCTGCTGAATCCGGGCGTCATCATCAGCGACGACGAGCGCGCCCATCTGCGCCACCTGAAGCCGCTGCCACCGGCCGACCCGCTGGTCGACAAGTGCATCGAGTGCGGCTTCTGCGAGCCCAAGTGCCCGTCGGCGCGGCTGACCTTCACCCCGCGCCAGCGCATCACTGCTTTTCGCGAAATAGCGCGCATCGAGGCCAGCGGCGCCAGTGCGCAGGCGCAGCGCAGCGAGTACGCCTGGCTCGGTGTCGACACCTGCGCCGGTTGCGGCCTGTGTGCCACCGCCTGCCCGGTGGAGATCGACACCGGCAAGCTGATCAAGGCACTGCGCGGCGAGCGCGCGGGTCCACTCGCCCACCGCGTAGCCGCTGCCGTCGCCGACAACTACGGGCCGGTGACGTCTGCGGTGCGGCTCGGCCTGCGGGGTGCCGACCTGCTGCATGGTGCCATCGGCACGCGCGCGATGACGGCACTTACGAGCACCGCGCGCAGCGTCAGCGGCGGGCGCATTCCGCGCTGGACGCCAAGCATGCCGCGCGCCGCGTCGGTGTCGGTGCGTGCCGCGACCGCCGGTGAACCGCTCGTCTACTTTCCCAGTTGTGCCGCGCGCAGCATGAGCGCGGCGCGCGGCGATGACAGCGAACCGCTGCCGACCGTGACCGACCGCGTGCTGCAGCGCGCCGGCTTTGCGCCGGTGTATCCCGCCGGCATGGCAGGGCTGTGCTGCGGCCAGCCATTTGAAAGCAAGGGGCTGATCGATGCCGCCGACGGCAAGAGCGCAGAACTCGCCGATGCGCTGCACGCGGCGAGCGACGGCGGCCGGTTGCCGGTGGTGTTCGATACCTCATCGTGTGCCTATCGCATGAAGCGCTTTGTCAGCGAACGTCGACTGCCCTTGCGCGTCCTCGACATCAGCGAAGCGCTGCTCGACCTGGTGCTGCCGCGGCTGACGCTCACTCCGGTCACTGCACCCACGGCCGTACATCCGATCTGCAGCATGCGCAAGATGGGCCTGCAAGATGCACTACTCGCGGTCGCGCGCGCCTGCTGCACCCAGGTCACGCTGCCCGACGCCATTGGCTGCTGCGGCTGGGCGGGCGACAAGGGCTTCACCACGCCGGAACTGAATGCGCACGCCTTGCGTGACCTGCGCTGCGCTTTGCTTGGTTGCACCAGCGGCGTATCCACCAGCCGCACGTGTGAAATAGGTCTCAGCGACCATTCGGGCGTCAACTATCGGTCCATCGTTTATCTGGTGGACGAAGCCTCGAACCATCCACGCTGAATAGCTTCGACCGGTTCTACTGGGCGCGGACGACTTACGTTGTTCTACGCCAGCCTGAACTCGCCCGCACAACCTAATTACCCGAAGTTATCGATACACAGTAAGCTTCGGCTTTGTTGTCAAGCGAGGATTCAGGATGAACTCAGCAGAAAAAACGATTCGTGCCGAAATAGACCGCCGCGAGCGCGAGATCGACGCGCTGCGCAAGGCACTTGCCGCGTTGTCGGGCGATGCCAAGGTCAGCACGGGTCGCAAGGGCACGCGCAAGCCGAAGACGGCTGCGCAGAAGAAGGCACTCAGTGCGGCCCTGAAAGCAGCGTGGAAGAAGCGCAAGGCGGCCGAGAAGAAGGCTGACAAGGCCGCCTGACCTTCAGTCAAGTGGCAGGTCGGCAGTGAAGTCGGCCTGCCGCGCACGCCACTGAGGGAACCTGGCGGCCCCCACCGCCAGGCTTCGCTGCAACGTAGTAGCTCACGTCGCGACGCCGAAGTCTCTGAGGTCAGTTGCCGCCATCCTGTCGGCGCTGCAGCTACCTCGGGCTGGCGCTCGCCTGCTCGAAGTGCTCTACCCGCGGTGGCTCCACGAAGTACGGTCCGACGATCGCGCGCCATTGCGCAAAGCTGGGTGACTGGCGAAAGTCCACCGTGTGGTTCTCCAGCGTGTCCCACTCGATCAGCAGCAAGTAGCGCTGCGGCGACTCGATGCCGCGCTCGAGCCGGTAACCACGGTATCCCTTGCTTTGGCTGATGACCGTCTGCACCCCGCGACTCAACGCAGCCTCGAACGCCTGCTGCTCACCGGCCCGGATCTGGATTTCTGCAACCTCGAGAACCATGTCTGCTCCGCGTTTGCACGAGGCGGCTCAGTTCGACGACGCGCCGTGGCACTGCTTGTATTTCCTGCCGCTGCCGCACGGACAGGGTTCATTGCGCCCGACTTTCGGCGTCTCGCGCGCCAGTGGCTTGCGCGGGCGGGCGATATCGGCGGCATCGAGCACGCATTCGACCAGGTGCTCGATCGCGTCATCCAGATCTGCCAGCGGCATGTCGCGCTCGATGCGCAACTTGTCCTCAGCGAAGCGCCGGGCGTCGGCAGGCGGTTCGTCCGGATCCGACGGCAAATGGCGCATCACGCCGACCAGCGACTCGGCCAATTCGGAACTCTCGCCGTAGGTGTCGAGCAGTTGCGGAAAGGCGTTCAGTGCGCTCATGAAGCCGGCCGCCCAGGGCGCCAGCGCCTCGATGGTGGCGCGGCCGGTGACGGCCTTGCCGGCGTCGTCCTCGACCGGATACACGATCGGATCGAAGCCCTCGCGCGCATTGATGCAGGCCGCCAGGTAGTTGTGATGGCGCATCACCAGGTCGACGATGCGCGCCTTCGCCGCTGGGGCCAACGGCGGATCGGCCGGCTGGCCCTCGCTGTCGAACACGTACGGCAGCCACTGGTCGGCCGGTACCGGATCGGGCTGCAACAGCAGGCCGACGAGAAAGCCGTCGAGCATCACCACGTCGAGAGATTCCTGCGGCTCAGGCACGGCGGCCAGCGCGCTGTCCAGTTCCTCGATTTCGCGCTCGCTCAGCGGCCCGCCGACGTTCGCTGCCATGACCATCATCCTCGTTCGATTGCGCGCCAGCGCGGCCAGCGGCCGGCGGCGGGAGCGAATCCTCTCACGCCGGGGCGTGTGTTCACCCTGGGGTCGCGCCTATCGGGCATCACGTGGTCGCCGCCCGCGGCAACGCAGGTCGAGGCAGGCGCAAGTCCGCGGCAGCGGGCTCTCAATCAGCCGCAGCGGCGCCGTGCGGGTCGAAGTACTCGCGGAACCGCGCAGCAGGCAGGGCAGCCGAGTACAGGTGGCCCTGCGCGAGGCTGACGCCGCAGCGCTGCAGCAGCGCCGCCTGGGCGGCGGACTCAACGCCTTCGGCAACCACTTGCACGCTGGCATGCGCCAGCAGCACACGCAGGCCGACAGGCCGAGCAGCCAGTCCGGCAGGGCAGACGCGATCAAGCCGCTCGTGAGTTGCCGATCGAGCTTGATGTAGTCGAAGCGGCAGCGCGACAGCAGGGCGAGGTTGACGCCGCCATCATCACGTCGTCGAGCGCGATGCGCACGCCATTGCGCGCCATGTGATCGAGCGCTTCGATCCCCTGCGCATCGGGTACGCCGCGCTCGGTCAATTCCAGCACGATCTGGTTGCGTACCGCGCTCAGGCCGGACTTGGCGCCCGCGTATTCGATGCCGCCGCCTCCCAGCGCGTCGGGCGGGACGTTGATGCTCAGATGGGCGTGTGGGTGGTCGAGGAGCCAGTCTTTCATCTGGTCCGCCACCGTGTCGATCACCCAGTAGGTGATCAGTCCGCCCAGGCCGGTGCCTTCGGCGCGCGGAATGAACTCGGCGGGCTCCACCCATACGCCGTCATGCTGCCAGCGGATCAGCGCCTCGGCACCGATGCAGCGGCCATCGCTCAGCCGCACCGTGGGCAGATAGTTGAGCTCGAACTCACCCGCCCGCAGCGCGGCGTAGATCGGCTCGTCGAACATCGGCGTGCCTTGTTGTTATGGCGGAACGCACGTTCCGCCAGCCGCAACGGAACATCGGAAGCTCGGCACGGACGTCAACCGAACCGCTACCCATCGGGCAGCGACGAAGCGGCGCGGGTGCGCCCATGCAACGCCAGAGGACTAAGCTCTCCCGATCCCACCGCACGAGGCCCAACATGACCCGCAGCAATGCCCTGTATGCCCAGTCCGGCGGCGTGACCGCCGTCATCAACGCCTCGGCCGCCGGGGTGATCGAGGCGTGGCGACGCGCGGCCGCCAAGGACGCGAAACTCGGCAAGCTGTACGCCGGACGCAACGGCATCGTCGGCGTGCTGGCCGAAGACCTGATCGACACCACCCGAGAAACGGACGCAGTGATCGCCGCGTTGCGCCACGTGCCGGGCGGCGCCTTCGGCTCCTGCCGCTTCAAGCTGGGCGACCCGGCCAAGCCGGAGGGCAAGGGCGCGGCGCAGTTCGACCGCCTGCTCGCGGTGTTCCAGGCGCACGCGATTCGTTACTTCTTCTACAACGGCGGCGGCGACTCGGCCGATACCTGCCTGAAGGTCTCGCAACTGGCCCTGGCGCGCGGCTATCCGCTGCAGGCGATCCATGTACCCAAGACGATCGACAACGATCTGCCGCTGACCGATACCTGCCCCGGTTTCGGCTCGGTGGCGAAATACGTGGCGGTGAGCACGCGCGAGGCGAGCCTGGATGTGGCGTCGATGGCTTCGACCTCGACGCGCGTGTTCGTGCTCGAGGTGATGGGCCGCCATGCCGGCTGGATCGCCGCGGCAGCCGGGCTGGCCGATACGCCGACGCATCCGCTGCCGCTGTTGATCCTGCTGCCGGAGGTGCCGTTCGACGAGACGCGCTTCCTCGACGCCGTGCGCGCGAAGGTCGATGCCTTTGGCTACTGCACCGTGGTGGCATCCGAAGGCGCGCAGACGGCCGATGGCAAGTTCCTGTCGGACCAGGGCTTGCGTGACGCCTTCGGCCACGCACAGCTGGGCGGCGTCGCACCGCTGCTGGCGGGCCTGGTCAAGGACCAACTCAAGCTCAAGGTGCATTGGGCGGTATCGGACTACCTGCAACGCTCGGCCCGGCACGTCGCCTCCGCCACCGACCTGGCGCAGGCGGTGGCGGTGGGCAAGGCCGCTGTCGCGCTGGCCATGAAGGGGCGCAACCGCGTGATGGCCACCATCGAGCGCACCGCGAACAAGCCGTATGCATGGCGTATCGGTGCCGCCGAGCTGGACAAGGTGGCCAACGTGGAGCGCACGATGCCGGCCGAGTTCATCGGCGCCGACGGCTATTCGATCACCCCGGCGGCGCGGCGCTACCTGCTGCCGCTGATCCAGGGCGAAGCCAAGGCGCCATGGCAGGACGGCCTGCCGCTGCACCCCACCCTCAAGCGCGCGCCCGTGGCGAAGAAGCTGCCGGCCTACGTCCCCTGACCCTCGCCTCTTGACGTTGGGTCCCTGACTGTTGCCTTTGAACCCGTGCGCCATGGCGGCGCACGCGGCGCAGATGGCTAGTTCGGGTAGTCGCCGCCGATGAACGAACTCAGGCTGACGATGGTCTCGGCCTGCTGCGCCACCACCGAGCGCACCAGGTCGCCGATGCTGAGCACGCCGACCACCTGATCATCTTCGACCACCGGCAAATGGCGGATCGAATGCTGGGTCATCACATGCATGCACTCGCTCAGGCTGGCCTGCGGCGTCACCGTGATGACCGGCGACGACATGATTTCCTCGACCCGCGTTTCCTTGGACGCGCGGCCCAGCAGCGCCACCTTGCGCGTGTAGTCGCGCTCCGACACGATGCCGACCAGCGTCTGCCCTTTCATCACCAGCAGCGCGCCGACCCGGCACTCGGTCATCTTGAAGATCGCGTCGTAGACCGTCTCCTGCGCGGTGACGGCATGCACGAGCTTGCCTTTGGCCTCCAGCATGTCGGCCGCGGTGCCTTTGAGCGTGACCGGAACCTTCGATCTGAGAATCATCCGTGCCTCCTTGGTGTCGACTTCGCGCGAGCGACTTGTTTTCATCCTAGCAACCTACCGCCCTGCCAGCGCCTGGCGTCACGTGCATCTGCCGTACCGCGACCGCGATCAGACGGTCGCCTCGACCCGCGTCGGCTCGGGCGCGCTTGTCGCCTGCACTGCGGCATCGGTTCGGAACAGGCGCACCACGATCGCGAGGTAATAAGTCAGGCCCAGGAAGCTGCCGACAAAGGCCAGGATCGCCACCATCAGGTGCCCCGAGGCGATGACCGACGTGAACACGAACAGCTTGGCGAAGAAGCCGGGCAGGGGCGGCATGCCGGCCAGCGACAGCACCGACAGCGCCAGCACCGTGGCCGCAAGCGGGTGGCGGGCAAAGCCGCCGTCGAGCCGCTGCAGCTCGTCGTCATCGCCGGGGCACAGCACCGCAAAGCTCGCGCAGGCGAGCACCGTCGCCAGCGCGTAGAAGGCGACGTACCAGAGCAGGTCGTCGGCGCGGCTGCCGGTGACATCGAGTAGGGCGAAGATCATGTAGCCGGCGTGGGCGATCGAGGAGTAGGCCAGCATCCGCTTGAAGCGTCGCTGGCCGAAGGCGGCGATGTTGCCGAAGCCGATCGACACCACCGCCAGCGCGGCGACGATCATCACCAGCGGACCCTCCAGCGACGTGGCGGCGAACACACGCGCCAGCGCCAGGATCACCGCGCCCTTGACCACCGAGGCCAGCAGCGCGGTGACATGGATGCGTGCACTGGCGTAGGCATCGGGTGCCCAGGCGTGGAACGGGAACACCGCGGCCTTGAGGAACAGACCGCTCATCACGAGCAAGGTCGCGGCCAGGTCCTGGGCGCGACCGCTGGCCAGCGACGCACCGAACGTATCGAGCGACAGCGAGCCAGTGCTGCCGTAGGACAACGACACGCCGAACAGCAGCAGCGCGCTGGCCACCGAGGACAGCAGCAGGTACTTGAACGCCCCTTCGGCAGCCACGCCGCGCCCGCAGCCATGCACCATCAGCGCAAACGCCGGCAGCGAGAGCATCTCGATGCCGAGGAACAGCGACGCGAAGCCGGCGCTGTCCATCATGATCAGCGCGCCGAACAGCGCGCAGGCGAGCAGCAGCCAGGTCTTGTAGGTGGCGCGCGCAGGAAAGGCCAGCGCCAGCGCCAGGCCACAGCCGAGGATCACGAGCTTGGCCAGCTGCGCAAAGCGATCGATGCGGATCTCGCCCGGCACGATGTCGGCGACATAGCCGGTCGCCAACTGGTGCAGCAGCGCCGCACCGGCTGCCAGCATGGTGGCGATGAAGGCGATGCGCGCCAGCGTCGGCGCTGCGCGGAAAATCTCCAGCAGCATCAGCACCACCATCAGGCCAAGCACCAGATGGTCCGCCAGCAGCCCGTAGAAGAAGTCAGCGGCCATGGCTGTCCTTGCCGACCGCCATCTGCGGCGCCGCCTGCGCCGGCACCGGACCGACGCTGAAGCTGGCCAAATGCGACACCGCGTTCTGCACCTTGGTCATCATCGGCGCCGGCCAGACGCCGATCCACAGGATGAGCAGCAGCAGCGGCGCAAAGGCCACCGCTTCGCGCGCACTCAGATCTGGCAGGCGCGCGCCGCCGGGCGGACCGAACACCAGCATGCGGGCAAAGCGCAGCATGTAGCCGGCACCCAGCACCACCGCAGCCGCGGCCAGAAGTGCCGCGGCCAGCCGCAGCCCACCGGCATTGGCCTGCCATGCGGCTAGACCCTCGGTGAAGGCGCCGAGCAGGATCAGGAACTCAGCAGTGAAGCCGCTGGTGAGCGGCAGCGCCAGCGAGGTGAGCACGAACAGCATGGTGAGCACCGCCAGGCGCGGCGCACGCGAGGCGAGCGCCGACAGGTGCTGATAGCCGGCGCCGGCACGTTGTTCGAGCAGACCGAGCAGCAGGAACAGGCCGGCCACGGCCACACCATGGCTAAGCATCTGGAACATCGCGCCGTGCAGCGCGCTGTGCTGGAAGCTGAATACGCCGAGCACGATGAAGCCCATGTGGCTGAGCGACGAGTAGGCGATCAAGAGCTTCAGATCCTGCTGGCGCAGCGCCAGCACCGCGCCGTAGAGGATGCTCGCGACCGCCAGCAGCACCATGGTCGGCGCCGCCACCGGCGCCACGTCGGGGCACAGCGGCAGCGCCAGCTTGATCAAACCGAAAGCGCCCATCTTGGACAGCAGACCCGCCATCAGCGCGGTGCCCGAGGTCGACGCCTGGCCGTAGGTCAGCGGCAGCCAGGCATGAAACGGAAACAGCGGGCTCTTGATCGCGCAGGCCAGCACGATCGCGCCGAACACGAAGGCCTGCTTGGCCGGCGACAGATGCAGGCCGTACAGCGCCTCGTAGTCGAACGACCAGTAGCCGAACGCGTTGAAGTGCTCGACGCCGAGCAGGATCACCGCTGCCAGCAGCAGCACGCTGCCCGCCATCGTGTAGAGGAAGAAGGTGATCGCCGCGCGGCGGCGCTGCGGTCCGCCGAACACCAGGATCAGCAGCAGCATCGGGATCAGCACAGCCTCCCAGAACACGAAGAACACGACCAGGTTCTGCGCCAGGAAGGTGCCGAGCAGGCAGGCCTGCAGCGCCAGCATCAAGCCCAGATAGAGCCGGCGCTGCGCTTCGACGCTGCGCCACATGCAGGCCAGTACCACCGGAAACAGCAGCGCGGTGAGCAGCAGCAGGTAGACGTTGAAGCCGTCGACGCCGAAGTGCAGGCCGACGCCGAGGGCGTGCATGAAACGCAGGTTGATTGCCGGCACGCCTGCGCCGGCGCCGTCAAAGCCGGCGAACACGACGCTGGCGAGCACCAGCACCGCCAGCATCAACGCCAGCGCCAGCACGCGCGCCACGCGCACACCGGCAAGCGGCACCAGCAGCGCGCCGGCCAGCGGCAGCAGCAGGATCAGCGGCAGCAGCGCTTCACGCATTGAGCGCTCCCCAGCCGAGGATCACCACCAGACCAATCAGCGCGTAGAACACGTAGGCCTGCAAGTCGCCCGTCTGCAAACGGGCGAACAGGCGCGCGGCCACCGGTGCTGCGCGTGCCGGCGACGCGATGGTGGCAGCTGCCAGCGCCGACTCGACCTTGCGCGCGAACACCGCGACCGACAGCCAGGCCACGAAGCGGACGATCACGCGCTCGTAGAACGCATCGACGTAGTAGCCGTGGCTCACCCAGCGGCGCAACAAACCCGGTTGCACAACGCGGGTGGCGGCAGGCGCAGCGCGATCGCTCGCACGGCCGTAGACCCACCAGGCGAGCGCGATGCCCAGCGCTGCCACCCCCACCGCGATGACCATCAACACGGCCTCGGTGCTGTGGGCAACATCGGCACGCGGCGTGGCGTGACCGAGCACCGGTTCGAGGAAGTCGTAGAACGGCGCAGTCACGCCGAACAACTCGCGCCAGAACAGCGGCAGCCCGATCAGGCCCGCCAGGACCGATCCCACCGCGAGGACGCCGAGCACGATCGACATCGTGGGCGGCGGTTCATGGATGCCGTGCCGGCGCTCCGCGCTCACGTTATCCGCACCGAAGAAGGTGAGGAAGATCGCGCGGAACATATAGAACGCGGTGAGAAACGATGCCGCGCTGGCGACCAGCCACAGCAGTGGCGAGCCGCCGGCGGCCGACCACGCCGTCCACAGAATCTCGTCCTTGGAGAAAAAGCCCGCGAACGGCGGCACGCCGCACAGCGCCAGCGTGGCAAGCAGGAACACGCCGAAGGTGAACGGCATCCGGCGCGCCAGCGCACCCATCTTGCGCATGTCTTCCTCGCCGTGCAGTGCATGCAGCACGGCCCCGGCGCCGAGGAACAGGCAGGCCTTGAAGAACGCGTGCGTGGTGAGGTGGAACATGCCGACCGAGAATGCGCCCAGGCCGCAGGCCATGATCATCAGGCCGATCTGCGACATCGTCGAATAGGCGAGCACCTTTTTCAGGTTGAACTCGGTCACGCCCATGCTGGCGCCGACGAGCGCCGTGATGGCACCGAGCCAGGCGACGATCATCATCGCGTCGTCGGTCTGCAGGAACACGCCGCTCAGGCGCGACAGCAGGTACACGCCCGCGGTCACCATGGTGGCCGCATGGATCAGGGCGGAGACCGGCGTCGGGCCGGCCATCGCATCGGGCAGCCAGACATGCAACGGGATCTGCGCCGACTTGCCGCAGGCGCCCACCAGAAGCAGCAGACCGATAGCGGTCGTCACCCAGGCCGCGGGCGGCGTGGCCGAGAAGAACGCATTGATCTCCTGGAAGTCGAGCGTGCCGGCGTAGGCGAGCAACAGGAAGGCGGCGAGCAGGAAGCCGGCATCGCCCACCCGGTTGACGATGAACGCCTTCAGGCCGGCCGCGGTCTTGGCGTCGTCGTCGAACCAGAAGCCGATCAGCAGGTACGACGCCAGGCCCACCCCCTCCCAGCCGATGAACAGCATGACGACGTTCTTGCCCAGCACCAGCAGCAGCATGAAGAACAGAAACAGGTTCAGGTAGGCGAAGTAGCGCGAGTAACTCTTGTCCTCGTGCATGTAGCCGATCGAGTAGATGTGGATCAGCGTGCCGATGCCGGTCACCACCAGGCACATCACGGCGGCCACCTGATCGAAGTACAGCGCGGCGTCGAGCTTGAACCCGGGCATCGCGGCCCAGGTGTACAGCGTTGCAACGATCGGCGTCTGGCTCGCCAGCAGATCGAGAAACAGCACGACCGTGAGCGCGAACGAGGCAGCGGGCAGCCCGCAGGCCACCCAGGACACCACGCCCTTGGGCAGGCGTGCGCCGACGATGCCGTTGATCAGAAAACCGATCAGCGGCAGCAGCGGAATCAGGGCCAGGGAGTTCATCGCCTCAACCCTTCAGTTCCTGCTCGGCCGCCATGTCCAGCGAACCGCGCCGCTTGACCAGCAGCACCACGATCGCCATCGCCAGCGCGATCTCGCAGGTGGCGGCGACGTAGATGAAGAACGTCATCGCCGCACCGTGCAGGCTCTGGCTGGTGGCGGCGGCGGCGACGAAGCTCAACACCACGGCGTTGAGCATGATCTCCAGGCTCATGATCACCACCAGCAGGTTGCGGCGGATCATCACGCCGGCCAGCCCCATGGAAAAAAGGAGCACCGACAGCATGATGAGGATTTCGTAGCGGTTGATCACTGTCCTTCCCGGATGACCGTCCAGGCCGAAACGATGCCGATGAGCAGCAGCACGGTGGCCAGTTCGAAGTGGAACCAGTACTGCTTCATGAAGGCGATCGAGAACGCGCTGAAGGCGAAGGGCGGTGCCGCCGCTGCGGCGACCGCGGTGTCGGGGCCGATGCGCCCGAGCAGCAGGGTCAGGGTGGCGGCCACCAGCACCGCAACCACCAGCGCCGGCAGGGTGAGCCGTGAGAACACCGTGCGGTAGGACGCATCTCGATCGTCGAGCAGCATGATCGTGTAGACCATGAAGACCATCACCGCGCCGACGTAGATGAGCACCTGGAACAGCGCCACCACGTGCACCGACAGCAGCGCGAAGATCGCCGCCAGGCAGATCATGTGCGCCACCAGGGCCAGCGCGGCGCGCATCGGCTGGCGCAGCATCACCACGAGGCCGGCGCACAGCAGCGCGAGCAGGCCGAAGAAGACGATGAAGGCGTCGGTCATCGGTGCGCCTCGCGCGGCGGTGCCGCGTCCGGATACGGTTTGCGCGGATCGGACATCGGCTGCCACTGGGTGAGCAGATCGATCTTGCCCCACATGACGTCGCGGTCGAAACCCGGCAAATTGGGCACTTCCTTGGCCATCCTGATCGCATCTTCGGGGCAGGCTTCGACGCAGAAACCGCAGAAGATGCAGCGCGAGTAGTCGATCTCGAACCGCTCGGGCGACTTCGGGTGCGCGCGATCGCCGAAGTTGCCGGTCGCCACGATCTCGATGCAGTAGGCGGGGCACACCGTCGCGCACATGTTGCAGGAGACGCACTGCACTTCGCCGTTGCTGCGCAGGGTCAGCACGTGACGGCCGCGGTTGATCGGCGAGTAGTCGGCGCGGATCTCTTCCGGGTAGTACGCGGTGAGCGCGCCCTTGCGGAAGGTGAGCCATTTCCACATGTTGGCGAGGAACACGCCGCCGGTGATCGTCATGCCGCGCACGATCTCCGGCACGAACAAGCGCTCCCACAATCCGAGCGTGGGCTCGTTCCAGTACTTCTTCTTGGCGGGCCGAGGGTTCACTGGAGTCACAGCGTCCACCAGCGCACCACGGCGGTGACCACGAGGTTGGCTGCGGCAAACGGCAGCAGGAACTTCCAGCCCAGCGCCATCAACTGGTCATAGCGAAAGCGCGGCAGCGTCCAGCGCACCTGGATCTGCACGCAACCCACCAGGAACACCTTGGCCGAGAAAGCGAACACCTGCAGCATCACCACCGCGAAGTGCGGCAGGTCCCAGGTGCTGCCCCAGGGGAACACGAATCCCTGATCGGTCAGCCACGGCAGGCTGTAGCCGCCCAGGAAGACCGTGACCACCAGCGCGGAAATGACGGCGATCTCGATGAACTCGCTGAGCAGGAACAGGCCCATTTTCATCGAGGTGTACTCGGTGAAGTAGCCCGAGACGAGTTCCGACTCGCACTCGGGCAGGTCGAACGGCACGCGCTTGTTCTCGGCGATCGAGGCGGTCAGGAACACGAGGAACGCGATCGGCTGCAGGAAGATGCCCCAGGCCGGAAGGCCGGCCACCAGCGGCTGCGCCTGCCACTTGACCATCTCGTTCAGATCGAGCGTGCCGTAGGTAACCACCATGGCGATCAGCGCCATGCCCATCGCCACTTCGTAGGAGATCATCTGCGACGCCGCACGGGCGGCGCCGAGCATCGAGAACTTGTTGTTTGACGACCAGCCGGCGAGCATGGTGCCGAGGATGCCGATGCCCGAGATGGCGAGCACGAACAGGATGCCGGCATCCAGGCTGGCCACCTGCATCGCGTAGGCGCGCTCGCCGAAGAACGCAGCCAGATCGCGCGACAGGCCGGGGAACCAGTCGGGGCTGAGCAACTGGCCCGGCATCACCGTGCCGCCAAATGGCACCACCGCGAACACCAGCAGCACCGGCACCGCCGCCAGCCAGGGCGCGAGGTTGTAGCAGAAGCGGTCGTACGTCTGCGGCGTGAAGTTTTCCTTCAGCAGCATCTTGGCGCCGTCGGCCAGGCCGTGAAAAAGTCCCCAGGCGGTCAGCTTGATCTGCGTGTACGGAATGCGGATGTACGCGCGATTGGCGCCGATGCGATCAGCGGTGATCGCCGACAGCTTGCGCTCCACCCAGGTGAAAATGGTGGCGATCGACAGCAGGAACACGATCACGTAGACCATGAACGTGCCGTGGACGATGAGGTCCTGGATCACGACGCGATCCTCGCCAACACGTTGGCCGCGTGCTGCACGGTCTGCGGCTTGTCGAACACCGCGGTGAAGTCGTTGCGCGTGCCCTCGAAGTTGCTGAAGCTGCCGCTGCGCTCGAACGTGGTGGAGATCGGAATCACGACATCGGCCGCGGCCAGCGTCGGCGCTTCGAAAGCAGCCAGGTGCACGCGCTTGGCCGCGCCCAGAAGCGCGGGGTCATCCAGCGCGCCCCACACCAGCACGACGTCGTGGCCGGCCGCTGCATCGAACGGCGCCGCGCCGAACTTGGCCTGCACGCCGAAGCTGTTGGGGTTCTTGTCGGCACGGATCAGGAACCGGTCCTCGACCACTTCGCCCTCCGCAGGCCGGTCATCCTGCTTCGCATAGACGCGCAGGCGCGTGCCGAACGCCGCTGCGAATGCATCGAGTTCCTCGTTGGAGGCCTGCGCCGACAGCAGCGCCGCCGGGTTGCGCGCGGCAACCAGCAGCGCGTGCGCGGCGTCAAGCGCCTGGTCGACCGGCACCTCGGCGCCGGCAACACGCGCCGCCAGCACGCGCGGCTGCGCCATCGCCTTGTGCAGATCGAAGCCCTTGTTGCACAGCCAGGGCCCGTTGATCTGCGGGTTGTCGAACGCCGTGACGCGGTAAGCGACATTGGGCTGCGCCATGCCGGGAGCGCGTGGCTCGCGATGCTTCTGGCGCCGCCACACCTGCACGCTGCAGCCGCGCGCGCAGCCGGTGCACACCGAGCGCACCGGTTCGAGGAACCACACCCGGCTCTTGTACAGAAACTCGCTGGAGAGGAGCGCGCCGGTGGGGCAGATGTCGATCACGTTGTCGGAGTACGGATCGTCGAACGGCAGCGCGCCGATGCGATCGACGTGCGAGTGGCCGCCGCGATCGACGATGCCCAACGCGGCCGAGCCGGAGATCTCCTTGGTGAAGCGCACGCAGCGACTGCACAGGATGCAGCGCTCGTTGTCGAGCGAGATGCGCGGGCTCAGCTCATGCAGCTTGCGCCGGCGGATCTTCGGATCGATCGAGATCGCCTGCGGCGCGCCATAGTCCTGCTGGTAGTTCTGCAGCGTGCACTCGCCCGCCTTGTCGCAGATGCCGCAGTCGACCGGGTGGTTGAGCATGATGAACTGCATCACCTGCCGGCGCGCCCGCTGCACTTCCTCGGCCTGCGTCTCGATCACCATGTTCGGCGTGATGATCACGTTGCAGGCCGGCATCAGCTTCGGCAGGTTGTTGACCTTGACCAGGCACAGCCGGCAACTGCCCGCCACCGACAACTTGGCGTGGTAGCAGAAGTGCGGAATCTCGATGCCGAAGCGCTTGGCCGCCTGCAGCACGCTCTCACCCTCGTTGACCTCGAGTTCGCGGCTGTCGATCGTGCATTTCATCGTGCGGCCCCGTGCCCCATCACGCGGCCAGTCGGCCGGCGTTCATCGAGCGACCATGCTCGACGAAGTAGTCAAACTCGGCGCCGAACTTCTTGATGAAGCTCAGCACCGGCATCGACGCCGCATCGCCGAGCGCGCAGACGGTGTTGCCCATGATGCCCGCCGGGATCGCGCGCAACGCGGCCAGATCACCCGCCACGCCCCGACCGGCGAGGATCCGCTCGAGGATCCGGTTCATCCAGTCGGTGCCCTCGCGGCACGGCGTGCACTGGCCGCAGGACTCATGCGCGTAAAAGCGCGTCAGCACCTGCAGCAGCCGCACCATGCAGGTTCCTTCGGCGATGACGATGATGCCGCCCGAGCCCATCATGCTGCCGGCGCGCACCATCGACTCGACATCGAGCGTGACGTTCACGATCTCGGCGGCGGTCAGGATCGGCGTGGAGCTGCCGCCGGGAATCACCGCCTTCAGCCGCCGGCCACCCAGCACGCCGCCGGCGTCCACCTCGATGATCTTCTTGAGCGGATAGCCGGTGGGCCGCTCATACAGACCTGGCCGCTCGACGTGGCCCGAGATGCCGAACAGCCGCGTCCCCGGATTCTTCTTGACGCCGATGGCGGCGTACGCGGCGCCACCGTTGACGATGATCCACGGCACGGTCGCCAGCGATTCGACGTTGTTGACCACGGTGGGCCGCTGGTACAGGCCCTTGACCGCCGGGAACGGCGGCTTGTTGCGCGGAAAGCCCTTGCGGCCTTCGAGCGAGTTCAGCAGGCTCGATTCCTCGCCGCACACGTACGCGCCGGCGCCGCGATGGATCACGATGTCGCACGAGAACTCGGTGCCGAAGATGCGCTCGCCGACCAGGCCCGCATGACGCGCCTCGTCGAGCGCGCCCTGTAGGCGCCGCAGCGGCAGATCGAACTCGCCGCGGATGTAGATGAAGGCATGGCGCACCCCCAGCGCATAGGAGGCGAGCAGCACGCCTTCGATCAGTTGATGCGGCGAGTGTTCGAGGATCCAGCGATCCTTGAAGGTGCCGGGCTCGCCCTCGTCGGCATTGCAGGCGAGGTAGATCACCGGGCTCTTCTTGTTGACGAAGCTCCACTTGGTGCCCACCGGAAAGCCGGCGCCGCCGCGCCCCTGCAGGCCGGAGGCCATCACTTCCTTCTCGACGTCGGCCGGCTGCATGCCGCCGGTCAGCGCCCTGGTCAGACCGCCATAGCCGCCGCGCGTGCGGTACTCGTGCAGCGTGTGCGACTGGTTGGTCACGGTGTGGCTGAAGAAGATCGACGTTCCCCTCACGGCAGGTCCTCCAGGATGCGGTCGATGGTCGCCGCGTCCAGCTGCTCGTGATAGGTGTCGTTGATCTGCATCGCCGGCGCCGTGCCGCAGGAGGCCAGGCACTCGACCGTCTCCAGCGTGAAGCGCCCGTCGGGCGTGGTCTGGCCGACCCGGATGCCCAGGCGTTGCTCAAGATGGCTCACCACCTGCTCGGCGCCGCGCAATGAACACGAAATGTTGCGGCACACCTTCAGCACGTAGCGGCCGCCCGGCTGCATGCGGAACATCGTGTACCAGCTGCGTGCCTCCACCACCTGGATCGGCGGCACACCGAGATACTGGGCGATGCACAGCGCATCGTCTTCGGTGACGAAGCCCCGATCCTGCTGCATGCAATGCAGCAGCGGCAGCACCAGCGACGGCGCCATCTCGGCCGGGTACAGGCGGCGCAGCGCGTCGAACTTCTCGGCAAGCGCAGGGGTGAGCGGCGTCATCGATCGCACTCGCCGCCGATCATGTTGATCGAGCCGAAGGTGGGCACGATGTCGGAGATCTGGCCGCCCTCGATCAGCGTATGCAGGCCGCCCACGTGCAGGAAGCTCGGTGCGCGCACGTGCAGCTTGTACGGCCGGCCGCTGCCGTCGCTGATGAGATAGAAGCCGAGTTCGCCGTTGGGCGCCTCGTGCGCGACATACACCTCGCCGGCCGGCACCTTGATGCCGTCGATCACCAGCTTGAAGTGGTTCACCAGCGCTTCGATCTGCGTGTAGACGAGTTCCTTCTTCGGCAGCATCACGCGCGGATCGTCGATGCTCACCGGGCCATCAGGCAGCTTGCGCACGCATTGGCGCACCATCGCGATCGACTCGTCGATCTCGCACATGCGCACGTAGTAGCGGTCGAAGTTGTCGCCCTTGATGCCGACCGGAACGTCGAAGTCGAGATCGGCATAGGCCAGATACGGGCTGTCCTTGCGCAGGTCCATCGCCAGGCCGGTGGAACGCAACGTCGGCCCGGTGTAGCCCCAGTTGAGCGCATGCTCCGGCGTCATCACGCCCACGTTGCGCATGCGGTCGATGAAGATGCGGTTGCGATCGAGCAGGCCATGGATGCGCTCGACGTAGTTTTCGGTGAACTGCAGCACTTCCTCGAGCCGTTCGAGCCAGCCGTCGGGCAGGTCGCGCGCCAAGCCGCCGATGCGCACGTACGAGTAGGTCAGGCGCGCGCCGGTCAGCTGGTTCAGGTGCTCGAAGATGTAGTCGCGCACCGTCATCAGATACAGGAACGCGGTCATCGCGCCCAGCTCCATCACCGAGGCCGCCACGCAGGTGATGTGATCGGCGATCCGGTTGTACTCGGACAGCAGCGTGCGCAGGTAGATGCAGCGCGGCGGCAGCTGAACACCGAGCAGCTTCTCCACCGCATCGGCATAGGCGAAGTTGTTGTTCAGCGCCGAGCAGTAGTTCAGGCGATCGGTGTACGGAATGACGTTGTGGTACGTGTGGTGCTCGGATTCCTTCTCGAACCCGCGATGCAGGTAGCCGCAGTGGATGTCGGCGCGCTTGACCGTCTCGCCGTCGATCTCGGCGATGATCTGTACCGTGCCATGGGTGGCCGGGTGCGACGGACCGATATTGACGATCACGTGATCCGGGTCGGCGGTCTCGGTCAGGGTCGTGCGAACGGGGCTCTTGTAGTCCATCACGTTGCTACCGGCGATAGGGAACGATGGGCTGTTCCTGGTCTATCGGATAGTCCTTGCGCAGCGGATGCCCGACGAAGCCCTCGTACAGCAGGATCGGCCGCAGGTCGTCGTTGCCGGCGAACTCGATGCCGTACATCTCGTGCGTCTCGCGTTCCATGAAGCGCGCCGCGCCGTAGATCGCGGTCAGGGTCGGCACAGTGGGCTGCGCGAGCGCCACCTGCACCTTCAGGCGGATGCGCTTGTGGTGCGTCGGACTCAGGAAGTGATACACGACGTCGAAGCGCGGCTCGCGCTCGGGATGATCGACGGCGGTGACGTCCAGGAACAGAGAGAAGCCGAACTCCGTGCGCAGCCGCTCGACCACCGGCATGATGTTGGCAACCGGCAGTTCAAGGACAAGCATGCCGAAGCTGTCCCAGGCGCGCTCGTACGAGCCTGCCAGGCTCGCCTTGATGGTCTCGTAGATCATGGGTGGCGCGACGCGCAGCCCTCGTTCACGTGGCAACCGGGTTCTGCCGCTCGCCCGGGAAGATCGGGTGCCGGTCCTTCGATATCTTGTCCTGCAGCATCACGATCGCGTCGATCACCATCTCCGGCCGCGGTGGACAGCCCGGCACGTAGATGTCCACCGGAATGACCTTGTCCACCCCCTGCAGCACCGCGTAGTTGCGATAGAAGCCGCCGCTGGTGGCACAGGCGCCGAAGGCCATCACCCACTTCGGCTCGCACATCTGCTCGTAGACCTTCTTGATGACCTGCGCCTGCTTGTGGCTGATCGTGCCCACCACCATCAGCAGGTCCGACTGACGCGGCGTGAAGCGCGGCAGCGCGGCGCCGAAGCGATCGGTGTCGTACAGCGTCGAGCTGACCGACATGAACTCCATGCCGCAGCAGGCCGTCACGAACGGATAGGGAAACAGGCTGAACTTGCGCACCCACCCGACCAGATCGTCCTTGCGGGTGGTCAGGTACTCCATCATCGCCATTCGAGCCCCCCGTCACGCCACACGTAGGCAAACGCCAGCGCCAGCAGGCCCATGAACACCAGGAACGAGATCAGCGACAGCGTGGCAATTTCGCGATGGCCGGCCGCCGAGGCCCAGATGAACAGCAGCACCGTCTCCAGGTCGAACAGCAAAAAGAAGATGGCTATCGGGTAGTACTTGATCGACAGCGGTCGCACGTTGCGCTGCTGGATCGGCTGCACGCCGCACTCGAACGGCTCCATTTTCACGGCCGACGCCACCACCCGCGGCCCGAGCAGCGCGTTCAGCCCGACCACCAGACCCACCGTCGCGACCACTGCGATCAGATAGAGGAAGAATGCTGCGTAGGGCGTCATGCGGCTGCCGCGTGTGGTGCGAACGTCTTGTCGTCGTTGCGAGAGTGTGGCGGACATCGGCTCGGCCCCATGCCTTCGCCGTAAGAGGAATCCGTCGAAGTGCCCTGCTTTCTTGACGTATGTCAATTTTGTGAAAAGCCCCCCCACTAAGCGGAATCAACGTGTCAACCTCGTAGAACATCACGCGCGCCGTCAACCTCTCGCAGGTACGTACCCGTCGCTCGTGCTCAGAGCGAACCACCTGTTCAATGCAGGCGGACTCGAGTACCTGCCCACCCGGCGCCAACTCGCTCGACGCGGTCACTGCTGTTGTCAGGCGCGAGTGACGCGTGCGCGCGCCGCGGCCGCAGCCGCTCCTGCGCTCATGGCAGGACCCGGTCTAGCATCAGGCCCTCGCTCGGTCGCGTCGATGCCTGCAGCACCCGTCACGACTCTCGCGTTCGATCCGGCCCGTCGATACAACCAATGACCAACCTTCCCCATATCGTCGTCCTCGACGACTTCGAGAAAGCGCTGCAACGACTGGCTGACTGGTCGGCCATCACGGCGCGCGCCCATGTCGACGTGCACCACGAGCCGCTGCGCGGCGCAGCGCTGATCGAGGCACTGTCCGCGGCCGACGTGCTGGTATTGATGCGCGACCGCACGCCGCTGACCGCCTTGCTGCTGCAGCAGTTGCCGCGGCTGCGTTACGTGGTCTTCACCGGTACCCGCAACAACACCCTTGATGCCGGCGCACTCGCCGCACGCGGCATTCCGGTGAGCCACACGCGCTGGGGACCATCGAAGGACGCGACCGCCGAACTTACCTGGGCGCTGATCCTCGCGGCCAGCAAGCGCCTGGAAGCGGCGCTGGGAATGATGCGCGGCGGCGGCTGGCGCGACGGCAAGCCGCTGGCGCCGGTGCTGCGGGGCGCCCGCCTCGGGCTGATCGGTCTGGGCGAGATCGGCGCGCGGGTCGCCGCAATCGGCCGCGCCTTCGGCATGGAGATCGCGTGCTGGAGCCCGCACATGACCGAGGCGCGCGCCGCGCAGCACGGCGCCCTGTTTCTGCCGCTCGACGATCTGCTCGCCACCTCGCAGGTGGTCAGCGTGCATCTGGTCGCGAGCGCTGCGACACGACATCTGATCAATGCCGCGCGCCTGGCGCAGATGCGCAGCGACGCGTTGCTGGTGAACACGTCGCGCGCGTCCCTCATCGACACCGATGCGCTGGTTGCCGCACTGGCCCGCGGTCGCCCGGCGATGGCCGCGCTCGATGTGTTCGACGAGGAGCCGCTGCCATCCGCGCATCCGCTGCGCGCATTGCCGAACGTGGTGCTCACACCGCATCTGGGCTTCGTCGCCGAGCCGGTGATCGCGCAGTTTGCGCGCGACGTCGTCGAGTGCCTGGATGCGTGGCTCGCCGGCGCGCCGCGGGTGCGCGAACTCGGCCCCGAAGCCTGACGCTCACGACCTCGTGGCCGTCTCGCGTCGTCGACATCGACGACGCACTCCGGAGCACGGTGTGCCGAGCGAGCAACCGCCACGGATCGCCCTTCTTTATCATGCGGGCAATGAACGACGCCGCCGACCTGGCCCAGATCCGTCTCGACAACGCCCTCAGGTTGTTCGACGAGTTCGTGCAGCAGGCCGCGCGCAAGCCGGACGCCGCCACCTTGCGCGGGCTGGAAGGTCGGTTTGCCGAGAGACTGCAGATCCAGCCGAGCTACTGGAGCCAGATCAAGGGCCGTTCGCGCCAGATTGGCGAGCGACTGGCGCGCCAGTTCGAGCAGTGCATGCACAAGCCCTATGGCTGGATGGATGTCCGCCATGCCGGTGGCGGCCCGCATCGGCCGGCGGCGGCGCCCGCGGCGGCGACGATCGAGTCCATCGCGCCGCAGTCCGATGATGAGCGCTTCATCGTCGGCCTCGTGCTCACCTACTACCGGCGCCACCCGGACCGCGCCCGCGGTCGCCTGCTCGATCTGCTGGGCGAGGTGTTGACACCATCGCCGACCGGGGCGGCGCCCGCGGCGCCCGCGCCGGCGGTCGACCGGGAGGCGTGGCAGAAGGTGGCGCAAGGTGTGGCGCCACTGAAGCGCAAGCGCTGAACACCACGGACCGAGGCTCACGCAAACTGGTTAGCACCCCACGCCAGCGACATTTTTTTGTTGCATTAGATAAATTTGTATTTATCATTTGATCTACGTTGTACCGAGTCGTCGGCAGCAACGTCTCCACCCCCACCGATCAACCTTTTCCAGGAGGCCAGATGATCCAGCGCTGCATGAATCGCCCGTCCGGCCTGCCGTTCGAAACGAGCAACGTCGCCTTCGATGCCGCCTTCAACCCCGGCATCGCGGTCGCTGCGCAGAACCTCGGCGCCGCACGGCGAGGCCGCACCCGCCTGACCCTGCTCCAGCGCGCTTTACGGCGCCACTGACGCAGCGTCACACCGCCACGGCGGCCCGGGTGCAGCAATGCCCCGGGCCGTTTGCTTTGGCGCTCGGCTTGTCCGTCGCATCACACCTGCACGCGCCGTGGGCGCGCTGCGCCTAGTCATGAAAGGAAACACCATGAAGCAGCCGATGCCGTCCCCGCGCAATCCGCTGGTTCGACTGGCGCGCTTTCGCCGCGCCGGCGCGCACCAGCCGGGTCGCAAGTCCGAGAGGCAGGCAGCGCAGCACCAGACGCGTCAGACGCTGCGCGAACTGAAGCTCGACGGACCGTAGATCGATCGCCTGCCAGCGGCAGGCACAGGACACAAGATCAGGAGAACGACATGACACATTCGATGACCACCGCCAGCCGGGATCACGCACCGGCGCCCGGCCGCCAGCTGCTCGTCGTCGCACTGCTGCTCGCCAGCCGCTTGCTTGCTCACCTCGCAGGCCGCCTGGCACGCACGGCACCCGCCGGCGCGGCGTCCATCGGCCGCGAGTTTCATGTGGTCGAGCAAGACGGCCAGCTGGTCGGCCTGGTGTACGACGAAGGCCGACTGGTCGCCACGCTGCCCGGCGTGGGGCGTCTGTAGAGAGGGGCAGCGGCATGCCGTATCAAGCGGCATGCCGCTTGCCTTGCGCGGACGGACCTTCAGCCATGCCCGCTTGGTTCGCCTCATGACCGATGAGCGAAGCGCGAATATTGGACGCGGGACTGCGTCGTCTCGACGACCATCGGCGGTAGCCTGCGCCCATGGACATCGCCTGCCACCTCGCCGCACCCGATCGCAGCGGCGACCGTCTCCACTGGCGAATGCTGACTGCGCGCCAGCATGAGGCGGAGCCCCGCGCGCCGGTGCTGCTGCTGCACGGCCTGGCCAGCAATCTGAGCCGCTGGTCCGAGTTCATCGAGCACACGCGCCTGGCGAACCAGCGCGACGTCGCGCGCCTCGACCTGCGCGGGCACGGCCAGTCGACGACGCGCCGCGCGCTGAGCCTCGAACTGTGGAGCAACGATCTGGCCGCCTTGCTGGATTCCGGCTTCGGCGACCGCGTCGAGCAGGCCATCCTGGTCGGTCACAGCCTCGGTGCGCAGGTGGCGCTGCACTTTGCCTCGACCCATCCGCAGCGGGTGCGCGCCATGGTGCTGATCGACCCGGTGTTCCGCAGCGCGCTGCACGGCAAGTGGCGCCGCGTGGCGCGCTATGGGCCGCTGTTCGCAGCCGCTGCGCGCGGCGTGCGCGCGCTCAACGCCCTGGGGTTGCGGCGCGGCCGCCTTCCCGAACTCGATCTCGCACACATGGACCGCGAGGCACGCATCGCCCTGCAGGATCCGGCCAGCGAGGCGCAGTTCATTCAGCGCTACAGCTCGACCTGGTCGGACCTCAAGACCTTTCGCACCGCACACTACCTGCAAGAGCTGGTGCAGATGTTTCGACCGCTGCCCGCCCCGGCAACCTACGGAATGCCGGTGCTGGTGCTGCTGTCCACCGGCGCCACCTTCGCGACGCTCGAGCAGACGCGGGCGATCGCGGCCACGTTCCCGCACGGTGAGATCGACACCATCGATTGCCATCACTGGCCACTGACCGAAAGACCGGTAGAAGTGCGCGAGCGCATCGAGCGCTGGTGCGACGCACTCGACGGTGCGCAGAGGCGTTCCACCGCCCGCCCGACCCCGCCACGCGATTGACGCGATCCACACCTGCGCTATGTTGCGCACAGAACGCCGGGCGCCAGCCGTAACCGCGCGCAGAGGCGACAGGAAGAAGGAGACAGCATGCGCAGCTTCACCGACCAGATTGCCAACTATGCCGCGTACCACCGCGACCGCCGCAACATCGCCACGCATTTTGTCGGCGTGCCGATGATCGTGTTCGCCGTCACCCTACTGCTGTCGCGACCGCAGATGGAGATCGCCGGCATCGGCGTGAGCCCGGCGTGGATCGTGGCAGGCGCCAGCGTGGCGTTCTATCTCACGCTTCACCTGGGCTATGGCCTCGTGATGGCCGGCTTGCTGGGCCTGGCTGTCTGGGCGGCGCAGTCGCTCGCGGTCCTGTCGACCACGGTGTGGCTCGCCAGCGGCATCGGCCTGTTCGTGATCGGTTGGGTGATCCAGTTCATCGGTCACTGGTACGAGGGCCGCAAGCCGGCATTCGTCGACGACCTGATCGGGCTGCTGATCGGCCCGCTGTTCCTGGTCACCGAAACCGCGTTCGCCCTGGGCGTGAGCCGTGACTTGCAGAAGGTGGTCGAGGCGCAGGTCGGGCCGACCCACGATGGTCGCCAGAAGGTGAGTGCGGCGTAGCTCGCGGGTCGAGCCGGAACATCGTCGCGCCGGCCGCTGCCGCGGCCTGCGCGGGGCGCAGCTTCAACGCAACACATCAACACAACAACGCCGCTGTTCCTTTCACTTCGCAAACAACCGCGTCGGGTCGGCGAACGCCTTGAATTCCAGCGCATTGCCGCAGGCATCGAGCAGGAACATCGTCGCGGCCGCTGCGCGGCCCGCGCGGGGCGCAGCATCAACGCACAAGCGCCGCTGTTCCTTTCACTTCGCAAACAACCGCGTCGGGTCGGCGAACGCCTTGAATTCCAGCGCATTGCCGCAGGGATCCAACAGGAACATCGTCGCGCGGACCGCTGCGCGGCCCGCGCGAGGCGCAGCATCAACGAACAAGCGACGCTGTTCCCGTCACTTCGCAAACAGCCGCGTCGGGTCGGCGAACGCCTTGAATTCCAGCGCATTGCCGCAGGGATCCAACAGGAACATCGTCGCTTGTTCACCCACCTGTCCCTTGAAGCGAATGTGCGGCTCGATGATGAAACGAACGGCAGCGGCGCGCAGCCTGGCGGCGAGGGCGTCCCACTCGGGCATCGGCAGTACCACGCCGAAGTGGCGGACCGGCACGGCGTCGCCGTCGACCTCCGAAGTCACGCGATGTCCCGCTTCCTCAGGTGCGAGGTGGGCAACGATCTGGTGGCCGTACAGGTCGAAGTCGATCCAGTCGGGCGAGGAGCGGCCTTCGGGACAGCCCAGCAGGTCGCCATAGAACGCGCGCGCCTTGGCGAGCGAGGTGACGGGGAACGCCAGGTGGAACGGGTGCATTGCGCCCATGCGGGAACTCCGGTGCAGCAGGTGAGAGAGACATCGATTGTCCCAGACGCCGCGTACATGCGCGCCACGCATGCAAGCGCTGCGAACGGCGCGTTTGTGCCGCCGGCGCAGACCGGCTCTAATCCGCTCCCTCCGGGAGACGACAGATGACCGCAGCCGCCGTGGGTACAGGCAAGCAACAGCATTGGTGGCTGGTGGTGGCAGCGGCCGCGTCGCTGCTGATGATCACGATGGGTGCGCGGCAGTCGCTCGGCCTGTTCGTCTCGCCACTGAACACCAGCACGGGACTGGGCATCGTCACCATCAGCTTCGCGATGGCGGTGGGCCAGTTCGTCTGGGGTGCGGTGCAGCCGATCGCCGGCGCGGTGGCTGACCGCTACGGTCCGGGGCGCGTGCTGGTTGCTGGCGTGCTGGTGCTGGCCCTCGGCACGGCGCTGACGCCCTATATGGATAGCGGCTTCGGCTTGGTGCTCACGCTTGGCGTGCTGATGGCGGCCGGCTCGGGCGCCGGCAGCTTCTCGGTGCTGATCGGCGCCGCCGCGCAGCGGGTGCCGGCGGCCTCGCGCGGCACCGCCTCGGGGGTGATCAACGCCGGCGGTTCCTTCGGCCAGTTCGTGTTCGCGCCGCTGGCACAGAAGCTGATCAGCGTGTCCGGCGTGTTCGGCCTGCTTTGGCTGGCGCTGATCTCGCTGTTGGCGCTGCCGCTGGCATACCTGCTGCGGCGCTCGCCCGAAGCGGCCGCGGCGCACGCCGCGGCCTCACGTACGGACGGCGGCATTCGACTCGCCGTCCGGACCGCGATGGCGGATCGCAGCTACCTGCTGCTGCATGCGGGCTTTTTCACCTGCGGGTTCCACATCGCCTTCCTTGTCACGCATCTGCCCGGCGAAGTCAGCCTGTGCGGACTGCCGGCGAGTGTGGCGAGTTGGTCGCTGGCGATCATCGGCCTGGCGAACATCGCCGGCTCGCTGATGGCCGGCTGGTGGGTCAACCGCTACCGCAGCAAGATGATCCTGTTCTGGCTGTACGCGTCGCGCGCGTTGCTGGTGCTGGTGTATCTGGCCGCGCCGAAGACCGAGATTACGTTCTATCTGTTCGCCATCGGCCTGGGCTTCACCTGGCTCGCCACCGTGCCGCCCACCGCGGGCGTGGTGGGCAAGCTGTTCGGCACGCGCTATCTGGCCACGCTGTTCGGATTCACCCTGCTGTCGCACCAGATCGGCGGCTTCTTCGGCGCCTGGCTCGGCGGCATCGCCATCACGCAGCAGGGCGACTACCTGTGGATGTGGTACGCGGACGCCGCACTCGCCGCACTCGCTGCGCTGTGCAACCTGCCGATCCGTGAGCAGAAGGTGCTGCGCCCGGCGGCGGCCTGACCCGCAGATCCGCTCGCGCGCGCCGCAGCACGCGGCGTTCATGGGCCTGAGCGCAAAAACGGGACCGCCCCGCCGCTGATGCGTCTTGACGCCGCCCGGTCCGGCGCGCTGTTATCCGTTGTCCGTTCGCTGCAAAACCACGACAACACAGGAGACAGCATGCGCAGACGCTTTGATCCCGCCGCCCTGGATGACTCCCAATACCTCGGCAACCGCTCACGCCGCTCGTTGATGCGAGCCGGCGCCGGGTCGATCGCCGCACTGGCCGCCGGCGGCCTGTTCGGTGGCCGCGTTGCCGAGGCCAAGCCGATCGATTCACCGGCCGGCGTGCCGATCGTCGATCGCCTCGCGGTGCGGGTGGTGACCGACTCGTATCACCATGCGTTCGAGCCGCCGCGCACTCTCGGTTCGCTGCAAGTGCAGCGGCTGGGTTTCGCGGTCGCGCCGCGCACCGCGCCGCGCCGCACGCTGCAGAGCGAGTGGGGTCTGTCGCTTCACCTCGAGTCCCTGCGCGGCAGCGAGACTCGCAATGTGTTGATCGATTTCGGCTACACGCCGGAGGCCCTGCTCAACAACCTCACGCTGGCCGGCGTCGACGCCGCCAAGCTGGACGCGCTGGCACTGAGCCACGGCCACTTCGATCACTTCGGCGGCATGGTGGGGTTCCTCGATGCGTACAAGGGCAAGCTCAAATCCGGCTTGCCGTTTTATCTCGGCAGCGAGGAGTGCTTCTGCACGCGCGAGCTCAACGTGCCGGGCGAAGGTGGCGGCTTCGGCGTGCTCGATCGCGATGCGATTCGCACGGCTGGGCTCACCGTGACATTCGCCGACAAGCCGTCGGTGATGGCCGATCACGGATTTTCCACCGGCATGATCGCGCGCCAGTCGTTCGAGCGTGTGCTCTCGCCCACCCGCATGAACGTGGGCCTGCAGGCAGGCGTGGGCTGCGCGCCGGAAAAACTGTCCGAGGGCAAGCGCAACCTGAGCGTGATTCCCGATGACTTCGAACACGAGCAGGCCACCGTCTACATGCTCAAGGGCAAGGGGCTGGTGGTGATGACCTCCTGCGGACACCGCGGCATCGTCAATTCAGTACGCGCGGCGATGAAGATCTCCGGCACCGACAAGGTCCACGCCGTGCTCGGCGGATTCCACCTCGCGCCGCACCCGGTCGAGTATCAGCGCCAGACGGCGGCTGAACTGAAGGCGATCAATCCGGATTTCCTGATTCCGATGCACTGCTCCGGCGAGACCTTCATCAACATCGTGCAGGCCGAGATGCCCGACAAGTTCGTGCGCTCATCCACCGGCACGCGTTTCATCTTCAACGGCGCCTGAGAGCCGCGTCTGGCACCCGTGCGCGCCCCGCGCTGGGGCGCGCCGACCTGCGGGCTGCGACCCGCTGGTGCAGCGCAGCAGTAGTGGGAGGCAAATCGATCCCAACGGCTCCAGTCAGGGCGGATCAGCGCGGCGAGCACGATTTGTGCAACGCAACAGATCATCGCCCATCGGCAGTCACGACACGCCGTGCCCAACAGGCACGCGCGCATCGCCTGCCCACCGACCGACTGGAGTCGACCTCATGGAATACATCTCCCACGAAGCCATGTGCCGGCACGTTGCGCATGCCCACGCCGAACGCGCCCACTACATATCGACCGCCTTTGCCAATGCCTTCGGCGTGCTGCTCCAGGCGATCACCGCGGGTGGACGCGCCGTCGCCCGCCTAGCTGCCGATGCGGGCGCTTTTCGGCACACGCACCGGGTGCTCAAGCCCGGCGACGGCGAGCCCGCCTAGCCCGTTGGGTCAGGCGACCGGCTTGAAGTCGTAACCGTTACCGCGCGGCGTGAGGCGGCCGATGCCCGGCAGCGTCAGGTGGTAGCCCGCCACCAGCAGGTTCTCTTTCACGGCCATTTCCATCAACCCGCGGCGCACTTTGCGGGCGGCCTCCGGATCGGCATCGAACATCACGGCCCAGTCCGGATTGCGCACGAACAGGGGGGCGATGTTGGTCGTGTCGGCCCAGTAGAGCAGCTTCTGGCCGCCGCTTTCGACCATGAAGCTGGTGTGCCCCGCGGTGTGACCAAAGGCCGGCATCGAGCGGATGCCCGGCAGCAGTTCGCGGCCCGGCTCGAACCGCTCTACGGTCTGCGCGATCGGCCCGAACACGCGCCGCACGGCCATGAAGTTGCCACGCGCGTTCTCCGGCTGGGCGTTCATGCGCGCGTCGTCCATCCACCACGCCCACTCGGGCGCCGGCACCAGGATCTTCGCATTGGGAAAGGTGAGCGCGCCCTCCTTGCTGCGCAGACCGTTGATATGGTCGCCATGAAAGTGGCTGATGACGATGGTGTCGATCTGGGACGGCTGCAGGCCCGCCTTGCCCAGGCTCTCGAGCAGCTTGCCCGACGTGGGCGCGCCGAAGGTGCCGTTGCCGCCGTCGAGCAGGATCTTGCGGCTGCCGGTGTCGACCAGCATCGGCGTGAACGGGACCGTCACGGAGTCGGTCGGCAGGCCGGCCTCGGCCAGCGCGGCCTGCACCTGGGCCAGCGAGGCGTTGCGCACGAAACCTTCGGCGAGCGGCCGCACCGCCACGCCATCGGGCAGCGACGTGACGCTGAAGTTGCCGACGCGAACGCGCGCGATGCCGGGCGCAACGGTGGTGACAGCCGGGGTCAATGAAACCGTGGAGCAACCGACCAAAGGCAGTGCGGCCACGGACGCGCTGGCGGCCAGGAAAGAGCGGCGGGACAGGGACATGTCTGTTCTTCTCCGGTAGGGGCTGATGAGCATGGGCTCGCGGACGCGCGACCCACGGTCAATGACACCACGACCGGGCGTTTCATTCCCCGCGCGAGCGGCGAATAGGATGACTATCGCGGGTTTGCGATAGTCGCGTGATCACGCAAGCTGCGGTCGCCGGATGGGTGCAAGGCGCGGCTGCGCGGTATGCCATGAGCACCGCGCTCGCGCCCACCTCATGCTGCGTTTCCCTCTCGCGGCTGCACACCGATTCGATCGCCTTGCCGCGAGTCGGCGCACACCCTCCTTCGGCCCGCCCCGTCAGGACCACGGTGCGCGCCAGCCGGCCGGTTCAACCGTCAAGCGCACTGGCGGCGTCGCAAACTGTCCCTCTGGGTTGGACACCACCACGGCGATCTGTGCGCCGTCATCGGCACGCATCGCCGCGTGCAATTGCAATACCGAGCCGCCGACACCAACCACGGTGGCGCCGTTCACCAGCCATCGGTACTGCAGGCCGGGACCGTGGGCGAGGACGATGAACATCGCAGGCTCGCCGTCGGCCACTACCAGCGGCTGCGGCGCCGCGATCAGCACCGGCGCGGCGGCCGGGCTTGCGCGCGCAACGCTCGATACGCCGATGGCGGACGGCGCATTGGGAAGCGGGATGGCAGCCTCGCCGGTGCCTCCGCCGCAGGCGCACAACAACATGGCGCACAGCGCGACCGGCCATGCGGCGCGTAAGCGACCCAGCGACCGGCGTCCAGTTACCCGGTCGACTTGCGCTCGCTCCGGCACCATAACCACCTCCAGGTCCTCCAGGGGCCTCTCGCCGGAGGGCGCGTGGGTCTGCCATCGTTGCTCGGCACACATCGGCATCTCCTGAGTTGTTCGCCTGTGCCTTGATTACGGAAACGCTGCGTGCAGGCGGACACTCTCGGTTGCGCCCACTGTCCGTGTACCCGCGGCTCTCGCTGCCACCACCCGATCCAATGGGCGATCGGCGGATCAGCCAGCGTTGCTGCGGCTGCCCGGGCCTCCAGCGGGCGTCGGTAGTCACGCGACCCATGCCGAGATCGGCATCGCAAAACCCGGTGCGAGTTATCGTTGCGCCGACGTGCAGCGCGCCCGATCACGAGCGAGTCCGGCCTTGCAACCGCGGACGCGATTCGTGTCGATCAACCGTCAGCCACCAGACGCGGCGTGGTGTCACTTCCGTTGAACCGGCGCGGCGCCGCTGCGTCGGTTCCGTGGCCGTTCAGTGCAGCAATGGCTGCATGGCCAACCGGTGCTACAAGTCGGTGATCGCTGCAGTTGCCGATGCGCGATGAGGTGCGCGACGACTGGCCGGCCGCAGTCGCGGCGCTGTGCGTTCTGCGCACCCGCTGGCGCTCGGCTGCGTGGGGCCGCAACGGTCCGCGCTCCGAGCATGACCTGCCCGATGAGACGCTACGCCTCCACCAGCATCGAGCCCCGCTCCTGCCGCACCAGGTCGCGGAAGTAGGCCTGGAAGTTGGGGTCCTCGCCCACCAGCAGCGCCTCGATGCGCAGATGGAAGTCGTCGCGCCGGATCCACTCGCGCATGAAGTCTTCCCACACGTTCCAGCGGCGCTGCTGCGGTTCGTTCATGCGCTCGCCCCACGCCGTCAGATACGCGCGCTCGAACAGCGACATCAGCATGTCGAGGATCACCAGCATGCGCTCCTGCTGCAGCGGCGTGAGATCCGGCGTGGCGCTGTTGGTGAACAGGTGCAGATCGGGGTTGTCGATCACCACCTTCAGAAAGTCGTTGTAGGCGTTGGCGAGCAGCTGATAGACCTCGGCCTCCTCGTTGGCGCGCTCCTTGCGCTGCTCGAAGAAGAAGATCGCGATGCCCGCCGGCAGGCCGAGCGCGGTGACAACGTAGCTGGCGACTTCCCAGAAGCTGGCGTCAAACATGGTCAGAGGATGGCAAGCGGTTGTTTGCGCGCCGGCGGTGGCAGCGCGCGATCCACCTGCGCCAGGTCGTCGGCGCTCAGCCGCAGCGCGGCCGCGGCGAGATTCTCCCGCAAGTGCGTCTCGCGCACCGCTTTCGGAATCGCGATCACGCCGGGCTGATGCAGCACCCAGGCGAGCGCGGCCTGAGCGGCCCTCACGCCATGACGCGCGCCGATCGCCGCGAAGTCACGGTCGGTGGCGAGCGCACCCTGGTCGATCGGGCTGTAGGCCATCGCTGGCAGGCCGCGCTCGCGCAGCCACGGCAGCAGGTCGAACTCGATGCCGCGCTGGCCGGCCGAGTAGTAGACCTGATTGGTCGCACACTGCGGCCCCAGCGGCAGCCGCCACAGCGCCTCCATGCCCCCCACGTCGAAATTGCTCACGCCCCAGCCGCCGATGCGGCCCTGTGCGCGCAGTTCCTCGAACGCGGCCACGGTGTGCGCTAGCGGATGCTGCCCCGGCCAGTGCAACAGATACAGATCGATGCGGTCCAGCCCCAGTCGCTTCCGGCTGCGCTCGCACGCGGCCAGCGTGCCGCGCCGACTGGCGTTGTGCGGATACACCTTGCTGACGACGAACACCTCTTCGCGCGCACAACCAGGCTGCGCGGTCCAGGCGGCGAGTGCCGCGCCGACCACTTCCTCGGCGCCGCCTTCGCCGTACATCTCGGCGGTATCGATCAGCCGGTAGCCGAGATCAAGCGCCAGGCGCACCGCGGCGATCTCCGCCGCGCGCGTGCGCGAGTTGGCCGTCGACTCGCCCAGGCGCCAGGTGCCCAGGCCGAGCGCCGGCACCTCGACCGAGGCGGTGGGCGACAGCGGCAACGACACCGTAAGCATGGCCGCGATCCTACAGGCGCCCCGCGCGGAGCCGGCGCGGCAACGCCCACCGCGGTGCCGCGCGCCGTCTTGCCTATCCCATGTCCGAAACGCGTGACCTCTTCCGTAATGAGGAGTGAAGGTGGCTGTGGGTGCGTCTGGCGCACCACACCACGGTCCCGCTCACATCGCAGACAAGGAGACCCGACCATGCGCGCACTTCGATCCGCCGGCGCCGCCGCCATCGCGGCGCTGACCTTGACCGCCGCCCTGCCTGGCTGCGACGCCCCGGTGCCGGCGTCGTCACCCAGCCGGCCGGCCGCAGCCGTCGGCGCCGTGTCGTTGCCGCCGCCGTCACCGCGCCTGGAGCCGCGCTGGGTGGTCAATGCGCTGTACATCGCGGTGCTCGATGACGACACGCCGCCGCGCTTCACTTTGCCCCAGATTGGCGAGATGTGCGGGCCGGACACCCGCGTGTTCGCCGACGGCCGTGCAGTGACCGCGGGCCAGCCGACGCCCGGCCCGGTGTTCACGTTGCGCTGGGAGATCGACGGCTGCCAGCCGCTGGGCGACGCCGGGCCGCTGCTTGCCGGTTCCTACGAGGTGCTGGTGATGCACGACGACGAGCACGGTCCCGGCGCAGTGCTGCTGCGGCACGACCCGCTGTTCATCGCGCAGCGCGCACCGCTGCAGATGGTGCAACTTCACAACTAGCGGCGCGGCCATGCGCATCGACGTACTCACCGGCTTGCAGTGGCCGTGGGCGGCCAGCACCCTGCACTGGGCGTACCTCACGTCGGGGCTGCTGATCGCGGCCCACTACGCGCCGCTGCTGCGGCGCGCCTGGCGCCATCCAGAGGCCACCGCCACCGCGCAATCGCTCCTCACCTGGGCGGTGTGGACACTGTGCCGGGTGGTCGCATTCACCTACGGCCTGTTCATCCTGCACGACCTCGTGTTCCTGATCGTGGTCGGTGCCGACCTGCTGGGCCGGCTGGCCATGGCGGTGCTGATCGTGCGCGCGCGCTGGCTGGTCCGGCAACGCGCACTTGAAGCAATCGGCAACGAGCCGGCAACGTAGGCAGGTGAAGGCGAAGTCGCGCGGCGCTCGCCGCTGCGCTTCCTGCCTCGTGTCGTGCGGTCCAGTCAAGGCGCCGCCCGATCCTGCAGACGACAGGGTTTGCCGCCGGCGGGCGGCGGCGGTCGCTACGGCGGGTGCCCTCTTGGTGACCGTCGCGCTGGCAGCTGTCGTGGCGATTCACCGGCTGCCGGCATGGCAGACAGCGAGCCTGCCACGGACGGACGAATCTTCAGGCGGTCGAGGTGGGCGTCGTACTCGCCAGCGTCACGGCCGACGAACCCGTCGCCGCGGTCGCCGCGCGACGGCGCTGGCCAGTCCATTCGAGCGCCCAGGTCAGCAGGCAGCCGACAGCGAACGCGAGCAGCGCCGCTGGCGCCACCGGCAGCGCCAGCATCAGCAGCGCGAACGCGGCACCGAAGGCGATGCGGCCGAGCAGGCCGCCGACATAGCCACGCAGGAACGGCGAGGCGGCCGCGCCGCCGCCAAGTGCATGCTGGCGCATCGCCACGGCGGCGACGATCAGCGGCGGCGAGGCGAGTACGCCGGCCCAGAACGGTCCGACCTGCGGCGCGGCAAGCGCCACCGCACCGCTGACCATCCCCGCCACCCCGGCCGTGAGCCAGGGCTCGCCGCGCACGATCACCGTCACCGGCGGCGCCGCGCGCGCCGGCATCGCGCCAGCGGCGACGCTGACCACGAGCGAGGCAACCAACATGGCCAGCACCAACCGGCCGTCGAGCAGGTCGGCCATCGGCAGCGGGACCACGCTGGCGGCCAGTGCGGCGAGCAGCGCCACCCCGACGCCGCGACGCTGCGCCACCCACTCGTAGCTCAATGCAAACAGCGCGCACAGCGCACACCCAACCACGCTGCCGATCGCCGCCTCCACCGCATAGCCACGGCCGTGCTCGAGCGCCAGCCACACCAGCGCCGGAGCGGTCACCGTCGGCAGGCCAGCCAGCAACCCGGCGAGCCGGCGGCCGAACAGTTGGCCCACCGTAAGCAGCAGCGCCACCATCGTCGCCGTCAGCATCGCCTTATATGCCCAGTCCATCGCGTCCTCCCTCGTCCGTTGATCGAGCCTGCGTGTGGCGCGGGCTTCAACAAGAGAAACGACACCGGGCGAGCGGTCCGGACAGGGACGGGCGCGCGCGACGACGTGAATCTGCATCCTTCGCGCGAGCGGCCGGCGGATGCAGGTGGCTGGCTTTAGCCGACGCGGTGGCGCATCAGGCGGATGCCTGCGGTCCGATCAGCTGATGACGTCGAGCGCCCGCGGCCCACGTGGGCGGCCGCTCGGCCGGATCGGTTGTCGTTCGAGGTGACCGTGACGTCGGTGCAGACAGCGCTGGGCGTTGACTGAGGGCCGTGTTGCCAGCGCGCCATGCGCAAGGCAGATCACAGCGCCAGCCGCATCGGCCAGGCCGGCTTGATCCCAGTCAACAGCGCGCGTCAGGAGGTCCTGCTGCGATCTATACCGCCGTCGAACGCACTGCCAACGCCCGCAGCGGCCGCGGCGCGTGGCCGCTCACCAGCAGCGCCGCAACCAGTGCCGGCAGCAGCGCGAGCAGCACCGCCAGCGCCGCCGGCAGCCACGGCACCAGCCAGGCGAACGCCACGGCGAACAGCGCCTTGGCGCCGAGGCCGGTGACATAGCCACGCAGGAAGCGATGGACGTCGTCCGGCTGCGCGGTGACGTGCTGATGCAGCAGCGCGCAGGCGCTGATAATCGGCAGCGACGCCAGCAGCCCCGACCAGAACGGCCCCACCTGCGCCGCCACCAGGCCGATCAAAGCGCACATGGCCCCGGCGGTGATCGCCACCGGCCAGATCTGTGCACGCGCACGGACGGCGCCCGCCTGCGGCACGCCCCCGCTCGGCAGCATGCGCAGCACCAGCGTGCCGGCGAGTGCTGCGGCACCCAGCGTGGCCCAGGCATTGCCGGCGAGTTGCGACAGCAGCAACGCAGCGCAGCCGCCGACCGCCAGGCTGCCGGCCAGCGCGGCAAGGGGCCCGCAGCGGCGCGCCAGCCGCGAATACGTCAGCGCGAAGAGCGCCGCCGCCCCGCAGGCGGCCACGCTGCCGACCGCGCTCGCCGCCGCGAATGCGGCACCCCGCTCCTGCGCCAGCCACAGCAGGGCCGGCGCGGTGATCACCGGCAAGCCGGCCAGCATGCCGGCCAGCCGCCGCCCGAACAGTTGCGCCACCATCAGCACGGCCGCCACCGTCATCGCCGTCAGCACCGCCTTGTAGCCCCAGTCCATGTCGCGCTCCGCGCGGGCCGAAAAGTGGCCCTTGCTGGTCGTTACGGGATCTGGGGCTGGCGGCGGACATCCGGCGCTGTCGAATGTTCATGCGCCCCCGCAGCCGGTGACCCCGCGTCAGCAGGGGCCCATGGCGAGCGCTCGGCCGACGCTTGGTCCGGCGTGCCGTGGATCGGGTCAGGCGGCTGCGATACTCGACCGTCGCGACCGCCAGCTCTCATGCATGGGCACCTCCGTCACGCTGGCCGACATTCACCGCCGCTTTGGCGACTGCGACACGCTGATGCAGCGCTTCATCGATGCGTCGATCCTGGGCTGGGTCAACACCCTGTACGGCGACCGCAAGGCGGCCAACGCCCGCATGCTGCGCGACAACCCCGAGATGACCGAAGAAGAACTCGACGCCAGCGTCGCGCTGATGCAGGCGCAGGGCATCGTCGACAGCGGCGAGGCGCGCGAACGCGGCATCGGCGCGATGAACTCCGCCCGCATCCGCGACTTCCACGACAACATGGTGCGGGCGGGGTTGTACAAGGCGGGGGAGGTGGATCTTTCGAAGGTGGCGGATACGCGGTTCGTGAGTCGGAAGGCAGGGCTCTTCCCAGGCAGCGTGCCAAATCGGTAGAGCGGGCCCGTCCGATTCAGCGGGCCGCTTCGGATGGCCCCGTCGGTTCGATCTGCATTTCCGAACGCAAGGCTGCAGCGCGCCTTGCGCAACGGTCCGCGAGAGTGTCGTCGCGGCCGCGGAGTGCCTGCGAAGCGGCTGCATATGTCTGCTGCCGCAGCAGCCGGCTTTCGATGAGATCGATTGCCGCAGGCTCGCCGATGACCAAGGGCCACAACAGCTCAGCAGCTTCTGTTGACCGGTTGGCCAACAACAACGCCTGTGCACGGGGTAGGCGTGCACGTGTTCTCTCGAAGTCGGACGCGGCAGCCTGTTCCATGCGCTCCAACGCGATCAGAGTTTCGTTCAGCCGAGCAGCGCCGTCGTCTATCACCGCGTACAGGGGTGCTGCCGCGGACGCGAACTGAAGTCGCATATCGCCAAACGCACTCACGCTGCTGGCAATCGCTCGCGCGGCAGCCTCATGCCGAAGCGCTTGCGTCAGCTGACCGCTCTGTCGGTAGGCGCGCATCAGCGCCGCATGCCATGACAACCGGGTGGCCGGCACACCGGCATGGTCCGACCGCAACGCAGTCCGGCGTAGGCCGTTGCGCGCGTGCGCCAGTTCAGGGCGTCGCGATCAGGTTCGCTTCTGCGAGCCTGGGGCTGCGCGGATGCTGAATCGAAAGCAGCTTCCGTGCGGTGCCGGCCAGAGCCTGTGCTTCGCGGGATCGGTTGGCGGCGCGGTAGATCCGGGCCCGGCGCAGGGCTGACTCCGCTTGCTCCACCGACGATGGCGACGCAATGTCGCGCAGCTGCGCATCGGCCGCCGCGATCTCTTTGAGGGCCTGTTCGGCGCCTGCGTTCATCGCCGCGGCCCACGCCGCAAGCTCGACGGCCACGACATAGTTCCATGTCGCAGTTGCCCCCAGCGCCTGCATGTTCTCGACGAGCCTACTTAGCGTCTCGCGCGCTGCTGCGTGGCGACCGCTCGCTATCTGCGCTTCGCCCAGTGTGAGGTTGATGAAGACGCCTCCGGGCAGGAACTGGCGATTGGGCGGGATGGCCCGCTGGACCAGCGCAGTTCTCTGGTAAGCCTCTTCTGCACGGCCGGCCAGAATCAACGCACGGCCCTCCAGGCTCAGAAAAACAGAAGGGTCCAAGACGCCTGGGCCTTTGCGGATGTCGTCCGGTGTCCGACCAACCAGCGCCACCGCGGCCTCCCCATCGCCGTAGAGCCACTCATTCTCCAGTGCGCGCGCGCGCAAAGTCACCGTTGCTGCTTTCGCGCTGTCGTTGTTGATCTCGTGCAGCAAACGACGCTCATGCTGCAGCAGTTCGCGCGCCTCGGCGTGCTTGCCTTGTGCTGCAAGCGACGAGGCCCAGGCGCCCAGAGCTCGGACCGTCAGGCGGTCGGCGCGGCCAAGAAACTCGACGTAGATCTGGTGGGCTTCGCGCAGCACGAGTTCGGCTTCGGCTGCCCGCCCCACCGCAAGAAGACGGGCCCCCAGCTTGCCGAGACTGTCGCCCAGTGCGTCCCGGTTCGGGGTCTTTGATGAAACCAGACCTGCATGCGCCTGCGCCGCATAGCGCAAGGCTTTCGCATCGTCGAAAGCCGCATACAGCCGCCCAAGGCGGTGAAGATTGTCGAAACGCTCCCGGTCGTCCGCAAAGTCCCGGCTCGCCGTAGCTTCGACCCCCAGCAGCAGTTGCTCCGCTTCTGCGCGCTTTCCCTGGGTGATCAGGTCATCGCCGAGCTCGGAGGCCATGCCCATCCGCGAACGACGCGTGCGCCAGTCCCGCGCGTCGGGCGCCCACGCAAGGCCCGCCCGGTTGATCGCCTCACTGTCTTCGTATCTCCCAAGGCCATAGTAAAGGCGCCCCATGGCCGCATGCGCGTCGATGATCCGGTCCGCATCGGCGCCATGAGCCTTCATGTGGGCGATGTACTTGGCAGCGACCTGCAGCCCGTCTTCATAGTTGCTTGTGAAGCTCAGCTGCAACATGACCGCCTGGAGCATTGCCTCCATCTCGTTGGCACGGTCGTCGTATCGAGGGGCCATTTCCTCCAGCGTACTTTTGAGGATCTTTGACACGGCGTGGGGTTTCGAGAGGTCGCCGGCGTTGTCGGCAGCTCTGGCCGCCAGCGTGTTCATCGCCTCAACATACAACTCTCGAACGGCCGACTGCTGATCGACGGCCGCCCCGGCCCGCTTGGCCTGAGCCTTTGCTGAAACCGCCTGAGTGATCGATACGCCGGCTCCGACCGCAATGGTCAGCAGGACGGTGGACGCGGCCGCCAACGGCCAACGGTTGCGCAGCACGAACTTTCCGAGGCGGTACATCGGCCGGTCAGGCAGTGCTTGTACCGGTTGTCCGTGCAAGTGACGCTCAATGTCCTGGGCCAGTGCGTCGGCGCTCGGGTAGCGACTACCCGGCGCTTTCTTCAACACCTTGTTCAGGATCGCATCTAGATCGTTCTTGAGCGCCTTCTTTGCCGCCACGTCGGTCGTGGCGTCGCTGGCCCGCGGTGGCTCCGCCGAGGCGATCGCCTCTTCCAGCTCCGCCGCGCTGCCCCGCTTGAGCTTGTACGGCTTTTCCCCCGTCAGCAGCTCATAGCTCACCACGCCCAGGCTGTACACATCGCTGGCGGTGCCGATCGGCTCACCCTTGATCTGCTCGGGGCTGGCGTAGTCGAGCGTCAGCGCGCGACCTGACATCTGCGTGAGCTGCGTCTCCTGCGTGCGATCGCCTTCCATCAGTTTGGCGATGCCGAAGTCGAGCAGGCGCACCTGGCCGTCGGCGGTGACGAGGATGTTGCTGGGCTTCAGATCCCGGTGCACCACCAGCCGGCTGTGGGCAAAGGCGACCGCCCCGCACACCTGCAGCAGGAGGTCAAGCCTGGCGCGCACCGACAGCCCGCGTTCCTGGGCGTAGGCGTCGATCGGCTGACCTTCGACGTACTCCAGCGCCAGGTACGGACGGCCGTGCTGGTCGACGCCAGCGTCATACAAGCGGGCGATGTGCGGGTGCTCCAGCGAGGCGAGGATGTCGCGCTCGCGCGCCATGCGCTCGGCCAGGCCACGGCCCCAGGCCAGGCGCGGCAGCTTCAGTGCCACCTTGCGCTTGAGCGTGCCGTCGGCACGCTCGGCCAGCCACACCGTGCCCATGCCGCCGGCGCCAAGCTCGGACAGCAGGCGGTACGGTCCGACCGTTGCACCTGCCGCCGGCTCGGCAAGCGCATCGTCCGCGGCAAGACGGGCGACGGACAGCCGCGGCAGCGTGGCGAGGAACTCGTCGGTCTCGACGCCGGTTGCCTGCGCCAGCAGCTGAAGCAGCGTGTCGCGGTACTTCGCGCGCTCGCCGTCGAGCTGCCGGACGAAGGTGTCGCGCTCGCCCGGGGCGAGGGCAAGCGCTTCGTCCAGCAGCGCGCTGATGGCGGGCCATTGGTGGGCGTCGACCCGAAGCGACATCGCTTTCTCGCGGCGGCGGGCTGTGGGCTAGCCTGCGCGCGCCTTGCGCGCGTTGCGTCGCACCGGCGCGACGGCCGCGGCGACACTCAGGTCGGGCAGCAGGTCACCCAGCGGCAGGTCCAGCCGCAGCGCTTTGCTGGCGCTGGCGCTGTGGGTGGCGCCGCGGTCAAGCTGTTCGACTAACGCGACTAGGCGGTCGCGCAGCTTCTTCGCTGCCGGCGTGCCAGGCAGCGCTGTCATCGACACCGTGGTGGAATCACGCGCGGCGACGGTGCCCGACTGCACGCGCAGCATGATCCTGCGCGGCGACGGCCCGGGGCCAGGCTCGGGGACCGGCCTGGGCACGCGCACGCCGGTGATCGTCAGCTGGCCACGGTCGCCGAAATCGACATACGTCACCCGACCTTTTGTCTTCGTGCTCGCAGTGCTCACAGTTCTCACCTCAGGGGAAAGTACAGCTCGATGGGCGCGCCGGCGTACCCTGGGCGCGGGGAATCGCTGGGGTCAGCGAGATTGGTGGGCTTGACGGGATCGGCGGCCAGCGCGGCGAGCAGTTGCTGCGCGCGCTGGGCGGCCGTGCTTGCCGCGCCGTAGCCGGCGTCGATCAGCGGCTGCGCCTCGCGCAACTGCTGCGCCAGCTCCGCGCGGCGCGCCGCATCGGGCGCGGGCGCGGCGGCGACAGCCAACAGCACGCGATTGAGCACCAGCAGCCCGCGCTGCGGCTGCGGAAGGCCCCCGAGGTCGGGCAACGCAGCCAGCGCAGCGGCCAGATGCGCATCCGCCTCGGCCGCTTGCCCCAGGCGCGCCTGCGCGACCCCCGCGGTCCAGTGGGCGGCACCATGCAGGTTCCGCTGCAAGGTATGCGGCCACTGCGAAGTTGCGCCGAACTCGGCCAGCGTGGCCAACGCCGCCGCTGGCTCGCCGAGTGACAGCCGCGCCATTGCCTGCTGCACCGCCAGCCCGGCTCGCCAGGCCGGCTGCTGCGCCGGTGCAATGGATGCGATGGCGGAGTCGGCGGCGCTGAACGCGGCGAGCGCCGCCGCGCGCTCGCCCGCCGTCGCAAGCACGCGTCCCTGCACTGCATGCCAGGTGGCGCGATCGACCGCGGCCAGGCGGGACTGCGCGTCCAGCGGATGCGCGCGCAGCCATTGCGCTGCCTGCGGCGCGCAGTCCAGGTGTAGGCAGTAGCGCAACCAAATGAGGCGCTGCGCCGGCGCGCTCACGGCCGTGGGACCGAACCGGCGCTCGGACTCGGCCACGAGTTGCTGCGCGTGGTTGAAGCCGTCGGCATAGCGACCCAAGCGCAACGCCGCGTCAGCCAGCGCCATCAGCAGGACGTGCCGATGCTTGTCGGCCACCGCGCCAGAGGCGAGCTTGTCGGCCAACGCCCGATGTGTCGCCAGTAGATCGCGATATCGCTGCAGCGACTGCTGCGCCTGCCCGAGGCCGTGCAGCGCGAGCACCTCGCGCTCGGCATCCTGTGCGCGCCGCGCAAGCGCCAGGGCCCGCTCGAAGTGCGTAAGTGCCGCCTCGGGCTGGCCGCGATACACCGCGAGCCAGCCGTGCTGCTCGGCCGCCTGCGCCTGCATCGCCTCCGGCCAGCGCGCTGGCGGCTGCGCCTGTGCCGAGGCGTCAAGCAAGCGTTCGCTGTCGTCGAACGCGTCGCGCAACAGCGCCAGCCTCGCCTCCTCCAGGCGAGAACGCGCCAGCGCCTCGCCGCCGCTGGCCAGCAGCCGCTGCGAGACCCGCGCCTGCGTCGCCTGCGACTGCTCGAGGTCGCCGAAATGCAGCCACAGCGTGGCGATGGTCTGCAGCACCTCCCGCTGCTGGTCCGCCGGCAGCCGCTCGACATCCTGCGCTGCCGGTGCCAGCAGCTCGCGCGCGGTGGCATCGCGGCCGCCGCGCAGATCCGGATCGGCACGTTCGAAAAGACCGACAAGAAAATCGCGCGACGCCTGTGCACGCTGTGACTGCTCGCGCGCCTGCAGGCCGAGCACGACCGCAACGGCGGCGGTAGCGATCAGCGCGATCCCGGCCGCGCTGCCGGCGGCCACGGCGAGCCGATGGCGGCGCACGAACTTGGCAAACAGGTAAAGCGGGGTGGGCCGCTGCGCGCTGACCGGCCGGCCCTCGCGCCAGCGCGCAAGATCGTCGGCGAAGGCGCTGACCGAGACGTAGCGCTGTTCGGGATCGCGTGCCAGCGCGCGCAGCAGGATGGCGTCGAGGTCGCCGCGCAGGCGGCGGCGCAAACCGTCGACGTCGAGCCCGCGATCGGCCGCGACCGTCAAATCCACGGGACGGCTGCTCGGCACCGGCGGGTCGCGCTCGACCAGCGCCCGCATCCTGGCCAGCGCATCGACCTCGGCGCCTGCGAACGGCCGCGCGCCGGTCAGCAGTTCGTGCGCCACCACGCCGAGCGAGTAGACGTCGGTGCTGGTGGACAGCGGCCGGCCTTGCACCTGCTCGGGACTGGCGTAGTTGGGCGTGAGCGCGCCGGCGGCCAGCGTGGCATCAGGCACCGCCTCGCGTCCCTCGGCCGCCAGCAGGCGCGCAATGCCGAAGTCGACCAGCCGCACCTGGCCGTCGCTGGTGACGAGGATGTTGGAGGGCTTGAGGTCGCGATGGACCACGAGCCGGCGATGAGCGAAGGCCACCGCGTCAGCGACCTGCAGCAGCAACGCCACGCGCGCCGCCAGGTTCAGCCGGTGTTCACGACAGTGCACGTCGATCGGCGTGCCGTCGACGTACTCCATCGCAAAGTACGGGCGGCCGTGCGGATCGACACCCGCGTCGTACAGCCGCGCGATGTGCGGATGCTCCAGGGAGGCAAGAATGTTGCGCTCGCGGGCCCAGCGGCGCGCCAGTCCGGGCTCCCAGGTCAGGCGCGGCAGCTTGAGCGCGACCTTGCGCACCAGCACGCCGTCAGCGCGCTCCGCCAGCCAGACGCTGCCCATCCCGCCTTGACCGAGCAGCGACAACAGGCGATAGGGACCCAGATCCGCGCCAGCGGCCGGCTCCGGCAGCGCGTCGTCCAGGGGCGCGGCGGACAGCCGCGGCAGCGTGGCGAGGAAAGCGCCGGTCTCGACGCCGGTTGCCTGCGCGAGCAGCTGACGCAGCGTGTCGCGGTGTTGCGCGCGCTCGCCGTCGAGCTGCCGGACGAAGCTGTCGCGCTCGCCCGGGGCGAGGGCGAGCGCCTCGTCGAGCAACGCACTGATGGCGGGCCAGGTCTCGGGAGTCAGCTGGGCAAGGGGCGACATCATCGCGGCGATCGGAGGCGTCTGCAGGATGCGCGCAGGGAAGCGGTCGGGGCGACCGATTCGAGCATGCTGGCGAGAGGGGATCAAGCGTGGCGGCGGCCGGAATAACCGCGGCGATGCGTCCCCCTTGCCAGCATTACGGAATCGGCGCGGCTATCCGGACATCGGCCGAGTTGTCCGACAGGTGCCCCATCAGGCCTTGAGAGTCTCGCCAGCAGAGGACGCTCCTCTCGCAGCCCGCGGCACAAAGTCGTCCGTGACACCGGGCGCGGCGCAGAAAGAGACAACGAACGTGAGCCGGGCACTAACCGCGCGTGCCGGACGCGGAAACTGCTGTGAGTTCAAAACTCACTTCTCGAACCGGTACAGCCAGCCTTCCGCGCCTGAGGTTGCTGCTCCTAGCCGCTCACCACGCCACACGCCAGGCGCGGCCCGGAGTTGCCAGCCGGCTGTGAGGTGTAGTCGTCTGGATCGCGATGCACGACCACGCTGCGCCCGACCACGGCGTTGGCGACTCCCTTGATCGACAACAGGTTGGTCTCGAAGCTGTAGCGAGCAATGCCCTTGTCGTCGGCTTTCAGATTGGGCATGTCGCCGGCATGGCGCTCGTCCTTGCTGTGATGCGCATGCGGCTTGTTGCCGGGGTTGAAATGGCCGCCCGCACTCATGGCGTCCGGTGAGCTGCAATCGCCTTTATCGTGCACGTGAAAGCCATGCTCGGAGCTTGGTTTCAAGCCGCGCACCTCGGCAGTCACCAACACGCGATCGCCGCGCTGGGCGAATTGCACCCAGCCGCTGGTGATGTTGTTGGCGGTGGGTTTGAGGTCGGCGCGAGCGGTGGGCCCCGTGCCGGCCGCGCTGCCGCCTCCACTCGTCATCTGGCAGCCGGCAACGACCACCACTGCAGCGGCGGCAAGTGCAAATCTCACAACATTCTTCATGTGTTCTCCTGAGTCTTTTTGGAGTCGTGTGCAGGCAGCGTGCCGCTGCTGCGCGGCTCAGACTACGCGCAGCACTGTCGACCACTTTGGCTTGTGGCAGGAGATTCTCAATTGACAGCCGGTACTCCGTCGCCGACCAAGGCGGGCCAAGCGTCGTTCGAACCGTGCAGAAGACCGCGCGCGGAACAACGCGCCGAGCGCCGCGTGTCTTGCCCGCGGCAGCCGGCGCCAGTGAACCGGCGCTTCAGCAGCGAAGCGCGCCGGCAACCGCGCTGGGGTTGCGCCGCGGACGCCGCTCATTCAGTTGTCCTTGAGGTGCCGTCGGTCGAGTCGAGCCGCCGTCAGGTCTTGAGCGCCGCCGCCAGCAGCAGGCGCGCCTTCTGCCAGTCCCGTCGCACGGTGCGGTCGGTGACGCCGAGCGCGGCGGCGATCTCCTCGTCGGACAGGCCGCCGAAATAGCGCATCTCGACCACTTGGGCCAGGCGCGCGTCGAGCGCGGCCAGGTCCAGCAGCGCCTCGTGCACGGCGATGATCTCGTCCTCGCCCGCCACCGCCCCTTCCGCCACCATGGTGTTGAGGGTCAGGTGAGGCACATTGCCGCCGCGCCGCTCGGCGGAGCGGGCCCGCGCGAAGTCAACGATGATCGAGCGCATCGCGCTGGCGGCGTAGGAAAGAAAGTGCACGCGGTCGGTGGCCCCCAGGCGCTGCGCGTCGGCAAACTTCACGTAGCACTCGTTGACGAGCGCCGTGGTATCGAGCAGGGTGTTGCGTACGTTGCGCACGAGGCGAGCATGGGCGATCCGTCGCAGCTCCGGGTAGAGCGCGGCGAACAGGTCATCGAGCGCGCCGCGATCGCCGGCCTGCACGCGCTGGATCAGTGCGGTGATGTCACCCATCGCTGCTTGGCTCCGTGGTGTCGCTTGGTTGTGTCGCTTCATTGGTGTCGTTCAATTTGGAACGGCGCCCCGGGCGTGCTCGCCGACCGCGCGTGCCCGACGCCCTTGCGCTGCGACGTGGGGGCTCCACAGGCAGTGGCGCATCTGCGCTGGCGGCCGCCAAAACCTGGATTCTGCGGGTATTGCTGCCACCCAGCCCATTGAAATTCTGGCCGGGCTTGCAGCGCGCCAGGCCGGCAAGCCGCAGGCTGCGATGCCGTAGCCTCAGCGCGCACCTGGCGCCGCATCCGCCGGCAGCAGCCGCAACACGTCGCTTGCCGCCCCCTGCCCGATGGGCAGGTAGGTCCCCTGCTGCCACCGGCCGGACAAGTCGCGATAGTGGGCCGACAGCGGGTGCCCGACCTGGCCGGTGGCGTTGATCCAGGCGCCGCCCGGTTGCGCCAGATCGAACACCAGCCGGACGCCGGGACCGTGCACGGCGGCAAACGGCCCGCGCGGATGACCCGACAGCGCCGCCACGCTGATGGTGTGCGTGTCACCGCCACGCGGCAGACGCTGCTCGAACCAGCGCGCCAGCACGGGCACCTGCGACAGCGGTCGGTGCTCGAGGCGGGCCACGTGGACATCGCCCCAGCGCAGGCCGAGCACGTCGCGGCCGCTGCTGCGCGTCAGGTCTTTGACGGTGGCGTCGAGCGTCTCGGCTGCCAGCTCGGCGCAGGTCTCCACCCGCCGGCTGCTGCGATCGTCACACCAGTCGCGCGCGCGGGCGCCTGCGGCGAGCACGTTGAGCATCGCCTGCGTCATCTCGCCGCGCAGCAGCTGTGCACCGGGCTCACCGAGGTCGTCGCCGAAGATGCGCAGCCGCAAAGCGCGCAGCCAGGCGTGCAGCAGCAGCGGCTCGGGCGCGGCGGCGTCCATGGTGCCGTCCCAAACAAGCAGGCGGGCAAGCGCCAGGCGCCCGGCTTCGGTCTGTGGTTGCGTGTCCTTGAGGCGTGCCACGAACTCGACCGCGGCAAGCGACCGCTCGTCGGTCTGGATGCGCTGCACCGAGGCGAGGTCGTGCTGGTCGCGCGCGTTGAGCAGGGCGTCGATGCGCTGCGCGCGGAACGTCGGCGCGAAGTTGTGGCCGATGGAGTGCGGGTAGCCAGGCGGTGTCGCATCGTTGTTGGCGTTGATCACCCAGCCGGACGCCGACGCACGCACCGACGGCAGGTCGGCCGGCGCGAGCATGCCGAGCCAGTCATAGCGCGCATCCCAGCCGGGCGCGGGCACCACGCCGCGCAGGTCGTGCGCGGCACCGCGGCGCGGCGCGCGGCCGGCCATCTGCAGGCCGGCGTCGCCGGCGGTGTCGGCGTACACGATGTTGACCTGCGCCAGCGTCCACTCGGCGGCGGCGGCGCGCAACTGCGCCGCGCTGTGTGCGCGGTTCATCGCCCGCAGGGCGCGCAGCGAGTGGTCGGGCTGCGTGAGCGCACCCCAGCGCACCGCGAGCACGAAGCGATCGGCCGCGAGATCGGGTTGGGTGATCGCATCGGACAGCACCGGCCCGTGACGGGTGCTGCGCACGGTGAAGCTGAGGTCCGACGCACCCTTGACGCGAATCGTCTCGCTGCGCGTGTCGAACGGCGCGTAGCCGTCGGGCGTCTGGTACAGCGCCGGGTCGGTCGGATGCAGCCGCTCGATGTACAGATCGGAGGCGTCGCCATGGGTGGAGGTGAGCCCCCACGCGACCTGCGCCGTGCGGCCGAGCAGCACGTAGGGCAGCCCGGGCAGCGTGGCGCCCGCCACCTGCAGGCCGGGGGCCTCGATGCGCGCCAGCATCCACAGCGACGGCGACACCAGTGCCAGGTGCGGATCGGCCGCCAGCAGCGGCTTGCCGCTGGCACTGCGCGCGGCACTGACCGCCCAGGCGTTGGACCCGATGCCGGCGCCGGCCTCGATGTCGCCGAGCGAGAGCAGCCCGGCCAAGCGGTCGGCGTCCTGCGACAGCTTGGTCGGCGCTCCGGCAGCATTGAACAGCCCGAGCAGCCGGTACAGCTCGGGATAGTCGGCGGTGGGCACCGGTGCGGCGTCGCCGGGCGGCGGGCGCAGGTCATTGATCTCGGCAAGCGAAAAGCGCGCCGCCAGGCGCAACCGCGCCAGCTCGTCGCGCCATTCGCTCGACATGTCGAGCGCCATCATCATGGCCCAGCCGAGCGAGTCGAGCGCGGTCCAGCGGGCCGGCGCGGGGGCGCGCGTGATGAGGAACTCCGGCGGCAGCGGGCCGCGGCGCGTGTCCAGGTGCGCGTTGATGCCGGCGACGTAGGCATCGACCATCGCGCGCGTGTCGGCGTCCATCGCGTCGAGCAATTGCTGGGCGCCGCGCATGATGCCGAGCGTGCGCAGCACGGTATCGGTCTCCACCCCGGCCGGGCCGACCAGTTCGGCCAGTCGGCCATGCGCGATGCGCCGCGCGAAGTCCATCTGCCACAGCCGGTCCTGCGCATGCACGTAGCCGAGCGCAAACAACGCATCGGCTTCGCTCGCCGCAACGATGCGCGGGATCGCATGCGCATCGCGCTCGATCTGCACGGGGGCGCCCAGGCCCGCAACCTGCAGCGTGCCGGCGTGGCGCGGCAGGCTGGCCTGCCAGTACCAGAGGCCGGCGACGATGCTGCCCGCCACCAGGAAAAGCGCGCCAAAACCGAGCGAGCGCCAGACGACGCGTCGGCGCATCAGTGACTCCGCAGCGGGCAGAACCGGCAGCGCACCCGCTCAGGCTCCGTAGCGGCGCAGGCCGTCGAGATCCTCGATCACGATCGAGCCGTATTCCACCCGCAGCAGCCCGGCCTGCTGCAGCGTCTGCAGCGCCTGATTGACGCGCTGGCGCGAGATCCCGGCCAAATGACCGATCTCCTCCTGCGACACCTCGACCCGCGCATCCATGCCGGGATACAGGATCGGGTTGAACAGCCCCGCCACGCAGCGTGCCACCCGCGCATCGGGGTCATGCAGTCGCTGCGATTCGAGCATGCCGATGAACTGGCCGAGCCGCTCGTTGACCTGCACCAGCAGATAACGGTTGAACGGAATGCTGGTGTTGAGCAGCCACTCGAAGGTGCGGCGTGGAATACGCGCGGCGCGCGACGGCCGCAGTGCCACCACGTCGTAGCGGCGCGGCTCGGTCTTGAGCAGGCTGCCCTCGCCGAAGAAACTGCCGGCCGGCATGCTGGTGAAGGTGGCGGTCTTGCCATCGGGCGTGGTGACGATCATCTTCATGAAGCCGTCGAGCACGCCGTACCAGGCATCCACCGGCTCGCCGTTGCGGCACAGGTAGCCGCCCTCGGCCACGCCCACCGCGCTGGACTCGGCGACAACCCTCGCGAGCTGGTCAGCCGGCAACAGCGAGCCCCAGCGGGTGGCGCGCAGAAACTGCTCGAGGGTTTCGGCAGACATGGGCTACGTGATTACGAGAAGAAGCTGCGGGTACTTCCCAGGGGGGTTTGTGCAACCGCACATCGATTGTCACCGCATCGGCGCGATTCTGACCGCCGATTGTCGCTCCGGCGACAGCACGGCACGCGCGACAAGACTAACTTGCGCGCTCCGGTCGGCACCCAGGTGCCGACGGCACAGATCGAGTGACGGCCGCAGGCGCATCCACGCGCCGCGGACCGACAACCGCCAGGAGACCACGCATGGCATCGCCGTCTGCGCCAACCAGCGCGGAACCCGATACCTTTCCGCGCCTGCTGATGTATCACGCCCACTGGCGTGACAAGCATCCGGCCCTGCGCGAGAAGAACCTCGGCATCTGGCAGACCTTCACCTGGGCGCAGACTGCGGCCGAGGTGAAAAAGCTCGCCGCCGGCCTGCACAGCCTGGGCTTCAAGCGTGGCGATCACCTGGCGATCATCGGCGAGAACCGGCCGCGGCTGTACTTCGCGATGATGGCGGTGCAGTGCCTCGGCGGCGTGCCGGTGCCGATGTACCAGGACGCGGTGGCCGGCGAAATGATCTACGTGTTCCATAACGCGGAGATCAAATTTGCCATCGTCGAGGACCAGGAGCAGATCGACAAGCTGCTGGAGATCCGCGAGCAGCACGCCGATCTGGCGCACCTCATCTACGACGACCCACGCGGCCTGCGCCACTACGAGCAGCCGGGGATGATGGGCTTCGATGCGCTGCTCACGCGCGGCGAAGGCGTGCTGGCCAGCCAGCCCACGCTCGTGGACGACGAGATCGCCCTGGGCCAGGCGAGCGACACCGCGGCGCTGTTTTACACCTCGGGCACGACCGGCAAGCCCAAGGGCGTGGTGCAGACCTACGCGGCGCTGATCGACCGCGCGCGCGCCTGCACCGAGATGGAGAACCTGACCGTCTACGAGGACGTGCTCGCCTACCTGCCGATGGCATGGATCGGGCAGAACATCTTTTCGTATGCGCAGGCCCTGGTCACCGGCTACACGGTGAACTGTCCGGAGTCACCGTCCACCGTGCTGAATGATCTGCGCGAGATCGGACCCACCTACTACTTTGCACCGCCGCGCGTGTTCGAAGGCATGCTCACGCAGGTCTCGATCCGCATGGAAGATGCGAGCGCGGCCAAGCGCGCGATGTACCGCTACTTCATGGAGGTGGCCAAGGAGGCGGGCGGACGCATCCTCGATGGCGCGCCGGTGGGCCTCGGGGATCGGCTGCTCTACGGGCTCGGCAACCTGCTGGTCTATGGCCCGCTGCGCAACGTGCTTGGCATGAGCCGCGTGAAAGTGGCCTACACCGCGGGCGAAGCGATCGGCCCAGATCTGTTCACCTTCTACCGCTCGATCGGCATCAACCTCAAGCAGTTGTATGGATCCACCGAGACGGCGGTGTTCGTCTGCGTGCAGCCCAACGGCCAGGTACGCGCTGACACCGTGGGCCCCCCGGTCAAGGGTGTGGAGATCCGCATCACCGACACCGGCGAGATCCTGCTCAAGAGCCCGGGGCTGCTCAAGGAGTACTACAAGAACCCGCAGGCCACCGCCGAGGTGCTCGATGCCGACGGCTGGTACCACACCGGCGACGCCGGCTGGCTCGACACCGACGGCCACCTGAAGATCATCGATCGCGCCAGCGACGTCGGCAAGCTTGCCAACGGCACGCTGTTCGCGCCCAAGTACATCGAGAACAAGCTCAAGTTCTTTCCGTTCATCAAGGAGGCGGTGGTGTTCGGCGCAGAGCGCGACATGGCCACGGCGTTCGTCAACATCGACTTCGAGGCGGTCGGCAACTGGGCCGAGAAGCGCGGCATTCCGTATGCCGGCTACATCGATCTGGCCGGCAAGCCGCAGGTGCTGGAGTTGATCAACGAGTGCGTGGAGAAGGTGAATGCCGATCTGGCCGCCGATCCGCGGCTGTCGAATTCGCAGGTGCATCGCTTCCTCAACCTGCACAAGGAACTCGACCCGGACGACGACGAACTGACGCGCACGCGCAAGGTGCGGCGCCGCTTCATCCAGGACAAGTACGGCGTGCTGGTCGAGGCGCTGTACAGCGACAAGACCGAGCAATACATCGAGACGCTGGTGAAGTTCGAGGACGGTCGCACCGGCAAGATCAGCGCGACATTGAAGATCCGCGACGCGAAGACCTTCGCGCCGCTGGCGCAGGCCGCATGAAGCCCAAGGGCCTGCTGGCGATTGCCAGTTTGCTGGCGGGCATTCCGGTGGCGGCCTACGGCCTCACGCACGGGATGTGGCTGCTGATCCTGGTCGGCCTGGCACTGGTGCTGATCTTCCTGTTCCTCGCCTGGGAGTGGATATCCGGCGCCAACCAGCCGATGGGCGCGGAGACCAAGATCACGCCATCGCCGAACGCGGCGTGGTCGATGAAGGACGAGCCGGTGCAGGGCACCGACCGCAACCAGAACCTCGACGAGAAGAAATAGATGCGCGAGCGCAAGAGCGGCGATGTGATCCTGAGCGTGGACGGCATCTCGCTGTCCTTCGGCGGTGTCAAGGCACTGACCGACATCTCGTTCGATGTCCGCGAGCACGAGATCCGCGCCATCATCGGTCCCAATGGCGCTGGCAAGAGCTCGATGCTCAACTGCATCAATGGCGTCTACAGCCCGCAGCAGGGCCACATCACGCTGCGCGGCAAGACCTTCACGCAGATGACCCCGCATCGCGCCGCCACCATGGGGATCGCGCGCACCTTCCAGTCGCTGGCGCTGTTCAAGGGCATGAGCGTCCTCGACAACGTGATGAGCGGCCGCAACCTGCGCATGAAGACCAACATCCTGCTGCAGGCACTGCGCATCGGGCCTGCCGAGAAAGAAGAGCTGGAGCACCGCGCCTTCGTCGAGAAGATCATCGACTTTCTCGAAATTCAGGCGTACCGCAAGACGCCGGTCGGCCGCCTGCCTTATGGCCTGCAAAAGCGCGTCGACCTGGCCCGCGCACTGGCAATGGAACCGACGTTGCTGCTGCTCGACGAGCCGATGGCCGGCATGAACACCGAAGAGAAGCAGGACATGTCGCGCTTCATCCTCGACGTGAACGACGAGTTCGGCACCACCATCGTGCTGATCGAGCACGATATGGGCGTGGTGATGGACATCTCCGATCGCGTGGTGGTGCTCGACTATGGCAAGAAGATCGGCGACGGCACGCCCGACGAGGTCCGCAGCAGCAAGGAAGTCATCGACGCCTACCTTGGCGTGGCGCACTGAGAGCGGCCATGACACGCACCCTGCAAAAGAACTGGCCCGTCGCAGCGCTGATCGCATTGCTGGTGATCGGCATGATCCTGCCGATCGCCACCGGCGCCAGCGCGCTCGGCTTCTATCTCGAAGTGATGATCGGCGGCCTGATGGCCGGCGTGCTCTACGGCCTGGTCGCACTGGGCTTCGTGCTGATCTTCAAGGCCAGCGGCGTATTCAATTTCGCGCAGGGGGCGATGGTGCTGTTCGCCGCGCTCGCGCTGGCCCGCCTGTCCGAGGTGATGCCGTTGTATGTCGCCTTCGGCCTGGCCATTCTCATCATGATCGTGTTCGCCTGGGTGGTGGAGCGGTTGGTGCTGCGCCATCTGGTCAACCAGGAAGGCGTGGTGCTGCTGATGGCCACCCTCGGTGTCACCTACTTCCTGGACGGCTTCGGCCAGACGATCTGGGGCAGTGACATCTACAAGATCGATCTGGGCCTGCCCAAGGAGCCGATGATCCTCGGCCAGCAGATGTTCGAAGGCGGCATCCTGGTGAGCAAGGAAGACCTGTTTGCCACCGCGATCGCCGCGCTGCTGGTGATGGCGCTGGCGGTGTTCTTCCAGAAGACGCCGACCGGACGCGCGCTGCGCGCGGTGGCCGATGATCACCAGGCCGCCCAGTCGATCGGCATTCCGCTGAACCGCATCTGGGTCATCGTGTGGGCGGTGGCCGGCTTCGTGGCACTGGTGGCCGGGATGATCTGGGGCGCCAAGCTCGGCGTGCAGTTCTCGCTGCAGCTCATCGCGCTGAAGGCGCTGCCGGTGGTGATCCTGGGCGGACTGACCTCGGTACCGGGCGCCATCATCGGCGGACTGATCATCGGCGTCGGCGAGAAGCTCGCCGAGGTGTTCCTCGCCCCGGTGCTCAGTTCCACCTTCGGCTTATCGGGCGGCGGCATCGAGTACTGGTTCGCCTACGTGCTGTGTCTGTTCTTCCTTCTGGTGCGACCGGAAGGCCTGTTCGGCGAAAAACACATCGATCGCGTGTAGACGAGAGAGACAAGAAAATGCTTTACCGCGAGAACGGCCAGTTCAAGACGACCTACCGGTCGGACCAGCAGATGCTGCCGATCCTGCAGGACCGGCTGTTCATGGTCGTCATGCTCCTGGTGGCGTTCCTGGTGGTGCCGCTGTTCGCGTCCGATTACGCGTTCCGCGCGCTGATCGTGCCGTTCCTCATCCTGGCGATCTCCGCCATCGGCCTGAACATCCTGGTCGGCTACTGCGGGCAGATCTCGCTGGGCCAGGCGGGCTTCATGGCGGTCGGCGCCTATGCCGCCTACAACCTGACGGTACGCATCCCCGACATCAACTTCCTTCTCGTGCTCCTGCTGTCGGGCGGCATCGCGGCGGCGGTGGGCATCGTCTTCGGCATCCCCAGCCTGCGTATCAAGGGCTTGTACCTGGCGGTGGCGACGCTGGCGGCGCAGTTCTTTCTCGACTGGCTGTTCATCCGCGTGAAGTGGTTCACCAACAACTCGGCTTCCGGCTCGGTGTCGACTTCGCCGATCGAACTGTTCGGCTGGGTGGTCGACCGGCCGGTGGAACGCTACTGGTTCGTGCTGGGGGTGGTGGTGGTGTTGACCCTGGCCGCCAAGAATCTTGTGCGATCGGCGATCGGCCGTTCATGGATGGCGATCCGCGACATGGACGTTGCCGCTGCGGTCATCGGCATCCGCCCGGTGCACGCCAAGCTCACCGCGTTCGCCGTGTGCTCGTTCTATGCAGGCGTGTCGGGCGCGCTGTGGGGCTTCGTGCACCTGGGCGCCTGGGAGCCGCTGGCGTTCAATATCAACGTCAGCTTCAACCTGCTGTTCATGATCATCATCGGCGGCATGGGCTCGCTGCTCGGCAGCTTCTTCGGGGCGGCGTTCATCGTCGTGCTGCCGCTGCTGCTGAACCAGTTGCCGGGATGGTTCGGGCTGAACATCTCCACCGCGCTGCTGTCGCACATCGAATTCATGATCTTCGGCGCCCTGATCGTGTTCTTCCTGATCGTCGAACCGCACGGGCTGGCGCGCTTGTGGGCGATCGGCAAGGAGAAGCTGCGGCTGTGGCCGTTCCCGCATTAGCGGCACGCGCGCGAAAGTGCAAACCTACTTTCGCGCGGACTAGTTGGAAGAGCTTTGGTGGCGAAGCCACACAAAGTTCTTGAGAAACTGCAACGCATGGTCGGCCAAAGTGCAAACCCACTTTGGCCCGATACAGATTGAAGAAGATCGGTGGCAGAGCCACACGATCTTCTTGATGGAACTGCAACGCAAGGGCTTGCCCTGCGATGTAGAAAAAAGCGCGCGCGGCGTATCGCGCTCGCAGCGTTCAAACCAAGGAGACGTAACCATGGCATTTTCGCTTCGCTTGAAGGCGATCGCTGCAGCAGCCGGAGTGGCTGCGGTGGCATCGCTCGGCATGGCGCCCTCGTCGGCCGTCGCTCAGCAAAAGGGCGCCGCCGCGAAAGGGCCGATGGAACAGTTCATCCCGGTGCTGGTGTATCGCACCGGCCCGTACGGGCCCAACGGCACCCCCTGGGCCAACGGCTTCGTCGACTACCTGAAGCTCGTCAATGGGCGTGACGGCGGCATTGGCGGCGTAAAGATCACCTGGGAAGAGTGCGAGACCGGGTATGCGACCGACCGCGGCGTCGAGTGCTACGAGCGTCTGAAAGGCAAGGGCCCGACCGGCGCGACCGCCTTCAATCCGCTGTCCACCGGCATCACCTTCGCGCTCACCGACAAGGCGCCGGCCGACAAGATTCCCATCGTCACCATGGGCTACGGCCGCTCGGAATCTGCCGACGGCGAGGCGTTCCCCTGGAACTTCCCGCTGATGGGCAGCTACTGGGTCGCGGCCGACATCCTCATCCAGCACCTGGGCAAGACCAACGGCGGACTGGACAAGCTCAAGGGCAAGAAGATCTCGCTCGTGTATCACGACTCGCCGTATGGCCGCGAGCCGATCCCGGTGCTGCAGGAGCGCGCCAAGATGCACGGCTTCGACCTGACCACGATCCCGGTCACGCATCCGGGTGTCGAACAGAAGGCGGCGTGGCTGCAGATCCGCCAGAACCGGCCGGACTACGTGCTGCTGTGGGGCTGGGGCGTGATGAACTCGGCGGCGATCCGCGAAGCAGTGGCCACCGGTTTCCCGCGTGACCGCATGTACGGCGTGTGGTGGGCCGGCGCCGAGCCGGATGTCGTGCCGACCGGCAACGACGCCAAGGGCTACCACGCGCTCGCGCTGCAGCACGGCGCCGGCCGCGCCGGCGTGCACAACGAGATCCTCAAGCACGTGCATGGCAAGGGTCAGGGCACGGGTCCGCAGGACGAAGTCGGCCAGGTGCTCTACACGCGCGGCATGATCAACGCGATGCTGGTGATCGAAGGCGTCAAGCAGGCGCAGAGCCGCTATGGCAAGCGGTCGCTGACCGGCGAGGAAGTGCGCTGGGGCCTGGAGAACCTGTCGCTCGACCAGAAGAAGCTCGACGCGCTCGGCTTCAGCGGCGTGATGCGGCCGGTGTCCACCAGTTGCAAGGATCACATGGGCTCGCAGTTCGCGCGCCTGCACACCTGGGACGGCGCCAAGTGGAACTTCTCGTCCGACTGGTACGAAGCCGACATGGCGATCCTGCGGCCGATCATCCGTCGCACCGGCGAGGCCTACGTCAACGAGAAGAAGCTGACGATGCGCAATTGCGCGGCCGAGTTGTCGGCAGCCTCGGCACCGGCCAAGGCAGCGCCCGCAGCCAAGAAGTAGACGACGGACGCGGCAGGAGACGGGACACCGCCTCCTGCGCAACCGCCAGAGAAGATCGCCGGGCGCAGGTGTTGCGCCCGGCGGCTTCGATCAGCGCAGCGGCATCGAGCCCGACCGCTGCGCTGATCAAAGCCCTGCCTCTTTCAGCGCGATGGGACCGCCCGTGACCACTGCCAGCCCCGCCACTGCCCCGCCCGCCGCCGCCAAGTCGACGGCGCCGACGTTGCTCAACGTCAACGGCATCGAGGTCATCTACAACCACGTGATCCTGGTGTTGAAGGGCGTATCCCTGGTGGTGCCCGAAGGCGGCATCGTCGCCCTGCTCGGCGCCAATGGCGCCGGCAAGACGACCACACTGCGCGCCGTGTCATGCCTGTTGAGCGGCGAGCGCGGCCAGGTGACCAAGGGCACGATCGAATACAAGGGCGAGAAGATCAACGGCCTAACCGCGTATGACCTCGTCAGGCGCGGCGTGGTGCAGGTGATGGAGGGGCGGCGCTGCTTCGCCCACCTCACGGTGGAGGAGAACCTGCTGACGGGCGCCTACACCCGCGGCGCCTCGCGCGCGCAGGTGGCGGCTGACCTGGAGAAGGTCTATGCGTTCTTCCCGCGCCTGAAGACGCGGCGCACCTCGCAGTCCGGCTACACCTCGGGCGGCGAGCAGCAGATGACGGCGATCGGCCGCGCGCTGATGGCCCAACCCAAGATGATCCTGCTCGACGAGCCCTCGATGGGCCTGGCGCCGCAGATCGTCGAGGAGATCTTCGGCATCGTGCAGAACCTCAATGCCAAGGAAGGCGTTTCGTTTCTTCTGGCCGAGCAGAACACCAATATCGCTCTGCGATTTGCCCACTACGGCTACATCCTCGAGAGCGGTCGCGTGGTGATGGACGGCGCCGCCAGGGAACTTGCCGAGAACGAGGACGTGAAGGAGTTCTACCTCGGCATCTCCAAGGAAGGCCGCAAAAGCTTCCGCGACGCCAAGTTCTACCGGCGCCGCAAACGCTGGCTCGCCTGAGCGCAGGCTGCCGCCACGCCCCACGCCCGCGCCGTTGCTACACCGCCGTGAACTTTGAACGCGCCCGCCGTTTCTGCGCGCAACTACCGGCGGTCTCGCAGGACATCAAGTGGGGCGCCGACCTGTGCTTCCTGGTCGGCGCCAAGATGTTCGCCGTGACCTGGCTCGCCGACGGCAAGGCGCGCGGCTTCAGTTTCAAGGTGGACGAGCATCGGTTCCTCGAACTGACCGACCGGCCCGGCATCGTGCCGGCGCCTTACCTGGCGCGCGCCAAGTGGGTGCAAGTCAAGGATGCCGGCGCACTGACCGATCCCGAGGCGCAGACGCTGCTGGCGCGCTCGCATGCGCTGGTCGCGGCCCGCCTCACCCGCACGTTGCAGCGCGAACTCGGCCTGCTTGCGGCCACCGACAAGACCACCTCAGGGAAACGCCATGGCTGAACACTTCGACGCGCGCGAAACGCGTGATCCGGCAGCGCGCGAGGCCGACCTGCTGCAACGCCTGCCCGACCTGATCGCGGCGGCGCTCACCGCGCCGGGCTGGCGCCAGCACCTCGGTGCCGTCGACGCCGCATCGATCACCTCGCGCGCCGCGCTCGCCCGCCTGCCAGTGCTGCGCAAGGGTGATCTGATCGGCTTGCAGCAGGCCGCGCCGCCGTTCGGCGGCTTCGTGCCCGGCTTGCCATCCTTGGCTGCCTTTGGCCGGCTGTTCACCTCGCCCGGCCCCATCTTCGAGCCCGAGGGCCGGCACGACGATCCCTGGCGCTCTGGACGCGCCCTGTTCGCCGCCGGCCTGCGGGCTGGCGACGTGGTCCTCAACACGTTCTCCTACCACCTCACACCCGGCGGCTTCCTGCTCGATACCGGGGCACGCGCGATCGGGTGCGCCGTGATCCCCGCCGGCCCGGGCAACACCGAGCAGCAATTGGACATCATCGGCCACCTGAAGCCGAGCGCTTACGTCGGCACCCCGGACTTCCTGAAGATCCTGTGCGACGCCGCCGACAAGGCCGGTCGGGATATCAGCTGCATCCGCCGCGCCGCGGTATCCGGCGCCGCCTTCCCGCCCAGTTTGCAGGCGCAGATCCGCGAGCGCGGGATCGACGCCTACCAGATGTACGCCACCGCAGACCTCGGCCTGATCGCCTTTGAAACGCCAGCGCGGCAGGGCATGGTGCTCGCTGAGGATGTCCTGCTCGAGATCGTGCGGCCGGGCACCGGCGATCCGGTACCGGAAGGCGAAGTGGGCGAGGTCGTCGTCACCTCGTTCGACCATCATCACCCGTGGATCCGACTCGCCCTGGGCGACCTCACGGCGGTCATGCCGGGCGCCTCGACCTGCGGCCGCACCAACACGCGCATTAAGGGCTGGATGGGGCGAGCCGACCAGACGACCAAGGTCAAGGGCATGTTCGTGCGACCGGAACAGCTGGCCGAGGTTGGGCGACGCCACCCGGAACTCGCGCGCCTGCGCCTGGTGGTCGGCCGCCAGGGCGAGACTGATGTGATGACCTTGCACGCCGAGACCGCGAGCACCGACGACAGCCTCGCGGCCGCGGTGGCCGAGACGCTGCGCACCGTCACCAAGCTGGGTGGACGGGTCGAGTTCGCCGCACCCGGCAGCCTCGCCAACGATGGCAAGGTCATCGAGGATCGGCGCAGCTACACCTGAGCGGCGAAGCTGGCCGGGCGGCCCGGCGTGCGCGCACGGCGCGATGGCTGGCATCGCGCACGAGCGCGTCGAGCGTTCAGTCCCAGTGCCGATGGCCCGGCTTCAAGGAGATCGCTCAGAAGCGCAAACGCCGCGCTTGGTGCGCGGCGTTTGGCTGGGCGAGCGGCGCTCAGCGCTTGACGACAGCCTTTTTCGGCGCGGCGGTCTTGGTGGCTGGTTTGGCTGCGGCCTTCGCCGCTGTCTTCGCCTTGGTCAGCGTCCGCACCCGCAGCACGGGGGCGGGCGGGGGCGGTGGCGGCACGGTCGGCTTCAGGCTGATCGTCTGGCGCGGCGGCGGCGGGGTGGCCGCCTCTTCCTTGATCGCCCAGAGTTTCAACAGATCGGCCTGGGTCGGAATCGTGCCCGCTGTGGCGCGCACGCGACGCGCCGCCACCGAGTCGCGCACGACCTTCTCGACCACATCGAGCGGCAGCCGGTTCAGGTCAGAGAACTTGATGAAGCTGCGCTTGATGTCGACGCCGGGCAGCGCATCCTTGTGCTTGACGACCACATCCTGCTCGGCAACGTACAGCGACATGTGCCGCTTGCCCGATTCCAGCGCGAACAACGGACCGTCGAGCTCGTAGAAGGCGAGTCCATAGCGCATGCTCTCCCGCACACCGCGCGCGGAGCGGCGGATCATGCTGCAAACGCGCGCCATCGCGACCCGCCGATCCGGCGGCAGATCGCGCAGGTAGGCGCCTACCGTCGTCGGCTGATTTGCTGCTGCAGAGGCTGCTGCGTTTGCGACTGATACTGTCATGGGTGCGTTCCTCCGGCCCTGCCAACCCGACATTTTACCGGAATGCGGCCGCTCGCTTAGGGTTTGCGCCCGGCAGGCCGGGATTAACCGTCTCCGCGCACCATTTCCGTCCCCTTCCGACGCTCCACTGGCCCGACCGATGACCTCCGATTCCGCGCCCCTGCCCCCGAGCCTGGTCCCGTTGATCACCGACGAGCAGGCCCCGCCGCGCGTGCAGGCGGTGTTCGACGACATCCGCCGAACCCGCGGCACCGACTACGTCAATCACATTTGGCGCGCGCTCGCCAACGACCCCGCGCAGCTGGAAATGACCTGGGCGCAGGTCAAGCAGGTGATGGCGCCCGGCGCGCTCGATCCGTTGGTCAAGGAACTGCTGTATGTCGCCATCAGCGCGGTCAACAACTGCAGCTACTGCGTCCATACCCACACGCATGCCGCGCGCGCCAAGGGCATGACCGACGCCATGCATGGCGAACTGCTGCAGGTGATTGCGCTCGCCTCGCAGACCAACCGTCTGGCGGTGGCGCTGCAGGTCCCCGTGGACGAGCGATATCGCGGACCGGCGACGGCCTGACCCGACCGCAGCGTTCAGCGCTGCTGCAGCCGCCGCATCATCGCCTCGCGTTCCGGGTGGCGCGCGCAGTCCACCTGACCAAGGGTCGCCGGCACGAACTTCTGCGAGACCGGATCGGCGCGCAGTACCGTGGTGGCCGATGTCAGCCGCAACTCCGTCCCCGCCTGCCGCCACTTGGCCCCGACCACCACGAAACCGGCATCCACCGCGCTGCGACCAACGCACTGCACGCTCGCCGTGTCGCCGGCGACTTCGCCCGGCCAACGTCGCTCGTCGGTGACAAGGAAGCGCAGACGCGCCTGATTGGCCGCAATCATCTCCACGGTCGAGCGGCGCAGTAACCAGGTGCGGGTCTCGCCACTGCAGGAGACGACCCAGATCTCGAAATCCGAGTTGCTGATGCGCCCGCGCCAGGTCGGTTCGATCTGGCAGCCGGGCGGCAACTGCAGGCCGGCGCCGGGCTCGCTGTAGATCGGCCGCCCGACATACGAGGCGGCGGGCGACGGTGCGACGACCGGCGGCGTCTCGGCCGCCGCGACAGTCGCAGCGGCGACGAAGAGGGCAATGGACAGTGCGCGCAGCATCGCGAGGGGAGCGCCGTTAGCGACCAATGGGTCGCAAGGTTACCCCGGCCGGTAAAAAACAAAATCGGCGGTGAAGTCCACCCGCAGCAACTGGTTGAGCTGGCGCACCTCGCACGCCGACGGCGGCATGCCGCCCGCGGTGTTGACCCGCTGCACATGGCTGACGCCGCCGAAACTGCCCTCGCCGAATGATCTTGTCGCCAGCAGCAGCCAGCGCAGGTTGCCGTCGCGCGGCGCCTCTTCGGACGCGACCACCTTGCCGAGCAGGCGACTGCCGTCGGTGTGTTCGAAGCTGAAGTCCACGCCATGCCGCGCCACCGCGGCGCCGCCAGCATCGGTCAGTTCTGCTTCGGGCAGCCGGTACGCCCACTGCAGAGCGCCGTTGCGCCTCTCGCAGCGGAACACCTGCACGCCGCGCGCCGCCAGTTGCAGCACCGGCACCTGCCCGTCGGGCGCCTTGATCTTGCTGAACCAGCCGAGCGAAGGCTGCTCCACCGGCGGCCGCGGCGCACCGGGCGGCACAGGCGTGCCTTGCGTGCCCGGCGTGCCAGGCGGCAGAGGCGCCGGCGCCTGTGTAGCGCAGGCGGACAGCAGCAGGGCTGCGGAAACAAGCGCGGCGCGCGTTGGCGTACTCAGGTGCATGGGATCGGCGGCAGAAGGAGTCAGCGCATTGTGGCTGATCGGATCCGTGCCCCGCTCGCCGATTCAGGCGAGCACGAACGCGTACGGGCCGCGCTCAGGACACGGCGTCGACGTTGGTCACGATGCCGTCGACCACGCTCAGTGCGCCGACGGCCGCCAGCTCGCTCACGGTGCACCGCATGAACTGGTCGAACGGCTGATGGAAGTAGCGCTCGTTGATCAGCGGCAGGTAGCGCGCGCGCGCGAAGTGCGCGATCAACGCCTCCAGCGCAACGCTGCGCTGGTCCAGCAGCCAGAACTTGATGAGAACGCGCGCCACCTGGCGTGCATTGCGGGCCGGATCGCTGGCGAGCGCGTCCAGGCGGTCATGTGCGCGCTTCAGCGCAGTCGCCACATCGGTGAACGACGCGCCGTGCCCCGGGATGACGATGCGCGGCGCCTGCTGCTCGATCAGCGCCAGTGCCGCGCGCTGCTCGGCGAAGCCCGACTCACCTTCGATCTCGGGGAAGATCGCGCCGAAACCGTTCTCCCACAGGGCATCGGCAGAAATGAGAATGCCGTGCTCGGCGTTGACCAGCATCACCATGTGCGGGTCGTGACCCGGCGCGGCCAGCACGTCCCAGCGCAGTGCGCCCAGGGTGAGCACGTCGCCATCATCGAGCAGACGGTCGTACATGAAGCGCTCGCAGCGCTGTCCGGTCGGCGCATAGGTGAGCGCCTGCTCGTCCCACGCTGCCACCGCTGCGGCGAGGCCGCTCGGCACGGCAATGCTGCAATCGTGCTCCGCGAAGTGCGCCTGCAGCTGCGCGTTGCCGCCCACGTGATCGGAATGCAAATGAGTGTTGATGATGCGCGTCAGCGGCCGTTCGCCGCGCAGGCGATCGAGCAGCGCCAGCGTCTGCGCCGCGTGCGACACATAGCCGGTGTCGACGATGCTCACGGCATCGCCGTCGTTGAACACGATGTTGTTGGACGACAGCCAGCCGCGCTCGAGAACGCTCATCGTCGGCGGCAGGACAATCGCGGGTTTCATCGCTCGCGGATCTGCGGCGGCGTCTGGTCGGCCACCACGCGCGCGAGCGCCGCCGCCAGTTCCGGCGTGGCACCGGCAAAGGCGATGCGCCGACCACCCCGGGTGCGCACGCGCAGCAGGCGTGCAAAGGCAAAACCGCCCAGGCGTGCCGACGCGGTCTCCGACCAGCCGACCTTGCGTTGCAGCAGCCCGCACTCGCGAATGCCGGTGGCATCGAGCGTGGTGGTCGAGGTCATCAGGAACGCATAGGCCACCAGCAGCGCGCACACCGCCGAGCCGATGAACCACGGGCTGCCGCCCTGGCTCGCCTCCGGCACCGTCCACAGCAGGCGCAGCAGGCCGATCATCACCAGCGCCACCATCAGCGTGGCGACCACACGCTGCAGGCGTCCATGGGCCGCACCGTGAACTGGCGTCTCGAACGGCGTGCCGCTCATAGCGACTCCCGTACCAGCACCAGACCATCGGCGCTCAGATAGCGTTCGCCGGCTACGTCGCGCGCGTCGCCCTCCAGCGAGATCACTTCGCCCTGCAAGGAGGGGTTGAAATCGATCGCCGTGATCGTCCACCGCAGCGTGAGCGTGATGCCGGCGGGCACCGCGCGCCGGAACCGCATGCGAAAGTCCAACCCGAGCGCCGCGCCGCGACGGGCAAAGACGTCGGCGGTGACCGCCATCAGCAGCGACGAGGTGTGTGGCCCGCAGGCGATCAAGCCGCCGAAGCGCGTGCGCGATGCTGCCGCGGCATCATGGTGCAGCGGATTGGTGTCGCCAATTTGCGCCGCAAATGTGCTGATTGCCGCCGCGTCTAGTGTGACGCTGCGGGTAAAGGTTTCGCCGACCTCGCCGTAGCGACCGGTGGCCGGCGTTGGAACACCCCCCGGGGCCAACGGTCAGGCTCCGCTGGCTGCCGCCCGCCGGGCCGGCAACGACGCAATCACCGCGCGCTTTTCGTCATCGTCGTACAGACCCCAGTGGGCGATCTCGTCGAGCGTGCGAAAACAGCCTTCGCACAGGTCACGCGACGGATCCATCTTGCACACCGAGACACAAGGCGACGCCACATCGCTCGCGGCGGGCACGTACGCCGAGGCGGCGGCAAACAGAGGGCGGGGACGACTCGACATCAGGGCAGGACGACAGGGAAGGTCTTGAGCACGGGGACGGACAAGAGTGTCGCATGCACGAGCGCGGCGGCGCGTGCTTCGCCCGCACCGCCGCCATGGCCTTGCGCAGCAAACCCGCCCCCGCTAAGCAGGTTGTTGCGTGCTGCTTGGCGGACGTGCAGCGATGCGGCTTCGGCGCGCTTCAGGCGTCATCGCGCCACCCCATCGCCCCGGGCTGCCTGCGTCAGCCCGCCGACGGCGGCCGCTTGGCCGCCAACCTGTCGTTGAAGCGTGCGGCGTCGATCACCATGCGCTCGTGGATCCCTTCGGAGATCAGGTCGTGGCCGTCGTGTGCGCGCGCGCGAAAGCGCACCTTGCGGCCGTCGACCGCGATCACCTCGCAGTCGACCGTCACCATCAAGCCGGGCGGCGTGGCGGCCAGGTGCGAGAAGTCGACATGGGTGCCGACCGACTGCTCGACCGGCCAGTTCAGGTACGGCTTGATCGCCAGCTGGCAGGCGCCTTCCATCAGCCCCACCAGGAAGCCGGTGGCAAAGACCCCGGGCATGTCGCGAAACTCCGCGAACTCCGGGTACAGGTGCGGCACGGTCTTGTTCTGCGGGACCGTGTAGGTGAATCGATGGGTGATGCCGGGTTTCAGGTCGGGTGACATGGGCGTCTGCGGTCGAGCGGCAGCACGCGGCCGCACATCGACAGTACTGCTGCCCACCATCGGCAGGCAACCCCGCCGACACTGCGTAGCGCAGATTGCCACGCAGCGTCGTGGACCGCTGGCAGGCTGGGCGCGCGCTGCACGCAGGTAGCATGCCGGCCCCGCACCCGTTGTCGCTTGCAGTCCGCGTGCCTCCCGGGTCGCTCCCCATGGTCGCAGTTACCTCGATCGAATGAACGCCCCTGCCCTGCCCCTGCGCAAGCCGCTCGACACCGGTGCGATCGGCCTGATGCTGCTGCTGACCATGCTGTGGGGCATGCAGCAGGTGGCGATCAAGTTCGCGCTCGACGGCGTCTCGCCGGTCACGCAGGCCGCACTGCGCTCGCTGTTCGCCGGCGTGCTGCTCGTCGGCTGGGCGCGCTGGCGCGGCATCCCGCTATGGGATGCCGGCGATGCGCGCAACGGCACCCTCACCGCAGGCCTGGCCTGCGGCCTGCTGTTCGGCGCCGAGTTCGTTTTCATCTACAGCGGTCTGGTGCACACCACGGCATCGCGCATGGTGGTGTTCGTCTATCTGGCACCCGTCCTCACCGCACTCGGGCTGGCGTGGCTGGTACCGGGCGAGCGGCTGGCGCCGCTGCAATGGGCCGGCGTGCTGATCGCCTTCGGCGGACTGCTGCTCGCCTTCCTCGACGGCCTGTCCGCGGCCGGCCGCAGCACCATGCGCGGCGATACGTACGGCGTGATCGCCGCCGTGCTGTGGGCGGCAACGACGGTGCTGGTGCGCCGCTCGCGGCTGTCGCAGGCGCCGGCCGAGAAGACGCTGTTCTACCAGCTTGCCGTGTCTGCGCTGCTGTTGCCGCTGGCCGCGTGGGCGTTGGGCGAGCCGGGCGTGATGCGCATCGATGCCACGGTGGTCGCCAGCTTGTTCTTCCAGAGCGTGGTGGTGGCGTTCGCCAGCTATCTCGCGTGGTTCTGGCTCTTGACCCGTTACCTTGCCGGTCGTCTCTCGGTGTTCTCGTTTCTTGCGCCGCTGTTCGGGGTGGGCTTCGGCGTGCTGCTGCTGGACGAGCCGCTGACCGCCCGCTTTGTTGCCGCTGCCCTGCTGGTGGGTACCGGAATCGCCCTGGTCAACGTGCGTCGTACCTGAGCGCTGTCGGTTTCGGGGCAGCCCTCAGTCGGTTGTCCGCCAAGCACCCCCACTCCCGCACCACGGTCACCGACAAGACGGCGCGGGCGCGCTAGCCTTGTCGCTGGCAATCCGTCCTGTCCTCTTGCCTCATGGCACACACCGCGCTGCGATTCCTGCCGAACGCGATCACGCTGCTGCGCGCGGTGCTGATCCCGGTGATCGCGCTGGCGCTGGTCCTGCGCGACTACGACACCGCGCTGCTGCTGTTCGTGCTGTGCGCGCTGGGGGACTTCATCGACGGCTGGATCGCCCGCGCGCTGGACGTGCGCACGCGCTTCGGCGCGGTGGCCGATCCGCTGGCCGACAAGCTGACCATGCTGACCGTGACGCTGCTGCTCGCCTGGCAGCAGTGGCTGCCGTGGTGGTTCGCGGCGCTCGTGGTGTCGCGCGACGTGGTCATCGTCAGCGGTGCACTGGCGTATCACCTGCACGTCGGCCACGTGGACATGGCGCCGACCCGCCTGTCCAAGCTCAACACCGGACTGGAGTTCATTTTCCTCGCCGGCGTGCTGTCGCTGGCAGCCGGCATCGCCACCGACGGCGCGTGGTGGCGGGTGCTGCTGTGGACCACCACGCTCACCATCGTCGCCTCTGGCACGCAGTACGTCGTGCAGTGGAGTCGCAAGGCGCTGGCGGCGCGACACGGCGTGCGGGCCGCCTCCTGACCTGCGCCGGTGCTGCGCTTCAGCGCAGCGGCACACCCATCATCGGATCGGTGACGCCGACCACGTACATCGCCACCATCGTGAGAATGCCCGCCAGCACCACGTAGTAGAGGGTAGGCAGCGCGGTGCGGCGCAGGGTGAGTCCCTCGCGTCCCATCATGCCGACCGTGGCCGAGGCCGCGACCACGTTATGGATCGCGATCATGTTGCCGGCAGCGGCGCCGATCGACTGCGCGGCGACCATGGTTGCCCCGCTCACGCCCAGCGCGGTGGCAACGCTGAACTGGTACTGGCTGAGCATGAGGTTGGACACCGTGTTCGAGCCGGCGAGGAACGCGCCGAGGGCGCCGACCGTGGGCGCGAAGAACGGGTACACGCTGCCGACCGAGGCCGCGACCCAGCGCGCCATCAGGATCGGCATGCTCGCCAGGTCGTTCGCGTTCACGCCCGACTGGATCATGATGCGCACCATCGGCACCGTGAACACCAGCACGAAGCCCGCGCCGAGCAGCGTGCCACTGGACTCATTGATCGCCTTGCCGAAGTCCTGCACCCGCATGCGATGCAGGAACAGCGTGAACAGGCAGACGAACACCAGGATGCCGCCGGGCAGGTACAGCGGCTGGAAGCTGCCGCTGATGCCGGCCTCGCCCAGGATGTTGCGGGTACTGAAGTTGACCGACAGCAGCATGTCCTTGAACGGCTGCACCGTGCGGCTGAGCACCAGGATCCCCGCCAGCAGCAGGTACGGCAGCCAGGCCAGCCACGGCGAAATCGTGCGGCTGCCGATCTGGTCGAGCTTCATCTCGATCGTGCCCATCCACTCGGACGGCCACTCCTTCGGGTCGGCGAAGTCCCAGGACTTCTTCGGCACGAGAAAGCCGACCCGCGCCGCCACCGACACCACGCCCAGGCCGATCAGCGCCCCCAGCAGCGAGGGAAACTCCGGGCCAAGGAACACGCCGGCCAGCGCATACGGGATGGTGAAGGCGAAGGCGCCGAACAAGGCGAACGGCAGGATCGCCAGCCCTTCAGTCCACGACTTGTTGCGCCCGAAAAAGCGCGTCATGAACATCACCAGCAGCAGCGGGATGAAGGTGCCGCAAATGGCGTGACCGATCGCCACCTGGCTCACCACCACGTCGAAGAAGTCGGCCCAGCCCAGGCCCTGCGCCTGCAATGCGGTGGTCATGGCGTCGCGCTGCAGGCCGCCCTGCACGCCAACGATCAGCGGCGTGCCCACCGCGCCGAAGGACACCGGCGTGGACTGGATCATCATGCCGAACATCACTGCGGCCAATGCCGGGAAGCCCACCGCGATGAGCAGCGGGGCGGCCACGGCCGCCGGCGTGCCGAAGCCGGAGGCGCCTTCGATGAACGAGCCGAACAGCCAGGCGATCAGGATCACCTGCACGCGCCGGTCCGGGCTGATGCGCGCAAAGCCGCTGCGAATGCTGGCGATGCCGCCGGAGTGCTTGAGGGTGTTGAGCAGCAGCAGCGCGCCGAAGATGATCCACAGCACCTGCACCGTGATGATCAGGCCTTCGAGCGTGGCCGCGGCAACGCGGTTGAAGCTCACGCCCCAGAACGCGATCGCAATGACGGCCGTGACCACATAGACAATCGGCATCGCCCGCTTGGCGGGCCAGCCGAGGCCGACGAGAAGAAAGCCCGACAGACCAATGGGCGTGAACGCAAGCAAAGCCTGCAGGCCGAGCGACATGATGTGTCTCCTGAGCCGGTCTGGTGCCAGCGGGGGACGATCCTGCAGGGGCGGCTGCAGGTCCCGTTTGCGTCACGTCAAAAAACGTGACCACGTCAGCCAACAAGCGGCACGCCTTGATGCAGACGGCGCTGCGTGCTCGCGCCCACGACGTACACGTACGCGCGAGTAAGTGCGCAGGCACACGTAGCAGGTGATGACGCGGCGGCATCGCGATCCGAACCACGCGCAACTTGGCGCAGTGCGGTTGCGCGCAGTGCGGGTACGACTAAGGCGCGGTCTCGCAGTCCGGCGCAAGCGCCCGGCGAATCTGCTCGCGCGTCGCTGGCTTGATCAGGAAGTCGTCGTAGCCGGCGGCCTCGGCCCGTGCGCGGTCGGTGCGCTGCCCATACCCGGTGACCGCAACGAGACGACACCCGATACCGCTTGCGCGCGCCCGGCGCGCGAGTTCCAGTCCGCTGAAGCCGGGCAGGCCGATGTCGATCAGCGCGACATCGAAGCCGCCGCTGCCGATCATGGCCAGCCCGGCCGGCCCGTCAGCGGCCTCATGCACCTCGTGCCCTTCGGCCTGCAACAGGCTGCGCAGTCCGCTGCGTGCGTCTTCGTGGTCGTCGATCAGCGCCACCCGCAGCGGGCGGCAGTGCGTCATGCGCGGTGCCGGCGTCGCTTCGTTCGCCGGCACCGTCCGCAGCGGCAATTCGACCGTGAACTGTGCGCCCTGACCAACGCCCGCGCTGTGCGCGTACACGGCGCCGGCATGCAGCTCGACGATCTGCTTGACGATCGACAGGCCGAGGCCGAGGCCGCCGGCGGGCCGGTCGATGTCTTGCGGCGCCTGCGTGAACGGTTCGAACACGTGCGGCAGCAACTCGCCGGCGATGCCCTTGCCGTTGTCGGTCACGGTCAGCGCGGCGTGGCCGCCGCGCACCGCAACCTCGACCTCGATGCGCCCCCCGGCCGGCGTGTACTTGAGCGCGTTCTCGACCAGGTTGCGCACCACCTGCGCCATGCGCTCGGGATCGACCCGCACCGGCGCCTCGGCGCCGCGCAGGGTCACATCGTGCGCGGCCAGCGCGCCCGTGGCTTTCAGCGCCTCCATCTGCCGTTCGACGATCGACCGCAACTCGACCGCGCGCGGCTCCACGTGCAACTTGCCGGCCACCGCGCGCGACACGTCGAGCAGGTCATCGACCAGCGCCGTCAACTGCCGCGTCTGGCGTTCGACGATGTCGAGCATGGGCCGGCTCTCGTCATCGGCCTGCAGGCGCAGCACCGCGGTCGCATTGCTCACCGCGGCGAGCGGATTGCGCAGCTCGTGACCGAGCATGCCGAGGAACTGGTCCTTGAGCTCATTGGCGCGCTCGGCGGCTTCTGCACGCTGAGCCAGTTGCTGCTGCAAGGTCTGCACATCCTGCGCCCGCGTCGCCAGCAACGCACTGGCCTGGCCAGCCGCCGCACCGGCGGCGTCGATCTCGTCGATGCCGCTGCGGCGCCATGCCGGCGCCTCGCCGCGGCCCACGCGGCCGATCGCCGCACCCAGTTGGGTGATGCCGCCAGCGAGCGGGCGCGCCATGCGCAGCGCCAGCAGCACCGACACCAGCAGCACCAGCACGGTGGCGACCGCCAGGCCGGTTGCAAAACGGGCGGCGCCGGCTTCCACCGCGCTGGCCGGCGTCACCAGCAAGGTGTGCCAGCCGGTCACATCGGACGTGTCGTAGGCACCGTAGACCACCAGCCCTTCGCGGTTCTCGGTGCGAATCAATCCACTGCGCTGCCGCGCATAGGCGGCGAGCACCTGATCGCTCGCCGGCTTGCCGACGAACGCTTCGGGCCGTGTGCTGCGCGCGAGGATCATGCCGTGGCGATCGTCGATGGCAGCCGCCAGCGCATCGGGCGGCACCTGGCGCGCCAGCCAGTCGGTCCAGACGTCGAACTCGATGCTGGCCGACAGCACGTACGGCGCGCCGTCGCCGCGCAGCACCGGCACCGTGATGAAGGTCGTGGTCTTGCCCGAGGTCACGCTGGTGGAGACGTCCGAGATCACCGGGCGGCGCAGGCGCGCCGCCTCCAGCGGGCTGTCGTCGCTGCCGCGCGGCACCGGTGCGCCACGGGCTACCCGCAGGTTGAGCAGGCGGGTGCCGTCGGCGCGCGCAAGCACCAGGTTCGACCAGCGGCCGTGGCGGGCGCGGGTGACTTCGGCCAGCGTGCGAAAACTGTCCAGATTCTCGCTGTCGATCTGTTCGCTCAGCGCCAGCACTTCGAGGGCCGTGATCGAGCGCTGGATCTCGGAGTCGAGCGCGACGGTCATCGCGCGCACCACGTCGGTCATCGCCCGCTGATAGGCATGGCGCTCGTTGTCGATCAGGCGGGAGACGAAGACAGCCGCGAGGATGCCAAGCGGAACGACTGCCGCCAGCACCGCACGCACCACATAAGGCGTGATCTTCAATGCGTCGCGCCCTCAAGAATCAGAGCACCCCGGCTCGTTGAGCCAAGTACCTTAAGGCGAGCGGCCCGCGCTCAGCAGCGCAAGCTAGCGTTGATCGTCGTTCCCAGGCAAGGCCAGGATGGGATTCGAGTACGGGACGACGTGAGGCCTGAGGAGGTTCGCGTAGGGCGACACCACAGTCGAGCTCATGTCCGTACGCGACGTTCTCGACGCTCGACCCGGCGAGGCGCCGCGCACAAGGCAACGCTGCTCGATCCGTCAGTTGCTCACATCCGTCAGGTTGCTCGATGCGCCGACGCAGCACCGTGCGACGTCAGGCCGCCCGCTTGGCTGCCATCGCGTTGCCGGCACGCGCGAACGCTTTGCGTTCGAGCACGCCGCTGATCCACTGGCCGATCGCCACCGTCTTGTCGAGGTCGATGCCGGTGTCGATGCCGAGGCCGCGCAGCAGGTACAGCACGTCCTCGGTGGCGACATTGCCGGTCGCGCCCTTGGCATACGGACAGCCGCCGAGCCCGGCGATGCTGGTGTCGAACGTGCTCACGCCCAGTTCGAGACAGGCGTACACGTTGGCGGTGGCCTGCCCATAGGTGTCGTGAAAATGGCCGCTGACCTCGTCCAGCGGGTAGTGCGCCAGCGCCGCCTCGATCGCGGCCTGCGCGGCGCGCGGCGTGCCGGTGCCGATCGTGTCGGCCACGCCGACGTGCTGCACGCCGATCTCCTTCATCAGGCGCGCCACGTAGCCCACCGCCGCGGGCGTGACCTCGCCTTGATACGGGCAGCCGAGTGCGCAGGAGATGGCGCCGCGGATGCGGATGTTGGCAGCGCGGGCCGCGTCGCACACCGGGCGAAAGCGCTCGATCGACTCGGCGATCGAGCAGTTGATGTTCTTCTGGCTGAACGCCTCGCTCGCCGCACCGAACACGACGATCTCATCAGGCCGCGTGGGCAATGCCGAATCGAAGCCTTTCATGTTCGGCACCAGCACCGAGTAGACGACGCCAGGCTGGCGGCGGATGCGCGCCATCACGTCGGCGCCATCGGCCATCTGCGGCACCCACTTGGGCGACACGAAACTCGTCACCTCGATCGCGCCGAAGCCGGCGTCAGTCAGCCGGTCCACCAGCTCGACCTTGACGTCGGCCGCAATCATCTGCTTTTCGTTCTGCAGTCCGTCGCGGGGACCGACGTCCACGATGCGGACTCGGGTGGGCAGTGCCATCGGCGTCTCCTCGCTCTTCGATGAGGGCCGATGTTAGTCGCGCGGCAGCGGCTGCGCGACCATCAACGCCATCACCTCAGATGAGCGCGCTCCAGGCGACGTCGCGCGACTGCTCGTAGCTGCCATTGCCGTCAGCGTCGAGCTCGATGCGCACGGTCGCCGCCGACAGCGCCGTCAGGCGCAGCCGGCTACCTGATGCACCGGTGACGATGAGCTGACCGGCGCGCGGGTAGGCGTCGACCGCGTAGCGCTGGAACGGCGCGGCCGTGACCACGCCGACGATGCCGCCGAGCGAGTTGGCGGTGAGTTCACCGTTGATGCTCGCGGTGTTGAGCCCCGGCGTCGCGCTGCCCGGTGCCACCGCGGCCGCGTCAGAGGTGATCAACTGCTCGAAGCCTGGGCGCAGCGTCAGCGAGTCGCTGAACATCTGGGCGGTGACGAGGGTGACGAGGCCGCCCGCACCGACCACGCTGCGGTAGGTGGCGAGCGTGCCCGCCTCGCTGTACGTGAGGTTGACGCTGCCGTTGATGCCGAAGCTCACATCGCTCGTGACCAGACGCAGGTCGTTGTAGGTCAGCGTGCCGCTGATGTTGGGGCCGCTGACGGTCGCCACGCGCAGCGACAGGCCGCCGTCGATGGCCTCGCCCAGGCCGGAGCTGCAGGCATTGAACGAGAAGCTGACCGAGTCGCCGGCGCTGACCGAGCCGCTGTTGTCGGCGTCGTTCAGCTCGATCGTGACGTTGCCGCTGGAGCCACACGCTTCGGTCACGCGGACGATCGCCAGCGCCCGCACCTGGCCGGTGACCACCGTCATCGAGCGCGCCGCGGGCGCACGCACCGCAAACTGCGCAAAGCGTTGCAGCACACCGCCCACCGAGGTCACGCCGGCGAACGCGGGCAGCGCGCCAGCCGGACGCTTGAAGGCACTCGACACGACGCGGCCGTCCGCCGCCAGCGGCGCCACGGCGCCGGTCGCCGCCGCGCTGACGACCACGTTCGCGCTGGCGCGCGCGACGGCATCCTGGTTGGCGGCCGTGATCAGCAGCGCCACCAGCGGGGGGGGCGTGGGTGCGGGCGTCGGCGCGGGCGCCGGCGTGTCGGACCCGCCGCCGCAGGCGGCCAGCAGTGCTGCGCAACTCATCAGCGCCGCCAGTCGGCGGGCGGTCCTCGAAGCAGTGCACGTCGTCATGATCCGACCCGTTTCCGTGAAGTCACGCTGATTGTCCCGGCGCCCGCCGGTTGCCACAACCATCCGCTCAGAGGAGTCGGCACGGCCGGCGCATCCCGGGCGGACAAACGGCGGGGCGGTGCGCGCGCCCAGCGCGCCAGGGAGCTGCGCCGAGCCGCACGCGGTTGGTTTGTTTGTTCGCGCAGCCGCGGTTAGCCGCCGTCCGACCCGGGACGCTCAGTAACCGCGCGCCCGGTCCACCTGCCCGCTGACCGCCTCGCCACGCGCCCAGGCGGCGAGCTTGGCGGCGACCTGCTGCGCGCTCGGCGCCAGCTGAGTGATTGCAGAGATGTGCGGCGTCACCAGGATCTCCGGGCGTGACCAGAACGGATGTGCCGGCGGCAACGGCTCGGTGTCGAACACGTCGAGCGTGGCGCCGCCGAGCTGGCCGGCATCGAGCGCGGCGAGCAGATCGGTCTCCACCAGGTGCGCGCCGCGGCCGACATTGATGAGATGCGCACCGGGCGCCAGCCGCGCGAACAGCGCTGCATTCAACGCGCCGCGGTTGGCGTCGGTCAGCGGCAGCACGCTCACCAGGACGTCGAGCTGGTCGAGAAAGCGCGCACAGGGCGCCGCCGCCGGATCGAGCGCGCCGGCCAGACACATCACGCCGTGGATGCTGCGCGGCGTGCGCGAAAAGCCCCGCACCGCAAAACCGTGCGCCGCCAGCGTGCGCGCGATCGCCCCGCCGATCACGCCGAGCCCGAGCACGCCGACCCGATAGTCGTCGCGTTCGCGCAGGGGCAGCGGCGACCACTGCGCCGCGCGCTGTTGCGCCGCATAGCGATCGAAACCGCGGTACACGCGCAGCACCGCCGCCAGCACGTACTCGGCAAGCACCTCGCTCATGCCGGCGTCCTCCAGCCGCAACAACGGCACGTCGCGCGGGAACGACGGCATCGCCAGCAGCGCATCGACCCCGGCGCCGAGGTTGAACACGAGCTTCAAGCCGCGCTGCTCGGCGAACAACGCGGCGGGCGGCTTCCAGACGAGGGCGACATCGGCCTGGAGCGCGGCATGTTCGACCGTGTCGTTCGCCGCGTCACGGAAGCTAACCTGTGCGTCGAGTCCGTGCTTCACGCACTCGATGCGTAGCGCGGCGAGCCAGGCCGGCACCTGCGACTCGCGCGCGCACAAGACGATGCGCAGCGGCGCGCTGCCTGCCTTGGCGCTTCCCGTCTCAGCGCTCCCTGTCTCAACGCTCCCTGTCTCTGAGCTCCCCGCCTTGGCAACCATCAGGCAGGTACGGCCACAGTGAACGCCACCAGCGCCGCCCCTTCGTCCACCTGATCGCCGACCCCGTACAGGATTTCTTCCACCACGCCGTCGGCCGGGGCGACGATGCTGTGTTCCATCTTCATCGCCTCCATCACCAGCAGCGCGGTGCCCTGGGTGACGCGCGCGCCCGGGGCCACGTGCACCGCGATGACCTTGCCGGGCATCGGCGCGGTCATGCGACCCTCGGTGGCTTCGCCCTCGCCCGCGTGGGCGATGACGTCGACCACGGCAAGCGCCTGGTGGCGGCCGTTCAGGAACACGTGCAGGTCGTCACCATCGCGAACGACGTCGGCCGCCAGGCGGCGGTCGCCCAGCCGCAGCGACAGCCGGCTGCCCTGCACGGCATCGATCGCCAGCGCGGTACGCAGGCTGCCGTGCTCGAAGGTGAACCCATCGCGGCCGTACTCGAGGGTGACATCGTGCACGCCGAAGTGCTCGCCGCTTTGCGACTTGAAGGTGAGCGTGCGCGTGTACAGCGTGTTCAGCCGCCAGCCATGGCGCGACTGCCACGGGTCGCCGTTGCCGGCGGCGCGCTCGTCGGCCACCACGCGCGCCACGGCCAGCGCCAGCATCTCGTGCGGCACCGCGCCGTGCGCGGGAAACAGCGCGGCCCGCTCGCGCTCGATCAACCCGGTGTCGAGCTGGCCCCGGCTGAACGACGGGTTGTGCAGCAGGCGCGACAGGAAGTCGACGTTGGTCGCGAGGCCGACGATGTGGGTGTCGGCGAGCGCCACCCGCATGCGCGCCAGCGCCTGCTCGCGACTGTCGCCCCAGACGATCAGCTTGGCGATCATCGGGTCGTAGTTCGGCGAGATCGTATCCCCGGCGCGCACGCCGGCATCGATGCGCACGGCGGCCGGCAGCGGCGCGCCGTCGGCACTGCGGCGGAACTCGACCGCGGCCGGCAGCGCCATATGGCGCAGCGTGCCGATCGCCGGCAGGAAACCCTTGTCCGGGTTCTCGGCGTAGATGCGCGCTTCGATCGCGTGGCCATGGATGCGCAGCGCGCCCTGCGGGTCGCTCGCCGGCAGCGGCAGCGGTTCGCCGCAGGCCACCCGCAGCTGCCATTCGACGAGATCATGGCCGGTGATCATCTCGGTCACCGGATGCTCGACCTGCAGCCGCGTGTTCATCTCCATGAAGTAGAACGTGCCGTCGGGCGCGACGATGAACTCGACCGTGCCGGCGCCCTGGTAGTGCACCGCGCGCGCCGCCGCCACCGCGGCCTCGCCCATCGCGCGGCGGCGGTCCACACCCATGCCCGGCGCGGGCGCCTCCTCGATCACCTTCTGGTGGCGCCGCTGCACCGAGCAATCGCGCTCGAACAGGTACACGCAGCCGCCATGCGCATCGGCGAACACCTGGATCTCGATGTGGCGCGGCCGCTCCAGGTACTTCTCCACCAGCACGCGATCGTCACCGAAGCTGGCCGCCGCCTCGCGCTGGCACGAGGCCAGCGCCGCAGCGAAGTCCGCACTGGCGGACACCACGCGCATGCCCTTGCCGCCCCCGCCCGCACTGGCCTTGATCAGCACCGGGTAGCCGATGCGGTCGGCCTCGCGCTGCAGGAAGGCGGCGTCCTGTTCGGCGCCGTGATAACCGGGCACCAGCGGCACGCCCGCCTTGTCCATCAGCGCCTTGGCCTCGCTCTTGCTGCCCATCGCGCGGATGGCCGCAGGCGGCGGGCCGATGAAGGCGATGCCGGCCGCTGCGCAGGCCTGCGCGAAGAGTTCGTTCTCCGACAGGAAGCCGTAGCCTGGATGCACCGCCTCGGCGCCGGTGGCCTTGGCAGCGGCCAGGATCAGGTCGCCGCGCAGGTAGCTGTCTCGAGCGGGCGCGGGACCAAGACGCACCGCTTCGTCGCACCTGGCCACGTGGCGCGCGCTGGCATCGGCATCCGAGTAGACGGCCACGGTGCGCACGCCCAGGCGGCGCGCGGTGGCGGCGACCCGACATGCAATTTCGCCGCGATTGGCAATCAGGATCTTGTTGAACATGGCTACCTCTCGGAGCGGCGTGAACGGTCAGCGCCGCGCATTGCGAGCGCAGTCTGATGGTGAGTTACTCGGGGTACTTTGGCCACGATGTCTAATTGATCGACAGCTATTCGAATCGACGCGTTCGTCTTTCGGAAGGATTTTCGGCCGTCACTTCATTGGCCGCAGGGCAGCCACAAGGTCGGCACCATCTATCTGCGGCAGTTCGAGCGGCATCGACAGGTGCGGGCACGGCAGCTCGACTCGACCGCCATCGTGAAGATCGACCGGCACGCGCGGCGCCGCCTTGCAGTGTGCGGCAATCGCCGCCACAGCGCGGCCCGGCTCGTGAATCAGACTGACGTCAGCGGCAGCGATCAGACGCGCCGACGCGGGCAGCGTGCGGCACTCGTTGTCGGAATCGAACTCGACGTAGGACTCGCGCTTCCAGAATCCGGCGAAGCGGGTGCAGTCGGCGTTGCCGATGGCGCGCACTAGCGCGGCGCGCACACGCGGCAGCACTGACTTCACCTCGGCCAGCGGAACGTGGCGGTAGGGCACGCCCAGCGCGCCCAGCATCTGCACACCCGACGTACCGAACACCGCATCCGCATCCCGCAGGGCTCGATGCAGCGCCCGTCCCGCCGGCGTTCCGCGATCGGCAAACCGCGCGAAACCGGCCTCGTCCAGCGGCGCCGACTGCCGATACAACGCTGCACTGGCCGCCAACGGATCGATGGTGGGATCGTGCTGCCGCACCACCGCATAAAGCAGCGCGTGAAGCACCATGCCGCAGGCATAAGCACGTTCGTAGCCATGGCTTCCGTCCAGCCGCGACCAGACCTCGTTCGTGTGCGTGACCAGGCACAGCTCGAACGCGGACTGCAGGCGCTGGCCAAGCCGCTCGACCGGCGCAACGCCGGCATCGTGCAGCGCGGCGGCCGACAGCCAGTCGGCGCTGCCTTCGTGCAACCAGGGTCGCGCCAGGTCGGAGCGGAAGCGGTCGCCGTTCCACAGATGCACCAGTTCGTGCGCGATGAACTCGTCTGCCTTCAACTGGTGATCGGCGTCCACGGCCGGCGCGGGCGACACGAAGTGCAGGCGGATCGCCGGACCACGCGACAGATCCCCGTGAACACTGAGTTGGCTGCCTGGCTGCGGGTGCACGCCGTCGGCAAGCAGGAACAGCGCGACGCGGCCCGTCGGCGGCACGTCGAAAGCTTGCGTGAACGTATCAAGCAGCAGGCTGGCGGTTTTTTCCACGCGAGCGGCCAGCCAGCGCGGCACCCTGGCATCGCGCAACGCGATGAACTCCGGATAAGAGCGGGTGTCGGCGCGCCCGATGAAAACGTAGTGGTCGGCGAACAGGCGCTCCCGGCGCCGACTCTGATCCGGGTCTGCCAGTGCGGCAGAGACCGCGTCAGCGTCGATCTGCACGCGTCGCTCGTCGCTCCCCCGCCCGGCAAGCACCACCTCATGTCCCGCCGCCGCGCGAAACTGCCATGTCAGGGCCGCCCCAGGCACGGTCACCGCATAGTGCCGGGTGAATAGCAGCACGCCGTTGGAGGCCGGTTGCGCCGACTCGTAAAAGGCCGAGGCACCGATCCTGCGGGGTGCCACAGCGAAGCGCAGGGTCGTGCAGTCCGGCCGGCTGCGCCGGATGGCGAGCGGGCTCACCGTCGCACAATCGTCGAGCGGCTGCAGCATCGGTTCGCGGAACAGTCGGTGCGTGCGCACACTGGCGTCGACGAAGACCAGCTCATCCACGCCCGCAGGCGCCGAATAGGCGACCTGCAGCGACCCATCGGCCCGGGTCGACACCTCGATCATTACCTGCGGCGTCTGGGCCCACGCTGCCATGGCGACGCAGAACAGCAACATCGCACCGACCGCGGCGGACTGCACCCTGCGCCTCATGGCCCGCGCTCCGATGTCGACTGCGACCCACTGCCGGTGACCCGACGGATCACGACGGCGATGAAGCGTGCCAGCTTGGGCAGCAGCCACGCGGCGAGCGCCACCAGCACGATCACCACGCCGAGCGCGACCAGCGGGTAGGCGAGCACCAGCGCCAGCAGGCCGCCGACCAGCACGTCTTCGGCGGTGGACGCGAGCACATTGGATACCGGTTCGGGCGAGGTGTTGACCGCCGCGCGCGTGCCGGCCTTGGTGAAGTGGCTGGTGGCGGCGAGCGAGCCGCCGATGATCGCCATCACCGTGGCCCAGGCGGCGCTGCTGCCCTCGCCTTCGAAGCCGGTGCCGAAGCCGAACACGCTCGCTGCCAATGCCGCGCCGGCCGGGATCCGGATGAAGGTGTGCACCGCGTCCCACAGCGAGTCGACCGCCGGCACCTTGTCGGCGAGGAACTCGACCACGAACATGAAGCCGGCCGCGCCGAGCACCCACGGGTGCGCCAGCACCTGCAGACCGACCGGCAGCTCGACCCAGCCGGCAAAGCCCACCAGGCCGATCACCAGCAGCACGGCGTACAGGCGGATGCCGCTGGCGAAGCCGAGCACGGCAGCCAGGGCAACCAGTTGGGCGGTGTCCATTGTCATGTGTCAGTCCTTCGCCAGCACCAGCGTACGCGCCGGCACCAGCGTGAGATAGCCGTCGGCCGCATCGAGCAGCAGGTCGATCCGCAGCGGGAAGGCCGTGCGCAGCGCGGCGGGCGCGCGGCTGTCGCGCACGCTGGCGCGCAGATCGATCTGCGTGCCGCTGCGCAGCCCGTGCAAGGCGCGTGCGACCCGCCGGAACTCCTTCACCGCCGCCGGTGCCAGCGCGTGCACGCGCCAGGCGCAGCCGGGCGCGGCCGCGGGCAGCCGCGCATCGCGCGTGCGCACCACCGACAGTGGCAGCGTCGCTTGGAACGGCCCGGCAGGGCGGCCCGTCCGCACGGCAGAGCGACCGGTCGGCACCGCCAGCGTGACCGCCACGTCGACCACAGCGCCGCTGACCCGCACCCGCTCGTCAACGCACATCGCCAGGCGCAGCGCCCGCGGGTCCAGCTTGTCCAGGCCGGCTCGCCACAGCTTGCGCAGCTTCCACAGAAGCAGCAGGTTGAGCAGGCGCCCGCGCTGGGCAACGCACTGGCCGACGGCGGCCAACGCGAACTGCCCATCGCCACCCGCGTGCACGACCCGCAAGCCGCCGCGGCCGAACACATGGGAAAGCTGCAAGGTCTCCGCCATCTCGCGACCGACGGCCTACGCGTCAGGAACGTTGTCAGCGGCGGCTTGCTGTGCCTGCAGTGCCGCCTGCTCCGCCTCGAACTCGGCGAGCCAGCGCGGCTTGCGCTTGCCGAGGAAGCTTGCAATGCCCTCGCGGCCGTCGTCGGTGCTGCGGATCTGCGCGATGCGCTCGGCGGTGTCGGCCACCAGTGTCTCGTCGATCGGGCGACCGGCGACATCGCGCACCAGCTGCTTGGCGGCAACCACCGCGGGCGCGCTGGTCGCCATCAACGCGCCCAGCAGCGCGTTGACCTTGTCGTCGAGTTCGTCGGCCGGGGCGATCTCGTGCACGAGGCCGATGCGGAACGCCTCGGAGGCATCGAACTTCTCGGCGGTGAGGAAATAGCGGCGCGCCGCCTGCTCGCCCATCGCGCGCACCACGTACGGACCGATGGTGGCGGGAATCAGCCCGAGCCGGGTCTCGCTCAGGCAGAAGCTGGCGCTGAACGCGGCGACCGCCACGTCACACGCCGCCAGCAGGCCCATGCCGCCGGCGTAGGCGTCGCCCTGCACGCGGGCGATGGTCGGCTTGGGGCAGTCATGAATGGTGCGCAACATGTCGGCGAGCTGGCGCGCGTCGCGCCGGTTCTCGTCGAGCGAGTAGGTGCTCATGCGGCGCATCCAGTCCAGATCGGCACCGGCGCAGAAGGCCGGCCCCTGCGCGGCCAACACGATCGCGCGCACGCCCTCGTCGGCGCCCAGCGTGCGAAACGCCTGCGTCAGCTCGGCGATCATCGTCTCGTTGAAGGCATTGCGCACCTTCTCGCGCGCCAGCCACACCACCGCGATGCGATGTTCGGTTTCGATCTCCAGCGTCGTGTAGGTGGGTGTCATCGCGTGTCGGCAGGAAGTGGTGCGTTGATCGGCGCGGCCGGGGTGCCTGGTGCGTGCGCCCAGCGCGCGAGAAAGCGGTCCAGCTCGGCGTGCGCGGCGACGCGCGCTTGCGGATCGCCACCGGCATGCACGCCCGCCGCGTCGACGCCGTTGGGCACGCCGGTGCGAAAACGCACCGGGTTGCGCCCGTCGAAGCCGTGGTAGGCGCCGGGGTAGACGTGCAGCGTGATGTCAACGGTCGGCTGCGCGCTGCGGGTGCGCGCGACCAACTGCTCGCAGCGCGCCGGCGGCGTCCAGTCGTCGGCACCGCCGAGCAGCATCAGCAGCGGCTGCGACAGCGCGAACGGCCACTGCAGCAATCCGGCGCAGCCGGGATAAAAGGCGATCACGCCGGCCACCGGCGCGGCGGCGTCGGTGCGGCGCGCGTTGAGAGCCGACAGCGCGGTCATCGCACCATGCGACCAGCCGAGCACGACAATGCGCGCGGCATCGACGTCGGGCCGCGCCGCCAGCCACTGCACGCCTGCGCGCACATCGGCCCGTCGCGTCTCGACCTTGATCACGCGGTCGGCGGCCTTCTGGCTGCAGATCGGACCACTGCCGCGGGTGGTGAAGCTGTCGGGCAGCAGCACATGAAAGCCGGCGGCATGCAGGCGCTCGATGTACTCCGGATAGCGCGCCTCGAACACGGTGCCGACCGAGCGCGCGTTGCGCCAGAGCCCGCCGCAGCCGTGCAGCGCAATCACCGCCGGGCGGGGCGCAGTGCCGGCGCGCGGGAACCAATGCGCGGTAAGCGCCGTGCCGTCGGCGAGCGGCAGGTCGATGCGGGTGGCGGCCGGCCCGGGCAGCGCGTCGGCCCACGCAAGCGGCACCGCGCCCGCGAGGGCCAGCGCGAGCGCAGCCACGGCCCGGACGACGGCGAGAAGCGCGCCGACGTCCGACGCGCGACAGGCGCGCGACCCGGCAACCTGCCGGCGCCCAGCGAGGACGACCCGCATCGGCCGCCTCACCTCCATCGCTTGGCCACCTCTTCGAGCATCACCTCGGTGGCGCCGCCGCCGATCGCGAGCACGCGCGCATCGCGCACCAGCCGCTCGATCGCGCTCTCGCGCATGTAGCCCATGCCGCCGTGGAACTGCTGGCACGCGTACATGACGTCGTTGACCAGTTCACCGGTCAGCGCCTTGAGCATCGACACCTCGCGCACCACGTCGTGACCCTGGTCGACCTGCCACGCGCACTGGTAGAGGAAGGCACGCGCCGCTTCCACCTGCGCGGCAAGCATCGCGAGCTTTTGCCGGATCGCCTGCTTGTCCCACAGCGGCGCACCGAAGGCGCGGCGCGTGGTGACGTACCTGTAGGTGAGATCGAGCGCGGTCAGGCAGTGGCCGATCGCCATGCTGCCGAGCGCGATGCGCTCGACCTGGAAGTTCTTCATCACCGCATAGAAGCCGGCGTTCTCGTCACCGAGCAGGTTCGCGGCCGGCACCCGGCAGCGATCGAACACGAGTTCGGCGGTATCGGAGGCGAGCCAGCCCTGCTTCTTCAAAGCCCGACTGACCGTGAGGCCGGGTGTGCCCTTCTCCACCGCGAAGATCGAGATGCCGCGCGAGCCCTTGGCCTGTGGGTCCGTCTTGGCGGCGACGAAGACCAGGTCCGCGTGCACGCCGTTGGTGATGAAGATCTTGCTGCCGTCGAGCACGTAGCTGTCGCCATCGCGCACCGCGCGGGTACGGATGGCGGCGACGTCGGAACCGGCGTCCGGCTCGGTCACCGCCACCGCGGTGATCAGTTCACCGCGGCAGATGGCCGGCAGCCAGCGCGCCTTCTGCTCGGCGCTGCCGGCGTTGACCAGGTGCGGGCTCGCCATGTCGGTGTGCACCAGCACGGTGATGATGAAGCCGCCGGAGGTGGAGCGCGACAGCGCCTCCTGGAACACGACGTTGGTGAGCATGTCGGCACCGGCGCCGCCGAACTCGGCCGGATGCAGCAGCCCGAGCCAGCCCAGCGCGCCCATCTTGCGCAGCACCTCGCGCGGCGTGACACCAGCCTCGTCCCAGGCGAGCGCGTGCGGCTCCACCTCGCGCTCGATGAAGCGGGCGACCTGCGTGCGCAGGTCGGTGTGCTCGGGGCGGTCGAAGGGTGTCGTCATCATGCTCACCATCGGCTCAATCGGGCGAAGCGTCGAAAACCGCGCAGCTACATCCGGAACACGCCGAACTTCGTCTCCGGAATCGGCGCGTTCAGCGCCGCGCTCAATCCCAACGCCAGCGTCATGCGCGTGTCGAGCGGATCGATCACGCCGTCGTCCCACAAGCGCGCGCTGGCGTAGTACGGGTGGCCCTGGTGCTCGTACTGGGCGAGGATCGGCGCCTTGAAGGCGGCTTCCTCGTCCGCGCTCCAGACGCCGCCCTTGGCCTCGATGCCGTCGCGCCGCACGGTGGCGAGCACGCTGGCGGCCTGCTCGCCGCCCATCACGCTGATGCGCGCATTGGGCCACATCCAAAGGAAGCGCGGACCGAACGCGCGCCCGCACATGCCGTAGTTGCCGGCACCGAACGAGCCGCCGATGATCACCGTGAACTTGGGCACCTTCGCGCACGACACCGCCGTCACCATCTTGGCGCCGTGGCGCGCGATGCCTTCGCTCTCGACCTTGCGGCCGACCATGAAGCCCGAGATGTTCTGCAGGAACACGAGCGGCAGCTTGCGCTGGCAGCACAGTTCGATGAAGTGCGCGGCCTTGTTGGAGCTGTCCGAGAACAGGATGCCGTTGTTGGCGATGACGCCGACCGGCATGCCGTGGATCCACGCGAAACCTGTCACGAGCGTGGTGCCGAAGCGCGCCTTCCACTCGTCGAACTCGCTGCCGTCGACAATGCGGCCGATCACCTCGCGTACGTCGTACGGCTTGCGCGTGTCGGTGGGGATCACGCCGTAAAGCTGGGTCGGATCGAGCGCGGGCTCGCGCGGCTCGCGCAATTGCAGCGGCTGCGGCTTGACGTAATTGGTGGTGGCGATGATGCGGCGTGCCAGCGCCAGCGCGTGCGCGTCGTTCTGCGCCAGATGGTCGGCCACGCCGGACAGGCGCGTGTGCACATCGCCGCCGCCCAGGTCTTCGGCGCTCACGACTTCGCCGGTGGCGGCCTTCACCAGCGGTGGGCCGCCGAGGAAGATCGTGCCCTGGTTCTTCACGATGATCGATTCGTCGCTCATCGCCGGCACGTAGGCGCCGCCGGCCGTGCACGAGCCCATCACCACCGCGATCTGCACCACGCCTTCGGCCGACAGCGTGGCCTGGTTGTAGAAGATGCGGCCGAAGTGTTCGCGATCCGGGAACACGTCGTCCTGGTTGGGCAGGTTCGCCCCGCCGGAGTCCACCAGATAGATGCACGGCAGCTTGTTCTCGCGCGCGATCTCCTGCGCGCGCAGGTGCTTTTTCACCGTCATCGGGTAGTAGGTGCCGCCCTTGACGGTGGCGTCGTTGCACACGATCACGCACTCGCGCCCGGCCACGCGACCGACCCCGGTGATGATGCCGGCGCACGGCGCGTCATCGTTGTACATGCCATAGGCGGCCAGCTGCGAGAGCTCGAGGAACGGCGTGCCCGGATCGAGCAGCAGCGTCACCCGCTCGCGCGGCAAAAGCTTGCCGCGCGCCGCGTGCTTGGCGCGCGCCGCCTGGCCGCCACCCTCGGCGATCTTGTCGACGCGCGCCTTCAGGTCATCGACCAGCGCACGCATGTGGTCATGCGCGGCGCGGAACTCGTCGCTGCGCGGATTGAGCTTGGTGTCGAGAATGGTCATCGCAGGCAGCCTGCAGTGGCGTGACCGCGGCACGGGCGGCGGCCGCAGGTTGACGTGAACGTCAACGCGGATGGTAGCGGTTGGCGCCGTCGCTTGATAGGCGCGCTTCGACGTTGACGCGCGGCGCAGCGGACGGTTCGGACGCAACTGCTGTCGCGGTCTGCGCCGAGACGACGACCATCGCCGTGCGCCGAAGCTTCGACAAGCCAAATGACAAAGCCACTGGGTTCCCGCCTTCGCGGGAACGACGACAGTGGTGCTGGGATTTTCCAGCGCGGGACGACGGGGCGCTGGACATCTCGCTCGCGCGGGAACGACATGACGGCTTCGGCCTACCGAGGAACGATGGGGCACCTGCCCTCGAAGACGCCAAGCAGCGCAGGGCGGGTCGGGGTTTCGGTCGCCCAATGTTCGAAGCACGTGGCGCGGCGCAGCCGCGATCGTGCGAGTTCGGGCGACCGCCGGCCCGACCGAGCAGCGCAGGGCAGCCGCGCAGCGGCCGTCTTCGCGGGCACGCCTTTCTTTGGTTACTTTCTTTGGCAAGACAAAGAAAGTGACTGGCCCCGCGGCCATGAAGCGGGTGCGGCGAAAACAAACCATTGCCACACACCGAAGTCGTGACGATCGAAGTGACAAAGCCACTGGGTTCCCGCCTACGCGGGAACGACGGGGTACTGGAGTTCCGGCCCACGCATGAAGCGACGGCTGTGGTCCCGCGAACCGAGTCATGAGGCCACGTCGTTCGTGGGAACGATTTTGTGCCGTCGTCCCGCCCGCGCAAGTACGACGGCGTGCAACCAGACCGACGCGTACGCCTAATGCCCCGCTGATACCGCCTGCGAACCGGCATGCGCCGGTTGCCTGGAAAAGTGCCATGCCGCCAGCGCCAGTGCCACCACCGCCAGCAGCGCCGACATGAAAAATGGCGCGCCGATGCGCCAGTCACCGGCCGGCAGATGGCTGACCTCCGCGAGCAGCGGCGTGCCGAGGAACGGCGCGGTCACCGCCATCAGCGAGTTGAGCGAGGTGAGCGAGCCCATTGCCACGCCCTGCTCGCTCGGATCGGCCGCCTTGGAGACGATCGCGTGCAGCGCCGGCGCGACCGCAAACGCGAGCAGGTTGACGAGGATGATCACGTACATCATCCAGCCCACCGTCGTCAGGCCGTAGGCGACATAGGTGATGACGCCCGAGGCGAGACCGGCGAGCACCACGCGCCGCTCGCCCCACTTCTTGAGCAGCCAGCCGAGCAGCCCGCCCTGCACGATGGCCGCCATCACGCCCACAGCGAACAGCGACAGGCCGGTCTCGCGCGGCCCCCAGCCGAAGCGGAAGTCCGTGTACAGCACCCACGTGCCGTGCAGGATGAACTGCGCCAGGTTGGCCACTGCGATCACCGCCACCAGCACACCCACGGACTTGAGCCGCACCAGCCCGTACAGCGAGGCGATGGGGTTGGCGCGCTTCCACGGGATCGCCTTGCGGCGCGACGGCGGCAGCGACTCGGGCACGACGAAGTAGCCGTAGATGAAGTTGAGCATCGACAAGCCGGCAGCCACGTAGAACGGCAGGCGGATGTCGATGCTGCCGAGCAGCCCGCCCACCATCGGCCCGATGATGTAACCGATGCCGAAGGCCGCACCGATCATGCCGAAGCTCTTGGCGCGGTTCTCCGGCGTGGTGATGTCGGCGACGTAGGCGTTGGCGACCGCGAAGTTGGCGGCCAGCACGCCGCCGAAGATGCGCGCCAGCAGCAGCCCGGTCAGCGAGGTGGCCAGCGCCGACAGCAGGAACATCATGCCCAGGCCAAAGATCGAGCCGAGCAGCACCGGGCGACGGCCAAAGCGATCCGACAGCGCGCCCAGCAGCGGCGAGCAGAAGAACTGCGTCAGACCAAAGGTGACGATCATCGCGCCGTACCAGTAGGTCTGCGCATCGCGGCTGCTGGTGAACTCGCCCACCAGCGCCGGCAGCACCGGCAGCAGCAGGCCAAAGCCCATGACGTCGAGCAACAGCGTGATCAGGATGAACGGGATGGCGGGGGCGCGCTTCATGCGTGTGGGGCGAAGTCCGGCGAGGTCAGGCAGCGTCAGGCGGTTCGGGCGGCTTCAGGCAGGATCAAGCCGGCGAGGGCATGTCGGTCACGCCCGGCACCGCGCGGCAGCGCGCGAGCCAGGCCCGCACGGCCGGATAGGCGGCCAGATCGAAGCCCCCTTCGTCCGCCTTGTGGGTGTAGGCAAACAGCGCGATGTCGGCGATCGAGAAGCGGCCGGCGGCGAAGAACGGCTGGCGCGCCAGATGCTGCTCCATCACTGCCAGCGCCGCGTCGCCGCGCTTGATCAGCGCCGGCAGGCGCGCGTCGTCGGGCTGCTTGAGAAACGCGCGGATATAGCGCGCTACCGCGATCGCCGGCTCATGCGTGTACTGCTCGAAGAACAGCCACTGCAGCACCTGCGCCCGCTGCAGCCGGTCGCCCGGCCACAGGTCAGTGCCGTCGGCCAGGTAACCGAGGATCGCGTTGGACTCCGCCAGAAACGTGTGATCGTCGATCTGCAACACCGGCACCTTGCCGTTCGGGTTCATTGCCAGGAAGGCCGGGGTGCGCGTTCCGCCCTTGACGACGTCGACCTCGTGCCAGCGATAGGCGATGCCGAGCAGGTCGAGCGCGAGCCGGACCTTGTGGCAGTTGCCGCTGGCCGCCGTGCCGAAGACACGATGCGGCAGGTGCGTGGATGGGTGGGGCATGGGATCTCCCGGCGTGGCGCCAGTGCTGCGGCCGCTGTTGCAGCCTTCAGTGTGCCTGTGCGCGCGAAAAGAGCTGAATGATGACCACCCCGGCCAGGATCAGCGCGATGCCGGCCAACTCACCCACGCTCAGCGCCTGACCAAAGACAAGAAAAGCGATGAGCGTGATGAGCGCCATACCCACGCCGCTCCAGATGGCATACGCCACGCCCACCGGGAGCACACGCAGCGCGCGGGTCAGCGCCAGAAAGCACACCAGGTAGGCCGCACCGACGATCGCCAACGGCCCCAGGCGCGTGAAGCCGGCGCTCTGGGCCAGCGCCGAGGTGCCGGTCACGCCTGCCACGATCGCCAACAGCAGGAACGCATAGGCCGCCCAGCGCCGCTGCGGCCGCCGCGGCGCGTGCAGGCGATCCTCGATGCCGGCGCCGGCCGCGTTCGCCAGGTCGGCCAACGGCTCGTGTGCGCCGGGGCCGACGTCGAACAGCGTGGGCGGACGCCGATGCGGATCGGGCTCGGGCGCGCTCAACGGCCACCTGCGCTGGAGAAGAACTGGATCACCACCACGCCCGCCACGATCAGCCCGATGCCGAAGATCGCCGGCGGATCGAGCCGCTGCTTGAACACCAGCCAGCCGATCAGCGTGATCAGCGCCACCCCGGCGCCCGACCAGATCGCATAGGCCACGCCCACCGGCACCGTGCGCAGCGTGAGCGAGAGGAAGTAGAACGCCAGCCCGTAGCCCACCACCACCACGATCGACGGCCGCAGCCGCGTGAAGCCCTCGGTTGCCTTCAGCGCCGAGGTGCCGATCACTTCGCAGACGATGGCGATGGCGAGGTAGAGGTAGGACATCGGGTCAAAGGCCGTTTCGACAGGTTCACGGACGAGAGGCTAACGCGATCGGCATGGTTGCCCGTCCGCTGCACCTTGCAGCCACGCCAGGCACGGTAGTACGAGAGGCCGCGAGTCTGCTTGTTCGCTTCGCTACGTCGGGGGCCCCGCGCTGCCACGAAGACCCCGTTGACTGGCTCGGGGAGCACGAGGGGACCGGCCGAGTCCCCTCGTTCGTTCATAAGCCAGGCGAGCGCCAGCGAGCCAGGGCCGGTCTGACCTCCGGTCAGAACGGCCCATATTGAAGCCACCGCTCCATCTGCGGCAGCCGATCGTTCCCCCAGAAAGGCTCGCCGTCGATGAAGACGAATGGCGCACCGAACACGCCGCGCTTGACCGAGTCGTCGACCGCCGCCTTGAGCTTGTCCTTGATCGCGGGGTCCTGCACCGCCGCCGCCATTGCGTTGGCGTCGATCCCCAGTTCGGAGGCGATGTCCGCCAGCACCGCCGGCTCGCTGATGTTGCGGTTGTGCGCGAAGTAGGCGCGCAGCACCGTGTGCACGAACGGCACCGACTTGGCAGAGCCGCTCGACTGCAGCCACACCAGCGCGCGCGCCACATTCACGGTGGAGACCGGGAACGCATCGGGCATGGTGAACTTGATGCCGGCAAAGCGCGCGCTGCGCTCGAAGTCGCGCCGGCTGTAGTCACCCTTGAGCGGCACCTGCGTCAGCGGCGTCATGCCGCTGATCTTGAACACCGCGCCGAGCAGCGTCGGCTTGTAGCGCACGCTGCGACCGTACTTGGTGGCAATCGCCTCGATCTGCTCTGACAGCAGGTACGAGTACGGCGAGGAGAAGTCGAAGTAGAACTCGATCGGTGTGGCCATGGGGTGCGGTGCCGGGCGGTGGAGGTCGCAAATTGTGCCTGAGCCACCCCGCGGAGCGCGCGCACGTTTACGATCGCGCGCACCTCACATCGGGGGGAGAGTCGCGTGACGTGGATCATCGGTGTGGCCGGCGCCGCCGTGCTGGCGTTCGGCATCTGGGTCTTCAACCGGCTGGTGCATGACCGCAACCTGGTGGCGCAGGCATTCGCCGACATCGACGTGCAACTCAAGCGTCGCGCAGATCTGGTGCCGCGCCTGGTAGAGGTGGTGCGCGGCTACGCGGCGCACGAGCGCGCCACACTCACCGCCGTGACCGAACTGCGCGGGCAGGCAACCGCGCTGGCGGCGCGCAACGGTGGCCCCGACGAGCAGCGTTTTGCCGCCGAGGCCGGACTCGGCAACGCGCTGCAGCGGCTCATCGTGCTGCAGGAGAACTATCCGGCGCTGAAGGCCGATGCCAACTTCCGTGACCTCGCGGCCCAACTGGTCGAAGTCGAGGACCACCTGCAGTTCGCGCGGCGTTTCTACAACGGCGCGGTCAAGCAGTACATCACACGCCTGCAGACGTTTCCCGATCTCATCGTCGCGCGGCTGTTTGCCTTCCGGCCGGCAGCGTTCTTCGAGACCGACGATCGCGCACCCGTGGCGGTGCAGCTATGAAGCGCCTGGTCACGCTGCTCGTGCTGCTGGCCGGCGCGCTGGGCGCCGCCGCGCAGGAGCGCATCACCTCGTTCCACAGCGACGTGATCATCGGCGCTGACGGCTCGCTCACGGTGACCGAGACGATCGAGGTCGAGGCGCAGGGCCAGTCGATCCGCCGCGGCATCCTGCGCGACTTTCCGACCGACTACCGCGACCGCGCCGGCAACCACGTGAAGGTGCCGTTCGAGCTCGAGCAAGTGACGCGCAACGGCGTCAACGAAATCGCCTCGACCGAGCCGCTGTCCAACGGCGTGCGCGTGCGCATCGGCACTGCCGACGTGATGCTGCCGCACGGCACCCATCGCTACGAGATCCGCTACCGCACCGCGCGCCAGCTGGGGTTCTTCGACGGCCACGACGAGCTGTATTGGAACGCCACCGGCAACGGCTGGACCTTCGCCATCGACCGCGCCAGCGCGCGCGTGCGCTTGCCGCAGCCGGTGCCGGCGGCCCGCCTCGCCGCCGAGGCGTACACCGGGCCGCAGGGCGCCCAAGGCCGCGACTGGCAGGCGCGCGTGGCCGACGGTCGCGCCGACTACGAGACCACGCGCGCGCTGGCAGCGCGCGAGGGCCTCACCATCGTGCTGACCTTTCCCAAGGGGATCGTCACGGCGCCCACCTCGGCCGAGCGGCTGGGTTGGTTTGTCGCCGCCAATCAGGCGGCCGGCGTCGGCGCGCTCGGCGTGCTGCTGCTCGGTGCCGGCCTGTATGCGCGCTGGCGGCGCGTCGGCCGGGACCCGCGGGCCGGGCCACTGTTTCCGCGCTACGAGCCGCCGCAGGACTTGAGCCCGGCCGCGGCGCGCTTTGTCAGCCGCATGGGCTTCGACTCGCGCTGCTTCGCCTCGGGCGTGCTGGGTCTCGGTGCGCGCGGCTACCTGAAGGTCGACCAGCACGGCGACAACTTCACGGTCCAACGCAGCGGCACGCTTTCGACCTGGCTGCCAGGCGACAAGCCGCTCGCCGACGCGCTGTTCAAGACGGGCGACACCACCACCATCACCAAGACCTACGACCCGAAGGTCGCGCAGGCGCAGCAGGCGCTGGCGGAGGCGCTGCAGCGCCATTACAAGGGCAAGCTCTTCACCCGCAACACCGGCACGATGATGCTGGCGGTCGCAGCCGCGATGGCGATCGTCGCGCTTACCGTGGTGCTGCAGGGAGCGATGGTGGTGAGCATCGCCACCGGGGTGGCGCTCGTGGCGCTGCTGGTCGCCTTCTGGCGCTGGATGCCGGCGTACTCGCTAGAGGGCCGGCGCATGCAGGACGAGATCGACGGCCTGCGCCAGTACCTGGGCGTGGCCGAGCGCGACAGCCTGGCGCGCATGCAGGCGCCGGAGCTCACACCACGTGAGTTCGCGCGCATGCTGCCGTACGCGCTGGCGCTGGATGTGGAAAAGACCTGGGCCGACCGCTTTGCCGTCGTTGCCGGCGCGGCCGCCGTGGCAGCGGCAGTCGACGGCTACTACCACTCGGACAGCCTGGACGGCGGCCTGGGCTCGCCCGCCGCGCTGGGCGAGTCGCTCGGCGAGATGGGCTCGGCGGTCAGCGCCGCCTCATCGCCACCCGGGTCGAGTTCCGGCTCGGGGGGCGGCGGCTCCAGCGGCGGCGGCGGTGGCGGGGGTGGCGGCAGCGGTTGGTAGCCAAGCCCTCGCGCGTCAGCCGCGGCTGCGCGGCGCTAGGCGCGGTTGGCGATCTCGATCAGATTGCCGTCTGGGTCGCGCAGGTAGATCGAGCGGATCGGCCCTTGCGCGCCGGTGCGCATCACCGGACCTTCGATCACGGCGAGGCCGAGTGTCAACAGATGCGCGGCGTAGGTCTCGACCGGCGTGGCAGTGAGAAAGCACAGGTCGGCACTGCCGGGCGCGGGGCGGTCGGCCTTCGGCTCGAACTCGCGCCCGGCTTCGTGCAGGTTGATCTTCTGGCTGCCGAAGGCAAGCGCCTTGCGGCCGGCGCCGAAGGTGACCTCCTGCATGCCCAGGGCGCGGGCGTAAAACGCGATCGACGCCGCGAGGTCGCGCACGGTAAGCACCAGATGATCAAGTGACTGCACCGCCGGTTGTATGGTCGTGCTCATGCGCCCCTCGCCAGTTCGCGGCCGATCAGAATGCGTTGGATGTCGCTGGTGCCCTCGTAGATCTGGCACACGCGTACGTCGCGCCAGATGCGCTCGACCGGAAAATCGGTCACGTAGCCATAGCCGCCGAACACCTGGATCGCATCGGAGCACACGCGCTCGGCCATCTCGGAGGCAAAGAGCTTGGCCATCGCAGCCTGCTTGAGACACGGCACGCCGGCGTCGCGCAGCGCCGCCGCATGCAGCACGAGTTGGCGCGCCGCCTCGATCTGCGTGGCCATGTCGGCCAGGCGGAAGTTGACCGCCTGGTGGTTGAAGATCGCCGTGCCGAAGCTCTCGCGCTCCTGCGCGTATTTCAGCGCCGCCTCGAACGCCGCACGCGCCATGCCCACCGACTGCGCGGCGATGCCGATGCGTCCGCCTTCGAGCGAGCTGAGCGCGATCTTGTAGCCCTCGCCTTCCTCGCCGATGCGGCACGAAGCCGGCACGCGGCAGTTCTCGAACACGATCTGTGCGGTGTCGGACGAGTGCTGGCCGGTCTTGTCTTCCAGCCGCGCGACGACATAGCCCGGCGTGCGGGTGGGCACGATGAACGCGCTGATGCCGCGCTTGCCGGCGGCCTTGTCGGTGACCGCGATGACGATCGCGTAGTCGGCATGCTTGCCGCTGGTGATGAACTGCTTGACGCCGTTGATCACGTAATGGTCGCCGTCGCTGCTTTGCTCTCGAACCGCGGTGGCGCGCAACGCCGCGGCGTTGCTGCCGACATGCGGCTCGGTCAGGCAGAACGCACCGAGCGCCTCACCGCGCGCCAGCGGCACCAGGTACTGCTGCTTCTGCGCCTCGCTGCCGTAGTTGAGCAGGATTGCGCACACCGGGCAGTTGTTGACGCTGACCACGGTGGAGACCCCGCCATCGCCGGCCGCAATCTCCTCCAGCGCCACCGCCACCGCGGTGTAGTCCATGCCGGCACCGCCATAGGCGTCCGGCACCGCGATGCCGTAGCACCCCATCGCTGCCAGCTCGCGCAGCGCGTCCTTAGGAAACGTATGGTCGCGGTCCCAGGCTGCGGCGTTGGGCGCCAGCCGAGCCTGTGCAAACTCACGCAGGCTGTCTCGCAGCAAAAGGTGTTCTTCGCTCAGCATGGGGAACGTTCGGGTCGAAAGGTAGCGCGATTGTGGCGCGCGGCGGCGGCGGGTGCCAGTTCGCCAGTGAATCGCGAAGAGGTCGCTCAGGCGGCGAGCGACGTGTCAGGACGTCCGTAAGCAGTCGTTGGTACTGCGTCCTATCGACCCGGAGGAGACAGCTGCCGTACCGGTCTCGGAGCCGCGAAGCGGCCGTCCCGATCGGCACGAACTAGATTCCCGACAACACCGCGTCCAAGGCCGAGACCAGCGCGCTGGCTTGCGAAGCCACGTTCTCCACCGGTCGCCGCAAGGCCTTCGCGGGCAACGGTGCGGCGTAGTGCGCCAGCGCATGCAGCCGTTGGCCCTTTACCATGATCACCGGACATAGCGCTGTCGGCACCTTGGTCGCGACATCGAGCACAGCCAGCGGCATGGTCAGCCGCGTGGCCAAGGCATCCAGCAGATCGCTCTGGACGACCACCACGTAGGGGATGCCCTCGGCCGCGCTGCCGCTGGGATTGGTGAAGACGTCGTACTGGGCCATCGGCCGCTCACCACGGGCGCAGGCCGGCGCCAGGAATGCCGTGCGTCTCGAAACGAGCGTTCTGGGCGGCGATCCAATCACCGTACTCGGCTTCGAACGCCTTCTTGCGCGCGGCTCGACTCGCTTTGTCGTGGTTGGCCTTCAGGGCCTGGTATTGCTCGGCCGAGAGGATCACGGTGTCGAGTTGGCCGGCCTTTTCCACGAACACAGGTTCGCGCTTGGCCTGGGCGCAGAGGCTGCCAAAGCGGTTCTTGGCTTCTGTGGCGGTGACGCGCATGGTGGTCTCCCAAGATGTTTGGCCATTTTAGCCATTTTAGATCACGGGCGCAAAGCGGTGCGGTATGCCGTCGGCCCGTTCTGGAGCAGCCATTCATCAAGGTCGGCAACTGGCCGCATGCAGCGCTCGTCAGCTGGCCGGCAAGCAGACATCAGGCTATCGGGATCGAATGCCATTTGGAAGGGCCCCGAGACACGAACTCCCGCTCGATCTCTTCGTAGAGCCGGCGCTGGCCACCGAAGGTAACGATCGACGCCGCCTCGGAGAAGGACACCCACCGGTACTCCGAGTGCTCCTCGTTCAGCTGCGGAACGCTCTGCGGTGCTACATAGGCAACAAAGGCGGGAACGATAGAAACGACGTTGCGCTCGTGTTCGTAAAACTGCTCTGTGTAGTCGGCAGAGTAGAAACGTCGAGGCGCGAGGGCCGTCTCCTCTTTCAACTCTCGAAGCGCCGCCTGCCAAGCTGTCTCACCCCGCTCAATCTTGCCTGCGATGTGGCACCACTCGTCGACCAGGTATCCGCTTGCCCGCTTCAACAACAGCATCCGAGGCGGACTTCGATCGTCCTCAAGGACGACCACCGAAGAGACGTTGCATTGGATCACGACCGCCACCTCGGATGCCTTGTTTTGGGTGCTGCTTCTCAATCACGCTTCGGCCGCTGCGCAGTGCTGCTTCTGGCCGCTATAGGTCGATCCTGTAACGCAGTCCCTCTGCTCCTCCGTAGTGATCGGTCTTGATGAATCGCTCAAGGAGATAACCGCCCGCGGCGAGGATGACCCGCTGCGATGCCTCGTTGTCGGGGTCGGTCGTAATCTGCACGTACCGCAATCCGAGCCCCTTTGCCTCAGGAAGAAGCGCCTTGAGCGCTTGGGTTGCATACCCTCGCCGGCGCTTCCACGGCACCACCGAGTAGCCAATGTGGCCCAGACAGTGTGGAGGCAACTCTTCCGATCCATACGTCCAGCGGAACCCAACCGACCCGCAGAACTCGCCATCCCACATCCAACGCACGAACCCGGGAATCCGTGGAACGGTTGAGCCGTCCGGGAGTTTGATCGCAGATCCCGTGGCATCGGGGTCGTAGAGGCTCGCGATGAACCCATCAGGATCATCTCTGATGCCCTGTAGCTCCTCGGCGGCGGCCGCAGCTCCGCGAACGTTGTCAGCGGACCAACCGGCCCCCAGTGCCGCGACATAACTCGGCAAGTGTTGTCGGTCAGCCTGAAGTAGTTGGCAATGCGGCATGTTGATGATCTCAGCAAGGCGCCCCGGATTGCGTTCTGCACGCCTCTACTCACTCCTACGTGACGCTGCAGCCCGGGGTGAACTGATCAGGGGAGCTGCAGCAGTGACTTGAAGCGAATGATCGCGCTGTCCGACCCGTTGCGGGCCAAACGATTGCTCGAAAGCAGACTCTGAACGCAGCAATCAAGCTGCCTTGGCTGTTAACTGAACTCCAAGAGCGCGCATCACCTTCATGATGGTGTCGTAGCGCGGCTTGGCGCCAGGGGCGAGGGCCTTGTAAAGGCTCTCTCGTCCAAGGCCAGCGTCCTTCGCTATCTGAGCCATTCCGCGAGCGCGCGCGACGTCAGCCAACGCCAGTAACAGGAGATCCGGGTCGCCGGTTTCCAGAATCGCGGTCATGTACTCGGCCACCGCAGCATCATCCGTGAGGTATCGGGCCGCATCGAACGGGGTCAGCTTAACCTTGGTTTTCGCCGTGCTCATCAATCTAACTCCAGCTGTTCGAGTATTCGCTTTGCTCGCCGAATGTCAGCGGCCTGACTTGACTTGTCACCCCCAGCGAGCATCACGATGAGGATCTTTCCTCGTCGAGTGAAGTACAGGCGATAGCCAGGACCGAAGTTCACCCGCATTTCGGAAATCTCGCCGCCCACCGATTTCCAGTCGCCGAGGTTCCCGGCCTCGGCCTGACGAAGGCGCGCGGCGATGCGAACCTGCGCCCGATGGTCATCCAAGTCGTCAAGCCACTCCTCGAATTGGGAAGTCAGCTGAACGGTGAACATGCGGCCATTGTATCCACGTGGATACGCCTGTCAACTGTTACGCCGCTCCCGTGATCGTCGAGAACCGCCCAAGGTGTGTCTGCTTCAGAGAAGAATCAAACGTAATGCCGAGGTCAGCTCATGGCCGGGTGTAGCCGTCGGCAGCAAGCCGCAAAGCGGTCACTGCTGCTCACTGCTCAGTCAGATCGCTCGCACGTCGCAGCGTCATTCCATGATCCAGCCCAGCCGCTGCTGCTTGATCAACCAGCCCACCAGGGCGCCGGCCACGAGCGCGGCGATCAGCATCGGGCCGCCGCCGACGATGCCGCTGACGAGCAGGAAGTTGCCGTAGCAGGTGCCGTAGTTCTCGGGCAGGCACCAGGTCCAGGTGGCGAGCGCGGAGAACGCCGCCCAGGTAAGCAGCGCGACCAGGAGGCCGCGCGAGATCGACTGCGACACCCGGGTGATCTTGGCGCGCGCCCGCTGGTAGACAAAGATCGCGAACATCATCGAGAACAGCGCCGGCACGGCGACGAAGATCGCGCGGTTAAGGCCCACTTCCTCGGCGAAGCGGCGCAGCGTGAACTCCACGCTGCCGGCGGCCAGCGCGGCGCAGATGCCGAACATGAAGCCAGCAAACAGCGGCACCGACATCAGCTGCACGTCGAACCACATGGACCGACTGGCCTCGACCGGCTTGCGCAGTGCCGCCAGTTCGGTGGGCGACAGCATTTCGCTTTGCTTCTGCTGACGCGCGGCGACCGTGGCACGGCCGACCTCGTCATCGAGGCCGTCGCCGTACTGCTCGTCGAATCCGCGCGGTCGCTGCGTGTTCATCGTTCGGAGGGTGGGGTCGGCAGTCAGACGGGCAGGCGGGCGGTGACTTCGATCTCCAGCGCCATGCGCGGATCCACAAGCTGGCAGACGATGGCGGTGGCGGCCGGGCGCGCGCACTGGAAGTAGTGGCCGAACACCGGGGCCAAGGGCTCGAACAGCGCGGGATCAGTCAAGTAGTAGCGCACCCGAACCACGTCGTCGAGCGTGCATTGCGCCTGCGCCAGGGCCACCGCGATGTTGCGGAAGCACTGATGGCACTGCACCAGCGGATCGGCATCGATCGTCATGCTCGCGTAGTCGAACCCGGTGGTGCCGGCCACGTGGACATAGCGGTCGTCGACGACCGCCCGGCTGTAACCAGCGACCGCTTCGAACGACGACCCCGAACTGATCCGCTGCATGTTCATGCGCCCGAAGAATGCCCGAGAAACCTTCCCACGCTCATCACGGTCCTGAGTGATCGACGCGCGGCGACGGTGTTCTTCCGCCGCGTCACCAGCTTAGCTGCTCGCCGTTGTAGTTCAGGAATTTGCCGTTGTGCGAGGCGTTCGCCGATGCGATCACCCGGCGCATCTGCGCCACCGCGTCAGCCGCGTCGAGGTCGGCATCGGCGCCACCCATGTCGGTGCGCACCCAGCCCGGGTGAAACGCCATGCAGATGACGCCCTGCGTGCCCAGCTCGATGCTAGCGGACTTCAGCGCGGCATTGAGCGCCGCCTTGCTGGCCCGGTACAGCCAGCCGCTGCCATTGGACATCAGGCTGACCGAGCCCATCTTGCTCGACAGCACCGCGAGCTTGCTGCGCGCGGCGACCAGGCGCGGCGCCAGCGCGGCGATCAGCTGCATCGGCGCACGCACATTGGTCTGCATCACGAGATCGAACTCGGCCGCGGTCGGTGCCTCCGGCGCGCTGCTGCGCGGCCCGTAGACGCCGGCGTTGACGATCACGAGATCCAGCGGCTCGCCTTCGAGGTGCGTGCCCAGCGCAGCCACCGCGGCCGGGTCGAGCACGTCCAGCGTGAGCGGGCGCATTCCCAGCGCGCGCAGGCGCGCAGCGTCTTCCGGCTTGCGGTGGGTGGCGATCACGCGCGCACCGTCAGCCGCGTACTGGCGCGCGAACTCCAGGCCAATGCCGCGGCTGGCGCCGACGATCAGGAGCGTCGGCATGCTAGGCAGCCGGCGCCGAGTGGCAGGTGGTCATCAGATCATCTCCAGGGCGAGTGCGGTCGCTTCGCCGCCGCCGATGCACAGGGCGGCGATGCCGCGCCGCCCGCCGGTCTTTCTCAGCGCCCCGAGCAGGGTGACGACGATGCGCGCCCCGGAGGCACCGATCGGGTGGCCCAGCGCGCAGGCGCCGCCGTGGATGTTGACCTGCTCGTGCGGCAGCTTCAGTTCGGTCATCGCGACCATGGTCACGGCGGCGAACGCCTCGTTGACCTCCCACAGGTCGACGTCCTTCGCCGCCCAGCCGGTCTTGGCCAGCACCTTGTCGATCGCTCCCACCGGCGCGGTGGTGAACCAGTCGGGCGCCTGCGCGTGCACGCTGTGCGCAACGATCCGCGCGAGCGGCGTGCAGCCGAGCTTCTCGGCAGTCGAGGCGCGCATCAGCACCAGCGCGGCGGCGCCGTCGGAGATGCTCGACGCGTTGGCCGCCGTGATCGTGCCGTCCTTCTTGAACGCCGGCTTGAGCCCGGCGATCTTGTCGAGCTTGGCCTTGAACGGCTGCTCGTCCTTGTCGATCTTCACCTCGCCGGTCTTGCCGGCCAGCGTCACCGGCGCCATCTCCCAGGCAAAGCTGCCGTCGGTGTTGGCGCGCAGTGCGCGCTCGGTCGAGGCGATGGCAAACTTGTCCTGTGCCTCGCGCGTGAAGCCGTACTTGACCACGCACTGTTCGGCGAACACGCCCATCGCCTTGCCGCGCTCGTAGGCGTCTTCCAGACCGTCGAGCGCCATGTGGTCGAAGGTGGAAAAGGCGCCGTACTTCCAGCCCTTGCGCGAGCCCACCAGAAGGTGCGGCGCGTTGGTCATGCTCTCCATGCCACCGGCCACGATCACGTTGGCACTGCCTGCAATCAGCATGTCGTGGCCGAACATCATTGCGCGCATGCCGGAGCCGCACATCTTGGACAAGGTCACCGCGCCGACCGACTGCGGCAGGCCGGCGGCGAGCGTGGCCTGGCGCGCCGGCGCCTGGCCCTGGCCGGCCATCAGGCAGCAGCCGAACAGCACTTCGTCGATGGCGTCGCCCTTGATCGCGGCGCGCTCGACCGCGGCCTTGATCGCCACGGCACCGAGCTGCCATGCCTGTTGCGAAGAGAAATCGCCGAGCAGGCCGCCGATCGGCGTGCGCGCGGCGGAGGCGATGACAATCGGGTCGTTCATGGTGTGTCCTCCTCTGTTCATCCTGGACGGCCGGGGGCGATCCAGCGCGCGATCGCACGGATCACCTCGGTCTCGATGCCGTTGAAACCGTGGTGCGCAAACGCCTCGCAGGCGGGCCCGTCGCTGCGGCCGCCGCGGAAGGTCAGGGTCTCGCTGCGCGGCGCCGCAAGCTTGCGGCTGACCTGGCGCAGGTCGAGATAGTGGGTGCTGCGGCACGTGTCGAACTCGTGATGCACCAGCAGGACCGGTACCTGAAAGCGGTCAATCGCCAGCTGCGACATGCTGGTCATGCCGGCGGTCAGCACCACGCCGTCGATGCGCGTGCCCAGCGCGAGCCCGACCGCGGCCGCCGACAGCGTGCCGCGGCTGGTGCCTACCAGCCACACCGGCACGCCCAGGCGCCGACGCAGCAGATCAACGGCGGCGCCGATGTCTTGCGCGTGGTGGGCCGACAGCCGGAACTCGTCGCTGAGCCAGTCCGGCGCGTGGCGATCGGATGCGGCGCCGACGACCGCGACCGCGATGCCCTCGGCGACAAACTGCTCGCGCGCCCGCAGCAGGAAGTTGCCACGCAGGCTGGCCGGCGCATCGTCGGCAAAGCGCACGCCGCCATGCCCACCGGCAAACAGCAGCGCAACCGCGCGTGGTGCGGCCGGCACCTGCAGCAGCAGCGGCTGGGTCACGCCACTGCGCGCTGAAGCCACGTGCAGCGTCTCAGCTGCGGACTGCGCCGCAGAGACCGCCAGCAACAGTGCGCACGCCAGCGTGCCGGCAGCGGCCATCAGGCCGCCCGCGCCGTGACGGCGGCCGGCGCCTGCCGCGGGTAGCGGGAACGAAAGCGCATCGCCTGCGGGTAGGGAAAGACATCTTCCATCACGCCCGCCTTGATGCCGTCCTTGCGGCCCTGCCAGAACTCGTAGGTGAAAAGATCTGCATGGTGACGCATCATCGCCGCGCGGATGCGCGGGTCGCCCAGCAGGAACGGACCGAACTGCTCGGGAAAGACGTCGTGCTTGTCGACGCTGTACCAGACCTCGCCGCTCATCTCGTCTTCCTCGTTGCGCGCCTGCGGAATACGGCGGAAGTTGCAGTCGGTCATGTACTCGATCTCGTCGTAGTCGTAGAAGACCACGCGGTCGATGCGCGTGACGCCGAAGTTCTTGTACAGCATGTCGCCCGGGAAGATGTTGGCGGCGGCCAGTTCCTTGATGGCGTTGCCGTACTCGGAAATCGCATTGTCGAGTTCAGCGTCGGTGGCGTGCTGCAGGTACATGTTCAGCGGCGTCATGCGCCGCTCGATGTACACGTGCTTGAGCACCACCTTGTCTTCGTCGATCTCCACCGCGCTGCGGCAGAAGTTCAACAGCTCCTGGATCAGCGCCGGCGAGCAGCGCTTGCGCGGCAGCGTCACGTGCGAGTACTCCCAGGTGTCGGCCATGCGGCCCACCCGGTCGTGCATCTTCACGAGCTGGTACTTGCTCATGATGGTGGCGCGATCCGTCTCCTTCGGATGCGGGATCACGTCCTTGATCATCTTGAACACGTACGGATAGGACGGCAGCGTGAACACCGTCATCACCAGGCCCTTGATGCCGGGCGCGATGACGAACTGATCGGTCGAGTGCCGCAGGTGATGCAGGAAGTCGCGGTAAAAGAGCGTCTTGCCCTGCTTCTGCAGGCCGACCATGGTGTACAGCTCGGAGGCGGGCTTGTGCGGCAGCAGCGTGCGCAGGAAGTCCACGTACGCCGACGGCGCCTCCATGTCGACCAGGAAGTAGGCGCGGGTGAACGAGAACAGCGTGCCGATGTGCTCGGGCGCGGTCAGCAGCGTGTCGAGGTAGATGTGCCCGCGCGGCGTGCGCAGGATCGGCACCGCGAACGGCATCAGCCGGCCGCCGTTGATGAAGCGGCCGATCAGGTAGGCGCCCTTGTTGCGGAAGAACAGATTCGACAGCACCTGGATCTGGCAATCGGGCTCGACGTCGAACGGGCGCGCCAGCGCGCGGCCGCCGTCACCGGCGCGATGCAGCTCGAACACCGAGCGCATCAGGCAGCGGATGTCGTGCTCCACATCGACCCAGGGGCAGGCAAAGCCCAGATCGATGGCGATCTGCCGCAGCGTCCTGCGCAGGCCGTGGGCGGCCGGGTAGTAGCTGCGATACGACGGCGGGTCCGAGTCCATGTGCTCGGTGGAGACACCCGGCCGCACGAACAGGAACTGGTTGCGGAAATACTCGCGATGCAGGAGCTTGGTGCAGACCGAGTTGAAGAAGGTCTCGGCACACTCGGGCTGCCGATGGTCGGCCAGCATGGCGACGAAGCTGCCCTTGACCGCCTGCCACAGCGCGTCGCGTTCCTCGTCGGTCAGCGACTTCAGATCGAAGTTGCGCTCGACGCGGGTGAAGGCCTCCTGCACGCGCTGGTCGTAGAAGTCGATCCGCTCGCGCGCTGCCTTGCGCATGTTGTGCCAGTCGCCATGCTCGAAGCGGCTCTTGGCCTGCTGCGCCACGTAGCGGAACAACGAGTAGTGGCGGTTGAACCCCTCCAGGATCGCGCGGGCGATGGCCGGCGGCGACGGCATCGAGCGGTCGAAGAGCACGGGCGAAGACGTGTCGGGCGCGTGCATGCAGTGGGCGGCAGTCGGTATCGGACGCAGGGGCGGGACGGGAAGACCACGCGAGCGTGCCGAGTGTAGCGAGCGCGCCCCTGCCGGACGGGCGCCGGCTTGACACCTTCGGGTTGGCGACCGACGCCACCATCGTCGGCCTCAGGACACCGTCGGGCATGTGCGATAGCGACTGGCGGCCACCTTTGCACCCGGATCGGGGCCGACCGGCGGGGTACGGACCGCATCCTGGCGGCGGGCTCACCGCATCCGACCGTCGCCGGTCGGTGCCGGCCGTCGCCCATCGCGCCAAGGCAGCCGGGCGCGCTCGATATTGGATATCGTCGCCACATGATCACCGTCAGCCCCTCGACGAGCCTGCCGCACCGGACCCCGGCCCTGCTGAGCTGGCGTCGCATTCGAACCGCGCTGCTGGCCGCTGTACTGCCGGCCCTGCTGCTCAACATCGACTCCGAAACGTCGATCTTCATCTGGCTGCTGCGCGCCGCCATGGTCGCGCTGGGGGCGCTGCTGGCCTTCGGCATCGCCGAGCGCTGGCCCGCCCGGCTTCCGCAGCGGCTGCCGCGCTGGGTGTTCCAGCTGCTGGCGATTGCGCTGGCGGCCCCGCTTGGCGCGCTGCTCGCCTACCTGGTGACCACCGGCGGCAACCCCGACTTCGCCAATGAACCGAAGCGCCTTCAGGGCTTCGCGATGCTGACTTTCTTCTGCGTGCTGATCGGCCCGTGGCTGGCGCTGACCGCGATGCTGCGCCAGCGCGAGGCCTTCGCGCGCGAACAAGCGCTCGCGTTCGAGCTGGAACGCAGCGAGCTCGCGCGTCAGGCCACCGATGCGCGGCTGCGCCTGCTGACGGCGCAAGTGCAGCCGCACTTCCTGTTCAATACGCTGGCCAACGTGCAGGCGCTGGTGGACACCGGCTCGCCGCAAGCCAGCCGCGTGCTGGGCAGCCTGATCGCCTACCTGCGCGCCGCGGTGCCGCGGCTGGATGAAGGCGGCAGCACCGTCGCGCGCGAGATCGATCTGGTGCGCGCTTACCTTGAACTGATGCAGATGCGGATGCCCGATCGACTGCAGTACTCGGTCAGCGTCGATCCCGACGCACTGCCGCTGGCCTGCCCGCCCACCACGCTGCTGACGCTGGTGGAGAACGCGGTCCGGCACGGCATCGACCCCGCCGAACAGGGAGGTCGGATCGACGTCGTGGTGCAGGCGTGGGCCGAGCGCTGCCGCCTGCGGGTGAGCGATACCGGGGTCGGCCTGCGCAACGGTGAGGCGCCCGCCGCCCGCCCGGCCAGCCTGGGTACGGGGTTGAGCACGCTGCGCGAGCGACTGCAGCTTGCATTCGACGGTCAGGCGCAGCTGCGCCTGTCTGCGCGCGGCGAGCGCGGCGAACTCGGTGTCGAGGCCGAGGTCGAGTTCCCTGCGCGCCGGGCGGCGGCATGACGTCGCAGCAGCCCACCGCGCTGATCGCCGACGACGAGCCGCTGCTGCGCGAGACGCTGGTGCGGCTGCTCGCTGCGGCGTGGCCCGACTTGGCCATCGTCGCCCAGGCGCGCAACGGGCGCGAGGCGGTCGAGCTGTTCGAGGCGCACGCACCGCAGGTGTGCTTCCTCGATGTCCACATGCCCGGGCTGTCAGGCGTGGATACCGCGCGCCACATCGGTCGGCGTGCGCACCTGGTGTTCGTCACCGCCTTCGATCAGTACGCGGTGCAGGCCTTCGACCACGGCGCGCTCGACTACCTGGTGAAGCCGGTGGAGCCGGCGCGGCTGGCCGAGACAGTCACGCGCCTGCAGGACCGCGTCGGTGCGGCGCGGCCGGTGACCCACACCGACGCCCTGCTGCGCGAACTGATGCAGCAGTTGCAGCCGCAGCAGCGCGGCGACGAACGGCTGCGCTGGATCCGCGCCTCGATGGGGCAAACGGTGCGCTTGATCGCGGTCGACGAGGTGGACTTTCTCAAGTCGGATGAGAAGTACACGCTGGTCGGCTGGCGCGATGCAGGCCGCCCGAGCGAGGCGCTGATCCGCGCGCCGCTCAAGGAGCTGGCAGCCCAACTTGATCCGACGCAGTTCGTCCAGGTGCATCGCTCGGTGCTCGTGAACCTGCGCGCAGTGAGCCACGTGCTGCGCGGCGAGAACGAGACGGCCGACATCCACCTGAAGGGCCGGCCGGAGGTGCTGCCGGTCAGCCGAAGCTACCTGCACCAGTTCAAGCAGATGTAGCGGCGGCGACCTGCTACGGCGCCGTGCGTGCCGCTGGATGGCCGAGCAGCTGCAGTACCAGCAGCGCGTGCGCCTGCTCACCGGGGTCGGCGGCTTTGATCGTCACCTCGGCATAGCGCGGCAGCCCGGCCTTGGCCAGTTGCGTCCACAACGCATGCGCGCTGCCCAGACGACCGTCGGCACCGACCAGGTTGCGCACCGGCAGCACCACGGTGCCTGGTGTGCCCGCTGCCGCTGCGGCAGCGACGGCCGGCGCATCGCCCGCCTGCCAGACGACTTGCGGCCACGCGCCACCGCCGGCGAGCGCTCGCGCGGTCATGTTCATGTTTGCCGTCGTGGCTGCGGTCTGACTTGCAGCGTTGCCTGCGGTCGCCCGATAGGTCACCGCCGGCACTACGAAGCGATCCGGCCCGGCCGGTGCCCCGACCTCGGTCGGCACGCGCGTCAGCGGCGCGCCCTGCATCGCCCACTCTTCCAGCGACGAATCGAGAAACGACACGCGCGCCTGACCCAGCTCGGTCAGCAACCGCCACGCCAGCGCGACATCGGCGTCCAGCCCGCGCTCGCCGATGATCACCGCCTCGTCGGTCGGGTTCACGCCCGCCGCGCCCAGCAGCTCGGCCAGGCGCTGCGGGTCGTGCATGCGCTCGCGCAGCGCCGCGGCCGGAACATGCAGCGCAAACGGGATGTGGCCCGCGTCGTAGGCGGCGCGCGGCCGAACGTCCACCACGCTGATGCCCGCCACCCCGAACTGCCGCAACATGCTCTGGTTCCAGCCGTTGAGCCAGCCGATGCTGCGCCGGAGCGCCGGCCGCGCATCGGTCCACAGCGGCAGGCCGCGCTCGTCGCGCACCCACTCGAGCTGCGAGCCGAGGTACAGCTTCACGCGCTCGAAGCCCGCCAGATGCCGGATGGCAAAGAACGGCCCGGCGGCCGCGATGCCGCCGCCGCAGTAGGTGATGACCTGCTGATCGGGCCGGATGCCGAGCAAGCCCAGAAGCGCGCGGATCTGCTGTGGCGACTTGAAGGTCTTGTCGGCGTTGAACAGGTCCTCAGCCGGCAGCGCGATCGCATTGGGTAGATGGCCTTGACGGTCGAAGAAGCGGGCGCCGCCGTAGTAGTAGTCGAGGTCGAGCGCGTCGAGCAGCGCATGACCGGCGCGATCCCCGCTGGCAGCGAGCGCGTCGGACAGCGAGGCGCGCAGCGCCGGGCGCTCGCGCACCGCAAAGTTGCCGCGCGCCGGTGCCACCGCGCCCGCCGTGCTGACCGGCGCGCCGATCGCGCGCCAGCGCGCCATGCCGCCGTCGAGCACGAACAGCCGTGCCTCGGGAAAGCCGGCGTAGGCGAGGTCGAAGTGCAGGCGCGGTCCGAGATAGCTGCCACCCTGGTCGGTCACCACGACGATGCTGCGCGCGCTGATGCCCCACGCGCGCAGGCGCTCTTGCAACTGGGCCGCGGTCTGCGCGCGCATGTCGAACACGTTGACCCCGATCGCCCCGGGGATGCGCCCCTGCGCCGCGAGCTGCGGCGGGGAAGCGTCGAGCACGACGAGGTCGGGTCGGTTCAGCGCGTGCCGCAGCCACTCGGCCGTGACCAGCGGAGCGGCCGGCAAGTCGGCCGCGGCCGCCATCCGCACCACGAAAAGACAGCCCAGGGCCAGCACGGCCCGCCACAGCACAGACATCCGGTCCTCCCTCAGTGAGATCGCTGGCGGAGGAAGCTAAGGGGGGCGTGCCGGCCGCGGCAACACCGATGCGACCGCCCGCAGCGGGCGGCGATGAGCGACGGCAGGTGCGGATCGCCCGCGCGCGCCGTGGCGGGACGTCACGACGCGCGGCCCGACGGCAGCGGCGCCAGCGCAACGGCCGGCGGGTCGGGTCCGAGCCGGATCAAGCCGCAGGACCGCTGGGCTTGCTCAACGCCAGCCAGATCGCCAGCACGCCAAATGCCCCGCCCAGGAACCACCGCTGCACCTTCAGCCACCCGGGTCGACGCGCGAACCAGGCCGCCAGCAGCCCCGCCACCGTCACCAGCGCGCCGTCGATCACGGTGGACACCGACACATGCACGATGCCCAGCGCCACGCTCTGCAGCAGCACGCTGCCGGCCGCCGGATCGACGAACTGCGGAAACAGCGACAGGTAGAACACCGCCACCTTCGGATTGACCACCGAGGCCAGCATCGACTGGCGCAGCAGAACGCGGTCGGGCACGTGGGCCAGCGGCTGCGGCGTGAAGCTGAACCCGGCGCCGCGGATCGTGGTCCACGCGAGCCACAGCAGGTAGGCGGCGCCGGCGAGCTTGATCGCATCGAACGCCCACGGCACGGCCATCAGCACCGCCGAGAGACCAAGCGCGGCGAGCACCAGGTGCAACAGCACGCCAAGCATCACGCCGATCAGCGAGAAGTAGCCGGCGCGCCGGCCCTGCGCGAGCGTGCGCGAGATCAGATAGATCCACACCGGCCCTGGCGTGAGCGCGAGCAGCGCCACCGCGAAGGCAAACAGCGCGAGCTTCTCGACACCGAGGCCGAACAGCGTCATCGCACCGCCGCCGGCTGCCACTCGAAGCGCTGCTCGCGCATCGCCTGGCCCCAGGTCTGCGCCTCGACCTCCTGCACCAGGCGAAAGCCGGCGCGCTCATACAGCGCACGCGCGGCGTCCAGGCCGGCGAAGGTGTTCAGGGTCACCAGCGGGAAGCCGGCGTGGCGGCAGAACGCCGTGGCCTGGTCGACCAGGCGCCGGCCCAGGCCGCGCGCACGCAGCGCCTCGCTCAGGATGAACCAGCGCAGATGCGCCACGCCATGCGCGCGCGCCGCCGGTTCGCTGCCGTCGACGACGACCGAGCCGAGCACGCTGGCTTTGTCGACCACCAGCCACAGGCCATCACGCGCCGGATCAAAGCGGGCGACGAACTCGCCGAACTCACGCGCCACCTTGGCCTCGAAGTAGGCGCCGAAGCCGTGCTGCGGGCCGTAGTAGCCGGCATGCAGCGTGGCCACCGCGCCGATCGCGCCCGGCAGGTAGCCGGGCACGATGCGCGGACCGTCGGGCACCGCCAGCGCGCGGTCGAACGGATACAGCAGCTCGAAGCGCTCCAGCTGCACCGGCATGTCGTCGGCGAACGGCACGCCGGCCTGCGCACATTCGCGGGTGAAGTAGCGGCGGTGGCCGGCCAGCCAGTCGGCCAGGGTGCGATCGCCCTCGCCTTCATCCCACGCGAACTGCGCGTCCACCGCGTTCAGCGCGCGTCGCTCCAGCGAGGTGGTACGGATCACGCAGCGCGGCGTGCCGTCGAACTCGGTGACCACGCTGTAGCCGTTGGGCACCGGGCCCAGGTCGGGCTCCAGGTCGACCGCCCAGGCGGCGCCGGCGGTGGCGCGCTTCGGACCGTCGAGCACCAGTTGCACGAGTTCGTGCGCCAGCGCGGGTGAATCGCCAAAGAACCACGCCTGGTACGGCGTTGCCTCCGGCACGCTGGCCGCGCGACAGAAGTTGGCCCAGAACTCGGCGACTGCGCCGTTGCGCGGCACGCGGTTGTCGGCGGCGGTGGTGGTTGCGGCGGTTGCAGCGGTTGCAGCGGCTGAGGCTGCGTTGTCGGCGGCGGGCTCGGTCATGTGCGGTCCTCGACTTTCTTCCCTGGCGGTCGCGTGTCGCCGTCAGGCGCGTCTTCATCGTCGATCCGCGCCCACAGCACGCGGTCGATCACCTGCCCGCCCTTGCACGCGCTCCGGCGCAGCAGCGCTTCGCGGCGGAACCCGTTCTTTTCCAGCACCCGCATCGAGGCCGGGTTGTCGGCATGCACCGCCGCGTAGACGCGCGTGACGCCAGGCAGGCCGAAGGCCCGCGCGGTCAGCACGCGCACCACCTGCGACACCACGCCGCGCGCCCAAAAGGGCTCGCCCAGCCAGTAACCGATCTCGACATTGCAGCGCTCGCCGCCGGCGCCGCGATGCAGTCCGCAGCCGCCGACCGCCACGTCATCGCAGGCGATCGCCCAGTTATCGCCGCCGAAGTCGATGTGGCCGCGCACCACCCAGTGCTGCGCGATCTCGAGCGTGTACGGCTGCGGAAAGGTGTCGGCCATATTGCGCCAGACGAGCGGGTTGTTGGCGTGCGCGGCCAGCGACGGCGCATCCGCCGCGGCCCAGGCGCGCAGGCACCAGCCGGGCAGACCGAGGTCGAGGGTCGGCAGCGCGGACACGACCATTCGCTACATGGTCTCGGCGAAGTACTCGCGGCCAATCAGCATCCGGCGGATCTCGCTGGTGCCGGCGCCGATCTCGTAGAGCTTGGCGTCGCGCCACAGGCGGCCAGTCGGGTAGTCGTTGATGTAGCCGTTGCCACCCAAAATCTGGATTGCCTCGCCCGCCATCCAGGTGGCCTTCTCGGCGCAGTACAGGATCACGCCGGCGCAGTCCTTGCGCACCGCGCGCACGTGGCCGCTGCCGAGCCGGTCGAGGTTGCGGCCCACTGCATAGCAGTAGGCGCGGCAGGCGGCGAGCGTGGTGTACAGGTCGGCCACCTTGCCCTGTATCAGCTGAAACTCGCCGATGCTCTGGCCGAACTGCTTGCGATCGTGGATGTACGGCGTGATGACATCCATGCAGGCCTGCATGATGCCCACCGGCCCGGCCGCCAGCACCGCGCGCTCGTAGTCCAGCCCGCTCATCAGCACCCGCACGCCCTTGTTGAGGTCGCCCAGGATGTTCTCGGCCGGCACCTCGACGTTGTTGAACACCAGCTCGCCGGTGTGCGAGCCGCGCATGCCGAGCTTGTCGAGCTTCTGCGCGACCGAAAAGCCCTTCATGCCCTTCTCGATGAGGAAGGCGGTGATGCCGCTCGCACCCAGCTCGGGCTCGGTCTTGGCGTAGACCACCAGCGTGTCGGCATCGGGGCCGTTGGTGATCCACATCTTGGTGCCATTGAGGAGGTAGTAGCCGCCCTTGTCCTGAGCGCGCAGCTTCATGCTGACGACATCGGACCCGGCGCCCGTCTCGCTCATCGCCAGCGCGCCGACATGCTCGCCGCTGATGAGCCTGGGCAGGTACTTGGCCTTCTGTGCCGGCGAGCCGTTGCGGTTGATCTGGTTGACGCACAGGTTCGAGTGCGCGCCGTAGCTCAAGCCGACCGATGCACTGGCGCGGCTGATCTCCTCCATCGCGATCATGTGCGCGGTGTAACCCATCGCCGCGCCGCCGTAGTCCTCGGCGGCGGTGATGCCGAGCACGCCGATCTCGCCCATCTTGCGCCACAGGTCCATCGGGAACTGGTCGCTGTGGTCGATCTGCGCGGCACGCGGCGCAATCTCGGCTTGGGCAAAGGCGTTCACGGCGTCGCGCAGGGCGTCGACGTCCTCGCCAAGGTCGAAGTTCAGTCCGGGCAGGTTCATCTGCGTGCTCTCCTGGGGTGAGTGCCTTGGCGGCGTGGTGGTTGCCCCGGCCGGGCAGGCGCTGGCACGGCTTGCGAGCGGCAGCGCGGGTCGATCGCTCGCATGCGTTCCGTCATATGGCCACCGATTGGCCACTGAATGGCCACCGAATCGCCGTCAAATCGTCGCCAGCCGTGCAGTTGGCAGACCTATGATCGCCACCACGCCACTGAGGGTGCGCCCGATGATGAACGACGTCTACTCTGACCGCCTCGCACAGGTCATCAAGCACAACGGCACCTCGGTGCTCGCCGATATCAACAGTCTGAGCCGACTCGTCGTCGGCGGCCAGATGCCCGATCCGGCGCCGGCCGAAGTGACCGCCATCATCGCGGTGCTGCGCCATCACGCGGTCGACTTCCTGCAGAAATGGGCGCGTCACCCGGGCGACAAACCGCCGTACGAAACGGTGCGCCAGCATGTTGCCGACAAGATTGCCGCCGCCGGCGCACTGAGCGTGGCGGATGCGCGCTGGGCTCTGGACGCGTGGACCCAGGCGCTGAGCCTGAAGCCGGCGCCCGGCGCCGCCCTGGCGCTGGAAGAAATGGCGCCACCGCCAACGCCGCCCGCACCGCCGGCACCGATAGCCGCCGCCGAGTTGCCGCCGGCCGCTGCGCGCGCACCGGCCATGGCGCCGATCGGCACCCCGATCGCATCGGCCGCAGTCGTCGATGACGCTGCCGCCGATCGTCCTGAGCCGCGCTTCGTCGCCGGCGGACGCAGCCGGCCGATGGGCGAGGGCTGGGTCTGGCTGACCGACGGCTGGCGCCTGTTCATCGCCACCCCGGCGATGTGGATCGTGACCCTGCTGGCGTTCATCATCTTGACGTTCGTGATCGGCCTGGTGCCGATCATCGGCACCCTCGCCGGCCTGCTGCTGGGGCCGGTGCTGTTTGCCGGAATGATGATCGGCGCGCAGGCGGTCGATCGCGGTCAGGCGCTGACGCTCGGCCACCTGTTCGCCGGCTTCCAGCAGCGGGTCGGCGCACTGATGCTGGTGGGCGTGCTGTTCGCCCTGATCTTCGTGGCCATCGTGGCACTGATCGTGGTGATCTTCGGCTCCGGCCTTTTTGTCGCCGGCCTCAATCCGGACATGCTCAGGCAGTCGCTCGGCCCCCTGGTCGGCGCGATCCTGCTGGGCGCACTGCTGCTGGTTCCGGTCAGCATGGCCTACTACTTCGCGCCGCCGCTGGTGGCGCTGAGCGACCTCGGCACGATCGACGCGTGCAAGCAGAGCTTCATCGGCGTCATGCGCAACGCCCTGCCGTTCCTGCTGTTCGGCATGGTGTTCATCGTGCTGGCGGTGCTCGCGAGCCTGCCGTTCATGCTCGGCTGGCTGGTGCTCGCACCGGTGGCAATCTGCGCGACCTACGTGGCGTTCCACGACATCTTCTACGAAGACTGAACCTGACTGAACCCGACCGGCGCGCTCACAGGCGCGCTTCGTCCGGCATGCCGTGCATGACCATCAGCGTCTGCTGCATGGTGGCGACGAGCTTCTCGCTGCCGGCGGTCACGCCGAACACGTCGGCGCGCACGATCGACAGCGTGCGGCCCGGCTTGAGCACGATGCCGCGCGCCAGCAGGCGCTCGCCGGCGGCGGGTGCCAGCATGTTGATCTTGTATTCGACCGTGAGGACCGACGCATCGGCCGGCATCAGGGTGAAGGCGGCATAGCCGCCGGCGCTGTCGGCGATCATGCCGACGATGCCGCCATGCACATACTTGTGCTGCTGGGTCAGGTCGTCGCGCGTCGGCAGCTCGACCGTGACCGCGCCGGGCGCCACGTCGGTCAGCGTCGCGCCGATCAGGCGCATGGCCGACTGGCGCGCGAAGGATTCGCGCACGCGAGCGGCAAAGTCGGGATTGAGCGGCGGAAACGGCATCGGCAACACGCGAGCGGCAGCGCAGGACTCTAGGCAGGGTTGACGTTAACGTCAACTTGCCCGCCTCCGTGCACGCAAGCATCGCGCCGCGGCAGCCTTGCAGGCAGGCAACGCCGAGCCCCTAAGATGGACGCTCACCGCACTGACCCGCTTGAAGGAGACTGCCGTGCAATCGAATTGCCCTCCCGGCCTGGCCGACCGCCTGCAACGCAATCGCATCACCCGCCGCGACACGCTGTGGCTGTTCGCTGCGGGTGTCGGGGCCGCCGCCAGCGCGACGTTGAGCGGTTGCGCGACCTCGCCCGTCACCGGCGAACGGATCCTGGTGGGCATGAGCGAGGAGCAGGAGCGCGCGATCGACCAGCAGGTGGCACCCCACCAGTTCTCGCAGGATCTCGGGCCGGTGCAGGACGACGGCCTCAACCAGTACGTGGTGGGTCTGGGCACCCGCATGCAGGGGCTGACGCAGCGGCCGACCATGCCCTACTCGTACCGCGTGCTCAACGCCAACTACGTCAACGCCTACACCTTCCCGGGCGGCGCGATGGGCGTGACACGCGGCATCATGACCGAGCTGCAGAACGAGGCCGAGCTGGCCGCGCTGCTCGGCCACGAGATGGGCCACGTGAACGCCCGCCACGCCGCGCAACGGCAGGGGCAGGCGATGGTGGCGCAGGCGGCGGTGGCCGGCATCGGCATTGCCTCGGCGGATTCGCCGTGGGGAGGTCTGGCGGCGATCGGCAGCCAGATCGGCGCCAGCGCCATGCTGTCGTCCTATTCGCGCGACAACGAACGCGAGGCCGACGCGCTGGGCCAGAGCTACATGGTCAAGGCCGGCTATCCGGCCAGCGGCATGACCGACCTGCATGGCCTGCTGGTACGTGAGTCCAAGGAGCAGCCGTCGCTGCTGCAGACGATGTTCTCGTCGCACCCGATGAGCACCGAGCGCGTGGAGAACGCGCGCCGCCTGGCGCAGTCGCAGTACGCCGCGAGCCTGAAGGCAAATCCGCAGCGCGAGCGCTACATGGACAGCACCACGCGGCTGCGCCAGCTCAAGCCCACCATCGATGCCTGCAAGAACGGTGAGGTCGCGCTGTCCGGCAAGAAGCTGCCGGAAGCCGAAGGCCAGTTCGCCGCCGCGCTCAAGCACAGCTCGCGCGACTACGCCGCCAACGTGCTGATGGCGCAATGCCTGACCGCGCAGGGCAAGCGCAACGAGGCGCTGCGCTTTGCCGATACCGCGCGCAGCGTGTACCCGCAGGAAGCGCAGGCGCACAAGCTGGCGGGCATGCTCAAGCTGCAGGGACGCGATCCGGCCGCCGCGCTGCAGGCGTTCGATCAGTTCGATCGTTTGCTGCCGGGCGATCCGGGCATCAGCTTTCTCAAGGGCGTGAGCCTGGAAGGGCTGGGCGACCGCAAGCGTGCGGCCGAGCACTACACCGCCTTCCTGCGCTCCGGCGCGCAAGGGCAGCCGGCGCAGTTCGCCTACGGCCGGCTGCAGGCGTTCGGCGCCGCGCGCTGAGCGCGAGCGACCGGCCGACCGCCGGCGCGCAGGGCGACGTCCGCGCGTCGCAGCTGCACGAAACAACATCGAAACGACGGCCGATGCCAACGAGCTCGCCAGCCGCAGGCGCGCGACTACGATGCCGATCGGAGGACGCCACACCGATGGCGCGGGAGAAAAGAAGATGAGCGAGGCCGGGTTCCACGGCGTGTTCCCTTATCTGGTGTCGCCTGTGACGCCGACCGGCGAGATCGACGCCGAGGTGCTGGCGCGGCTGTGCGACGACCTGATCGGCGCTGGCGTGCACGGCCTGACGCCGCTGGGCTCCACCGGTGAGTTCGCCTACCTGTCGCGGGCGCAGCGGCGACGCGTGGTCGAGGTGGTGCTGCAGGCCACGCGCGGACGGGTGCCGGTGGTGGCCGGGGTGGCGTCGACCACGATCGATGACGCGGTGGCGCAGGCGCGCGACTACGAGCGACTGGGCTGCAGCGGCATCCTCGCCGTACTGGAGGCGTACTTCCCCATCGACGACGACGGCGTGTATGCCTACTTCAAGGCGATCGCAGACGCGGTGTCGCTGCCGGTGGTGCTGTACACCAACCCGAACTTCCAGCGCTCGGACCTGAGCCTGCCGGTGATCGATCGCTTGAGCCACGTCGACAACATCCAGTACATCAAGGACGCCTCGTTCAACACCGGGCGGCTGCTGTCGATCATCAACCGGGTGGAGGGGCGGATGCAGGTGTTCGCCGCCTCGGCGCACATCCCGGTGTGCGTGATGATGATCGGCGGCGTCGGCTGGATGGCAGGTCCTGCCTGCGTGGCGCCACGACAGAGCGTCGAACTGTACGAGCTGTGCCGGCGCGGCGACTGGGCGGCGGCGATGCAGCGTCAGCGGCCGCTGTGGCGCCTGAACCAGGCCTTCGCCAAGTACAACCTCGCCGCCTGCATCAAGGGCGGGTTGGCGCTGCAGGGCTATGCGGTCGGCGTGCCGTTACCGCCGCAGGCGCCGCTGCCGGCCGACGGCGTGGAAGAAGTGCGGCGCGCGCTCACCGCGATCGGCGCGCTCTGAGCTGGACCGCCCCAGCCCGCCCCTCACGCGCGAGCCGCTAACGCGAGATGCCTACATCTTCCTTCCGGGCTCGGAGTTCGCCGCAGGCGCGCTCTTGCATCGCCCGCCGAACGCGTTCATGAACACGCATACTGAACACGCATACTGATCGCGCTGATCGAACACGCAGTTCGATCCTGCTGACGGAACCTGCTGACCAGGCGCCCCCAGCGAACCGACTCAGCGAACGCGCGCTGCGCCGGCGCACAGCCCGTCGGTGCGCACCAGGCCATGGCCGAACACCGGGTCGACACCCGGCGTGCCGAGGTCCCGTGCGCCCCGCTGCAGCGCGTTGCGCACCGCCGCCGGCGAAGTGCCCGGCGCACGCACCAGCAGCAACGCGGCCGCCGCGGTGACGAACGGTACGGCGTACGAGGTACCGCTTTGCGCCCAGCCGCCCGGGCTGTTGGCCCGTGCCACCCACACATCCACCCCGGGCGCGGCAAGGGTGACGTGCTCGCCCTGCACGGCGCGTCGATACACGTTGCGCTGGGCGTCGACCGCGGTCACCGCGATCACGCCGGGGTACGCCGCCGGGTAGCGCGGCTCGGCCAGCGCGCCGGCATTGCCGACCGCCGCCACCATCACCACACCGCGCCGCACCGCAGCCGACACGCTGCGCTCGAGCAGCTTGTTCGGCGGTCCGGCAAAACTGAAGTTGATGAGGCGCACGTTGCGGCGGATCAGTTCGTCGATCGCTGTCACGAGATCGAACAGGTCCATCCGCTCGTCGGCCAGGCCGCCGCGGTAGAACGCATCGATCGCCACCAGCCGGGCCTGCGGCAGCAGTCCCGGTGCGGCGCTTTCGAGGCTGCCGACCAGCAGCGCAGCGACCGCGGTGCCGTGCGCCGCGTTCGATGGGCGTCGGCCGTCGCTGCGCACGGTGAACGTTTCCACCGCACGGCCGGCGAGCGCCGGGTGATCGAGCTGCACGCGGGTGTCGATCAGGCCGATGGTGAGGCGAGCCGGGCGGGCACAGGCCAGCGCGCCACCCTTGGCGAGCGGCCAGCCGATCAGCGCGCGCGCCTCGCAGTGCGGACCGTCGCAGGCATCGGCGGAGGCGCGGTAATGATGGTTGCGGTCGGCCACCGAGGTCGGATTGAGCCGCTCCACCTCCACGATCGCCTCATCGAGCGTGAGGCGCAGCGGCACGCGCAGCTTGACCGTGACGGTGGGCAGCAGCGTGCTGTTGCGGCGGGCGGTCACCGAGAAGCCCTGCCGCACCAGTGCGGCCAGTTGCGCGGGCGTGACGCGCGCGGCGACGATCTCGTCGAGCGCACTGTCACCGCGGCGATTGGTGCGCGCTTGGCCGCCGTCGCTCGATCCGGCGGCCGCGCCGCCGTCGCCGCCATCATCGCCGCCATCATCGCCGCCCTCGCCATCGCCGCCGTCACCGCCGTCGCCATCGTCGGCCCACGCCGATGATCCGAGCGCAAACCACGGCACGCCGTCGGCCGGGGTGATGGCTGGTGGCAGAATCAGGGCGACCAGCGCGGCCGCTTGCAGCAACAGTCGGAGCATCATCTGAACTCGAGCAGGGTGTCCGGGTAAACGCAGCGACCGCCACCTTATTCCATCGGCGACCCGCCCACCCGCCCGCAGGGTCGCGCCAAAGCCTCCATGCCGATCGACATCGCCGACCTGCTCGTCGCCCTGCTGCCGCGCCTGCGGCGCTATGCGCTGGTGCTGACACGATCGGCCGACACCGCCGACGACCTGGTGCAGGCCGCCTGCGAGCGGGCGCTGGCGACCGACGCGGGGCCGGGGGCCGGCGTGCCGTTCGACGCCTGGATGCTGCGCATCGTGCGCAATCTGTGGATCGATCGCGGCCGCCGCGCGCAGACCGAGGGCACGCAGCTGGACATCGATGACTATCTCGACGAAGTGGCCGGCCTGGAGCGCGCGCCCGACACCGCCGACGTCACTGACGCGCGCCGCACGCTGGCGCGCGTGCGCGGCGCGATCGACGCCCTGCCCGACGACCTGCGCGAGATCCTGCTGCTGGTCTGCGCCGAGGGACTGGCGTACCGCGAGGCGGCCGAGATGCTCGGCGTGCCGATCGGCACCGTGATGAGCCGGCTGGCCCGCGCGCGTACCAAGCTCGCCGCGCTGGCCGGGGTCGCTCCTGCGACCGAGCGCGGGGCGGGAATAAACCGCCGCGCCGAACGTACTGGCGATGCACGGGCCGAGTTGCGGCCCGTTCCGACTGAATCGGACCCCGATCCATGACGACCGACCCGATCGATCCCATCGATCCCATTGATCCCGACAAGCTGATGGCCTACGCCGACGACGCGCTGCCGCCCGCTGAAGCAGCGCGTGTGGCCGCCTACCTGGCGCGGGACGAACAGGCGCGCGCACAGGTGGCGCAGTGGCGTGCCAGCGCAGCGCTGGCACGCCAGGCGTTCGATGCTGACTTGAATACACCGGTGCCGGATGCACTGCGACTGTCGGTGGAACGCGCGATCGCCCAGGCCCGCGCAGCGCGGCGCGCGACCGAAACGGCCCCGCCCGCAGCAGCACGGCCGGCGCCGGTGCGCCCAGCGCGGCAAGGCCTGCTGCACTGGCTCGGTTTCGACCTGCAGCCCGGCTTTGCGCTGGCCGCCGGTGCCGCGACGCTGGTGGCCGGGATGCTCGGCTACTTCGTCGGCAACGCCGCCCCCGACGCCGCTGGCGGCGGCCTGCTGATCGCCAGCCGCGCCGAGCTGGCCGAGCTCGCGCGCGCGCTGGACAGCGCGCCGTCGGGCGAGCGGCGCACGCTGGCCACGGGGGGTCAGCTCGAACTGGTGGCGTCGTTCCGCGCGCAGGGCGACGCGCTGTGCCGCGAGTTCACGCTCGCGCGCGGCGAAGGCGGTCAGTACCTGGCCGTGGCCTGCCGCGGGGCGCAACAGTGGACGGTCGACTTCGCGGCCGCGTTGCCGGCCACCGGTGCGAGCTATGCGCCGGCATCGTCGTCGGCGGCGGCGGCCGATGCGTTCATCGCCTCGATCGGCGGCAGCGCACCGCTGTCGCCCGCCGATGAAACGCGGGCGCTGAGCAAACGCTAGTCGACACGACATCGCGGCGCGGCCTGTGGGCGGCGCCGCGCATGTTCACCGCCGGCGTCGACCGCGCGGGCGCAGCCGCGGTTCGCGCTCCCCGCGTTGCACACTCATTCATTACCCCGCGATCGCCGCACACCCGCAGGTCAGGGGTGCGGCCGCGCCACCGACCAACACCCTGAAGCGCGCCGAAAGGCGTCGCTGCATGCCGTGCGTCTGGCCGCACCCGTGGCGCGCCAGGGCGCGGGTTTCTCCGCGGGAATAACCGCCTGGCTGGCGCGTCTGCCCACTGAACGGCACGCGATCGCGCTGCGATCGCCGAGCCGTCACTGAACAGAAACCCGTCTGCAACCCGGCCTCACGGCCGGCTGCGGCCATTCACGGAGAACCTCATGTCACACCTTCAACACTTCGCCCGCCGGTCCGCACTCTGTCTCGCTGCCCTGACCCCGCTGCTGCTGGCCGCCTGCGGTGGCGGCAGCGATGCGCCCGCCGCGGCCGGCGCGCCACCCCCCGCCAGCGGTGGCGTGCCGGTGGCCGCGTTGGCGCTGCCGGCCGCGCCCGCGCTGCCAGCGGCGCCAGCCAACATCGGCAGCGGCACCTTCGAGTGCCGCAACGTGCGTATCGGTGCGGTGGAGATCGACACCGTGTCGGTGCCTGCCGGCGCGGTGTGCGTGCTCGACGGCACCGGCCTGATCGGCTCGATCCTGGTGAACGCCGGCAGCGTGGTCGATGCACGCAACGTGCGCGTGCGCGGCAACCTGCAGGCCGATGGCGCGGCCGCCGTGCTGCTGGCCGGCAACTCCGCGATCACGGGCTCGGTGCAGATCAAGCAGGGCGCCGCCGCCCTCATCACCAACGCGCAGATCGGCGGCGACCTGCAGCTGACCGCCAACCGCGGCGTCCTGCTGGCGCAAGACAACCGCGTGACCGGCAACATCCAGGTCGAGGACAACACCGGCGGCGTGACGCTCAATACCAACGTCGCCAACGGCAACCTGCAGTGCAAGCAGAACCAGCCGGCGCCCGTGGGCAGTGGCAACCGTGCGGCATCGCTCGAAGACCAGTGTCGCAATCTTGCTGCCGCGACCACGCCGCCGTCGACCGGCACGCCCACGCCTCCGGTGACGCCGCCGCCCGTGCTGCCGCCGGCGCCGACGCCGCCCACCGGCGGCACTTTCACCTGCCGCGACGTGAGCCTGGGCGCGGTCAGCATCGACACCGTGGTGGTGCCGGCCGGCGCCCGCTGCACGCTCACCGGCACGCGCTTGATCGGCTCGGTGCTCATCGAGCAAGGCGCCGAGGTCGATCTGCGCGACGTGGTGGTCAACGGCAACCTGCAGGCCGAACGCGCCGCCCGCGTTGCGGTGGCCGGCGCCTCGCGCTTCGGCGGCTCGCTGCAGATCGTGAACTCGGGCGCGGCGAAGATCGAGGGCGCGAGCGTCACCGGCGACATCCAGCTGACCGCCAACAGCGGCCTGCTGTGGCTGCAGGCCAACCGCGTCGGCGGCAGCATCCAGGTGGTCGACAACCTGGGCGGCGCGCTGCTGTACGACAACCGTATCGTCGGCGACCTGCAGTGCAAGCAGAACCAGCCGGCACCGGACGGCCGCGGCAATACCGCAGCATCGAAGGAAGACCAGTGCGCGACGCTGTAGCGCCATAGCGGTAGATCGTGGAACAAGGGCGCAGCGTGGCTGCGCCCTTGTTCGCTCATGCGCGTGCGTATGCCTTGGAGCGGGCGCCACCCACGCGTATCGTCGTCAGCGCCAACCATCGATCCAGGAGCGGCGTGGGCGACGACACCGACAACCCGCAAGCGATCGCGACCGCCATATGCGCCGCCGACACCGGCGACAAGCAGGCGGCCGCCGATCTGTTCGTCTCGCTCTACAGCGAGCTTCATCGGCTGGCACGCTCGCAGCTGTATGCGCGCGGCAGCCACCTGACTCTCGGCGCCACCACCTTGCTGCACGAGGCATATCTCGATCTGAGCGGCCGCAGCGCCGTGTTCCCCGACCGGGCGCGCTTTTTTGCCTACGCCGCGCGGGCGATGCGTGGCCTGATCGTCGATTACGTGCGCGATCGCTGCGCCCTCAAGCGCGGCGGCGAGTTCCACCTGACGCAGCTGAGCACGCAGGTCGCCGAGGGCGTAGCGGCGCCGGCCGACGATCTCGGCCCGCTCAACGAGGCGCTGGAAGAACTGACCAACGTGGAGCCCGCGCTGGCCGAACTGGTGGATCTGAAGTTCTTCTGCGGCCTGAACTTCGCCGAGATCGCGACCCTGCGCAACGTCTCCGAGCGCACCGTGCAGCGCGACTGGAACAAGGCGCGCCTGTACCTGCATCAGGTTCTGAAGGACTGATCCGATGGGCGGCGACGATGGCCGCAGAAAATATTTGTCGACCGGTGTCGGGTTTCGCGGCGCGCCTGCGATTGAACTGACAGGAGGCCACATGGGTGGTCCCGCCACCGGAGATGACCATGAAGTCGATGACCTTTGCTGCCCTGCTGCTCGCCCTGTCCGCCGTCAACGCCGCGCCGCTGGGTACTCAGCTCGGCCAGACGCAGGCTGCCGACAGCGTGATGACGGCCACCGCGGGCGTCGCGCAGGAGCGGATCTGCCTGCGCTGCATCCGCTGAGTCGACCGAATCTGGAACCCGCCCCGCGCGCGCCGGACCGGCCACGGCGTAGCGCGTGGGCGGCCGTCGTGACACGCGTCCGATCGCCCCCCCGACCAGACGGCCCGGTGTTGACCGCCGCCCGTGCTGCACCGACCCACCGGCCCCAGGACGCACGCCATGGCGGATGACCCGAAGCTGGACGGCCGCGCCGCTGCGGCACGGGTGGACCCGGCGCTGTGGGCGCGCGCCAGCCCGCTGCTCGACGAGTTGCTCGATCTGGATGCGCAGGCGCGCGCCGCCCGCCTGGCGACCTTGCGTGCCGAGGATCCCGCGCTGGCCGACCAGGTCGCCGCCCTGCTCGCCGCACAAACGCAGATTGACCGCGGCGCCTTTCTCGAAGGTGCGGCCGTGCCGGCCCCGGTCCCCACCACGTTGGCCGGCCGGGCGATCGGCGCCTACACGCTGGAGCGCGAACTCGGCGTCGGCGGCATGGGCACGGTGTGGCTCGGCCGCCGCCACGATGGCCGCTTCGACGGCGCGGTCGCGATCAAGCTGCCCAACCTGGCGCTGCTCAACCGCGGCGGCGCCGAGCGCTTCGCGCGCGAGGGCAGCGTGCTGGGGCGCCTGTCGCACCCCCATATCGCGCGGCTGCTGGACGCCGGCGTCGCCGACAACCAGCCCTACCTGGTGCTGGAACACGTCGACGGCCTGCCGATCGATCGCTGGTGCGACCAGCACGCGCTCGGTGTGCACGCGCGGCTGCGCCTGGTGCTCGACGTGCTCTCGGCCGTCGAGCATGCCCACGCCAACCTGGTGCTGCACCGGGATCTGAAGCCCTCGAACATCCTGGTCGACCGCGCCGGCCGCGTGAAGCTGCTCGACTTCGGCGTCGCCAAGCTGCTGGCCGACGTCACCGGCGCCGCCGCGGCGACCGAGCTGACCCTCGAAGCGGGCCGCGCCTTCACGCCCGAGTACGCCGCCCCGGAACAGGTGCGCGGCGAGCCGGTCACCACCGCGACCGACGTCTACGCGCTCGGCGTGCTGCTGTACGTGCTGCTGGGCGGGCGCCACCCGACCGCCCTGCCCGCAGCGGCGCCGCTGGAGCGCCTGCGCGCCGCGCTGGAGTCAGAACCGCCCACCTTGTCCGAAGTCGCGCAGCGCACCTCGGCCAGCACCGCCGCAGCGCGCGCCACCACCGCTGTGCGGCTGGCGCGCGACCTGCGCGGCGACCTCGACAACGTGGTCGCCAAGGCGCTGAAGAAGCCGGTGGCCGAGCGCTACCCCACGGTCGCCGCCCTGGCCGCAGACCTGCGCCGCTATCTCGATCACGAGCCGGTGTCGGCGCGGCCCGACTCGCTCGGCTATCGCACCGCCAAGTTCGTGCGCCGCTATCGGCTGGCGGTCGGCGCGGCATCGGCCACGTTGCTGGCGCTGCTGGCGGGAGTGGCCGGCACCAGCTGGCAGGCGTGGGAAGCGCAGCGGCAGCGTGATGCTGCCGTGGCGGAGTCGCGCTACTCGCGCATCAACCACGAAGTCGTGATGACGATGCTGGACGATGCGCTGAAGACCGGCGACAGCGCACGCTGGCACGACCTGCTCAAGCGCACGCGCGAGCGCATCGAACGCCAGTACGCAAACGAGCCCACGTCACAGGCACGGCTGCTCCTGCTGCTGGCCGGGCGCCACGCGACGATGAACGACGAAGCCGGCGAGGCCGCCGTCATGCAGGCGCTGACCGCGATCGAGCCCAGGCTGGGCGACCCGGCGCTGCGCGCCCAGATCGGATGTGCGCGGGCCGACATACACCTTTACGGACGCGACGTCGCGCAGGCGCGGCCACTGGTGACCGCGGCGCTGGCGCAGCTGGCTCGTACCCCGCACCCGCCGCTCGCCGTGCTGGCCGACTGTTACCAGAGCGATGCGCAACTGGCGATCGAGGAAGGCGACTTCGATCGGGCTGCCGCACGCGCAGAGGCTCTGGTCGCGCGCTTCGAGCAGGAGGGTCTGACCGACAGCCGCTTGTACCTGTATGCGCTGTTCGTGCTTAACCGCGTGTACTTCGATGCCGACCGCGACGGCGACCTGCTCGCGTCAGAAGCTCGCCTGGAGGCTGCCGTGCAGTCGCATGGTGCGGCCGACACCTTGCAGCACTTCTGGGCGCGCGACCGCTACGTCGCCACTCTGCTGCGGCGCGGCCAGTTCGCGCTGGCCCAGGCCCGCCTGGTCGACTTGCAGCAGCGCGTCACTGCGGCCGCGGACGGAAGGCCGCCACCAATGGTTCGCTCGACCATCGGCCGCCGCGCCGCGGTGCTGGGGTCGCCGCAGATCGCCTTGCCGCTGTTGGAGGCGGTACTGCCGGAGCTGGCTCAGGTCAGTCATCGCAACCAGTTCTACTTCGCCACCTTCGCCGCGATCGAGAGTCATCTCGACGACGGCAACCTCGTTGCAGCTGGCAGACATGTGGAGCGCCTGCAGGGACAGCTTTCCGCAACGCCTGCGGCCGCGCGCGAGCGTGCGGAGTTCGAGCGGCTGCGCGCGCTGCTGGCGCTGCACCGTGGCGCGCTCGACGAAGCGGCGCAGCACATCGAGCAGATGCAGCAGCTCGCCGACACGCTGCCCAGACGAGCGCGGATCGAAGTTGTGCGGGCGCAGATCACCACGGCGCGCGTTTGGTTGGCGGCACGGCGCGTGCCTCAGGCCATCGCCGCCCTGCAGCTTGCACAGGAGGTGGACCAGCAGGCCGACGGCCGACGACCGCAGCCCGGCGCCAGCGCGTGGCTGGGCCGCATTCATCAATTGCGTGCGCAAGCGCATCGTCTGGACGGCGATCTGCCTGCTGCTGCGGCCAGCTTGCGGACCGCCATCACCGAGTACGAGGAAGCGTTGCCTGCGACACATCACTGGCGCACGCAAGCCCTGCACGAGCTGGCGTCGTTGCGCTGAACCGCCCGATCGCCCGGGCAGACTCTCCTCAAGGCGCCGGCCGCGCGTTGGCCAGCCGCAGCGAGCCGCGCAGCAGGCGATACAGCAGCCACAGGTAGACGCACAGGACGCCGATCCCGCCGACGGTCGCCAAGCCGGCGGCGGCGAAGATCGAGCTCCAGTCGATCTGCACCAGGGCATCGACCTCCCACTCGCCGCCCGATTTGCGCGCCGAGCGCAGCACGTCGCGCACGATCGGCCCGACGCCGCCGATGATCAGCACGATCGACGTGATCCATGCCAGCGTTGACCACCAGAAGGTGCGGATGAGCCAGTGGTAATGGCTGCGGATGAAGCCGGCCTCGGGCTGGTCGCGGCGGACGTAGCTGATGATCAGGCCGACGATCGACGGCCACCAGAGCAGCACGCCGAGGTAATAGCAGCCGTAGGTGACCCAGGCGACGGTGAACTCCGCCGTGGGCGGCACGACCTCGCGGTCGCTCGGAAGATCTGCGGGCACGTTCATCGTCGTGTCGAGGTCCGCGAGGCGGACGGTGGCGGGCGAAGCGCGCATCGTATCCAGCCGCCCCGTCCGACCGCGGGCGGTGCGACAGAGCGCAGCACGGGCCGACCGCCCGCCGGTTTGGGCGCCCGGACGGCGGCACCGGCCGCGCCGGCCGCTCCTACTGCGGCGCCAAGGGTTGCGCGCCGGCGCTGGCGCGCGCCACGTTCTCGCTGAGCAGGTCCAGCAGGGCAATCGACTGCGCGCGCACCGCTGCGACCTGGCTGCGCTGGCTCTCCGTCGGCAGGCCGGCGGTGAGCACATCGAGCAACCCGATGCTGCGGTTCACCGGCATCCGCAGCGACTCGCTCATCGTCTGCAGGAACTCGCTTTTGGCGTTGTTGGCGGTCTCTGCTTCGCGCCGGGCCATCAGCGCCGAGGCGTACGCCTGCTCGGTGGCGCGCTGCGCAGCCTCGGTGGCCTGCAGCGAGCGCTTGAGTTCGTCGGCTGTCTTGACGCGCTGCTCGACCTCCACCTGCAGCGCCCGCTCGTTGTCGCGCAGGATGCTGTCGGCGTGGTCGACGATGAACAGCAGCGCGAAGTAGAGCAGCGACAGCATGGCAGCGGTCGCACCCATCACCTGCCAGCGGGCAGCGCGGATCGCGGTGGCCAGCGGGGTCACGTTGTCGTACACCTCCACCGCACCGATGATGCGTCCCTTGTCGTCCGGCACCGGCAGGTAGGAGCCGATCACGTCGACGTCGCGCAGGGTGCCGCCGATCGCGACAAAGGCGTCGCGATGCGACATCGAACTGGCGGCCCGGCCGCCCAGCGCGGTGACGAAGCCCGGATAGGTCGCACGGTCCTCACCGATCTGCTTTGCTTCGGTGGAGAACACCGTCAGGCCGGCGCGACTGTAGAGCTTGAACTTGATGATCGACGTGCCGGCCACGCTGCGCACAGTCAGCGCCGACATGCGCGTGACCGCCGGATCGTCGGCTGTCGGCGCAACGCTGCGGCCCGTCAGATCGAGCAAGGTCAAGCGGTCGACGTCGGTCAGATGATTCAGGATCAGCCGCAACTGCGCGGCGTTCTTCTGTTCACCGTGCGCGAGCAGCGCGTCCTGCGCCTTCCACCCGTACAGCCAGGTCAGTCCAAGCGTGACGACCAGGATCGCCACCGCACTGGCGATCGAAAAATAGCGCACCAGGCGAAAGCGCCGCGCCGGCTCCTGCCGCACCTGCTGCGCACCCAGTTCCTTGCTCTGCATGGCTCGTCCTCTTTCATTCCTTCGGCGCCGCCGATGGCGCCGCTTCTCGCCGCCGCGATTAGACGCGCCGCCTGATCGGCGGGCAAGGGACGCCGCGCCGCCTGCTAGCCTTGTCTGCGATGAAGTTGACCGAATCGACATGGCCGTCGACCGCCGATGCCGTCCTGGGCACCGTGTTCGGCTACGACCGCTTCCGCGGCTTCCAGCGTGAGGTGATCGAGCACGTGGTGGCGGGCGGCGATGCGCTGGTGCTGATGCCCACCGGCGGCGGCAAGTCGCTCACTTACCAGATCCCGGCACTGCTGCGCGAAGGCGTAGGGGTGGTGATCTCGCCGCTGATCGCGCTGATGCAGGACCAGGTCGCCGCCCTGAGCGAAGTCGGCGTGCGCGCGGCCTTCCTCAACTCGACGCTGACCGCGGCGCAGGCCGCGCGTACCGAGCAGGCGCTGCGCAGCGGCGAGCTCGACCTCGTGTACATCGCCCCCGAGCGGCTGATGGGCGAGCGCACGCTGCGCCTGTTGGGCGAGTGCAAGCTGGCGCTGTTTGCGATCGACGAGGCGCACTGCGTGTCGCAATGGGGGCACGACTTCCGCCCCGAGTATGGTCAGCTGTCGCTGCTGCGCGAGCGGTTTGCGCAGGTGCCGCGGATCGCGCTCACCGCCACGGCCGACGTGCCAACCCGCGAGGAGATCCGCGAGCGCCTGCTGGCCGACGCGCGCGTGTTCGTGGCGAGCTTCGACCGCCCCAACATCCGCTACCGCATCGTCGAGAAGCGTGAACCGCGCGAGCAGCTGCTGCGCTTCATCCGCGACGAGCACCCGGGCGAAGCGGGCATCGTCTACTGCCTGGCGCGCAACACGGTCGACGAGGTAGCGGCGTTCCTCAACGAGCACGGCATCCAAGCGCTGCCGTATCACGCCGGCATGGACTCCGCGCTGCGCGCCGAGCACCAGCGCCGATTCCTGCGCGCCGGCGAAGACGGCGGCAACGCCATCGTGATGGTGGCGACGATCGCCTTCGGCATGGGGATCGACAAGCCCGACGTGCGCTTCGTCGCCCACCTGGACATGCCCAAGAGCGTGGAGGGCTACTTCCAGGAGACCGGCCGCGGCGGCCGCGACGGTGAACCGTCGGACGCGTGGATGACTTATGGCCTGGCCGACGTGGTGCAGCAGCGCCGGCTGATCGAGCTGGGTGAAGCCGACGCCCAGTACAAGCGACTGTCGTCGTCCAAGCTCGACGCCATGCTGGGTCTGGCCGAGGCCGGCGACTGCCGCCGCGTGCGCCTGCTCGCCTACTTCGGCGAGGCGAGCGAGCCCTGCGCGCAGCATCAGAACGCGTGCGACAACTGTCTGAGTCCGCCGGCGCTGTGGGACGCCACCGAGCCGGCGCGCAAGCTGCTCTCCTGCATCTACCGATGCACGCAGTCGAGCAACTTCGGTTTTGCCGCCACCCACATCATCGACGTCCTGCGCGGCAAGAGCACCGAGAAGACGGTCAAGTTCGGCCACGAGGCGCTGAGCACCTTCGGCATCGGCGCCGACCTCGGCGAGGCCGAGTGGCGGCTGGTGCTGCGACAGCTGGTGGCGCAGCACATCGTCGAAGTCGACTACGACCACTTCAACGTACTGCGCCTGACCGATGCGGCACGTGCCGTGCTCAAGGGCGAGCGCCGGCTCGAGGTGCGCCGACCTACCGAAAAGCCGGCGCGCGGCAAGCGCGAGCGCAGCAGCCGCCGCGGCAGCGCAGCCGTTGCGCTCGGCAGCGCCGACGAAGCGCTGTTCGAGCGCCTGCGCGCCTGGCGCGCCGGTGTGGCCAAGGAGCATGGGGTGCCGCCCTATGTCGTGTTCCACGACGCCACGCTGCGCACCATCGCGACGGCGCAGCCGGGCTCGCTGGAGGCGCTGCGCGGCATCTCGGGCGTAGGCGAGCGCAAGCTGGAGAACTACGGCGCGGCGATCTTGCGGCTGATCGCCGAGGCCTGAGCCGCGACGCGAGGCGACCGTCGTCGCCTCAAGCAGAAGGCGCTTGCTCAGCCGAATCCAAGCTCCTGGCCGCTGCATGGTCCCGCCAATTCCACCGGCGACCGGAGCGCGGATGGCGGATGGCGGTGTCCTAGCCCACGAAAATGACTGCGCTCGCCGACGAGGTGAAAAATTTGCGGTGCAGCCCGGTCAGATCGAACCGTTCGTCTTTGGCCGGTTGCGCCCGCCGGCGCCTTGCGTGCCGCGGCTGACGCCAAACCGTGCCTCGCCCGAGTTCATAATCCGCTGTATTGACCATGGGACGCGACTGCGACGCACACTGGCCGCGGCGTCCTGCAGCCCCCGCGCCGGACCGGCCCGGACGGATACAGGAGACAGCGCATGCAACACCCTCATGTCTGCGTGAGTTTTGGCGAGGCCGGTGAGTTCGACCTGCGGCCGGCCATGCCGGCGGCCGACGCGCAAGGCGCGGAAGCGGCGCGCGCCTGGTTCGATCGCGAGTTCGTGGCGCTGGAGTGCGACCTGGCCTCGCCGGTCGGCAAGGTGCTGTCGGCCGACCGCGTGCTCAATGTGGCCAAGTACTCGGGCGTGCGGCGCTTTCGCGAGCAGCCGCAGTGGGCCGAAGAGTTCGCCCGCCACGCCGCCGCGCTGCTTGGGCGCGACTTCATCCGCGTCGACGTGCCGGGTTTCTCGATCGGCTTCTGAACGCGGCGACGCTGCTTGCGTCAGGGCGCCGCCAACAGATCCTTGGCGAAGCGCAGTGCATCCTCGCTGCCCTGGTAGTACCCGCGCAGCCGGTCGACCTCGACATAGCTGTGCGACCGGTAGAACCAGTGCGCCACGCGGTTCGTATCGCGCGTCTCCAGCCGGATCACGCCGATGCCGGCGGTGCGCGCGGTCGCTTCCAGCCATTGCAACAGCTCGCTGCCCACACCGGCGCGGCGCCGCGCCGGCACCACCGCGAACAGCTGCAGGTGGGCCTCCTGCTCGCCGTAGCTCATGATGGCAAAGCCGATCGGGTGCGCCAGCCCGGCCTCGCGAGCCACGATGACATTGGTGCTGGCATCGGCCATCGCGCGCAGCACGCGGCCCGGCGTCCAGGCCCAATCCAGACCGGTTTCGATGACCTCGCGCGACAGCACCGCGATGCCGCGCGCCTCGCGCGGCCGCGCCAGGCCGATGTCGACGTCGACCTTCATCGGAACGCCGTTCTCCCGGTGACACGCAACAGCAACCAGCCGAGCGCCGCCCCCACCAGTGCCGCCGGCACGCCGACCCCGAGCGCAATCGCGATCTCGAACGGCCACAGGTTGTGCGAGGTCGGGTTCTGCGCCACGTCGAACATCACGCGGGCAAACACCACCGCCGGCAGCAGGGTGCCAGCCACCCACAGCGACTGGCCGAACGGCCGGCGCGACCACCAGCTGTCGGCCAGCGAAACCAGCGCCGTCAGCACGATCGGCACGCCGTACAGTGCGTCGGGCAGATTGATCTTGCGGTCCATCGCCGGCCAGTACAGATACGCGCACACCACGAAGGCGACGACGAACACCACCGCGCGCAAGCTTTGCGTCGGGTCGCGCGGCGACGGTGTGGCCGGCGTGCGCGGCGGTCGTCGCGGTGACGGCGGATGCGCGGCGCGGCGGACGGAAGGCGGAAGATCGTTCGTCATCGAAGACTCCGAAGCAGGGGCGAGGCCTGCATCGTCGCGGCCCGGCGCCGCCCGCGCAGCATGCGCGCTCGCAGTAGCGTCTGGCAACACCGGCGGCAGCGCGTGCACCCTTTGTAGCGCGTCAGAAGACCGTGACCAGCGCGACCGCGAGGCCGGCATAGATCGCGATCACGATCCAGTAGCGGTGCGGCTCGCTGGCGCGCTCGATGCGCTCGCCCCAGGCACCGCGCTTGGCCAGCACCGAGCCGTCGATCAGTGCATACACGACATACGCGGCCACCAGGCCACCGATCAGATCGAACATCAGCGTCTCCGTTCCTGGCCGCGCGCCAGCGCGGACTCCACCACCGTGTAGATGACGCCGGCGAGCGCGAGGCCGCCCGCTGCAGGAACGCCCGCCATCGCCAGCAGGCCGAGGCCGATCGGGTTGCCATCCGCCGGACCAAAGGCGATGTAAAGCAGCAGCGGGCCGATGGTGACAAGCGCCGTCAGCAGTGCCCACCGCAACAGGCGTAGGCCGCGGCGTGGCTCGGCCGGCGGGCCGGCAGGACGAGGGGGCAGCGGGCGGGCCATCTGGGACTCCGGCAGGCGCGGGGGAGCGCGAACGACGGCAAGTGTCACCGCAATCCGCCTCGCTTGATCTGACAAAACGAGCGGTATCGGCAGCCACCCCCGACGGCAGCGCCGCGGTCAACGAACGCCGGCTTCGTCGACCCAGCGCACAGGCGTGTTGACGCCACTGGCCCAGTCGTCGCGCAGCAGACCGAACCACAGCGCATCGTGGCGCGCGCCATCGTCCGAGTCCCAGGCGCGGCGAAACTGTCCTTCGAGGACAAATCCGCACGAGACCAGCACGCGACGCATCGCGAGGTTGTCTACGCGTGTCTCGGCGCTGATGCGCGCCAGCGGCGGCCAGGTGCCAAAGGCGTGATCGCACAACGCACGCAGCGCGGCCTGAGCCACGCCACGGCCACGCCACGCGGCACCCACACGCAGGTCGAACTGCGGTTCACCGTCAGCGATGTCCTCGAGATCGAAGAGGCGGGTGAAACCGGCGCACTCACCGTCGACCACGATCCAGAAAGCCTGAGCGCCGGGCGGCGCATACGCATCTGCGGCGATCCAAGCCTGTACCTGCGCTGTGCTCGGCCGCAGGTGGAAGTGGAACGGCCAGTCCTGCCCCGTGATGAAGGCCACCAGGGCGCCCGCATCGTCGGGCAGGCGCAGTGGCTGCAGTTGAACCGCAGGCGGCACCACCACCTGCGCGGCCTCAGCCGCCACCGGAGGACTGCTCCTTCGCGCGCATCTTGGCGGCGATGTAGACGCTGTCGGGGATGTGCAGCAGGGCGGCCACCTTGCGCATCAGGTGCAGCTCGTGCGCCGACAGTTCGGCATCGGCGTACGCCACCTGCCACAGCAGCTCGATCACGCGCTCCTTCTGTTCCTGCGTGAAATCGCGGTTGATCAGCGAGGTGAACTGGTAGTAGTCGGTGGCCTGCGCCACCTCCGCGTCGGCCAGTTGCAGCAGCGCTTGCGCGTCGGCTTGCGACAGGCCGAACTTCTCGCGGATCGCGCGGTGGGCGATCTCCTGCTCCTCCGTGGTGACTTCGCGATCGATGCGCACCATCTCGGCGAGCAGGGCGGCCGTGGCGCGCTGGATGGAGCCGCCGTCGCCGGTATCGGTGGCGATGCGCTGGTCAAAGAAGTCGAGCAGGGCCTTGAGCATGGTGCGGTCGTGGATGGATGGCGGACAGGACACGATAACGCGTGTCGACGCCGCGCGGCCGCAACGGTGCGCGAGGCCAGCGCCGATCAGGTGACGGTGGCGTTCACCGACGACGCCGTGCGCACCTTCGTCAGCACTGCAGTGCGCCGGCCCGACCGTCCCTGTGCCGGGCGGGTCAGCGCGGCTTGAGCAGCCGCCGGCAGTCGCTCTCGTGCCGCGCGATCTCCGCCAGCGTGACCTCGATGTCCTCGCGCTGCTGCTCCAGCGCGCTGCGGTGCTGTTGCAGCACCTTGAGAAAGCGGCGCGCCTGGGCAGTGGCGTCCTTCGGACTCTCGTACATGTCGATCAGCTCGCGAATCTGCAGCAGCGACAGTCCGAGCCGCTTGCCGCGCAGTGTGAGCTTCAGCCGCGTGCGGTCGCGCGTCGAGTAGACGCGCCGCAGACCGCCATTGCCTTCACGCGCCGGCGCCAGGATGCCGTGGTCCTCGTAGAAGCGGATCGCCCGCGGCGTGATGTCGAACTCGCGCGCCAGCTCGGTGATCGTGTAGGTGGAGCTCGGCGCGGCCGGGGCGACGCGGCGGCGTGGGGTGGGCGCGGTGGCGGTGCGGGCGGTCATGATCGGGGCGGCGGGCAGGCGATTGCCGGAACGAGCGCGCTTCATCGAGCGTGCTGAAGAGAGGCGCTGCGTAGAATCGACGCAGTTGACGTGCACGTCAAGCAAGGGGCTCCTCTGAATCCGCTCGAACACCAGCTCGCCTACCCGTGGTCCGAGATCCCCGCCGCCGGCACCGCGTTCACGCTGCGCCCGGGCCTGCACTGGCTCAGGATGAGCCCGCCGTTCGCGCTCGATCACATCAACCTGTGGCTGCTCGACGATGAGATCGACGGCCCGCACGGCAAGATAAGGGGCTTCACCGCGATCGACTGCGGCATCACCTCCGAGGCCACGATGGCCGCGTGGGAGCGGCTGTTCGACACGTTCTTTGCCGGCAAGCCGCTGCTGCGCGTGATCGCCACCCACTTTCACCCTGACCACGTGGGGCTGGCGCACTGGCTCACGCGCGGCGGCAAGCAGCATCGCTGGCGCGCGCCGCTGTGGATGAGTGCGGCCGAGTACGGCTACGCCCGCTTCATGAGCGCTGACGCCGACGACAGCCGCGGCGACAGCCAGGTCAAGCACTTCCGCCGCCACGGCCTGACCGATGCCGAGTCGCTCGCCAAGCTGCGCACTCGCGGCACCGGCTACTACCGCAGCCTGGTGCCGGCGGTGCCCGCCGCGTATCGCCGCATCAGCGACGGCGAGCAGTTCGACATCGGCGCGCGCCGGTTCCGCGCGATCGTCGGCCATGGCCACTCGGTCGAACACGTGTCGCTGTACTGCGAGAGCGACCGCCTGCTGGTGAGCGGCGACATGGTGCTGCCGCGCATCTCCACCAACGTGGCGGTGTACGACCTGGAGCCCGACGCCGATCCGCTGCCGCGCTACCTGCGCTCGCTCGATCGCTACCTGCCGTTGCCGGCCGACACGCTGGTGCTGCCTTCGCACGGCAAGCCATTCACCGGCCTGCACACGCGCGTGATGCAGCAGCACCAGCATCACGCGGCGCGCCTGGCCGAGGTGCTCGCCGCCTGCAGTACGCCCAGGAGCGCGGCCGACATCGTGCCGGTGCTGTTCAAGCGCGAGCTGGACCTGCATCAGCTCACTTTCGCGCTGGGCGAGTCGCTCGCTCATCTGCACGCGTTGTGGCACGAGGGCCGGCTGCAGCGGCTGCGCGGCGCCGATGAGTCGATCCGCTTCGTGGTGGCTGATGCCGCTCGTGCGTGACGTTGGCAGGCCGTTCGCGCCGCGCGCCGTCGCCGGGAGCGTGCTGCTGTCGATGGCACTGGCCGGCTGTGCGCTGACCCCACCTGCGAGCCGCGACGCGCGGTCGCAGGCGGCCATGGCCGCCGCCGTCGGCCCTGACGGGCCTTATCGCGGCACCCTGCCCTGCGCCGACTGCGCCGGCATCGCCACCGAGCTGACGCTGTACCGCGACACCGCCGGCCGACCGGCGCGCTACCGGCTGCGCACGACCTATCTCGGCACGCGCGACGGCGATCGCCGCACCGATGCCATCGGACCGTGGCAGGAGGTCAGCGATCCGCCGCGCGTTCGCCTCGACGCGCAGGACGACGCGATGCGCCGCAGCTTCCTGCGCATCGATGCCGACACGCTCGAACTGCTCGATCGCAGCGAACGGAAGATTGCCAGCGGCCATGACCATCGCCTGCGGCACGATCGCGCACGCGCCGCGCCACCGCTGTTCGACGTGCTGCGGCCGCTGTATGCCGGAACGCTGCGGCGGGCGGGGCCTGGCTGGCAGTTCGCGCCGTGCCGCGAGCGCCTGCTGCTGCCCGCGCGCGACGTGTCGCCTGAATCGATGATCACCGCCGTGCTGACCGATCTCGGCTTCGACCGCCGCGACGGCATCTACATCGAGGCCTTTGGCCGCGTGGTCGACGGCGTGCTCCAGTTCCAGCGGTTGAACCGCGCCGGCAGCGAGATGGGCTGTCCGCCGCCGGTCGCCGCAGCATTGCACTGGCAGGCGCAGGGCAACGAGCCTTTCTGGTCGGTGCGCAGCACGGATGAGCGGCTGGTCGTCGCCCAGCCGGGGCGCGAGATCGCCGTGCCGGCAGTGCCGCTCACCTGGCGCTGGAGCGACGGCCGGGCCGATCGCGCGCAGGGTGTCGTCACCGCGCAGACCGAGGCGACGCGGCTGGACGTCGTGCTGTCGCCGGTCATCTGCCGCGACACGATGGCCGATGCCGCCTACGGCTTTCGCGCCGAGGTGGCGTTGCAGACGGCCACGCGCGAGCGCTTCAGCGGTTGCGCCTATCTGGGCCGCGAAACGCTGCCCTGACCGGCCGGCGCGAAGCGCAAGCGCGTAACCAGCGCGACGCACGCAGGTCGTGTCGAGCGGCGGCACCGGGACCACTTCACGCTACGCTGCGCGCAGGTTCGACGCTGCGGCCCGCTTGGCGCACCACGCGCTGAACGCGCCTGCGACAACCGACACCGCCGGTCCTTTTCCTTGAAGGCGTGCACCGCCTGCCACGATGCCTCGACCCCCTGCCCCCCTGTCAGCCGCCACCACGCTCGCCACCGCCGGCCGCGACCGCGAGACCTTCGAGTTCGTCAACCCGCCGATCGTGCGCGGCTCCACCGTGCTGCACGCGAGCGTGGCCGACATGAAGGCGCGCATCGCCGCCCGCAACGCCGGTGCCGACGAGCCGATCACCTACGGCATCTACGGCGGCCCCACCCACCAGGCGTTCTACGACGCGCTCAACGCGCTCGAAGGTGGCCACCGCTCCTGGGCGCTGCCCTCAGGGCTCACCGCCTGCGTCATCGCGATCCAGGCGTTCGTCAAAAGCGGCGACCACGTGCTGGTGCCCGACTCGGTCTACTGGCCGGTGCGCCGCTACTGCCGCGACACGCTGGCGCGTTTCGGTGTGACCACCACCTTCTACGACCCGACGATCGGCGCCGGCATCGAGGCGCTGTTCACGCCCACCACGCGCGTGCTGTGGCTGGAGGCACCCGGCTCGCATACGTTCGAGATGCAGGACGTGCCGCTACTGGCACAGATCGCGCGCGCCAAGGGCGCCATCAGCGCGATCGACAACACCTGGGCCACGCCGCTGTACTTCCAGCCACTGAAGCACGGCGTCGACATCAGCGTGCACGCCGCCACCAAGTACATCGGCGGCCATTCGGACCTGTTGATGGGCACCGTCACCAGCAACGAGCGCGCGTGGCCGCCGCTGCGCGAGGCGCTGCACAACTACGGCCTGACCACCAGCCCGGATGACTGCGCGCTCGCGCTGCGCGGCCTGCGCTCGATGGGCGTGCGTCTGGCGCAGCACCGCGCGAATGCAGACGCCCTGATCGCCTGGTTCCAGCAGCAGCCCGAGGTCGCGCGCGTGCTGTACCCGGCGCTGCCCGAAGACCCCGGCCACGCGCTGTGGCAGCGTGACTTCTCCGGCGCCTGCGGCCTGTTCGGCGTGGCGCTGAAAAAGGGCGTGGCCGAGGCCGCACTGCACGCGCTGATCGACGGCCTGCAACTGTTCGGTCGCGGCTACTCGTGGGGCGGGTTCGAGAGCCTGCTGATCCAGAGTTTTCCCGAACGCACGGTGACGCCGCCGATCCACGACGGGCTGCTGTTTCGCGTGCACGCGGGACTGGAAGATCCGGCTGACCTGATCGCGGATCTGGAGTTGGGGTTTGCGCGCCTGCGGGCCGTTCGCTAGCAGTCAACACACCGCCCAAGCGCGGATGCTGTTGCGGATTGCACAGAGTTGTCGGCTTTTCGGTTCAGGCAACTGGCGTTGCTGCATAGACTGAGCGCGCCTCAATGACCGCGCTCATCCATGGCCAAAGCGTTCGATCCATTCGCCGGCCTCGAACCCGGCACCCTGCGGGACGAACTCAGTCCGGAGCTCGCGCGGCGCGAGGCGGAGGAACGTCGCCAGCGTGAGGCCGAGGAGCAACAGCGGCGCGCGGCGGAAAGCGAGCAGCGATTCGAGTTCACCGGCGACGGCGCCGAGTATTTCCGCATCTGGATCGTCAACCTGCTGCTGACGGTCGTCACGCTCGGCATCTACTCGGCCTGGGCCAAGGTGCGCAAGACACGCTACTTCTGGCAGAACACGAGGCTGGACGGTCACCGCTTCGACTACCACGGCGACCCGTGGGCGATCCTGCGCGGCCGCGTGCTGGCGTTGTTGCTTCTCGTGGCCTACACGCTGGGTGCCGACATCTCCCCGACCGTTGGCCTCGTGACAATCGGTGTTCTGTGCGTAGTTGCACCGTGGCTCTTCCTGCGCGCGCAGGAGTTCAAGCTGCGCAACACCAGTTATCGCGGGCTGCGCTTCGGTTTCGACGCCAGCCGGCGAGAGGCCTACCTGCGACTGCTGCCGCTGCCCGTCATCTGGTTCTCGGTAACGATCGCCACCCTGGCGTTCGGTGCCAACGAGACGATGCTGTTGCTGACCGGCGGGGTGTCAGCGCTGGCGTTCCCGTGGATGCATCACCGGCTCAAGGCATTCCAGCACGCCAATGCGCATTTCGGCGGGCTGCACGCGCAGTTCACGTCGGTGTTGGGCAGCTTCTACAACGCCTACTTCATCGGCGCCGTGATGCTGTCCCTCGCCGCATTCGGGCTGGTCATCGTCGCCATGCTCGTGGGTTTCCTGGGCGGCGGAAGAAGCGTCGGTTTCCTGGTCGGCCTGATTGGCGCGGCACTTTCGTACGCGATCATATGGCCGTTCATGGCGACGCGTTTGCAGCGCGCTGTGTGGGCGCACACAACCTTCGGGCAGATCCGCTTCTGGACATACATCGAAAGCGGCGAGCTGTTGCGCTTGTTGCTGAGCTGCATGGCGCTGACGCTTCTTACTTGCGGCCTGTACTGGCCATACGCTGCGGTGAGAATCACGCGCTACCGCGTGCAATGCCTCGAACTGCGCTCCACGCTGCCGCTGCACGAGTTGGCTGCCGGAATGCAGCCGACCGCGCGCCGCGCCACCGGCGACGGCTCCGCCGACTTGTTCGGTCTTGATGTTGGACTGTGATTCCATGGAAGGCATGCTGATCACCAGTAGCAGCACTGACTCAGGCGCACTCCCATCGGGCGCGTTGTCCGCCGTGCGCTTCGACGGTACCAGCGCGCAGGCGCGGCCGGTGCTGCTGCACTTTAACGCCGACCGTCTGCGTATCGAAGCGGCCGACACCCCCGACTGCCCGATCTGGCAGGGCGTAGTTCGCGAGCTGCGCTGGTCGGAGGCGTTCCGCCACGCGCCTCGACAAGCGCTGCTGCCCGACGGCAGCACGCTTGAGATCGAAGGCGGTGCGCGGCTTGCGGACGCGCTCGCTGCTGGCGGCGTTCTTCCTTCGCGCGTGGTGCAGTTTCAGCGGCGCTGGCCGGCAGTGCTGGCATCGCTGGCGGCGCTCGTGCTGATCTGCGCAGTGACTTACCTGTACGGCTTGCCCACCGGAGCCAAGTGGCTCGCTTTCAACGCGACCGATAGCATTGAGCAGCGACTGGGTGACCTCGTGGCTCAGGAGTTCGACGATGGCGATCTCATGTCGCCAAGCGAGGTTCCGATCGAGCGCCAACAGCAGATCGCCGGTCATTTCGCCGCAGCGGCGGAGCGCGCGGCGCCTGGTGTGCGATACCAGCTCATTTTTCGCGGCAGCTTCCAGGACACACGCATCAATGCCTTCGCGCTGCCCGGCGGCACCATCGTGCTGCTGGATGGCCTAGTCCTGGGCGACGATGGTCTGCCGCCACTGAAGGATGACCAGATCCTCGCGGTGCTTGGCCACGAACTGGGCCACGTCAGACACAAGCACGTGATGCGCCGCCTGATTCAGACAGCGGGTACCGCCATCGCCGCTGCGGTGCTGTGGGGCGATTTCGCCGGGATCCTCGCCAACGCACCGGTTCTGGTGGGTGCCCTCCAATACACGCGTGAGTTCGAGCGCGAAGCGGATGACTTTGCGGTCGAGTTCCTGTACGCCAACGGCATGTCGCCCTCACCGCTGCTGGAGTTCTTCCGGCAGCTCGAGACGCTCAGTGGCAGCGCCCGCCCGCCTGCCTTCCTGTCAACCCACCCGTCGCTTCGCGAGCGGCAGCAGCGACTGCAAGGTACTGCGCCCTAGCGACGGCTGCGCGCAGTCGAACGCAGGCGATTACGGGTGGCGTATCGACCGTGATGCAGCTAGGGTGAGTGCCATCCGCCTGCGCCTGCGATGATTGCCGAGCCGTCACTTCCCAAGCCCTTGCCTCATCGTCCGTCACGCCGCGCCTGGCTGCGAACGGCGGCGGCGCTGGCGGGCATCCTCACACTGCCTGGCTGCACCATGGTCGAGAACATGTTCTTCTATCCCGACCGCGTGACCTACACGCGGCCGGAACAGTTCGGCCTGCGGGTGGAGGAGGTGCACTTCGCCAGCGCGGGCGCGCAGCTGCACGGCTGGTGGCTACCGGCCGTGGGGACAGCCACCGGCAGCGTGCTGCACGTGCATGGCAATGCCGCCAACATCAGCAACCATCTGCCGCTAGTGGCGTGGTTGCCGCTGGCCGGTTTCAACGTGTTGATGTTCGATTACCGTGGCTTCGGCCAGTCGGAGGGAAAGCCGACGCTCGACGGCATCGTCGATGACGCCGCGGCAGCGCTCGCCGTGCTGCGGCAGCGGCCCGAGGTCGATGCCAAGCGCCTGGCGATCTTCGGCCAGAGCCTGGGCGGCGCCACTGCGCTGCGACTGCTGGCCCGATCCGGCGCCGCGCAGGGCGTGCGGCTGGCGATCATCGACTCCGCGTTCTCGAGCTACCGCAGCATTGCGCGCGAGGCTGCAATGAGCAGCGTGGTGCTGGCGCCGTTCCTGCCGCTGGCACTGCCCATGCTGCCCGCCGCCGCAGAGGATCCGATCACGGCGCTCGCGTCAATCTCGGTGCCGCTGCTGTTCCTGCACGGCGACGCCGACACCGTCGTGCGCGCCCACCACAGCGACCAGCTGTATGCCGCCGCGCGCGAACCCAAGCGGCTGATGAAGGTCGATCGCGCGATGCACATGGAGCCGGCGATGCGACCGGCTGTGCAGCGGGAGTTGCTAGGGGCGTTGCGGCAGGCGATGACCGGCGAGCAGACAAGCGGGGTTGAAAGTTGAAGCGCGCTGAGTTGATGGCGTTCGCCAAGGCTCGAAGACAGTTTTATGGTTGCCTTCGAGAACATAGAAGGGGGGGGCTAGGCTTGAGTTTCTTCAAGCGACTGACAAACAAAGCGACCCTGGCCCCTTTAACCTCGCGAGACTGACTATGCGCCTGGTAGCGTTTTGGAGGGTGCTGTGAGGATGTTTGGTGGGTCGAAGGAGTTAGAGCGAGCCGCGGTTGCTGCGGATCTTGCTTGGGATCTTTCGACTGGCCGGGCGATGAGTGCGCCGCTGTCTATGGGCAGCTCCCTTAACCCGCGGGTAGCGGCACTACTGCAGCCGACGCCGGTTTCTCTAGGCACAACCTCGGTAAACGGTCAGATGTTTAAGGTGTTCGGCCCAGCTTGGGAGACAGCATATCGTTTGGACCCAGTGGTCGCTGGCTTCAGTTTGGGGACCAAGGCTGAGGAGCACATTTGGCAACCCTTGAAGCCCCCTGTGAGATGACCGTGCGGCAAAGGCTCAGATTCGCTGGGTTAGCGTTGGTCGTATGCATGTCGATCGCGTACACGCTTTTGTTCCTAATGGCGATTTCGTCGCTTTGGGGATGGTGGGTTCCGGCGCTTACAAGTACTGCGGTGTTCGTTGCGAAGTTCGTTGATACTTTGAAGGAGCGCAGAGAGCGAGGCGATGTCCTCGTACCCGTCGCAGTCATAGTCGGATACCGCTACTTTGTAGCGCTAACCTTTTTGAGTGTTTGCATCAACTTTGCGCTCGGCCTCTCCCTCCTTGCAAAACATCTTTTGGAGTGAGGAGTGAAGAGGAGAGTAAAAAGGGGCCACCCATTAGCCCCTCCCCGTCAAGTGCGCGAGCGATACCGCGACGTGTCCTGCACATCGTTGACGTTCGGGATTAAAAGCGGGATTAAAAGGGCCAGGCTCGATTTTTTGTCACCACAATGAACCTGCCGCTCAATGAATGCACCTAGGTTTGCATGAAGCCCCTCACATCACCACCCTCGAACCCGCTCCGCGCTCGCCTCGCGAGTCCTGACCATCCCGCGCCTTCAACCGCTATGCGCCTAACTCCCGTCCGCACGCACACGTTCCGCCCCCTGCTCGCCGCCGCCCTCCTCACCCTTGCCGCCTGCGGCGGCGGTGGCGACGGCGGTCCCGCGCCCGCGCCCATCGCCCCAACCCCGCCTGCCCCCGCGCCGGTCGCCGTCTCCCTGACCAACCCCCAGCCCGCCACCCTCACCGCCGACATCAACGCCGGCGAGACCACGCCCGCCGCCACACTGTCGGCCAGCCTGGTCGGTGACCTCAATGCCCTGGCCGGCCGCACGCTGTTCGTGGTGGTGGAAGACCCGGCGCAGCTATATGCCAGCACGGCCACGCTCAGCGTGGACACGGTGGCGCGGGTGGGCCGCATTGCGCTGACCGGCCGCGCCCAGACCACCGCCGCCAATCGCAGCGGCACGCTGCGGGTGCTGGTGTGCCTGGATGCCGGCTGCGCCACGCAGCTCGGCGGCTCGCCGCTGTCGTTCCCTTACCGCGTGACCATCCACCCCGGCCTGGTGCTGCCCGAGACGGTGGACATCGCGCTCGACTTCGGCACCCTGCCCACACCGCGCGAGGTGCCGTTCACGCTGCCCTTTGGCGTGGTGGCGGGGGATGAGGCGCTGCGGCTGGTGGCGCAGGGCTCGACCAACGTGTTCGCCGACCCCGGCCGGCCCGGCTTCTTCAGCACGCTGGTGCCGACCACGGTGGACCGGCCCGGCAGCAAGCTCGTGGTGCGGCCGCGGCTGGTGCCGCCCGGCACATACTCCACGCCGTACACGGTGCGCTCGGACTGGGTGGCCGGCAACGGGCCGGCGTCGCGACTGCAGACGCTGCGGGTCAACTACACGGTGCGGGCGACCAGCGTGCCGGTGGTGTTCAACCCGGCGGTGTTGAACGTGACGGTGCCGGCCGGGCGCGAGCAGGGCGAGTTCGTGAGCATTGACGCGGTGGCGCAGGCGGGCAGCGTGGCGCTGACCGAGGTGGTGGTGCTGGATGCGCCGCCGCCGGGGGCGGACCCGAGTGCGCCGTATGCGTCGTGGATCAGTTCGGGCGGGACGGCGGCGTCGACCCCGGGGTTCATCACGTCGTTTGCGGTGAGCACCTGTGTGCGGCAGGGCGGGCTGGGCGGGCCGCTGCGCTGCATGGTGCCGGGCACGTACCGGGGCGAGGCGCGGTTCATGCTGAGCATTGGCGGGACGACGCAGCCGTTTGCGGTGCCGGTGAATCTGACGGTGACGCCGTGATCAAAGGCGTGCGCACAAGCAGCGGCCGCTCGCACGATGGTGAAACTTGGGCCCCGGCCTGCGCCGGGGCGACGGGTGCCTGGCGGCCGAGTTCGCGGAAGGCGAGCGGCTAGTTTTCGCCTTCGCTCTGGGCAGTCCGAAGCTCACGCAGATACCGCAATCCCTCGATCGCCCGCGAGCCATACCAGCTCGTCATCTCGGCATCGATCAGGTCCACGCGCACGCCTGTGAAGCGTTCGCGCAGCGCGTCGGCGTGCGCCTCGGTAAAGAGGTACGGCTCGCTCGACAGCAGCACGCGGTCGGCGCGCGGCACGTCGACGTCGAGGTTGATGACCGGATAGCGCGCGGCGCCGGCGAAGCCGCCGGGCGGATGCAGCACCTCCCAGCCCACCGCAGCGAGGGTGCGGGCGATGTAGGTGTCGGCGGCCACGCTCATCCACGGGTCCTTCCAGCACAGGTAGAGCACGCGCTCGCGCGACACGCGGCCGCTCGCCAAGAGCGCGACGCACTGCGCCAGCTCGGCGTCGAGCGCCGTGCACAGCGCTTCGGCCGTAGCGCTGCGGTCGAACACGGCGCCAAGCAGCCGATACAGAACGACGTTGTCTTCCGGTGCGTTGGGGTGGGTGACGATCACGTGCGGCACGAAGCCGCGCAGCGCGTCCACGCACTCGCGCGTGTTCTCGTCGATGTTGACGATCACGTGCGTCGGCGCGAGCGCGCGCAGGCGGTCGAGGTCGACGTCCTTGGTGCCGCCGACCTTGGGCACGTTGCGCAGCGCGTCGCGCGGATGGATGCAGAAGCCGGTGCGGCCGACCACCTGGGCGGCAAGATCGAGCGCGAACAGCAGTTCGGTGATCGACGGCACCAGCGAGACGATGCGCGCGTCCGCGGCGGCGGGCGCGTGGCGCGTGCCGAGTGCGTCGGTCAGCGCGGAGGTGCCGGCTGGCTTCGCCATCGTCAGCGCCATGGATCAGGCGGCGCGGTCGCGCGCGCTCTGGCGCGGCTTCTGCGCACGGTTGCCGAACAGGCGATCGAACGCCCAGTTCGGCAGCAGGCGCAGCAGCTTGGCGACGATGCCCATCTGCCACGGGATCACCGCGTAGCTGGCGCCGCCGGCAATCTTGTCGGCGGCCACGCGGGCGAAGTCTGCGGCTTCCATCAGGAACGGCATCGGGTACGGGTTGCGGGCGGTGAGCGGCGTGCGCACGAAGCCCGGGCAGATCGTCACCACCCGCACGCCGGCGCGCTTGATGTCGATGCGCAGGCTCTCGCAGTAGGTGATGACGGCGCTCTTGGAGGCGCAGTACGCCTCCGAGCCGGGTAGGCCGCGGATGCCGGCCACGCTGGCAATGCCGACCAGCGCGCCGCGGCGGCGTGCCTTCATCGGCGCGATGAACGGGTGGAACGTATGCGCGACGGCGAGCACGTTGGTCTCGAACACGCGCTCGAACTGCGCCAGATCTTCGTAGTGCTCGGTCTTCACGCCGAGCGAGATGCCGGCGTTGGCGATGACGATGTCGGCGCCGCCGGTGGCGGCCTCGAACGCCTGCGCGGCGGCGAGCAGCGCGTCCTTGTCGGTGACGTCGACGGCGTAGGTCAGGTGCGTGCCGGGCAGCGTGGCGACCAGTTCATCGAGCAGCGCCTGGCGCCGCGCCACCAGGCCGAGCGTGGCGCCGCGCTGCGCGTACTCGCGCGCCAGCGCGGCGCCGATGCCGCTGGAGGCACCGGTGAGGAAGACGTTCATGCGGGCTCCGGGAAAAGTCATGGCGCAGCAGGCTCAGCGCGTTCGATCGTTCGCGCTGCAGGACGGTAGCCCACCCGGAGCGGTCAGCGCAGCGACACGGCGGTGCCGCTGACCGTGACCATCAACATGCCGCCACTTTGGCCCACGGTCTCGTAGTCGAGGTCGATGCCGATCACCGCGTGGGCGCCGAGGCGCTTGGCTTCAGCTTCCAGTTCCTCGAAGGCGATTTCGCGCGCGCCGCGCAGCGCCTTCTCGTAGCCGCCTGCGCGTCCGCCGACGATGTCGCGGATGCCGGCGAAGAAGTCACGGAACGCATTGGCGCCGACGATCGCCTCGCCGGTGACGATGCCCAGGTACTGATCGACGTTGCGGCCCTCGACCTGGGGCGTGGTGGTAAGGATCATGGTGGCGCTCGCGCTCGGGACAGGAGCGGCAAACGATAACCGCCCTGTGGCCCCGACGTGACCGCCCCGGACGGCGACCGCGCGTTACTTCTTCACGCGCTCGGTACGCGAACGCGCGATCAGGAAGTCGAGCACGGTGAGCGTGCCCTCACGCGAGTTCACCATCTCGGGCGAGGTGGTGAAGCGGCCGTCGACCGCCATGGTCGGCGTGCCGCTGATCTGATAGGCGCGCCAGGTTTCGCCGGCACGCTTGACCCGCGCCGCCACGTCCTTGTGGCCGAACGCGTCGTTCCACTTGGCGCGGTCGATGCCGTTGTTCGCCATGAAGTCGGCTGCCTGGCGCGGCTCGAGCATCAGGCGGCGGCCGCGATAGTCCATCGCCGCGAAGAACTTTTCGTGAACGTCGAGCCGGTTCAGGTACTCGAGCGCGTAGTAGGTCTTGGAGTGGTTGACGGTTGAGTCGTCCCAGTTGATGGCAACGCGGCGGAACTCGACGTCCGGCCGCAGCGTCTTGTGCCACTTTTCCACGTGCGGCGTGAAGGATGCACAGGCCGGGCAGCTGTACTGGAAGAACTCGAGCACCAGGATCTTGTCGCCCATGACGCGCTGCGCGGGCGTGATCAGCCGGTAGTCACGGCCCTCGGTGGCCATGCGCTGCGCCTGGACCACTGCCGGCAGGAGCGCCGCGGCGGCGACAAAGGTGCGGCGATCGATGGTGATTCGATGGGACATGACGGTTTTCCTCAGCTAGAAAGGTGGAAGGTTCAACGCGAAGGTCGCGGCGCCGGCTGACGCGACCGGATTCGACCGGGCCGGGCGGCGCAAGTGCCACGACCGCCGGCGGTTTTACTTGAGCCGGATCACTTGGGCATCGATATTGTTCGACGCCAGCGTCTTGCGGATGCGGTTGATGTCGTCTATCTGGCCGTACGGGCCCAGGCGCACCCGGTACAGCGTCGTGCCACTTTGTTCGACCGGGAAGACGCGCGCGTCGAGGCCCAGCAGGGCGAGGCGGGCGCGCATGCCATCGGCATCCTCGGGCGTCTTGAAGGCGCCGGCCTGCAGCACGTAGCGGGTGCCATCGTCGGCGGCGGCAGCCTCGCGCGCGGCCTGCTCGGCGGCGGCCTGGGTCTCGGCCGGGGTCTGCATCTTCGGCAGGTCGCCCTGAGCGGCGGTGGGCGGCGGCGGCGTGGAAGGCGCGCCATACAGCGGCTGGTTGGGGTCAGGCAGCTTGCCGTCGGCGCCCGGCTTCACGTTCTCGGTGGCGCGCTGCACCTTGTTGACGAACGGGATCGGCGCGTTGGTCAGGTACACGGCCACGGCCGCGGCCAGGGCCAGACCGACCACGACGCCGGCGACGAAGCCGATCAGCGTGGTGCCGCGTTGGCGGGGAAATGCGTGGGTCGAAGGCATCAGCGAGTCTTTCACATTCTTTCCGGAGCCGACACGCCCAGAAGCGCGAGGCCGTTGCGGATGATCTGGCGTGTGGCGAGCAGCAGCGCCAGCCGCGCTGCGCGCAGGCCCGCCTCCTCCACCAGGACGCGCTCGGCGTTATAGAAGGCATGGAAGTCGGCGCCGACCTCCTTGAGATAGAACGCCACCTGGTGCGGCGCCAGTTCTTCCGCGGCCACGGCCACCACCTCGGGCCAACCGGCCAGGCGCTGCAGCAGTGCCTGCTCCTTGGGCGCGACAAGCGGCGACAGATCGACGTTCAGGGCCTGTGCTTCGTCGAGTGCGGCGGCGGCGCCGAACTTCTCCGCGGCCTGCGCCAGCACCGAGCAGATGCGCGCGTGCGCGTACTGCACGTAGTACACCGGGTTGTCCTCGCTCTTGGCGAGCGCCAGATCGACGTCGAACACGAACTCGGTGTCGGCCTTGCGCGAGGCGAGGAAAAAGCGCACCGCATCGCGCCCGACCCAGTCGAGCAGGTCGCGCAGCGTGACGAAGCTGCCGGCGCGCTTGCTCATCTTCACCTCGGAGCCAGCCCGCATCACTCGCACCATCTTGTGCAGCAGGTAGTCGGGATAGCCCGTGGGCACCTGCACGCCGAGCGCCTTGCCGGCCGCCTGCAGGCCGGCGCGCACGCGCGCCACGGTGCCGTAGTGATCGCCGCCCTGCACGTTGATCACCTTGGCAAAACCGCGCTCGAACTTAGTCACGTGATAGGCCACGTCGGGCACGAAGTAGGTGAAGCTGCCGTCGGACTTGCGCATCACGCGGTCCTTGTCGTCCGCCGGCGGGCCGCCGAAGCCGCCCACGTCGACGATCTCGGTGGTTTTCAACCACAGCGCGCCATCGGCCTCGAACGTCATGCCAGAGCCGACCATCGCCTGCACCGCGGCGGCGACCTTGCCGTCGCTGTACAGCGAGGACTCGAGGTAGAAGTTGTCGAACTTCACGCCGAACGCGGACAGATCGGTGTCCTGTTCGTGGCGCAGGTAGGCCACGGCAAAGCGGCGGATGTTCTCCAGGTCGTCGACATTGCCGCTGGCCGTCACCGGCGTGCCGTCGCGCGCGGCCTGCGTCTCGCGCGCGACGAAAGCGCGCGCGATGTCGACGATGTACTCGCCGCGGTAGCCGACATCCTCTTCGTTGATCGCCTGCCCCTGCAGCTGGCGCACGCGCAGCTGCACCGCCTTGGCCAGCGTGTCGATCTGCACGCCGGCATCGTTGTAGTAGAACTCGCGCGTCACCTGCCAGCCCTGCGCGGCAAGCACATTGGCGAGCGCATCGCCGAGCGCAGCCTGGCGCGCATGGCCCAGATGCAGCGGACCCGTGGGATTGGCCGAGACGAACTCCACCATCACCTTGCGGCCGGCCTGCGCGCTGGACGTGCCGAAGCACTGGCGCTCGCGCAGAATCTCGCGCACCACCTGCTGCTTGGCGGCCGGCGCGATGCGCAGGTTGATGAAGCCCGGCCCAGCAATCTCCACCGCGTCGATCAGGCCGGCGGCCGCGGGGTTCACGCGCAGCGCATCGGCGATCGCGGTGGCCACCTCGCGCGGGTTCTTCTTCAGTCCCTTGGCTGCCTGCAGCGCCACGTTGCACGCCAGGTCACCATGCGCCTCGACTTTCGGCCGCTCCAGCGTCACCGGCACACCGGCGGCGCCGATACCGGCGAGCGCCTGTTCGATCAGCGCGCTAACTCTTTGTTTCTGTTCGGGAAGCATCCGTGGGGCCGGCGGCGGGAAAGGCGCGGATTCTACCGGTGCGCTGCATGTGGGCCGGCCGCAAAGAAAGCGGGCTGTCGCCAGGCGACAGCCCGCCCTTACCACTTCAAGCCATCACTGGACCGGCTTGATGATCTTGAACTCGTCGAAGTAGCCGCCGACGAAGCCAAGCGGCACCGGCGTCGGGAAGTTGACGTAGCTCGGGCAAGGCGCGCCGGCGGGCAGCGTGGCCTCGTCGACCGAGCAGAACTGTGTCGCATGCACCGGATAACTGGCGCGCACGCGCAGTTCCTTGATGTCACCGAGGACGTACTGGATTTCTTCTTCGGTGGCGATGCGCTCCTCCACCATCCAGCAGCCGCGCGGATCGGCTTCGGCGCACAGACGGCGGCCGGCGTTGTCGTCATTGGACAGGCTCAGTACGAGCTTCTGCCACGACTGCAGCATGCGGCGATCGTCTTCCTTCGGGTTGTAGGTCAGCGTCAGCATCGTGCCCGCGGCATCGGTGCCGCCGCCGCGCATGACGATCTGGTCGGCCGTGGTCAGGCTGTCGTAGACGTAGACCGCATCGCTTGCCTTCAGCGTCAGCGACGTCTTCAGTGCGACCGGCAGGTCGACGCAGCGTTGGACCGGGATGAACAGGTACCACACGGTCCAGCAGTGACGTTGCGTGCCTGCGTTCTGGTTGAGCAACTGCTCTGCCGGCTTGTACCAGAACGACAGCTCGCCGCGATAAAACGCGCGCTTGTCACCGAGGTAGCGGCTCGGCGCCATCACGTAGCCGACGTTGTAGGTCCAGTCGGGGTCGGTGAGGTCGCTGTTCATGTGGTCCACTGCCATGTAGCCGTAGAAGATGCTCTGCGGCGTGGCCGGGTCGCGCCAGAGCGGCGTGATCGGCGAGGTCTTCGGTGCCGCGACGGTCTGCGCGCTCCACGTCGTCCCGGCGGCCTCGAAGCTGTCGAGAATGAAGCTGCCGCCACCGGCGGGCTGGCACTCCTTGATCTTGTACTCGGCGCCTTCCTGGACCTTGGCGATCGAACCATCGCCCAGGTTGCGGAACGTGTACGACAGCGGGTACGCGCTCGACAGCGGCGCCGGAACGTCGAAGTAGTCCTGCCAGTTGCCCGAGGCGATCGTTCCGACTGTCGCTTCTGACGGACCGCCCAGCGAGGTGATCGAGATCTTCGCTTCGGACAGCGTCTTCTTGTACTCGACCTGCGCGTTCGCGCTGAAGCTGCCCATTCCCCGGTACGCCGCGTTCAGCGCAGCCTTGATGTCGGACATCGACGCGGTCGACGTGAACGTGAAGGCAAACATCCGGCCGTACACGATGTTCGATACATAGACCGGCAGATTTCCGGGGCCGATGCGACCCATCGCGACCTGTTCATCCAGCTTGTCGCGCGTGAAGTCGGCGCTGAAGAACGCCAGTGGCGTTTGCGGCGGTTCGACCACCACCTCGAACATCTTCTCGACGAAGTGGACGATCACGGTCCGTTCGTTGGCGCTTCGATCCACCGAGGCCGAGGCGCTCGCGGAGAAGCCCATGTACTTGCCGGACATGCCGGCCTGCAGCGCGAAGGATTGCTCCGAGTTGTAGTCGCGCAGCGTGAACTGGATCGAGCTGGGCGGCGTCAGGCTGGTCGGCACGCTCTCGATCATCTGCCCGATCGCGTGACTGACTTCGGCCTGGTCGGGGTTCTCGACCACGCGGAAGTTGTCAGCGGTGGCCAGCGAGGGGATCGACACCTTGATCGGCGCACGCTCGCGGATCGGCAGCCCGAGCAGCGAGCCGACGCCATCGCGATGGCTCTTGCCCTGGATCAGCGCGCCGGGCCACAGCAGTTCGCGATCCGGGCTGAACATCACGATCTTCTCGGGGGTGGATTTCATGTTCAACGTGGTCGTCAGGCAGGCGTACTGCTGCGACTCGATCACGCCTCCGGGCAGCAGCTTGTCGATGCGCTCGGTGGTCTTCTCCGGCGTGGTGCCCGGCTTCGGATTGGGCGCTTCATCCGGCGCGGCTGGGCTGAACTGCTCCCAGTTCGGCAACGCCTGCAAGTAGCTGCCAACGCTTTGGCCCGGTGGTGGGATTGGTGTGGGCGGTGGTGCATCGTCGCCGCTGCCGCAGGCGACGACGGACATCGCGAATGTCACGGCAGCGATGAGCCGTGCGTAACGAATCGCAGTCATGTATTCCTCCGATCTAGCTGTGCGTGCTCTTACCTCTCTTCGGTGAATCAACTGCATCGTCGCGCTCGTGGCCCCGGTGGTTTGCTCGTACGTCAATGCCCACTCAACGACGTCTAGAGGTGCCGCTCGCCGTTGCCGCGGTGGCACACGTAGTCGCCGACGGGCTATGTGATGTCCGCCACGCAGGTGGCGTCGGCGCCGTTTACCCCGCCGATGCGCCGGCGCGCCGGGCGCGAGCACGATCTTTCGGTGCTACGTTTCTGACAGGGTTGTCCGCTCCTTGGCGTGGCGACCGATCCGCCGAACAACGCGAACACGAAGTTCGTGATGCGCCCATCCTTCATCGCCCGTGGCCACGCTGATTGGCTGGCGGGCCGAGCCGCCACCGGAGAGCGCATGCCGAAGATCGCCGACCCGCGCCAGAACCAGTTGCTTGCCGCGCTGCCCGAGGCCGAATGGGCCCGCTGGCTGGCGCACATGGAGCCGGTGGACATGCCGCTGGGCAAGGTGCTGTACGAATCAGGCCGGCGCCTGACGCACGTCTACTTTCCGACCACCTCGATCGTCTCGCTGCTTTATGTCATGGAAGACGGCTCCTCGGCCGAGATCGCCGTGGTCGGTCATGAGGGTCTGGTCGGCGTGTCGCTGTTCATGGGCGGCGAGTCGACCACCAGCCGCGCGGTGGTGCAAAGCGCCGGCCATGCCTTTCGCCTGAAGGCGGCGGTGATGATGCAGGAGTTCAACCGCGCCGGGCCCGTGCTGCACCTGCTGCTGCGCTACACGCAGGCACTGATCACGCAGATGGCGCAGACGGCGGTGTGCAATCGCCATCATTCGCTCGACCAGCAGTTGTGCCGCTGGCTGCTCTTGAGCCTCGACCGGCTCGACTCGAACCACCTGGTGATGACGCAGGAACTGATTGCCAACATGCTGGGCGTGCGGCGCGAAGGCGTGACCGAAGCCGCCGGCCACCTGCAGGCGGCCGGCTTGATCGAGTACCGACGCGGACGCATCACGGTGCTTGACCGAGCACGGCTGGAGCAGCGCACCTGCGAGTGCTACGCGGTGGTCAAGAACGAGTACGACCGGCTGCTGCCGCTGGCGAGCGCAGAGCGCGCCGGCACCGCTGCGTAGGTGCAGCTCGTAGCCCGAGCACGGTCTGACGTGACGGGCAGTGTGCGCTGGCAGACAGACTGCGCCGCGCATCGCACCCACACTGCTTGCTCGTGACGCACTGACAGCGCGCCTCGCTCTTCGCGGGGCCAAAACTCAAGGAACCTCCATGAACAACCCAAGCAAGACCACGCGTTCGGCGCGCGCCCTCGGCGCCATCGCCGCGCTCGTACTCGTCGCCGGTTGTGCCAGCACGCCGCCACCGACCGAGAAGATGGCGGTCGCCGAAGCTGCAGTTCAGCGCGCCAGCAACAGCGGCACCTCGGCGAACGCGCCCGGCGAACTGCAATTGGCCACCAGCAAGCTCGCCGCGGCCCGTCAGGCCATGAGCGTGCAGGACTACGAGCGCGCCGGCCAGCTGGCCGAGCAAGCCGCGGTCGACGCTCAGGCTGCCGAAATCCGTGCGCAGTCCGCACGCTCGCGCCGCGCGGCCCAGGAGTCGCAAGACGCCGCCCGCGTGCTGCGTGAAGAAATCAACCGCAAGACCGTCCGCTGAGCGGGCCGAGGGAAATGACCATGAAGATATCGAAGCCGCTGAGCCAAAAGACGCCCGCCCGCGCGGTCCTGAGTGCGCGTCCTGCGCGCCTGTTGCTGATGACGGCCATCGCCGCAGCGCTGGCGGCATGCAGCACGGTGCCTGACCGCAACGTTGCGCTCGACGAGGCGCAGGCGCGGTTGAACGTCGCCCAGAGCGATCCGCAGGTCGGTGCGCTGGCACCTGAGGAACTCAAGCAGGCGGCCGAGACCCTGCGTGCCGCCAACGCGGCGCGCAGCGCCGGCGGCGAGCGCGCCACCATCGATCACCTGGCCTATCTCGCCAGCCAGCGCGTGACCATCGCGCAGGACACCGCAGCGAGCAAGGCGGCTCAGGCCGTGACCGCCGGCGCCGCCGCCGAGCGCGATCGACTGCGACTCGAAATGCGCACGCAGGAGGCCAACGCCGCGCAACAGGCCGCGACCGCGTCGCAGCAGGCCGCCACGTCGGCCCAGCAGCAGCTGGCCCTGTCGCGTCAGACCACGGCACGGCAGTCGAGCGACCTGGCGCAGGCCGAGGCCGCCGCTCAAGTCGAGCGCGATCGCCTGGCCCGACGCGACGCACGCGTGGTCGACCTCGAGTCTCAGCTCAACGCGCTGAATGCGAAGAAGACCGAGCGCGGCATGGTGGTGACCTTGGGCGACGTGCTGTTCGACACCGGCAAGTCGCAACTGCGGGCCGACGGCAGCCGCAACATGGCGCAACTGGCTGAGTTCTTCCGGCGCAATCCGGAGCGGTCCGCATCGATCGAGGGCCACACCGACAGCGTCGGCAGCAGCGACAGCAACCAGACGCTGTCGGATCGACGCGCCGGTGCGGTGAAGGCGGCGCTGGTACGCATGGGCGTGCCGGCCGATCGCCTGACGGCCACCGGCTTTGGCAAAGACCGGCCAGTGGCCGACAACGACACCCCGTCCGGTCGCCAGATGAACCGGCGCGTGGAGATCGTGTTTCCGACGCAGGCCAACGACATGTCGTCGAAGTGATCCGTCGCGCGGGCGGCGCAGGGCGCCGTTCGCGCACGACCGCGGCGGGCACGTGAGCCGCTGCACAGACTCGAAGGGAAACGCATGAACATCATCGTTTGGCTCATCGTCGGCGGCGTGATCGGCTGGCTCGCCAGCCTGTTGATGAACACCTCCGGCCAGGGGGTGCTGATGAACGTGGTGATCGGCATCGTCGGCGCCTTCATCGGCGGCTACCTGATCGGCCCGCTGGTCGGCGGCAGCAGCACCATCAATGCCCAGGACTTCAGCCTCGCCTCACTCGTGGTGTCCCTCCTCGGCGCCGTGATCCTGCTGGCTGGCGTGAAGCTGCTGCGGCGGGCCACCGGCTGAGCCGGCCAGAACACGCATAACGAGCGCTCTTGCCGAGCGCTCTCCGCGGGCAACGTCCCGTTCACCCACCAGGAGTCGACATGAACAAAGACCAGATCAAAGGCGCTGCCAAGAACGTCGGCGGCAAGGTGCAGGAAGCGGCCGGCAAGTTGACCGGCAACACCACGCAGCAGGCCAAGGGCCTGGCCAAGCAGGTGGAAGGCAAGGCGCAGGAACGGGTCGGCGACCTGAAGGCGGCCGTCGCTTCGGTGACCAAGCGCTGATCCACGCTGTGACAGGTGACCCTGGCCCCGGCGATGCGCCGGGGCCCTAGGACACTCGGCCCGGCTTTATGCCGGGCCGTTCGTTCTTGCGCGGCGTGCCGACAGGCGCCGCGCCAGACTCAGCCGCGCCCGACCGGGCGCCAGTGCTCCCACCACCCAGCCGCCTGATCGGCACATCACCATGATCCGCCTCGAACTGGACGTACAACTGCACTACGAGATCGACGTCGGCGGCGCCGACTTCATCTTCAACATCCATGCTGCGCGCACCGCGCATCAGACCGTATCCGAAGAGAAGTTGCGCCTGAGCCAGGCAATCGTCCCCGACATCCACACCGACCCCGTCAGCGGCAACCGCTACATGCGACTGCATGCGCAGCCCGGCACGCTGGCCCTGGCCTACACCGCCACGGTCGACATCGCGCACCACTGTGCGCAGCCATCGCAGCTGGCGGAAGTCCCGGTGCACAAGCTGCCGCCGCAGGTGATGAGCTACCTGTATCCCAGCCGCTACTGCCAGTCCGACCGGCTGATCAAGTTCGCGACGCGCGAGTTCGGCCAGCTCTGGCAGGGCTACGGCCGCGTACAGGCGATCTGCGACTGGGTGCGGCAGCACGTGGTGTTCACGCCGAACTCATCGACCTCCAACACCTCGGCGGTCGACACGCTGGTCGAGCAGGTGGGCGTATGCCGCGACTTCGCCCACCTGATGATCGCGCTGTGCCGTGCGGTCAACATCCCGGCGCGCTTCGTCACCGGCACCGACTATGGCGCCGACCCCGCGCTCGGTCCGCCCGACTTTCATGCCTACGTCGAAGCGTTTGTCGGCAACCGCTGGTTCATCTTCGACCCATCCGGCACCGGCATTCCGATGGGCTTCGTGCGATTCGGCACGGGACGTGATGCCGCGGATGTCGCCTTCGCCACGATCTTCGGCAACGTTCGTTCGCAACCGCCGCGGATCTGCGCCCGGGCCGTGAACGATCCCTCACGCGACCTGTATCTGCCGTTACACCGGATCGAGGCGCTGTCGACCGATGCCGCCGACATCCGGGGCACGGCGCACGAAGTCCGGTCCAACGCCGCCTCGTTCACGCAAGACCGCGCGGCCTGACCTGGCTCAGGGCGGGCACACGGTCAACCCGCAGCCCACCGGTCCAGCGCCCAGCGGCCCGCCGCGGCCGATACGGCGCTGACGACTACGCCCCAGCCGATGTCGATCAGCGTGATGCCGACCGGCCAGTCCTTCAGCGTGGCGAGGTTGGTGAGATCGTAGGTCGCGTAGGCGAAGAAGCCGAAGGCCGCGCCCACCAGCAGTGAACGTGTCCAGCCGCCTTCGCCGGGCAGCACCGCGAACATCACCAACCCGCCCGCATAGATCAGATAGAACAGCACCGCCACCGGCACGCGCGCCTGCGCGGCCATCAGGTGGCCGATCGCCTGCTGGTACAGCGGCTTGGCGATCAAGCCGAGCCAGATCAGGTCGAGCACCACCATGACGATGGCGGTAGCGGCATACGCAGCGATGAAGCGGGTCATTCATGCAGCGTATCGCGCTTGTCGTGCGCGCTCCGTGCGCTGCCTAACGCTCCCGTAACGCGCGTGTCGCTACAAAGATGCCGGCGCTGCGCAAGGAGCGCGCTCAGCGCTGGGGCCTGCCTCGTGCAACTTCACGAGCCCGCCCCGCACGTCGGCGCCTCATGAGTGCCTTGCGCCACGCCTTATTCCGACAGTCCCCAAGCCGGCAGCACGCATGCCGACGCTCATCGACGAGGAGATTCAGATGTCCCGACCCGGTTCCCGACGCTTCACCGCCGTGCTTTGTGCCGCGCTCATGGCGGCTTTCATCGCTGCTGCGCCCGCGCACGCGATGCGCAAGGAAGTGAAGCTGCCCGATTGCAACACCGCCTCCGCGGAGTGCCGCGAGTGGCGGCAGGCGATCGAGATGCTCAACAACATGGGAGGCGGCGGCGGCGAAGTCACCCCCAAGCCACGCGTGCAGCGCCCGGTCGACAAGAACAAGGCCATGCAAGCCTGCATCCGCTACATGCAACGCGTGCAGAAGCTGAGCGTGCAACAGGCGCAAGCGACCTGCGCGCAGGAGATCGGCAACTGAGGCCACGCTGCCGCAGGCAGCGCACCCAGTCCGCGCCGCGGCGTCGAACGGCGTCACGCCGCCGTCACGCCGCGCTCTCTACAACTCATAGCGCGCAGCCACGGTGGCTGCGTCCCCACACCCACTTGGACCAGCCGATGGACCCTCGACCCCCCTCCGTCTCCCCGCGCGCGCGCGGTTCGGCCGCAGACCACGGGTGGCGCGACATTGCCGCCGCCGTCGGTTACGTGCTGCTGATCATCGCCATCGCGCTGTTGCTGCGATGACGCGGTCGGGTCGCGACGCGTCGGGCCACTGCACGGGCCCCTTGGATTGGCGGGCAGTGCAGGCCACCGCCGCCCGAGACATTGCGCCACGACCTACACGGTTCCAGCCTCGTCGACTGTCGCGCTGCGGTCGAGCCGTTCGAGCACTCGGCGCGGCAGCAGGCCCAACCGGCGCGAGGCGTGCCGGCTGCGCGCGCTGCCGGCACGCACGATGGCCCCGATCCGCCGCTAACGCCGGCATAACGCCGTCCTCGCTACAACGTCGCTGCTGAGACGCGCGAGCAACCGTGATCGCGCCGGCGCCCGTTCGAGGAGACCCGACATGCGACCCCACGCCCGCTGGAACCTGACCCTGGCCGCACTGCTTGCCGCCGCCTGGACCGCCACCCATACACACGCGCAGGTGCTGCCGGCCGCCAAGCCCGCGTCGGCGCTGGCGCCCAGTGCCGTCGCCAAGCCGCTGAACCCGGCCGGAACCCGCGCCGCCACCGGCCCGGGCACGCAGACCGAAGACGATGTCTACGTCGGCAACAAACGCACGGCCCAGCGGCCGGTGCAGGGCGTGACCCCGCCCACCACCGGTACCCCTGCGCCACGTCCCGGCGCCGGCACCTCACCCAACACCGGCGCCCTTGCCAAGAAGAATGCGCGTGCAGGCGGTGGCGATGAAGACGAACTCGACGAGCTGGAAGTCGAGCGTCGCACGGTTCAGCACAACAACAGCCCGCTGACCGCCAAGCCGCTGCCGCGCCCCGGTGCGGGCACCTCGCCCAACACCGGGCGCACCGCCTCGCCCGCGGGCCTGCCTTACAAGTTCTGATGCGGCGGCAGGGGCGGCCGATCACGCAGCGCATGGCGTCGACGCGTTCGAGCCACCGGCGGCGCAGCCACATGCCTGTGCGCGTCGGCCCTGAAGCGCCTGACGACACGGTGCGCGCGGGCCGGCCTTCCGGCGCGGTGATCGAGCACGGCCTGCAGCTCGCTGTCGACCGCGCGCGCACGCCGCCCGCTGCCGATTCCTGCGTCGTGCCATAGCGCACTCGCCACAAAACCATCACAGAGCCGGCCGCGCCACCGCATCGACCGCCATGACGACCACGCCCTTTGCGAAGCCATCCAGCGCATCGGCGCAACGGTCTCACGGACCGTCGCCCGCTAAGCTCGCTGCGCACGCAGTCACAGTCGCGCATGGTGGTCTGCATCCACAGCACCCACAGCACCAACAACGAGGCCTCATCCTGCAGCTGCTGCTTTCCGGCCGACCTGCCTGGCGCGAATCGCCGCAGACAGCGCCGATCCCCCTCGCCGCGCGCGACGCCGCCCTGCTCGCCTGGCTGGCGATCGAAGGGCCGACGCCGCGCGTTCGCCTAGCGGCGCTGCTGTGGCCCGACAGCGCGCCGGAGGCTGCGCGCAATGCGCTGCGGCAGCGTCTGTTCCAGTTGCGCAAGCAGCTCGGTCTGGATCTGGCGACCGGGCCGACCGTGCTGGCGCTGGCCGACGGCATCGGGCACGACCTCGCCGACGCCGACACCGTGCTCGGCAGCGATCCGCACGACCACGGCGCCGAGTTTTCCGCCTGGCTGGCGCGCCAGCGTGGACTGCGGCTGGAGCGCGCGCGCCAGCGCCTGATCGAGGTCGCCGACAGCGCCGAACCAGCGCGCGACTGGGCCGCCGCCCTCGACGCCACCCAGCGCCTGCTCGCCCTAGATCCGCTGCGCGAGGACGCCCACCGGCGCCTGATGCGGGCGCACTACCTGAACGGCGACCGCGCCGCCGCGCTGCAGGCGTTCGATGCCTGCGAGCGCACGTTGAAGGATGAAGTCGGCACCCGACCCGATGCACAGACGATGGCGCTGCTGGCGCAGGTGCAGGCGGGAACCCTCGAGACACCGTCGTCCGGGCTGCGCGCCGTGCCGGCGAGCGTGCTGCGGCCGCCGCGGCTGATTGGCCGCGAAACCGAATGGGAGCAGCTGAAGCAGCTCGGACACGCTAGCCGCACCGTGCTGCTGTCCGGTGAAGGCGGGCTCGGCAAGTCGCGCCTGGTCGGCGATCTCTCGGCCGTCCAGGGCACCCGCGCTGTTGTCATCGGCGCCCGACCTGGTGATGCCCTGCTGCCGTATGCATTGTTGTCGCGCCTCTTGCGCGCTCTGCTGGCGCGCGATGGCATGGAACTGGCCCCAGGCGTGCGCGCGGAACTGGCGCGGCTGCTGCCCGAACTTGGGGAGGCACCGGCGGTGCAGACCGCCACCGAGCGCACGCGCTTCGTCAACGCGGTGGAGGTCACGCTGGCGCAGGCGGCACACGCCGGCCTGCGCGCGCTGTTGATCGACGATCTGCATGCAGCAGATGCCGCCAGCGTCGAACTGCTGCTGGCGCTGTGCTCGCAGTCGACGCCCGGCGCCAGCCCGTGCTGGCTGTTCGCGTTTCGCGACGCCGAACTGCCGCCGGCCACCCGCACGCTGCTCGACACCCTGGTGCGCGAACATCGCGCCGAATGGCTCGTGCTCAGGCCACTGACGCTGACGCAGGTCGGCGAGCTGCTGGCGAGCCTCGGCATCGACGGCGTGGGCAGCAGCGAACAGGCGCAGCCGCTGCACCGGCGCAGCGGCGGCAACCCGCTGTACCTGCTCGAGAGCATCAAGGCGCGGCTCAACGGCGGCGACACCGCGATGACCGCGGTAGGCACCGGACTGGGCCAGATGATCCTGCGCCGCATCGGCATGCTGCCGCCTGCCGCCATCAAATTGGCGCGCTGCGCCGCGGTGGCCGGGCAGGACTTCTCGGCAGCGCTCGCCTCCAGCGTGCTGCAGGTGGCGCCGCTCGACCTGGCCGACACCTGGAACGAGCTGGCGGGCGCGCAGGTGCTGCGCGACGACGCCTTCTTCCATGACCTCGTCTACGAAGCCGTGCTGTCGTCGGTGCCGGCGCCGATCGCGCGCGAACTGCATGCGCAGATTGCGCGCTTCCTGGAAGGCCGCAGCGGCGACCCCGCGCGCGTGGCTGCACACTGGCTGGCCGGCGGCGAGCCGGTCGCCGCCGTGCCGCATCTGCGTCAGGCGGCACGCCGGGCACTGGCCCGCTTCCGCCACAGCGAAGCCGCCCAGGGCTTCGCGACGGCGGCGCGCATCCTGGAGGACGCTGACGAGCCCGCCGCTGCGTTCGATGCCTGGTTTGAAGGCGCCGAGGCGATCGGCGAGATCGGCGATGCGACCCAGGCCGAGCCTTTCGCCGACCGGCTTGATGCGCTGGCCACCACCGACGCGCAGATCGCCAAGGCGGGCGTGCTCAGGGCGATGGTCGAGATCGAGGCGGGTCGCTTCCAGGCTGCGCTGCGCGTGTGCGAGCGGGCGCTCGGGCCGGCGCGCCGCGCAGCGCTGCCGGAACTCGAGTCGGATCTGCTCTATGCGGCCGGGGTTGCACACTGGGATCGGCGCGAAGTTGCGCGCGCCGTCGCCTTGGTCGAGCAGGCCATCGCGATTCGGCGGCCGCTGCCACCGCAGACGCTGCGCCAGGACCACGTCGCCACCCTGATCACGATGACGCAGGCACTCGGGTCGATGCTCAGCGGCGCCGGCCGCTTCGCCGAAGCTCGCGCCCAGGTCGCCGAGGCTTATCGCCTCGCGCATGAGGCCGGCCAGCCGCACAACATGCTGGGTGCAGCAGCCGAGTTGTGCATCAGCAGCGTGGAGTTCGGCGACCTTGCCGCCGCGCTCGCCTGGGCCGAGCGCGGCATGCGGGCGGCCGCCGCGCATGAAGCCAATGCCGGCGACCTGCGTCGACTGTGGCTCGCCCGCACGCAGGTGCTGCTCGTTGCCGGCCGCTGGGGCGATGCCCTGGCGCAGAGCGAGGCGCTGCTCGCGCACGACGAGCACGACGGCGGCAGTCGCGTGCGGCCTGTCATCGTGGCGCGGGCCGCGCAGCTCTATGGCCTGCTGGGCCGACGCGATCTGGGCTTGAAGCTCGCGCAGGCGGAACTGGAACGCGACGCGTCGACGGCAATGCAGCGCCTGTGGCTTGAACTGGTGATGCTCGAGTTCGGCGCGCCGACTGACGTCCCAGGCCTGGTCGATCGTACGGTGGCCATGGAGGACTGCGGACTGCGCGCCCGGCTGTTGGTGCGTCTGGCGCCGTTTTGCGAACCGGCGTTGATCATGCCGCTGCTCAGCCTGACCGCCACCCCGATGCGCGAGGCGGGACTAAACGGCATGTGGATGGCGCTGCAAGCGCGCATCGCCACCCGTCAAGTTGCGGCCGGCCGCCTGGCCGCCGCCGCCGACGTCGCCCGCGCCGCCTGGAAGATGCGTGAAACCGGCACCGCGCCCAGTGTCACGTTCGCCGAGTTTGCGGCCGATGTCAGCACGGCACTGGCCGCCGCCGAGCCCGAACTCGCACGTTCGATCCGCCTGCAAGGCGAGGCCTGGCTGCAGGCGGCCGCCGCCACCCTGCCCGCCGCATGGTGCGACAACTGCGTCGCCCGCAGCTCGCTGCGCGCCGCGCTCGTGGCACCGCTTCCTCCGCGCGCCCTGCCCAGCGCATAAGCCGCTCGCAACAACGTTCGTTCGGCACAGACCGCGCAATGACACTCGGCGCATCGGTTCGGTGGATCGAGCCCGCGCGTGAAGATTCACCCGAGCCGCCGCCCCACGCACTAACGCCCGCATAACACCCCGCCTTTTACAAAGCACTCCGTGGTCCTTCACTTCACGGAGACGTCATGCGCCGCACCCGTTTCACCCATCTACTGTTCGTCGCCGCCGCGGCTCTCGCCACGTCGGCTCAGGCCCATTTCAAGGGGCCGACGACCGCGCGACCCGACAGCGCAGTGCGACCCGACAAGATGCAGCCGGCGCCCAGCAAGCCGCTGACGCCGCAAGGTCCGCTCGCCGCGCCGGCTATGAAGCCGCTGACGCCGCAGGGCCCGCTGGCGGCGCCTTCGATCGGCACCGCCAAACCGCTCACGCCGAGCCCGGCTAACGCGCCGGCGGCGGCACCGCGCCCCGGCGTCGGCATCTCGCCCAACACCGGCCGCACCACCCGCAGCTCCATCGATACGCACTTCAAGTGATGGCCACGGCTGCGCGCAACGCCGGGCACGGTCGGTCCGCAGCAGCAGGTGCCGTCGGCCCTGACCTCCCGCCCAACCCCGCGCCAACGTCCGCTCGAAAGGACCGATCATGAAACCCGCCCTCCCGGCGCCCCCGCGCCACCCCACGCCGCGCGCACGGCTGCTCGCCGCGCTCGGCCTGCTGCTGTCGCTCGCGTTGTGGCTGGTCGCCGCCACGCCGGCCTACGCCAATGACTGCGGCCGCGAAGGCCAGCGCCCGAGCCGGATCAATGAGCGCATCCCGAGCTGCGACCTCAACCTGGTGGAAGGCGCGGGCCAGTGCGTGCGCCCGGCCTGCGGCCGCGAGAACGAACAGCCTTGCACCGTCGGCCAGCGCATCGCGATCGACCCTCTGCTCAAGACGCCCGTGCCGCAACCCTGCGACTTCAACCTCAAGGTCGAAGGCGGCGTGTGCGTGCATCCGGCCTGCGGCCGCGAGAACCAGGCCGCCTGCCCGGTGTGGGTGCGGCTGCCCAGCTGCGACGTGAACCTGGCCGAGGCGACCGGGCGCTGCATTCGTCCGAACTGCGGTCGGCTGGGCCAGGGGCCCTGCGCCATCACCGTGCGCGGCCCGGCCCGCGTCTGCGATGCCGACCTCATCGTGCGCGCCGACCAGTGCGTGCGGCCTGGCGTGGCCACCAACGTGGGCGGCGGCAGCCAACCCGGCGCGCCAGTCGCGGCAGTGCCCGTCAATGCGGCACCGCCGCCGCCCCCGCCGGGTCGCGCCGCCCCGCCGCCGCCACCCCCACCCGCGCCGGCAGCACAGCCGGTCGCCGGCGGCAGCATGGATGCCGACACCGATCGCATGGGCGCCGACATGTACGGCTTTGCCCTCGTCGCGGCTGATCCGGTGATGTGCCAGACGGCGTGCAACGTCAACGCCCAGTGCCTGGCATGGACGTATCTGAAGCCCGGAGTGCGCGGTCCGCAGGCGCAGTGCTTCCTGAAGAACGCGGCGCCCCCGCCCAGCCGCAACAACTGCTGCGTCTCGGGCGCCAAGGCGGCCGGCGGTCCGGCGAGCCTGCTGCCGCGGCGCTGACGCGCCGGGCGCTTCGTGGACCTTGCGCAGGATCCTGCGCGTGGCTGCGGGTCGACCCGCCGTCCCCGACCCGCAGCGGCCGGCGCGTGCTGTCGCGCCCGCCCGCGCAATGGCGCTGCAGCGGCGCTGCGCGTGTTGGGACGGGGCTGAAGGCAGCTGCGTCGGCGTGGGCAGTGCCTGGCGCTCAGCGCGCGCGATCGCCTCGCGCAGCGCTCGACGGTTGCACTGGCAGCAGTGTCGGGCGTACGGCGACGGAGTTTCGGTCACGCCACTCCCTCGCTGGGACAGCAAGCGGCGTCGCAGCCCCGACCGCGCCGGGCCGGCGGGCCATGGCGCCCTGCATGCAGATTCCCGTCTCTCCATCACGGGCGCATAACGCTCGCGTAACGCCTCGCTCGCTAGAACGTCATCTCTTGACGGCACGGAGCGACGGCGCATGATGACGACAACGGATCCAGCAGCGCAGCGCCGTTTCCTGCCACCGCCGAACCCAGCCCGCCCATGCCTGCCGTCACCCTGCTGGCAGTCGACTGCACCGCGTCGTACGGCCGCCGCGTCGTACCGCTGAGTCACTCACGTTCAACTGCACCGCGCCGATCGGATTCCGCCATGACCTGCTCCGCCTTCGCCTCACCCGCCCGCGCGCGTCGCGCGCTGATCTTGATGTGCGTTGCTGCCGCCTGCGCCGCGCCCGTGCTGGCGCAGACGCCGGCGCGCGTCGACGACTCGGCCACCGCCAAGGAACTCAAGCAGGTGCAGCGGCGCGCCGGCGCCAAGCCGGTGGTGGCGATCTACGAGTTCCGCAGCGCCGTGCCGGAGGTGCAGGTGGGCGCCGCGCGCGAGATGTTCGTCACCGCGCTGATCCGGTCCGGTGCTTTCGCGGTGGCCGAACGGCAGCGCTTGAATGAGGGCGTGATGCGCGAACGCCAGCTGGCGCAGGGTGGCACCACCGCCGCCGCCCCGGCCGCGCAAGGTCAGATGACGGCCGCCCGCTACATCTTCGAAGTGGTGGTGTCGGAGGCCAACGCCGGCAGCAACGAGAGCTCGCGCGGCGTGAACATCGGCGGCATGCAGGTATCGGGCGGCAGCACCGCCGACCAGATCGGCATGGACGTGCGCATCGTCGATGCGAACACCGGCCTGGTGGTCGACGCGGTCAACGTGGTCAAGAAGCTGGAGTCGTCCACCACCAACGTGAGCGGCGTCGGCAGCCTGCTCAACTCGCTGGCTTCGCTGCGCGGCAAGAACCTGCCGGTGCAGGTGGACGCCGACAGCCGCAGCAGCCGCAAGGAAGGCGTGGATCGCGCGCTGCGCTCGTGCATCGAGGCGGCCGTGGCGGAGCTGGCGCGCCGCCTGGTCGAGGAATGATCTTGCCCGCGCTCGGCGCCAGCCGGCTGCGCCTCTGGGTGGTGGCCCTGCCGGCGCTGGCGGCAGTCGGCGCGGCGTGGGCCCAGGGCAGCGCGGCGCCAGGCTCTCAGCCACCCGCGGTCTCTGCGGCACCGCCCGCAGCGGCTTCGGTGTACGGCGCGCCGGCAGCGCCATCGTATGGGCCCGCTCATGCTTCTGGCCAAGTGTCCGGACCGGCGTCTGCACGCGCGCCCGGGCCGGGATGGGTTCCGGCGCCCGGCTATGCGCCGCCCATCCCCGGCTACGTTGCGCCAGCCTACGGGCCCGCGCCGGGACTGCCGCTGTGGCTGGGTGTGGACGAGGCGCCGCAACGGCTCGACAACTATCTGGCTGCCGGCGGCCCGCTGGAGCGCCACACCGGCCGCCCGGGCGCCTGGTACGCGGTCGTCTACGTGCCGTTCAGCGCGCAATGGCCGGTGCAGCTGTGGGCTTGGCAGCGCACGCGATCCCATCACCTGCGCGTGACCGCGCTCGACGGCTGGCCTGCGCCGGCAGCCAGTGCGGTGGTTCCGCTGCCGGTCTGGCCGGAAAGCACGCCGAGCGGGCGACCCCTGCTGCTGACCACGCCCTTCGTGCTGACCGCACAAAGCGTGGCCGAGGGCGTGTTCCTGCTGGTCGAGCAGTTCAGTGCCACCGGCGAGCGGCCAGCACCGGTGTGGCTGCAGGCGCGCTATGCGCAGGCGCCGAGCCCCTACCAACGCAGCCGCGACGGCGGCTGGTGGCAGGCCGAGGCGGCGGGCACGGGTGCACGGGTGCCGCCATCGACCACGAGTTCGGGCGCGGGCGCGGCGCCGCCGTCGGCACTGATGGCACCGCGCGAAGCACTCGGCGTGATCGAACTGCCGTTCATGCGCCTGGCCACGCCGATGCCGCGCCCGGCGCCGGTGTTCGACCCCTGGGGAGAGCGTTGAGATGAGTCACCTTCGTGCGTGGATCACGCTCGCCCTGCTCGCCTGCGGATCAGGCAGCCTGCTGGCGCAGCAGATCAACGTCGTCGCGCCGCGCTTGCCGCCGCGCGCCGGCGGCGCGGCCGCTCCGGCGCAACCGCCCCCGACGACCCCTGGCCAGCCGACCGGGGCGCATGGCGGTGGAACGGCCGGGTACGGACAGCAGCCGTCCGTCAGTGGCCAACAGCCGAACCATGGCCAGCAGCAGCCGGGCTTTGGCCAGCAACAGCCTGGCTATGGGCAGCAACCGGCTTACGGACAGCAACCGGCTTACGGACAGCAACCGGCTTACGGACAGCAACCGGCCTACGGACAGCCGCCTGCTTATGGATCGCCTCAGCCTGCGTACGGCGGCGGCGCAGCAGGTCGTCCGGGCGGCGCGCCGCCATCGGCGCTGGCCGGCCGCGCGCCGAACCCCTACGGCGCCCAGCCCGCACCGCCCGCCGGCGACGTGGTGGCCAGCGTTGCGCCCACCCGCAGCACGGCCGCCGGCAACTGCCGCGCCGATCCGTCGCCCGATCGGCAGAGCGTGAGCCTGCTCGGACCCGATGCGCTGCCGAAGCAGCACGTGCCTTTGGGCGAATACCGGGTACAGCAGGTGATCCACTCGCCCGACGGCCGCTGGGCCGTGGCCTTCACAAAATTGCGCGGCCAGCCGCGCTTCGCGGTGATGACCTTCGACCTCGCCCGCTGCGAGCCGCAGAACACGGTCGACCTGCCCTCCGCCGCCGATGACGCGCGCTTCGAAGCAGACGAGGCGGTGGTGCTGCTGGCCGGCGGCGAACGACGCGTGCGCCTGGCCAATCCACGGGTGCGTTGACAGGGGAACCGCATGTTCGGCTATGACCTTCATCTTTGTTTGCGCGGCCTGCCGCGCGGCGCCGGCGATCGCGCGACGCGCGACCCTGATCGACCCGGGTCGTGCTCGCGCCGCGCCACGGCGCTGCGTTCCCTTGCACGGCAACTTGCAGCTTGGGGGCTTGCCGCTGCGCTGGCGCCCGCCGCGCTGGCGCAGGCATCGGGCTCCGCCTACGCCTACGTCGCGCCGCCAGGCTGGGCGGCAGCGATGGAAGCAGACATCGAAACGCTCACGCCGCAAGGCGAGCCCGCCGGGACCGCCCAGGTCATGCTGCTGGCGCCGAAGGCCGCCAGCGGAGCATTCAATGCCCAGTTCGACGCCGAGCGCGCGGCGCTCGAACAGTTCTGGGGCCTGCGCGCACCGCAGGCGACGCCGCTGCAGACCGGACAGGCGGCGGTCGGCGCTTACGTGGCGTATTTCGCAAGCTACGACAGCGACGGCGGCCCGCGCTACATGGGGTTCATGGCCCTCGGCAATGCGCAGAAGTTCGGCATGCTGATTTTCGTGGCCGACAGCGACACGAGCTTCAACCGGCTCGCGCCGCAAGCGGCCGAGATCTTCAAGAGCCTGTCGCTGCGCTAGCCCCGGTCGCTGGCGGACCGCACCCGTGATCCGCACGGGCACCTGACGCACACGGCAGGACGCGTCAGGCGCGATCAAGCACATACGCGACACCGCTGCGTTGGTGGAGTCGCTGATCGCGGCCCGGTCGGGCATCGGCGTGGACCAGTGCGTCTGGGTCTCGGCAGGGAGTCACCAACGAACCCGAGCAGCCGGTGATCGACTCATGCGCCGCGCCTGCAGCGGGAAGCTGCGATGGTGGCTCGTCGATGGGTCGAACCGATCAATAAACGGCAGGAGCGAGGCTGGCCTCGCGCTGCGCAGCTCCGGTCGCGACCGCGCGCGCCGACGAAGCGCTCGCGGCCGCCGGCGGCGCGCTTCAGCGCCCGAACGGGTTGCTGTATCGGTACGGGTTGTTGCCGTAGTTCTGGATGGTGTTGAACTGGGCCTGCCGCATCTGTTCCATGAATTGCATCTGCGAGCGGAATGCCTGCTGCTGCATCTGCATCGCGGCCATGTTCCGGTTCAGGTCGGCTGCGGTCTGGGCGGCGCTGCCGCCGGCCGATGCGCTTGCCGCCGCAGTCGGCGCGCGCAAGCGCTGGCTGGTGTCGCGCAGTCCCTTTTCCACTTGAGCCAGGCGCTCGGCGGTGGCACGTGAAGCAGGCTCCGCGCGCAGCTGGGCGGTGAGCTTGGCGAGCGCATCGGCCTCGCGCGTCAGGTGATCGGCGCGCCATTCGGCGGCTGGCTGGGCGAGGTAGGCATCGACCTCCTTGAGCTTGGCGAGAGCGGCGCGCTGCGCCGGCGAGGCCACCAGCGGTGCATCAGCGGCCGCTTGCGGCAGCGGGAAGTCCTTGCGCCAAAGCGCGGCCACCTCGGCCCGGTCGGACGCCTTGGCGGCATCCCACGAGGCGCGCACCTCGGCCCATTGCAGCGGGCTGCCGGCAATCTCGCGCTTGCGCTCGGCCGCCAGCCGCGGCCAGCCCGCGACCAGCGCCTTGGCCCACTCGTCCTTCTCCGCAGCGCTCGGCTGCAGGTCGGCGCCGTGCGCCTTGCCGAGGATGAAGTAGGTCATCTCGATCGTGGCGTCGCTCATCTGCCGCGTCAGTGCCGGACTGCCGGCCGCGATCGGCTTGTTGGCGGCGTCGTACAGCGCGATGAACCAGCGTGCGTCGGCGTCGGTCTTGGCCTGCGCGCGCAGCGCCGGCAGCACTTCCTCGAGCAGCTTCTCGCGCACGAACGGCCGCTGGTCAGCCGGCAGCGTGTCGATGTGGTCGGCCGCCGCCAGCCACTCCTTCAATCCCTCGCGATCCTTGGGCAGGCGCCACTCGGCGATGATGATCTCGCCCAGGCGCGCACGCTGCGACGGTGTCAGCGGCGCCTTGAACGTCCACTCGATGAACTGCACCAGCCGCTCGTGCGTGGCGCGCGTGAGCGATTCGCCGGCCGGCTGCACCGCAACCAGCACGTCTTTGGGGTTGGCAACGGCCAGGGGCGACGCGGCGAGCGCGGCGGTCAACAGCAGGGAGGCGACGCAGGCGCGCAGCGTCGGTGTCGTGGGTTCGAGCATGGGCAGGGTCCTTGGCAATCGGCCGCTCGCAGCGGCATCGGGCGTACCGTAGGTGAGCCGGCGTTAGGCGCGCGTTATGCCCCGGGGCCCAGCCGCTTACCATCGCGCCATGCGCAGCGAGATCGATCATCTGGTGGTGGCCTGCGCCGATCTGGAGCAGGGATCGGCATGGGCGAAGGCGACGTTGGGCGTCGAGCCGCAACCGGGCGGACGCCACCTGACCATGGGCACCCACAACCGGCTACTCAAGCTCGGGGCGCGCTGCTACCTCGAACTGATCGCGCTCGATCCGGACGGCACCCCGCCCGCGCAGCCACGCTGGTTCGACCTCGACAACTCGGACGTGCGCGCGCGCATTGCGCTGGCGCCGGTGCTGCTCACCTGGGTCGCCGCCACCAGCCATCTGATCGAGGCGGTGACCCGGGTGCCGGCACTCGGCGAGGTGACTGCCTTCACCCGCAATGCCTACGCTTGGCGATTCGCGCTGCCGCCCGACGGTCGCCTGAACTTCGGCGGCGTGCTGCCCGCGCTGATCCAGTGGGACGGCGCGCATCCGGCCGAGCAACTGCCCGACAGCGGCTGCGCGCTGCTGTCGCTCGACCTCGCCCACCCGGCGGCCAGCAGCGTGGTGCCGCTGTACCGCGAGCTGAAGCTGATGGGCCCGATCGACCTGCGGCCGGGTCCGCGCAGCCTGCGCGCCCGGCTGCGCACGCCGCTGGGCGACGTCACCATCGGCGAGTGAGCCGGCCTGCATCCAACCGAATCGACGGACCGATGAACCCACGCTCCACCCCCGCGCCGCAGCCGCCGATCGCCGCCACCGTGCCGCATGTCGTCAACTGCGCGCACGGTGATCGCATTGACGAGTACCACTGGCTGCGCGACGACGACCCGCAATCCAAGCGCGCCGACATCCTCGACTACCTGCGCGCCGAGAACGCCTACTGCGACGCGATGCTGGCGCCCACCGCCGCGCTGCAGGACGAACTGGTGCGCGAGATGCGCGCGCGCATCAAGGAAGACGATGCGAGCGTGCCGGTGTACGACAACGGCTACTGGTACTGGCAGCGCTACGACACCGGCGCCGAGTACCCGGTGCACGTGCGCCAGCGCGGCGGGCTCGACGCGCCCGATCCGCAGGCAGCGGAAGAAGTGGTGCTCGACGAGAACGCGATGGCGGCGGACCACGCCTTCTTCGAACTCGGCGACTGGCAGGTGAGCCCGGACAACGACTGGCTCGCGTGGACCGAAGACACCGTGGGCCGGCGCATCAGCACGCTGCGCATCAAGCACCTGCCCACCGGCCAGGTGCTCAACGAGTCGATCCCCGGCGTGCTGGAACAGCTGGTGTGGGCGGGCGACAGCCGCACGCTGTTCTACATCCGCCAGGACCCGCAGACGCTGCAATCTGGGCCGGTGTACCGACACGCGCGCGGCACCCACCCGAATCTCGACGTGATGGTCTACGACGAGCCGGACAAGACGCTGTTCACATCCATCGGCCACACCGCATCACGACGCTTCATCACGCTCTGGCTCACCGGGTTCGAGACCACCGAGCTGCGCACGTTGCCGATGGACCAGCCAGCCGCCGCGCTTTCGCTCGCCTTGCCGCGGCGCGACGGCGTGCGCAGCTACGCCGACCACCTGCACGGCCGCTGGGTGATCCGCAGCAACGACGGCGCGCGCAACTTCCGCCTGCTGACGGCCGCCGAAGACGCGCTGGCCGATGCCGCGCGCTGGACCGAGGTCATCGCCGGTCGCGACGACGCCACGCTCGAAGACGTGGCGCTGTTCGACAGCGCGCTGGTGGTGCAGGAGCGTGTCGCCGCCAACGTGCAGTTGCGCGTGCTGCCGTGGCCTGGCTCGGCCGCGCCGGCGCCGTTTACCGTGGCCGCCGACGAGCCGGCCTTCGTGATGACGCTGGGCACCAACCTCGATCCGGCGCTGCCGCGGCTGCGCTACGTGTACGACTCGATGGTGACGCCGACCAGCGAGTACGACGTCGATCTCGCCGGCGGCGCACGCGCGCTGCTGAAGACGCGCCCGGTGCTCGGCTACGACCGCGCGCTGTACGACTCCGCCCGGCTGTGGGCACCCGCGCGCGACGGTCAGCGCGTTCCGGTATCGATCATGTGGCGCAAGGACCGCTACACGCGCGGCGGCAGCGCGCCGCTGTATCTGCAGGGCTACGGCGCCTACGGCTACTCGTACGACCCGGCGCTGCCGCAGAACGCGCTCTGCCTCATCGACCGGGGCTTCGCCTTCGCCATCGCCCACGTGCGCGGCGGCGCCGAACTGGGCGAAGGCTGGTACGACGCCGGCAAGCTCGAACACAAGCAGAACACCTTCAACGACTTCGTCGACGTCACGCGCCATCTGAAGTCGGAGAGGTGGGCAGGCAAGGTCTTCGCCAGCGGTGGCTCCGCCGGCGGCCTGCTGATGGGCGCGATCGCCAACCAGGCCGGCGACGAGTACGCCGGCATCTCGTTATGGGTGCCTTTCGTCGACGTGGTGACGACGATGCTCGACGACAGCATCCCGCTCACGGCCAATGAGTGGACGCAATGGGGCGACCCACGCGAGAAGGCCGCGTACGAGCGCATGCTCGCCTATTCACCCTACGACAACATCGAACGCAAGGCCTACCCGCCGATGCTGGTGCACGCGGGGCTATGGGACTCGCAGGTACAGTACTTCGAGCCCGCCAAGTACGTCGCGCGCCTGCGGGCGCGCAAGACCGATGCGAATCCGTTGCTGATACACATGGATCTCGAAGCGGGCCATGGCGGCAAGAGCGGGCGGTTCGAGCGGCTGCGCGACAAGGCGCGGGAGTTTGCGTTCTTCGTCGACTTGGCCGCACCAAGGACGCAGCTTAGGGCAACCGCAACCCAACGCCCTTAAAGGCGCATCTACCAGTCCCGATAAGGAACCGCGGACGAGTTAACCTCGTAGCCGTGAGAGTGAATTCGTACGAACCCAGGATTGCACTGTGCCTTGAATTTCAACAACCGAACCACAGCGGCCTTAGCCTCTGCGGGGTGCGCGGTGGGTCCGACGGTGATGCTTACAACTGGACGGTCGAGAGCGCTGAGATCCAACGCAAGATACGGAATCAAATAGCTTTTGCCCGACCGAAACTTCGGCGTCGGCGGTGGCTGACTCATCAAGTCATTAGGACTACTGAAGAGCCTGTACTCAGCTTCTGCAACGAACGCATCGTGCTTCACAAGTGGGCTCAGCGACGCTATCGAGTCTTGGCTCAGGGCAAACAAGTGACCGAGCGGTATGGCGCGCGCGTCTGATTCAGTTCCGAGTTGAGTCGGTCCCCGGTGTAGAAGGTCCTGCAACCGGCTCAATACCTGTGCCCTTAGCGTCACCATCTCTTTGTTCGAGTCGTAGCGAACAGGCTCCAAGCGCATTCCTGACATCCTGTGCAGCTTCCGTAGCTCCTCAGCACAGAATCCAATGGCGAACCGTGGGCCAGAACCTCCGTAGGCTCGCCACTGCGATAAATCGTCGTCTCTCGCCGAGAATGAAGCAACGTAGAAGCGACGCGGATCGTCGAGCAACGCATCGATCGATGTATGGCCGACGAGAACCTCAAGAGCGGTCTTGGCAGTGCTTCGCACATCGCTCGAAAGCTCATCGTCGTCCACGATGCTTTGCAATGTCCTTTGGTAGACGTAAACGCCGTGCTTGTACTCGAGCGTGTCGTTCAAGTAGCTCACGTGCGTACACCAGATGGTTCTGGTGTCAAGTATGCCGAGGAGACCACTCGCCGTCGTGTAGTGGTAAATGATCTCGGCCATTCGCTTACACCAGGATTGAAGTACGTTAGAGTCCCCGCGCCATACAGCAACGTCAGAGCACGACCCGCGGCATTGTGAACAGGCTCTCCACCCGCCCCACCTCCGTGCCCCGATAGTTGCGCACCGCCGGCCGCGCGTAACTGGCCAGCGGCGTCCGCGCCGGATCATCGATCAACTGCAGCTGCCGCAGCACTTCTACCGTCACCGCCAGCAGCGCGCGCTTGTTGCCGTCGGCCACGCGCACGGCGACGCCGATGCCCTTGCTGCGGATGCCGAGAGCCTGCACGCCATCGGCGCCGATCTTGCTGACCCAGTCGCCGTCGGCGCCCTGGTCGGTGCTGCCGGCCTTCCAGCCGGTCTGCATCAACGCGAGGTCACTGCGTCGGGTGCCGGAGACGAGATCGGGGTGACGCGCCATCGCGTAGCGCAGCGCGGCCAGTGCCGGCGTATCGCCGCGCGCGAGCGCGCCGAAGGCGTGCGCCAGCGCCGACAGCGGCATGGCGAAGTTGGGCGCGCTGCAGCCGTCAATGCCCATCGGCAGCTCGCGCCGCCCGTGCATCGGGGTGACGAAGCGCTGCACGCTGGCGCGCACGCGCTGCTGCAGCGGTGCGTCGGGATCGAGGTAGTTCTTCAGCGGCTGGCCATGCAGCCGGCAGAACGCAAGGAAGCCGCTGTGCTTGCCGGAGCAGTTGTGAAACAGCGGGCCCCAGCGCCGGCCGGCGGGCGGCTCGGTGCCGGTGGCGGTGAAGTAGGTGGGCACGTGGCAGCCGCATTGCAGGTCGGCTTCGCTGGCGTCGATCGCGGCCAGCATGCGCTGGGCGGTGGCCACGTGCATCGCCTCGCCGCCGTGGCTGGCGCACATCAGCGCCAGCTCACGCGAGCCGAAGCCGAAGTGTTCGGCGCCGCCGTCTTCGACGAATCCCAGGGCCTGCAGCGGCTTGAGCGACGAGCGCGTGAAGTTCATGCCATGGGCATCGCCCGCGCCGGCGATCAGCGCGCCGCGCGCGTCGACCACGGCGATCGAGCCGTAGTGGACAAGCTCAGGCAGGTTGCCACGCGTGGTGGTGGCGAGCGGGACGTGACGCGGTGCGCGCAGCAGGGTGGCTGAAGTCATCAATGAAAAACGCCCGGAGCAGATCTGCGCCGGGCGTTGAAGGTTCCGGATGCGCGGATTATCCGCGAAGCCCGCCTACTCGAACCTAGGCCGGTTGCGGTGCGCCACCGGCAGCGGCCAGGCGCTGCGTGACTTCCTTGCGATAGCGGTTCAGTTCCTGCACCGAGTTGAAGCTGCGCTCGAACAGCAGGCTCATGTTGTGCAGGATGCGCTCGACCACCTTGGTCTCCCACACATCATCGAACTTGATCTGCTGGTCGAGCCAGTGTTCGAGCCACGCGGGGTCGGGCAGGCGCGACTGGATCGTGTCGAGCGGAAACAGCGCCTGGTTCACATGCAGGTTGGTCGGGTGCAGCGCCTTGGCGGTGCGCTTGGCGCTGGCCATCAGCACAGCGATCTTGGCGAACGCGGCGCGCGCGGTGTCGCCCAGGTCGTTCATGTACTTCTTCATGTAGCGCAGGTAGGCGCCGCCGTGGCGCGCCTCATCCTGGCTGAGCAGCTTGTAGATGTGTTTGATCACCGGCTCGGTGTGCCATTCGCTGGCGCGGCGGTACCAGTGATTGAGCCGGATCTCGCCGCAGAAGTGCAGCGACAGCGTCTCCAGCGCCGGCGCGGGGTCGAACTCGAAGCGCACGTTGTGCAGTTCTTCCTGCGTCGGCACCAGATCGGGCCGGAAGCGGCGCAGGTACTCCATCAGCACCAGCGCGTGCTTCTGCTCCTCGAAGAACCACACGCTCATGAAGGCAGAAAAATCGGAGTCGTGTCGGTTGTCGCGCAGGAACATCTCGGTGGCCGGCAGCGCCGACCACTCGGTGATCGCATTCATCTTGATGGTGCGCGCCTGCTCGTCGGACAGCTGATCGCCGTTGAAGTCGTCCCAGGGGACGTCCTTCTCCATGTTCCAACGCACGGATTCAAGCGAGCGGAAGAGATCGGGATAGAGCATCGATTGCGACATCGGTGGGCCTCGCAGAGGAGCTAGCTGGCGGCACGCCGGCGCAAAAAACGCATGAGGCCGCCCAACACCGGGAGTTTCGCATAGAGCTCCTCGGCTGCGTCCCAGTAGTCCCGATGAAAGACCACCTTGCCGGCACCGTCGAAACGCAGGTGGCTGGCGCCGCGGATGACCTGTTCGACCGGGTTGAAGCGCTTCATGCGGAAGCGGAAATCCCAGGTGACGAAGGCCTGCGCGTCCTGTGCGACGACGTCGTGCACGATGAAGCGCGGGGCGTCGACCTGCTTGAACATGTGGGTGAAGATGCGCTCGATCGCCGGCACGCCACGTACCTCGTTGAAGGGGTCCTTGAAGTACGCATCCTCGGCATAGATCGTGCCCAGCTCGCGCACGCTGTGCGGACTGATGGACTCAAAGTACTGGCGCAGGCGGGCCAGGGCAGCAGCATCGACCGCCATGGTTACTGCCCCGTGACCTTGCGCACCGCCCACAGCTGAAACCGGTAAGGCAGGATGCGCAGCAGCTTGAGCCAGCGGGTGAAGCGCTTGGGATAGTGGATCTCGAAGCGGCCGGCGGCGATCTCGTCGAGCGTGATGCGCGCGGCGTCGTTTGCCGACAGCAGCGCCGGCATGCTGAAGTCGTTCTTCTGGGTCAGCGGCGTGTCGACGAACCCAGGGTTTACCAGGTAGACGGCCTGGCCTTGCGGCCGCAGATCACCGTGCAGGCACTCGGCAAAGTTGATCAGCGCCGCCTTGCTCGGTCCGTAGATGAGCGCCTTGGGCAGGCCCACGTAGCCGGCGACCGAGGACACGATGCCGATGCCCGCCCCTGGCCCGGCGCGCTGGATCAGCGGCAGCGCTACGTCCACACAGTTGAGAACGCCGTGCAGGTTGACCTCCAGCAGGCGCCGCGCTTGCGCCAGATCCCAGTCCTGCGCGCGCATCTCGGTGTGGGTGCCGGCGACGATCAGCACCAGGTCGGCGCCGCCCCAGCGCGCATTCAGGCGTTCGGCCGCCGCCACCAGCGAGGCGTGGTCGGTGACGTCGAGCGGCAGCACCAGCGCCTGCGTGTTGTCGGCGGCAAGCTTCTCGAGCAGTTCTGCCTTGCGCGCGGACAGCGCGACCCGTGCGCCGCGGCTCATCAGGTCGCGTGCGATGGCCTCGCCGATGCCGTAGCTGGCGCCGATCACCCACACGCGCCGGCCGATGTAGCTGGCAAATGGCGGATTCAGCGGGCCGAACAACGTCGGTGGTGCCACCTGAGCCACGGGGGAGGTACCGGCGCGCTCGGTCAGGGTCGTCATCGCGCCGCTCACTTGCGCGTGAACGAGATCAGCACCTCGCCCACCCGCAAACCCCAGAAGCTCATCACCGCGCGATTGAGCATCACGCGCTCGTCGATCAGGAACATCCAGTCGTCAAAGCCGATGTTCCATGTCTTGCCCTCGGCTGTCTTGTAGGCGAGCGTGTAGCGCCAGTTGAGCGCGTTGCCAGCCACCGTACCGGCGGCCTGGCCGATCACGTCGGCCGCGGTGCCGACCCACTGCCCCGGCACCGCGCCCGGCTTGAGCGTCCACACTCGCTTTTCCTTGACGCCGTCGGACCACTCGAAGTCTTCGTCGAGCGTGCCGGTATCGCCCTGCCAGCTGGCGTTGATGGTGACGACAAAGCGGCGCGTCACTTCGCCCGAGCGGTCGAGCACCATGCCGTGGCCTTCGATCACGCCGTTGAAGTAGCGCTTCAGGTCGAGCGCGGGCTTCTCCTGCGCGTAGCGCTGCGGTTCGGTGGCGGCACAGCTGGCCAGCGCGAGCGCAATCAGCGCGGCGGCGGCCAGGCGATAGAAGAGGGTCAGACGAGATTGCATGGCTTCCTCAGAAACGTTGTTGGCGCCATGCCGCGTAAAGCAACGCGGCGGCGACGAGCTTGAGCAGGCAAGGCACGACGGCGTAGACGAAGGCGAGCGCGGTCAACGCTGCGGCGTCGCTGCCGCCGCGCGCGTAGCCCATCGCCTCCAGCAACGGCAGCGCGATGCCGCCGGCCAGCGCCAGGGTGAGCTTGTTGACGAAGTTCCACAGCCCGAAGTAGGCGCCCTCGCGCTGACCGTCGTGACCGTTGGCGTCGATCACGCGCGCCAGCAGTGCCGGCGGCAGCGCCAGATCGGCCCCGAAGGCAAAGCCTGACAGCACGCAGATGAACGCGAAGGCGGCCAGGTCGCCCGGGCCGACGGCAAAGGCCCAGATGAACGCCGCCACCGAGGCCACCATGCCGGTCAGCCACACCGAGTGCAGCGAGTACTTGCGCGCCAGGCGGATCCACAGCGGCATGCTGGCGGCGCCGGCGATGAAGTACAGCGCCAGGAACATGCCTGTGTAGCTGGCCAGACCGAGCCGGTCGGCCACGAAGAACTGAAACACCGTGGCGGTGATCGATGGCGCGATCGCGTTGAGTGCGAACACGGCAAGTAGCCAGCGCAGTCGACTGCTCTGCAGCGGCAGGACGAAGCTGGAAAACGGATTGCCCGTCGCCGACGCCTTCTGCGAGCGCGGCGCGCGCGGTGCACCGCGCCACAACGCCACCAGCGCCAGCGCCAGCGCCACCAGGAACACTCCGGTGAGCACGCCCATGCCGGTGACGGAGGGCAGCGCGCCGCCGATCAGCACGCCCACCAGCCCGGCACCCTCGCGCGCGCCGGTGATGCGGGTGCGACCGGCATCATCGTGCGCCAGTTCCGCGCCCCAAGCCTGGTAGGCGACGGTGGCCAGCGAGTAGCCGAGGTAAGCCGCCACCAGTGTCGCGAACAGCCAGGTTGCGGCCGCCGTACCGCTTAACTGCGGCGGGTTGAACAGCAGCATGAAGCCGAGCGCCAGCAGCGGAGCGGCGATCAGCACGGGTCGCAGGTAGCCAGCGCGTCCTTTCTGCGAATCGACCCAGCTGCCCAGCAGCGGATCGGCCACCGCATCCACCAGCCGCGTGGCCAGCAGAACGAGGCCGATCACCGTCAACGCCAGGCCGGTGTTGGCGGCGTAGTAGTCGGGCAGCAGGATGTTGATCGGCAGCGCCGTCATCGCCAGCGGCAACCCGAGCAGCGCGTAGGAAGCCAGCCCACGGCCGGTGACGAGGCGCGGCGGCAACGCAGCCGCGAGGGTGGCGGAGGCCATGGGTCAGCGGCGCGTGGTGACGGAGCGAGGCGGCTGATGCGCGGCTGGCGGCATCAGCGCGCTACGGCGCGATGGCGGCCGTGGCGCCGCCCGCTTTGAGCAGGCTGTCGCGCAGACGCGGTGCCCGCGTGCGCGGGTCGAGCCAGATGGCGAAAAAGGCGCGGGCGAAATCAGGTTCGTCCACGCTGCCGACGAAGTTGCCATCGACGTAGAAGCGCGCCCCTTTGCCGGGCTGGTTGACGCCGGCGATGCGGCGCCCCTTTTCCACGTCGGGGAACAGCTTCTCCATTTGCCCCAGCCACTTGGTCTGCTGCTCGGGGGTGCCGAAGGCCAGGCGCTGCATCTCATCGCGGCTGGCTTCGGCGATGGCCTTGCCTTCGAGCTTGCGCGCGTATGTCAGCTCGAGCACGAACTGCTGGGCGGAGGGATTGCTCACGTCGAATCCAGCGGGTGCGTACAGGCGCGCGTCATACACGTGAAAGCCGAGCCAGGTGAGCTTTCCTTCGCCGGCCAGACGGGCGTCGGTGACGTAGCGGGCGATATGGGCGGTGGTCATGGCGTTCGTCGCCGGGGGCGACGCAGTAGACGTGGTTTGGGCGGCGACGGGCGCGGCGGCGAGGAAGGCCGCCATCAGCGCCGCGCCGAGACGGGCGTGCATATCATTCCTTGGCGAGGGTGTACTGGACGACATCGGTATTGCCCTCCGCAAATGCAGCCTCGCAGTAGGCGAGGTAGAACTCCCACAGCCGCACGAAGCGCTCGTCGAAGCCCTGCGCGCGCACGCTGTCGAGCTGGCTCATGAAGGTGGCGCGCCAGGTGGCGAGCGTCTTGGCGTAGTCGCGCCCGAAGGCCAGCTCGTCGACCACCGTGAGGCCGGCCTTGGCCGCTTGCGCGCGAAACACCGACGGACAGGGCAGCATGCCGCCCGGGAAGATGTACTGCTGGATGAAGTCGGTGCCGCTGCGATAGCGGGCGAACAGATCGTCGGCGATGACGATCGTCTGCACGCAGGCGCGGCCGCCGGGCGCGAGACAGCGGTTGAGGGTGGCGAAGTAGCCGGGCCAGTACTGCTCACCCACTGCCTCGAACATCTCGATGCTGGCGATGCCGTCGTACACGCCCTGCTCGTCGCGGTAGTCCTGCAGCTTCAGATCGGCGTCGAGTGTCTGCCGCGCCAGGCGCTGTTGCGCGTGATCGAGTTGCGACGGCGACAGCGTGAGCCCCGTCGTGTGCACGCCGGCGCGCGCGGCCGTCTCGGCAAATCCGCCCCAGCCGCAGCCGATCTCCAGCACCCGGGCGCCGCGCGCCACGCGAAGTTCGGTCAGCACGCGCTCGTACTTGACGCGCTGCGCGGCGGCCAGCTCGGCCGCGTCGGCCGGCGCATGCACCCCGGTACCGTCGACCGCACCCGGCGCGAATATCGCGCTGCTGTAGGTCATCGAGGGATCGAGCCACAACGCATAGAACGCGTTGCCGAGGTCATAGTGCGCGGTGATGTTCTTGCGCGCCTGCGGTTTGCTGTTGCGGTTGAGCAGGTGCTTGACGCGGTACGCGAGCGAGCCCCAGAAGGAGCCGTAGATCACGCGCTCGACTGCCGCCCGGTTGCGCACGAAGAACACCAGCACGCGGGCAGGATCGCTGGAGGTCCAGTCGCCGGCGGCGTAGGTCTCCGCGAAGCCGATGTCGCCGCTCTTGAGCGCCGCGCCGAACACGTTCCAGTTGGCAAGATGCACGTCGGCGGTCGGGCCGCCATGGCCGAAGCAGGCACGCTGGCCATCGGGGAAGGTCACCATCAGCGCGCCATGCTCGGCCCGTTCGAGCAGCTTGAGCACCCAGCGTGCCTGCGCGGGGAAGGCGCTGGTGTCGAGGTCGGCTGGGCCGCGGGCGTGCGAGTCGGTAGCGATGCGCAGGGCGAAGTCGTTCATGGGTGCGAGAGGACGGAGGCAGCGTGGTTGGCGGAAGGTGAGGCTTCGACTCGGGACGACGGGTCGGACGATTGCGTGAGCGCGACCGCCGGCGGTTCAGGCTTGCTGAAAAACGGCACGCGCTTGAGCCACAGCTTGAGCGCCTGCCAGTGGATGCGTGCCATGACGCCGAGGCTGAACGCGGGGTAAGCGAAGAACGCGCGCATCAGCGCGGCATCGGTCAACGGTACGAGCCGACCCTGGATCGACGTCAGCAGCAACGGGCCATCGGCATCATCGTGGTCGATGCGCGCGACGAAGCGCTCGGCGATATCGCCGGACGCGGCAGATGGGTCCGGTGCGGCCAGCATGAAGCGGAAGCGATAACGCCCGCTGACCTGGCAAAACGGGGACACGTGGAATGCCTTGGTGGCGATCAGTTCCTCGCCCCAATGCAGCGCGCGGCCATCGGCATGGGCCAGCAGATAGCAGTGCTTCTCGCCGAAGGTGTTGCGGACCTCGCACACCACCGACCGCAGGGCACCGTCTTCGCGGTGGCAGAACCAGAAGCTGACCGGATTGAAGACATAGCCGAATACGCGCGGGAACGCATGCAGCCAGATTTCACCGCGCGCGTCGTGGATGCCGGCCCGCGAGAGCAGTGACTCGATCCACGCCAGCGGCGCGCGGCCGTCGCCGTGGTCAGCGTCGTGCAGTGCGAACAGGCCAAAACGGTTGTGCTTCAGCCAGCGCAAGCCAAACGGCCGCTCCGCGGTGGCGCGCAGCGGCACGCGCAGGAAGTAGCTGCCGTAGGCGAAACGGTGTTCCGCCGGGCGCAGCCGCGCGTGACGCACGGAGCCGAAGCCAATGAGGGGTGAGGCAGACATCCAGGATCCGGTAAGGGGCTCGTGACCAACAAGTCACGATTTGAACCGAAAAGTCCCAGTTCGGCAACCGATATCTGCCTCCGCGCCTCGCGCCTCGGCGAAATGCGGGGTTTGCCCGAGGGACGTCAGGCCGCCTGCTGCGAAGCGCGCCGCCCCAACGCGCCAAGGGCTTCGGCGACTGCCAGACCCGACTTCAAGCCGTCTTCGTGGAAACCGTAGCCGGTCCAGGCACCGGCGAACCACACGCGACGACGTCCCTGGACGTCCGGCAGCCGCCGCTGGGCGGCGATCGCCGCCTGGTCGAACACCGGGTGTGCGTAGTCGAACTCGGCCAGCACCTTGTCGGCGCGCGGCTGCAGCAACGGATTGAGACTGACGAAGACCGGCGACTTGAACGGCAGCGGCTGCAACTTGTTGAGCAGGTAGGTGACCGCCACATCCGGGTTGGCGCCGCCGGCACTCAGGTAGTTCCAGGCCGACCACACCTTGCGCGAGCGTGGCATCAGGCGCTCATCGGTGTGCAAGATGGCGCGGTTGGCCTGGTAGCCGACGTCGGCCAGCACGCTGCGTTCAGCAGCGTCGGCATCGGTCAGCACGCGCAACGACTGATCGCTGTGGCTTGCGAGCACCACCTGGTCATACAGCGCCACGCCGCGCTGCGTGCGCACCGCCACCTTGTGCGCCCCTTCCTGGCGCGTGACCTCGAGCACCGGTTCGCCGGCGCGGATGTCGGTTAGCCCCGCCGCGATCTTCTCGACATACTGGCGCGCGCCTCCCGCCACCGTGAACCAGCGCGGTCGGTCGTTCACCTGCAGCAGGCCATGGTTGTGGCAGAAGCGGATGAAGGTGGCGGCCGGATACGCCAGCATCGTCGCCAGCGGGCACGACCAGATCGCGCCCGCCATCGGCAGCAGGTACCACTGGCGGAAGCTCTGGCCATAGCGGTTGCGATCGAGGAACTCGCCCAGCGAGAGTTCATCGCCGGATTCGCGGCCTTCGGCGATCGCGGTTGCCTGGCGGTTGAAGCGCAGCAGATCCCGCAGCATCGCCAGGAATCGCGGCGATGCCAGGTTGCGTCGCTGGGCGAACACCGTGTCGAGACTGGCGCCCGACCACTCCAGCATGCGGCCACCGTCTCCGACGGGAACGCTGACGGCAAACGACATGTCCGACAGCGCGGTCGGCACCGCGAGCTCGCCCAGCAGGCGGATCAGGTTCGGATACGTGCGCTCGTTGAACACGAGAAAGCCGGTGTCCACTGGGTGCGAGATGCCGTCGATTGTGATGTCGACGGTATTGGTGTGTCCGCCCAGTCGCGGGGCGGCCTCGTACAGCGTGACGGCGTGTTCGCGCGCCAGCAGATGCGCACACCCCAGCCCGGACACGCCGGCACCCACAACAGCAATCTTCATCTTCGATCCATTCATTGTTCGTTGCGCTCCGCGCGTCATGTCGGCAGGGTCGCCCGCGTGCTCAGCGCACGGCAAGCAGTTGCTCGATGCGGCCGGTGATGCGCGCATCAAGCGGCTCCACCGCGCTTGGAAAGTCGGCGACCACCCGACCCTGGCGGTCGATCAGGTACTTGTGAAAGTTCCAGCGGGGCGCCCGCCCACTCGCCCGCGCCAGCGCGGCGTAGAACGGATGGGCTCCCGGCCCGGTGACCGCCTGCGGACCGAACATCGGAAACTTCACGCCGTAGGTGTTGAAGCACAGGTCGGCGATCGCCCGACGGTCCGTCGTCTCCTGCTTGAAATCGTTCGACGGCACGCCCAGCACGGTGAAGCCTTGCGCCACGTAGCGAGCGAAGAGTTTCTCCAGCCCTTCGTACTGTGGCGTGAAGCCGCAGTAGCTGGCGGTATTGACCACCATGACAACCTTGCCGGCGAATTGACATAAAGGCTGCGGCACATCGTCCTGCAGCCTGGGCAGCGTGTGGTCAAGCAGCGCAGGGCAGGTGCGAGCGCTTACGGTCGATACGCCCAACAGGCCCATTGCAGCAAGCAGGAGGCGGCGTCGAAACAACATGGTTGGGGTCATGAACGACAACTGGCCCGGCGCTTCCTTGCCCTGAGTTAGGACAACCTTTGACGGTCGATGTCCTAGGCAAACATATTTCGGGCCCATATACTATGCGGCAAAGCAGCGAAGGTCAATGATTTGTCCTAGACAATAGCTGATTCGACTGAGCTGCCCGCGCCTTGCCGGCCTCAGGTCCAACCGTCCACGTGCCGGCTAGAAGAGGCCAAGTGTCGCGATGAACGACCGCAGTCCACCCACTCCAATCACCGTTTCCATTGCCGCGGTTGAACGCGACACGGGCCTGTCGAAAGACACTTTGCGCGTATGGGAGCGCCGCTACGGATTTCCCCAGCCTGACCGAGACGCGTACGGCGAGCGCACCTATCCGCTCGATCAGGTCGACAAGCTGCGCGTCATCAAGCGCCTGATGGACCAGGGCCATCGGCCCGGCAAGATCATCGGTTTCGCGGTCGACCACCTGCAGCAGATGTCGGAGGCAACCACCGCCGCCCCGGCGCGCGCCAGCGAGAACAGCGAGCAGTTCGAGGATCTGCAGGCGTACATCGACCTCGTCAAGCAGCACAAGGTCGAAGACCTGCGGCGCCAACTGTCGCAATCGCTGCTGCGCATCGGTCTGTCGCGCTTCGTGATCGAGGTGGTGGCGCCGCTGAACGAACTGGTCGGCGACGCCTGGACCCGCGGCTACTTCGAGATCTTCGAGGAGCACCTGTATACGGAATCGATCCAGGTGATCCTGCGTAACGCGATCAACACGATCCCGCACCCCGGGCAGGCCAACGCCGCCCGACCGCGTATCTTGCTCACCACCTTCCCGCAGGAGCCACATGGCCTGGGCGTGCTGATGGCCGAGGCCTTGTTCGCGCTGGAGGGCTGCCGCTGCATTTCCCTTGGCGTGCAGACACCCATCTGGGACATCGTGCTGGCCTCCTCCGCCCAGCAGGTCGATATCGTGGCGCTGTCGTTTTCGTCGAGCCTGAATGCCAATCACGTGCTCGACGGGCTGGCGGAATTACGCGCCAAGCTGCCGGCACACATTGAGGTGTGGGCCGGAGGTGCCTGCCCGGTGCTGTACCGGCGCCCGCCCAAAGATGTCACGACGCTGCGCACGCTTGAATCGGTGGCCAACGCACTAGCCGAGTGGCGACGCACGCATTTGCAGGCACAACCGTCGACCAGCCTGGCTGCCGAGTAAGGCAGTCACCTGCCGCGGCTGGGCAGGCAGGTCCGGTCAGTAGAACACCGTCAACACACCGGTAAAGCCGTACAGGTTCTGTCCGCCGATCTCGCCGTTGGCGTAGAAGCCGACGAGTGGCACCTCGCCGAGCTGGCGCTGGATGAGCCGCAGTTCCTCGTGCTGTTCGCCGAACATGTGGCTGCCACGTCCCAGGCACGACACGTACACCGCGCCGCGCGCAGCCACCGGTTCACCCGCGGCTTCTTCCAGTTCGTGCAGGTGACTGCGGATCTCCGAGCAGATGCGCATCAGGTCCTTGCGTGCGGCCGCCTCGTCGCGCGTGCAGAAACTCAGCATCTGGCCCGCTTCCACCGGTGCGGCCACGGCGACCACGCCCTTGGACGGATCGAGCGCGACCACGTTGCGCACCACGTAGTCCTGGCGCGGCGTGCGCTCTCGGTAGGCATCGCCGGCAGCAGGCTCGATGCCCACGAACAGGCCCCGCTGCCCGAGCGCCTGCAGTTGTGCACGCACGCGCGCGAAGTCTTCGCGGGGGGCATCGTCGGCGGTGCCGGCGCGTGCGCGGATGCCGGCATCTTCGAGCAGCACGTCGAACGCCGGCCGCCCGTCGAGCGCCAGAATCAGATTGGCATTGGCCTGTGTCACCTCGTGCCGTGCCGCGCCGGGCAGCGGATGCACGCCCTGAGTGACGCGCGAGACAAGCGCGACGTCCGAGGCGAACACCACGCCTGACAGTCCGCCATTGAGCACCCGGTCGGCGATCTGATGGGTCTGGCGACCGCTCGAAATGCCGCCGAAGAGATAGCCGCTGACGACCTTGTGGGCCATGTCGACCACCAGATCGGGCAGGTCATGCGCAGCCGGGTCGGCGTGCACCAGTGCGGTGAATGCGGCTTCGGCGCCGCTGTCGGTGCGCGCCGTCAGCGCCGGCGGGCGTTGCATGCCGGAGAAGACATTGAAGCTGCCCGGCTTGAAGTGGCCCAGCAGCACCGCCATCGCTGGCTCGTCGGTGTACTCCGTGCTGCCGGCGCAGATCGCGGAGCCGACCGCGCCCACCCAGTTGGGAATGCCGGTGCGGCTCTTCAGCAGGGTGAGGATGCGCTCGGCGTGCGGCTGAAGCTCGTCGGTCAGATAGAGAAAGCCGAGGTTCGGCGTGCGCGTATAGCGGTCATCGCCAGCGTACTGGGCCAGCAGCAGCAGGCACTCCTCGACCGCGACGCTCCAGTCAGTGTGGGCGGAGTGCGCGAGACGGAATCGCATGGGTACCCGGCACCGTGGGCCTGCGGCTAGGCCTGCGTGCGCTTGCGAACGCGCCGCGTCGGTGTCCGCGCCGGCGCAGGCGCAGCCTGAACCGGCGCCGCCCGCTTCGCAGCCGTGGGCGGCTCAGCCGTGGCGGCCGCGGCAGCAGCTCGCACGAACTGATCCTGCAGCGCGCCCCACCATGCCGCCGGATTGAGCGGCATGGCCGCCGTTGCAGGCGCAGCCGTCTTGCCGGCCTTTCCGCGTACTCGCGGCTTCGACCGCTTGGTGGGCGCAGCAGGTGCAGGCATGGACACGGGTGTGATGGCCGCCGCCGCAGAGGCCGCCGCTGTGGCCTGGCGACGCGCCATGCCGCGCTCTTCGGCTTGGCGCAGATAGGCCTCGCCCGGTGTCGCTTCGTGCATGCCACCAGCGCGCGACACGCTGGCGAGCATCGAGCCACCAAAGCTCTTGAGCGTGGCGATCGTGTTGCGCTGAACCTCGAGGCTCTGGATCGTCGCCCGCAGCATGTTGGCGTTCAACGCCAGCCACTGCTCCACCGCGCGCAGGTCGGCGATGCGCTTGTCGAGTTCGCCCACGTCCAGCGTGGGCGTGATCATCGACGGCAGCGCCCCGGGCAAGCCCTGCGCGAACTGCGTGATGCCGGCCGTCGACGGCATGCCGGGCAATCCTGGCAGGCCGGTCACGCCCCACATCTTGCGAACGAAGTCGATGCCGTCGGTCATGTTGCCGACAAAGGGCAATCCGCCTGCCGCCTTCTTATCTGCCATTGCGCCTCCCGGTTGTGGCTATCTTGCGCGTTTTGCGAGCGGCACCACGGTCTGCTCGATGGCCCCGAAGATGCTGTCGCCCTGGGCATCCAACATCTCAATCTTCACCGTGTCGCCGTACTTCATGAAGGGCGTGCTCGGCTCCCCGCCGGCAATCATCTCGAGCGCACGCTGCTCGGCAATGCACGAGTAGCCGCGCGAGACATCCTTGTTACTCACCGTGCCCGAACCGATGATGCTGCCAGCGCGCGCGTTGCGGGTCTTGCACAGATGCGCGATCAACTGGGCAAAGTCGAACACCATGTCGTCGCCAGCGTGGGCGCGTCCCACACAGCGGCCGTTCCAGTGCACGTTGAGCGGCAGCAACACCTTGCGGCCGGTCCAGGCCTCGCCCAGCTCGTCGGAGGTTACGGCCACGGGCGAGAACGCGGTGGCGGGCTTGCTCTGGAAGAAGCCGAAGCCCTTGGCCAATTCAGCCGGGATCAGATTGCGGAGGCTGACGTCGTTGACCAGCATCAGCAGCCTGATGTGCGTTGCCGCCGCGTCGGCGTCGGCTGCCATCGGCACGTCATCGGTCACGACCGCCACTTCAGCCTCGAAGTCGATGCCCCACGCCTCGCTCGCACAGACAATGTCGTCGCGCGCCCCCAGCAGGTCGTCCGAGCCTCCCTGGTACATCAGCGGATCGGTCCAGAAGCTCGCCGGCATGTCGGCCTGACGCGCCTTGCGCACCAGTTCCACGTGGTTCACGTAAGCCGACCCGTCGGCCCATTGGAAGGCGCGCGGCAGCGGTGCCATGCACTGCGCGGAGTCGAACGCGAAGGCGTGTCGCGCGCGCCCTTCGTTGAGCGTCTGGTACAGGTCGTTGAGCTGTGGCGCGATGAACGTCCAGTCGTCGAGCGCCTGTTGCAGGCGGCCGGCGATGCCGCTGGCAAAGTGCGCGGTGGCCAGATCGCGCGACACGACGGCCAGCTGACCGTCACGGGAACCATCGCGCAGGGTGGCAAGCTTCATTCGAGTTATCGTCGGGTGGTGAGAGGAACGAGCCCGGCCTATGTTAGCCGCCGAACGTCGCTGCGCTGCACTTGCCCTGCCCGGCAAGCCGCTGTCGGCAGCGCGCCATGCGCCTGCGTTCAATGGCGATGAGCACTGACCGATGAACGTCGCTGCACGCGCCGCGCCGCCGCCCAAGCCACCCGCCCGAGTCGGCCGCGTGGCGGCCGTGCTGGCCGCCTCCGTCGCGCTGCACTTCTGGGTGCTGGATCGCGCCCGCTCCGAACTCGACTTCGAACTGCCAGCGCCCTCCGCTACCGTACAGGCGGAGCTGTTCCGCCTGCCGGCCCCGATCGCGGTCGGCAGGCCGCCGGCGGCAACGGCCCCACCGCGACGCGCGCCCCGGGCGATCACGCCGCCGCCGGTCGCGGCCGAGCCAGCCCCTGCGGCGGCACCAGCGCCCATCGTCGTCGACGAACAACCAGCGCCCGCGGCAGAACCCACCACCGACCTGCCGATGGCGGACGACGCGTTGCTGCCCTCAACCACGGCCAACGCGTTGTCACTCGATCCGCCGCCGCCCACGCCGATCGAGGCGGTGATGGTCAGCTTTCCGAAGGTGGGCCGCTTTGTCAGCGATGCCACCTATGTGAAGGGCATGCTGCGCGTGTTTGGAACTGCCACCGTCGAATGGAAGATCGGCGCTGACGCCTATGAAGCGACCTCGGTCACCACCGACGACAGCGGCCGCGTGCTGCTGTCGCTCACCTCCAGCGGTGCGGTGCGCCCCGACATGGGCGTGGCCCCGGTGCGCTATACGGAGCAGCGCCTGACCCGCCCGCCGGTCGCCGTGAACTTCCAGTGGGACGCGCGCAAGGTCACCTTCAGCGCCAGCAGCAGCGAGTTCCCGCTCAACGACGGCGTGCAGGACCAGCTGAGCTTCATCGCCCAGCTCGCGCTGCTGGCACAGGCCTTCCCCGATCGATTTCAACCCGGCGCGCCGGTTGCCCTTGAAGTGGCGGGCACCCGCAATCTGCGCATCTACGACTTTCGCGTCGTCGGCTGGGAAGCCATTCGCACCGGGGTGGGCGTGATCGATGTACTCAAACTTGACCGCGTGATCGCTCCCGGCACGCGCGATTCCCGTATCGAAGTCTGGCTGGCGCCGAGCCTGCGCTGGCTGGCAGCGCGCATGCGGGTGACAAATCCGAATGAAGAAGTGATCGAGACCGTGCTGCGCGAGGTGCAGTTTGAGTAGCGACTGTCGTCTGGCAGGCCGGCGCGCCCTGCTGCACGCTGCCCTTGCCGGTGCGATCGGCCTGGTAGCGAGCAGCGCCCCACGGCAGGCTCTGGCGCAGACCGACAGCAGCGCCGCGTGCAATGACACGTCGCCGCTGCCTGCACGATTCCGGCTTGCCTTCAACGCCCAGGCCTCACGCGGACCGTTCACCCTCGATGGCGAGAACGAGCTCATCTTCAGCCGGGATGGACCGCGCTACACGCTGCGCTCGGTCACGCGCTCGGTGCTGTTCGATGCGGAACAGGAATCCGTCGGCGACATTCTGGACACGCCGCTGGCGGGCGCGATGCTGGTACCGAGCCGGTACAGCGAACGCGCGGGGCGGCGCGAGCCGCGGCGCGTGCAGTTCGACTGGCGCGCGCGCCGCGTCACGTTCAGCAACGCTGACGAAGCGGTTGCCACCCAGCCGCTGCTGCAGGACCGCCTGAGCCTTCTGCTCCAGGTTGGTCAGCAGTTGCGCGCGCAAGGTGGCAAGGGCGACGTCGCATTGCCGGTGGCGAGCACGCGGCGGATCAGCAGCTACCGCCTCACCCCGAGCCCGGCGCAGGCGCTGGAAGTGCCGGCCGGGCGGTTCGACACGTATCGGCTGGAGCGTCCGTTAGATGCCGAGCACGACGGCATCGAGGTCTGGATCGCGCCGCAGCTGTGCTGGCTGCCGGTGAGCCTGCGCTACACCGATGATCGCGGCCAGGTGATCCAGAACCGATTGCGCAGCGCGAGTTTCGACTGACGGCAGCCGGTGTCGCGCGGCGTCACCGACCGGGCAGCGGAATGCCGATGAAGGCCCAGGCGACCATCAATGCAATCGCCGCGAGCATCGTCACCCCCACCAGCAGCAGCCGGTTGCGGCGGTCGCTCTCGCGCCGCAGGCGACGCAGCTCGGCCGCGAGTTCCTCGTGCCGCCGCGGCTGCTCCACCAGTGAGTGATGCACCAGGCGCGGCAGCTGCGGCAGCAGCTGTGCCCACATCGGCGCCTCGCGCTTGAAGCGCGCTTCGAGTCCGCGCAGACCCACCTGCTCTTCCATCCAGCGTTCGAGCAGCGGCAACGCGGTCTTCCACAGGTCCAGCTCCGGGTCGAGCTGGCGGCCCAGGCCCTCGATGTTGAGCAGCGTCTTTTGCAGCAGGACCAGCTGCGGCTGCACCTGCATGTTGAAGCGGCGCGAGATCTGGAACAGCTTGAGCAGCACCTGCGCGAAGGAGATGTCCTTCAGCGGCTTGGCGAAAATGGGCTCGCACACGGCACGAATCGCGGCTTCCAGTTCGTCGATCCGTGTATCGGGCGGCACCCAGCCGCTTTCGACGTGCAGTTCGGCGACGCGCTTGTAGTTGCGGGTGAAGAAAGCCAGCAGGTTCTGCGCCAGGTAGTTCTTGTCGTTGTCCGACAGCGTGCCGACGATGCCGAAATCCAGCGCGATCCAGCGGCCGAAGTCCTGGCCGTTGTTGCGTGTCTTGTCGATGCCGACAAAGATGTTCCCCGGGTGCATGTCGGCGTGGAAGAAGCCATCACGCAGCGACTGCGTGAAGAACACTTCCACTGCGTCGGACGACAGGCGCTTGATGTCGATGCCGGCCGCGCGCATCTTGTCGACCTGGCTCACCGGCACGCCGTGCATGCGCTCCATCACGAGCACGGTCTCGGCGCAGAAGTCCCAGGCCATCTCGGGAATGCGCAGCATGCGTGAATGCGCAAAGTTGCGGCGCAGCTGCGATGCGTTGGCGGCCTCACGCATCAGGTCGAGCTCGTCGTGCAGGATCTTGTCGAACTCGGCCACCACCTCGCGCGGCCGCAGGCGCTTGCCGTCGCGCCATAGCCGCTCGATCAGTGCCGCCACGGTTTCGAGCAGCGCCAGGTCGTGGTCGATCACGCCGATCATGCTCGGCCGCAGCACCTTGACCGCAACCTCGCGGCCGGACCACGCGCCGAACGACTTGTCGTCGCGCATCACCGCGAAGTGCACCTGCGCGATCGAGGCGCTGGCGACCGGCGTCATCTCAAAGCTGGCGAACATCGCGTCCAGCGGTCGCGCCAGCGCGCGCTCGATCTGGCGCACAGCCAGCGCCGGATCGAACGGCGGCACGCGGTCCTGCAGGCGGGTCAGCTCGTCGGCGATGTCGGCCGGCATCAGATCCCGGCGCGTGGACAGCACCTGCCCGAACTTGACGAATATCGGACCCAGGCTCTCCAGGGCGCGCCGCAGACGCACGCCGCGCGGCTCCTTCAGCGGCCGACCGATCGTGATCACCTGCACGAAACGACGCATCCAGCGGCTGCGCAGGCTGGAAAACGCGATCTCGTCGAGCCCGAAGCGGTAGACGACGAGCAGGATGCGGAGCAGGCGGAAAAACTTCATGTAGGCGCCAACGACCGCCGCGGCATGCACGCGGCGGCAGCAAGATGCGGGGCGGTGTTCAACGCCGGCGCGCTTGAACGATGGCCAGGCGCTTGTCGAGCCGCTCGACCGCGTCGCGCAGCGCGCTCACTTCGCGCGCAAAGGCATCTGCCTCGTTGCGCGAAACGAGCATCGGGTTCTCGGCGACCAGGTAATCGGTGGCCGAGCGCGCCAGCCGCGATGCGCTGTCTGCCGCCGTGGCCGCTGCCGCGCGCATCACGCCGACGATGCGCACTGCCGCCGCATCACCGACGAATCGCGCCAACTCTTCTTCCGGCTCCGGCCGCAACCGCTGCAGCACCTGTGAGAGCGCCTGCGCAAACTCCGCGTCGCCGCTCAACCTCACATTGCGCATCAGCGCGCTCGAGTCGAGCATCGCGGCCGGCAACGAGGTCGGATCAACAGTGATCGTCACATCGGCCGTGCCGGCGGCGGCAGTGAAGCGGCCGTCGCTATCGATGCCAAGCAGAAGCACGAACGGCGGTACTTCGAACTGCGCAGCGCGGCCCGCAAAGGGCAGCAGCCGCTCACGCGCGGAGGTTTCTCTTTCGAGCAGGCGGTTGAGCAGGCGAACCGCGGCACCGGCAGCGAGGTCAGGCAGCATGGGAAGGTTGGGGCAGCCGAAGGCGCCGACCCCGGCGGCCGGCGACCGGGATTGTGGCAGAACGCTACGGGCGGCCTGAGTCTCGAGCCAGCGCGCCGCGCTCTTGAGCGCGCATCCAAACAACAACGGCGCCCGAGGGCGCCGTTGCGTGATCTGCCTACAGCGATCGTCAGCTCAGCTGCTGAATTCCGGCGAGCAGCCAGCCATGCTTGCCATTGACCGGCTTCGACAGATTCCACACCTCATCCACTGCCTCGACCTCGCCATCGACCTTCAGCGTGCCGGTGAAGCGCACGCTGGCCACGTGATCGCCGGCCACGGTCTCCACGCCGAGCAGCGTGGCATCGATCGACTCCACTTCGGTCGTCGTGTTGCCGCTGCGCGCGCGCAGTTCATGCGTGAGCGCGATGAACATCTCGTTGGTCGTGAACTCCTGCAGGTCGTCCAGACTGCCGCTGTCCCAGGCCGCCTGCAGCTTGGCAAAGTACGACTTGGAGTTCTTCAGGAAGCCCTCGGTATCAAAGCCAGCCGGCACGCCCCAGGGCTCAGCCGGGTTGACGGCGCCACCCCGCAGGAACTCATCCATCGCCGAACCGGGTCGAGCACTGCCGCTCGGCTCCAGCGCCGACCGTTGCGGCTGCGGCACCGGCTGCGGACGGCCAAAGTCACCGCTGCGTCCGCCCTGCCCCGCACCTTGATAGGCCGGCTGCGGACCGCGATTGGCCGCCGCGCGGCGCATGAAGTAGCCAACCACCATCATCAGCACCACACCGAGCAGCACGAACAGCATGATGGTGGCGAGCGTCTCGCCGAATCCGAGCCATGAGGCGAGCGCCATCAGGCCGAGACCGGCAGCCGCGCCGATCAACATGTTGCGCATTGGGCTGGCGGCACGGGCAGCACCGGCTGCGGCGGCACCGGTGGCAGCCGCCGGCGCCGCGGCCGCGCCGGGTTGCTGAGCCGCCTGCGGCGGCGTTTGCTGCTGCGGCGGGGTGGCCTGGCGCTGCTGCACCTGCGGCGACTGCTTGCCGAAGCTCTTGCCGCCACCGAGGCGGCGCTGGGCATCGGCATCGAGAGCGAAGGTGGCCGCCACGACACCGATCAGGGCGCCGGCAATCCACTTGGAAACGTTCATTGGCTGATGTCCTTCATCAAAGTCAGTACTTGTGGCCGACGTGCAGCGCGCAAACGCCAGCAGTCAGGTTGAACCATTGGACTTTATCCAGCCCGGCCTGTTCCATCAGCCGTGCAAGTTCGTCCTGCGCCGGATGCATGCGGATCGACTCGGCGAGATAGCGGTAACTATCGTCGTCACCCGCGATCCGCTTGCCGAGCCACGGCAGCACATTGAATGAGTAGGCATCGTAGAGCGGCGCGAGCGGCGCCCATACGCGGGAAAACTCTAAGACCATCACCTTGCCACCCGGACGCGTGACGCGGCGCATCTCCGCCAGCGCCTTGTCCTTGTGCGTCATGTTGCGCAGACCGAAGGCGACGGTGACGACATCGAAACGATTGTCATTGAAGGGAAGCTTCTCGCCATCGCACAACGCCACGGGAAGCAACACACCCGCGTCGAGCATGCGATTGCGGCCTTCGGTCAGCATGGAGGCGTTGATGTCGGTAAGCCAGACCTCGCCCGCAGCACCCGCCTGGCGCGCGAACCGCAGCGCCAGATCGCCGGTGCCACCGGCGATGTCGAGCACCTTCATGCCCGGCCGCACGTTGGCCTGGCGGATGGTGAACGCCTTCCACCAGCGATGCAGGCCAGCAGACATGACGTCGTTCATCACGTCGTACTTGCGCGCGACCGAGTGGAAGACGCCAGCCACCTGGCGTGCCTTCTCATCCTCGCGCACCTGGGTAAAGCCGAAATGGGTCGTGCCTGCCGAGTCCTTGGCGGAGGAGTCCGAGCGAAGTGGATCGTCGTTCATGCGTGAGATGTGAATGGTGAAAAGAGAGAGACGGGGTACGCCGCGTTCAGTCGAAGCGAGTTCGAACACGAACGGACACTACCCCAAGGCGCGGGCCGACCTGGGCCGGTCACAGCGGAGGAGGATTATCCGCCTGTGCGCTGCACCGCAAACCGCATCGGCCCTCGGCGCTGCACGCCACCGCTAATGCGTGCCGCAACTCTTGGCAGGGGGCGCGAAGGCCGCATTGCTCGGATCGTCTGGATCGCGGCTGGCGCCCGCCGACTCGAGCTGCGCAAGATAGTCCGCCCACAGGGATTCCATGTCGCGGCCGATCTCGTACAGATACGTCCACGAATAGATACCGCTGGCGTGACCGTCAGAGAACACCGGCTGGATCGCGTAGTGGCCCACCGGATCGAGCCGCGTCAGCGTGACATCGCGTTTGCCCACCTGCAGCGTCTCCTCGCCAGGCGCATGACCACGCACCTCGGCCGACGGCGAGAACACGCGCATGAACTCGAACGGCATGCGGAACGTGCGGCCGTCGGAAAATGTGATTTCGAACACGCGCGAGGCGCTATGCACGGTGATATCGGTGGGGGTCGGTTCAGTCGTCATGGCGGCAAGATAACAAAAAGGCCCGCCGAGGCGGGCCTTCGGAATCACAAGTAAAGGGTCATCGGGCCCAGCACTGGTCGGTGGTGCGGCCGCCGCTGAGGTTTTCGTTACCACGGAGGCCTAGGTTGGTCAGCGTGTAATCGCCGCAAGGATCGTTCGTCATGGGACCAGCGCGCGTTGCGGTGAGCCGGTAAGCGGCATTTGTAGCCCCTCCGTCAATTGTGATGTTGTAAGTCACGGGGCCTGCAGCCTGACCGCCAGCACGCACAGTGTTGAGCTGGAATCCGCCCGGAAAAGCAGTGGCATAGCCGTTCTGTTCTGTCCGGCGTCGCTCCTGCCACTGGGCAATCTGCAACAGCGCCGCCTTGGCGTCGGCACGCCGCCCTCGCTGCACGTACTCCGTGTAGTTGGGAATGGCGACCGCAGCGAGAATTGCCAGGATCGCCATCACCACGATCACCTCGATCAGCGTGAAGCCACGCTGATCGAGGTACGGCGCTGGAAGGTGACGGACAGTAGTCATGCGGTCCTTCATCTGGCCTGACTGCGCGGCAGATCACGCCACACGCGAAGTGGCGCTACCGGACAATTCGGTGTCGCCGACTTGATCGGCTGGTTGAGGATGCCCTTGGTGTTCGGATCCATCAGCAGGCACGGGTTAGTCAGCGGCGAGGAGGTACTGCTCGAGCCCAACGCGCCGAACTGGGTCGACGACAGCGAGGTCGACGTGTTCATCGTGCCGGCCGCGCCGCGCAGCATCATCTGCACACCGCTGACCGTGCCGCCGGGCAGTTCGCTCGCCACCACCGTGTTGAGCGGCACGTTCGACGGCAGATTGGACACCGCCCCTTGATTGGCGAACGGCGAACGCGTGAAGCTACCGGCCACGTCCAACCGATAAAAGAACGAGGTACCGCCACCTAGGCACGGGTCGCCTTGCGAGGTCGGCTCGAACGTCGTTACGTTGGCGAAGCCAAAGCTCTCGGACGGCGACGCCACGACCCGCTCGCCGATGTTGCCAGCGCTAGTAACTAAATCAAAGTACCAGCCATTGTCGGTGGCCCAGTTGAGCGTGTCGGTGCCGTTCAGCTGGCGGAACCGCTCGCCAGATGAAGCTACTTGGCTAGCCAGCGTGAACTGGCGCAGCGTCGACTTGATCACCGTGGTCGGCGACGAGATGTTCTTCTCCCACACGCCATAGACCGACTGGACAGTATTGTCGGCCGTGTCGTTGCGCTCATATAGCTTGCCGGTGCCGAACACCACCATGCGGCCGCCGAGCGGATGCGGCAACACGCGCGGCGCCGCCGTGATCGGTTGGCGCTCGCCCGCCCCGTTGGAAGCCGTGAACAACAACGTACTGCCCCAGCCCGAGCGGTTGTTATTGCTGAGATCGAACTTCCACATGCGTCCTAGACGGTCGCCCCCATAGATGGCGATGACATTGCGGTTGGCGTCGTAAACCGGCGTGACGCCCCCCAGGCCGTTGGGACGCTGGTCGACGTTCGCGTTGGCCGGGTCTGGTCCGCCGACATTGTCGGTGTCGACGACGTGAATCGAGCCATCGGAAAGGTTGATCGCCAGCAGGCGAGCCTTGTCGTTGGTGCTCTCATTGCCATTGCCGACGAAGTAGTACCAGTTGCCGTCGCGGCCGCTGCCGATCACACCGGGCTGCAAGATATGCCCCAGGTGTTCGATGTTGGTGGCGGTATCGGAGCCGGCCACATCCCACATCACATTGCCGGTACCCATCGCGGTCGCCGTGGAGCCGGACCGCTGCGTAATGTCCAGCGCGAATACGCCCTTCGGGCCAGCGCCGGTCGTGCCGACCAGCACAGTGCGCCATGCGCCACCGACATAAATGTCACCTTCGACCACCGGGCCGTCGACGAGGTAGCGATGCACGTAGCCGGGAGAAGCCAGCGTCGACAGCTGCGGGTAGACCGCGCGCGGCACGTAGGCGAACACCTCGTTCATGTAGTTTGCATTGGTCAACGGATTGCCCGACGCGTCGAACGCGTGAAGCATGCCGCCGTTGGAGCCGACGTACACACGCGCCGGACGCGAACTGCGATTCAAGTTAAGGAAGTCGCGATACGAGTTAGGCGCGCTCGACGCGGCCGCGGCGGGCCGCCGCGCAGGCTGATAGCCCTGATCCGTCGCCTTAGAGTAGACCGGCTGGGAGTTCACGATGCTGCCCATGATCTCGCTCGGCGGGCGATTTCGGAAGTCGCCGCCATTGCGCACCTCCACCGACTGGTCGCCACGCAACCACTGCAGCAGCGCCGGATCGTTGCTGAGATCGCCACGCTGCGCCGGCGACAGATCCGTGAAGTTCGCGGCACCGGTCGGGAGCGTCGCGGCGGTGCTAACTGCCGTCGAGGTCAACATGTTGCGGCTGGCCGGCGCCGGGAAGCGGGAGTCGACCGACGCCGGCTCATTACCGCTGGACAATGCGGTGAAGTAAGCGACAGCGTCGTATGACTGCACGCGCCCGGTCCAAACGTTGGTACGGAAGCTGGCAGCAAATAAACGGTCGCCTGACTGGATCGTGCCGCTGCGGCCAGTCAGCGAGGTCGCCGTGCCTTCGATCTCATTGATGCGCCCGAAGGCGGCGGCAATGCTTTGCGCCAGCCGACCGACGTCGGTTGCTGCCAGGAAGTCACCGCGTGCAGCCATGCCGGCCCGGAAGGTGTCATCGACGCGCCCGCAGCCGGACGCGTTGCTAGCGGGGTCGTAGTTGCAGTTGATCGGCGCCGTATCGCGGTCAGTCACGATCGTGAACGGATCTTCCGCCGGCCGACTCTCCAGCCGAACCGAGGGCCAGGAAATGGCCTGCGGCGCCGTCGCACTGGCCGCAATGGTCTGCCGCGTGCCGTCGTTATCCAGCGATGCCGAGATGCCGTAGCCGATTAGGTACGGCGTCATGTGCTGCCAGAACGCCGGATTGCCCTGCGAGCCGGCTGTCGGCGGGATCGGCCTCAAACTGTTGGTCATCTCCGGCTCGGGCCTGAGGTCAGTACGCCAGTAATAGTGGGCAATGTCGCTCAGCGTGCCGCCTGGGCTCGCATTCGTCGAGAACTGAACTTCCGTCGCCGGGTTATAGGTGTACGTCGCGGAACCCAACCCGGCGATGGTCGGTCCCGTCGTGGAAAGCGAGTTGAGCGGTGTGCCGGCGTTCTCGACCAACGGCTGTTGCGGTGCCGCTGGCACCCACGGCGCGCGCGTCCATTCGCCGTCGGTGATCATGATCGTGTAGTTGCGCCGGCACGAAATGTGATCTCTTGGATCCTCGGTCGAGGTCCAGGACGTCGGGTTGGCTGGCTGGATCCACGGCCCGCGGGTATCGCTGCGCTGGAAGTAACGGCCCACCGAATCAAGCGCCTCTCGGTTCGGCGTGGAAGCAACCGCGCGCAGGCTGAACAGCCAATCGAACACTTCCTGACGTCGGTCGTTGGAGCCGGGCGCCGATGGTGGAGTCACTTCAGTGAACGGTCGTACACCGCGCACCAGCGCGCCATTGCTCGACTGACCGTCGATCGACATCGGGTCGGACAGGCGCGCGCCTGCCGCACCGAACGGATTGGCGCCGTTCGGGAAGTAGTTGATCGAACCGTAGGCCAGACGCAGATTGTCGAGACCGGAATCGCGCTTCAGGCCGGACAGCGACTCGGCCGTGACCGCGATCGCAGACGACAAACGCGTACGGTAGTACGTGAACCAGTTGGCGAAGTTCTGTGCCTCTTCGTCCCACGTGCAGACCGACCCGGTGCACTCACCGGAATTGGGCAAGCAGTCGGGAAGACCGTCGTTGTTCAGGTCGGGGCCAGTGCAGACCCGGCCGCTGGCCTTTGGATAGCTCATCAAGCGGTCACGATTGATCTCGACACGCACGTAGTTGGCGGGATCTGACTGTTGCGCCTGCAATTGCACCAGCGTCGGATTCGTGATCGGACTGGCCGGCGCGAAGACGTAATAGCGCGCAGGCGCCGGCACATCCAGGTTTGGAACCCACTGTCCTGCTGCGCACGATGATCCCACCGGGCGGTTAAGCGGGCAGTTGCCAGCAGTGCTGCTGCCGAGCGGGCAGCATTGTCCACTGGGCAGCAGATCGCTACCCGCCGGACAGGCTTGGCATTGCGAGCCAGCTTGCGTCGTACCCGCAGGACAGTCACCGAGACACTGTGCTGCATTGCTCGGATTCGGCGTGGGGAAAGTAGGCGGACAGGCGGCGTAGCAGGTGGTGCCTGACAGCGTCGGATAGCCTGCAGGGCAGGTCCCGACACATTGATTGACGTTTGACGGGTTCACCGTCTGTCCGGTCGGGCAGGCACTGATGCACTGGGCCGACGTCGGTCCGCCAGTCAAGGACGAGCCAGCAGGACATCCGCCATAGCAGGCGCCGGAAAGGAGCGTCGGGAAACTGCCGCCGCAGGCGCCGTTGCAGATGAGCGGATTGCTGCCGCTGCGCGTGTACCCGGCACCGCACTGCGTCAAGCATTGCGCTGCGTTGGACGGATTGACGTCGTTACCGGCAGGGCAGTTGGCGTAGCAGGTGCCGGCGGTCGTGCTCGTGCCGCCCACGCGGTTCGGATAGGAGGGATTGCCGCCGCAGTCAAGGAAGCATTGCGTGGTGGTCTGCGCCCGGAACCCCGCGGGGCAGACCGTCCGGCACTGGGTGTTGCCGGGCGACGTGGTGCCGACGACTGCGGTGCCCGCCGGACAGGCGCCATAGCACTGACCGTTGATCAGCGTGCTGCCGGCCGCGCAGGTCGTCTGCACGCATTGTGTCCCGCTCACGGAACCGCCGGTCGGGCAGCTCAAGCACTGCGCTGGGTTGGCCGGATTGCGGGTGCCGGTTGGACAGGCATTCCAGCATTGCCCAGCGATCAGGGTCGTACCTGCCGCGCAGGTGCCGAGACACTGCAGCGGATTGCTGCCACTGCGCGTGGTCCCCGCCGGGCACACCGTCAAGCACTGGCCGACATTGGCGGGATTCACCTCAGTACCGCCAGGGCAGCTCGAGTAGCAGAGGTTGCCGGACTGAGTCGTGCCTGTCGGGCACTGACCAAGGCACTGCGACGCAGTCTGCGTCGTGCCCGTCGGGCAGGTGCTGATGCACTGGGTTGCATTACTCGCGATCGTTGTGTTGGCCGGGCAGGCGCTGTAGCACTGGCCACCAATCAACGTTTCGCCGGAGCCGCAACTTCCGAGACACTGCAGGCCCGAAGCCGTTGTCCCCGTCGGGCAGTTGCTCACGCATTGCGCTGGATCGCTGGAGTAGATAGAGCCGGTGGAACAGGCGCTGTAGCACTGGCTGCCGATAACCGTGCCCGCACAGTTTGAAACGCATTGGTTAGGATTACTGCCGCTCACCGTCGTGCCCGCCGGACAGGCCAGAAGGCATTGCGATCCGGTGAGCGTGCCTGATGCGCAGGTAGTGCGCGACTGCGTCTGCGCCTGACGGACGCCGCCTTCGCTGTTGGGGTCGCTGCATAGGGCCGGGCCAGGCTGCGTTGTCGACCACCCCCCCCAGTTGCCGCACACGCCAGATTCTTGACGCCACTCCGTCACGGCAGCGGCAGTGGGTCGCGCAGACGTGGTGATCGCCGTCGATGGCCGCGGCGACAGCGTACGGTCGGAGCTGGGCTGCGGGGTGCTCGGCCGCGTCGACAACGCGCGATTGGTATCCGCCGGCCGCGCCGAACTGGGCCGCGTTGACGACGTGCTCGGGCTCGACGATAGTGCCGAGCCAGTGACGGTCGTCACCGTAGCGCCATACGACGCCACGGCGATCGGACGCGTGGTCGTGGTGCGCGCCTGCGTCGGCTCCACGATGCTCGGTCGCACCGACGACGTGCTTGCTTGCGTCGGCAGCGGCGCGTTCGGCCGTGACTCGGTCGTGCGGTCGGATGTCGGCAACGGTTGCGAACCGCGCGCAAAACTTGGCGGGTTGGTCAACGTGGGCGGCGTGGGTGTCACCAGGCACTGCTGCGTGCCACCGTTGGCCTGCACCATCGGAGACGTGAACAAGTCTTGGTTGCGCGGTGTGGCCGCGGTATCGGTGACGCCCTGAAAGCCGCCCTCTGCCGGGCGCGTGGCCGTCAGGTACGCCGGCACCGCGGGCGGGTTGGCACCGGCGTTGATGCCAGTGCCCGCGGGCAGTCGGCGGTTGAGGTCGTTGCCACTCCCGTACTCGTAGTTCGGGCCGACATAGCGCATGTCATGCGGCGTGACACCAACACGGAAGCCATTCGCAGCGGTAATCGCTGCCGTCACGCCGTACTGGGAAGGAGGGAAGTTGCCGGATGCCCCGGCACGGCCGTTGTCGTTCCATGGCCGATAGGTGATTGCCGGGTTGTAGTACAGCGGGTTCAGCGTCGCCGAGCGATACACCCACTCGTTGTTCCGGTCGACCGTCAACGGCCCGGTGACCGTCCAGTCGCTGCCGTAGGCGGTGGCGCGACCACGCACGTTGACATTGCCGCCGCTGCTCTCGCCTGCGTTGAGACCGGCAGGCACGGGCAGGCGGATGTCTTCCATGGACAGGGAGTCGTCCATGATGAACGCGACGTTTGAATCCACCGAAAGATCGATAAATCGCGGCTGCTGCGTGAGCAACGACGGGTTGGGCGCCGCATAAGCGAGAGGCTGCAAGGTCAATGTTGCTGTTATGGCAGGCAGAAGCACTCGGGCGAGACGCTGTATCAGCGACACTTGCGTTAGGTGCGGTTCTTTTTGTGACATGTCGTGCTCCTCGCCGATCAAATGGTCGGCGGTAGATTCATGCGCACTTCAGCCTGCGCGCGGCCGAACGTGCCACCGTCACCACGAACTTCCGCGGTGATCCGGAACTTGCGCCACGTGCCGTCGAGCTTCATCAGGTTCGACGCGGTCTCCGTGGTGGAAATGTTGATTTCGAGTTCGCCCGTTGCGTCTTCGAACAGGCAGCGCGCATCGGCCACGCCGAGTTCGCCGGCAGGCAGGCCGAGCGAGCGATTAGTCGCCGGGTCCCAGTTGCTGTTGTCGCGCCAAGCGGCGGCGGCGTTTGCCGCGGGCGCTGGCACCACGGGCGGCGGATCGGGGTTGGCAGGATCCGGTGCAATTCCGGGCGGCGACACCCAGAGCAGTCGCTCGCAACTGCGCAGCGCGAACTGCGCGGCCGTATCCATCGACACCACTTGGCGCACGTTGGAGGCGAGCAATTCGTCCACCGTCCCGCGCCGCACCAGCAGCAGCACGGTAATGGTCATAAGCAGCAGCATCACCAGCACAATTGGCAGCACGATGCCGCTCTGTGCATTGCGGCTTGGCGATTCAGGGCGCAGTTGCGTCAACATGATCAGTTTTCGCATTAGAGGGTGGGGCTAGGCTTGCCGCGCGCGCGGATGGCGAACGTCTGGCTGTAGGCACGCCGCACGCGACCGTCGTTGACGGTGACGGTCGGGATGGGAGCCAGCCCGGCGGCCTGGTCCGCCGTCTGTGGGCAGGGTGTGTAGGTCACTGCGGCACCTTGCGCGGACACGCCCGCCTCCTCGGTGCGCACGAGCACGCACGCTGTGACGGAGATGACAAAGTCCCAGGGCGAAAACAGGGGCGACGGCGCGGCAAGGCCATTGATGTACGTCGCGGTGCGGATCGAGCGCGCCGCCGGGATGACATCTAGCACGGCCGGATTCGTGTATCCGAAATCGTCGAACCCGAAGAACACTTTGAGGTCTTCTACGCCAGTAAGCAGTGGCTGCTCGTCGGCCCCACCTGCGCAACGCAAGTTATTGCCAGCGACAAAGTAGTTGTTCTGCACGACGCGGATCTGCGCAATCCTCGGCACATAGTTGCCGTTGGCAACTGCCTGCAGCGCGGGCTGCGTACCGACGCAGTCGTCGGTCGCCCCCTGGGAACTGGCCAGCGCGTTGTCCGCCTGGTACCAAATGGCGATCGCGTCGGGCGCGCCGGCTACGGTCGCTGCGCACGCATTGTTTGGGTTGTCGCTGCCGAAGCGCGCGCCAGTGCAAGCACGCAACGTCGGTCCCTGGTAAAGCACATTGTTCGACAGGCCGCTGTACTCGGTGCCTATGATCTCGGAGAAGCCAGCGCGGCGAATGGAGTTGCCGATCAGCGTCAGCGCCACCTGGCCGACGCTCTCGGCGGAAGCCACGTTCGTGGCCACCCGCGTCGACTGGTTGGATGCCAGATACAGCGTGCCGACCCCGAGCAGGATCAGCAGGCCGAGCGCGATTGCGACCAGCAGTTCGATCAGCGTGCGCCCGGCCTGGGGTGCAGAAGTGAGCAATAGACTCATGGTGAGACCCGTGCGGAGTAGCAGCGGAAGTCGGCGTCGTTCAGGAAGACCGTGGCACAGACCGGATCGACTGTGTTGGTGCCACCTGAAGCCGCATCCTGACGGCGCACGTCGCGCCAACCAACGGTGATCAGCGCATTCGTTCCCGTCGAAGTGACGTAGGCAACGCCATCGGGCAGTCGATTGCGCACTTCAATCCGGAACAACTCCCACTCGCGCGCCGCCACCTGGGCCTCCGTGCAGTTCGACGGCTGCGCGGTGGAGCAGGTGATCGTGCCCGATGCAGGTGGCGCGACAGCAGGACCCATGGTGAAGTTGTAATCGCCATCGTTGAAGGCGGTAAAGTTCACGGCAACGCGGTCCGCGAAACCACCCACCAGCACCGCAGCAGCGCGTCGGTCGAGCGAGTCTTTCTGCAGGCCAAGCGTGCGCAACTGCAGCCCGAGCAGACCGAGCATCGTTACGGCCACCAAACCGAGCGCGATTAGCACTTCGATCAGCGACGAACCAGATTGGCGCTTTACGAATGAACTCATGTCAGCACGAGATGCGAGAACTGGTTACTCGACCAGAGACGTCCACGCTCAGTTGACGGCACGAGATGGCCGTACCCTGAGCTGCTTGCGGATAAGCGATCCGTAAGTTGATCGCCGCACCACCGACATTGCGCAATCCATCAGGCCGAAAGGTGATGGCGGTAACGCCGCCGGGATTGATGATCTGTGCACGCTGCGCGTTGCCGCTGGCAAGCGTCGGCTGAAACTGCAATCGGTCGTTGTCGTCGATCACGTTGGCAACGTCGGCTACGGCGGGCGCATCGTTGGGCACATCGCCCCACACCACCCAGCCGACCGCCCAGTCATCACCCGCGTAACCACTCGACGCGGCAGAGTCGCAGGCAGTTGCAGCCGCTCCTGGCACGCGGCACAGCGTGATGGGGATACCACGCCGGATCGCCTCGACGCGAGCGACTTCAAGCGACGCGACCAACGAGTTGGCCGCCTCCGACGCGCGCATCGAAGCGATGGTGCTGTTGAACATCGGCACGCCCACGGCCAACAAGATCGCCGAGATCGTCATCACGACGAGCATCTCGATAAGCGTGAATCCGCGGATTGCGCGCAGCGGTGTGGGGCGGGACAGCGGTGTAGGCATGAGAGTTCCGGCTTCTATGGGCTGGATTATTGGGAGGAGTCGGCCGCGATACGAGCAACGCAAGCCACTCGGCCCAGCACTGCCGACGAACGGTGAGAGCGTGTGGCCCGCTAGGCTGACCAGCCGATGAGGCAATCCCGATCCTGCGACGGCAAGCGCGCGAATTTTCTGGCTTTTCAGCCGGTAATCGTCCGATTCCCGCCGGCCATCGTGATGTCGACAATGCCTTCACTTGCACGGAGGACGACGCCATGACGAAGAACACCACTCGCGGCTTCACGATGATCGAACTGATGACGGCGACCGCCGTGGCAGCCACGCTGGCCAGTGCCGCGGTGCCATCGATGTCCAACATGGTGGCGCGTCACACGCTGTCGGCCACCGTAACTGACTTCATGATGGCCGTTGATCTCGGCCGCAGCGAGGCGATCACCAGCGGCTCGCGCGTGGTGCTGGCGCCCAAGGCGGGGCGCGACTGGTCGACTGGCTGGACGCTGTATCGCGACCTCAACGACAACGGCCAGCTTGATGCCAACGAGCCGATTGTGCGCGAGTTCAACCGCCCGGATCGGCGCGTGCAGTTTGCGGCTCATGGCGTGGTCGACACGGCGGTCATGAGCTTCGAGGAGACCGGGCTCGCGCGGCGTGCGGGCTCGAACGGACTGATGCTGGGTCGCCTGAACATGGTGCTCGATGGCCATGCCCGCACGATCTGCTTCGGCGCTGCGCGCGTGCGCGTGGTGGCGGATCAGCTCACCTGCACCTGATCGACCGCTATACCCCAACCGGCGCATCACCCGCAACCGGCGCCTAGTCCTCGATCACTCGCGCGCGGTGTTTTGTCGGTGATGAAGGCAGGCATCCGATGTTGAACTGACAGCGTCAGCCGTCATCAACACCTTCATTCTTCTTGTGGAATCCCCGGCCTGTTGGCCGGACTGTCCTAACGCGCTTGGCCGCTTCTGAGGGCTCCGGGGCAGTTTAGGGGACGTTTTAGCGCTCTTTGTCCGACAGTGCGTGTCCCTGTTCTGCAGGTTTCTGACGACTTACGTCCCTATTTGCAGGGAGTGCGTAAGCACTTGATTAGACGACGATATCGATGCGGAATGAGCGCATTCGTGTCCGATGTGTCCGCGGGGTTGCGAATGAACACTAAGGTGCACTGATGCGGTCTGCGCATCGTCGTGTTTTCCGCTCGGCAATGGTGGCTTTCGCTTTTGTCTCTTGGGCTGCGCAGCACGAACGGTCGTCCCCGAGGCAAGCCGGCATCAAAGCGGCTTTACGACTTTCAAGAGGACCAAGCTGCGGAGGTACGTCGGAGTGCCCATGCGGCCTTTAAGGTCTTTGCTGCTTGAGTTGGACGCGAGTCTCTTTCACGAAGCAGCAACTCACAGGTCAATCCTTTGCCAAAGCGTTTCTGCATTGCCTGGAGAACTGGGCAAGTGAACGGCACAAGCCATAAAAATGTCGACCACGCGCGGCCATGCGTCAAGAGCTGCAAGCCATAAGCTCTAGCTTGAGAGCCTTGACGAGTTCGGCTTGTTTGAGAAGTTCCTCAACGCCCATACTGGCCTTGCCCATGATTCCGGCGGCGGGTGCTGCGCTTTTTGTAGCTCCGTCCTTTGCATACTGCTCCGCGGCTGCACGAATCGCCTCAGCGCTGGGCGGTGCCGAAGAAATGCCGTCAAGTCGCTCCAAAATCTGAAGTCGGATACGGTCGACCGCACTACCAATGTCAGCAATTGTCGATGTCGCCGGCCTCCTGACGCTCGGGTCCTCATACTTCTGCAAAATGGCGAGTGCATCGTCAGTGAACGGCTCGATTGCCTTGTGCACGCATGAAAGTTGCCCGGCAGCGCGTCTATAGATGCTCCGCTTCTCGTCCCAGCGATATCGGTCTCTGCCGAGAAGTCCAAGTCCAGCCAGCCCACCTCCAGTGTTCAATAGCCCCACTTTATCTGCAATGGCGCCAACAGCCGCTGCGATAGCGCCTACGAAAGTTGCATCACCGACATTCCAACTCACTTTAGATTTGGACTCAGCTGTCGTAACAACGCACCAAAGATAGTTCGACACAACTGCCTTTGCCGACGCCAGCTCTTGCCCTTTCACAGCAGAATCGTAGGTGGAGTCACACTTGGCTTTCGGTTTAGCCTCTCCGCCCTTTGCCGCTGCGAGTTGAGCGGAGAATGGAACTAAGTCGTCAGGCTGTGGATGTGGTCTCACTGTTGTGCAAGCAGAAAACGCAAGCGTCACGACAATTGCGCAGAGCAGTCTCATGTTTGTCTCCCCGTGACGCCATCGACCTAAGCGGGACTTCTCACTGCGATGCACCGATAGTGGTCTACGCCCTTCTTTCCGTGTAGCGGGTACCACTGCCGACTTACTGAATTCGATTGGTTTCCGCCGAGCAACTCATAGGCATCGCTCCGCATGGAGATGATGAAGCCGACATGGCCACCCTTCCTTGAGAACGACGGCCCGGATGACGTACCGCGCTCATACACGGCCAATGCGCCTCGCTTCGCTTGAACAGACACACCGAAGTCGGCCCAATCGACGGCTCGTACAGAGAACCGAGTCGGGTCGGTCTTTACTCTTGCGGCTACGTAGCACCAGTTCACGAACGCTGCACACCAGGCCGTTTCGTCTGACTGAGCGTCGTACGAATAGCGTCCGCCTTTCAGCGACTGGAGATACTCAACAATTCTCGGGTTTGCGCCTACCTTCCACTCATCGATATCGGCTTGCTCTTCCCGAAGCGCTACCGGCATCCAAAGTGGGTCGTCGGGGAGCGCACCCAAAAGACGCCCGTTCATTCGGGCAAGATGTCGGTGGAGCGTAAGCGCTCCAACGCGCGGAGCCTTCGGAAGCGCCAACACAGTTCCGACTGCCGGCTCGCCCTGTTCAATTGACGGAGCGTTAAGCGAACGGACGAAGTCCGGAGTAGTTCGCAGGAGCGTAGTGACGTCATCTAACCTGTCACCCCTCCGCCAGACGTACTGCTGAAGTTGCATTGCTACCTCGCATTCGGTTGGCGTCGAGAGTCACTGAAGCCCTGCCGGCCTTACCGAGGGTAAGGAACGAGTGTCGAGGAGTCAGCCGAATAATCACGGCAACTGAGTTGCCGATGAGGCAATTAATTGCCACTTTGGCGCGAGACTTCGCGAACTGCTCGTGACGGCGTTTGAAGACGCGGTCGGTGCGCCCATCGAGTCTGCGACGCCGACTCGCGTGCCCATCTTCGAGGGAGGCGGCATGTCTAGGGGCGACGTGGACCCCTCGTTCTGGTGGGAGGAGGTGTGCTGCTGCTAAATCGGCGAGCGACATCGCGAATTGGCCGAGCCAGTCGCGCGTCAGAGACCGTGTGCCAGGCAAGTGGGAGCAGGGCGAGTCGATTTACGGTCTACGGCCACCATCGCCCCCTCTCCAAACGCCTCTGTACGAGGGCCTTGAACTGGTCTGGCGACAAGTTGCACTTGCGGCTATGCCGCCGCAAGTTGCAGAACATGTGGGCGGCAGCAATATTCGGCCGACCATGACCTCCGCCATCCTTCTGTGCGCGCAGGTGCTCGGCTGTACACATCCGTGCCGGCGCCTGGCGACTCTTCTCTGGCAGGCCGACCTCCGTCGGACTGCGCAGCCACATGGGTTGACAGCAGTACAGGCAAAGACCCGACTGCAACTTAAACGCGCTTTCACGTGCTTGCTTGATGGCTTGCCTTGACGGCATAGCGGCTCCTTTGGTGGAAGAAGCCCGCTCGCCTGAAAAGGCATCACGGGGACCAGCGGCCAAAAGCCATGCTGGGTGAAGACGGGTTGGCGAAAGCCGAAACCCGGCGATGATGCTGCACGAACGGCGCCCTGGGGTCAATATCCAGCCGCGAGGAGCCGCTCCAGCTTGCGAGGCACGAAGCCATGTACGACATCTACGAGTGCAACGCCCGCGACACCTGGCGATTCGCGCTTGGCCGCTCTGGCCGCAACCCGCTCGTTGTCGTTGGCATCAATCCTCACGCAGCAACTCGGCTGCAGGCCGACGCGACGGTCAGGCGCGTCCAGGCTATCGCTGAGAAGGCCGGCCACGATGGCTTTGTCTTGCTGAACTTGTATCCCGTGCGCAGCCGTTGCGTGAAGGACTTGCCGCAACGTCCAGACGCTTTGGCCATCGAGGCGAATCGAGCGTCGCTGCGTCGTCACCTACAGCACGCGACTCGGCGTGTGTGGCTCGCGTGGGGAAACGACATCTTCAAGCGAGCCTTCTTCGCAATCGAGGCGGCGTTCGTTGTTCACCTAAGTTTCGAAGCAGGCGCTTCCTGCGAGCGTTACGGCGACCTGACCAAGCGCGGCGAGCCGCGGCACCCATCCCGCGCTTCCAACAGCTGGGCATTTGCTCCCGTTGATGCTGCTCGCTACGGCGCTCGGCCTTGAGTCAAGCGACGCGAAGCGGGGATACATCTGCGATAACAGGACGGCCTCACAATCAAGGAGCGATTGGAGCCCTTGCGAGAAGGTCCCACATGCCTCGCGCACGGCTACGAACAGACACGCTCAGTCCGCTCGCGATGTGGCCCGCCGTATCAGAAGCGGCAGAAGTTCGTCACGCCAGAAAACCGTGTCGACGTGGCCACTCGACATGCCGCCTGATTCCAGGCCGGGAACGTGAACCGGCTGCGAAGCCTCGATTGATGCACCGACCGCGCTTACGAAGGCTTGCACGAGCAGTTCACGCAATTCGTCTGAGCTATCGGGCAGTCGGACGTGACGAAGCGATTCAGCGAGGTGAGCCCACAGCACTGGGTCACCTCGCAAGCCCCAGCGCTCGGGCGGGGGCTCAAACATCTCGGCAACCAGGCGCTGCTTGCTCACAAATCCGGGTAATAAGTGAACTTGTGTCGCTTCTTGAGCGTCGCCGCCCACCCTTTCGGGTCCGGCGTCTGTACTGGGCGAACGATGATGTGTCCCAACCTCAAATGGTGCAGATAGAACTGGCTTGAGCGCAGAAACTCGTCGACTTCCTTCGTCGGATTCTCAAAGTCGTCGTGCGAAAACGTCCAGAGGCCTTCCAGCCAGTCCTTTTCGTCATCGTCCGAAGCCAACTCGCTGAAGTGACACGTCGATTTCCCCATCTTTTGCATCATGACCGCGATGGGCAGCGAATCAAGGTTCCAGACCGGGTCGAACTTCTTGCTGCCCTTCGACGTTTGAATCTGGACAGCAGAGTTCGTCAAGTACATGGCCGCGAGAATTGCCGCGGGATGCGTTGCTGACAAGAGCCATACACCCGCCGCACTAATGGTCGCAACGGTCGCGCCGTTGCTGTTCTTGTGCAGGGTAAGCGTGCACAGATGCTCAGAATCGGGGTAGTCCCATGCACCGTTAGCATCCGCGCGGCGCTCCCGTTGCTTCTTCGACGGCTTTTTGTTCTTTGGAAGCACGAGTAGCGCCGCTGCAGCGGCCAGTTGCTCGTGAGGGTCTCGTCCACTCATCGTTCTCTCCAGTTGTTGCCCAACGGGCCACGGTCGTTTGTCATCACAGGACGCTTGCTGCTCGATAAACGACATGTCCCCAACGAACTTGAGGGAACTGGAGCGACGCCGAGCGAGCTGACAGATATCGCCTCTGCCCGCGGTCAACGGGTAAAGCCTCGCATCTGCTGCGATACACTTTCCGTCATGACGTAGCCCTCCGCTTTCCCCGCAACTTAGCGCCTCGACACCCGAGGTGCGTCTATCGCGAGGGAAACACATGCACGTCGCACGTCTCTACGGTTCGCCGGAACCGACCTTCAAGGCTCGCCAGTCTTCCCAGGTTCGTTGGGCAAAGCGCCAGCTCCTCACGCCGCTGGGGCGGGCAGTCGCCGTTGCGCTTTTCAAGGGCAGCGTCTCGATAGCTGTCGAGACGGACAGAGGCGTCGTCTGGGTTCCAGCTGAGCAAGTCGATGACGCGGCTCGGCTAGAGCATTGGGCAACAACGAGCTTCTAGCCAGACGCGTGGTCGTTGGGCCGGGTCCGCATAGGAACTCGGCCCAACACCGACTCCACTGCACGCCCTAGCGGAGTCAACCTCTTGGTTGCTTCCCTTGCAGCGCTTTGTAGACCATCGATGCCATCAACCCTTGCATCGCCGCAAAGATGCGCTCGTCCTTCAGCAGCTGCCCTGCGATGTTGTTGTGCGCATCCTGCCCCTCGATGATGATGTCCGTGAGCACATCCTTGAAGTCACCCATCGCGAACTGCGCCTCGGAGTTGCTTGCTGCCTGCTCTCGCAGCGTCTCGCTCTCCATGAGTTTGCCCTTGATGGTCGTGACGTAGCCAACGAGGTCGGCCTCGGTGAGGTCGCCGGAGAACAGGTCGTTCATCTTGCCGACAATCTCAGCGAGCTTGAGCTGCTCGTCATCGCGCGCCACGCCCTTGCCGACGGCCGACGCTGGCTTGAGCGCAACGACATCGCCCGTCCCCAGGTCCAACTGCTGCTCACCGAGCTTCTGCAACCGGTAGTGCGTCAGCCGCACGTCGGCGTCCAGTGCCAGCAACGCAGCCGCGTCATGCTCGGCAAGTCGAGGCATGAGGTTCTTGCCGAAGACGTAGAGCTTCTCGAGGTCGGCGTCCTCATAGGGGACAATTTGGCTCAGAAAATCGTACATCTTCAGATATGAGCCCAAGTCCTTGCGGAACTGCTCAGCCTCGTCATCCTCGAGGTCCGAGATGCGGTCGTAGGCAGGCTTCAGATACGCATGCAAGCCCGCCTGCTTGGCCTTCGGATTGAAGAACGCCTCTGCGAATGACTCCACTTCGGATTGAAGATAGACGCCAGCCTTGGTGAGCTTCAGGTGCAGCTCATGCACGATGTTCGGGTCAGTCTCTTCCGCGAGCTGGGCGGTGCGGTAGTAGGGCTGGAACGACGCGAGGATTTCGTCGGGTCGGTTCACGAAGTCCAGCACAAAGGTGTCTTCCTTCAGCGGGTGCGTGCGGTTTAGACGCGACAACGTCTGCACTGCCATCACCCCGGCTAAGCGCTTGTCGACATACATCGTGTGCAGCAGCGGCTGGTCGAAGCCCGTCTGGTACTTGTTCGCAACGAGCAACAGGCGGTAGACGTCCTCCTTGAACGCCTGCGCAGGGTCCTGGCCCTTGAGCTCGTTCATGTTCGACTCGGTGAATTCGTCCGGACCGCTTTCGGGGTCTTCGACTTTGCCGGAGAACGCCACGAGCGCCCGCATCTCCTTGTCGTAGCCGCGCTCCTTCAAGTATCGGTCGACCGCGAGCTTGTAGCGGACAGCGGCCTTGCGGCTGTCGGTCACCACCATCGCCTTGGCTTTACCGCCAATGCGCTTCGCGACGTTTTCGCGGAAGTGCTCAACGATGACCACGACCTTCTGCGCGATGTTGTACGCGTGAAGGTTCGCGTAGCGGGCGAGCGCCTTGGCGGCCTTCGCCTTGGGCACGAGCTTGTCGTCAGCCTCTGACGCGAGCTTGTAGAACGCTTTGTATGAGACGTAGTGCTTCAGCACGTCGAGGATGAACCCCTCCTCAATGGCCTGGCGCATCGAGTAGACGTGGAATGGCGTGGGCAGGCCGTCGTCGCCTTTGCGACCAAAGAGCTCAAGCGTCTTGGCCTTCGGCGTGGCGGTGAAGGCGAAGTAGCTGACGTTCTTCGGCCGCTCGCGCGCCGCGATGACGCTGTTGATGACGTCCTCGGTCGTCACGTCCTCCGGGTCGACCTCGACGTCCGCCTCGACCTGCACCTTCTCGCCGTCAAGCTCGACTTCGATGACCGGCTTGGGCTTGCCTTCGGTCGTCAGCGCGCGTCGCAGCTTCTGCGCTGCGGTCCCGGATTGGCTCGAATGCGCCTCATCGACGATGAGCGCAAAGCGGCGGTCCTTCATACCACCGACTTTGTCGATGACGAACGGGAACTTCTGCAGCGTCGTCACGACGATGGGCGTGCCGGTGTTCAGCGCCTTCGCCAACTGCTCGCTGTTCTCATCTATCTTCTGGACGACACCGGTCTTGTGCTCGAACTGGCTGATGGTCTCCTGCAGTTGTCGGTCGAGCACCTTGCGGTCGGTGATGACAATGACCGTGTCGAAGACCCGTTGGTCCTTGGCGTCGTGCAGGTTGGCCAGCCGGTGCGAGGTCCAGGCAATCGTGTTCGACTTGCCGGAGCCGGCCGAGTGTTGGACCAAGTACTGCTGGCCGACCCCTTCGTCACCGGCGGCCCTGACGAGGCGCAGCACCGCGTCGAGCTGGTGGTATCGCGGAAAGATGAGCGACTCTTTGTCGACCTTCTTGCCGTCAGGCAGCTCCTCCGTCTTGCGTTCAAGGTGCAGAAAGTTGCCGAGGATGTCGAGCCAGACGTCCCGGTGCCAGACCTGGTGCCAGAGGTACCAGGTCGGGTAGCCCTTGCCATCCGGCGCCGGCGGGTTGCCCGCGCCCGCCCCGCCGATGCTGTCGTCGCGCCCCAGGTTGAACGGCAGGAAGAAAGTTTCGTCGCCAGCGAGCTTCGTTGCCATGCGAACTTCGTCGGTAGAGACGGCGAAGTGCACGAGCGCACGCGTTTTGAATTGAAGCAGCGCCTCTCGCTCTTTGCTCTTCGGGTCCTTCGTCGGCCGGTCGTTCTTGTACTGGTTCACGGCGTCGACGATGTTCTGCGTGAGGTCGGTCTTCAGCTCGGCCGTCGCAACAGGCAGGCCGTTGACGAACAGCACCAGGTCGATGCTTTTCTCGGTGTGCAGGCTGTAGTGCAGCTGCCGGATGCAGGTCAGCCGGTTCTGCGCGTACCAGTCCCACAGCTGTTGGTTCTTATGGTGCGCAGGACGGAACTGGCAAAGGAAGAACTTGGCGTTGCGGTCCTTAAAGCCGTGGCGCAGCAGATGAAGCGTGCCGTGCTTGTCCAACTGCTCCGCGACGCGCTTGACGAACATCGCCTCTGACTGGCCGTTGTGCCAAGCCTTGAACTTGGTCCACTCGGCGGGTTGCGTCTCCTGCACGAAGGCGAGCAGGTCGTCGGGGAAGAGCGCCAGTTCGCGGCTGTAGGCCTTAGCGTCCTTGAGGTGTGTTCGGACAGCCCACCCATTCGCGGACAGGTGGTCGCAAAGCTCGTCTTCGAAGACGCGCTCGGTGTGGACGTTCGACATCTTGGCCATGGCTCAGTCCAGGAAGCGCGCGAGCAGTCGAGCCAGAAGACCCACGTCCCGCCGACTATCGTGGTCGAGGTCGGTGCGGGTGAAGGCCTTCCAGCAGGCGATGACGACACAGAGAATCAGGATGGCGATGCCCGCCCACTCGGACGGGTTGATGAATCGCTTCAGGAAGACGACGTCAATCACCTGCCCCATCGCTTCCGCAGTGGCGCCGGTCATCTTCGCCTTGTTGTGGTTTGCCCAAGCGACGAGCAGGGCAGGAACGAGCCAGTAGAAGAACGCGAAACCGATGACGCCGGTAATGAGCGCACCTTGTGGCCCGAACATGCTGGCAAGAGTGCCGGCGTCGTTCACCGCACCACCGAGTCCTGAGCCGGAACGGCCCTTTCGCCTGTATCGCCGCTTGTACGCCATGTCTGCTCCGCTTCTCGCTCTTGTTGGCTGTCAGTCAGCGTCTAGCTACTTGGCTTCTCCGACACAAGCGGGGCCCGCTTGAGTTCGTCCAGCGTCTTGCCGTCCTTCGTCTTCCAGACCGCCCACCCGTTTACGCTCGCCGCGGTCACGGCGTCGCCGGCGCCGCTCGGCGTCTTAAAGAGAACGTCCTTCTTGAACACAACGAACTCCCCGTCCTCGGCCAGCGAGCCATCGGCGAGTAGCGCGGCACGACGCTTGGCAGCGCTGCCCTGAGAAATACTGGGCGCAAGCTGCTTGCGCCCTTTGGAGCCCGCCAGCACCACCATGCCCTCTTCGGTGTACTGCGCAGTGGCGTCGTAGGACGGTCCCTTGCAGTAAAAGAGCTCGGGCTGCGCTTTGCCGACGGCCGGCTTGGCAAGTGGCTCAAACACGGGCTGGCCCAGGGTCGCGAGCAGCGTGCGGGCGATGCCGAAGACCTCAACGCAATCGGCTTCCAGCGGCGCGGGCGTATGGGGCTTGGAGCCACCATTACCGTTTTGGACTGCGTAGCGCTTTGCTTCGGTGGCCGACCTGATGCTCAGCCACTCCAGGTAAAGTGCGTGCGTCTGCGTCAGATTGTTCGTCAGCGATACGACGACGAGCGCTCGATTCCAAAAGTCTTTCGTCTTGTGATGGTATGTAAGGCGCTCGGTCAGGTCGCCGGTCTGCCCGATGTAGACCTCCGGCGCATCCTCGTCCTCGTCGCCGATGAGGAAGTAGACGCCGACCTGCTTGGACTCCGGCATCGCGAAGAAATCTGGCAGCAGCTTCCTGGGTACCTCGATGATGCGGACGATGCTCGTCGTCAACTCTGCCCATCGGATGCCACGCGGGTCGCCTGACGGCAGAAAGATTTGAATGGTGCGCGGCTGGGCCATCAGGCGGCCTTCTTGTCATCAAGGGCGCCGAGGTCGAGCTGACCGGTGACGGCGGCTGAAATCAAGGAGGAGCGGTACTCGCGAAGGCGGTCGATATGCTCGACGGTGTGCCGACACAGCAATTCAATCTCACCGGTTCGCGCTGAGAGATGTACGTCAATCTGCCTGCGCTCTTCCATTGGTGGAAGCGGCACGACGAGGCTGTTCAGGTTTCCCGTCGTAAGCTGATTGATTGTCGATGTCATGAAGCTCGCTGAGTGAAAATAGAACAATGGCGAGTTCAGAAGCCAGCGAATGTAGAAGTTGGCCGGACTGCGAAATACTGTCATGAATGCGCCGAAGGTGACACCGGCGAGTTCAGGCGTGATGACTGCATTCTTGCCGATAAGCGCTCGACTTCCGTTCCGCGAGCAAATCAGGATGTCCCCAGCTCGCACCCTAAGACTCTCCGGGATGGAGCAAGTGACATAGACGTTGTCATCAAGCGCGATTCGACCGTCTTGAACGTTTGACGAGCGAAGAACAAGCACCCCCTGGCCGGCCTCTGTGACATCGTCCGGGCTGTACGTGAGACCGATGATTGCCTGACCGAGATGCTTGAGTCTCTTCAATTGCCAATGCGCGGGTATCTCCCCTAGCCATTCGAGTCCGCTTGGTCGAGTCGCTGCGCGCTCATGCAATCCGCGGGTTGTCGCTTCTGAGATGACCGCCTTTCGGAACACATGCAATCTTTCGAGCAGCCGCTCCTTCTCTGCAATCAACGCATCAATCCGCGCCGTCTGCTCGTCGAGGAAGTTGGCGATTCGTTGTTGAGAATCGATGCGCGGAATCAGTATTTCGAAGCTTCCAAAAGAGTCTTGGTCCAGATTCTGCATGCTGCTGCTCGCACCTGCGCACGCCAAACGCACTTGGTCGCGATACGCATTAGAACGAGTCCACCAATAGACGAACCGCGGCGAGACTAGGTCAGTTCTGAATTCAACTTGCCATAGACGGTCCGGCAGAAATAGCGATTCGTTGTCGGCGTCAACCAAGCCCGCTGCGCCGACGAGGTCGGGCGTGTTCATTCGACTGACAATCAGCCGGTCCTTCTTGACTGAACAAGCAACTCGTTCAAGCTCCTCCGGAAGGACGGCCTTGTTCTCGCCAGCGTCGAAGTTGCCCGTATAGACGCAGCTCGTCTTCAAAACGCCTGCGTCGCCGGCAGTCGCCGGAGTGTCAACCGCGTTAACGCTGACGCCCGATTCAATCCTCGCAACAACTCGCTTGAGTGCGATGCTGGCGACGTTCATAGCAGGACGCCCTTCATGAGCTCAACGAACCGCCTCTCCATCTCGCGAATCTCCGCAGCGATGACCTCCGGCTTTCGCGGCGGCTTGTAGACATAGAAGTAGCGGTTGATATTGATTTCATAGCCGACCTTGCCGACCTTGCCGTCTTTCTCGTCGCGCACGTCCTCGTTGAGGAACGCATCTGGCACGTGAGGCAGCACCTCGCGCTTGACGTAGGCGTCGACGGACTCCGTGAGCGGTACGTTCTCGGTATCGCGCAGGTCGGGGTCATAAGGCCGTTGGCCCTTTTTGACCTTGACCTCCTTGCCTTCCTGCGGCGGCCGGTCGACCGTGACCTTGCGGTAGCCGAAGAAGGCGTTGTCGAACACCTTGGTGACAATCCGCGACGCTTCAGGCTCAGACTTCTGCGCGGCCGCTCCGTTGCCGTTGGCCTTCACTGGCTCCTTGAATTCGTTGGCGAAGGCGACGTCCTTTTTGAATCCAGCGTAGGCCGCGACGATTTCGTCAATCTGCGCGTCGGTGATGAAGACCCGCTTGCTGCCAAGCGACTTCTTCATCTTGGCGTACATGCGCGTCGCATCAATGAGCTGGACCTTGCCTTTGCGCTCGGCCTTCTTAGTGTTGTCGAGCAGCCAGATGTAGGTGGCGATGCCGGTGTTGTAGAAGAGGTCGTTTGGCAGCGCGATGATGGCTTCGAGCAGGTCATTCTCGAGAATCCAGCGCCGAATTTCGGACTCGCCCGAGCCGGCGTCGCCTGTAAACAGTGGGCTGCCGTTCAGCACGATGCCGACGCGGCTCCCGCCATCCGCGGCTGCGCGCATCTTCGAAATGAGGTGCAGAAGGAAGAGCAGCGAGCCATCCGATACGCGCGGCAGACCTGGGCCGAACCGGCCGGCGAAGCCCTTCTTCTCGTGCTCGCTCTTGACAGCGTGCTGGACATTCTTCCACTCCACGCCAAACGGTGGATTCGACAGCATGTAGTCGAACTTTTCGCTCGGGAACCCGTCCTTTGAGAGCGTGTTTTCGCGGACGATGTTCTTCGGGTCCTGCCCCTTGATGAGCATGTCCGCTTTGCAGATGGCGTAGGACTCGGGATTGAGCTCCTGGCCAAAAAGCACGAGCTTGGCGCTGGTGTTGATGCCCTTCACCTCGGTATCGCCGACCGAGAGCATTCCACCGGTGCCCGCGGTCGGGTCATAAAGCGAGCGGACGGCGCCTGCCTTCGACAGAGCGTCGCTGTCGCCTGCGAACAGGCAGTGGACCATGAGCTTGATGACCTCGCGCGGCGTGAAGTGCTCTCCCGCCGTCTCGTTCGACGCTTCAGCGAACTTCCGAATGAGTTCTTCAAAGACGAGGCCCATCGTGTCGTTGGGCACCGTGTCTGGGTGCAAGTCGATGGCGGCAAATCGCTGGACGACTTGGAACAGCAGGTCGCGGTCGTCGAGCTCGGCCACGCGCTCCATGAACTTGAATTGCTCAAAGACGTCGCGGGCGTCGGCAGAGAACTCGCCGAGGTACTTCACCAGGTTCTGCTTGACGTGCTTGGAGTCGTCGAGCAAACCGGGCAGCGTGAACGGGCTCGTGTTGTAAAACGCCTGCTTGCTCTTGCGCTTCAAGAAGACGTCCAGCTGCGTCTTCTCGCCTTTGCGCTTGTCGTACTCCGTGAGCACCGAGGTTTTCGTCGGTTCCAGCACGCACTCGAGCCGCCGCAGCAGCGTGAACGGCAAGATGACTTTGCCGTAGTCGGCTTGCTTGTAGTTGCCGCGGAGCAGGTCGGCAACCGACCAAACAAAGTTCGCAAGTTCAGTGAAGCTGGCTGCCATGACCGCCTTGTTTTTCGTTTGAACGCAGGGAAGCGGGCGGCCGTAGGAGTCGGCCACCGTCTAACCCTTGAAGCGACTGCGTTAATCCCTCAAAGCGACCGGTGTTGACTGGCCGCTGACAGATTTCGCTGATTCTAGGCAGTGCCTAGGCGCGCCAACGGGTCTGCAGGGCAACTGATTGGTTCATTGACTGCGGTTCAACCGAATGCTTTCGGATTCGGCAGACTTGCGCGTCCGGGCGTTGAACGAGGAGGTTGGCATGGAAGAGGTGGAACTGGACGACCAGTTCACAGGTACGTATCTGCCGTGGATTGGTCCGCGATACGTCGCGGGCTTTTCCTCAGGCGTGCGCACGCTCGTCGTCGGTGAGTCCCACTACGAGTCGCCAGACATGCCGCCCGACAAGAAGGAATGGACGCGCAGAACGGTCTGGAGCTGGATGTCTAATGACAGCGAGCGGACTCGTTTCTTCTCCGCTGTCCAGGAAACCCTGCTTGGGCACAAACCCACACGGGAAGAACGCATTCTCCTCTGGAGTTCTCTCGCGTTCATGAACTTCGTGCAAACGCCGCGCTCAGGTCCAGGCGACCCGCCGAACACTCAGATGCTTCGCGCATCAGAAGCGTCGTTCGTGAAGACACTTGAGCTTCTGGAGCCTCGGTGCGTTCTTGTCTTCAGCTGTTTGAGCTGGCCCTTCATGCCGCCGGGCGAGGAAGTAGCCATCGAGCGCGATGGTCTGACAATGTGGTGGTACCGGTTCGCGCTGCCTTCCGGACACAAAGTGGCTGCCTTCCGGTTTCTGCATCCGCGCGGTGGACTGAGTCCGACGCAATGGCACCCATTCGTCGGAGAGGCGGTCTCCCTGGCGAACGCCACAGACTGAATAGGGTTGAGAGGGGCGGCTGAATGTATGGATTTGAGCAGCTCAAGCCACAGCTCGTTGCGGACGCGGACGAGACGACGTGCCCGGTTCGCGACTGTTCTGTGAGGAGACCCAAGCAGAGAAAGCGCTTCTTGCCACACGATGCGTTCAAGTGCCCACTGCACGGCATCTACTTCAGTGACAGCACATTCGAGCACGTCAGCGCACACGACAACCTGCTTTGGCACTCTGCCGAAGACCTCGCTCTCCTGGAAACGCTCCGCCCTCTAAAGAGAGAGAGCCGCATGGCCAGGGAGCGAAGTGAGGACGCTGTGACCTGGAACGTGTTCCGGCACCTTGAGCGCAGCGGTCGACTGCCGGCGTGGGCGGCTTCCGCAATCAGACAGCCAGTCAGCACTGCTACGGCTCATTACTGGTCTTGCGACCGCGAGCGTCGGTCCGTGTGGGCTCCGCTGGCGCACGCAAGAGCAGACTTCGGTGAGTTGCCTAAACGGGAAACGGAGCCGGACCTCGTCATTGAAGCGCCTGAAGTCGACATTTGGCTGGAAGCCAAAGTTGGTGCCAGCAACAAGACGAAGCCGTCTGAGCCAGTCGGGGCCGAGGCGCGCTATGCCGCTGGCGCCGATGGCTGGTACTCGAGCGTGTGCCGTTCGCCTTTTGCCACGATTGCGGTTGCTGGAGAGCGCTATGAACTACTTAGACACTGGCTGCTGGGGTCCCGTGCTGCGCAGCAACGCGGCAAGCGCTTCGTACTCGTGAACTTGGTCCGCGAGGGAGATGCTGAAGACATCGAGGACTTCGCAGCGAGACACTTCAAACTGTCGGCTGACCGAGCATTCGTTCGAGTGACTTGGGAGTCGATTCGCGGGTTCCTCCGCGGTTCAAAAGACTGCAGCGCAGATGACCTGAGGCTCATTCAGTATCTGGATGAGAAGTCGCTAGGGTACGACCGCGCCGGAAGGCTCTTGCGAGCCTTCTCGCCATGACGCCACAGGCGCTCGTCCGGATGAATCCGCCGCGCTCCTTAGCCGGAGACCATTGCCTCGAGGCGACCGTCGTCCAACTCCATGACGACAGTCGTGACAGTGAGAGGGTCCTGTGGGAGCTCCAACTTGAAGACTTGGTACTCGCCGTCGATGCATCGAAGTTGCTCTGGCACAGCAGCAGCTAGGGCCTCGATAAGCGGACCGAAGAGCTCGGAATGACTGCTTGGGACGGAAAGCATCGAGGCATGACCGACGCCCGACAGCTCAGCACCTTCGTGATTGACTAGCTTGAGGTGAGAAGAGACCTGCCTCCAGGGCACGCTCAAGAAGTCCGATGCGCTCAGTGTGCGCAGCACCGCCAGCTTTGTCTCGTCAGAGCCATCGAGAACGTATAGTTTTCCAGCCACACGCATCACGTAGCCGTCCTGGTCCGCATACGCCCAGAGATTAAGGACCGGCTCAGGTCGCTCCAGGACACGAGGTTGGGTCTTCGCAAGGCGCATCGTCGAGAACACAAAAGCCGTTGAATGCGGAAGAGCATAAGAGATGGAGGCCGAGAGTGAATGATTCATTCGCAGTCGTGACCGACGTGAAGGAAATTGCGCGACTCAACGAGCGACTTGCAGAGCAGCTTCGAATGACGTTTGCTATCAGAAAGACTCGGGAGATTACGTATCCTGCGGGGCACCACACAGGCACCATCTTCTTCGAGTCCGCAGCGGGCTCAGTGGTCAGAGCGTGGTCGCCCTTCATCGCCCAAGACCGACTATTGAACTTCATCCTTGCCGGCGACCCCGAGAGCGGCAAGTGGATGGAAATTTCAGTTCAGTTGAACTTCCCTGCAGGAAAGTACAACCGTCGGATGGCCGGGGCGTTCGTCAAAGACGCGCGAGGTGACATCTTCATCGCACATCGAGGCAAGCTGACGAAAGGAAACGCCGGCTTAGAGAAGGCGAAGGTCTTTCGAGAATTTGGGCCAAGGAGAATTGACGCGACCGACGGCGAGAAGGAGTCACCTCTCATCCTGATTTCCGCCCTTGACGACCCTGCTCTTCCCGACCGGCTTTGGGAATTCGGCGAGCAGGCACGCGAGGTTGCCACTCGGCTAGGCGAGGACCGAGACCGCGTATCGACAAGTCGTATCGGCGCAGCGCAGCACCTGTTGAAGCTCAGGGCCTACTTCGATGAGTACGCTGGCGAGGGACGGAACAAGGGACACGCAGGCGGCAAGCGAGTCGTTGAGCACGGCGACATCGTCGAGGCACTGGAGGCCAAGCTGCGCAGAAGAGGAACCAGCCAGAAGGCGCAGGCAATCGACTTGGCAATCGTTGGAACGAAGGCCGTAGAGCTCTTTGAAGTCAAGACGTCTGCTCGAACGACTGACGTGTACACCGGCGTTGGACAACTCCTCATTCACGGCGAGTGCATTCGCGAGTTACTCGACCTGCCCGTGAGACGGCACTTGGTTGTGCCGGACAAGCCCAAGGCGAGTCACCGTCCTCACATCGCCGGCAAGGCTGAGGTCAATGTCGTCGTTTTTGAGAAACGAGATGGCCAGTATCTCTTCAGCGGGTTGCCGTAGAGAAGCGTCAGTTGGACTGTCGACAGCGGCATATGTGCGGCGCCTTGCGATACCCGTGCGGGCGACTGGAAGCATCGCGTTTTTGAACGCTTCGCCGCAGCGCCCGTTGCAAAAAGGGCAGGTAACTAACCCGAGAAGACAGCGTCTGTCTGAAGCATTCGATGGACATCTGAAATCGTCACTCGGTGCTCGCGAAGCAGAAGGTCGACGTCGTTCGCCTCTACTAGTCGAACATCGTGCATCTCAGCCAGCTGCTTTGCGCTCGCAGAGAATCGCTGATTCGTCGCGCAAACCAGTTTGAACGCGATTCCCGGGAACTTCCGCTCGTACACAGGCCGCGCTGCCACGACCTCTTTCACCGCATCAAAATTGAGCTCTGCTCCCTCAGCTGAGGATGTCTTTACCTGAACAAGCTCCCCGGCGCTTCGCGTCCATGCAACGACATCGACACCGCCGTCGCTAGAGCCAGGCGTCAGTTGGACCGCCTTGAACCGCTTTCGCCACAAAATGGCGCAGAGGGCCTCGAAGTGCCGCCAGTCCATACGCTGTGCGTCGTCAATGGTGATTCGCTCGTCAAAGACGTCTCCGCCAATGGCAATAACTTCAGTGAAGTCGGTCGGCCGCACATCTCCGGTTCCATTGAGCATGTCGTGCGAAAGCGCGCGCTTCTGCTCTAGCAAGTCGTGGAGCTTGTGGTCGAACGTCACAAAGTCGGCGCGCACGACGGGGTAGTAGACGTACACGTCAAGTTTCTGTCCTATGCGGTACGCCCGGTCGGTCGCTTGGTCCTCCTTTGCCGGGTTCCAGGTGCGGGTGTAGTGAATGACGTGATTGGCTGCTTGGATGTTCACTCCGAATCCAACCGCCAAAGGCGACAGGACGATGGCGCCGAATCCAGGACTCCTCTGGAAGGCCGCAATCCTCTTCTGGCGGCTTGCGGTGTGCTCCGCCGACGCACTCGTATCGCCATTAATGATGTCTGGGGTGAAGCCGAAAGCCTCGTTCAGGTAGTGCGCCAGCATTCGCTGGATATCTCTGAACTCACAGAAGATGATGGCCTTCTCATCACGCCGCCTTACCTGCTCCAGCGTGGTGAGCAACCAGTCGAGCTTGGGTGACTTGCGGCGATACTCCTTAAGCGGCTCCGGCTTCGTGAAAACGGTTCCGTATTCGCGGGGGTCAGTGCAGACGAGTCTCAGGTACTGCAGCAGCGTGAGATGGTCTTTAAAGGGCGTCGGTCTCGACGTGTCCTTGCGGTTTTTGAATTGCTCCAGCGCCTTGCTGTAGAGCCGACGTTGGTGTTCTGACATTCGCAGATTGAGCGCTGCCTTGTCGATAATCTTCTCGCGAAGCTCCTTCGCGACGTCCTTCTTCATACGGCGGAGAACTTGGCAATCAACGAGTGCGCGCAGCTCCTCAACCCGCTGGCGCTCTTCGTCTTCTTTGCACTCGATGGGTCGACGATAGGTCCGCCCAAATTCGTTCAGCGAACCAAGTAGACCTGGCTGAACCCAATCAAACAGGCACCATAGGTCGATGAGCGTGTTCTCAACAGGCGTTCCGGTGCACGCAATCCGGAACTCCGCCTGTTGTTTCTTCGCGGCGCGCGTCATCATCGCCGCCGGATTCTTGATTTTCTGCGCCTCGTCGCAAACGATGATGGACCAGCGCTCTGCCGCGAATGAGAACTCCAGGTCGCGCAACGTCTCATATGTCGTCAACACGACATCGTGCTCGCCTACCCAGCCAGGCTTCAGGAAGCTCGCGATTCCGTCCTTCAGCAACTCTGGGTCGATTGAGTCTCGCCGCTCTCTACGCGCGGCCAGTTCAGGACCGTATAGCGTGAGCATCTTGAAGGTGCCGGGGCGAAAAAATTTGGCTGCCTCTTCTTTCCAGTTCTCAAGTAGCGCGACTGGCGCCACTACGAGAGCGGGAGCGCTGGGCTTCTTCTCCTCGATACTTGCAGCAATGACCGTGAGGAGTTGAAATGTCTTGCCCAGACCCATGTCGTCGGCTAAGACCGCTCCTCTGCAGTAATCCGGTGCCTGACGCAGCAAGTTCTGCAACCAAGCCACCCCGACCTGCTGATGTGGCATCAGCTCTACGTCGGGCTTCAGTGAGTGCGGTAATCGCGGAGTGCTTGACGCATCGAAACGCAGAGCAATAGCGCGCTGCTCCTTGTAGTCGGTCGACTCGATGTTGGCTCGAAGCAGTAGCTCCTTGCGGCTCGACGGCCGCACCCCAGTTGAGGGCTTCACGTCTCGTCCGACGGTAGGGCGTTCTTTCCAGGCGCCAGCTACCTGGTCGATGACCTCTTCACACCCGTCGATGGGTACCCGGCGATGCGTCTCGGGCCACTCGATGCTAGTAGCGCCGGATGCCTTGGCCTGCTCGACACGCCGATTCACCTCCTCCTTCACCGCCGGCGTTACGACGACGTCAAACGGTGTACCTGTGACGTCTTGGAGGGTGACGTGAACAGGCGGAGCAGCATCAACGACATCCTCTGGAAACCAGGTGGAGTCTTGGCGCTTTGGCAGGTAGGGAGAAACAAGTGGATGCTGGACACCGATGCCTGCGACTCGCTCGGAGTAGCGACGAAGGTCTGCGACGTCAGCGAATCGAATGGTGACTCGAGGTCGGGTCAGTTCTAGATACGCAAGACTGAGCGTTTCGACCTCCCGCTCAGTGTCGCCCAACAACTGCAAGTCATAGCGCCGCCAGCGATAGACCTCCTCGAGAGTCGCCAGGCGCGTCTTCACACCATTGATGAACGCTCCGAGTTCACTCGCATTCTTAAACCGCTCGTAATGGCTCTCCGCTTCGTTCAGGCCCGCTGATTCAATGAGGAGGCCGACCTCTCGAACGCCTTCATCACCTGCACTAACTTTGGCACTGAATCGCTGATACCGAATGCCCGCGTGTTCGCGCGCCTGCTCGACTTGCTCGGCGTCCAACACGCGAGAAGCGGCCTCGCCGAGGGCGGCTATAGGATTCTGGAGAAACTTCTCTGCAAATCGTCCCGCGACCCGTCGGCCAGGCAACGCCTTTACGCCAGCCAACACGCACTTCACGTCGTCCGAAACGAGGACCTGCACTATTCCTTGGTCAGTTGGAATGTCGTAGCGGTCCTGAAGGCGAGACTCGTCGAACACGGTTAGCCAGTTAACAGGCGCGCCTTCGAACCACGGCTCGATGGTGGCTACGTCGACCCCGCCCGACTCGGTCCGGTCAAACCGAAGCTGGAGCTTCTGTGGAGTGAGGACGACTGTGCTGGCGAGAAAGCTATCGAGTCGCGCGCCACATGCAAGGGCACACTCCCGAAGTGCAGCCCAAGCCCTTCGGTTGGATAGTTCGTCACGGTCCTTGACCAAGTAAAAGTCTGCGAGTTTCCGGACCAACTCATACGTGGCACGTTTTAGGAGGACCGGGCTGCTGTCGTCCAAGAAAGCGACGCCGCCCGCGGTCGATGCCGAGGCGTACCGATTGCCAGCGCCGTCGTCCCATCCATCGAACGCAACGGTGAAGTCTCGGTCTACGAGCGACCCACGACTGACGAGATTGGGACGAACGTCCGTCAACGGAGGAAGCCCGAGCGCAAAGACGTCTTGCGCTGACGTATCCAAGTGCGAGTAAACGGACTCCCAAGGCCAAAGCAGCCCGTCTTCGAACTCAGTTAGCTCTTCCGCGCCAGCAAGTTGTTGCAGCACAAGACGGCCGGCATCCACGCCTTGTTGCGGGTCCGAGCGAAGCAGCACGCCCTGGGGCAGGAACTCCGTGCGAACCGATGCCTTGATTTCGCCGCGAGATACGAGTCGACTTAGCCAGTTCATTTGCGTTTGAGATGTATCCACTCGTTCGGTCTGGCGTACTTGAAGCCGAGTTCCGTCAGTAGCATCGTCAGCCGCACATTGCTGCGACCGGCGACCACGGCGTATTCGTTGCTGCTTTCGTGAATCGTGACGCCGTACTCGCTTAGTCGAAGGCGCCAATCGCTGATGCGCTCGCTTTCTGTACTCGGTCGAGGCGGCGCGGGCTCTATCGACTTTGCCGGCGACGCTGGCGCCACGCCCTCCGCCCTGGTGGTCGTTCTTACGGACATCGGCCTAGCAGGCTCTCTCGCTTTCGACCGGCTCGCGAGCAACTCGTCTGGCACAACGCCCACCCTTGTCCGCAGAACTTGCTCAAAGACATCCTGCCAAGTGCGTCCGTTGCTGTACTGCGTGTGCAGTAAACGCTCCACGTAGGGCCAGTTTGACTTTCCCGACTCGACAACTGTTCCTCGCAGTTCGAAGGGCATGTTGTCCCGATTGAATACGAAGCCCGCGTTGCCTTTCTGACCGAACTCGGTCACGACAAAACCGTTCATCACCATCATGAACGCATTGTTGCTGCTTGACGGGCCTTCAAGCCTCAGCATGCTTGTCCCCATCGTCCTGCGAAGCCGAACAAAATCCTCACTTCTGCGGGTTCTTGCGTCCTTGCCCAAGGCGAAGTACATGTCTGTGATTGACTCTCGATATCGCTTCCAGAACTCGACTCGCGACCGGTCGGTGCCTCCGTCAACACTGAGGAGTTCGAAAAAATCTTCAATCAACCGGCCTTTCAACCAGTAAGTCACCATACGCGTGGCGTCCTCTCCAGCGATATGCCAGCGCGGTTGATTGATTTGCAGCAGCGGGTTGCCCCACGTATTGATTGAAAAGTCGTGGAGTTCGCTATGAAAATCTGGCGATTTCAGTTGGCTGTAGCGATTGAGCACAGCGGCAAGGCCCCGTGCTTGAATGAGCTCATGACGTCGAAGCAGCGCAACAAGGCTCGGAAGGACGGCACGGAACGGGCCGTCTCCCTTGCCGCAGCCGTGCTCCACGGCGCTCAGCAACGACTCGCGCACGAGCCAGGACGACTCTGGCACCGACAGCGCACTCCGAACGGCAGCAAGCTCCTTTTCATCGCCTTGCAAGAGCGACGCGGAGTACCGAGCGCAAGGCCTTTCGGTCAGCAGGTTGTCGTGCTCCTTCAAGTCGAGCGCCCATTGCGGGACGTGGGTCCCCTCGCTGACGTCCGCCAGACTGCTGCGTAGGAACTTCCTTATGGTCAGCCAATTAGCTTCGGCAGGGCCGTCCTCGCCGCTGAAGCCATCGTGCGTCAAATACGAGTGCAGCAAGCCGAGATAGCACTTCCGGAACAAACGTGGATTTCCAGCTGCGGCTCTGACGTGTCGCATCAGCGCAGTGAAGGCTGGATTGTCTGTGAGAAGAGACTCCGCGTAGCGACCGACGACGTCGGTAACGCTGAAGCAAAGCCATTTGAGCTCCCGTGCGGTCGACGCCGAGTTCGTCTCCAAGAACCGGCGCACTGCTGCCAGACGCAGGTTCTTCGGCGGCATCCGGCTGTCCGCCGACCCATACTGACGCTCCAGCTTGCGTCTGAGCTCACGAAGCGCGGCAGGCTCGGCGAACGGCGCCTTGAGCGCGCCTTCGTTGTGCGCCATCAACTGGAGCGATAGGGCGTTCAGGGCGTCCATCTCAAATCATGCAGGTGCCGTAGTCCGTCGGGGCCTCGGGTGCAGTCTCCGGCGATTCGTTGATTCCGTAGAAGTCGAGCCGCAACTCGATTCGTCGGCTTTCGTCGAAACTGGGTCTGGCGGAGTTGAATGAGTAGCCACCGACAAGAAAGAGGCGGTGAATCAGTCCCTTCTGATGGTCGGACAGCGGCACCTCGTCGGGTAGCAGTTTCTTGTCGAGAAGCGCGCATAAGACGCGTTGGCTTCGCTGCAGGCTCAGATTCAGGTTGAGCAGGTAAGTCCCACGGCGGTCGGTGTAGCCCTCAACAACAATCCGCTTGAGCCAGCGCTTGGCCTTGGGGCTGTCCGCAACCTCGAGGACCCTCGGAGTAAAGGCTCGGAGTTCGCGAGCTTGGTCGGGTCGAAGAACGCTGCTACCGGTATCGAAGCGGGCTTTGTCTCCAAACTCAATGGTTCGCTTCTTGATATCGACGCTGACGCCTGTCGTCTGCCGCGCCGCGTTGGAGAAGTCCTTCAGAAGGTCTGCTATGTCTTGCTCGTACTCAGCCTGCCTCCGCTCTGCCTCGGTCACGGTCTTTGTCACCGAAAGCAGCGCCACGCTCATGACGAATAGGAAGAGCACCATCAGCGCAACCATCAGGTCGGAGAACGAAATCCAGAACGGCTTCTCCGGCTCATCTCTGCCGCCGCGCTTCACGAGGATTTGGCCACCGAACACGACTGTCCTCCGCTTGGCTAGGTTGCAGCCGGGATACGGTCCACAACGTCTCCCAGCTCTTCGATGGCGGCACCAAGGATGCGCGTCGAGTTGGTCAGGTGGTCGTGGAATTCGCCGTTGGCCGTGCGCAATGTGTTCGTCAAGTTGCTCGCGAATTCGCCGTGCGCCGCAGATAACACTTCGCTGATACCCGCGAGATAAGTGTCAGCCTGTTGCTGCGCCGATGCCAGTTTCTCAGCCGCGCTCTGAATGCGCGCCAAGGCGTCACCCGTGAGGCTGGCCTCGTGCTTTGCCGCTTCCACGGTCGCCCTCAGTTCGGTAACGAGACGTTGAACCTCGTCACGAACATGCTTGTACTCGGCAATTGCCGTGGCCAAGACGTTCGAAGAACTCGTCACCGAGCCGCTTGCTGTTGTGAGTCCAAGAGCTAGGGCCTCAGCTTTGTCCAGCAACGCCTTTGTGCTGCCAGAAGCCTTGGCAAAGTCCGACGAGGCGACGAACAAGATATCTGCGCCCTGGTTCATCTTGTCGACACTAGCCGTCGTGACGCGCTCCATACGCTCAACCGACGCCTTGATGGCATCGGTCAGCTCGACAAGCTGCACGTGTGAGCGCTGCAGAACCTCTTGAAGCGATTCGGTGGTTTCACGCGCTTGGTTGGCCAGCGTCCTTGACCGCTCATCATCGCGACTCGCGGAGGCCTCTACCTGCGAGTGCAACCGGCTGACAACTTGCTGCACGCTCTCGCTGAGCGACGTGACGGCGTCCTGAGTTGACTGCAGCGCCGCTTGTTGGCCTGCAGCGGTATTCGCTTGCATAGCTTCAACAGCCTTCGCAAACTCGGCTGTCATGTCGCGTTGTCGACCTTCAAGATTTGCCACAGCCTGACTGATGTGCTTGGCCATTTCGGCTGAGGCTGCTGAGGACGTTGCCCCTAACTTTTCTGTCAGTCCGTTGAGCGTCGTGATTGCCGATTGCAGTGCGGCAACTGACTCCGCCTGAAATGAGTTCACCTGACCGACTTGTTTATCGAACATCTCCTTGATTTGCGCAGTCATCGCCGACATGGTGTCGATGACGAGATTGTTGACGTTCTTGACTTGACTGCCAGTGGCGGTCGCAAGTGCTTCACGCATTTGCTCAAGCGGTGGGTGCAGCCCTCCCGTGATGCCTGAGACGATTGATTGGCTCAGCATCTGAGCGCTGGCGGCTTGCTGCTCGATTTGGCGAGCAGTCGTCTCTTCGAGAATCTTTCGCAAGTCTGCGACGAGCGCGTCCTTAAGAATCTTTGTTTCTTTCTCGGACGACTCGCTGGCTCGCACCAGGCGAGCCAGATACTCTTCGCCCGCCCCGGATTCGAAGCGGCTGTCGAGCGCATGACATATCTTCTCAACCGACGAGTACAGCCATGTAACCAGTAGCTTCTCGATGATGGTGGTCGCAATCGCCAGTGAAATGGCGACAAAGGACACCATGAACGCTTCTTTCACGCCAAACAGAAGGTCGTTCAGGCTTTGTTGGACCCGCGTGTTGTCTGACGAGACCTGGAAGTCCCAGAGACCCGTAATGAGGCCGGCGAAGGTCCCGATGATGCCGATGCCAGTGAAAATGCCAGGCAGATGCTTGAAGAACTCTGTGCCCAGACGGTTATCGACGATTGTCTGCGTGCTGAACACAGACTCGGCTGGAACCGTAGCGCGATAGCGCTTGGGCACGTACTGATTTTGTTGCGGGTCGAAGTCCTTCTCAACGTGCAACGTATCGCGATACTCCTTCCACAGGTGCCGCAAGAGCAGGTCTTTGCCGACGGCCGCTTCGACGCCTTTCATGTCGCGTGATGCGCGCAGTGCCGTTCCGACGGAGCGCAAGCGAACTAGGTGGACCGCCCCCTGAATCACGAACCATAGGAACCCAAGCGAGAAGACGCCAAGGATGCTGGCGATTACCAACGACGACGTTGGAAGCTGACTCAGTATTTCCATGCGCAACACGTTCGACCGCCAGTGATTTGGATGAGTGGGCTTGTGGACGTTGCAGACGAGTTTCGGCCTGGACCCCTCGTTTCTTCGAACTGTGCACGAACCCGGGGCGCTTGCTCTTCCGATTACCGGACGGTAGCCACCTCAAAAGCGGGCATATCTCAAACAAACGTTGGGGCAACTTGGGTGGTCATGACGCAGCGAGTGGACCGTATCGCGATTCCACCCAGACCGAACCAAGATGTCGATTGACGCGTTTGCATCTGCGCAACAGACCTGCACCGAGCGACCGCGCAACCGCTTCCGGGCGTCGGTCTTCAGGCCTTTGAACGGCGAGTCCGTGACCTTTCTGCCCTCTGCGCCCGGATACGGACTGTCCGCAAGGGGCAATCCGCGGCAGGGCCAGACGGGCAACCAATCACTGCTCGCTCGGATGTTCGCAGGCCCCACCCTCCCGCTTTCTCTGACGACAGTCCCAGGGGGGCATTGGTTGGTCTTGCCGAAACAGGCCGATGCGCTGCCGGCGTGCTTCCTCTTCTGCCGTTGAGTACGCGACGCGGTCAGAAGGGCTCTGTTCGTCCTCATAGCGCTTGAAGTGCCATGCCAGTCCGAGCAAGACGAGCTGCAGGCCGACATCTGTTCCCTCGACGCGGACGGCGCAGACGAGGCGACCGTAAATGTCGCGCTTGTCGCACGCCAAGGACAGAACTCGCTCGTTCACGAGATTTGAGAGCGCGGTCCGCGCGACCCTTGAGTAGGGCTGACCCAACTCCGGGGCGTCGATTCCTGAGATTCGCACCCGCTCAACTCCATGCTCAGTCATGAGGTGGAGGGTGTCGCCGTCGGGGACACGGACCGCTCGGCCAGACAGCGAGAGTGGAGGGTCAAGGCGTCCCTCGCCGCTCGACGGATGTGGTACGCCCGCTGCTAGGCAAAGCAGCACTCCGAATACCAGCCCCTTCCACTGCATCAATCCAACACCTCTACTCTGGGATGCTTTCAGCAATCCGTTGAAAGCGATGGCGGCAACGTGTACTGCGATTGCGCCGCAGTGGCGCACGACGTTTAAGACGGACCCTCCTCCGTGTCCATGGCCCGGCGATGCGCGCGACGGAGTGCGCTCGCTCGGCTGCGTCACCAGTTGCTCGCCGGACTCAAGCAGACAGCTAGTAGTCGTCACCTGAGAGGTCAAGGTCGACTTCAGCGGCTTCCAAGCTGTACTTTCCTGAGCCAATTTCCACCTCGGTCTCCCAAGTTTCAGGGTCTGCTTCGAGCTTGACCTCAAAGCAAGTGAGGTAGATATCAACTTTAACTTCCTCTGAAAAGGTGTGCCCTTGGCCGCCCATCGCGAGTTCCTCTCGGTCGATGGAGTCCCACACAAAGAAGCGGACATCGACGGTCACATCAACCTGAACGGTCGCGACAAGTTCAACGACCCAAGCGCCGGGTTCGTCGTCCACCTTCCAAATATTCAACGACTCAGCATCAATCGAGTAGTCCGTCAGCTCGGCCAAATACGGCTTGGCTTCGAAGCGATGGCTAGCGCTGAACAGTTCGTCCGTGTCCCACGTGGCATCGAAGAGGTGCACTCGAAGCGCTTCCGAGACCTGAGTCCGCACGTTGGACTTTTCGTCCGACACCACCGCCTTAATTCTTGCTTTGACGGCCTGCGCGTGCTCATCCGTTGCCGAGAACAGCGAGGCAAGGTCTTCCAGAGACGCCACGCAGTAGATTCGCTCAGATTGCTCCGCAAACGCTTTCCACCCACCATCGTTGGAGGCGACGATGGACTTTGTTCTCAAACTCTTGGCGCGCTCGTCGAGCAGTTGCAGTGCCGCGGCGTCAGGGAATTCCGACTTTTTTACGGTCTTCACCCCGAACGGTGGTCGTGTCCCAAAGTAATCATTGAAAAGCAGTCCAGCATCGACGTCGGCCAGTTGAAGCACCTCGCCCCGGCACTGCTCAACGTACTGTCTTACTTCGTCATCAAACCGCTTCGCTGCTGATGCAAGCACATCGAGCTGTTCAAAGTGATTTCTAGCAGGCGCAAAGTCCAGGTCGGTCAAGCGGACGAGCGCTTGCGTAGCGGCGAGATACTTCTCTGCCGCTTCTTTGACCGGTGCCATGCGGTGACAAACGACTTCTCTCAGCACGACTTCGGTCAGCTTAAGCGACATGGAATGAGGCAACTGTCGAGGAAGTTGATTGAGCGCCCCCTTCTCGAAGTTGTAGCCTGCACCCTGAATTACTTCAGTATCCAGGGAGAAGAAGGTGACCTCGCCGTCAACAAGCTCTTGGGGGGTCGGAGTGCCTTTTGGCATGTCGATGCTTGGCCTTCTCTGAGCGTTTCCGGTTCTAGGGCCGTTGAGGCTCACATGAACAGGCGGTACGGGTAGGTGTTTCCTGGCAGCGCAGGCACGTTCGAAATGGTTCGGGCCAGTCGCTGTGAGTATGTGATGGTCACCGGCACAGGGTCGTAGAGGGCGTCGTTGTTCCAGTCCATCTTGGTCAGCGCAAGGGCCTCAGACGCTATGAGGTCAAAAGGACCACTCCCTGCGTGTCGGCGGACGAGGACTGGCTTTGGGATGCTCTTCCCTCCCTGGAAGTAGTCAGAACCGCCTGTCGCGGTGGGCGCGTTCCCCGCGACCCAAAGCAACGCCGAGTTTCCGGACTGCATCTGAAGCGTCCCGCGTGGGACGGGGAAGTTGTCCGGCCTTACGGGCGAAGCGCTGCCGTCATCGGCTTGGACCATCCAAACGCCTCGCCAAGCAGAGCGCGCGCTGACCTCGAGGCACTCGACCTCCGGGATAACAACCGTCGCATCTCGGACTCCGGCCAGTTCATCATCCTTGAACGCAGTGGTCTTGTGGATGACAAGTCGCCGCGGCATCCGGCCTGCATGGCCGTCCTGGTAGAGACGAAGGCTGCGCGTCAAGACGGCGCGCATGTCCGCTCGGGATAGGAAAGGGTTGCGCCGCGCCTCGTACTCGTTCGCAATCGGGTCGTTCGCTTCGAAGGCCACAAACTGCATGCCACCGCCCTCGATGTCGAACACTTGGGAGCAGCAGGTGACGAAGTGCGCCTCGGTAGTGGCTCTTCGAACAGCATAGGCAAGGCCGAGGTAGGCCGTGTCATCTGGCACGCCGGGGATGCGCGCTAGCTTCCAGGGTGTTCCTCCCGCCTTGGCGTACAAGGCGATGGAGAGCCGCCAAGATAGAGAACTCTTCAGCCCGAACGTGACCGCCCGGTCGTTGATGACCTGCGTGGGGATGCCGAAGTGCGCCCCCAAGGCCTTGAGCTCGTCGTGGGCGTCGAACTCCTTCGTGCGGAGGTAGGGCATCCAGGTGTCGGGCAGGTGGACGGCCGCGACATCAAACTGGTCTCGCACGGTGGCGAGTCTCACCATGGCATTGTGCATGGCCGACCGAACACGTTGCGCAGGCGAATCTCCCTGCCCAAGGTCACCGATGGCATCCGGCCAGGTGATGTGCACGCCCTTGTCAGCACTGCGAAGCCCGACACCGAAGAGCGCATCGAAGCCAGGGAACGGCTTCACGTACTTGTTGCGCTCCGCTGGCTGGTGCTGTGACTTCAGCCCCGCCAACAGCTGGCCTACAAGCTGCCGCCCCATACGGGGCCCGACCAGGGCAACCCGCAGCTCCGGCACATAGGACTGAAAAGATGCCTTGTCGAAAGCGCCGTACCGCTGCAAGCCTAGAAGCGGATGCGGATGCGTAGCTGAGGCGGCACCACCGGCGAAAGCCAGCAATGGTTCTCCCAGCAGCCCAAGCGAGGGCAACTGCGCCGCAGCGAAGTCGGCTGCGGTCATCTCTGCCCCCGGTCGAAGTAGGCGTGATGATGAGAGGGGCGACTCCATGCTGTCTTCTTCCCAAGCTGGAATCGGGCATCGACGCCTTCGGTTGGACTGAGACCGTACGCTGAAATTAGTCCCTCTTCGGCGGACGACAGCAGCGCCGCCCATGCATCGATAATTCGCGACCACTTCAAGTTGTACTTCTGCGCCCATCGCTCCCGGCGCCAGTCGTCAGCCTGCCGCCGGATTCCGTCCCATTGCGTACCATCGCGCTCGTCCTCTTCGTCCTCACGCGCAGACCTGAAGTCGAGAAAGGTGGTTGGTTCAAAGACACACCACCACTTGTCGTCGGCGCGGTCGAGTCGCAGCTGAACGCCCTCGCTGTACAAGGCATCGAGCCTATCTGGCTTGCCAGTGAGCTCTGCGCCGTAAGCACGGGTCAGGCCTTGTAAGGCCGCGGTACGCCGTTCGTGGTCTTCGCGCGTGGCCTGTTTGCTCAGAAAGGAGACGGACAGCCTGTGTCCCTTTCCAGTGAGGCGAGGGTGAAGGGGCTTGCCTCTGCACACGGCTCGGGTCAACGCATCATAGGTCAGGCCCACGGCCCAACTGTCCGCACTCAAGTCCAGAGAAACTTCGCCTGCGAGGGTGGGGCCGAATGGGCTAAGCGCAGAAAGGAGCTCGCTGTCCTTGCCAAAGGCTGCCAAAGATGTGCCTGCCATCGCGACGGTGGCCCAGACTCCGGCGTCCTTCAAGCGGCTGCGAATCTCCGAAATCCCCGGCGGCTTGGCCAGCTGGATTCGTCGGGCCACCTGTGGCAGTTGCTGCAAGGGAACGGCTGACAGTCGCAGAACTGGCGTCTTGCACGCCCATTGCTTCGACAGCGGCACAGCAGTCGTCTGGCTGCGCATCGAACGGTCGAACACATGTTCAACAAGTTGCGTTGGCAAGGTCGTCAAATCGGCAAGGTCGCTCGCTAATTCATCGAACGTGCCGCCTCGGATGAGTGCGACCTGAACTCCAACCAATGATGCGTGCTCCAAAAAATCTCGGACCGCAGGTAGGAGCCATTGTGGGTCCTGGCACACCCAGTAGATGCCGCCTGGATAGGGGCTCTCGCTTCGTAGAACCTGCGCCAGCGCGGCCATGACGGAGACGTCCCGACCGCTGTACCCGCAGACGATGAGACCAAAGCGCTGACCAGCTTGCGATAGGACTCGAAGGAGGCCGGCATGCTGCGTCTTGAGCTCGTCGTCCGTGTTCTTTAGGTCCACTGACTGATAGTCGCCGTGCAGCTTCACGACGAGAGGCCAATCCTGCTCCCGCAAGCAACGCTCCGCGCGGCCGGCACTGTCTGTGGCCGAGACAGCAGGGTTCGCTCGCTCGTGCGCCGGAAGCTGTTGAGCAGCGACGGTCGCCGCGGTCTCCACGAGCTGGTCAAAGTTTGTGGTGAAGACGCACGGGGTGCGTTTGGTGGCCAGTAATGCACCCAGGGCGCGATGCCCAATCGACGGCGTTCCCTTGGCGACTTGATTGGCGATGTACTGCCGGCGGTCCTCGGGGAGGGGATACAGGGCCTCAAATGCCTTCGAGTACTCAGAGGGTGCCCCCTTCGCCGGAAGGTCGGGGTGCCGCTGGAGATGCGCGTCGATTCTCTGCTGCCAAATCGGGTCAGCGATGTCTATCTCGCGTTGACTTACTCCAGACGACCGGGCGAACAGCTTGCCTCGGAACTCCTGAATCATCTGGTAACCAGTGGGAATCCCTGCTGAAGCAGATGCGCCGGCGCCAAGCAACCAGGCGAAGCGCTCAGGTTTCAACGCGAAGCGCTCTGCGAACTGTCGACCGCCGATTTCGTCAAGCTCCATTGATGAGTTCCGCCAATGTGTTCAACTCGGTTAGGACATGAAGACTGGCCTTGTCATTCTATGCAGCGCGACTTGCCGGTGGGCGACATGCTCTCAGTCAACGGTCTAGGCCGTGGTCGCGAAACCGTCTCGCGCAGAACCGTACTGGGTTCAAGGTCACTCCAAGAAGTGCTTCCTCTTAGTTACGCGAGCATTGGTCTGGTTGGGTTCGCCTCCGCCTCGGCGGCGACTGCCCATTCGCGACCGGCCAACGCGCTGTCGACGTCCTCAGCCATTGAATACGCGGGTCGGTCTTCAACGCTCTGTTCGTTAACGTAGCGCTTGAAGTGCCACGCAAGTCCTAGCGAGACCAGCCTCAATCCGACATCAGTTCCCTGGACCTGAACGACGCAGATGAGCCGGCTGCACACGTCGCGTTTGCCGCACAGCAGAGCCAAGTCTCGTCCGCTTACGAGCTCGTCGAGGGCGGTTGCGCGACCCTCGAGTAAGGCTGACCTAACTCCGGGGCGTCGATTTCTGCAATTCGCACCCGTTCAATTCGGCCTTCGGTCTTGACGTGGAGCGTGTCACCGTCAGGGACACGGACCGCTTGGCCAGACAATGAGAACGGAGGGTCGAGGCGCCCTTCGCCGCTCGACGGAGGCGGTACGACCGCTGTCAGGTCAAAGCAGCACAGCTCCGAGTACATGCCACCCCCCATTGCATCAACGCAACACCTCCGTGGTGAACAACTTTCAGCAATCCGTTTGCAAGACGCGCGGCGTTTGTTGGCGCTATCGCGGCTTGACAGCAACATACTGAACGCAATTACAGTGTCCAGAACGTGCACCCACGGACACTGCCATGTCGGGAATCGAATCGGACGCCAACTACCTAGCGCAGCTTCAGTCCTACTACTGGACATACCGCTCATTGCCCGCGATGGCACGCATGGCGAAGCTGCTAGGGCTGGCCAGCACGAGCACCGTCTTTGAGCTTGTCCAGCGCTTCAAGCAGCAGGGTTTCCTGATGCAAGGGGCAGACCGCCGGCTTGCACCTGGAGAGCGCTTCTTTGCCCAGCTATCAAGTGACTGGCGCTGTGAGGCGGGGCATCGTGACGTACTCGGGGTGCTGGCTGCCGACACGGTCACGATTGACGAAGCGCTTGTTCGGCATCCGGGCCGTACCGTGCTGTTGCGAGTGAGGGGACACTCGATGCGCAACGCGGGCATCCTCGATGGCGACACGGTTGTCGTAGAGCGACACAGCGTCCTGGCCACAGGCGACCTCGTCGTCGGCATCGTCGACGGTGCGTACACGTTCATGCCGAATGCGAGCCAGGAGCCGTTCTCTCATAACGGCGCTGACGCGAGTTCGATGCCCAACGAGCCTCGAGAACCGTATGAGGTGTGCGGCGTCGTTGTCGGTGTGTTTCGGTCTTACGGAGGTGCCCGCTGACCTCCGGCTTAGCGCGCCATTAGGCGCTCGCTCATCACATCTGCTTGTTTGCAAAGCGGCCTTCGTGGCCGCACGGTCATCTATTGCCTGGAGAAATCGTGCTCGAACTCATCATCACCGACAGCATCACACCGCTGACGTCCGTCGAAGTCGCGAACATGAGCGGTGGCCCGGATGCGGACTACGCCGTCTGCATCTACGACGCCCAAGCGGACCTGATTGCATCAGCCATGCTCACCGGCTATCGCCGGTGGTCCGCACCGACGCACGACCTCGTCGCGCGTTGCGTCTGCCAGGCATTCGCCGACGAAGAGGCCATCGTCCCCGCCGCCCTTCCGCACATCTTCGTGCCGGACGTGCTCGTTGCCACGCTGTACTTGTCGCCGCCCTTAGCGCCGCGCCGTCGCATCAATCGCTGGACCTTCTATTGCCTCGACAAGTTCGAGTGCCACGTCTCGAATGAGACCGATGCGCCTGCAATAGTTCACCGCGAAATCGGCGCCAACCGGGACGCCGGTGTCTGGCCGCTCTTGCTGACAACGTGGTGCCTCAGCCTGGGACCCGACGCACGCCTTGGGCCTAGGCGCCCACCCGTTCAAGTGCCGCTCTACGAGCACGCCGGCCAGCGCTACGTGCGAGCCCGCGACTTTCCTGAGCACATCAGAGCACCGTATCACCATCGCTTTTTCCTCTCAGCGTGCCCCATGATTCCGGGCGCCGACGATGCGTATTTCCCATGGGACCTTGAAGTCTTTCTTGGCTATGCGCCGTGGCCGCAACAGGGCAGGACAACGCCGTGAGACCCGCCCCGTGCCCGCCGCTTCTCTACCTCGACTACGACGGCGTGCTGCACCACGAAGACGTGCGCCGGTATCGCGACCGCGGCATCGTCGTCGCACACGGGCATCTTTTTGAGCACGCGCCTGTGCTTGAGCGACTGCTTGCACCTTACCCGGCGCTTCGCATCGTCTTGAGTACCAGCTGGGTCAGGGCGCTCGGATTCCACCGCTCAAAGGGTTACCTCCCGCCCGCGTTGTCGAGTCGCGTCGTGGGAGCGACGACACACACGAGTATGCGGTTGTCCGAAATGGGCGTGCGTGGCGCAGAAGTGTGGGGCGACGTGCAGCGACGGCGCGCGCACCCGCGCTGGGTTGCCATCGACGATGACGACTATGGCTGGAACGAACTGGCCCGTCCTCACTTGGTGCTGTCACACCCAGAGCGAGCACTGGGTGACTCAGAGGTCGCAGCCAAACTCGCAAGCGCGTTGGCGACCTACTGCTCGACAACCCAGTGAGTCGCAACCCTGCGTATCGTCAACGCTCGCTCTCGCCCTCGGCCGGTGTACGGTTTGTCGCTTCCGAGACTCGCTGAATGACTTCGGCCAGCTGCTCGTCGCTCAGCTTGTCGATGTCCGGTGACACGTTCTCGCGCAGGTGATAACGCCAGTTGTCTAAGTCCCGTTTGCGCCGCTTCACCGGGTCAATCATTGCTTCCAGCTCTTCGACGGTGTCTCGGTAGTGGTCCAAAGCGTGTTCGACTCCACTTGTGTACAGAGTCAGCCTCGATTCTGGCGGCCGCTCGCCCTCGGCCCCGGCCTGGCGCTCTCCGGTGTACTCATGCGCCAACGCCAGGGACTCGGCCGCAACATGGAAGTCTGTCACCTGCGCGATGACCCAGCGCACCTGCTCGAGGCTGAGTGTGTCCTCTCGCACGGTGAACTTCATGAATATGTCCGGCGGGTCCGCGAAAGGCAGTATGCAGATGCGCTCCATGCACGGATTGAGCAGATAGGCGAGCAGATGAGTGTCCGATGGCGTCTCTGCACGCAGAGCGAAGGTTCTGCCTTCAGCGCCGGGCGCCGTCTCGAAAGGCTCGGTGACGTACCGTTGGCCGCTGGGCAAGGACGGCGCTGTCTTTGGGACAACTAGGGTCGAATCGGTGCTCATGCCTGTGCGCGAGTCGTTAGTGACAGCGCCACAGTAGGCGTGCCCGCTCATCGGCAACTATGGAAAAAGCACGAGACCTCACTGGCTCTTAATGCGTTAGCAGCGCCAGGCGACACCCAACCAAACCGCTAACGGCTCTTGAGCGGCCGGATGTCGAGATGAGAGACACCGAGCACACGCAGCACGCGGATAGCGAACGCGAATGAAAACGCGCCGCCCGTAATGCGGCTTATCAGTGCGCGAGGAGTCGTCGGCTCGCCGGCTCTCGTCAGCTCCTTCGCCAGCATCTTGTAGGTCACGGCGCGACGCTGCATTTCGGCTCGAACGATGCGCCGCGCCTCCTCTTCGTCAGGAGAGAGCTTCGACTTCGGTTGTGGGTCGACTGATTTCATTTAGTCAACATATCGACGAAGCTCGAACGGGGCTATTGATGTGCCTTATATATGTATATAATATCTAGCGCGGGGCATAAATGTCAGCTTCAAGCAACATCGTATAAAGGGCCGCTCAACACTCAGCCGAGGACATCAATGGATTTGGCTGAGGCACCTGACATGTTGACCAACACAGAACTGGAGCAACGATTCGTCCGGTCGACGCTGACCGAGGCGGGCCGGCAAATCGTCCGACATGCCCGCGCTGAAGGGCCAGCGCGGGATGTGAAGTTCCGCTACGGCGGGGTGCGGACGAGCTACGTAAGCGGCAAGACCGGCCTGCAGGTGCTCACAGAGAGCCGAACGGTCGAGCTGTCAGCGCTTGTCACCTATGAGCATGAGCCGCGCATCGAAGAGGTCTGGGCTCAGCCGCTCTCGTACGACATCAGCGTCACGGACAAGAATGGACGACCGCGCCGGGTCACGATTACGCCCGACTTCCTGCTAATTCGCGACCACGAGTTCCTGGTCGAAGAGTGGCGCGAAGAAGAGAGGCTGGAGCGCCTGGCCAAGGAACGGCCCAGTGACTTCAGCAAGGACGAGCACGGCGTCTGGCACTTTCATCCGGCGGAGCAAGCGCTGCAGAAGCTGGGCTTCATCTATCGGCTGCGCAGCAGCCGGGAGCTTCAGCAAAAGCGCGTCTCGAACGTCATGTTCCTGCGCGACCTGGTCAGCGACACAGCGCCCAAGATTTCGGATGAAGAGTTGCAGCGCCTGAAGAGCCGCTTCGCAGAACGTTCCGTAATCCCTTACCTGCAACTGCTGCACCAGGACGGCTTCAAGGCCAATGACCTCTACCAAGCCATTGCGCGCGAAGAGGTCTATGTCGACATCGCTGAACAGCGATTGGACGTTGTCGACACACTCGTCATCTACCGAGACCGGCTCGCCTATGACGCGGCGGCAGCGCTTCGGGCGCTGCCCCATCTACCACCACCAAGTTCACTCCTCAGACTCAAGGTAGGCACGCGCGTCAGCTATGAAGGCAGGGCGCTCAACGTCGCGCTCGTCGGCAGCGAGTCCGTCACGCTGGTCGACGTCGCGGGCGACCACACGCAGCTGCCAATCAAGTTGCTGCAGGCGCTTCACGAAAGGCAGTCGCTTGCCGTAGTGTCGACGCCGCCACCGGAGTTTGACCTCGGCGACATCGCCCACGCCCCGAGCATCGAGACAGCACTCCAGCGCCTGCGCGCGTTGAATGCGCCGGCTCACGCGACAGTATCGCCTCGCACCATCCGCCGCTGGCGCAAGAAGCGCAATGAGGCGACGTCTCCGCAGGGCGTGTTGCGCGCGCTGATTCCCAAGCGCAGGTCGGGCCAACACCAGGCCTGTGGCCCGGTTTACGAGAAGGCTAAGACGGTCGCAGACGAGTTCTTCAACACCGCCAAGTGCCCGACGCGCAACGCCGCGTACGCGATATTTAAGCAAGCCTGCGATGCGGCCGAGCTGATGCCTGTTGCACGCTCTACGTTCTACCGCTGGTGCGACGACCTCGAGAGCACGCTCAAGCGCAAGGGCCGGCGTGCGGCGAACGCGGAAGCGCCGATTCCGCAGTTGAACGAAGACACGCCCCCTCGGCACGGCACACACCGTCACAACGTTTTGTACATCGACCACACGAACGTCAACATCCGTGTGGCAGGCCGTCTCGTCGACGACCTGGGCAAGCCGTGGTTGACCCTCGGTGTAGATGGCACCGGCGAACCGATGGCCCTGTACTTCGACTTCTCCGCCCCGAGCACGCAGTCGGTGATGATGCTGCTGCGCGACTACGTCAAGCGTCACTCGCGTTTGCCGGACATCATCGTGCTGGACAACGGTCGCGAATTCCATTCTGCGGCGCTCTCAGCCCTGTGCCAACTCTTCGACATCCAGATTCGCTGGCGGCGCGCGTCAATGCCACGCGACTCGAGCGTCGTTGAGCGACTATTTGGCACGACCGAGACGGAAATCCTGGCGCAGCTTGACGGCAATACGCGCGCGATGAAGGACCCGCGCAGCGTCTCCCCAAGCCACCACCCTGAGCATCACATTCGCTGGACGCTGCCCGCGCTCTACGCGGCCTTCGAAGCATTCTTGTTCGACGTCTACATCCATCGCAAGCACCCGAGGTACGGCATTTCACTCTCCGAGTTTCGCGAGCGACAGAAGCTGGAGCTCGGCGACAGAAGCCACGTGTTCGTTCGGTACGACGAGGTTTTCCGACTGCTGACAGCCGTGCACCCGGAGCGCAAGGCGACCCGCATCGTCGACTATCAGCGCGGCGTGTACGTGAACGGCATCTACTACTGGCACCCGAAGCTGGCGAAAGCGAAGCGCGCTGAGGCGGTCGAGGTGCGCGTCGAAATGTGGCGGGCCCGCGTGGTGTACGCACGATTTCGCGACGAGTGGCTGGTAGCCGAGGCGCGCGACGGCGGCCGCCTGGAAGGCCGCTTCCTGGCCGAGTACGAGGTGGCCCTGCGCAACGAGGAGCGGGTTAAGCGCTCGTCTGCGCAGAAGGACGCGCAAAGCCTGCGCGTGTCCGAGCAGAAAGCGGCGATATGGATGCCAGAGCATTGGGACGAGCGACTGCGCGAGCAGTGCGTCGAGATGCATCTGGTCTACGCGGCGCGAGGGATGGGCGCGGCAATGTCAGAGGCGGTCAACCCGAAGGCTTCCGTGGTGCTGCTCGGGCCTCAGGGCGCCGCTGAAGCTGTCTGCGACCCCGCCATCGTTGAGGAGGCGATAGCTGCACCTGTGGCTGCGGCTGTCACGCAGCCAGCAACCGCATCCGACCCCGCCGACAGTGGCATCCAGTACTTCTGAGCGCATCGCCGAGACACTCACCATGAAACTACGTGCTACCAAGCTCACCCCCGTCGAACGCGCATCGCAGGGCGCCTTCTTTGATATCCGTGTCATGCACGCGAAGATGCGCGAAGCGATGGAGTCGCTCGAGACACTACTCGCCGCCAAGAGCGAGTCAGTTATCACGCTCGTCGTCGGCGCTACCGGTGTAGGCAAGACCACATTCACCTTGGCACTGACGAACCGGCTAGGTGCCGCGTACGCCGAAGAGGCCGACTCGGACCCGACATGCATGCCGGTTGTCGTCGTGCAGGCATACACGAACGGCGAATCTAAGCCGAGCTTCAAAGACCTGTTCCAAGACATACTGAGAGCCACCAATCCGCTGGCACACGCGGCCATGTCCATCACGAAGGAAGATGGCCGCATCTGGATTGCGCGTAAGGAGAATGACTCTGTCGCGGCGCTGAGACGACGGGTCGAGCAGGCGCTGCGACACCGAAAAGTGCGCGTGCTCGTTATCGACGAGGCCTACCACCTGTGCCGCTATGCGAATAGCGGTGCAGTGCTCGACACGCTCAAGTCCATCGCCAACACCGCTGGCGTCAATCTGGTTCTCGTGGGTTCGTATGAACTGCACACGCTGGTGGAGTCGCACGCGCAGGTTGCACGGCGGACATCGGTGATTCTCTTTGAGCGCTACGACGTGGCAAACGCCGACGACCGCGCCAACTGGACGCTGGTCGTCCAGGCGCTACAAGCCAAGTGGCCCTGCTCTTTCGTGCCCAACTTCGCGAACATCTCTCAGCCGCTGCTTGAGTCGTGCCTTGGCTGCGTGGGCTTGCTCAAGTCGCTGCTGCTGGAAGCAAGCGCTTTGCAGCTGCTCAACGGTGGCGTGTGGGACGCGAGCTTCTTGAAGTTGTCCGCGAAGTCCGTTGCGTTGCGCGACGTGATTAGGCAAGAGATTGAAATCGGTGAGCAGCGAGTTCGCGAGTCAGTACGCGGCAATAGTCTGTGGGACGACGCGACAATGGCGACGCTGGCAGCCGCGCTGCAGGACCGTGCGGGAGTTGCGCATGCAGCGCGCTAATAGCTCGCTGTTCGGGCTGCAACTGCTCGGCGCTGGCACGCCCGAGGTGGAGAGCCTACGAAGCTACGTGCAGCGACTGGCATATGCGCACCACGTCTCGCCGCGACGTTTGTTTCCCGAGCTCCTGGTGATGTACCCGCTTGACCAGGTCAGCCTGATATCGGTGAAAAACTCCCTGGACGACTGGGCAATAAGCGGCAAGGGTGTGGTCGTCGACGCGCTTCTCACGCGGCTTCAACGGGCGACCCACCGCGACCTCCGACCAGCGGTCGCCCAGCGCTTTGGGCATCTCTTCGCCACGCAGCAGTTCTGTCGTGCTCCATCTCAGATGCATTGCCCCGAGTGCGTCAAGGAAGACGCATGGGACGGCCTGCCGTATGGACGCTTGCTGTGGGAGCTGACACCAGTCACATGTTGCCCGACTCACCGCGTGAAGCTTGTCGACAGCAAACGATGCGGCAAGGGTGCCGCTTCCACTTTCAGTCAACGTCCGCTGTTGAGCGGTGTCTGTCCCGACTGTGGGTCAATTGGCTACGCATGTAGAGATGAGCGCGTCGAGGCGACTGACGAGGAAATCTGGATTGCCGAGCAAGTGGGTGCGCTCGTCGCGTTGACACCTGACGAGACGGCCGAGTTTGAGCCTGCGTCGGTCCGCGCGGGCATCGCGGCGACCGTGCGTGCGGAGTTTGGCGGCGAGCTGGCGACAGCGGCGGTCGCGAGCGGTCTGGGGCGCACGTCAGTGTTCGCCTGGGTTCGCAAGGAGCGACTGCCGTCGCTCGATTCACTGCTGAAGTTCTGCTGGCGAGCACGCGCAGACCTCCTGACGTTGCTTCACGGCACGTATCAGCGCAACGAGTCTGCTGGCGGCGTGCTCGCAACCTCTCTTGCCAAGCGCAAGTACTCACAGATTGCCCTCGACTGGGAGCAGATTCGAACGATGCTCATCGAGGAGGCGAAGAAGACTGCGCCGCGCGCGGTCGAGGACGTGGCATCAGAGTTGGGAACCTGTTCAAGGAACATGCGGGCGAGCCTGCCCGTGGAGACGGAACGCCTGGCCGAACGAAGCAAGCAGTACCAAGCCGCGGCATACGCGCAGAAGTCCGAGGAGTTGAAATCAAAACTGCGGGCTGCTGCGAACGCGCTCCTTGAAGAAGGCCAGCGCGTGACGAAGACGAACATCATGGAGCGCAGCGGTATTCGCATATTCAACGGTCGGTCGCGAATCAGGCAGGCTGCGCTGCGCGAGGTTCTGGCGGAGAACGGCATCACGATGACGCCGGTCGGAGCGTCGCTGTTGCCTACTGAGTGAGGCCGAGCGCGCAGCGCCGGTGAGATTGAACAGACCCTGACTCGTTCAGGCAGATTGATTGGCGGCAAGTCGCGAGAGGGGGATTGCCTTACGTTTCCGGGAGTCCAATGAGGCCTGCAATGCATCGGCCATCGCGCGGTAACGTCCTCCAGCGCCGAGGACCGCTCAAATGAATACCCGACGACACGTGTCTACCACTGTCGCAATTCTCTTCGCGTTCGTCGTCATTTCCTACCAGTTGCTCAAGTCGATTGACAATGCCTCATCAACGACGTCGGTGCTGATGCTGCTTGTGGTGTTCTCTGTAGCGGCTTACACGCGCAAGCGGGCAATAGGCGGCTGGCTGCTCTACTGCTACTTCATCATGCTCAATCTGGTGAAGTGGTTCCCATGGCTACTGAGTGCCGTTGAGCAGTTTCTCGACACCGCACAGTGGCGCAACCTATATGCGCACGTGGCATTCGTAGCCCTCGCGCTCGCCACGTACGCCGCGACGGCCTACGCCATGTGGGCGATGCTGCTCCTGCTTTTTTCTCGAACGCCTAGGCAACTGGCGGCAACAAGACGCGCCTTGGTGATGACCGCAATCTCTGCCACCTGCACCTACCTCTTTGCTCAGCTGGTCGCTGTCGATGAAGACGCCGCCGGGTTCTTCGGGGCCATGCCGTTCGCTGTCGCGCTATCCGCATCGTGCATCAATCTGTACTTCAAATACTCGCAGCGGGTGCGAAAAGTGTTTGCTGAGAACAGCTGGCCAGCTGCGACCAAGGAGGGAAGTAACTCGAGCCCGAGTTCACCTGCGGGCGTTTGAGGAACACCTTGACTTCAACACTATGCGAATCTTCTTCGACACCGAGTTCACGGGGCTTACCTCAGATGCGAAATTGATTTCGATTGGCATGGTCGATGAGACAGGCTCGCACGAGTTTTGCGCGGAGTGCGCTGATACGTTCGAACTTCGCGACTGCAGTGACTTCTGCCAGCGAGAAGTCATTCCTCACCTTGAGGGCGGCGCTGCTCGTCAGCGCTTGCGCGATGTTCAAGTAGCGTTCGATGCTTGGCTTCGCGCTCGAGGCCGTGACGCTGTCTTGGTGTGCGACTCGCTCAGAGATGTGACCCAGCTAGCGTTGCTACTCCCTGGAGGGCTTCCTAAGAATGTGTCGGTCGCCGTGCTCGGCTGGGTGGGCAACCTCAGGCGTCGCGTCCTCAACTTTGGCCGTCGCATTCACCGGCGACATGGGTTGAGAGTGCACCATGCACTCGACGATGCAAAAGTGAATCGGCTTGTGCTAAGGCGGTACCGACCTCTGTCGTAGTCCTACCTGCTTGACTTCCAATTAGGCGCTGCTCAACTCGTCGAGATGACCGCAGCCGAGAAGTACATCCGGTTCGAATGGCCGCGGGCGGGAATTCAGGCCGTCTGAGGCAAAGTTGTTTCGTCACATCCGGATAGAAGTGCAAGCGCTCGACGACTGCACTGCTCATTACCGCAACACGGTCTAACAGGAACAATGTGAGTAGCGCTAGCGTTGCGCGACGGCCGCCAGAGCACCTCTTATAGACCCGCTGGGCGTTCGGATAGCCCCCGTGGCCGCGGCCGACAGCTCAGGCCGCCTGAGCCACAACCGCTTCATGACCTCGGTGTTTGCGTGCGTGCCGTCAACCACCGCAGTGCTCATCGCCGCAGCCCGGTCCATTAAAGCGGCAGTCAGGCGGTACAGCGACTCCGCCGGGACGGTGAGTGCCACTTGCGCCTGCTCGACTTCAGGTGCCATCGGAAGCGGCAGCACCATCCGCTTGCCCGACGGATGCAATGCGAGCATCGCCCAGATAGGCCCCCCCGGCGTGGTAACCAATGTCGGCCGAAGTCCAGGCAGCGCATGTTCGAGCGCCAGAGCGAAGTCACCGCGCATCCACCGGTCGTAAACGCGCAGGTCAATCCCTGACTCCGCCAGCGCTTGCCGAACGAGTACCAGCAGGACGTTGCGCGCCAGCGTCGGGTGCCAGTCCATCATGCACAAGGCAACCGCCGCAGGCTCCTTTTCATACCGCTCGACGGGGCAATAGCCTGGCGCGTTCGCCGGCATTCCCTTGGGCCGCTTGACGAAGTCGTTCTCGTACTCGGACTGCAAGGCCGCGCGCTGGCTCCTCAGCGGCGTCTCGTTCGCCCAGTCCGCCGGTAGCCCCACCGCCGGCTCGGATGCCGCTCGACCAATGAAGTGCACGAAGGGTTCGGTCAGGGGCACAGCGCCTGCCCCTTGCCTTTTCACGCGCGCAGTATCCAGCTGACGGTACAGCGCATCCAGATTCTGCATGCGAGTCCGAGCGGACGCATCGTTAAAGCCAAAGTTCTGTTCGCGCAGCACTTTGGCGAGGGTGGGGGCCACGAACGGCCCCGATAGGAGCACCTGCTGGGCGAGCACGATGCGGGCCACAGCGGCGTAGTTGCTTAAGTAAGTCGACCCGCGCGAACGCCCGGGAGCATTAACTTGGCCGTCCTTAAGCGCGGCCTCGTCGACCAGACGCTGGCGGCAGTTGCCGTCTGCCGGTCCGCAAAAAACAATTAGCTCCTCGTAGGGCGCGGCGAAGAGCACCATCTCACCGAATTCAAGTGCGCGCGCCGGGTGTGCCACTTGGAACATGGCGCGGTCAAAGGACACGGGTTTGTCCGCTCCTTCGCCGACGTAAAGCCCGCTGTGACGGGCGGGCTCGGAGGCCAGTGCCCCGGCCTGCACGGGTGAACTGGAGCAGGGCGCCAAGCGCGCCACCTCTTCGAGCTCCATCGGGGCAACGGCCAACGCCCCCAGTAAGCGGTCAGCGCAAGCGGGAGAAGCATCCAAATTCAACACCTCCCGATGCAGTCGCAGCATCGGGGCAAACCAACTGGTGTGATACGTCCAAATGGATTTGACTGCATCCTCCGGGGACTCGGCGCCAGCGGCTGGCAATGGCGCTGGCCCCGGGTTCAGTCGGTAGTTCCACAGCGCAGGAGGCAGGACGTACTGCAGGTCGCTTGCGCGCTCCAGCATGCCGCCGTGGTGCATCAGGGTGCGACAACCCTCGTAGAGGTTCGAAGCACTCGCGGCGTCCTGCGAACCCCAGGTCCGAAAGTGCTCTGCGCGCATCGCGTAGGACGCAAAGTGGCCGCTATCTAGTCGGAAAGGCTCCCTGACACCAGTGTCGATGAACTCGCGGCAGCGGGAAAAGGGCAGTCGCCAGTCGGCCCGCTCCAGGTACACCAGCGTGAGCGTGGTCTGCTCCGACAGGTTCGATAGGGATTGCGTGATAGTTTGGGTGCTCGCGGCAAGCTGCTCTGAGAGCATCTGGAGCCTCTGCAGCGTCTGCTTTTGCAGCTCCATCACTTGCCGAAGCGCTTTCATGAGCCCTTCGTTCGGGTTCTGTGGTCCGCCTGCCAAGCCCGCAAGGCGCGCAAGTCCGGAAAAGGCCGCGACTGGGTCTCCAGAAAGGTACGAGGCCACCATATTGGTGGTGGTCGAGGCCATGGTGATGTTGTGCGAGAAGTTGGCCAAGTCGATGGGTAGTCCGAGCGCCTTGGCAAGTGCCGCCGCATCATTAGCCACCTGCAGGCCGGTGAGAACTTCATCGCGCGCATCAAGGATGTCGACGCGTACTTGCAGCGCTTCAATCTCCTTCTCCCGGTCCTTGAGCTTCGGCAAGAACTTCGGGTTCTTCAGCATCTGCAACCGTTCGCGCGGGCCCATCTGCGCAAAGGCAGCTTCTTGCAACGCGGCCACATCGCCGTGCAACTCGTCAACGCGCTGTGACAGCCTTTCCGTGCGAGCGGCCTGGTCTTCGGCCATCGCCTGCAGTCGCGTGGCTTGCCGCGTCAGGCCCGCAACAGCGGCCTCAGCGTCCTTGCGCAGCGCAACCGCTCGGCTCAGGTTGTCCGCCTGAGTGCGTTCCAACTCGGAGGCGCGCTGCGCGTTCTGCCTCGCGCTCTCAGTCAATGCGGTAGTGACGAACTGGTGCATCTGCGTCTTAACCGCCTCGCGCTCGGCGCCGTCCATTCTCGCGTAGGTGTCGCTGCCTAGAATTTGTTCCTGCAGTTGCGCAAGCCGCTGCGCACGCTGCTCCGGCGAACCGGTCGATGGCAACTGCGAAGCGGCTTTTCTAACAACGTTCTCGGCGAGCGCCCGAATGTTGCGGTCACGCTCTGCTTGTGCCTGGCCCACGCGCCATTCAAACTGCCGTTCGCGGTACTCCAGGTTTAGGTCGCTGAACAAGCCCACGCCGACCAGCCCCACGGCGACTCCCTGCGCACCGGGGACGAGACCGGACAAGCCCGCAGCTGTGGTGGCCATGCGCTGCACGAAGCGCGCACCGTCCACGTAACCCTGCGCATCCAGCGAGACAGATGAGAGCTTGTCGCGCTCGCGCGCGAACGTTGCTCCAAGCTCAATGGTGGCGCGCTTACCCGTGTCCCATTTTTGCGGGTCTAGGTCGAGCTTGTCGAACAACGCATCGCCCAAGTCGCGCGGGTTGGGCGACACAGCTCGAGCGCTGGACTCCTGACCCAAGACGGACAGCGCCACAGGGGACGCCTGCCCGAGAGCAATAGCCGGCAGCAAGGTTGTGGCGGCCATCGCAAGGGACAGGCTTGTCCGCCATATCACGCGACCGCGGTGGACCACGCGACAGTCGTCGTTCTGCGCGCGCACGGCGCTCATTGGCCGGCTTTCGGGGGTTGGGGAAAAGTCACCTTCCTGTCGCACGCTTGCGCGGGGTGCCCGGCCGCCAGACACATCGTCCTCAATTGCTCTTCAACGACCTGCATCTGTGCCGCCATGAACTGCATCCACCCGGCGGCGCTGAATTCCCTGCGCTCGCAACGCGCCGGCGGAAAGTCAGCTAAGTGCTTGGAGCACTGAGCTCGCCGGTCGGCAGTTATGACCGGCAGGCACCAGCCCCGAGGGCCGAGTCCGGCGAGATGAGCAGGTGCTGGATTACGGGCCACATAGTCGATGACAGGCTCGAGGCCCCCGGGGCACCCCCAGGCGTACGGTTGACCCCTTCTGTTTCGTAAATCGGTCGACTCAACGGGGTCTTTCATGCCGATGCACAGCCGCATCTCTTCAGCCATGCACTTGGCGTCATAGCGCACGATGTAGTTCGGGTCGTTGCCGGACGAGGTCGGCCCCGGGGTTGGGCCAGCGCTTTGCGAATAGGAACCGGTGGCGACGAGGCACCCGAGAAGAAGTGACGCGAGGCGAGCAGTGTTCTTCATCTTGTTCTCTCTAGCGCCATCGGCGCGGTACGGGCGGGTGAATTTCTATCAGCGTCGCACGCCCAAAACAAGCTGAAAAGGCCGAGCAGGCCTGCGGGACAACTTGGAGGCGACCGCGGCGCGAAGCGGCACAGGCACTGCTCGAAGGAGCGGGGACGTGGGCAACTCCTTGCTCAGAACTTAGGAGGCTTGACGAGTCCTGCTCTTCCCCAAAAGAAGCTGACGAGAACGTACCTGCATGCGCTACTCCAAGCGAATCAGTACATCAATCTCGCATGCTCGAAGAACGAGCGACAAGTTTCGGGCGGCGCTTGCGCGAACAGAGTTCAGGAATCGCGCGCGCGTCGCTGCATCGTTGGGGCCCGAATCATCCGCACGGAATGACGCACCCTCCATTAGCTGCTACGTGAGCGGCTGGTTGCTGAGGCCAAGAAGGCAAAACGAAAGCTTGGCGAAGTGGCTGCTGAACTTGGCATGTGGCCGCGAACCTGGCCTTTGGTCGCCCCCGGGGAGTACAGCGAACTCGTGGAGCGCAGCAAAGAGCACCAAGTGGCGCGTGCAGTGCAGAAGCTGAGAGGACTGAAGGCGACTTGCCGTTCAGCTGCTTAGGCACTCATGGCGGAAGCAGGCGTGTCACGAAGACGAACGTCATTACGCGCAGCGGCGTAACGACGTTCACCTGTCGTTTCCGCATCCGCCATATCGCGCTTCGTGAAGTGCTCGCAAAGTTCGGCGTCGCCATGGTGTTGACAGGTCCATCCTTGGGCCTGCAAATTGAAAGGTCGCCGCGCTATGGCCCGGGCGGACAAGCGTCCCTCCGTTCAGCGACGTCAGAAACGACACCGGCTGCCCTCGGGCAGCCGGTTTCCGCTCTACAGGGCAGCCTTAATCAGGGAAGACGTATGTCCGATGGAACGTGGCCGCACTTTGTCCGGCGATGTTTGGCCAGATGCAGAATCCGACGATAGATGGCCGCTTTGGCCAACTTCCATCGGATTCCACACTTCTTCTTTGAGCGAAATCTTGGGGAGGCTGGCGCGCCCGGCAGGAATCGAACCTGCGACCCTTGGCTTCGGAGGCCAATACTCTATCCCCTGAGCTACGGGCGCCATGGGCAGCGTAGCTGCCCGGTGAGGTGCGCAGGATACCGACTGCCTCTGGCAGCGTCCAACCGCGGTCGCCCTTCTCTTGCAAGCGGCTGCACATCGCCTGTCTACCACCATCGAAAACACCGAGGGCATGGGTGCGTTCCGGCGCGCCTCAACAGGTTCCGACAGCCGCGACCCCGCGGATATAATTCGCCGCCCGCACGCCCCCTTCCCCGTAGTCAAGCACACGCTCAGCCACGCACTCGCTGCGTGGTCGCGCCGGAGTTCACGCATGTCCGAGCAGCACGATTCGCCCATCAAGACGCCGCAGCAGTTGATCACCGTGGTGGCGCTGTCTTTCATCGTTCCTGTTGTGATCATCATCCTGCTGGTGACCTACGTGGTGGGTGCTAAGCGCGAAGGCGCCGGCGCCTCGTCGATGACACCGGAAGCGGTGGCGGAACGGCTGCGCCCGGTGGGCAGCGTCGTCGTTGCCAGCACGGGCGGCGGCGCGGGCCGCGCGCTGCAAGGCGGTGAAGCGGTCTACACCCTGGCCTGCGGCGCCTGCCACACGGCCGGGATCGCCGGTGCACCGAAGACCGGGGATGTGGCCGCCTGGAAGCCTCGCCTTGCTCAGGGGTTCGACACGCTCGTCAAGCACGCGGTCGAGGGTTTCAAGACCATGCCGGCCAAGGGCGGCAATGCCAGCCTCGACCCCGTGGAGGTCGCGCGAGCGGTGGCTTACATGGGGAACAAGTCGGGCGGCAAGTTCACTGAACCGGCTGCGCCTGTAGCGGCCGCTGCCCCGCCTGCCGCTGCCCCTGCGGCCGCCCCAGCAGCACCAACTGCTGCCGCGCCGACCGCCGCCGCCCCCGCCACTGCTCCCGCCGCAGCGCCGGCGGCAGTTGCAGCGGCCGCGCCCGCCAAGGCGGATTCGGCAGTGGGCGAGAAGATCTACACCACCTACTGCGCGGCCTGCCACATCGCCGGCGTGGCGGGCGCGCCCAAGACGGGCGACAAGGCCGCCTGGGCGCCGCGGCTTGCGCAGGGCGTGGATGCGCTCACCCAGAGCGTCATCAAGGGCAAAGGCGTGATGCCTCCCAAGGGGGGCGCGATGACCGTCAGCGATGCGGATCTGCGCAGTTCGGTCGAGTACTTGGTGGGCAAGGCGAAGTAGCGCCCAGCCAAGGCTGGACACGCGGGATCGAAGGGCTGCGCAAGCAGCCCTTCGTCTTTCTGCGCGCTGTCAGCGGCGTGGTTTCAGAGAGCGTGGCTTTAGGGATTGAGTTGCTGGTAGACGCGCTTGGCGAGAACGCCGAGTTCTTCGCGACCGACATCACCGGCCAGCGCGTAGCCGAAGGGGCCGTCGATCCAATAGAACACTTGCGTGGCGCCCTGCGCGGAGAATCGGAACGCGGTGTCGGTGTTGGCCGCTGCACGGCGGACCAGCAGACTCAGCCGCCTGCCCTGCGCGTTCTCATACATCAGCATGGCCACCGGTGCATCGCCCGCCTCACCGGTGGTGGGGAGCAGCCGCCCCCCCAGCAGTCGATACCCGAGCGGCTGCAGGTCGGGCGCTTTGAGCGGTGCGGCCAGCCGCTTGGACAGCCAGGCGACCAGGTGCTGCTCTTCCTGCGCCCCGACTTCGACCGGGTGGCGCACCTCCGGCACGTAGGCGGCGTGCGCCAACGCGGCCTGCCGCGCGATCGGCATCACCTGCCGCGGCGGCGTGAGCCAGTGCTGGCCGGCGGCGCCGATCGCAACGCCCAGCACGAGCGTGGCGGCCAGCGCCAGCGGCTGGCGCCAGCGCTTTGCGCGAAAGCGGTGTCCACTAGCGAAATCGAATGCGTGGGGCTCCTGCAGAAGCGGATCGAACAGACAATGCAGCGCGAGGTTCTGCGCCTGATAGGTGCGAACGCGAGCAGCGTCGTCCGGGTGCGTGGCCAGATGCGCTTCGACCGCGGTCCTCTCGTCGGCCGCAAGCGCGTTATCGACGTACGCGTGCAACTGGTCTTCGTTCACGTTCTTCGTGCTCATCACTTCACCCGGCGCAGGCCGCCTGCCCGCTGATCTGCGGCAGGTTCATCCATCAGTTGGCGCAGGCGCTCGCGCCCGCGCGACAGGCGCGACATCACCGTGCCGATCGGTACGCCGAGCGCGTCTGCGGTCTCCGCGTACGACAACTGCTCAAGGCCGACAAGAAGCACGACTTCGCGTTGCTCGTCGGGCAGCCGTGTGAGGGCGCGCTGCAGGTCGCGCAGGGCGGCACGGGTCTCGGCACTGGCGCCGTCTTGGCGGAGCGCGTCGGCACTGTCGGGCAAGTCGTCGAGCGACTCATCCGGCCGGCGCTTGCGGGTGCCGTTGATGAAGACGTTGTGCATCACCGCGTGCAGCCAGGCGCGCAGGCTGGCGGGGTGGGCCGACTCGGCGCCGTCGCTCCACAGAGCGCGCTTGTTCCAGGCGCGCTCGAGCGTGTCCTGCGTGAGATCGTCTGCCGCTTCGCGCGAGTTGGTCAACGCACGGGCGTAACGGCGCAGCCGCGGCAACTGCGCGTGTAACTGTTCGGAGGAGAAGCCGCTCGCCACCTGGTCAGTTCTGCTTGAGGGTCGGTGCACTGAACCCCATGATCGTCCTGATTTGTCCTGATCTGCACTGATTCGACTCTCGGCGCGCCCTCGATAACCGGGCGCGGAGCAATCCAACATCAACACGCTCGGCGACGCGCTTATTCCCGCCGCTTGCGCGGGCGCCGCGCGGCACGCAGGCGCTAGATCTGCTGTGGGTCGACCTCGATCTGCCACCGTACGCGCGGCTTGAAGCTTTGCCCGAGCGCACGCACTTGCGGCAGCCAGGCGCGCAGGCTGGCCTGCAAGCGGGACCTCTGCGAGGACTCGATCAACAACTGCGCACGGTGCATGCCGGCCAGCTTGACCAGCGGCATCGGCACCGGGTCATACACGGTGATTGACTCCGGCTCACCAGCGAGGCTGCGCGCCTGCGCCAGGAACGCCAGCGGCGCCTCGAGCGTGCGGCCCTCGGCCGTCAGCAGCGCCTGGTGAACGAACGGCGGCAGCGCAGCGGAGCGGCGCTCGGCCAGCTGGCGCCGCGCAAAGGCGGCGAAGTCGTGCCGTGCAACGGCCGCCAGCAACGCATGGTCCGGATAACGCGTCTGCACCAGCACGCGGCTGGCCAGGCCGGCGCGGCCAGCACGACCAGCCACCTGCAGCAAGGTGGCGAACAAGCGCTCCGGCGCACGGAAGTCGGGTGCAATCAGCTGCGCGTCGACATTGAGCACCGCCACCAGCGAGACCCGGCGGAAGTCGTGGCCCTTGGACACCATCTGCGTGCCGACAAGAACGTCGACATCGCCGGCGTGCACGGCGTCGAACGCGGCCTGGGCGGCGAACTTGCGGCGCGTGCTGTCGCGGTCGATACGCGCCACGCGTGCGCTGGGCAGCAGTGCCTGCAACGCTTCTTCGATGCGCTGGGTGCCCTGGCCAACCGCCTCCAGGTCGGTGTTGCCGCACGTGGGGCAGGCACGTGGCACGCGCGCCTGCCAGCCGCAGTGATGACAGCGCAACGTGCCATCGGTCTTGTGAAAGGCCGTAAACACCGCGCACTGCGGGCAGCCGGACAGCCAACCGCAGGCTTCGCAAGAGATCACCGGCGCGTAGCCACGCCGGTTGATGAAGACGAGCGATTGCTCGCCGCGTTCGAGCACCTGGGCCAACGCACGGCGTACCGGCTCCGACAGCCCCTGCTGCGCCGGGTGGGTCCGCAGGTCGATCGTCTGCAGCACCGGCCAGTCGCCGGGCGCGCGGCTCGGCGACACCTCGCAGGCAGCCGCTGACATCTCGTCGACCGTGCCCGAGGTGCGCGTGCGCAGCTCGAGCAGACGGTAGCGGCCCTCGCTGGCACGCGACCAGGTCTCCAGCGAGGGCGTGGCCGAGCCCAGCACGATCGGCACGCCTTCGTCCTGCGCACGCTTGATCGCCAGGTCGCGCGCGGAGTAGCGCGCACCGTCGCCCGCCTTGAAGGAAGGATCGTGTTCCTCGTCAACCACGATCATCGCCAAGCGTGGCAGCGAGGCGAACACGGCCAGTCGGGTGCCGAGCACCAGACGGGCCCGGCCTTCGTGTGCGGCCAGCCATGCGGCCGAACGCTCGCCCGCCGCCAGGCCGCTGTGCATCGTTACCAACGGCTCGTCGGGGAAGCGTCGCTGCAGGCGCGCCTGCAATTGCGGCGTGAGATTGATCTCGGGCACCAGCAGCAGCACCTGCGCGGCCGGGTCGGCGGCGAGGCGATGCGCCATCGCGTCGAGATAGACCTCCGTCTTGCCGCTGCCGGTCACGCCAAACAGCAAAAGCGGCGCGAAGCCGCGCGCGGCATCGATCGCGGCACAAGCCGCGCGTTGATCATCCGTCAACGTGACTCTGGGCTCAGGGTCGATCGGCGCAGCAGCCGCAGCAGGCGCGGCGCGCAGCCGCTTGAGTGAACCAACAAAGCGCGGTCCCGGCGGCACGCGCAGCGCGGGCGGCAGGGCCGGAATCGCCAGTTCGCCCCAGCCTTGCTGGTAGTACTCGGCCGCAAAGCGCGTCAGTGCCAGCCACGCAGACGACAGCGGCGCGACTTCGCGCAGCACCCTCACCACGGAGCGCAGCAGCGGCTCGTCAATCTCGGAGGTCGGCGCAATGGCGACGATGACGCCGATCACCTCACGCCGCCCGAGCGGCACCACGCACACGCTGCCGATGAGTGCGTCGTGCGCCTCGTCATCGGCGAGCCGGTAGTCGAGCGGCTGCTCGATCGGCGCATCTACGATGAGCTTGGCAAACACATCCGCTCCGTTCGCCCGGGGTGAATTCAGCACGGGCGCGAATTGGGCCGCCTAAGTGCCTGATTTTTCGATGCCGAACTCAGTGCGTACGGCCTGTGGATAATTTTGTGGACAAGGGGCCAAAGCGGCCGATGCAGACACGCCATGGTGGTGCGCCGACGCCACTCGGACTGCGCTCCCAGAAACTGCACCTCTTAAAAATCAATGACTTGCTACACAAAACCATGCTTTGCGGGCGGTTCTGACGCGCCAAGCCGCACCGGACGTGGTTGAACGCGATTTTGTGAATAAGTCAAGGCGCCGGGCAGCCCGGATCAAACAAAAACAACCGCACGCGTTGCCCGGCAAGCAAGCACTCGCGCCCCCCTAGGTGGGCTCAGCAGCGACCCGCCAACGGTCAAGCAGGGCACTCAGCCGCGCTGCCGGCGGCTATGCGAATGCACGGCGTCGACGAGCGTGGTCACCGCTTCGGGCGGCGTGAACTGCGAAATGCCGTGGCCGAGGTTGAAGACATGCCCGTCCCAGGTGCCGTCTGCGCGCCGCGGCGAGCCGAAGCTGTCGAGCACGCGCGCGACCTCGCTGCGGATCGCCGCATCGCCGCCGAAGAGAGTCATCGGATCGAGATTGCCCTGCAGCGCACAGCGCGACCCGATACGGGCGCGCGCCTGACCGAGATTGACCGTCCAGTCGAGGCCGACTGCATCGCAGCCCGTGTCGGCAATCTGCTCGAGCCATAAGCCGCCGCCCTTGGTGAAGACGATCGACGGAATGCGCACGCCGTCATGCTCGCGCCGCAGCTGGCTCACCACCTGTCGCATGTACTCCAGCGAGAACGCCTGATAGGCGCCGTCGGCCAGCGAGCCGCCCCAGGTGTCGAAGATCATCACTGCCTGGGCGCCGGCCAGGATTTGCGCATTCAGGTAGTCGGCCACAGCGCGCGCGTTGACGGCCAGGATCCGGTGCAGCAGATCGGGGCGCGCGTACAGCATGGTCTTGATCTTGCGAAAATCATCCGAGCCGCCGCCTTCGACCATGTAGCAGGCGAGCGTGTACGGGCTGCCCGAAAAGCCAATCAGCGGAATCCGCCCCTGCAGCGCCTTGCGGATCTCGCGGACGCCATCAAGCACGTAAGTAAGCGAAAGCTCCGGATCCGGGGCCGCAAGCTTGGCGACATCGTCTTCGGTGCGGATCGGGCGCTCGAACTTCGGGCCCTCGCCCTCGGCGAAGTACAGCCCCAGGCCCATGGCGTCCGGCACGGTGAGAATGTCGGAAAACAAGATGGCCGCGTCCAGCGGATAGCGCTCGATCGGCTGCAGCGTCACTTCGGTGGCGTAAGCAGGCGACTTGGCCAGACCGAGAAAGCTGCCGGCGCGCTTGCGGGTGGCGTTGTACTCGGGCAGGTAGCGGCCCGCCTGGCGCATCAGCCACAGGGGCGTGTACTCGGTCGGCTGGCGCAGCAACGCGCGCAGAAACGTATCGTTCGCGGGCTTCAAGGGAATGAGCGGATGGTGAAGAAAGCGGGGCGCGATTCTCGCACGCAGGCGCCGGCCGGGCCGGCCTGGCTGAACGCATCCAGCGAGGGGGTTGATCTGCTCGTGCATGTGCAGCCCGGCGCCCGGCGCAACGGCGTGGCCGGGCTGCACGGCGGCCGGCTGAAGGTGGCCGTCGCGGCGCCCGCAATCGACGGTCGCGCCAATTTGGCGCTGCTCGGCGTGTTGGCGGGCGCGGCGGGCCTGCCGCTTCGATCAGTCACCCTGGTCGCGGGCGCGGGATCGCGGGACAAGCGGGTCCATCTGGCGGGCATTGGCGCCGATGCGCTGCGTGCTCGACTGACGGTTGACTGATCTCACGGTCACCGGTGGGCGACGGGAAACAAAAAGAGCGGGCCGCGGCCCGCTCTTTCGGTCATGCTGAAAAGCGCCGGATTACTTCTTGGCGTCTTTCTTTTCGTCTTTCTTGGCTTCGGCCTTGGCTTCTTTCTTGGCTTCGGCTTTTTTCTCTTCTTTCTTGGCATCAGCGGCCACGGCAGCGCCGGCAACGGCGAACAGGCCAGCGATCAGAGCGGCAAGCAGCTTTTTCATTTTGGTGTGTTCCTGGAACGGTTGGTTGGTTTTGGACCTGCCGGTTTGCCGCGATCAACCCGGCGCGCCTGACAGGCGTAGCAACAACGTTCTGCCAACGGGAAGGTTGACCTTCGGGTTATCGACAAGCGTGTCCGCGATCGCGCAGATACGGTACGTCCAGGATCACTGAAGCGGCCAGTCGATTCCCGCCAGAAAGCTGCGCCCCGGCCCCGGCTCGAAGAAGCGACGGTTGCCTTCATTGACGATCACCGAACCGGCGTAGCGACGATCAAGCAGGTTATCAACGCGCGCAAACAGTCGCGGCCGGCTGCCGGCCAGCTCGACCGTGCGGGCGATCGCGAGGCTGACCACGCCGTAGGACGGCGCGCGGTCGGTGTTGCGGTCATCGACGAACAAGGCCGACTGCAACCGCCAGTCCAGCGTGAGATCGCTCGCGCCGAAGCGGTGGCGCAGTTGAGTAAACAACGTGCGCTCAGGCACGCCGGGCAGCCGGTTGTCCGCCGCCACCGGCAGCGTGGGGGTCACGCAGGGCGGCGGCCCGCAGGTGAGAAACGCCGTGTCGAATCGAGCCCGCAGCACCGCGGCGGACACCAGCAGCGACGAGCGCGGCGCGACCTGCCAGTCAACCGCGGCTTCCACGCCGTCGCGCCGCGTGCGCGCGGCATTGGCGAAGGCCGAGCGACCGCCGGCATTGGTCCGTACCACGATGTCATCGGTGGTGCGCACTGAGAACACCGCAACGTTGGCGCGCAGTGGGCCGGCGGCGGCCTTGGCGCCGAGTTCGATGTTGTTGCTGCGCGCGGCACGCAGATCGCGGTTGAAGCCGGCGCTGCCGTCAGCGCGATAGGCCAGCTCGTTCAGAGTGGGCGTTTCGAAGCCGCGTCCGTAGCTGGCATAGACGCTGGTGGTCGGTGTGGGTCGGAACACGACGCCGGCCGTGGGATTGAGCGCCGAGTAGTTGGCGTCGCCGGAGTCGTCGAGGTTGTTGCCGACAATGAACAGATCGGTCGAGCGGAACTTGACCTGCGCGCGGCGCACGCCAGCGTGAAGTCGCCAACGCTCGCCCAGACGTGCCTCGGCCTGCAAGTAGGGATCGAGGGTTTCGATGCGGTTGCGCTCGTCGCGGCGCGGCGCGCCTTGCACGCCCAGTACCTGGCTCGACCCGGTCCCGGTGTAGTTCTCGAAGCCGCGGCGATCTTCGTCAAGGCGCTCCGCGGTCAGGCCGACGTGGGCGGTCACCGCGCCGGCCTCGACGGACGCGCGCAGATCTGCGCCGCCGAAGCTGCGATCGAAGTCGATCACCCCGCCCGGGTGATTTTCGGTTGCTTGCGTGGCAGTCGGGATCGACTGGTACTGCGTGACGCCGCGCTTGCCCACCCAAAGCGCGGTGGTGAGCGTGGTGTTGGGCGCCAGCGCGGACTGCAGTTCGGCACCCAGCGTGCTCTGCCGCGTGCTCTTGCGCGTGTTGAACTGCAGCGCGACCGGTGAGGCCTGCGACGGATCGTCCTGCCACTGCGCCCGCGTCAGGCCCAGCGGGTCCTGCGCGTCCGGCATGGCCAGCGAGTTGAGAGACAGCCGGACCCGGCCCAGCGGCGAGTCGAGGAACGCAACGCGCAGGTTCAAGGTATCGCGCTGCGCGCGGCTGTGGGCGCGCGCGCCGTCGGTCTCGAAACGGCCGGTGTCGAGCGAGAAGGCGTAGGGGTCGACGCCGCCGCGCGCGCTCAGGCCGGCGCGCCAGGTGCCATCGCTGCCTGCAGCGCCGTGCAGCTCGAACCGCGACTCCTGCGGCTTGAGCGTGGTGGTCAGCGCGATCACTCCACCCGAAGAGTTGCCATACAGCGCAGAGAACGGTCCGCGCAGCACCTCGATCCGCTCGGCCAGGTTGAGCGGGAAGTGCGAGACCTGGCCCTGGCCGTCGGGAAAGGTGGCCGGCACGCCATCGACGTACAGACGCACGCCGCGCACACCGAAACTGGCACGACTGCCAAAGCCACGGATCGAGATCTGCAAATCCTGGGCGTAGTTCTGCCGGTTGAGGACAACGATGCCAGGCACACGCTGCAGCGACTCGGACAGGTTGACGCGCAGCTGCCCATCGCGGATCTGCTCACCGTCGATGAGGTCGACGGCGGCGGGAACATCGAGTTGCAGGCGCTCGCTGCGCGTGGCGGTAACGACGACCGGTTCGAGCGTCGTCTGGGCCTGCGCCACACCGGCGCTCAGGATGAGCGACATCGCGGCCGCGTTGCGCGCGGCGGCAAACGCGCGCGCCTTGCAAGCGCAGTGCCTGCAACGTTCCGTCGTCGGGGACCAACGACAACCGATGCGGGGTAGCCGAAGAACTTGCGGCAACCGTTGCCATAGCTTGACCAAATCTGACCGCTCGGCGGGCATGCAATCAACCTTCCCTGCAACGAAACGCACGACGTGACACATCTTGGTCCGATCAGAAGTTCTGTGAGCCGACTCGCCTTAGGCCTCGCACGGCAGCTTATCGCCAGTCTTGTGCTGGCGGCCGTCGCCCAGGGCGCGACGGCGCAGTTCGATCGTCCTGCATTGTCGTCCGCCCCGGTGCCGCTGGAGATCAAGCCTGATGGCAAATGGCGCGGCCTGTTGGGCGCCGGGTTGACCGCGACTAGCGGGAACACGCGGTCGATCGGGCTGAACCTGCTCGGCGATGCGGTACGCGCGACGGACTCGTCGCGGCTGTCACTGTCGTCGCAGGTGCTGTACGGCGAGAGCGTGATCGACGGCGAACGCACGCGGACCGCCGATCAGTGGCGTGCCGGTGCGCGCCACGACTTGAGCGGACCGGACGCGCCGTTGTACTTCTTCACCAACGGCGGCGCCGAACGCGATCCGCTGCGGCAACTGGCATTGCGCGCTGTCGCCGGCGCAGGTCTGGGCTACCGCAACGTGCGCGGCCCGGACGATCGCTTTGAGGTGTTCGGCGGCCTGGGGTGGCGCAGCGACCGCTTCACCGGACCGGGCAGCAACATCAACGGCGAGCTGCGCACGCGCTACGACACGGCGGAACTGCAGATCGGCGAAGAGTCATCGCATCGCTTGAGCGACAACACCACCTGGCGCCAGCGCGTCACGCTGTTTCCGAACCTGCGCAAGGCAGGCGAACTACGCGCGGTATTCGAGTCGGTGCTGAGCGTGTCGATGTCGCGCAACCTGGTCCTCACGGTGAGCCTGTCCGACCGCTACGACACGCAGGCGACCGCGCCGGTGCAGCGCAACGACGTGCTGTTTTACACCGGTATCAATCTGCGCGTAGGCGCCAGGTAGCCGTGCCCATGCTCGCCTGCGCGCGCCTTACTCCGGTACCGTGGCCTCGACCTTGATCGCGCTGTAGTAGGCGGCCAGATCGCGGATGTCCTGATCGCTCAGGGTCTTCACCGCCACCGACATCATCTCGTTCCTGCGCTCGCCGCTGCGGAATGCGCGCAGCGCACGCTCGATGTAGGGCGCCGGATGGCCGGCGATGTTGGGCGCGTCGGGCAGGCGCGACAAGCCGTCCATGCCGTGACAGGTCTGGCAGGCGATCGCCTTGCGCTGCCCGGCCTTGACGTCCTGCGCGTGCGCCGAGGCGGCGAGCACAGACGCCGCCGCGGCGAGCGCGGCGGCGCATTGGTGCAGGCGTCGCATCAGGGCTGGTACGAGATGCGGTAGATCGCGCCGGCGAAGTCGTCCGACACCAGCAGCGAGCCGTCGTGCAGGACGGCCACGTCGACCGGGCGACCGCGATAGATGTTCTTGTCGCCGTCGAGCCAGCCTTCGGCGAACACCTCGGTCTTGTCGGCGCTGCCGTCGGCCTTCAGCGAGGTGAACATGACGCGCGCGCCGATCGGCTTGGTGCGGTTCCACGAGCCGTGCTGGGCCGAGAAGATGCCGCCCTGGTACTTCGCCGGGAACTGCTTGGCGTTGTAGAAGGCCATGCCGAGATCGGCGGCGTGCGCCACCATCTCCACCTGCGGGCCGACCATGTTGGGCGGCAGCGCGTCCTTGTCGTAGCCATGGTCGGTGTGTCGCACTTTGTGCCCGCCGAGCCAGGGGAAGCCGAAGTGCTGACCGGGCTTGGTGGCGCGGTTCAGTTCACCCGGCGGGATGTCGTCGCCCATGCCGTCGACCTGATTGTCGGTAAACCACAGCGTCTTGTCCTTCGGGTTGAAGTCCATCCCGACCGAGTTGCGGATGCCGCGCGCAAAGACCTCGCGCTTGGTGCCGTCGAACGCGTTCATGCGCACGATGCCGCCAATGCCGAGTTCGTCGAAAAGCTTGAGCTTGTCGCGCGGCTGCACGTTGAACGGCTGGCCCATGGTGATGTAGAGCATGCCGTCCGGACCGATGCGGCAGGTGCGGGCGCCGTGGTTGAAGCTCTCTTCCTCGACCGGGATCAGCTTGCCTTGCGGCACCACCTCGATCACCGCGACGTCCGGGCCTTCGTAGAAGAACTCGGCAGCGGGGAAGTTGAGCACGCGGTTGTGCTCGGCCACGATCAGGAAGCCGTTGGGAGTCCAGCACAGGCCATTGGGGACATTGAACTTCAGGCTCGGCGCGAACGGCTTCACTTCGTCGGCCACGTAGTCGCTGTTGCGGTCGGTGACCGCCCAGACCGTGGTCTTGCGGGTGCCGACGAACAGCATGTTGGTGCTCGGGGCGATCGCCATGTGGCGCGCGTCCGGCACGATCGCGTACAGCTCGATCTTGAAGCCGGCCGGCATCTTGATGTTGCGCAGATTGTTGCGAATCGCGTCGGCATTGCGACCCGACTGCGGTACCGGCGGAATGTTCAAATCCGTGCCCGACACCTTGAACTGCTTGAGCTTCTCGATGTTTTGCTGAGCCTCGATCGCTGGCGACGCGAACGCCATCGTCACCGCGAGCGCGGTAGCGCTCAAAATCCGCTGCATGGTGGTCTCCTGATTTTGTTTTGGCGTCGGCAAACGCCGACGTGCGGCGAGTCTATGCACGACAGCGTCACCTTATGCGTACGCTCGCGTGAATGGGTGACCGCGTCACCATCGAGCGCCCACACGGATAAGCGGGCTATCCCTAAGCATCGAGTTGCACGCTCGTCGCGATGGGCGTTGACAGCAGCGCACCGTCCTCGACCGGATCAGTGCATCGGGAACAACGTCCGTCGCTCGGCGATCGCTGCCGGCGTGGCAGTCATTGCTCGAGGCGCAGCGCGCGTACCGGCGATGACTGGCAAGAAGAAGGGCAGCCGAAGCTGCCCCGTCGGCACCGTTGCGCAGCCGATTACTTGCGGCGCAGCTTCTTGATCGCGGCGAGCTGGGCGGCGAGTGCTGACATTTCGGCCTCCACCTTGGCGATCTCCAGGTCGCTGGAGGCATTCTTCTTCGCCTCCTCGGCGGCCTTCAGCGCCTCGCTTGCCTTGGCCTCGTCGAGATCCTTGGCGCGGATTGCGGTGTCGGCCAGCACGGTGACGACGTTGGGCTGCACCTCGAGGATGCCGCCGGCGACGAACACCTGGTCTTCTTCATTGCTGCCGGGCTGCTTGATGCGGACCACGCCGGGCCGGATGCGCGTGATCAGCGGCGTGTGGCGTGGATAGATGCCGAGTTCGCCCGACTCACCGGGCAGGACGACGAACTCCGCCTCGCCGGAAAAGATCGACTCCTCGGCACTGACGACGTCTACTTGGATGGTGGCCATCTGGGTTCCAGTAGGGAGCAGCGTGCTGCGCGCGCCGCCCCGGGTGCCTTATTGGATCGTCTTGGCTTTCTCGAACGCCTCGTCGATGGAGCCGACCATGTAGAACGCCTGCTCGGGCAGCGCATCGCACTCGCCCTCGACGATCATCTTGAAGCCGCGGATGGTTTCCTTCAGCGGCACGTACTTGCCCGGCGAGCCGGTGAACACCTCGGCCACGTGGAACGGCTGCGACAGGAAGCGCTGAATTTTGCGCGCGCGCGACACGGCCAGCTTGTCCTCGGGCGACAGCTCGTCCATGCCCAAGATGGCGATGATGTCGCGCAGCTCCTTGTAGCGCTGCAGCGTCGACTGCACGCCGCGCGCGACCGTGTAGTGCTCCTCGCCCACCACCTGCGGATCGAGCTGGCGGCTGGTCGAGTCGAGCGGGTCCACGGCCGGATAGATGCCCAGCGAGGCGATGTCGCGCGACAGCACCACGGTGGAGTCCAGGTGCAAGAAGGTCGTGGCGGGCGACGGGTCGGTCAGGTCATCCGCCGGCACGTACACCGCCTGGATCGAGGTGATCGAACCGACCTTGGTCGACGTGATGCGCTCCTGCAGCCGGCCCATTTCCTCGGCCAGCGTCGGCTGGTAGCCCACGGCGGAAGGCATCCGGCCGAGCAGTGCCGACACTTCGGTACCGGCCAGCGTGTAGCGGTAGATGTTGTCGACGAAGAACAGGATGTCGCGGCCCTCGTCGCGGAAGCGCTCGGCCATCGTCAGACCGGTGAGCGCCACGCGCAGGCGGTTGCCCGGCGGCTCGTTCATCTGGCCGAACACCATCGCCACCTTCGACTCGCCCAGGTTCTCCTGCACGATGACCTTGGCGTCCGACATCTCGTGATAGAAGTCGTTGCCCTCGCGCGTGCGTTCGCCGACGCCGGCGAACACCGACAGGCCCGAGTGCTCCTTGGCGATGTTGTTGATCAGCTCGAGCATGTTGACGGTCTTGCCCACACCGGCGCCGCCGAACAGTCCCACCTTGCCGCCCTTGGCGAACGGGCACACGAGGTCGATCACCTTGATGCCGGTTTCGAGCAACTCCACCGATGGCGACAGCTCGTCGAACTTCGGTGCCGGCTGGTGGATGCCGCGCCGCTCGTCTGACTGGATCGGTCCGCGCTGATCGATCGGCCGACCGAGCACGTCCATCACGCGACCGAGCACGCCGGGACCAACCGGCACCTGGATATTGGCGCCGGTGTTCTTGACCTTCATGCCGCGCTTCAAGCCGTCGGACGAACCCATGGCGATGGTGCGCACCACGCCGTCGCCCAGCTGCTGCTCGACCTCGAAGGTCAGGCCCTGCTCGACCAGCTTGTTGCCGGCGTCCTGCTCGAGGATCAGCGCGTCGTACACGTGCGGCATCGCATTGCGCGGGAACTCGATGTCCACCACGGCGCCGATGCACTGAACGATGGTTCCGGTGCTCATGTTGATTCCTTAGCTCTCAGTATTCGAATTCGGTGGATGGCGGGCGCAGCATCAGGCGATCGCCGCGGCGCCGCCGACGATCTCGCTGATCTCTTTGGTGATGCCGGCCTGGCGCGTCTTGTTGTAGACGAGCTGCAGTTCCTCGATCAGCTTCTTGGCGTTGTCGGAGGCGGCCTTCATCGCCACCATCCGCGCGCTCTGCTCGCTGGCCATGTTCTCGGCCACCGACTGGTAGATGATCGCCTCGACGTAGCGGGTCATCAGCTCGTCGATCACGCGCTGCGGATCGGGCTCGTACAGATAGTCCCAGCTGTAGGCGCGCTTTTCTTCCTCGCTCTGCTCCAGGCGCTCGGCCGACAGCGGCAGCAGCTGCTCGATCGTCGGCTCCTGCTTCATGGTGTTCACGAAGCGCGAGTAGGCGATGTAGACGGCGTCGAGCTTGCCTTCGGCATACGCGTCCAGCTGCAGCTTGACCGGGCCGATCAGCCTCTCCAGATGCGGCCGGTCACCCAACTGCACCACGTGCGAGACGATCCTCGCGTTCAGGCGCTGCAGGAAGCCAAAGCCCTTGTTGCCGACCGCAGTGGCCTGGAACTTCACGCCGGTCGCCTCCCACTGCTTGACCTTCTGCAGCAGGGCGCGCTGGATGTTGGTGTTCAGGCCGCCGCACAAGCCCTTGTCGGTCGAGATCAGGATCAGACCAACGTTGCGGATCTCGCTGCGCCGGACCACAAACGGGTGCTTGTACTCGGGGTTGGCACCGGCCAGGTGGGCGACGATGTTGCGGATCTTGTCGCCATAGGGCCGCGAATGGCGCATCCGTTCCTGCGCCTTGCGCATCTTGGACGCAGCGACCATTTCCATCGCCTTGGTGATCTTGCGCGTGTTCTGCACGCTCTTGATCTTGACGCGTATCTCTTTGGTGCTCGGCATGAGCGTTCTCCGTCAGACGCAGCGACTCAGTACGCGCCGGTCTTCTTGAACTCGCCGATAGCTGCCGTCAGCGCCGCCTCGTCGTCCTTCGACATGTCCTTGTTCGACTCGATGCGATCGACCAGCGCGCCATGCTTGTTCTTGAGGAACTCGCGCAGCGCCTTCTCGGCACCCAGCGCCTTTTTCACCTCGACATCGTCAAAGTGGCCGTTGTTCACCGCGAACAACAGCACCGCCTGCTCCCACACCTGCAGCGGCTGATACTGCGGCTGCTTCATCAGCTCGGTGACCATGCGGCCGCGCTCGAGCTGCTTGCGGGTGGCGTCATCCAGATCGGAGGCGAACTGCGCAAATGCTGCCAGCTCGCGGTACTGCGCCAACGCCAGACGCACGCCGCCGCCCAGCTTCTTGATGACCTTGGTCTGCGCCGCGCCGCCGACGCGCGACACCGAGATGCCGGCGTTGATGGCGGGGCGGATGCCGGCGTTGAACAGGTCGGTCTCGAGGAAGATCTGGCCATCGGTAATCGAGATGACGTTGGTCGGCACGAACGCGGTGACGTCGCCGGCTTGCGTCTCGATGATCGGCAACGCCGTCAGCGAGCCGGTCTTGCCCTTGACCGCACCGTTGGTGAACTTCTCGACGTATTCCTCGTTCACGCGCGCGGCGCGCTCGAGCAGACGGCTGTGCAGGTAGAACACGTCGCCCGGATACGCCTCGCGGCCCGGCGGACGGCGCAGCAGCAGCGACACCTGGCGATAGGCCCACGCCTGCTTGGTGAGGTCGTCATAGATGATCAGCGCGTCCTGGCCGCGATCGCGGAAGTACTCGCCCATCGTGCAGCCGGAGTACGGCGCGATGTACTGCATGGCGGCCGACTCGGAGGCCGACGCGGCAACGATGATCGTGTAGGCGAGCGCGCCGGTTTCTTCCAGCTTGCGCACCACGTTGGCGATCGTCGAGGCCTTCTGCCCGATCGCGACATACACGCAGATCAGGTCCTTGCCCTTCTGGTTGATGATGGTATCCACCGCCACCGCCGTCTTGCCGGTCTGGCGGTCACCGATGATCAGCTCGCGCTGGCCGCGCCCGACCGGCACCATGGCGTCGATCGCCTTGAGCCCGGTCTGCACCGGCTGCGACACCGACTTGCGGTCGATCACGCCCGGCGCCACCTTCTCGATGACGTCGGTCATCTTGGCGTTGATCGGACCCTTGCCGTCGATCGGCTGGCCGAGCGAGTTCACCACGCGGCCGATAAGTTCCGGGCCGACCGGCACTTCCAGAATGCGGCCCGTCGCCTTGACCGTGTCGCCCTCGGAAATGTGCTCGTAGGCGCCCAGCACCACCGAGCCGACCGAGTCGCGCTCGAGGTTCAGCGCCAGGCCGAACGTGTTGCCGGGGAACTCCAGCATCTCGCCCTGCATGACATCGGACAGGCCGTGCACGCGGCAGATGCCGTCGGTCACCGACACCACCGTGCCCTGGGTGCGGATGTCGGCGGAAACGCCCATTCCCTGGATGCGGCTCTTCAGCAGTTCGCTGATTTCGGAAGGATTGAGTTGCATCTGCAAACTCCTTGATTCGAATCTGTGAGCGGCGAGATCAGGCGGCGGTCAACGCCGCTTGCATCTGCGCCAGGCGCGTCTTCACCGAAGTGTCGAGCACGTGGTCACCGACAGTGATGCGGACGCCGCCGATCAGGCCGGCATCGACGCGCACCTCGGGTTTCAATTTGAGACCGAACTTCTTGACCAGCGCGGCCAGCAGATCGTCGACCTGCGCCTGCGCCATGGGAAAGGCGCTTTCGATCAAGCAGTCGGCCACGCCTTCCGACTCGTTCTTCAGGGCACGGTACTGGCGCGCAACTTCGGGCAGCGCGGCCAGCCGGTCGTTCTCGATCAACATGCGAAGGAAGTTGGCGCCGTCGCCCTTGCCTTCCGCCGGCAGCGGCGATTTCATCAGGCTGGTCAGCAGATGGAACACCTGACCGTCGCCAAGCTTCGGATCAGCCACCAGCTCGGCCACCTGTGGATGCCGAATCAGGCTCGCCAGTTCGTTGGTCACGCCGACCCAGGCATCGAGCGATCCGCTCGCCTTGGCGGCAGAGAACAGCGCTTCGGCATAAGGCCGCGCAATGGTCGACAGTTCAGCCATGGCGCGCTCCTACAGCCGAGCCTTGAGCTGACCCAGAAGATCGGCGTGAACCTGCTGGTTCACTTCCTTCTTGAGAATCTGCTCGGCGCCGGCGATCGCCAGCGCGGCCACCTGATCGCGCAGGGCGTTCTTGGCCCGCGCCATCTCCTGCTCGGCATCGGACTTGGCCTGCGCCAGGATGCGCGCGCGTTCGCTTTCGGCATCCTTGCGGGCCTGCTCGATGATCGCAGCCGCCTGCTTCTCCGCCTCGGCCGCACGCAGCTGGCCGGACGAGCGCGCTGACGCCTCGAGTTGCGCGATCTTCTTCTGCGCATCGTCCAGGCTGCGCGTGCCGCGCTCGGCGGCGGCTAGGCCGTCGGCAATCTTCTTCTGGCGCTCTTCGAGCGCCTTGATCAGCGGCGGCCAGATGAACTTCATCGTCACCCAGGCGCCGATGAAGAAAACCGCCATCTGAAAGAACAGCGTGGCGTTGATGTTCATGGATGCAACCGGCCCGGCTTGTCGCCGGACCGCCCTTCGCAGCGGTTGATCGGGATGGCCGACGAACCGGCCTCAGCCGGCGAACGGGTTGGCGAACGCGAACATCATCGCGATACCCACGCCGATCAGGAACGCCGCGTCGATCAGGCCGGCGAGCAGGAACATCTTGGTCTGCAGCGTGTTCATCAGCTCGGGCTGACGCGCAGCGGCTTCGATGTACTTACCACCCATGATGCCGATGCCGATGCAGGCACCGATGGCGCCGAGGCCGATGATCAGACCGCAAGCCAGGGCAACGAAAGCGACGTTGGTCATTTGAAGAAACTCCTAGGTTCGAGAAAGAGGAGAAACAAAAAGGGGTTGGATTGGCCAGCGGCAGCGACGTCAGTGGCCTTCGTGCGCCTGGCCGATGTAGACCATCGTCAGCATCATGAAGATGAAGGCCTGCAGGATCACGATCAGGATATGGAACAACCACCAGGCGGTGCCGGCGATCACGTGACCGAGTGCCATCAACATGCCGCTGCCGGTGAACGCGAAGAAGCCGCCCATCAGCGCGATCAGGAAGAACAGCAACTCGCCTGCATACATGTTGCCGAACAGCCGCATGCCCAGCGAAACCATCTTGGCGAGATACTCGATCAGGTTCAGGCCGAAGTTCGGCAGCCACAGCGCCGGATGGCCGCCGAACGGCGCGGTGAACAGCTCGTGCACCCAACCGCCCAGGCCCTTGACCTTGATGCCGTAGTAGATCATCAGCACCAAGACGCCGAGCGACATGCCGATGGTGCCGTTCAGATCCGCGGTGGGCAGCGGACGCAGGTAGTTGATGCCGACCGCGAGCGCGATCGCCGGGAACAGATCCACCGGGATCAAGTCGATCGCGTTCATGAAGATGATCCACACGAACACGGTCAATGCGAGCGGCGCGATGAAGCTGCGATCACCGTGGACGATGGACTTGCTCTGCTCCTCGACCATCTCGACCAGCAATTCGATGGCGGCCTGGAACTTGGTCGGCACGCCCGAGGTGGCACGCTTGGCGGCGCCGCGCAGCATCCACAGCGTGAGCAGCAGGCAGGCGACCGAAAAGAAGATGGTGTCAACGTTGAACACCGAGAAGTCGACGATGAAGCCTTGCTTGGCCGTCGACAGGTGCGTCAGGTGATGGACGATGTATTCGGTGGCGGTCGGCGCTTCGCTGCTGGCCATTTTCTTCGGTCCGTTTGCTTCGGTCTGCGCTCAGCGGATGAGCAGGGCGATCAGGTAGCTCTTCAGTGCGGCGATGACTGCAACGATCAGCGCCAGCCAAACAACGTCTTGCCAGAGCCAGGCGATCAGCACCAGCAGTGCGACCGTCGAGCCGATCTTGACGAACTCGCCCACGAAAAAAACCGCCATGTCGCTCCCCTGCGGGCGCCGCGCGGCCATGCTCAGACGCAGGGCAAACAAGGCGTTGGGGACGAAACACGCCACCCCCCCGAGCAGCGCGGACATCGCCGCGTTCACACCACCCAGCGGCCACGCAGCGAGCGCGACGATCAAGGTGGCGAGAATCTGCAGGCCGATGATCCGGAACATGACCGCTTTCCGGACCGGCATCTGGTCCACCGGCCGTCGCCCTGTGAAAGGACGAGTGCGGCTGGCAGTGCGCGTGACGCGACGTCCTGCGTGGCTGAGTTTTCCGTAAAGCCGCGGGATTCTACGGGCCGGCGCGAAGGTGGGTCAAATAGGCGCGCGCCCGAGGGTGGGATGGATCAGCGCAGGCGCCCGACGTACTGCGACGGTTCCTCTTCGCGCGGAGCAGGCACCGGCGGCGCATCGCGACGTCGCGATGTCGGCCGGGGCGCCGTCGGTACAGGCACCGTCACCACCGGCTGCGGGGTCGGTGCGCCGAGTCCAAGGCGCCCGATCAGTTGCAGCGCGAGAACAACGCCGTCCTCGTCGGCCATGTCGGCGTAGCGCAGCAAGGACTGCTGCGCGTACTCCGAGTCAGCGACGAAGCGCACCACATCCACCGGCAACTGCAGCCGGGCCGCTGCAATCTTCAGCCGGGCGATCAGCTTCAGGGTGTCGTTATCCATGGCAAACGCCGTCTCATCAGGGAAGGTCCATCGCACAGACTAGGGGAACCTGTAGACGGACATTCCAGCGAAATGCCACCCCGACACCAGCTTGTTGTGGGCCAAAGTGAGCGAATCAGGGACTCAGCCGCTCGACCCGCCAGTCGATCTCGTTGGCTCTGCCAAGTCGGCGGACCTTGGCCTGGACCCTGATCAAGCGCCCATCGGGCATGCGAAGAATCCTCTGGGCAAGTAGCACCGGAGGAAATCCGCCGAGCAAGCGCTCACGTCTTTCGACGATGACGGCATCTGCGCCGCGAAAGACCCGACCGTCATCGGCGTCGCTGATGAGCAGCGGCAGCTCCGTGTCGAGCCAAGCCGTCAGCCGCGCCTTGCGCCGTACTGCCCACGCGTCCCCGGCCGCGAACACCACCGGCGCCAACAGCAAGACGATCGACCAGCGGCCAGAGCCGGCGTAGAGCACCGCCGCCGCCAGCCAGAGGACGGCGGCCGCCAGCGCAGCCCGCTGCAGCACCGCGCGCACGCCAATCCGCCGTCAGCGCCGCAGGCGCTCGACGATGCCGTCGAGCTGGTCGAGCGAGGAAAACTGGATCACGAGCTTGCCCTTGCCTTTGGCATCGGCGCTGAGTCGGACCACCGCGCCGAGCGTGTCGGCGAGTTCCTCTTCCAACCGCTCCACGTCCCGGCTGCGCTTGGCACCGGCCGCGGGCGGGCTTGCCGCGCGCTGGCTGCGGGTAACGAGCGCCTCGGCCTCGCGCACTGACAGGCCCTTGAGAACGATCTGATGACCCAACTGCACCTGCAACGCGTTGTCCACAGCGAGCAGGGCGCGCGCATGGCCCATGTCGAGCCTGCCGCCGAGCAGCATTTCCTGCACCGGCGCCGCCAGGTTGAGCAGGCGCAGCAGGTTGGAGGTGGCGCTGCGCGAGCGGCCGATTGCCTGCGCCGCCTGCTCGTGGGTGAAGTCGAACTCGCGAATCAGGCGCTGCACGCCCTGCGCCTCCTCCAGCGGATTGAGGTCTTCGCGCTGGATGTTCTCGATCAGCGCCATGGCCAGAGCGGCTTCGTCAGGCACGTTCTTGACCAGCACCGGTACATCGGTCAACCCGGCCAGTTGCGAGGCGCGGAAGCGTCGCTCGCCGGCGATGATCTCGTACAGGTCGTCGGCCACCGGCCGCACGAGGATCGGCTGCATCACGCCCTGGGCGCGGATGGAGTCGGCCAGCTCGGCGAGCGACTCGGGATTCATGCTGGTGCGCGGCTGGTACTTGCCGGGGCGCAGGCGCGCCAAGGGCAGCGTTTGCGGCGCCCCGGGCGACGCCGCCGGCGGCTCACCGCCCAGCAGCGCATCGAGTCCGCGGCCCAGTCCCTTCGGTCGTTTGGTCAAATCAGGATTCCTTGGGTGTACCGAGCCATGCGGGCGATGTGCCTTGCCGCGGACGTCAGAGGGCGCGCACGCGCTCGATCATCTCGCTGCCGAACGAGATGTAGGCCTGGGCGCCGCGCGAGGCCTTGTCGTAGGCCACGCCGGGCAGGCCATAGCTGGGCGCCTCGGCCAGGCGCACGTTGCGCGGGATGATGGTGTCGAACACCTTGTCGCCGAACTTGGCGACCAGTTGCTCGGACACCTGCTGCTGCAGCGTCATGCGCGGGTCGAACATCACGCGCAGCAGGCCGATGATGGTCAGATCGGGATTCAGGTTGCCTGCCACCCGCTTGATGGTGTTGACGAGGTCGGCCAGGCCCTCGAGCGCAAAGTACTCGCACTGCATCGGGATCACCACGCCGTGCGCCGCGCACAGGCCGTTGAGCGTGAGCATCGACAACGACGGCGGGCAATCGATCAGCACAAAGTCGTACTCGCCAAGCAGCGGCGCGAGCGCAGTCTTGAGCCGCGTCTCGCGCTCGTCGATATCCACCAGTTCAACTTCGGCGCCGGCCAACTCGCGATTGGCCGGCAGCACGTCGTAGCCACCCGCCTCGGAACGCACGCGCGCCTGGACCGCGCCCGCCTGACCAATCAGCACGTGATAGATCGAATGGCGCAAGGCGCGCTTGTCGATGCCGCTGCCCATCGTCGCATTGCCTTGCGGATCGAGATCGACGAGCAGGACCCGCTGCCGCTGCGCCGCCAGGCCGGCAGCCAGGTTGACGCTGGTGGTCGTCTTGCCGACGCCGCCCTTCTGGTTGGCGATGCAAAAGATGCGTGCCACGCTGCCTCGCCCGATGTCGTTAGGTTCTGTTTGCATCACTCGGCGGCCATCACTTCATGGCCAATCACTCGGCGGCCAATCGGGCACCGAACCCAATCAGTGCCACGCCGGCCAGGCGGGACATCCAGCGTCCCACCACGCGGTTGGCGCGCAGCCGCTGGGCGAGCCAGTGACCGCCCACCACCAGCAGCGAGCCATAGGCCAGCGTCAACAGGGACACGATCAGCCCCATCGTTGCCAGCGTCACCACGCCCTGGTAATGGGCGGGATCGATGAACAGCGGAAAGAACGCCATGTAGAACACGATCGCCTTCGGGTTGATCACGGTGATCAGGAAGCCCTGCCGGAAGTACGTCCCCGGTGCGATCGGCAGCAAGGTCGCCGGCCCTTCCTCGCGCGCGCGCAATAACTCGATCCCGACCCACACAAGGTAGGCGACGCCCAGGTACTGCAACGCCCGAAACAACAGCGGATGCGCGGCCAGCAAGGCCGCCACGCCGATCATCGCGGCGAACATCAGCAGCCAGTCGCCAAGCATCAGCCCGGCGAGGCAGGCATAGCCGCCGCGCAGTCGGCCTTTGGCGCTGGAGGTGATGACGGCGAACGTTCCTGGCCCTGGAATCATCAGGAACACCAGCACCGCCACCATGAATGCCGCGACATCCGACACGCCTGCCACCACCCTTCCCCTGATCGACCTGCGCGCGTCGCGTCTGTCCGACTGACCTGGGCGCGTGTGCTGGTTGATGCGGCAAAGGGGAGATTCTACGGGCCGGCTCTCGTGGCGCGGCGCTCCACGGGCACCACCCACCTGGACCGCGCCCATTGCACCGGGCAGCGACCTTGCCCTGATGTGTCAATGGCGCGCATCGATAACGTTCAGATCACCCGACTTGCCGGGGTCGCGGTGCTGCTCGCGCTGCTGGTGGCCACCGGCGTCGTGCTTCGACCATTCATTGCCGCTGGCCTGCTCGCCGCCGTGTTCGCGATGTCGACCTGGCCGCTGTACCGGCGGCTGCGCATGCGGCTGCGCAACGACACGCTCGCGGCGTCGTTGATGACCACCATTACGCTGGTCCTCGTGGTGCTGCCACTGGGCGCGACGATCGAGGGCGTTGCGGGCTACGTGCCGCCGCTGTTCGAGCAGGTGCGCGCGTGGTTCACGCACGGGCTGCCGGCGCCGCCCGACTGGCTGCAACGGGTGCCGCTGTTGGGCGACACGATCGAAGTGCAGTGGCAGCGGTTCGCCGCCGATCCAGGCGCGTTGCGCGACCTTGGCCTGCGGCTCATCGAGGTCTCCGGTGAGCCCTTGCTATCGGGCGGACGCCTGGTAGGCCAGGGATTGCTTCAACTTGCGCTGGCGACCTTCCTGGCGTTCTTCATGTGGCGCGACGGCGACGCGCTGGTCCGGCGCATCGCCGTCGGTCTGCGCAGAGTGTCCGGACCGCTGGCGCACGAGGTCATGGACCTTGTGTACTCAACGGTGCGGGCCGTCATGGTGGGTTTCATCGGCACCGGATTCGCGCAGGGCCTGATCGCCGGCATTGGCTTCGCCATCGCGGGTGTGCCGGCGCCGCTGCTGTTGGGAACGATAACGGCCGTGGTGTCTATCCTGCCCAGCGGCACCGTCCCGATGTGGGTCGGCGCCAGCATCTGGCTGCTGGTCGACGGCCAGCCCGGCTGGGCGCTGTTCATGGCGCTGTGGGGACTGCTCCTGGTGAGCACCATCGACAACGTGGTGCGGCCGATGATCGTCAGCCGTGGCGCCAGCCTGTCGTTCTTGCCGATCTTCCTCGGGATGATCGGTGGTGCATTTGCCTACGGCTTCGTCGGTCTGTTCATCGGCCCGACGCTGCTCGCCGTCTCGTTTCGCCTGTGGCAGCACTGGTCGGGCGAGGTGGCCGACGGCGATGAGGCCTCGCCGGTGCCACCGCAGACGCCGCCTCAGCGCCGTCCGGGTGAGGGCACGAGCCGCGCCGGGTCGTAGCCGTGCGATGGCAGCCGCTTGACGATCGCCTCGTAGGTGGCCGGATCGAGCGTGGGCGTGCGCGCCAGGATCCACAAGTACCGCCGCTTCGGCTCACCCACCACGACCCAGCCGTAGTCCGGCGCGAGGTCGATCACCCAGTAGTCGCCGCGCCCGATCGGCAGCCAGCGCAGCCAGGTCGGCAGGAAGCTCACTTCCAGACGGGCATTGGTGACCGGATCGATGATCCACGCCACCCCCTCTACCGAGGACTCGGCGCCGTCGGCCTGCACGCAGCGGTTCACGACCGCAATCGTGTCTGCAGTGCGGGCGCGGTAAGTCGCGGTGGTGTCGCGCGCGCAGCGCCGATCCTGGATCCCGAACGGGTAGCGCGCGATCTCGTGCCAGGTGCCGGCGTAGCGCGCCAGATCGACCTTGGCCACGCTCTGCAGCGGTGGCGCATCGGCGCTTGCAGCGGGCGCGCTGGCGCAGGCGCCGAGCAGACTCGCGCTGGTCGCAAGCGCGAAGAGCACAGCGGCGCCACGCAGGCGGGCACATTTGCTTGTTGCAGTCATGTGGGACGGATCTCCAGCAGATGGCGTTGTTCGTTCAGACCGGGCACCGCGAGCGGCAGCGTTGACGCGACCTGCACGTCGGCGGGCAGGGCGCGCAGTTCATCGGCATCGATGCGCGCCTTCATTGCCAGCCAGCAGGCATCAGGCCCCAGCAAATGCCGGGTCCACGACACGAAGTCGGACAGCGCGGCAAACGCGCGTGAAGTGATCACGTTGAACTGGCCGCGGAACTGCTCGACCCGGCCATGATGGACGGTCACATTGGATAGTCGCAGCTCAAGCGCCGCCTGCGTCAGGAACGCGGCCTTCTTCTGGACGGCATCGATCAAAGTCACCTGAAGGTGCGGACAGGCAATGGCCAGCGGGATGCCCGGTAGTCCGCCGCCCGCGCCGACGTCGAGCAACCGGGCCGTGCTTTGGCCGCGACGCGCGAGCGCTGCGTTCAATGGCCCGACAAGCGCCAGAGAATCAAACAGGTGATGGGTGACAAAGTCCTCGCCAGTGCGGATGGCAGTCAGGTTATGAACCTGGTTCCAGCGCAGCAGCAGCCGACTGAATCCAAGCAGGGCCTCGATCTGCGCGTCAGTGAGCGCAAGCCCCAGGGCGATGACGCCGTCGCGCAGGCGCGCCGCATCGAGCTCAAGCGGCGCTGCGCGAGGTGTCGTCGGTGTGGGTCGTGGTGGCGTTGCGGTCGGACGGCGTGGCACGGTTGATCCGCTTCAGGTGAACCAGCAGCAGCGAGACGGCAACGGGCGTGACGCCGTAGACGCGCGCTGCCTGGCCCACGGTTTCGGGCTGCACGGCTTGCAGTCGCTGGCGGATCTCGTGCGACAGGCCGTGCACCAGGCCGTAGTCGAGGGCGGGCGGGATGCGGGTGCTCTCGTGCGACGCCTGGCGCGCAACTTCATCCTGCTGGCGATCGATATAGCCGGCGTACTTGCTGCTGATCTCGACCTGCTCGGCGACTTGCGGGTCGTCGGCGCCGGACACCGCAGGACCGCCCAGCGGCTCGCCGTCACGATCGACCAGCGAAAGCAATGATGGATAAGTGACATCGGGCCGCCGCAACAGGTCAGCCAGGGTGTATTCGCGCTCGATCGCCTTGCCGAGCACCCGGAAGGCCTCTTCCTCCGCGAGCAGGCGCGGGTTGACCCAGGTCGACTGCAGCCGCTGCAGCTCGCGAGCTGTGGCGTCGCGCTTGCGGCTGAAGGCCTCCCAGCGGCGATCGTCGACGCAGCCGAGCGTGCGGCCGATCTCGGTGAGCCGCATGTCGGCGTTGTCTTCGCGCAGGCTGAGGCGGTACTCGGCGCGCGAGGTGAACATTCGATAGGGCTCGGCCACGCCGCGGGTGATGAGGTCATCGACCAGCACGCCCAGATAGGCCTGCGAGCGTGCCGGGCACCAGGGGTCACGGCCCGTCACGGCGAGAGCAGCGTTGATGCCGGCCAGCAGGCCTTGCGCCGCCGCCTCCTCGTAGCCCGTGGTGCCATTGATCTGCCCGGCGAAGTACAGGCCGGCGATCGCCTTGGTCTCCAGGGACGACTTCAATCCGCGTGGATCGAAGTAGTCGTACTCGATCGCATAGCCCGGGCGCAGGATGTGGGCGTTCTCCAGTCCTCGCATCGACCGCACGATCTCGAGTTGCACGTCGAACGGCAGCGAGGTCGAGATGCCGTTGGGGTAGAACTCGTGCGTCGTCAGCCCTTCCGGCTCGAGGAAGATCTGGTGGCTCGCCTTGTCGGCAAAGCGATGGATCTTGTCCTCGATCGACGGGCAATAGCGCGGCCCCACGCCCTCGATCACCCCGGAATACATCGGCGAGCGGTCCAGGTTCTCGCGAATGACCTGGTGCGTCGCTTCGTTGGTGTGGGTGATCCAGCATGGAACCTGGCGCGGATGCTGGGCGGCATTGCCGAGAAACGAGAACACCGGCACCGGATCTGCGTCACCGGGCTGTTCCACGCACCGGGTGAAATCGATCGTCCGTCCATCGATGCGCGGTGGCGTGCCGGTTTTCAGGCGCCCCTGCGGCAGTTGCAGTTCCTTGAGCCGCGCCGCCAGCGAAACCGAAGGTGGATCGCCCGCTCGCCCCGCCGCGTAGTTCTGCAGGCCGATGTGAACCAGCCCGTTCAGGAACGTTCCGGCCGTGAGGACGACCGTTCGGCCATGAAAGCGGATGCCGGCCTGGGTCACGGCAGCGGATACGCGTTCGCCCTGCCCGTCCGAGGTCACGATCAGGTCATCGACCGCTTGCTGGAAGATCCAGAGGTTCGGCTGGTTCTCCAACCGTGAGCGGATCGCCTGTTTGTAAAGAAGGCGGTCCGCCTGCGCACGCGTGGCACGGACGGCCGGGCCCTTGGAGCCGTTGAGGATGCGGAACTGGATGCCCGCGTCGTCGGTCGCCGCAGCCATGGCGCCACCGAGCGCGTCGACTTCCTTGACCAGATGACCCTTGCCGATGCCGCCGATCGACGGGTTGCAGGACATCTGGCCCAGCGTCTCGATGTTGTGGGTCAGCAGCAAGGTGCGCGCGCCCATGCGGGCAGTCACCAGCGCAGCCTCGGTCCCGGCATGGCCGCCGCCCACGACAATTACATCGAACTGATCGGGATGGTTCATGGCAAGAGCCACGCAGTCAGTCTGCAAAGGGCCGCGAGTATAGAAGCGGCACTTGTTTCACGTGAAACGCGGCGCCCGCTGTTCCACGTGGAACAGGTCAGGGACGGCCGAATCGAGGCGCGACTGCGGTTCCACCAACGCGCAAGGTGATCGGCGCCTGGACTCGATCCGTTCCGAGGTCCACCCGCACCGCACCGTCGAGCTTGAGGTCGGGTGACATTTCGACGCGACCGCGGGCGGCCATCGCGCCAGCGCGCCCAGCGATGTCGGTCAACAATACCGACCCATTGCTGACGTCGGCCAGTGCGTTCAGTTCCGTGAAGCGCGTAATGCCGCCGCTGCTTTCGGCAGCCCCACCCTGCGTCGCTGCCAAGCCGAGGTTGATGCCGTTGAGCGTTGCCCATCGGACGGAGACCGGTCCGGCCAATCGGGCGACGAACAACGCGTCGGCCAGCGAGGGGCCATGACCGCCGCCGATCAGCGAAACCGACGCCGTCCCCAGCAGCGGCGACTTGGGCGCCGCCGCGTCATCAGGACGGGTGCCGGCCACATGTCGCATCACGGATTCGAGGTCGACGCCCACGGACCTGGCGGTCGCGGCGATCGACCAGTTCACATCGGCCGCCGCCACCAGCGCGCCCTGGGCCACCGCAATATTGCTCGACGCCGTATAGCTGTCCACCACCACCGCATTCGGCAGCACCCAACCCACCGCGCTGACGTTGGCCCAGATAACACCCGGCCCGATCGGTGCGCGCCAGTTTTCAGCCTCCAACTCGAACGTCACCGCGCCGTCTTCGCCCGGCGCTGCCAGCAGCTTCATGCTCCCGTCGCCCGATGCCTGCGTCACCTCCACCGGCAACTGCGCGCCCCCAGGACCGCGCCGCAACCCCACCTCGTAACGATGCGGCAGCAACGAGAATTCCGGAAACTCGACCGAACTAAAGCGCAGCTTGGAAACCGTGACACCCGCGGCATTCGCCAGGCGCGGACCGACGGTCACCAGGCTGGCGGCCTGCTTGGCAGTGATCTGCAGCGGTGACACCACCGCTTCGCCAAACACCCAGCGGCCGACCTTGGCGCCAGCGAGCACTTCCTGCCAGTTCATCTGCAGCGCGACCTCATCGGCCTTGAGCTGGCCGCCAACATCCACGCCCTTGAGCACCATTCGCGGCTGCGGCCACAGCGCGAACTCGCGCGCGGCGATCGTCACCGGCACGCCGGCAGCGGTGGACAATCGCGCCGCGATGGCGTCCTTGCCCAAGCCATCGATCAGCGGATCGATGGCGGTCCACGCCAGCCAGCCCAGCCCGCCTACCACGCCAATCAGGAGCGTGCGTCGAACGAACGTGTTGACGGTGTACCGATCGATCGAGAAGCGCGACGCGCGGCGCGCATCCTCGTCGTCTTCTTCGCGGGCGCGCACCTCCTGCATGTCGAGTCGATCCGGGACGTTGATGGTGGTGATGGCGAAATCGGTCGCGGGCGAACCATCCCAGGTCGGCGGGCGACGCTTGCTCTTGTCTGAGTGTGAGTGCGCGCTTTTGTCGGAACGGTTCATGAGCCTAGCTCCTTGCGACCGCCGCTCAGACGCTGACAGCGCCGGTGGATCCGGTCAAACCAATCGAAAGCAGCGCCGGACGGTTTGCCGGCATGCCGCACATGGTGCGCAAGCAGCGCATTCGCAGCCGAGAGGATTCTATCGACAGCGTTCGCTGCGGCCACTATCCATTAAGGCGATGAGCACCGCCAAATGCGCCGCATCTATGCCGGCGAGATGCGACGCCGCTGCCACCAGGCCTGCAGCTCGCCCACCAGACCGCGCCGGAAGGCCATCACGCAGATGACGAAGATGAGCCCCGTAACCACGGTCACCGCTTCGCCCAGGCCGGCAAACCACTGGATGCCGGTGATGTCGGCGAGGACATTGCCGAACTCGCCGACCTTGTTCTCGAGTGCCACCACCACGATGGCGCCAACGATCGGTCCAAGCATCGTGCCCATGCCGCCGACCAGCACCATCAGGATCACCAGACCGGAGGTGCTCCAATGGGCGTCGGTCAGCGTCGCGAAGCCCAGCACCAACGTCTTGGTCGCGCCCGCCAGACCGGCCAGTGCAGCCGACAGCACGAAAGCGAGCAGTTTGTAGCGCGCCGTGTTGTAGCCCAGCGAGGTCGCACGCGGCTCGTTCTCGCGGATCGCCTTGAGCACCTGCCCAAATGGCGAATGCACGGTGCGGTAGATGATCAGGAAGCCCGCCACGAAGATCGCCACCACGACGTAGTAGAGCACCAAATCGCTTTGCAGCGGAATGAAGCCGAACAGTGTGCCGCGCGGCACACCCTGCAGGCCATCTTCGCCATAGGTGAACGGAGCCTGCAGGAAGAAGAAGAACAGCATCTGCGCCAGGGCCAGCGTGATCATCGAGAAGTAGATGCCGCTGCGCTTGATCGCCAGATAGCCCATCGCCAGGCCCAGCAGCGCCCCGACCAGCGTTCCGAACAGCAGGCCCAGTTCGGTGGACAAACCCCAAACCTTGATCGAATGGCCGGCGGCGTACGCGGCGCCGCCGAGAAAGGCCGCATGCCCGAAGGACAGCAACCCAGTGAACCCGATCAGCAGGTTGAACGCGCAAGCAAACAGCGCGAAACACAGCAGCTTCATCAGGAACACCGGATAGCCGCCAATCCAGGGCAGAACCAGCAGCAGGACGAACAAAACCGCGTAGATCTGAAAGTCGCGCGAGCGCGGCGCAGCAGGCTTCATGTCTACTTCTCCTTGCCGAACAGGCCGGCCGGGCGCACCAGCAGCACGATGGCCATGATCAGGAACACGACGGTGGCCGAGGCCTCCGGATAGAAGACCTTGGTCAGACCCTCGATGACTCCCAGGCCCAGCCCGGTGACGATCGACCCGAGAATCGAGCCCATGCCGCCGATCACCACCACCGCGAACACCACGATGATCAGATTGCTGCCCATCAGCGGTTGAACCTGCAGGATCGGCGCCGCAAGCACGCCGGCGAAGCCGGCCAGCGCCACCCCGAAGCCGTAAGTCAGCGTCACCATCAGCGGTACGTTCACGCCGAACGCCTGAGTGAGTTTGGGGTTCTCGGTGCCGGCACGCAGGTAGGCACCGAGCTTGGTGCGCTCGATGACGAACCAGGTCCCGAAGCACACCACCAGCGAAGCCACCACCACCCAGCCACGATAGTTGGGCAGGATCATGAAGCCGAGGTTGGTGGCGCCTTGCAGCTCATCCGGCACCGTGTACTGCAGGCCGGACACGCCGAAGAAAGAACGGAAGAACCCCTCGATCAGCAGCGTCAGTCCGAAAGTCAGCAGCAGGCCGTACAGGTGATCGAGCTTGTACAGGTGGCGCAGCAGCAATCGCTCGACGACCACGCCGAACGCGCCCACCAGCAGCGGCGCCACCACCAGCATCACCCAGTAGTTCAGGCCGAAGTACGTGAGCCCCAGGTAGGCGAACATGGCGCCCATCATGTAGAGGGCGCCGTGGGCAAAGTTGATGACGTTGAGCAGGCCGAAGATGACCGCCAACCCAAGCGAAAGGATCGCGTAGAAGCTGCCATTGACCAACCCGAGCAGCAACTGCCCCAGGAAAGCCTGCAGCGGAATACCGAAGATCTCCGTCATCGTCCCCTCATGTTTTTCGCTTTGGTCAGCAGCGGCCGCGACCGCCGCTGATCAAAACCGCCAGCGCGGCGCATGCCGCGCAGGCGAACTCACCTGGCCTTCTTACTTCTTGACCAGCGGGCACTTCGAGTTGGCGAGCTTCGTGTACGCCTCGTCACCCGGAATCGTCTGCACCAGCTTGAAGTAGTCCCACGGCTCTTTCGACTCCGCCGGCGACTTCACCTGCATCAGGTACATGTCGTGCACCATGCGGCCGTCTGCGCGGATCTGGCCGTTCTTGGCGAACATGTCGTTGATCTTGGTCTTCTTCATCTGCGCCATCACGGCATCGGCATCGTCGGTACCCGCCGCCTTGACCGCATTCAGGTACGTCGTCACCGCCGAGTAGTCACCCGCCTGCAGCATCGATGGCATCCGCTTCATCTTGTCGAAGAAGCGTCGGCCCCAGGCACGCGACTCGGTTGACTGATTCCAGTACCAGCCATCGGTCAGGTACATGCCTTCGGTCGTCTTCAGGCCGAGGCTGTGGATGTCGTTGATGAACATCAGCAGACCAGCGAGCTTCATCGACTTGGTCACGCCGAACTCGTTGGCGGCCTTGATCGAGTTGATCGTGTCGCCCCCGGCGTTGGCCAGCCCCAGGATCTGCGCCTTGCTCGTCTGCGCCTGCAGCAGAAACGACGAGAAGTCAGACGCGCTCAGCGGATGTCGCACCGCGCCCACCACGGTGCCGCCATTGGCCCTCACCACGTCGCCCGTGTCCTTCTCGAGCGAGTGACCGAACGCGTAGTCCGCGGTCAGGAAGTACCAGGTCTTGCCGCCGCTCTTGACGACCGCGGCGCCGGTACCGTTGGCCAACGCCACGGTGTCGTACGCGTAGTGCACCGTGTAGGGCGTGCAGTCCTCATTGGTCAGGCGCGAGGTCGCGGCGCCCACCGAGATGTACGGCCGCTTTTTCTCCGCCGCCACCTTGGCACTGGCCAGCGCGGTCGACGAGTTGGTGCCGCCGATGATGACGTCGGCACCTGCCTGGTCGATCCACTCGCGCACCTTGGACGACGCGATGTCCGCCTTGTTCTGGTGATCGGCGAACACCAGCTCGATCTTCTTGCCCGGGAACTGCTTTTCCATGTCGGCGATCGCCATGCGGATCGCCTCGACACCGCCGGCACCGTCGATGTCCGAGTACAGGCTCGACATGTCGGTAATGAAACCGATCACGATCTTGTCGCCCGACAGTTTCTGCGCCGAGGCGCCACCCGCGACCGTCATCAGTCCGGCGGCGGCCAGTGCACTGCAGGTCGCCTTCAGCTTCCACTTCATATCCATGTTGCCTCCTCAAATGCACCTTGCAGTGCGTTGCCTACCGAATCGTGGCTTCGAATGCCACGCTGCATCAGACGCCCAACAGCTCATGCAGCCGCGCTTCCTTTGCCTTCAATTGCGAGGCGTCGAACGCCTCGACGATATGGCCGTGCTCCACCACGTAGAAGCGATCAGCCAGCGGCGCGGCAAAGCGGAAGTTCTGCTCAACCATCACCACCGTATAGCCCTTCGCCTTGAGCATGCGGATCATCTCGCCCAGCTTGCTCACGATCACCGGCGCCAGCCCCTCGGAAATTTCGTCCAGTAGCAACATGTGCGCGCCGGTGCGCAGGATGCGCGCGACCGCGAGCATCTGCTGCTCACCGCCCGACAGCCGCATGCCCTGGCTTCTCGCGCGTTCCTTGAGGTTGGGGAACAGCGCATAGATCTCGTCGACGCTCATGCCGGACTCGCCCGCGCCCACCCTGGGCGGCAGCATCAGGTTCTCCTCGCACGACAAGCTGGCAAAGATGCCGCGTTCCTCCGGGCAGTAGCCGATGCCCCGATGGGCGATGCGGTGGGTCGGCAGGTTGATGGTCTCCACGCCATCCACCTTGATCGAGCCCTTGCGCGCGCCGATCAGCCCGAGAATCGCGCGCAGGGTGCTGGTGCGGCCGGCGCCGTTGCGGCCAAGCAGCGTCACCACTTCGCCCTTGCGCACATCGAGCTCCACGCCGTGCAGCACGTGTGACTCGCCGTACCAGGCATGCAGCCCGTGGATCTGCAACGCGTAGGGCGCGGCTGCAGCGCCATTGCCTGCGTTCGTCGCCATCAGTGTCCGATCCCTTCCAGCTCGCCTTCGGTCGAGCCCATGTACGCCTCACGCACCAGAGGATTGGCCGAGACCTCCTGGTACGGTCCTTCAGCCAGCACCGCGCCACGCGCCAGCACCGTGATGCGATCGGAGATGCCCGCCACCACGCTCATGTTGTGCTCGACCATCAACACGGTCCGTCCGACGGCCACCCGCTTGATCAGCGCAGTCACCCGCGCGACGTCTTCGTGGCCCATGCCCTGCGTGGGCTCGTCCAGCAGCATCAGTTCCGGCTCGGTAGCCAGCGTGGTCGCGATCTCCAGCGCCCGCTTGCGCCCGTACGGCAGTTCCACCGTCACCGCGTCGGCGAAGCTTTGCAGGTCGACCTGTTCGAGCAGCTGCATCGCGCGGCCGTTGAGGCGGTCGAGCACCCGCTCGCTGCGCCAGAAGTGGAACGACTGGCCGGTCGCGCGCTGCAGCGCGATGCGCACGTTCTCCAGCACCGTCAGATTGGGAAACACCGACGAGATCTGGAACGACCGCACCACGCCGCGGCGCGCGATCTTTTCGGGACGCTCATGCGTGATGTCGTCGCCGCGAAACAAAATCGACCCGCGCGTGGGCCGCAGGAACTGCGTCAACAGGTTGAAGCAGGTGGTCTTGCCGGCGCCGTTGGGCCCGATCAGCGCGTGGATCGATCCCCGCCTGACCCGCAGGTTGACGTCGTCGACGGCGACGAAGCCCTTGAACTCCTTGGTCAGACCGCGCGTCTCGAGAATGACGTCAGGACTGCTGCTCATGCCGAAGCCTCCAGCATCCGGTGGTAGTCGTCCGCGCTCGCCACGCGCGGGTTGGTGGCGTGGCAGTGGTCCTTCAGGGCATTCGCCACCACGCCGTCGAAGCTGTCGCGCCCGATGCCCATCTGCGTCAGACCAGAGGGCAAGCCGATGCGGGCGTTGAGCGCGCGGATCGCCTCGGCCAGCGCGGCACCACCGGAAACGCCAAAGGCCTGCGCCACGCGCTCCACCCGTTGCGGGACCGCGGCTTCGTTGAAGCGGACCACCTCGGGCAGCAGCACGGCATTGAGCGTGCCGTGGTGGGGGCTCACCGTCAGGGCGCCGAGCGCGTGCGACAACGAGTGCACAGCACCCAGGCCCTTCTGAAAGGCCATTGCGCCTTGCATCGACGCGCTCATCATTGCCCAGCGGGCGTCGCGGTCGCCGCCGTCGCGAAACGCCCGCTCCACGTGCGCCACCCCGCGCTGGAGTCCGTCGAGCGCGATGGCATCGGCCGGCGGGTTGACCGCCTTCGACAGATAGGTCTCGATGCAATGCGCGATCGCATCCATACCGGTGGCAGCAGTCAGTCGCGGCGGCAGTCCGAGCGTGAGCTGCGGGTCGCACAGCGCCACCTTGGGTACCAGATGCCACGAGTGAAAGCCCAGCTTGCGCTGGTCATCAAGAATGATGATCGCGCCGCGCGCCACCTCGCTGCCGGTGCCCGCCGTGGTCGGGATCGCGATCAGCGGCGCTACGCGGTCGCTGATCTTCGGGCTGCCGCCGAGAATCGTCGCGTAGTCAGCCAGTCGCCCCGGGTGGGTGGCCATGATCGCCACGCCCTTGGCCAGATCGATCGGCGAGCCGCCGCCGAGGGCGATCAGGCCATCGGCACCGTGCGCGCGAAAGGCGTCCACCGCCTGCATCACCGCGCGCTCGGTCGGGTTCGACGGCGTGCCATCGAACACCGCGTGGGGCAGGTCGCCAAGCGCCGCTTGCAGCCGCGCCATCAGCCCGGCCGCCACCACCCCGGCATCGGTGCACACGAGCGGCCGCCGAATGCCCAGCCGCGCGCATTCGGCGCGCGCGAGGCTCAACGCGCCGAAGTCGAACTGCACCTGCGTGATGTAGTAGATCGACGCCATGGCGTCAGCCTCCGTCGCAGGGCACGTCACCGCCGGTCCTGCGCCTGTCTCCCTGTCGCTGGTTCTGATTTTTTGCGACGCAAGTACTTTACCCAAACTTGCTCGCGTGTGCGGCACTTGGCGCCAGGCGCCGTCGTCAACCCCGCGCGAAAGCAACGTCACTGCCACCCTTGCCGTGCCACGCGACGAATGCCGAGCGGCTTGTGATGCGCCCGCCGCACCGGTAACGTGCGCGCCTTCTCGTTGTCGGTGACCCGTCCGTGAGTTCCATCCTCGCCCGTCTGCTCAATGTGCCTGCGATGCTGCGCTACCTGCGCACGCACCGTGCCAACAAGTCCGTATGGGATCCCACCGACGATCTCGAACTGGCGCTGTACGGAACGATCTTCGGCAACAACTTCCTCCACTACGGCTACTTCACCGATCCGGCCATCGATCCGGACACGATCGCCTTTTCCGACCTCAAGCAGGCAATGGACGACTACGCCACCCTGCTCGTGCAGCGTGTGCAGGCGGGCGAACGCGTGCTCGATGTCGGCTGCGGCATGGGTGGGCTGCTGGCGCGCCTGGATCAGGCGGGCGCGCAGCCCACCGGCGTGACGCCCAACCGTGCCCATGCCGCGCACATCAAGCGCACCTGGCCGCACATTCCGCTGATCGAGGGGACCTTCGAGACGGTGACCACGGCGCCCGGGGATGCGAAGTTCGACGCGGTGATCAACTCCGAGTCGTTCCAGTACATCGACCTCGACGCTGGCATGCGCAATGTGCGCGCCCTGCTCAAGCCCGCTGCGGATGGCGGACGCTGGATCAACATCGACTACTTTCGCCTGATCCCCGGGGCGAAGAACAAGTCGGGACATCTGCTGGCCGACTTCGAGGCCGCATGCGCCCGACATGGCTTCACGGTGCGCGAGCGCGTGGATGTCACCGAGAACGTGCTGCCCTCGCTCGCGTACGGGCGCCTGCTCGCCACGCGCTTCGCGCTGCCGCTGGCGCGGTTCGGCAGCGACAAGTACTTCCTCAAGCATCCGTTCTGGGCGTACCTGTTTGCCGACCGCGTGCGCGGCAAACTCGACGGCGTGAAGCTCGACACCCTCGATCCGGACGTGTTCCGGCGCGAGAAGCGCTACATCCTGTTCGTGCTCGAGCCGCGCTGATCAGGCCGCGATCGAATGAAAAGGGGCGCCGTGCGGCGCCCCTTTTCATTGAGGTCATTCGCGTCAGCTGAACCGCTGCGCCAAGGTCTGCCGCGTCGACTCCAACTGCGGCGGCAGGTTGTGGGACAACTGCTTGAACAGATCGGCGTGCGAGTCGAGCTCTTTTCTCCACTCGTCGGCGTTGACCGCGGTCACGCGTGCAAACTGGTCGCGGGTGAAATCCAGCCCGGTCCAGTTCAAGTCCTCGTAGCGCGGGGTCACCCCCACCGCGTGCTCGGCGCCGCTGGTGCCGCCCTTGATGCGCTCGACCATCCACGCCAGCACGCGCATGTTCTCGGAGAAGCCGGGCCAAACGAACTTGCCGTTCTCGTCGGTGCGGAACCAGTTGACGCAGAAGATCTTCGGCAACGATGCGCCGCCGGCGGCGAGCTTCTCGCCCAACTCAAGCCAATGGGCGAAGTGCTCGGCCATGTTGTAGCCGCAAAACGGCAGCATCGCGAACGGGTCGCGCCGCAGCACGCCCTGAGCGCCAGCTTGCGCCGCGGTGGTCTCGCTGCCCATGGTCGCCGCCATGTAGACACCCTCGGTCCAGGTGCGTGCCTCGGTGATCAGCGGCACGGTGGTGGAGCGACGTCCACCGAATACGAACGCATCGATCGGCACGCCCTGCGGGTTCTCCCAGTCGGGGTCGATCGATGGGCACTGGCTCGCCGCCACCGTGAAGCGCGCGTTCGGGTGCGCGGCCTTGCGGCCGGCCTGGCCATCGTCCGGCGTCCAGTCCTTGCCCTGCCAGTCAATCAGATGCGCAGGCGCCGGCCCCATCCCTTCCCACCAGACGTCACCATCGTCGGTCAGCGCGACGTTGGTGAAGATGACGTTCTTGTGAAGCATCGCCATCGCGTTGAAATTGGTCTTCTCCGACGTGCCCGGTGCGACGCCGAAGCAGCCCGCCTCGGGGTTGATCGCGTACAGGCGACCATCGCGACCCGGCTTGATCCAGGCGATGTCTTCGCCCACGGTGCTGACCTTCCAGCCGTTGAGCGCGGGCGGCGGAATCAGCATCGCGAAGTTGGTCTTGCCGCAGGCCGACGGAAACGCCGCGGCCACGTGATACTTCTTGCCCTCGGGCGAGGTGACACCGAGGATCAGCATGTGCTCGGCGAGCCAGCCTTGATCGCGGCCCATGTAGCTGGCGATGCGCAGCGCAAAGCACTTCTTGCCTAGCAGCGCGTTGCCGCCGTAGCCCGAGCCGTAACTCCAGATCTCGCGCGTCTGCGGAAAGTGCACGATGTACTTGGTCGGGTTGCATGGCCACGGCACGTCCTTCTCACCTGCCGCCAGCGGCTTGCCGACCGAATGCACGCACGGCACGAACTCGCCCTGCTCGCCCAGCACGTCGCACACCGCGCGGCCCATGCGCGTCATCATCCGCATGTTCACCACCACGTACGGGCTGTCGGACAGTTCGACGCCAATGTGCGCGATGTGCGATCCGAGCGGGCCCATCGAGAACGGCACCACGTACATCGTGCGTCCGCGCATGCTCCCGGCGAACAGGCCATTGAGCGTGCCGCGCATTGCGGCCGGGTCCATCCAGTTGTTGGTTGGGCCGGCCTCTTCCTTGCTCGGCGTGCAGATGTAGGTGCGGTCTTCCACGCGGGCGACATCGGACGGATCGGACCAGGCGAGGAACGAGTTCGGCCGCTTGGCCGGGTTCAGGCGCTTGAGCGTGCCCGCGCTGACCATCTCGGCGCACAGGCGGTCATACTCTTCCTGGGATCCATCGCACCATTGCACCCGGTCAGGCTGGGTCAGCCGAGCGATCTGCGCCACCCAGGCCACCAGCTTCTTGTTTCTCACCCACGACGGCGCATTGAGGCGCTGGTCAGACGGAACGGCACTCATCGATCATCTCCAGGAGGCAAGTGATTCGGCCGGCGCAACGCTCGGCGCTCTGTTCTTTTCTCGGTCAGTTGGCCGACTGCGGCCGCCAGCCCGTGGTGACTCGTGATCGCCTCGCGCGTTGGCCGGCGGGCGGTGCTGACCGGCAGGCGTCCCGGGCGAAGGTCTCGCAAGGCGTCGGTCGACAGGGGGAAGGAAGTTTACCCCTGTGCCATCCCGGTACGAGGGGGGTGACAACGCTCAGAGACATGGATCACCAGCGGGCAAGCCCGATGCCCCTGACACACTGCAATATGAACCAGAAGTGGCGCCGCTCGCACGTGCAACGATCGTGCCGACGCGCAGCGCACGCATAGAATCGGCCCGACCGTCATCTCACCGCCCACTGGCGAAGCCACCGCCCTTGTCACGCTCCACCGCTCCCATCGCAGCGCCCGCCAATGCCAACGCAGCAGCCGGCACGCCGCTGTCATTTCGCGACCGCCAGTTTCGCTGGCGCGAAGAAGCCATTCTCGACGCTGCCAACCGGCTGCTCGCGACCAAGGGCTTCGAGACCATGTCCATGGACGACCTGGCAACGGCAGTCGGCATCGCCAAGGGCAGTCTGTACAAGCATTTCGACTCCAAAGAGGCGCTCGCCGCCGCTGCCATGACGCGCCTGCTGCGCGCGATCGAGGCCCATTTGCGCTCGCAGGACCCCGCCCTGGCGCCGGTCGATCGCCTCAAGGACCTGCTGGCGTGGGCATTGCGCGAGCGAGCGGCGGGCCGCATGCCGCTGCTGCCGTCGACCAGCCAACCGGTGCAGCAGGCGCTGATGGCCAGCCGCGACTACGTGATGGCATTGGAAGATGTCGGCAATGAGATGGCCGAACTGGTGGCAGTAGCCGCCGACCAGGGCGCGCTGCGCCAGGACTTGCCGGTGCCGGTGATGCTGTATGCGATCTACGCCAGATCTTGCGATCCGAGCTTCGAGTACCTGCGCCAGTCAGGCGAGTGGAGCGATGACGAAGTGATCCGGATGATGGTCAGCTCGTGCTTCGACGGCCTCGCAAGCGCAGTAAGAGGCAACACGTAGGACTCCTGGCGAAAGAAAGGCGCAAAAAAAGGCCGCCTTGAGGCGGCCTTTGAAGGGTGCGGCGGGACGATCAGCCGATGGGGTCGATCTCGACCGCCTGCGGGCCTTTTTGACCTTGTTGCACTTGGTATTCCACCCGCTGATTTTCCTTCAGCGTGCGGAAACCCTTGGCCTTGATGCCGCTGTAGTGTGCGAACAGATCTGCGCCGCCATCGTCGGGCTTGATGAAGCCAAAGCCCTTGGTTTCATTGAACCACTTTACGGTGCCTGTCGGCATAGAACACTCACGAGGTAGGAAAGCGGGATGCGCCCGCATGCGCGCAAGCGATTGTGCGTGGAAGACTGGGAAGCACTTCGACAGGGACTGGAAGACGTATGACCGGGCGAGCACTGGAACCAGGGAGAGCGCAGAAATCACTGCGCGTTTGAAGCTACTTGAAAGAGGTTGCCAGCGCTATAGGCGTTTGCGTCGCCACCGCCCCAAAGAACGTCATGCGCCACACCTCGCGTTACAGGGCGCTTTGCGCGTGCCAGGCCGCCAGCAGCTCGGCCTCGCGCGCGGCAGACAGCCCGACGTTGGCGTAGGCGTCGGCCGGCGCCGCGTAGTGCGCAGACCGGACCCAGGCGAGCGTGTCGGTCACGGTCGCCGCCAGCGGCCGGAAGGCCAACCCCGTGTCGAGCGCGCGCTGGATCGAGACCTGATGGATGCCATGCTCGGCGGCCGGCACCCACAGCGGCATCTCGGTCCACGGCTTCACCCCGTGGTCGAGCAGGAAGCGTTCGCCGCACCAGGTGACCGTGGGCGGCGGGTCCGCCGCCAGCGCCTTGATGCCGCCCGCGACAAATGCGCCGAAATGCAACGGCGTGGCCGGGCCAGTCGCGTTGTATGCACCGCCCGGGCCGCGTGTGAGCGCCCGCACGATCCACTCCGCCAGGTCGCGCACGTCGATGAACTGCACCGGGTCCCCCGGCTGTCCTGGCGCCAGCACCTCGCCGCCTGCGGCCAGGCGCTGCGGCCAGTAGGTGAAGCGACCGGTCGGATCGAACGGCCCGACGATCAAGCCAGGACGCACCAGCAGGGCGTTGGCGCCGAACGCCGCCTGCACCTCGCGCTCGCAGGCCGCCTTGAGCGCGCCGTAGTGCGCCGCCACGTCTTCTACCGTCGGATCATCGAGCGTTGCCAGCGGCGCGTCCTCGTCGATCTGGGCTGCATCAAAACGCGCGTACACGCTGATGCTCGAGACGAACACGTACCGTTCGACCGCGCCGTGCAGCGCTTCGCACGCGCTGCGCACCACGCGCGGCAGGTAGCCGCAGGTGTCGATGACCGCATCCCACCGGCGACCCGCCAAGCGGTCCAGATGCTGCTCGCGGTCACCGTGGATCTCCTCGACGGCATCGAACAGCCCCGGCGCCGTGCGGCCGCGGTTGAACAGCGTGACCTCGTGATGACGCGCCAGCAGCGCGGCCACCAGATGGCGTCCCAGGAACCGGGTCCCGCCGATCACCAGCACTTTCATCGACCACCCTTTCGGTCAGATCCGCGTCGCGTTGCCACCCGCCGCAGCGTCCGGTACAGCGCGCCGATCGTGAGCACCACGATCACCATGCGGATGGCGTGAAACGCCGTCACCAGCGGCGCGCCCAGTGCGAGCACCTTGGCGGTGATCGCCATTTCGCCGATGCCGCCGGGCGTGGTCGCCAGCACCGCGGTGGCCACCGGCAACCCCGCCGGACCCGCCAGCCAGGCGCCGAACAGCGCGGCCACGCCGAGGTAAGACAGGGTCACCAGCGACACCGCCGCCAGGAAGCGCGGCGCCGCGCGGAAGAACTCCGGCGCAAAGCGTACGCCCAACGCGATCCCGATCAGCCACTGTCCCGCATTCACCACGGGGGTCGGCAGTGCCGACAGGCTGATGTCGCCGGCGGTCAGGGCCGCCGCCACCAGCAGCGGCCCGATCATGAACACGTTGGGCGCGCCCAGCCGCAGCAGCACGATGGCGCCACCGCCGGTCACCGCGGTCAGCACCGCCAGGCCGGCCCAGCTGAACTCGCGCGCTGCCGGCTCGTACGGCGCTGCCCCCTGCGCGCCCGCCCATTGCAGCGCAAACGGCACCAGCAGCGCGACCAGCATCAAGCGCAGGCTGTGCGCAGCGGCCACCCGATCGACGCGCGCCCCCTCGTCCTGATGCCGCTCGGCCTGCGCCGCCATCTCGCTGGCGCCGCCGATCGCCATCGCGAAGAAACAAGTCGTTCCGCCTTCGCCGGTCAGCCGCCGCAGCGCTGCCGCGCCAGCCACGCCGAGGCCCATCATGAACAGTGTCGCCAGCGCGATCCAGGGCGCCTGCCGCACCACTTCGCGCACAACGTCCGGGGTGAAGTACAGGCCCAGCGCAGTGCCGATGATCCACTGGCCGGCATCGCGCGCGAACGGAAGTACGGCCAATCGCGCGCCAGCCATGTTGACGATCGCCACCGCCAGCAGCGGACCGGTGAACCAGGGCAGCGGCAGATGCAGCCAGGCGGCCAGCAGCGCGCCGGCCAGGGCAACGGCCGCTGTCAGCAGCAACCTCATCAGACCGTGCGGCAAAGCGCCGCCGGGCTCGGATGCAGGCGGCGGAGGTTCCGGTGGGTGGTCGCTGCCGATCAAGCGCGCATGGCCCGTCGGTTCAGCGCATGCCTGCCGCCGCACTGGCAGCCAGGCCGGCGGCCGGCGCGGCGGCGCGGGCGGTGCTGCTCACCAGCGCAGTGAACTCACTGAGCGCCCGACCGTAGGTGTCTGGGTCCAGCGACATGGCGCCGCGATGCGACGCCCCTTCGATTTTCACCAGGCGCTTCTTGTCGTCGGGCACTGCGCGCGCCGCGTCGTACAGCCGGTCGCTCATGGTGTGCGGCACGATGCCGTCGGCGGTGCCGTGCAGGAACAGCAGCGGCTCGTTGACGCTGGCAATGCGCTGCAGCGAGTTGAAGTTCTGCGTCACGGCAATGTTCACGAACGGCACCCAGCCCCAGCGCATCGTGCGTACCAGGTCGGCAATGCTCGTGAAGGTCGACTCGACCACCACGCCGGCCATGCCGTCGACCTCCTGCGCCAGCGCGATCGCCACGGCGCCGCCCAGGCTGTAGCCGTAAAGCAGGCGCTGGCTTTCGTTCGGTTGGCGGCGCTGCAACTCTGCAAACGCCAGACGCGCATCCTCGATCGCCGTGTGCTCGCTCGGCAGGATCCGCGTGGAACGACCGAAGCCGCGGTAATCGAGCGCGAGGACATTGAAGCCCAGTTCGTTCAGCCGCTCGATGCGGTTGGCGTTGCCGTACAGGTTATGGCGGGCGCCGTGCAGATACAGCACCGTGGGCGCCGCTGGATCGCCCGCCAGGTACCAGAAGCGCAGGCTGTCGTGGCCGGTCTGGCCTCCGCCGGGGAGCGCGACGTCGTACTGCTCGGCTTGCGCCGGTGCGCTGCGACCGTCCACGAAAGCCGCATTGCGGGTCTGGAAGATCGCCTCGCGCTGCCAGCGATCCAGCGATGCACAGCCGGAAAACGCACCGGCCACGAGCACGGCAGCAAAGACGGACGAAATGATCTTGACCGGCAGACCCATGGCGACGACCCGAGAGTTGGAGCGAGTCTAACGACGCACCTGCCGATCGGCTGACACATTTGCCGCAGGTTTTTCACGAACAGGGCACATTTGCCATCAGCGCGCGTCGACCCGTCTGGTCGGGTTCAACGGCGGTACCTCGGCGACCGCTTTGCGCCACTGCGCCGGTGATGCCCCGACCACGCGCCTGAACGCCCGCGAGAACACCGCATCGGAGGCGTAACCCACCGCCTCGGCCGCGCGTGACACGCTCACGTGATCGCTGCGCAGGTGATTGGCCGCGCGCGTGATGCGCCAGCGGGTCAGGTAGTTCATCGGGCTTTCGCCCACCAGCGCCTTGAACTGCACCGCCAGGTGCGTGCGCGAGGTGCCCACTTCGCGGGCCAGGGTATCGAGCGTCCAGGGCTGCGCGAACTGCGCATGCAGCAACGTGAGCGCGCGCCCCACGCGCCGGTCGCGCATGCCGCGCAGCCAGCTCGCCGTCGCATCGTCCTGCTGCGCATAGGCGCGCACCGCCTGAATGAACAAGACGTCGGCCAGGCGGCGCAGCACCGTCTGCGCCCCCTGCAGCCGCTGCTCGATCTCGGCATGGATGAACTCGAGCGTCGGCGTCAGCCAGCGGCCCACCTGCGGATCGCTGCCGCGCAGGTGGATCACCGGCGGCAGCGCATCGAACAGCGGGTTCATCCGCAGCACATCGGCGGAGAAAAAGCCTCCCGTCACGCGCGTCACCGGGCCAGCGCCTGCCTGCATCACGGACCCATCAGGCGCCATCGGGTGGCTCGCCAGCCAGTCTTCCAGCGGCACCACCAGTGCGTCCTTGCCCGAGCGCACCACGTGCGGCGCGGCATTGGGCAGCACCACGAGATCGCCCGCCTGCACGAGCTGCGACGGCCCGCGCGGCGCGAGTTGAAGGTGACAGCGGCCTTCGGTCACTGCATAAAACGGCGTGCGACCCGGCCGCGCGATCGAGATGCCGTAGGGCGCACACAGGGCGGCGCGAAAATAGACCATGCCTTCGAGCCGGACCTGCTCCATCACATCGGTGAGCAGATCGAACGCCGGCGCACCCGGCAGGCTCAAGGGCAGCCCAGGCAATCTCGCCGTCGGCGGCGCGGCTGCCTGCGCCGACTGGGTGGCGCGCGCCCCGCGGTCCACGCGACCGACAGCGGGTTTGACGTCGCGCGGGCGTTGCGCCTTTGATGAACGATTCGTCAAGAAATTCGTCTCCGGCGGCCTTTTCGTTCGGCCAGACGACGCGCACTGTACCCCCGTCGATTCCCCGACAGTCCGCCAGGAGCATCAGATGACCACAGCCCGCCCGACCCCCGGTGTCACGCCGGCCCGGCTGCTCGCAGCCGCCGCCCTCGCCCTCTTCTCGTTCGGCGCGCAGGCGCAGACCTCCGCCATCACCTACCCGTCGGTGGCACGCGCCACACCCGCCGTGCGCGCCGCCGTGCCGTCCACCACGCAGCAACGCGACATGGTCCGCAGCCCGCGGCCGCGCGTCGCCACGGAGCCGACAGCGAGCGTGTTTGTCTACGAAACGCTCGGCGCCACACCGTCGATCCGGCTGCCGATGACACGGCAAAGCGCGACCGCCGACCTGCAGGCCGGCCTGCCGACCCGCTAGAGCACCTCGCCGTGCGGGCCCGCGCACACCTTGCGGCGCGCGGCCTCCTCGGCCAGCAACGCGCGTGCAAGGCAACGCCACCGTGGGTTCGTCCCACACGTACTGAATGAAGGGGCGTGGATCGCTATGATCCGCGCCCTTTGTTCCCGGGCCACGCCTCCTGCATGACCACCGACTCCGCCGCCGCCCCGCTCGCCGATCTCGATCCATCCACCGCCGCCCAGACCGCCGCTCGCATCCTCGCGCTGCTGGCCACCGAGCTCGTCGCCCGACCGGCACAGGTGCAGGCGGCGATCGGCCTGCTCGACGAAGGCGCCACCGTGCCCTTCATCGCGCGCTATCGCAAGGAAGTGACCGGCGGCCTGGACGACACGCAGCTGCGCCTGCTCGAGGAGCGGCTCACCTACCTGCGCGAGATGGAGGATCGACGCGCGGCGATCCTCGCCAGCGTTCACGAGCAGGGCAAGCTCACGCCGGCACTCAAGCAGCAACTCGCGACCGCCGATACCAAGCAGCGCCTGGAGGATCTGTACGCGCCGTACAAGCCCAAGCGGCGCACGCGCGCACAGATCGCGCGCGAGGCCGGGCTCGAACCGCTGGCCGATGCGCTGCTCGCCGATCCGTCGCGCGATCCGCAGGCCGAGGCGGCGCAGTACGTCGACGCGACCAACAACGTGGCCGATGCCAAGGCCGCACTCGACGGCGCACGCGACATCCTCGCCGAGCGCTGGGCCGAAGACGCCGAGCTGGTGGCCAAGCTGCGCGAGTACCTGTGGGACAAGGCGCTCGTCGCCGCCGCGGTGGTCGAGGGCAAGGAGATCGAGGGCGAGAAGTTCCGCGACTACTTTGCGCACAGCGAGCTGCTGCGGTCGATCCCGTCGCACCGCGCGCTGGCCCTGTTTCGCGGCCGCACCGCCGGCGTGCTGACGGCGAAGATGCAGCTGCCCGATGAACTGGAAGCACTCAAGCCGCATCCATGCGAGGCGAAGATTGCCGCCCATGCGGGGCTCAAGTCGCTCGGCCGGCCCGCGGACGCCTGGCTGGCCGATTGCGCGCGCTGGACCTGGCGAGTCAAGGCCCAACTGGCGCTCGAACTGGAGTTCTTCACGCGCGTGCGCTCGGCGGCCGAGACCGAGGCGATCAAGGTGTTCGGCCACAACCTGAAGGATCTGCTGCTGGCCGCGCCGGCCGGCGGCCGCGCCGTGATCGGACTCGATCCGGGTCTGCGCACCGGCGTCAAGGTGGCCGCGGTTGATCGCACCGGCAAGGTGGTGGCCACCGGCACCATTTTTCCGCACGCGCCGCGCAACGACTGGGACCGCGCGATCGCCACCCTGGCGCAGCTGGCCCAGGCGCACCAGATCGATCTGATCGCCATCGGTAACGGCACCGCCTCGCGCGAGACCGACAAGCTCGCGGCCGAGCTGATCCGCAAGCACCCGGAGCTCAAGCTTGCCAAGGTGGTGGTGAGCGAAGCAGGGGCATCGGTGTACTCGGCCAGCGCGCTCGCCGCGCAGGAGTTCCCGGACCTCGATGTCAGCCTGCGTGGCGCGGTGTCGATCGCGCGCCGGCTGCAGGACCCGCTGGCCGAACTGGTGAAGATCGATCCGAAGTCGATCGGCGTCGGCCAGTACCAGCATGACGTCAACCAGAGCCAGCTCGCCCGTGCGCTCGATGCGGTGGTCGAAGACTGCGTCAACGCCGTCGGCGTCGATGTGAACACAGCGAGTGCGCCGTTGCTCGCGCGCGTGTCGGGCCTGACGCCGACACTGGCGAAAAACGTCGTCGAGTGGCGCGAGCAGCATGGCGCGTTCTCCTCGCGCGAGGCGCTGCGTGCGGTGCCACGCTTCGGCGAGCGCACCTTCGAGCAGGCCGCGGGCTTCCTGCGCATCAACGGTGGCGTCAATCCGCTCGATGCCTCGGCGGTGCATCCGGAGGCCTACCCGGTGGTCGAGCGCATTCTCGGCAAGGTCGGCAAGCCGATCGCCGCGGTGATGGGCCAGCGCGACGTGCTGAAGTCGCTTGCGCCGAAGGAGTTCACTGACGCGCGCTTCGGTCTGCCCACGGTGCAGGACATCCTGGTCGAGCTGGAAAAGCCCGGCCGCGACCCGCGCGGCGAGTTCAAGGCGGTCACCTTCCGCGACGGGGTGGAGAAGGTCAGCGACCTCGCCCCCGGCATGCTGCTCGACGGCGTCGTCACCAACGTCGCCAACTTCGGCGCCTTCGTCGACATCGGCGTGCATCAGGACGGCCTGGTGCATGTGTCGGCGCTGTCGCACAAGTTCGTCAAGGACCCGCGCGAGGTCGTCAAGGCAGGTGACCACGTGCGCGTGAAAGTGCTGGAGGTCGACGTCAAGCGCAACCGCATCGCGCTCACGCTGCGGCTCGACGACGATGCCGCGAGCAAGCCCTCGGAACGCCGGGTCGACCGCGCCACGGCGGGCGGCGCGCCGCCCGCTCGTGGCAGCCGCGCACCGGCTCCTCCGGCCACCGCACTGGCCAGCGCGTTCGCCAAGCTGCGCAAGTAGCATCCGCGAAAGCGCAGTGCGCACGCCGCCGGCTGCCGCTGCAGGACGACCTGCGACCGCCACCCCGCACGCCGCCGCCCCGCCGATGTGATGACACCGCTGCGCACCGTCACCCTCACCCTGCTCGCGCTGGCAGCGTTCGCCGGCAACTCGCTCCTGTGCCGCGCCGCCTTGCGCGACACCGGGATCGACGCCGCCAGCTTCACCGTGGTGCGCATCGCCGCCGGCGCAGCTGCGCTCTGGCTGATCGTGCGACTGCGTCGCTGCGCGCCTGGCGGACACGGCAGCTGGGGGTCGGCCGCTGCGCTGTTCGCCTACGCCGCCGCCTTCTCGTTCGCCTACCTGTCACTCACCGCGGCCACCGGCGCGCTGCTGCTGTTCGGCGCGGTGCAGGTGACGATGATCGGCATCGGCTTCATCCGCGGTGAACGCCTGCGACCCGGCCAGTGGTTCGGCCTCGCGTTGGCCGCCACCGGCTTGGTCGGACTGCTGCTGCCCGGCCTGTCGGCGCCGCCGCTGGGCGGCGCGCTGCTGATGATTGCCGCCGGCGTGGCCTGGGGCATGTACTCGCTGCGCGGTCGCGCCGGCGGGGATCCCACCGCAGTGACGGCCGGCAACTTCCTGCGCGCCTGCGTGCCCGCGGCGGCGCTGGCGGCAGCGCTGCTGCCCTGGGCGAGGATCGATGCGATGGGCATCGCTCTGGCGCTGCTGTCGGGTGCGGTGACCTCGGGCATCGGCTACGCGATCTGGTACGCCGCGCTGCCCGGCCTGTCGCCCACCCGCGCGGCCAGCGTGCAGCTGTCCGTGCCGGTGCTCACCGCGCTCGCCGGCGTGCTGCTGCTGGCCGAGCCGCTGTCGCTGCGGCTGCTGGTTGCGTCGGCGGCCGTACTCGGCGGAATCGCGCTGGTGATCGCGGTGCGGCGGCCGGCATTGCACTGAACCTTGCCCAACCCGGTGGACACCCGGCGCAACTTCCCTGATGCTGCGCCCGGCGCGAAAGGTCTATCGTCGACCCAACCCGCTTAGGCGCGCCCCAGCCCGTCAGAGGCAGTCCGCACCCCTGCGCAGATCGTTGTGCCCACCAGGAGAGAAAAGATGATCAAGAGTCCCGATGAAATGAGGAAGCTGCAGTCCGACATGACGCAGACCACGCAGCTGGCGATGCAAAAGACGCTCGACGGCTTTCGACGGCTTGCCGAAGTGAACATGCAGGCCGCGCGCGATTCGCTCGAACAGTCGGCCGAGCAGATCAACGCGCTGCTGGCCGCCAAGGACGTCAGCACCGTGACCCAGCTGGTGACCACCTTCGCCCAGCCGTCGGCCGACAAGTTCACCGCGTACGCGCAGGCGGTCACCGCGGTGGCGCGCGACACGCAGTCCGAACTGGCGTCACTGGTACAACAGCAGATCGCCAAGGGCAATGCGCAGTTTGCAGCCACCATCGAAGAAATGGCGCGCAACACGCCCGCCGGCAGCGAGGGCGCGATGGCCCTGATCAAGCAGGCGATGGCCACCGCCAACGCCAATTACGAGCAGCTCAACCAGTCGATGCGCCAGATGGTCGAGACCGGCACAGCCGCGGCCGAGTCCGCCACCGGCAAGCGCAAGCGCTGAACGCAAGCGCTCGGGCAGCGCGACCACGAGCGAGTCGTGGCCGCGCTGCAGGTCGCTGCGACGGCTACACCGCCGCCGTGGACGACCGTGTCGCCTCGGCAGCGCCCGCCATGCGGCGGCACTCCTCGGCGCATTGACGGCACGCCTGCGCGCATTCCACGCAGTGCGCGTGCTGACGGTGCTTGGCACATTCCTTCCCGCACGCATCGCAAACCTGCGCGCACAGGCGGCACGCGTCGGCTGCCAGCGCGCTGCCGCGCGCCATGAAGCCTGCCGCCGTCCGGCAGATCGCCGCGCAGTCCATGTCGAGCCGGATGCATCCGGCCATCATCTTCACGTCGTCCTCGGCCAGGCAGGCGGTGGCGCAGTGGTCACAGGCATCGGCGCAGGCATTGCACGCATCGATGCACGATTCGACTTGCTCGTGAGCCATGATCATTCCTTTAGTGGTTGAAGAGAGGGGCGCGAGCGCCGCCCCCGGCGGACCGCCGCGCGAGCCAAGCTCATTCAGGCCCGCTTCGGACGCGGCTCCGGCGGCGCCCGCTCGACCGAGCTGAACCCAGACGATGCTGCGTCGTGCCCCAGCCGCGGCGTCAGACCAGCAAGGGCCGGTTGATGCGGCAGCAGTGCCGGCAAATGCGCCAATGCGCATCCGTGCAGCTCCGCCGCGGCACGCAGGCGCCAGTCAGCGTCAGTGGTATCCGGCGCGACCGGCGCGGTCACTGCCTGCTCGTGCGACACCGCGTGCCCGAGCATCGACAACGTGCAATGCAGATCGCAGCGCTGCGCCGCGGCGAGCGCGGGCGAGAGCAGGACCAACAGCGTGAAGCAGATCAGGCGGCGCAGCATCGCATCGACGGCTCCGCGTCGAGCGCAGCCGTGATGCGACGGCAGCAAGCGTCGCACCCGCTGCCGGCAGGCTGCGCGATCAGCCGTCCGTGCGCGCCGAGGCGGCGGTCAGACTGGCCAGACACGCCTCACACAGGCAGCCGGCGTCGGCGGACACCGCGGCGGCCGGCAGCACCGGCAGGCGTGCGCACCAGCAACCTCCCGGTTCATCGATACCGCAGCTGAAGGCCGCTCCGCAGCGGCTGCAATGCGTTGCCGTCACATCCGTGTCGGGCGAAGCGTCCGACGATTGACGATCGGGTCGGTGGTGGGCTGCCATCGCTGCGCCTCGCTAGATCGGCTCGGCCTCAGCTCGCGCTGGCACCAACGATCGCCTCGATTCTGGCGAGGCTCGGCGCGTCCAGGCGGGCAGCCACCTGCGCCGCCTTCATGTTCTCGGCGATCTGCGCAACGCGCGTGGCGCCGGTGATCACCGTGCTCACGCGCGGATTCTTCAGGCACCAGGCGAGCGCCAGCTGCGCCAGTGAGCAATCCAGGTCCCGCGCCACGGCCTCCAGCTCGCCGACGATGCGGTTCTTCTCGGGGTCGATCAGCCCATCGCGCAGGAACGCATACGTCTCCAGCGCACCGCGTGAATCGGCCGGCACGCCCTGCCGGTACTTGCCGGTCAGCAGGCCGCTGGCGAGCGGGCTCCAGGTGGTCAGGCCCAGGCCGATGTCGTCATACAGCCGCGCGTATTCCTGCTCCACCCGCTTGCGGTGGAACACGTTGTACTGCGGCTGCTCCATCACCGGCTTGCGCAGGTGGTGCTTGTCGGCGATCAGCCAGGCGGCGCGGATCTCGTCGGCGCTCCACTCGCTGGTGCCCCAGTAGAGCGCGCGGCCGCGCTCGATCATGTCGTGCATCGCCCACACCGTCTCCTCGATCGGCGTGTCCGGATCGGGGCGGTGGCAGTACACGAGGTCGACGTAGTCCAGCTGCAGCCGCTTGAGCGAGCCGTCGATCGCATCGAGCAGGTACTTGCGGTTCAGCGTGTTGGTGTCGTTGACGTTGGTGCGCAGGCCCCAGTAGAACTTGGTGGAGACGATGTAGCGGATGCGCGGCCAGCCAAGTTCCTTGAGCACCTTGCCCATGATCGTCTCGGACTCACCCTTCGCATAGATCTCGGCGTTGTCGAAGAAGTTGACGCCGGCGTCGAACGCCGCTGCCATCAGCTCGCGCGCGGCGCGCGTGTCGACCTGGTTGCCGTAGGTCACCCACGAGCCGAACGACAGTTCGGAAACCTTCAGGCCCGAGCGGCCGAGTCTTCGATAGTGCATGCGTCTCTCCCGAACCCGCTGTCACCGGATGGCGCGCAGCGGGGCCGCAATTATCCCGCCCCCCGCGCTCGTGAATTTGCACACGGCGCCGCAACCGCTCGATGTCCGGTTCGCCCGGCCGACCGCGTTCCTACCAGCAGCCCTTGATGCAGGGTCGCCCGGCTTCGGCCGGCGGACAGCGCGCAGCGCGCGCCGGCCGCCCGACCCGCCGCGCGATCCCGCCGCGAGGGGCACTGACGAAACCAACCACAGGTGCGGTACGACGCCGCCCACATTCGACTCGGAGAAACACATCATGCAACCGCTCCATCTGCTGTACTCGCGGCGCGGCCTTGCCGCCGCGCTGGTGGGCTGCGCCCTGGTGGCACCCGCCCTGGGCACCATCGTCCAGCCCAACCTGAGTGGCACGCCCGACGACGGACTGTTGTGCCGCACCGGCTACGCCGGCAGCTACACCGGCGGCAAGTTCAAGTGCACGAAGTCGCGCTTCCACATCGTCAATCTCGACTGCACCAACCCGACCTTCACGCGCTATCTGGCGCGTCCGGCCGGGTCCGCAGGTACACCACAGGGCCGCGACATCTGCCTGCGCAATGGCATCAATGTCGGCAGCACCGACTCGGTGGTCGCGCTCGTCCAAGGCCAGGACTTCGTGCTGGCGGCGGTCAACACCACCGCGCTGAGCACCGACGTCACCAACCTTGACCGCGAGGAAGCCACGGCGCTCGGGCTGGACGCTGCGCGCGAAGTGGACACCACCGCCGGCGAGCCGGTGATCCAGCACGACCAGGGCACGGGCAGCCGCGACCGCGCGGTGGTGCAGGTCCTCCACTACACGTTCGGCATCCCCACCGGCGGGATGCTGCCCGCGCCGCGCTGACCGCCGCCGCCGATCACAAAGGACCCGCTGACATGAAACGCAACCTGTTCCTCCTCAACCTGCTGGCGGCGACGCTGCTGGCGGCGATGTCCGCCCAGGCGTCTGCCGACAGCTGCAAGGACGCCAAGTTCAAGGTCACCAACAGCCACGCCGAAGGCCGCGAGATCGAGATCCGCAAGGTCAAGTACTTCAACCCGCACACCGGCAACACGCAGACGGAAGACGTGAAGAACCTCGTCTGCAAGCACGGCTCGACCTGCACCACCGCGGGCGACAACCTCGCCAACGCCAAGAACGTCGACCTGAACAGCATCCAGGTGGTGTTCAAGTTCCGCGAGCGCGATGGCGACTGGTCCAACGAGTTCCAGACCCGCGCCTTCGTGCCGAGCCTTCGCAAGTGCATCGAAGGCAAGGTCTACGGCCCGATCGTCGTGTCCGACAACGGCGGCTGATCAACCCAACCCATGGAAACCGACATCATGAAAACGCTCAACTTCGCCTTCATCGCCGCCGCCATCGTCGCCGCGGCACCGGCCACGGCACAGATGCACTGCTACGACTTCAGCGGCGTGCCGGTCGGCACCAAGCACCAGATCGGCGACACCGTCAACGCCAATCACGCGACCATCACATTCCGCCCGTACAAGATGAGCGGCAACCCGGTAGGCGGCGCCGTCAACTTTGCCGAAAGCCAGCAGGCCAAGATCGCTGGCGGGGCACCGCCCGAGATGGGCATGAAGACGCTCACCGTGCAGATCGAGCCGACCCAGCCGGTCACGCGCCTGCGCATGCGGCTGGCGCAGAACATGACGCCGACCGGCGGCTTCGCCACCGCCAACTTCGAGGTCAACGGCGAGCAGCACGAGAGTCCGGCCGGCTTCGCCGCCGCCAACGGCAAGCGCCTCGGCGATGCCGAGTTCGCCGCGAGCTTCGCCAACACCGCCGGCAACTGGCATGTCGGCACGCTCGAACTGCGCGCCAAACCAGGCAGCACCATCAAGAGCTTCAGCATCGGCGGCCACACGTGGCGTCTCGACGACGTGTGTCTGCAGAAGTAGCCGTCGCCCCCGCCCGCACTCCTGAACCAGAGGCTCACACGATGAACTTCCTGCAGCTCACCACGCCGCGGCGCATCGCCCAGGCCCTGGCGCTATCGGCGTCGCTGTTGCTGGCCGGGCCTGCCCCGGCCACGATCCTGACCTTCGACCAGGCGCGCACGTCGGGCACCGTGGTCCCGACGTTCGGCGGCGCCACGGTGCCACTCGACTACGGCGACGCGGTGCGCGGCGCAGCGATGACCGTGCCGGGCGGGCAGTTCCTGTACGGCGAAGCCGGCGAGGGCTACACGCCGAACGTCGATGTCGAGATGACGTCCGGTGCCGCCTCGCCGGTCGGCGCCGGCGTCAGCCTGTGGGAGACCGGCTACGGCGATCTCGACAACGTGCTGATCGCCAACAACTTCTCCGACTTCCTCGCGCTGCGGCTGGTGGCCGACCCGGGCTACCGCGTCGGCCTGTTCGGCTTCGACCTGGCGGGCTGGCCCAACACCGACTACCTGATCGACGCGGTCCGCCTGTTCGGCCCGGCCGGCACGCTGCTCTTCTCGCTGCTCGACGTGGCGATCGAGGGCGACTTCGCCGGGCCGCGACGCACCTCGTTCGACTTCGCCGAAGGCCTGTTCGCCACCGAGTTGCTGCTGCAGATCGACTTCGGCAACCTGGCCGGCGGGCGGCACGACAACATCGGCCTCGACAACCTGCGCTTCGGCCAGACGAACCCGTTGCCGCCGACCAGCCCGGACCCCGACCCGCAACAGGTCTCCGAGCCCGGCACCCTGGCGCTGCTCGGCGCAACGCTGTTGGCTGGGCTGCTGCTGCGACGCCGCCCGCGCCGGCTCAGCGCCGCCGCACCACGCAGTCGATGAGCGCGCTCATGCCGGCGTGCTGCGTGCCTTCGTCCAGTTCGCTGTCGTGCTCGCGCAGCAAGACGATCTCGTGCGCACCCAAGGCCTCGTGCAGCAGCGCCGGCGTGTACAGGTGGTCGGCGCGGCCCGGGCCGCCGGTCGCGAAAGCGATCTGGCGCGGCGTATAGCCCTGCAGCAGCAGCAGGCCGCCGGGCGCGAGCGCCTCGATCATCTGCGCGAACAAGCGGCTGCGCTGCGCCGGCGGCGCGAACTGGATGAAGATCGCCACCACCACGTCGAACGCCGCCGGCGTCCAGGCAAAGGTCTCGACGTCGGCCACGGTGTAGTCCACCGTCACGCCGTGGCGCTGCGCCAGCGCGCGCGCCTTGGCCACACCCCGCGGGCTGATGTCGAACGCGCTGACCGCGAGGCCCCGCTGCGCCAGCCACACGCTGTTGCGTCCCTCGCCATCGGCCACGCACAGTGCGCGCTGGCCGGGCCGCAGCCGATGCGCCTGCTGCGACAGGAACACGTTGGGCGCGGTGCCGAAGATGTAGTCGTCGCGCGCAAAGCGCGCGTCCCAGGTGCTGCGGGGATCGGAAAACGGCGTGTCCATGCGGCGAGGATAGCGAGCCTCTGCGATCATCTTGCCCGCCCGCTCCCACCGTCGCCTTGCACCTCACCTCCACGTCATGACTACGTTGCGCTTCGACCCCGCCGAACCCTGGCTCGCCGCCCAGCCGCAGGACACCGCGCGCGCGCTGCCGGCGCCCTGCTACGTCGAGCCATCAATGGCGCTGCGCGACCGCGACGCCGTGTTCGCGCGCAGCTGGCAGCTGGTCGGTCACGCCGCGCAGTTCGCGGGCGCCGGCGACCATGCGCCGTGCGACGTTGCCGGCGTGCCGCTGGTAATCGTGCGCGGCGAAGACGAGGCCGGCGCGCGCGGACCGCTGCGCGCCCTGCACAATGTCTGCCGCCACCGCGCCGGGCCGCTGGCCACCTGTGCGGCGCGCGGCGCGCGCGCCCTTACTTGCCAGTACCACGGCTGGACCTACGGCCTGGATGGTCGCCTGCGCGGCGCGCCCGAGATGGGCCGCGCCGAGGGCTTCGACCCCGCCGAAGTGACGCTGCCGCAGGCACGAGTGGAGCAATGGCAGGGCCTCGTGTTCGCCGCGCTCGACGCACAGGCACCACCGTTCGAGACGCTGGTCGATGGCATCGACGCGCGCCTGGCCGCCGCCGGCCACGACCTGGCCGACCTGCGCTTCCATCAGCGCGTGAGCTACGACATCGACTGCGACTGGAAGGTCTACGTCGACAACTACCTCGAGGGCTATCACGTGCCGCGCGTGCATCCGGCCCTGAACGCCGCGCTCGACTACGCCAGCTACCGCACCGAGCTGGCGCCGTGGCATTCACTGCAGTCGAGTCCGCTGGACACCGCACCGACGCTCTATGGCAGCGGCGAGGCGTTGTACTTCTGGCTGTGGCCAAACACCATGCTCAACTGCCTGCCCGGCCGTCTGCAGACCAACCGCGTGCTGTCCCTGGGCAGCGGCCGCTGCCGCGTCGAATTCGACTTCTTCTACATCCAGGAATCAGCGCAGAGTGCGGCCGACGCGCAGTTCAGCGATCTGGTGCAGCACGAGGACATCACCATCTGCAGCGCCGTGCAGCGCGGTCTGGCCAGCGGCTCGTACGAGCCCGGGCGCCTGAACCCGCTGCGCGAGAGCGGCGTCTGGCACTTCCACGAGCTGCTGCGCAGCGCGTATCGCGATCGCCGATGACGCCTTTACGCTGACACCGCCGCCCGACGCGCTTCGAGTTGCTCGATCAACGGGCTTTCCTCGAACTGGGCCGCCCGCAGCGCCTCGATAGCGCTCGTGAAATACGTGTTGGCCTCTTGGCGCCGGCCCAATGCCGCCATGCACTCCGCCAGTTCGATGTCGGCTCGGACAATCACAAGTCGGGCGTTCTGCGGTCGTGCCGCCTCGCTCGCCGCGTGGGCCACGGTGATCGCTTCTTCGATCCGGCCGAGATGGCGCATCGCCTTCGCTCGCATCACCGCGGCGAGAGCGCGCGGTGCCGGCAGATTGGCGAGCGTGCTCACCGCCTGATCGGCCACGTCGAGCGCTTCCTGCGCCCGCCCGAGCGACGCCAGCGCGAACGCACGCCATGTCAGTCGTGCGCCGATGCCGAACGCCGGCTCGGCACCGCTGTCGGCGGCCATTCGCTCGGCAGCGTCGAACTGCGCCAGCGCTTCGTCGTGCCGACCCAGTTGCACCAGGATGACGCCCGTAGTGATCATCATGGCAACGCGTTCGTTCGACGGCTTGACCGACAGGCGCTGGTCCATGGCCAACGCCTCGCGCACCAGCGCCAGAGCGCGGTGCCAGTCGCCGAAGGTGTGAAGCGTGCCGGCCAGCGCTGTGAGCGTGGCGCGTACGCGCGGCGTCTCGACCTGATCGAGCGCGCGCACATCGTCCAGCACCTGCTGCAGCAGCGCGGCGGCGCGCCGGCCTTCGCCATTGCGGCCAAGGGCATCGGCGTACCAACGTTCGATCACCGCCAACTGCGGGTGCGGCCGCTGACCGCCCCATAGCCGGGCGGCCTCGGCAGCGACCGGCTCGATCGACTCGAGCGCCTCCTTGTTCCGGCCGAAGTGCGCGTACGTGTTCGACAGGAATCCTCGAACAGCGAACCTCATGTCGTCTTCGGGCGGCAGGCGCGTGGTGGCAGCCTCGACCGCGCGGCGCGCCTGCGCAACCGACTCCGCTTCCCGGTTCTGACGCGCCAGCACGAACGAGTGGCTGCGCAGCGCTCCCACCAGCAGCGCGGGAGGCGCGGACGGGCTGGCCTCGATGTCTCGAATCAGCTGCGGCAGCAAACGCGCGGCCGTGTCGAGGTCGCCGGTAACGTTGGCCGCTTCGACCTGTCGATAGCGCGCGCGTAGCACGTCGGGATGACGCACGCCGACGCTGCGCTCCAGCCGCGGCACGGCATCCTTCAGGAACTCGTAGCCACTGCGCAGTTCGCCCAGGCTGCTGTAAGCGTCGCCGATCAACGCGCTCAGCTCGGCAGCGACCTGCGGTTGGTCGCCGAGCTCGCGCTCGATGCGCCCGCTGGCGGCGCGCAGCAGGTCGGCAGCCGTCACCTGCCCGCCCGCGCCGCTACGAGGCGTGGCGCTGGTGAAGATCGAGCCGACAAAGCGCTTGACCTCCTCGGCGCGGCGCTGCTCGGCGCGCGCGGTGGCCTCCTGGCGGCGCGCCTCGTCGGCCGAGCGCTCGGCGCGCCGGGCGGCTGACTGCGCAGCGT
>JALHMQ010000005.1 GCA_022843955.1 Burkholderiaceae bacterium
CTTGGCAGTCAGCTCAAGTCCCAGGTCGGCTTGCTTCATAAATCTTCCCCGCGGCGTTTCGGTGTGCGTCGATCAACGCTCAAAGCATGCCGCGCGTGGACGGGTTTTGCAGAGGTTCCCTAGGGCAAGAGCCAATTGTGGGTCGTTGGGCATGGTCGCGATCCTTTCGCGACTACCGTAGACGCACCCATCAGCCGTTCAACAGCAACTTCCAGGCGGACACAACCTTCAAATGCCGCTTAGAGCAACTTCAACGGTCCGTGTCGTACACCACCAGCGTTGCGCCGGGATTCACTGAAAGGACGTTTCCGGTCGCGTAGTCGACGATCAGGAAGTGCTTGGCTGGGTCGCACGTCGTCGCCTCGGCGGCTGGGCGATTCGTGCCGGCGATACTGATCGACACAGCGCTCACCATCGCTGGCAACTGAGATCCGACGTACTGGTTGGCCACCTTCATCGCGACCGAAACGTCTGTGGCCAGGCTCACCCCGTACTGGGACAGGTTGGCCACCCGTGGCCCGTCTTTCATGCACAAGAAGCTCGCGAAGTGCCTGAACTGCGTTGAGGAAGAGAAGGCGTTCAGGAAAAGCCTCTGCTTGACAACAAACGCAACATCGCCACCTTCAAGCGCCTGCCCACCGGACAGCGACACCATCTGGCTGCCGGCCTGCACACAGGCCGCGCGACGGTTGATCCACGCGTCGTCCTGGGTCGATCCGGCGCACGGTGTGGGCGACGGACTCGGTGATGGCGCCGGCGGCGGAGAAGAGTCCCCGGTTCCGCCGCCACAGGCCGACAGAAGAGCTGCGGTAGCGAGTGCCGCCATTGTCCACCGCGTTCGAGTAGGCTTTTCCACAGCTCCTCCGTAGTCAGGGATGGAGCCACAATGGTGAACTGGGCATGTCGGCCAGCGCAACCGCGATACCTCGCCTTGTACAGCCCCTCTTCACATTAGCTGTCGACCGGCCGCTCAGCGTTTCCTTGGAGTGCTACTCGCATATCATCGGGCGATCGCGTCCCCGCGATCAGGACTGCGTTTCCCGCCAACACCGATGTCAGCCACCTTGACTTCACCGCCGCCGGCGGCGTTCGCATCGTTGATGAGTCACCACATCGACCTCGCGGCCGCGCTTGTTCCCGAAGGAAAGTGTGTTGAACCCATCGGGCAGGTCGTCAAGTCGCGCTACGGCCTCGGCCCGTGCCTTCCTACCTTCGCTGACACGGGGCGTTGCTATGGCATCCGCCGTCAGCGGGTCGCCCAACTGGTCAAGATCCTGCGACGGTATGCGCCCGAGCCTGACCGGCGGCTCATTGAGACCGCTCGCTCCCTCGTTGCCCTAAGCGTCGACCTTCCCGACATCGACGCTACCGAGCGACGCCAGGCGTTGTTGCCTCAGGTCGCGCCAGCCGCATGCGCCGAAGCCGCGCTTCTCTTCTGCGCCCACTTCCTCTCTGTGTTTGCGCCGCAGAAGCCTCCACTGCGCCCGACGTCTCTTGGCGGGGCGATTGGTTTGGACCTTCGCCAGCAGGCCTCCGATCTGTTCGCCGGCGGCGCCGCCCTCGCGGACGTCGTGAAGGCCTTCAGCCACAAGGACCTCAGGCCCGACGAGATAGCCGCGCTCGTGAGCCAGTCCTCGTAGCAAGCGCCACTCCATCTGCTTTCGTCACTGGCTTAGGGACGCCACCCTGGAGCAGGCGAAGCACAATCATGTCCTCGCACGGCGCCGCCAGACGGACTGCCATCCTATGCCCTGAGGAACTCCCTCACGGCCGCGGCTAACCACGTCGCTTCGTGTCGTGAGCCCAGGTACTTCGCCGTCGCGAGTACGTCTAGCTCGATCCTTCCGTCCTCGCTTAGATGGTGGCCACGCGGTCGGCCCATGATCGACAGCATCCAGCCCTCTGAATGTCCCTGGCTTATCGAGACCTCGACACTGCTGTATCGCGCGTCCCATTCGACCGGAAGTAGCCTCTCTACCTTCTCTATCGCCGCCTCGTCGTGCAGGAAGATCCGCGCTGGATTCGTGATCCACTCAAATGAGAGGCCGGCCTCGTCGGCGATTCGTATCAGCTCGCGCTCAAGCTTCGCAAAGGCGATGTCGCCGCGCATGTTCGCCTCCACATCGGACAGAGTTCTGGCGACTCCACCATCCTCTGCCGGCTGGAGCGATCGGCCCAGCATCTCGATCGCCCTCCGCGCCGCGCCAACTTTTGCATCGCCATTGCATGTGATCTGTCTCATCTGCTGTCGCCTCCAGCACGAAGTGTCACAGCAACGACGTCCAGCTCAAGCCCTGGCGCCAGCAGGGAGCCGAGCAAAGAAGGCACACACGAGTCTGCACGTGGCATGGACATGTTCACGGCTGCTTCGCTTGACCGCCTTGCATCTTCTCCAAGGCTCGTAGCGTCACACGAGGTGGCGACCACAGCGGAGCGAACCGCTCTCGTGTCGACGACTCGCTCAGTCGAGTGTTCTTGAATCCACCGGGACCCCGCGCGATACTGACCACTGCTTCCTGAAGTCATCGCGACTTCATGCACTTCGTCCCCCAGGTCATCCTGGTGTGTTCGAAGCCCAGTGTTCACCCACTGGCGTCGCAGGTCGTTAACTGCCCATGTCCTACACGGTTCTGCCGTGTGTCTGCTTCACAGCAGACGTTTTGCTTCAACAGCTTGTTCTTGTCTCAAGCCAAGCTGCATCAGCATCACGTTGTCGATGTCCAGAGCTCGCTTCGGCTTGCTCAACATCTGTCCCCGAGAGCCCACATTCTTCGGAATCTGGGCTTTCTCTTTTTCCAGCTTCGTAGTGCGTTCGATAGGCCCTGACCGGCCTGCTAACCAGCGGCCGTCGTTCAGCGGCCTTCCCAACCGGGGAACATCATTTCCCCGTGATAGGGGCGTGGTGTCTCCCCTTCTTTCGAAGGATGACACCATGATCACGCGCACAAGCACTTGTGTTCTTCTCGGCTCCCGCCCTGCCTCTGCCACCGTCGTTCGGCAACCGGCAAGGCTGCTGATGCCACAGGCCTCTTCGACGTCAGCTGTCTCGGCGCCGACCTGGTCCATCGCAAAGCGTCTCCGCTTCGCCCTATGGGCTGCCAAGCTCAGCCGCGACTTCGACCTGTAGAGCGTCAAAATGCTCGACAAGGACGAATTGCGGTCGTACTTGCGCTTCCTTGATCAGGCAACCGTCAAGGAACTCCTCAAGAGGCAGGCGGAGTACGTTCGTCTTCTCAGGTCTCTGACGACTGAAGACGTTCGACGCGACACCCAGTTCATGCTTAAGCTGCTCGAGCAGGAACTCGTGGTTCGCCTCAACCTGGCTGCGCTTCGCCAGCGCCGCCGGTGATGCACTGAAGCCCGAGTGAGCGACGACGCTGGAGTAATCCGGCGATTCGTTGCCGCTCGGCTTCGTCTTGGTTCACCACGGCCTTGAGTAGAGCGCCTTCGAGCGCGTCGCTGTAGCGAGTTCTGCTGATTCGCGCTGCGATCTCATCCAGCTCGATATGAAGGCTGCCCTCCAGCGCAGTCTCGAATGCCTCAGCGCTCTTGATCGCATCGATCCTGAAGCCAGCTTTGGCAAAGCGCTCCTTGTAGCGCGCAATACCTTCTGGTGTCAGCCTGAAGACCCCAGCGACGACCTCGAACACCGGCACGTCCATCGCCTTGACTGCGTCGTTCGCTGCGCTGCTCGATTCCATCTTTCCCCGTCGTCGACAACTCGTCGGCCGGCTCCATCCACCCACTGCGGGACACCTGACCCGCTTGGGTCGAAGTGTCCTGCAATTCCGAGGACACATGCAACCCATCCAGACCACCGAATCACCACCTCCCGAGTCCGAGTCGGCCTTACCACCCGATCTCGAGGAGCGCTTGTGGCGCCGCCTTTACGCCGCCGCTGAAGATCCCACCGTCGCCTCGATATTGGTCGAGCACCTCAGCGACCAGGAATCCGCATACTCGCGCCGAGCCCTGTACCTGGTCGCCATCGGGACGACCGAGCGCCACCGGCGTCGACAGATCGCGATTCGCTCCTTAATCGATCTGGTGACGCTCACGCCTCGCTGGGTTCTCCAACTCGGATCGAAGGTTCTTGCCCTTCGCACTCAGAAAGGCCTGATCCGTCAGGGCATCGTGTTGGCCAAGACCGACCCTGATGCGGCCGCCTCGTTCGCTGCCAGCTTGCGCGTGCAGTCATCCGGCGCGGCGAGCCCAGCTTCCGTCGCAGACGACAGGAAGAGCGCTTAGAAGGCGCTTGGCTTCCTCCAGCAGAACCGCTCGAATCGCTTCGTGACGCTCAGTGCCGTCGCCGAAGCGTTCGAGCTGCTGGGTGAAGTACGCCACCAGAGATTCAGTCGACCGCACACCCGTCGGTCGTACGCCCGTGATCCGCTCGAGCCTGCACGCCAGCGGAGCCGTCAGACGCACTCGATTGCCCAAGAAAATCAGCATTGCAGCGCCCGCAACTGTTTACAAGGAGGTCCACATGTCGTTCAACGTTATCGAAGATTCAGTGGTTCATGCCGCCGGGACACATGGCGTCACGATAGATTGCCTGCTTGAACAGGCGAATGCCTGCGCCCGCCTCGGCGCGGTCACTGGCCTTGCCGCCCTACGCACTCAGGCCGCGGCGATTGCCGGTTGCTTCGAAGACCACGCTCAACGCACGCACGCGCACCAGCTGATCTCGCTCATTGATGCTCACTTAGGGGACCTCAAGGCCTCGCCGGTCGTGATCGATCTGATCCCTGCTTAGGACCTCTGCTCACCCCGCTTCGCGGCGCCGCCTGCTGCGCCTTGGCGCCGCTGCGCGCTACTGCGTGAGCAGATGCCGCCCGTTGACTTGCGGGTGGTTCAGCCACTCCGCCAGCTGTGCGCTGACCTCCAGGCCTGATCGCGCGCGCGTCGTGCCAACGTAGTGCAGGTTCACGTCTTCGTCGCGCACTCTGCTTGGCTTCAGCGGCACGCCGTTCCTGTCGATCAGCGAGGCGAAGTCGTCGGCCAGCACCACCTGCTCGAACTCCGACCCCTTCACTCGGTGGCACGTGCCCAGCGTGACTACGTTCAGCTTCCTGATGTCCTTGCCTTCCGCCGCTGCCGCCTTTGCCCGGATCGCGTCGACTACCGCCGGCACGCCCTCGCCGTAGTCCCGCACGATCCGGCTTAGAAGCGCCAGTTCCGGATCGAACGACTGTTCTGCCAGTTCTTCCATCTCACCCAGCGATCCGAACGACCTGATGTACGGATCGCGAATGTTCGAGCGCTCGCCGCGGGAGAGCCTGAATGCGTCTTCCATCAGCTCCAACCGATATCGACCTACGCCTCCGACGAAGTTGAGCGGGCGCGCATCGTTGAGCAATGCCACGGCGTGCGAGATCAGCGCCGCGTTCGTGCGGGCGATCACCGCGTATGGTTTCGACCGGTCGACTTTGAAATGCGACGGCTCAGCGCCTGCACCGACGATCGGCCTGCACTCAAGCCGCAACTCGCGCAAGATGTGGTTCGCTACGGCGGCTATCGGCGGCCCGAACCGAAAGCTCGTCGTGAGATAGAGATGGCGCTCTGCCTCCATCCGTTGCATGCCGTTCACCGAGTGGCGGAACTGCATGATCTGCTGGTGCGGATCGCCTACCGCGGTCACTGAGCACGGCTGGTCCTCGATCATCTGGAGCTGCAAGTCCGATAGATCTTGAAATTCATCTACAAGAATCCTCGTGTACCGCTTGGTCTTCGGCCGCGTCATCGCCCACTCGTGCAGGTAACCATCGTGCGGGCACTTCATGTCGTCGCTCGGATCCAGCATGCAACGCCAGACGCCATTGGCTAGGTCAACGACCGCGTCGACCGGCTTGATCCGGTCGGCGAACTTCTCTGGAACGTGCGCAATGCTGATCGACTCACTGCGTGATCCGCAGAAGCTATCGATGGTTGCAAGCGCCGCGGTGGCCATCAGGGCAGTGCATCCCATGCGCTTGGCAACGGTCGACGCATACGTCTTGCCAGTCTTCGAGCGCGCCCGTTGATCGCTGCCGAACATGCGCACCGCGTGATGCCAGCACAGACCATGAGTGGTCATGCAACGGGTGTTGCCAGGAAACCTCCCGGCCGCCTCGAGCTGATTCCCCTTGCTGAACACCAGGTACAGGATCTTGTCGCGCGTGCGCGACTCGGCGAGCATCCTCAAGGTGGAGCTTTTGCCCGATCCCGCCCGCGCCTCGACCATGACTACGCGCTCTTCGGCGTAGATGACCGCTTCCTGCTCTTCGGTCGGAGTCATCGTCAGTTCAGCACCTGTGCGCTGCCTTGCCCTCTGCGCCCCTCGGCGGTCGCGAAGCAGTCCGTTCACGCCTCACGATGCCGGTGCTGACCTACTGCGCTTGCATACCGACGCTCACCATGGAGCTCAGTCGCCGGTGGGCGAGGTTCCACACTGGCTGTGCCCAGCGTCCGTATGCTTCCAGGAACGCAGCCAGTCCGCCCGCCGGCGTGTTCCGCCGCGTCGGTTCCACCGGTTCCCACACGACGCCGATCGGCACGCAGTCCCTCGCGAACAGCACCTTCATCGCGTGGAACCGGCCGCTCCTGTCCAGCCCCACCCACTGCGTCTCGCTCGCCGCGTAGTAGCCGTGAGGCCGTAGATTGGTCTCGCTGATGTAGCTGATAAGAGGTCGCGCCGCGGAGCGGACGTCCAGGCCATCGTTCAGCTTCCGTAGGTCGATCAGCAGGCACAGCGACTGCGCCTCCTCGTCGCCCAGCGACACGACGTACAGGATTCCTCTGCCTTCGCTGATGCGAGGGCTCGCCGATCGACGTGCTCGGTGCGCAACGACAAGCCGTGAGGCCAGATAGCTCGAGACCATGCGCGCTACACCAGTGTCCTGGCGTCGTACTTCGACAGAACCGTCGCGCCCGTCTTCCTGTCGACGACCTCATAGCGTCCGATGCTTCGGCGCGCCATCTCCCTGGTCGCGTCCTCCGCCTGGCGAAGCGGGACGACTACTCGGCCGCCCCACTCGAACCACCCGCGCGCGAATGCCGCGAATGACGGACGCTCTTTTGCCGCATGCGCGTCCGTTCCGTCCGTACCGTTCATGGTCGCCGCTTCCGAACTGTTTCGACGACCCATTGTTCCGGCCCATGCGCGCACTCGCCAGCGCGAACGACGCCGTTTCCGGGCCTCTTTCTCGCTTAGGTGACGGTCGAGCGCCTGTGTCGAGCTTCGAACTCCCTCGCAGCCTCACCCTCCGTGCCATCGCCGATCGCCGCGGCCGTCGACCGGCGGGCGTATCGGTCTGCGGTCGTCTTGCGTGACCGTCCAAACGGGCTTTGGACGTTGCATACTCGATCCGTCACCGACCTTGATGGTCGTGCATCCGGCTCACCCCGGCGTTGCGGTCGTTACCCGCCCATATCCCAAGGCCAGCTGTTCTTCGTTGCTGGCGCCTATCGCGACCGATGCGCACTCGCGCCTCGGCTCGCCATTCCTTCGTCTAACCAGTCCGGGTCGATCCCCCTTGTCTTTCGGCAAGCGAGGGCATTCGTCCTGGCCACCGAGAAAGCCATGACACAACCAACCATGCAACAACTCGTTGTCGGCCCTGTGCCGTCTGACGAGACGCCGACGCAGACCACTGACACCGACTTCGCTCGCCTCAATGAGCGAGAGTGCCGCGTGTTTCAGCGCATGCTGGGTCGACTCTTCCCGGTTCCCGCCGGCATCACCGCCCGCTTCACCGTCAAGAGCTTTCCCCACGACTTCGCCACTTACCGCGAAGTCGTTGTCATGCACGACGGATCGAAGGCCGCCTGGGACTTCGCACTTCATGTCGAGGCCAACTGCCCGCTGAGGTGGGATGACCAGGCGCAAGCCGAGCTCGTGTGGTTCGGTGAGGCCCAGCGCTTCACCAGCCTCGTCCGTGCCGGCGCCATCGGCGATGCCGACGTGCCGCCCATGTACCGCTGGAGCCTGCCGCCCTCGAGCCTGTCGGTCGTTGACATGCTCAAGCTCAGGCCCGACCAAGCGCTGTCCAACCCGCAGCGCGCCCTCGACAGCGCCTTGGAGTTCGACACCTCCTATGGCCCGCTCCGCCTCGTCGTTTCTCGTGACGACGATGGCGACCTTGACGTCCTGGCCGTTCGCGGACGCAGCGGTCTTCCTTTCGCCGCACTCACCGTCACCATCCGTCAGCCGCGCTACGTCATTCCTACGGACGAAATCTTCGTCAGCACATGGGCAGACAACGCCCCATTGCGTGGTCCGCTGCTGGCGACGTCCTTGTTCTTCGACACGGGGCGGCGCGAGGCCTTCGGCACCGAAGTCGCTGAAGTCTGGCGTCTCACACCGCGCTTCCTCACCGCCTTCAACCTGCAAGATCTCAGGAGAGCAGCATGACCTACTACGCCTGCTTCGTCGATGCTGAGCTGCCCAAGGTACCGGGCCCGGCGTTGCAGCAACAGTTCACCAAGTACGCCGTCGGCGAAACACCGACTGCGGTCAAGACCGCGGTCGAGCGCTGGTGCGATCGCATCGGCCTCAGGCCGATCGCGGTCAAAGTCGTCCCGGCCCTGACACAGGACCCCAGTCAGTACGACGCCGCCCAGACGATCGAGGCGTCGCCTTGGCTCCCGCCGGCCTGCTGGACACAGCCGGCACGCAACGCGGCACCGGTCCAGGCCTCCACGCGCTACGTCGCTGCTCGTCGCTACGTCTAGCGCCACTTCAATCAACCGCCGTTTGCGGGGAGACATCCCCGCAACGGGGATCTCCCTGCGAGGAGATCTCCGATGCTTCACTCCATCAACGCCGAGCGGCGCCTGTTCGTCTTGTCTTACGGCGACGGGTACTCATGCTTCGGCTTCGACAATGCCTATCGTCATGCTTTGCAGATCGCCGAGCTGACGAGGACACCCAAGCCTGATCCGTCATTGATCGGCACCGCCGAAGGCTATGAGCAGTACCGCGCAGCCTTGCGCGTCTGGGCCGATCACGTCAGAGGTCGGCGCGTCCCCTACTTCGATCCAGGCACGCCGCCCCAGGTGCGAGGCGTCCTCGCTCGTCTCATCGACAGCGGTGACACCGTTCGCATCTATCTCGGCGACGTCGATTCAGGCAGGGACTGGCTCGAGGACTGCGATGTCTACGGACGACTCGCGCTCTCCATGGGGCCGATGCAGGTCCCTCTTCTGATCGAGCCCCGCAAGCATGGCGGCGCTGCTCTGCTCACTGCGTGCATTCTCCGGATTCAGCACGCCTCCAGCCGTCGCGACTTGTACCGGCATCCGAACTACCTCGAGCCCTGCTTCCAACTTCGCGGCAGCGATGACGAACAGCGCCCAGTGGCCGTCTACGCATACAACCAACTGGTCGCCAACTTCGAGAATCGGAACAAGGCGCGCAAGTACTCAGAGTTCATGCGCGGCGACCGAATGAGCCGCCACTGAGACTCGTCAGTCTTCCCTGCGCTTTCTACCGCGCTTCTTCGGCCTCTCATGGGCCTATCGCAAGCCGCCGGTGTCAGGTCGCGTCGCGACCGCCGAGCGGCCAGGAGGTGAGCATGCGAGTGCTTCACTTCACCAAGGGCGCGCAAACCCGTTGCCTCGATCCCGAATCGAAGACATGTGTCTTCCTTTTCCGGGGCGAGCAGCGAGTAACCCGACTGGGTTGCGCGACTACCTATGCGGTCCGTCTGATCGATGCCGGCTGGATTCTCAGCCGCATCGACGACGACGCTTAGGGCTCGGCGGCAGGCCTTCGGGCCTGCCGTTCACTTCACTCTACGCGGCATCGTCGGCCGGTCGTATTCGACAGCGCCTAGGCATACTCGTCCACGTGGATCCTGCACAATGGCCAGCGTGACTACCAACTTCTCCCCGTTCACTGATCGAGAGGGCGCTCGCGCCGCAGGCTGTCTCACCTGCCGCCACTTTCGAGGGCGCTTCCTGGCCGATCACCTTGTCTGCGAGCATCGCGGCGGCGTTCAAGTGATCGGCCGCCCGGAGCTCGGGTGCGCTTACTGGGAGCGCGAGGCCGGATCTGATGACGAGCCGGTTGAGTCTGGTGAATGACGTTCTTGCCGCGTCCCCGACATGCACGTCAGTGATGGCGACTGCGAGTTCATCTCACCCGGCGCAGCGTTCCCAACTCCGATAGCGCCAAGTCTTTGCCCTTCATCTGGTATCGAAGGGCCGTGCCCTTCATCAGTCCGCTTTCGTACTTGACCAACACGCTTTCCCCGCGCGTCTCGTACGAGACCTTCTCAATCATGCCCATCGCTTCCGTTTCGCCGTTCCTGAAGTGCACTGTCATTGGCAGCGCACCGTCCATGCGCCACGTACCTTTCAGAGGGCCAGGATCTCCGCCTCCGCAGGCCGTGAGCCACATTGCCGCCAGGACGATGCCAAGAAGTCGTTTCATAACTGTTCGCCTATTCCGCTTCGAATTAACGTCTGTGTTCAGCAGTTCGATCGCTATGGCTATCTATGCCATGCCGCAAAGCGACAGCTTACGACGTGCGTTTCCGGTCGACTCCCCCCTCTTGGGCAGCTAAGTTCTAGCTCGGAGGCATCATGGACAGACTCACTTCCGCAGCAGCTCTAAACCGACCCGAGGCGGGCGACTACCTCGAGGCACCGCCCGAGGATCCCCACAGGCTTTATCTCATTGCCAGAAGCGATGGGCAAAGCGTGCTGGCGGTTGCCGTGTCGTCATCCAAAGGCGATGCGAGCGTGATAGACACCACCTGGCCGGACCTTGCGCGCGCCGGGTTCCGGCTGCGGCGTTATGACGACATGCAGAACCGCCGCATGCGGATGCTCGTCATCCTGGTCACCTTGGCCTGCCTTGCTGCTCTGAACTTCGTTATCGCCAGCCCGCTCAGCCTGACCCAGGCCATCAGCATGTTTGTCGCTCTCATGCTGACATTGTTCAGCGTGGCGATCATCAATGGATTCAAGCGCGATTTTCTCTGGCGAAAGCTGGCGATGACGCTTTCAGCGCCGGAGTCATCCTCACCCGGTCAGCCTTGACAACGCCATGGCTCGCGCACTGCGGTCGCGTTGCCACCCCAATGCGGCCGCTGCGCCCACCAGCGTGAAGCCGATCACCGCTGCGGTGGTTCCTGCTCCAGGTGTCCAGCAGCCTGTAACCGCGAAGATCACGACCGCGCCAGCCCCCATCATGGTGAGGGCACGAAGTCTCTGGATCTCTCCGTACCGAACCAGTCGAAACCCGGCTAACGCAAGCGTCTCCCATGACTCACTCAACGTCGCCTGGCTGCCGCGACTGCCCACCGATACGGCCGTCATGATCTCAACGTTCACCGCTTGAATCACGTATCGCCCCTGCCCCATCGATGGCGGCGCTTGCACATAGTCACCCGGCGCCGGCCTCTTCTCTCGCATCAGTCGACTCTCCCTGCCTTGGTTTCGATGACGCATCTTGCTGTCGAGATGCCTTGCTCACCAATGCCCAATGGGTCGCCGTGCGCCGCGCTTTACGCATCAGATCCGCTCTTGAGCGCGGTTCGTTCTCCGGTCGACGTACCATCGCCCTCGCGCTCCTAGCAGGTGCTTGCGTGCCCTTTCTCCGCTCTCATCGCCTCCTTCCGCCTCAGCTTGCGTTCGCTTGGCTCCGCGCTGCTGTTTGCCTCGTTCCACGCTGCGGCTTTGCGTGGATCGCTGTCGTCGCGATCTTGATGCTCGTCGTCGCATCGTTCTCTTCGTCGCGGTTCCTGCAATCCGCCACCGTGAGCTGGAGCGTCTTCGTGGGTGCGCGCGTTGCGCTGTTCGCCATTGAGCGTGGCGCCTGTTCGGTTCGCGACACGCTCTGGCTATTGCGCCGAGAGACCGTTCCGGCCGCGATCGCTGCCTTCGTCGTCGCGCTTGCTATGTGGATGCTCAGTGGCTTCTCTTCCACCTTCATCGACAACGACCTGCCCTGGCTCTCGCTGTCGCCCGCGTCGGTGGATCCGCTCCGGTTCCTCCTACCTGCGACGCCACCCGTTCTCTACACGTTGACCGCGATCGCCGTCGCCGGCCTTTCCCTCTATCTCGTTGCCCGTTCACCTATGCCCGTGGCGCGCCTGGCGATTGCCAGCAAAATCACCTCTGCCTTCTCGCCCATGATGATTTCCGCGGGCATCTTGCTGGTCGCGGTACTGGTGGTGGGCCTTTTGGGATCTGCTCTGCTGCCGTTCGTCGTTGTGTGCTTCTCTTCGCTGATGGCTGTCGTCTACCGTGATCTGTTCGTGCCCGCCAGCTCTGCCGGTTGCGTTGATGATCCCGATCTGTGACCCGGCGGGTCGAACTCTTCCTGTCCTCCAAAACGAAAGAGGGAGGCCTAAGCCTCCCTCTCTGCTGAAATGCGCAGAGCGACTAGTAGATCTCGATGATGGCCAGCGATCCGCCGCCTACCTGGGCGAGCTGTTCGAGGCTCAGTTCAACGGTTTCGATCTGTTCTTCGACGATGACTTCGATTTGATCCATGTCTAGCTCCGAGAGGAATAAGAATTTTGTTGTGGTTTGAACCCTAAATCGCTGCCAGTTCGTGCCGAAAGGCAGATGAGGTTCACTGTACCTTCCTGCTCCTGCAGGTCAAGGTCGTTGTCGGCTGCCGTCCCAGCAGTCGCGTCAAAGAAACTTGCGAAAGCTGCCAACGGCTGCGCCGTAACCGCATTAAATGTCGCCTCTAGGCAACACGCCATCCGTGAAGACCGAATCGCACCTCGTCGATCAAGCATCGAGCGCTGCCCAGCCGGCCGATCCTGCCCTGCAGGTCGCTGCGATTGGCTTGCGGCTCGACGAGCAACTGCGAAAGCCGACCGACGCCTCTGCCGCGGTGGTTGACGAGGCGTACCAGTCCCTGAACCAGCTTGCCCCGTTGATCCCGAGTGGCGAGGGGCTCAGCCCAGCCTACGCGTCCGTTGCGCACTTCTACTACCTGACTGCGCTACCGCTTTGCGGCGTCGAGCCCGCGCGACGCGCTGTCGAGGCCGCTCGCGCTCATGGTCACCTTGGCCAGCTTCGCGTGGCCCTCAGCTTTCAGGCGCTGATCTGCTCGGAGACAGCGGCCCTGCCTGCGGCCCACGCAGCGCTTCAGGAAGCTCTCGACTGCGCAGAGCGCCTTGCTGACTTGCCTGCACAGTGCTCAGTCTGGAACTCGATTGGTGCCGTCCTTCAGCTTCAGTCGAGGTCGCGAGAGGCTGTCGCCGCCTTCGAGCGTGTGCTTGAGATTGCTGATTCGGATGCTTCACTGCTCAGATTCCGCACCGCCGCACTCGGGAATATCGCACTTGCTTGCACCGATATCGACGGCGACGTCGGCCATGGCATTCGCGCAGCCCATGCTGCCCTCGCGCTGGTTGGAGAGCCAAAGACGGCACCTCAACTTCAGAACCGCGTCTCGCTCGAAGCCATTACGACGCGCCTGCTGATCGAAGTCTCTCAGCTCGACAGCGCACGTATGCATGCCGAAGCCGCCACCCGTTACGCCACCGGCGGAGCTCGGGCCGAGGTCATGGCCAAGATGGCGCGCGGCTTGGTCGAGGTCGCCAGCAACAAGCACGACGTCGGCTTGACGCTCCTGCGCCAGGCACTCGATACGGCCCGCCACACCGTCAAGGCGCTGCACATGCCTGCGTTGCAGACGGTCATCAAGGCCTACGAGATGGCCGGGCAGCTGGATGTTGCATCGGTCTACCTGGAAGAGCTGATGCGGCTGAACCGGGAAAGCAAGGCGGCGATGCTGCTCGAGCACCACCACAAGTACGTCGAAGCGCTGCTCGGCAAGTTGGGGACGGCCGACGAGGTGGAGGCGACGCTGAACTCCAAGCGCTCGCGGCTGACCACCAGCCTGTCGCAGCGCGACGTCCACTCGCTGACCCGCATGCTCGAAGAGCACGCAATCGCTGCCGAACTGCACGACGACGAGACCGGTGCGCACTGCTTCCGCGTGGGCCGACTGGCGTCTATCCTCGGCCGCACCATCGGCTTGAGCGAGGACGTCTGCTTCCTGATCGACCTGGCGGCCCGGCTGCACGACGTCGGCAAGCTCTTCGTGCCAGACGGCATCCTATTGAAGCCGGGCAAGCTGACGCTGGACGAACGCAGCATCATGCAGACGCACACGACCTCCGGCGCCGACTTCCTCGCCAAGGCCAACGTGCCGCAGATGCACATCGCGGAAGAGATCGCCCGCCACCACCATGAGAGGTGGGATGGCACCGGCTACCCGGATCGCCTGGCAGGCAGCGCGATTCCGATAGCCGCCCGCGTGGCCGCCTTGTCGGACGTTTTCGACGCCCTCACCCATGTCCGGCCCTACAAGCGGGCGTGGAGCGTCGATGAGTCGCTGGAAGAGATCCGGTCGCTGCGCGGCGAGGCGTTCGATCCGGAACTGACGGATATTTTCCTGGCGCTGGTGCCGTCGCTGCAGCGCGAGCACGGCGATCTCGACAGCTTCCTGGCCGCCGAGGCGAGCAACAGCCCGTTCGTCGCCACGCGCCGCCAACTCGCCGAGAAGCTCAAGGGACGCGATCCCTCCGTCACCGCTTTCGACTTGCGGCGCTGATACAGATGCTCGCTGCCGACCGCGACTTCATCGACTTCGACGCACTGCGCACAGGTGCTCCCGCTGTCTGCGAGCACGCCGCCGGCACGGTCCAGAGGTTCGTTCGCTGCTGGCCACCGATGCTGAATTACTGGGAAGTGCTGCTGCCGTTCGCGCCGAGCCACGCCCCCGTTGTCGTTCGGTTTGGCGTCGCTGACGATGACGCGCCTTCCGCAGCACAGCTGGCGTTCATTCGTGATGTCGAAGATCGCTTCATGTTCTATTTGGCGATCGCCCTCGTCCGCCTCAAGCCGGCGCTCGCCAAATACGTTTCACGCACAGTTGCCTCTCGTCCTCTATACGAGGAGTTCGTCGTCACCGGCATGTTCGTCGGTCCGGTCGATACGGCTGGCACACCAGCCACTGACTGGCAGCTTCTCATGCGTTGCCGCACCGATCCGACGTACGAGTTCATGGTGCGATTTCGTGGCCAGTCGGTCTCCCAGCTACTCGTCGATCAGACAGTTTCGTCAGTCTGACTTCTGAGCGGTTTAAGAAGCCCAGCGCTTAGCCAGCGCAGCAACACCCGCCCTTAACTCGCACTATCGCCGCTCTTGCTCGGCCGATGTCAGTGGCTCGCCGGTCTGCGCGAGCGCCACGCGCCCTTTCGGAACCTCGCATCAATCTTCGGCAGCATCTCCGGATCCGCCTTCGGATGATCCCAGCCTGCGAACGATCCCACCAGCATCGAGAAGCTCTGTGCCCGCGTCACGCCGAGAAGGCCGTTAACGAAAGTCGTGTACGCCTCAGCCTCCTCGTTGCTCGTGAAGGGCAGCTTCGACTGCTTGATCCCCTCCTCATGAAACCGAGCCCAACCGACGATTGGACCGTCTCTGCTTGGTGCGAAGACCATGCACTCCGCCGGCAGCGCTGACTGCGCCGTCTTCTTCGACCACGCCATTTCCTTGCCCTCTCTACCTTCTAGCTTTCTCCGTTTGCGCGTTCAGGCAGCGCTCGCCTCCCGGTAGCGCTCCACTTCGATGATCGTGTCCGCCATGGCGTTGAGCTCCGGCGTCTGCGACACGAAGTACTCGACTGCGTATCCGCCCAGGCGCAGCACCTCGCGCTTCATTGCCATGAACATCCGCTTGCGGTCAGGATCGAGCGGTCCGTCTGCCTCGTCGCTGAACAACGCACCGTAGCGACGGCCGGCGTTCTGCGCCAAGTAAAGCGCAATCGCCCTAGTCATGCACTCGTTGATCCACTATGCCGAGAACCAGGATATGCCGAGTCCGCGATCCGGCCGGCGTCTCCGCCCCTGCAACTGCGCCGCAGGTACCTGCGAAGCGATGCGGCATAACACGGCGGGATCCGGGACGATGAATCCCGACGCGCGCGGTGGCAAGAGCCTCAGCCTGATGAGCGGCGGTGAGCGAACTTTCATCGACGCCTGCCTGACGCGCGCGATCGCCCTATACTTGGCCCAGAACACCGGACGGCGATTCGACACGCTCTTCTCCGACGAGGCCGACGGGCCCCTCGACCCAGAACACAAGCGCATGTTCATGGCCATGAAGCGCGAAGTCCTTCGGCTCGGCGGCTACCGGCAGGAGTTCTTCATCACCCAGACCCCGCACCTCGCAACGATGGCCGATGCAGTCATCGACCTCGACGCCATGCAGGCCGAGCCGCGAGCGGGCATCGGTGCTGCCCATCGATGACACGAACTGCTCGGGTTCACGGTTCCGCCTCACTGCCATATGTTCGACTCCGCCGGGGACGGTTTCCCCGGAAGGAGACCCTCATGGAAGAGTTGTTTGTGCGCCCGCGCGCACTGGTGCGGATGCGCGAAGGCCCACTGGGCGTGTTCATCGATACCTTCATCGACTCATTGGCAGCAAAGGGCTATAGCCGCGACTCGCAACGCCGCGCCGCATGGTTGGTCGCAGACTTCAGCCGGTGGTTGGACGAACGCGGTGTATCCGCCGAGGCAGCAGCCGAAGACTTGGTCTATGCCTTCTTGCGAGGCCGCAGGCGCCATCGCGCCCCGAGGGCCGAAGACCGTTCGACGCTGCTGCGGCTGCTCGCGCATCTCGCGGCGCAGGGCATCATCTGCACACCCTCACCTGAGCGCACTCCAACTGCGATTGAGCAGATCGAGGCCGAGTATGTCGACTACATGCGCCACGAGCGCAATCTGGCACCTGCAACCATTCAATCCAATCGGGTCACGGCCAGGAATCTTTTGACGTTCCTCTTCGCCGATGGACTACTGACGTTCAACACCGTTACTGCGCGAGACGTCATCGCCCACGTCAGGCTGGCGACGAAGACCTGCCGTCCGAACTCTGCGTGCAGAGTCGTCGGTGGCGTTCGGGCGTTCCTGCGGTTCGCGCTTTACCGCGGCTGGCTCGATACCGATATGTCTTCGCACATACCGGCGCCGGCTGTTTGGTCGCAGTCATCGATCCCCCGCTCACTCCAGGATCATCAGGTTCTGCGCATCCTCGCTCAGTGCGATCGGGCTACACCGAGTGGGCGTCGTGACTACGCGGTCATCCTCCTACTTGCACGGCTCGGGCTGCGGGCTGGCGAGGTGGCAGCACTACAACTGGAGGACATCGACTGGCACGCGGGCGAGTTGCTGGTTCGCAATGGACAAACCCGAGTCGATCGCCTCCCGCTTCCATACGACGTCGGCGAAGCGCTGGCGCAGTACTTGAGCGAGACCCGGCCACGCTGTTCCTCCCGGCAGGTGTTCCTGCGAGCACAGGCACCGATGGAGGGGTTCTCCAGCGGGACCGCTGTTGCAGCGATCGTCCGCCGCGCGCTTCAGCGCGCCGGCATCGATGCGCCGAGCAAGGGAGCGCATGTGCTCCGTCACACGCTGGCCACACGACTGCTGCGCGAGGGGTCCTCACTGCCCGAGATCGGCGAAGTACTGCGTCACCGCCAGCAGCAGACTACGACGATCTATGCGAAGGTGGACTTTGCCTCCCTGCGGGCCATCGCTCCTTCTTGGCCGGGAGGTGCGCAATGACGCCGCTGAGACATGCCGCCACCGACTACCTTGGACTCCGGCGAGCGCTCGGGTTCAAGCTTCGGGCGAACGAAGATGCGCTGATCGAGTTCACGGACTTTCTCGACCGGCGCGGCGTCACGACCATCACGGCAGCCACCGCCGTAGAGTGGGCCCTGAGCAAACCATCTACGCGCCCTGGCTTCGCCGCCGATCGGCTGCGTCGAATTCGCGGCTTCACCCTTCACCACCGGTTGCTCGACCCCGCCACGGAGGTCACCCCTGCCGACCTCCTTCCTTCACATCGGCATCGGCGACAACCGTACCTGTACTCGGACGATGAACTCGCTCGCTTGATGGCTTGCGCGTTGACGCTGCCTCCTACAGATGGCCTGCGAGGGGCGACCTACCACTGCCTCTTGGGGCTGCTCAGCGTCACCGGGATGCGGCTTAGTGAGGCGATCCGCCTCGAGGTCGGCGATGTCGATCTCGACCAAGGCTTGCTGACCATTCGGCAGACTAAGTTCGACAAATCTCGGCTGGCTCCGATTGCTGACTCGACCAGGTCAGCACTCGAGGAATACCGCGCGCACCGCGATCGCTTCTCCAAACGGTTGGCGCCGCCGCAGTTCTTCATCTCGGGTCGGCGGACGGCACTTGACCCGGGACACATCCATCGGACCTTCTATCAGTTACTCGACCAGGCGGAGGTGCACGCCTTGGCGGGTGCTCCACGCCCTCGGTTACATGACCTGCGCCACCGCTTTGCCATCCAAACGTTGCTGCGCTGGTACCGATCCGGCCAGGATGTCGAGCGTCACCTGCCGACCTTGGCTACCTTCCTGGGTCACGTGCGGATCGAGCACACCTACTGGTACCTCAGCGCGTGCCCCGAGTTGATGGGCCACGCGCTCGCCCGGTTCGAGCATCACTGGGAGAACCTGTCATGACGGCCGCGACTGGCAATCTCGCTGTGCTGCTGGAGGGGTTCTTCACCCGGAGACTCATGCAGCAGCGGCAGGCAAGCGCGCATACGATCGCGTCCTATCGTGACACCTTCCGGCTCTTCCTCCGGTTCGCCGAGAAGCGCCTCAAGGTTGCACCGAGCGCGCTGGCGTTGGAGCAACTCGACGCGCCGCTGATCGCGGCGTTCCTTGCCGATCTGGAGCAAGAACGGGGCGTGAGCGCAAGAAGTCGGAACCTGCGGCAGAGCGCCATTCGGTCGTTCCTTCAGTACGCCGCCTTCGAATCGCCTGGTCATGCAAGCCTGATCCAACGCGTGCTGGCCATTCCCAGCAAGCGATGCACTCGCAAGCAGGTATGCCATCTGACGCGCGAGGAGGTCGAAGCCTTGCTTGCGGCGCCTGATCGATCCACATGGTCGGGACGACGCGACCATGCGTTGTTGTTGCTCGCGGTTCAGACCGGACTGCGACTGTCCGAGATGACCGGCCTTCGAACCACCGATGTCAGGCTCGGCAGCGGTGCACACGTCCACGTGCTCGGGAAGGGACGCAAGGAGCGTTGCACGCCGCTGGCTAAGCAAACGCAGGCAGCCTTGCGCTCATGGATGGGCAGCGACCTAGGATCTGAACCCGTCATCTTGTTCCCGAGCGCCAGAGGCGGTCGCCTCAGTGCCGATGGCGTCCAGCAAATCGTGGCCAAGCACGCCGCCACAGCCACCAAGGTCTGCCCTTCCTTGGCGCGCAAGCGCGTGACGCCGCACGTGTTGCGGCACACGACAGCCATGGATCTCCTTCAGGCCGGAGTCGACCGGTCTGTGATCGCGATGTGGCTTGGCCACGAATCGCTGGAGACCACGCAGATTTACCTCGATGCAGATCTGACGTTGAAGGAGCGCGTGCTGGACAAGGTTGCGCCTCCCAGTGTGCAGGCCAGGCGCTATCGGCCGGAGGATAAGTTGATGGCGTTTCTCAGCGCGCTTTGAACCGGTGGTACCCCGGCATCCGCCTGCCAGTGTTGCCAACTGCCGCCGTGGACAGCGCGGTACGCGAGCGACCCTCATAGGCCGACAGGTGGCCTCATGAGCGCCGGCATGGCGGCACGGATAGCCATACGTGCCGAAGCCCGGCGTGCCGGGCTTCGAGTCACGTTGCTGAAGACAGCGATCAGAAGCTGGCCCACTCGCCCTCGGTGCCCGTCTTTTGCGGGGTAGTCTCGTCTGGTGTGGCCTCTGGGGTCTTGGATTGTGCCACCGCCGCCTTCTTGCCGAAAGCCGGCCGCGTCACGTTCTTCGCCCGCGCCGGGCTGCGCCGCTCGGCACTCCTCCAGTCCTGCGCCGCGATGGGTGCGGCGGCTGCGGGCGCGGCATGCGTGTTCGCACCGTGCGCCAGCTTGAACACGCTCACCACCTGCACCAGCGCGCCGGCCTGCGTCTTCAGGCTCTCGGCCGCCGCAGCACTTTCTTCCACCAAGGCGGCGTTCTGCTGCGTCACCTGGTCCATCTGGCTGACCGCCTCGCCGACCTGGCCGACGCCGCTGCTCTGCTCGACCGAGGCCGAGCTGATCTCGGCCACGATGTCGGTCACGCGGCGGATCGACGTCACCACCTCGCCCATGGTCTGCCCGGCCTGGTCCACCAGCGCCGTGCCCTGCTCGACGCGCTCGACGCTGGCACCGATAAGACTCTTGATCTCCTTGGCCGCCTCGGCGCTTCGCTGCGCCAGGCTGCGCACTTCGCTGGCCACCACCGCAAAGCCGCGGCCCTGCTCGCCGGCGCGCGCCGCTTCCACCGCGGCGTTGAGCGCCAGGATGTTGGTCTGGAAGGCGATGCCGTCGATGGTGCCGATGATGTCGGCGATCTTCTTGCTCGACTCGCTGATGCCCTTCATCGTCTCGACCACCTGGCCGACCACTTCGCCGCCCCTGACAGCCACACCCGAGGCGGCCTGCGCCAGCTGGTCGGCCTGCTGGGCGTTGTCGGCGTTCTGTTTCACCGTGGTGCCCAGTTGCTCCATCGTCGCGGCGGTCTGCTGCAGCGCGCTGGCCTGCTCCTCGGTGCGCTGGCTCAGGTCGGCATTGCCTTGCGCGATCTGCGCGCTGGCGGTGGCCACGCTTTCGGCGTTACCGCGCACGTCGGACACCACCTTCGACAGCGAAGCCTGCATTGCGCGCATCGCGGCCAGGAGCTCGCCCATCTCGTCGCGGCCGGCCTCGGGGATCTCGCTGCCGAGGTCGCCATCGCGAATACGCCGCGCGGCGGTCACCGCCTGTCCGACCGGACCGGTGATGCTGCGCGTGATGAGCCAGGCGGCCAGCGCGCTGAGGACGATGGCCGCCGCCGTCAGCGACACGAGCAGGATCTCGGCGCGCACGTCGTTGGCGTGCGCGGCCTGGTAGCTGTCCTCGTTGTTCTTGCGCTGCAGCGCGACGTTCTCGTCGAGTGCGTCCTGCCACGCGGTCACCTTGGGCGCAGCCTGCTCGAGCAGCACCTTGAGTGCCTCGGCGTCCTTGTGCGCACGCGCCAGCGAAAGAACCTGGTCATTGACGGCGCGCGCGTCGCGCCGCGCGGCGTCGATCTTGGCGCGGATCGCCTTGTCGGCCTCCGAGGCGGGCATCTTCTGCAGCGCGTCCCAGGCCTTTTCGTACCTGGCGCGCGCGTCGTCGATCTTGCGCTGTTCGGCGGCGATGGCGGCATCGTCGTGCAGCAGCACCACGGTGCGCAGCACGCGCGACACGACGTGCACCTGCTCGGACATGTCGCCCATCAGGTTAGTCTTCTCGACGTTGTCGTGCACGATGTCGCCGATGTAGCCGTCAGCGGCGTCCAAGCTGCTGATACCGACAGCGGCTACACCGGCCATCAGCGCCAAAGGGATTGTGAACGCGGCACCCAAGCGGGCACCAATCTTCAGGTTTGTCAGGAATTTCATGTCGGGGCTCCTTCTTTGTCGGTCGTCTCAATGCACGGTTTCGGAGACCAGACCCATCTCGATGCCGCTCATGAGGTTTTCGATGTCCACCAGGATCAGCATGCGGGCGCGCTCGCCGTCGCCCAGGGTGGCGATGCCGGTGATGTGCCCCGCATCGACGGCGCCGCTGAACTCGGGCGCCGGTTTGACATGCCCGGGCGTCAGAGCCACCACGTCGCTGACGGCGTCGACCACCGCACCCACGGTGCGCCCGCCGATGCCCAGCACCACCGTGACGGTGTTGCCGCCAAACGTCGCCTCCAGCCCAAACCGGCAGCGCAGATCGATGATGGGCACGATCACGCCGCGCAGGTTGGTCACGCCCAGCACATGCGACGGCGCGCCGGCGATGCGCGTGGGCGGCTCGTAGGAGCGAATCTCCTGCACGCGCAGGATGTCGATGCCGTACTCCTCGGCGCCCAGGCGCAGCGTGAGCACTTCGTTGGGCGCGGGCGTGGTGCCGGCGGCGACGGCCTGCGGTTGGTGTGGGGTGTGGGCGGCCATGATCCGATTTGTAAGCAGGTCTTGACACCGGACTATCGGAAGTTCGGGGGGGGGGGGTAAGGCCGAAAAGCGAGGCGCTTCACACGCATTTCGGTCCTGCAGCGAGTTGTTGAGCAAACTTCCCGCTCGACACAGGCGCAATGCGCGCGAACTCGCTGCGCGGGCTGTCGTCGAGTCGGATCTTGACCGTGGCAGCCTGATGTTGATCAGCCTACCGCCGCTTGCGGATCGGCTTCGGCAACGTTCAAGTCGAACGCATGGCACTGACGCGCATCCCCACTGTTACCCACCGGCGGAAAGTGCTGTGGCTTCCTCAGGCCCTTCCATGGCAGCCGAAGCGATAGTCCGGTTGCGATCGACATGCCGAACTCCGCTGGATCAAGTCTGGGAGGTCGTGCCTGGCCGGGCACCGACGTACGGCCTTCGCATCCGAGCATTCGCTTTGCGCCCACCGTGTACGTTCTGTGCGCAGCGTGACGAGTGCCTGTGTGGTGCGCGTCGAAGTTCGAGGTGCGCCGACTGAACCCATCTACCTACGAGCTTCTTCAGCAACCAGAGCAACATCCGAATGGGCATCGATCTGCGATCTGCATGGCGTCGAGGTCGATGATTGCGTCGGCCATCGCTGCGAGATGCGGGGTCTGGGTGATGAAGAACTCCTGCCGGTAGCCACCGAGCCGGAGGACTTCGCGCTTCATGGCCATGAACATGCGCTTGTGTTCTGGGTCGAGAGGCCCATCGGCCTCGTCGGAGAAGAGCGTGTCGAATCGCCGTCCGGTGTTCTGGGCCAAGTACAGGGCAATGGCACGCGTCAGGCAGGCGTCAATGAAAGTCCGCTCACCGCCGCTCATCAGGCTCAGGCTCGTGCCTCCGCGCGAGTTGGCGCCGATCGCCCCCGAGTCAGCCGCGTTATGCCGCGTCGCTTCGCAGGTACCCGCGGCGCAGTTGCAGCGACGGGGACGCCGGCCAGATCGCAAGCTCGGCATATTCGGGTTCTCGGCATAGTGGATCTCATGCCGATCTCGGCATGAGATCCACACCCGCTCGCCGCCACTCATCACAGACACGCTCTTGCTCTCGTCGTTCGTCGCATCGTGCACGACGATGTCGAAGCCCTCGCGCCGCTCGCCTTTGGCCGTCTCAACTTGTGTCTGCAGCGACACGGTGAACCGCGGTCCATAGCAGGCCACCAGCAGGTCGTTCGTGAGCGCAGCAAGCGTCGGCCCCGCGTCGTCAATCGACAGGGCGATGGCCCCATCGTTGCTGAGACCCTTGGCCAGCAGTGCCCAGGCGTTCGCCTCGTCCTGCAGCCTTGCGACTCGTTCCTGCGCGCTGCGAACCTTCATCTCTGCCGCCAACATGCCGGCGCCGAGCTGAGCAGCCGCTTCCTGGTGGCGCACGGCCTGCGTGTAACCGTTCTCTGCCTCTCGTGCAGCCTTCTCCGCCTCGTTCAATACGGCGCGCGCCTGGTCCAGCGACGAGCGGTCGGCCGGCGCCGGCAGCGCCTGCAGCGCCGCCTCGACGCCTTTCAGCGCTTCGGCATCCTCCATCTCTGCTGCCACCGATCGCGCTTCGAGGTCCGTCAGTTCACGCTGCACGGCTTCAATCTCGGCCTCCTCGTCCGGCGACAGCCCGTGGACAGCGGACTGCGCCGCCGCCACCTGCAGCTCGGCGGCGACCGTAGCCAGTCGGACTCGCGCTCGCTCCACCTCGGGTTCGCTGGCAAGCATCGACTCGAAGTACCGGCATCGCGCTTCGGCCGCGCGCGCGCGCTCCTTGGCGCGCGGCCACTCCGCGAGCTGGCGCTCCAGCCCGGCCACCGTGTCGGCTGCCTGCGACATCTCGGCACGCAGCGCTTGCCTCTCGCGCGCCAGCCGACCGACCTCCGCTTCCGCCGAAGGCATCAGCGTTTGCGCCTGATGCGCATCGCTCAGCAGGTCACAGCGACCCTGCAGTTCCATGCCCCTGCACGGCACGCTGTCCGTCAGGCCGAGGCGGCGCTTCAGGTCAGCCACTTGCAAGCTTGCCTTGCCCGCCTCGCGTTCCAGCGCCACGAGTCGCGCACCTGCTGCCTCTTGACCTGCCTTGACCGCCACGAGCTTCGCCTGTACCTGGCCCAGCGCTTCGCTGCGCTCCCGCCTTGCTGCTGCCACGGCAGCCGCGATGCCCTTCCGCCGGCGGGCGCGAGCGATCGCCGGCCCCGCCGACACCACGGCCTCCAGATCCTCGCGCTCGCCGGCCAGCGCCTTCAGCCTGTTCACAGCCGCCTCCTTGCGCGCAGTTCCCGCCTGTCGCGCCCGGACGATTCGCTGTTCGAGGCTGCGCCGCGACGCGCCGAATCCGTCCCCGCGCGCGCGAGCATCCTTCTCGATCCGCCGCTTCTCCTGGGACAGCCGTTCGCGCTGCGCCTCGACGCTTGCGGAAGCCGACAGCGCTCCCTCGCGCTTCGCCAGTTCGGTGCGCGCCGCGTCGACTGCGTCGATCGCTGCCTGCCTGGCACCCGTCGCGCGGCTCAGTTCGACATCTACACTGCCCAACTTTGCCAGCTGATGCTGCGCCCCGCGGACATCCTCCTCTGCCGCTGACAGCGCAGACCGCTCGCTGGCCAGGCACGGCTTGAGCAGCCGCGACACCTCGGCTGCTTTCTGCCCAGCGTCGGCAATCGCAGCGAGTCCGAGCAGGTCCGACAGCAACTCCTTGATCTCGCTGTTTCGCAGATCCGAGAGGCTGCGCTTGCTCTGCGCGCTGAAGACCGACGTGAAAAAGGTCTCTGCGCTGCCCAGAAGGCCCTCGATGCAGGCGTCGTAGGTGTCAGTCTTGCCGTCCGATCGCGTGCCATCCTGCAACTGCGCAGGTACCCAGGCCGCTGCCTGCCACACGTGCAGGTACGCCTCGGTCTTGCGCTTGCCGTTCATGCGAAAGACGAGTTGGCTGCGGTACCGCTGCCCGTCGTGCTCGAACTCGAGCTCCTTCAGCGCGTCCGGCAGACACAGGTGCTCGTAGTACGAGAACGACCCGTAGGCGTCGCCACTCACCCGCGACGGCATGGTCCGGTACGGATGCAGGTTGTCCAGCAGCGTGCTCTTGCCGCTGCCGTTGTGGCCGCAGATCGCCACCAGGCCCTGGCGTGCATCGCCAAGATCGAGATCGATCTCGTCGCGCCCCATGGCAGCGCGCACGCCCGTGAACCCGCGCAGTTTCAGTCGAATCGGCACCATCGTCTTCCCCTCAATCCTCGTTCGCGTCGCTGCAGCTGGCACAGTCGACGTCATCGCCCATGTCGCACATGCAGCACTTCTCCGAACCGCACCACGGACAGGTCCGCAGCCCCTGCGGCTCGTTCGGCTTGTTCTGCCGCCGATCCAGGGCGCTTGCGCTGCAGCCTGGACAGCCCTCGTCCGTCTCGCGGTAGTTCATCGCCGCTGCGCTCCACCCGCCGCCCGCCGCTCGCCGGGGATGCTCTCGTCGTCGTTCGCCGCCGCCTTGTCCAGCCCCGTGATGCGCTCGGCCACCACCTCCGTCCAGTAGCGCTCCGCGCCGTCCTTGTCCGTCCACTTGCGCGTCTGCAGCCTGCCCTGCACGCAGATCAGCCGCCCTTTGCCGACGTGGTTGCCGACATACTCGGCTGGCTGGTCGAACGCGACCACCCGATGCCACTCGGTCTCTTCCTGGCTCTGCCCCTCGCTCTTCACGTAGCGCGACGTTGCGACGCTGAAGCGCGCCATCGCCTTGCCCGAGTCCAGGTACGTGACCTCGGGCTCCTTACCTACTCGTCCAACCAACATCACCGCGTTCACACCGCTCATCGCCATCTCCTGTTCAAGTGAACAGATCCATCGTCGCCCGTGCCGGCGCCACTTCAAGGGAGCCAACGTCGTTGCGCGGCCGCACCGCTAACGGCGGCGTCAGCAGCACCTCTGGAGCGCCAGCCAGGATTGCTTCCACGATCGCCTGCGGCTCCATCGTCTCCAGCAGCGCCAACCGGTGCGTGAGTGGCCCCGCGTCCTGGCCCGTCACCTGTGCCCAGCGCGAAAGCTTCTCGCCCGTGGTTGCTGCAGTGCCGATGCCCGCTGCCCGCGTCCGCGTCACCGGCAGAACGCGTCCTTCAAGCTTGACCTCGACCGCGCCGGCGTCGACCAGGGCCTGCTCGATGGCCGCCCGATCCACGCCGTGCCGCGCGTCCTCTGCCACTTCCCACCTGACCCGGACGAATGCGCCGTCCGCCTCCGCGGCCAAGCGCTTCACTGTCTCCAGATCCGGCGCGCCGGCGAAGCTCAGCTCGAGCGTCCGCTTGGCCGGCGTCGGCACGAACTCGAAGGTTGCCGAGGTGCTGTTCACGTTCCAGAGCAGAAAGCCTTTCTCCCCGATCTCACCGTAGTGAAAGCGGCCGATCGACCCTGGATAGGCAATCACGCGGCCGTCGCCTTGCCAAGCCTGGTGCCGGTGGATGTGCCCGAGCAGGAACGCCGACGCCCGCGCGCCGAAGAGCGCACCTGTGGTGAACTCGTGGTCCAGTCCTGCCATGGGCACGCCGTGCTCGGTCTCGCAGCCGTTGACCGTGCCGTGCGACAAGCCGGCTGTCGGAACCCCCAAGGCCGCCGCCTCCGTGTTGACCGGTCCGAACCCCGCCATGACCCGGGCGATCAGCTCGCCATGCTCGGCGGCGGCCGCGGCCCCGCCGACGAGCCCAGCGACCGCCGCCTTGTTCAGCGTGGGCACACACGACAGCAGCAGCCGTGCACCGTCTGGCACCGCCTCGAACCGCCAATCGCCTGAAGCCACCCAGCCGCCCGGCGTGAGCGCCACCTGCTCGATGCGGTCCGACACGTGGATGGGGAACCGGCCGCCCAGAAGCCGAAACACGTTCAACGTGCCTGGCGGTTCGTGCGACCAGGTGCCCTGCAGCATCACCACCGGCATGTGGTCGGCGAGGCGTCGCACCTGCCTGGCCAGCGCCACGAACGATGGCGCGTGTGCGTCAAGCGCATGGTCCGTCGAATCCCCCGTGATCACCGCGCAGTCGACCCCGCGCTCGATCGCCTGGTCCACGCCGAACCCGAAACACCGCTCCGCCTCTGCCGCCAGCTTCGGGCAGTAGTGCAGATCCGAAAAGTGAGCGATCCTCATCTCGTCCCTCAGCTGAAGTTCTTGTCCTGAGCGATCTTGTGCTTCAGCGCGCCGTGATCACCCGCGTGTGATTCGACGAATGCCGCCGCTCGGTTCACGCCGGCCGGGTTCTTGGTCCAGCCCTGACCCCATTTGCGTTTGGCGTACCCGTCGAACTCATCGACGCCGACGCCCATCTCGGCCAGCATGGTGTGCAGGCGCTGCAGCGGCCCGCCGCCGCCTGCTGTGCTCACCGCCGGCGCCGCCGCACCGTCACCCGCCGCCCCACCGCCGACGGTCGCTTCGGCCGCTGGCGAGCGAGCCGCCTCCTTGGGTGGCGCCGCGTCCACGCGCCGCTTCGTCGCCTGCGCGCCTGCGTCCTGCCCAGTCGGCTCGATCGTTGCCGCCGGCGACTGTGCCGCCGGCTGCGCGCCTGGCTGAGCGTCGCGCACCAATCCCGCGCCCTCGCTACCGCCCGCCGCGTTCGCCGCCTCTACCTGGGTCGCCGGCTCGACTCTCTCCACCGACCCCACGCTCAGTACGCTGGCGGCTTCATCGGCGGTCAGGCGCAACGTTTCGTCGTCCTGCGCGCGAAGCAGTGCCACTACGTCGATCGGCGCCTCCAACGTCATGAGCCAGTGGTCGACACGCGCCGGCTGGCCAGCGTCGTCGATGTGCGTGACGGTCTTCAGCTGCTTGGTGAGATAGAACGTCCGGCCATCGCGGTCCAGCACGCCGCTGATGCGACCACCGCGCATGAACGCCACGTTGCGCATCGTGTTGATCATGTCGCTCATGCCATAGAACGACTGCGTGGCAATCTCCAGCGGCAGCACCGACTCCACTCCGGGCACGTAGACGATCAGCGAACCCTGCAGGTTGCATTGCCTACCCTGGTACTCGGCGCATTCCTCAGGCACACAGGCGCACCGCGCTTCCGTTCGCCGTCCGCCGAACAGTCGGACGACCTTGCCGTTGCCTGCCTGGGCCGGCGCTGCGTAGCGCATGCATTGCCGCTGCGTGCCGTCCTCGCTGTACTCGGCCCAGAACTTGAGCCCGCTCGACCCCCACACCCGCAGCGAGTGCGGCAGCACGTCTTGCCAGCGGTCCGACGGGAACACGACCGGGAACCGATACAGGCGCAGACCATCGCCGCGGTCTTCGCCGTGCACCTTGAGCAGCTGCTCCGCCACTTTCGGGTTCGCGAAGTCGCCCGGCCGCACCGTGAAGAAGGGCGGGTTCTTCGGCACCAGCGGCCCCGGCAGCGTCGGGAACGCGTTCTTGATCTGCTTCTCGATGTCATCGAAGGCAAGCCCCTTGGCCACGCCTTCGTCGTAGATCCTCTTGACGTCCTCATTGCGGGCGGCCGCCTTGGTGAGCACCTTGATGCCGGCGCGGATCTTCCCGCCCGAGCGGATGCGCCCCGACGACTGGCCCAGGATCGTGTGGGCCACTTCGCCCGGCATGCGGACAGCGATGTTCGACATACTTTCCTCCTTCAATGGACCCTGGGTCCGATGATTCAAACTACCGGTCGGGTCGACCGATTCAACCCCCCGCGCTGCTCCGGCCGTACCACCCTGCCGAAGATCTCGCGCGGCATCGGCGGCAATCCCTTCAGCAGCGCCTGGCCCCAGCGACTCGTCGCCAACCTCCGGTCAAGCACCGTGATCGTTCCGAAGTCCTTGTCCGTGCGAAGCAGTCGCCCGACGCTCTGCGCCAGCTTCACGCCCGCCTCCGGCACGCAGATCTCCATGAACGCGCTTCTGCCCGCCGACTCCACCCACTCCCGGCGCGCCTCCTCGAGTGGGTCGGTGGGCACGGTGAAGTTAAGCTTGCAGATGACGACATGCGTCAGGTAAGCGCCTGCGAGGTCCACCCCCTCGCCGAAGGTCGGCGCCAGGCCGAAGATGACCGACCGTCGTCCTGCGTCGATCGCCCGCTTGTGCCGATCGATGATGTTGGCCTTGCTGTCGTGCCCCTGGCACAGGATGTCGAGGCGCAGGTCGTCTGGCATGCGCAGCAGCACCTCGCGCATCATCTTCTCGCTCGCGAACAGCACCAGCGTCCCAGGTGTCCTCACCAGAGCGGGCAGCATCCTGCACACCTCGTTGGTGTGCGCCTTGGGGTCGCGCGGGTCCGACTGCATCTTTGGCACGACGAGCCGCGCCTGCCGCTCGTAGTCAAACGGCGACTCGATGCTCAGCAGCCGCGTCTTCCGCAACCTGTTCAGCCCGGTGCTCTCCAGGAAAAGGTCGAACGTCCCGCACGACGTCAGCGTCGCTGACGTGCATACGACCGCGCTGGCTCGGCGCCACAGCAACTCGGTCAGCTTCTCCGCTCCCGACAGCGGCGAAGCGCAGATGACGTAGTCGCCTTCGCCTTGCCCGGTTGTGATCCGTTCGATCCAGCGTGCCGTCGGCACCCGCTCGTTGCTGTCGTCGCGCAGCATCAGCGTCCACGTCGCCACTACCTCCTCAACGCGCACGACGAAGAATCCAAGCGCCGATAGCAGCCGCTGCACGAGCCGCTGGTCGCGTACCGACTGATCCAGCATCAGCTCGCGCGTTGTCATGAGCGTCTGCTGCAGCCCGATGGCGTGCGCGTGGATCTGCATCCCGATCTCCTGCGCCCACTCGGCGATCACGCCGTTGCGAAAGCGGCGCATCGGCCGCTCGTCCAGCGCACCCGAGTCGTCGATGGCCCTGGTCAGCCGGCGCAGCGCGTCCTCCAGGCCAAGCGCGTACTGCTTCGCCGCCACCTGCACGTCCGCATCAAGGTGCAGCGCCGCAACCACGTCGCCGACCTTTTCCACCACACCCTCCAGCCATTCGCCCGCTGCGTTCACCGCATGGCGCGAAGCAAACTGCTCCATCGCCTTTGTGCCCAACGTGTGTGCCTCGTCGAACACCATCAGCATCTCTGCCGGCGCGGGCAGCACCGACCCCACCGGCATCGCAAGCCCGGCCAGCGCCAGGTCGTGGTTCACCGCGACGACGGCTGCGTCCTTCATCGCCTCTCTGGCCCGATAGAAAGGGCACCGATGGAACTCGCTGCACTTGGTACCAGCGCACCCCATGCGGTCCGTGGTCAGCGACTGCCAAAGGTCGTTCTCCACCGGGGAGGCCAGCGTGTCGCGGTCCCCGTTCCAATCGCCCGCGATCAACTGATCCGTCATGGCCTCGAGCACTTCGCGCCACCCCTCTCGACCTGGGCGCTCGTCATCACCGTCCAGCGACAGCGCCCCTTGACGGGCTTTCGCAGCGCGGTCGAACAGCTTGGCCGCGCATGCGTACCGCCCACGTCCTTTGGCCACCGAGAAGGTGAACGGAACCGGCAGCGCCGCTCGCAACGCGGGCAGGTCCTTGCGACACAGCTGGTCCTGTAGCGCCGTTGTGGATGAGCTGATCACCAGCTTCTTCTTTCGCATCATCGCGATCGGCAAGGCCCCGAGCACGATGGCGTAGGACTTGCCGATGCCCGTCGGCCCCTCGCCGACGAGAACGTGGCTTCCGTCGCGCTGCTGATCGCCGTCGTCGACGCAGCTCGCCATGGTTTCAGCGATCGCCTCGATCAGCGCTCTCTGACTAGGCCGTACCTTGAAGTTCGGCACGCGCTCCTCTGCCGCGCGCAGGCATGCGTCCAATAGTTGCCGTTCGTCTTGCGTCAGCATGCGGTCACGCTATCGCTACGTCGCGCGCGTTCAACTACGCCGCCAGCGGCAGCACGTCGCACCAACGGTTCTGTCGACGTGCCGGCGCCGTCAACAGGGCCTTGAGCTTGATCGGCGTCGTCGTCGGCTGCCGTCCGCGAAGCCCGGTCAGCATCCGCAGCTTCATCCGGCAGCCCTTCTCCTCCAGAACGGTCAGCCGCTTGAAGTGCTTGGTCAGCTCTTCCGGCGTCATCAGCACCGTGTGCCTGCGGGCGGACTTGCTATGCAGAAGCCGTCCGTGCCGTTGAACCGACTGCGCTCGCGCCCCCTTCTGGAAGCTCAACTCCGCCACGTGTTCGACGTCGTTGATGGAGATCCCGCAGTCCGCCGTGCGCGAGACGGCTACGACCCGGTTCTCCTTGATCGTCTGCAGCTTTCGCTTCGACGTGGCGTGCACGAAAGGAATCCCGACTTCTCGCTCCACCGCCTTGCCCAGTGCGATGCTGTCGGAGAAGATCATCGTGCGTTCCCGCTCGTCGATCAGCGAACGCAGCGCGGCGATCTTCAAGTCCTCGTTCGGAACGATCACCACGTCGACCGGAACGTCGGGGATGTCGCCTCGATCCCGGTACGGCTGCCAGTCTCCACCAACCGTCCTCGCGCTGATCACGTCGATCATGCTGGCGCGGCAGTCCTCGCGGAACGGCGTCGCTGTCAGGCTGAGCTGGAACTCTGCATCGACGCGGTACAGCAGCTTCACCGCCTCATTGCCGGGCAGGAACTGCGCCTCATCGAAGACCCGCACCACGAACTTTCGTCGACTGAAGTCGGCGCGCGTCTTGTAGTTGAACAGGTTCACCCGGCAGCGCACTGCGCCGTCCGTGTCGTACACGACGATCACCGCATGCAGGTTCGGCCTGTCGACGATGAAACTCTCGACCCGGACCGGCAGCGCTTTGAACGCATTGATCCAGTCGTCGCGTAGGACCGTGCTGTGAACGAAGACGATGTGTTCGCCCGGCAGGCGCGTCATGACATAGCGCGCGAACGAGGACTTGCCCTGGCCAGGCGGCGTGTAGATCCCGACGCGCCCCTCCTCTCGAAACGCCGCGAACGCCTCCTGCTGATCGCTCCTGAGCTTCATCCCGGTGATGTCGGGCGCCCACCGCACATCCGGCACGGGGGTTGGCCGTCCGATGTTCAGTCCGGACGCGAGCAGCCGGCGAAACGCGGAGAACGCCCGGTTCCCCTTGCGCTTGCCGTCGAACACCAACGCCAGCAGCCGTTCGTCATGGACGCCGCAGTTGTCCGCATCCACCAGCTGGCCATCGACCCAGCGCAGGCCCAGCTTGCCGGCGACCGCGGCCAGGACGTCCCCGTCGCCGTGGTCTTCATCCGAGTATTCGCCGTCGCCTTCGCTGTAGCGCGAGACCCGGGCTCCGCAGCGCGGGCAGCTCGGCTCCGAGTCGTACATCGCCGTCCAGAATGACGTGCCGCCCACTGCTTCGCACGACTCCATGCTGTACGTGTGCATCTTGCTGACCAGGGCTTGCTCCTGGCCGCCGCCGCGCGGCCCGACCGCAGTCAGCCGCTCGCGGTCTGTCCAATGATCCGACCGGCAGGTGACTCGCTTGAATGCTGGAGGCACCGGCAGCTTGTCGAGCTGCAGCGCGCTTCGCACTGAGACCGGTGCGTTCTCATAGTCGTAGATCTCCGGCTTCTTTCTCAGCAGCCGGTGCAGGCTGTCGACGCTTAAACGCGTCGCCGGCGGCGCATCTGTGCGCGGTTGCTTCCACGCCGTGAGCCAGCCTCGCTCGATGTACCAGTGCCACTGCCGGTGATCAATGCGCGTGTACTCCTCCAGCGTCCGGATGGTCGGGTCTTCGAGGTTCCTGGTCGACACCCCCAGGCGTTTGGCGCGCAGCCGGCAGGCCAGCTCCGACGCGCCCGTGCGCGCGGCGATCTCCTCGATCGGCAGCCGGCCCCACGACTCTCGGATGATCGTGTCCAGCGCGAACGTCCAGACGACACGCTTGCGCTTCGACCGATAGCCGCGCTCCTTTGCCACGCGACCGATGCGCCAGCGCGGCGCACCGAACCGCCGGACCAGTTTGTCGATTGTCTCGGAACGCCCGTCGTAGATCCGGGCAATCTGCTCGATCTGCGCTTCGTTGAGCGGCTTGAACTCTTTTGCCATGCTGACTCCTCTCGTGCCAAGTCAGCCTCGCACCTTCGTTCCGCGCTTCAACCCCCGCGCTCGCCTTTCCCGGCCGGCCCGCCGTCAAGCCTTGCGGTCGCCAGATCCGTTCCTCGTTTGGCTGCGGCCCGCCGCCTGCGCTCGCAGCATGCTCTCCAGCATGCCTTTCCGGCTTGCCTGTTCGCCCTCCACGCTCAACCAGTGGGATTCCAGCGTGATTGCATATCCCGCCGCATACATCAGGCCCGGCCCGACGCCGGCCACTTGTCTAAGTTGCCGCGCCAGCGCCACGATGATGAGCGATACGGCGTATCCCTTGAAACAGTCTTCAGCCACATCAACGCCTCTCGCCCGCATCTCGCGACCTGCATCCACGACATCCTGCAATACCAGCGACACCGTGTCGTCGATCTGGCGCGGGAAGTACGGGACGCCCATCGCCGACTGCAGGTGCTCAAGAAACTGGTCCATGCTCTCCCGTTCCTGCAGCGTTGGTGGCACGCCCGCATCGATCAACGGCGCGTCATCGTTCAGTTCGTCGCGCATGCCGGCAGCCATGGCCTCGCATGCCCCACCATGCTCGCTCGCCTCCTCAAGCACGCCGCGCACAAGCGCACGCCCGTAGTGGAAGAAGGCATGATCCTCAATCGGTGTCGCACGCTCGACGTCGTTCAACGTGCGACCCACCACGTACTTCGCCACCGCGAACGCTTCTTCACCGCGCTCATGCGCAACCGACTCGATCACCTTCGACAGAAGCTCATCGCAGTGCGCTTCGCCCTTGCTCCTGTTCATTCCTGGTTCTCCCGCTGCTTCAACGTTCGTCGCCTGCCCAGGCCAGGCGCTTCGATCGCGCCAAGTCGGCCGCCAGCCCGGTTGCCGCGCTCGGGGTCATGTGCTTCGTCTCGTACCACGCTCGGTCGTCTTCGCTGATCGGCGCCTCCGACAGATCGATCAAGCGTTCTCCCACGATCGACGCCGTCCTGTCCTTGAGCGTCGCGAGGCCAGGGCCCAGCGCGTCGCGCATGCGCCGGTGCACCGGCGCCAGGAAGTACGTCGCTTCGACCGACGCCCTGTCGTCCAACCACCGCACCAAGTCGTCCAGGTCCTCCAGCGAAGGCTCGTACAGCCACGCCTCGGTTCGTGGAATCGGTGCTGCCCTGACCCGCTTCTGGACGTAAGCCTGCTCATCTCGCTGGCGCTCCACCTCGAACCTCGCAAGTCGATAGGTGCCGAGTGCGTCGTCGAACGCCACGCCAGGCGCCGCCTCCCTCAATTCCACCAGCTTGCCGAGCACGGTCCCCGCGCTCGCTGCGAACAGGTAGTCACGCCAGAACGCCCACGCGCTCTCACCGGAGGCCTGCGGCGGCAGCCGCATCTGCCCCACGCCGGGCTTCGGCTCGGTGAACATGAACGGGTCCAAGCCAAGCACCAGGCGCGGTGGCAGCCGTCCCGCCGCGTCCAGCGCCTGCAGCATCTTCAACGTGTCCGCCGGCGTTGCACTGAAGAAGCTGGCGTTGTATGCCCTGTCTGACAGTGAACGCGGGTCAATGACCCCCACCACCGACGACCCCATCAGCAGGGTCTCGTACTTCTCGGTTCTCACCAGGTGCCTGTACTTGAACACCCGTTCGTTCGCCGTCGCTGACTTCCTGACCAGTCCGTGTCCGAACACGTCGTACGGATCCACGGCCGCGTTGATGACCGGGACCGACAGCAGGCCGGCGATTGCCCCACCGACCATCCACAGCCGAAATCGACGCCACGTGACCCTTCTCCCAACGCCGCTTCGATGTCCCACTGCAGCCTCACCAGTTCCAGTAAATGAAGGTTGTCGGCTGGCTCAGCGAGAAACCCACCGCCATCGCCGCTGTCGTCACCCCCGCGCTCCAGCGCAGCCCTGGCGACAGCCGCCACTCATGCACGTTCTTCGCCGTTGCCAGGATGACCAGCATCGTCGCGAAGACCACCAGTTCAGCTCCCGACACGCGCATCGAGGTGGCTGGAAGCCACGGCATAAGGGGAGCCAACGCGTCCGGCAGCGCGACGCCTTTCAGTCCGGCCATCGCCGCCCACAGGCTCGTTGTGTCGCTCACACTCGTCGCACGGAAAGGCACCCATGCCAGCACCACGGCCCCGAGCGTCAGCCAGTGCCCCGCCCAGTCCGGCAAGCGGCGAGGCTGCCGCAGCCATAGCTTGTGTGCAGCCAGCATCACGCCGTGCATCAGTCCCCACAGCACGAAGGTGTTCGCCGCGCCGTGCCAGATCCCGGCCAGCAGCATCGTCGTCAACAGCGCCGCCAGCGCCCGCATCAGGCCGTGGCGATTTCCTCCCAGCGGCACGTAGACAAAGTCTCTGAACCACGCTGACAGCGTCATGTGCCAACGGCGCCAGAAGTCGGTGATGGTCCGTGCCCTGTACGGCGAGAAAAAGTTGAGCGGGATGGTGATGCCGAACAGCAATGACACGCCCAGCGCGATCTCGCACATGCCGCTGAAGTCGAGGTAGAGCTGGACCGTGTAGCCGATCCCTGCCGTCCACGCCTCCCAGAAGTTCGCCGTCGCCGCGCTTGCGTAGATCGGGTCCACCACAGCGCCGACCTTGTCTGCCAGCACCACCTTCTTGAACAGTCCGACGACGATGAGCAGCATCGCGCGCGCGATCTGCTCATCGGTCACGCGTACCTTGCCGATCTTCCTCAGCTGAGGATCGATCTCCCCATAGCGCAGGATCGGTCCCGCGATCAGGTGCGGGAAGTAGCTGACGAACACAAAGTAGCGCAGGCCGTGTACCGGCGGCAGCTTCCCAGACCATGCCTCTACCAGGAACGCGATCTGCAGGAACGTCACGAACGAGATCCCTAGCGGCAGCTCCATCGCGTCGATGTCGACCCCGATCAGTCCGCCAACCCAGTGCGCGTACTTGATCCACAACAGCGGAGCCAGGTTCACGACGATGCCCGCCGCCAGCAGCCTCTTGCTTCGCTGCTGCTGCAACCGCTTCGCGATCCAGAAGTTCACCAGCATGCTCAGGATCAGCGCCGGCGTGTACTTGACCGTCCAGACCGAATAGAAGATGAGCGATCCGCACAGCAGCACCACCAGCGCCGCCGTCTGACTGCTCCTGCGCGCCAACGCGAAGGCGATCAGCGCCGTCGGCAGGAAGATCAGGAGGAACTCCGCTGAGTTGAAGAGCACGGCCTGCCTCAACCCGCCAGCAGCGCGAGCACCTCGTCATCGCAACGCGATCCGCGACGCCGCTCGTCCCGCCGTGCTTGCGCCATTTGGCGCAGCAGGCCAATGTCGAAGTCCTTCGCCAGGTCAACGTCCTGCAGGCTCGATCTGGTCACGATGGACGCGTATAGCCCGATTGTCTCGGCCGCGCGTCGTTCGGTCCCGTACTGCACGATGAGCGACGCAACCTGCCTTGCCCCGTGCGACTCGTGGATAAAGCGAACCACCTCGCCAGCCTTCCTGGGCGACAGCGCTTGGCCATCGTCGAGCTGCAGGCGCATCACCGCGCTGAAGCCATCCTTCACCCGCACCCCGGACCCGACCGCGATCACCGCCCTGCTCCGGTCGACAGTCCGGTTCTGCACCTGCCAGTGCGGCGCCACCTCCACTGAGCGGATCACTCTCGATGCTCCGTGTTCCTGAGCGTCGCTGCGGCCAGGCACAGGCCCGCCACCGAGCCCGCTCCCAGCGCACTGACCGCCTTGCCGATCGTCACGATGTCGGTCGCGTGCAGCAGCAGCCCCAGCACGCCTGCGCCGACCGCCGCGCCTGCCACCGTCGTCGCCAGCACTTCGAGGCTTCTTGCCATGTCAGGCCCCCGCGCTTGATGTCATTGCCGATGGCGTTGCGTCCTTTGCCCCGGGACTCCTTGTGTAGCCGCGACGCACGACGACCTCGGGCAGCGCCGGCATCGGGTCAGGCACCGTCCACACCCAGGTGCCGGGCTGTCCCGCCAGAACTTCTTCCTTGGCTGCCTTGACGACCGGGTCGAGCCGCTCGCTCATGATGTGCAAGGAGACCGGCGCATCGCCTGCGTCCAGCAGCTTCGCGTTGGCGAAGGCCCCCCAATGCTTCGAGTCGAACCGCAGCGGCCGAATGAAGCGTCGCTTCGCTTCGACCAGGCGTCTGATCAGCTCGTTGTCGTTCGCGTCCTCGATCGGTATCCAGTGCTGGGTCGTCAGCATCATCGTGATCTCGCCGACGCAGACAACCTGGTCGGTAGGCGAGTAGACGAGGGCCGCGACAATCAGCCGCGTCGATGGGTCGGCTTCGTGCACTTGCAGCTGCCGCTCATACGTCCGTCGAACGCGCTTCCATGTGTCGGGCTCGAGCAGGAAGGCGATCTCCGGCATGTGCTTCAGCCGTAGACGCCAGGCGAGTGTCGAGGGTTCGGCGCTCTTGAACTCGCCCAGCGCGATCATCATCCTGTTCTGCACGTCCCCCTTCGGGGACGACATGACCGTCATTGCCTTCTTGCGAGCGGCCTCCTGCTCCGCCGCTTTCTCCTTGTCGAACGGCTCACCCGACAGCACCACCTCCGACAGGAGCTGGTTCTTCGTCCTCGCCTTCGCCGCCTCCTGGAGCAGGTGCCAACGCACGGTGCCCCAACTGCGCTTGCCTTCCATTGCCGGATACCACTTGTTGAAGCCCGTTCGCTCCCACAGTTCGTGCAACAGCGCCAGCATCGACGCCCCCTTCGGCCGCGCCGCCACTTCCGTCGGCGTGCCGGCCGCGCCGCGCTGGATGGCCCTGCCGGGCGTTCGCGTCAGCGCGAACTTGGTCCGGATCTCCCACTCGCTTGAGGCGTGCTCGGTGATCGCCTTGCCAATCAGTCCACCGCGCCCCGACTCCGTTGCATCCATCTCGTAGGCAACGCAGGATGGGTGATGCAACGACCCTGTATCTGGCAGGCGCTTGATGACGTAGTCCGCGTACTTCGCCACGTACATCTCGACGCCCTGGGATATGCACAGGCACAGCGGTCGGTCGTTGGTGTTGTGGATTGCAGCGAGCGCTGCCTGCAGCGAAGGGGCGCCTTCCTCGTACTCCGCGCCACGGATCGAGAATCGCTGCTTGAAGCTCATCACAGGATCCTTGCCATCACGCAGGAGATCCGGTTCAGATCGCCGTCCTTCGGCATCTTCATCAGCTGCCGCAGCTTGAACCTGCTGGTCAGTCCCATCAGACTCTGGATCTCCGACAGGTCGCCCCCGCTTGCATACAGCGCCCGCGCAAGCAACCGCCTGCCGTCGCGCGCGCTCGCGTGGCCGCACTTTGACTTGTCGTAGATCCGCGCGCAGATGCTCTTGATCGACCGGCAGTAGCGTTTGCCGCGCATCACCGTCACTTCGAAGCTCTTGCCCTGATCGTTCAGGATCAGCGTGCTGTCCGGCAACATGCGCCGGTACGTTGCGCGCGCCTGGACCTGCTGGCTCAGGCGTGCTCTCTCTTCCAGGTAGGCGTCGATCGCACGCACGACACGCTCGTTCGTGAACAGAAGCGGACGTCGCCGGAAGTTGAAGGCGATCGACTCCTCGATCTCCGAGTACCGGCGCACCGAGCCATCTGCCTCGAGATAGTGGCTCACGCGCAGGCTGGCCACCTCCAGCGCAGTCAGGCCAGCGCCCAGCATCAAGTGGATCAGCGCAATGTCGCGCGCCCTGTTTGGTCCATGCCCGACGCCCGCCACGATCTGCCGCATCATTGACGACAGTTCGGTGTCCGCCCACGTATCCTCGGCTTCTTGGCACTTGGCCACCGGCTCCGGGCGCTGCACGGGGTAGACGCGGTGGCTCGTTTCCAGGCCGCTGAAACCTTGGTTGGCCCCTACCAAGTAGCGAACGGTCTTCGGTTCGTGTGGAGGCATCGCGGTGGCTCGTGGTTGATCTGCTTGCTAGCGTGCCGCGCCGGGGCGTACTCCGCGAGCGCAAATGGTCGCCCTAAAGCCCCGCTTTCTTGATTAGCGACGCGCCATCACAGCCTCAGCATCGGAACGCCTCGACCAGCGACCGCGTTGCGCACTCGGCCGAACCCCGCCCTGCTCAATTGCGCTCTGAGGCGAAGACCGAAGCGATCCGGCGTCTCTCCCGGCACTACAGCCAGTCGATAGCCGCAGCACCAGCCGTCCCGTTCCACCACGAGCGCAGCGCTGCGCGTCGTCCTGCTGGCATGCACGAGCAAGCTGACCGTTGCACGCCCGACTTGCCTGCCTTGCTGCTCCGCCAAGTCCTCCAGCCTGCTTGCCTGCTGCAGAGAGGCGGCCTCGTACACCGTGCGGTGAAGACCGTCACCGCTGGCGGCTGTCACCCGCGCGCCCGCCAGCGCACGCTCGGTCTCTGCCGCTGCGCTCAGGACGATCTGCTTCACCCGGTCCTGAGAACACGTCGTCCCGTAGTAGACGACCAAGCGCGTGAAGCACCTCGCTCGCCTCAGCGGCGCCGGCTCGAGGGTCAGTCCCGCGCGCTCCGCTGAGACCGGTCCTGCCTGCGGCTCGAGGTTGGCTCTCAGTGTCATCGTCTGGGCGAGGTCCAACCCGCTTAGATCGTCCAGCGTCAGCAGGCGATCGATCGCGCACCCGTCCGCCGCGTCCGCGACGGTTCGTGCCCAGTCCCGTCTTTTGAACGCGCGCGTCAGCGCTCGATCAACGGCACCTTCCGGCGTTGCCTCGGCGAGTCGAATCGTCACCGCGATCGCCTGAAGGCACCGCCCGTCCGGCCCGCCTCCGGCTTCGCGCTCCGCGATGTCCAGGAGCAGGCGCGGTGCGCCGTCGACCGCAGTCAACTCTGTTGCCGCTTCCACGGCTGCGAAACCCCTCGCCAACAAAGTTGCCCTCAAGTGGCTCGCGATACGTGCCGAACTCCCGGACGTCACCGCTGCATCCGCCTCGCTGGCCAGGACCTGGCTGCATGAGCCGAGCGTCGCGCCGGACGCGTCGGACCACTGCGACACGATGTCCTCTCCCATGACAGACTTTCCCTGGATCCTTACCGCGGTGCGGGCGGCCTTGCTCTCGAACAAACTTCTTGCGAGTCCGAATGTTCGCAATGACTTCGAGCTGTGGCGACTGGCCAGAGGACCAGAGAAACCGCGTTGTGTTCGTGCCGGACTGGCCATTTGGCCAGTCCGGGCGGCCGACCGTTGATGTAGCTTCTTCACCCTGCAAAGCCGCTACCTCGCGCCATGGACTCCGACCGCTTCGTCAACAGTGATTGCCGCCAGCGTCAGGCCGTCATCATCGACGACCACGTCATGATCATCGACAGCCTGCGCGCCCTCATCAAGAGTGTTGATCCGTTCATGCGGGTCCTGAGCGCAACGTCGCTTGCCGACGCTGTGCTCCTGCTCCGTAGCAACCTGGTCGCTAGCGATGTCGTGTTCGTCGATTTGACACTGCGCGACTCCGCCGGCCTGGCCACTCTGAATGCCGTACTGAGCCACTCGCCTGGCGCCACTGTGGCCGTCGTCTCTGGCACCACGAACGAACAGCTGATTCGAGAGGTGTTCGCCACGGATGCATCGGCCTTCATCCCCAAGGACCTTGACGCCCCCACCTTGCAGCAGGCTGTGCGAGCTGTTCTCGAGAGCAACTTCTGGTGTCCCGCCGGCGTGCTAGACCGCCCTGGCCTTGAGCTTTCCGAGCAGCAGCGTGCTGTTCTTGCCCTTCTGTATGACGGCTTGCCCAATAAGGCGATCGCCAGGAAGCTCGATCTTTCGTTGAGCGGAGTCAAGTATCACGTCACCGCGCTGATGCAGTCGCTCCAGGCTCGAACACGAGGCGAAGTTGCTGCCAATGCGCGCCGACTTGGGCTGCTTTGATCATGCCCCACGCATCTCACCAGCTGCCGTCCTTTCTGGTTGACTCAGGGCCTCAGTGGTTCGATCAGCTTGTCTTGCGCCTGCGTCAGACCTTGTCGTTTCTCAACGCAGAGTTCGCATTGCACGCCACTGATGACCCGTGCCAGGTCGCGCTGATGCTTCTGCCGTATCAGCTCGACGAGCTCGTCTCGGTCTTCCGCGTCGACGTAAGTCCCACCGCTCCGGTCGCCGAGGACGTCGACCTGCACCGGCTCATGACGCTCGCTGTCGTTGCGAGTCGACCTCTGACGTCCGCGTATCCCTTCCGAACCGAAGTCGAACCCACATCGGTCACGTTGCGCGCACCCCAGAGCTGGCTGTTCCGCATCTTCACCAATCTCACGTCCAATGCGATCAAGCACAGTAAGGGCGACAACGTCGAGCTGTTCGTAACGACGCGTGGCAGCTACGTGATCTTGAATGTGCGCGACAACGGTCGCGGCATGGATCGGGACCTGATCGACGCGCTCCTTTCTCAGCAGTACTACTCCGACACGAAACTCCACGCCATCGGCACGCTTCGCGGCGGCCGCGGTGTCGCCACGGCGATGCTGCTGGCGCGCGCAATGAAAGGGAAGGTCGACGTCCTCAGCAGCAAGAACGGTACGCACTGGCAGGTGTACCTCCCTGCTGTGCCAGCCGCCCAGCTTCATCTGCCAACTGCGCTTCGCAGTGATCTCGGCTGGATCAATGGCGTCATCCACGACGTTCGGCAGCCTCTCAATGCCCTGTCGGCGCGAGCGTCTGCCGGCGGCTACTCCGAGGCCGCTATCGCCGCCATTGTTCGATTGCCATACCTGTTCGACGAGTTGATCTCCCTGGTGTCGGCAGGCATCAGCGCCACGGGAGCCGTGCCAGCGGAGTCCTTCGTGGTGTCTGAGGTCATGGAAGCCGCCGTTGCGGCCAGTTCGTCGCTGGCGTCCCACGCCGCATCGTCGACCACTGTCGATGACATCGAGACGACGCCCGTTGCGTCAGCCTCAACGACAGACCTTGTGGTGTCCTGTCCGAAGAGTTGGATATTTCGCATGCTCTCCGCGATGACAGTTGGGCACCTTGCTCGCGGACGCGACGTCCGTCTGAGTGCCCACTACGACGACGGGGTGGTCTGTTTTCGCGCCGATCCAGGAAAGTGTCGCTGCCCCCTTCCATCGACCGGCGTCGAGCTTCAGCTTGAAGTCGCGCGCCACTTCGCGCGCGCGCTCGGCGGTGATCTTGAGTACGACCCTGTCGATCCCGATGCACCGATCCTCGCCTCCGTGGGTGTTCGCGTCATCGTTGTGCCCGCCTACACGCCGGTTCTGCGCGAGCGGCAGCCGTTGAGCGGCAAGACCGTGGTCATCCTCGATGACTCCTTCGACCTTGCCGTCAGCGTTGCCGCTCGGTTTGAGGAGCTCGGCGCTCGCGCGCTGGTGTTCACCGACGACCTCGACATGCTCACCGCAACGCTTCACATGTCGACAAAGCCGGATCTATACGTGCTGGACTTCATGCTCGAATCACGTTTCGTCACGCGTGCGTTGTCGAAGCTGCGCGCGCGCCGTCATCCGTCACACATCGTCATCCTTACCGCGCATCCGAATCACCCCGCGTTGCGCGAATTCGATCCACCCGTTCCGGTCGTCACCAAACTGCTGACCGACATGAGTTTCCGTTCGCTGGTCGCTTTGCTTCGAGGTGAGATCGCCGATCTTTCGGCCGACCATACGGCGCGCAGCAGTGCATTCGCGGGCGCATGGCGGGCGCGCGCTGGACATGACGCAGCGGTCTGTCCCTGACGTCGGTGCGCTGCTGGCGTCGTTGAAGTGCCAGTGGTCCGAACCCAGTCCAGATCTTCCGCTCTTTCTGAGGCGCGCCATCGACGCCCTGCGTGTCACGCCGGTGGTGCCCCCGGTCGATGCTCGCGTGGAGTGCTTGATCGAGATCGCGGCGTTGACGATCCACGCCGGAGGCGACGCCTCGCCGGCGATCGAGCCGATCAGTCTCGCCGTGCTGCTAGCGAGGCAGTTCGACTTGAACACTTTGTTGCGCCGCGCGTTGAGCGTCCAGTGCGCAACCCTGAACGTGATCGGCAACGCGGTCGACTCCTTGAAGGCCGCCACTGAGGCGATCGATCTCGCGCGCTCGCACGCCCATGGCACCGAGGCTCTCGTCCTCAGGAACGTCGGCCTGTTCTGTGACGAGTTCGGCCTGCATGAGGACGCGCTCGCTGCTTTCCACGTCGGCCTGGCCCGCTGCCCGTCCGAAGGCCTGCGTTCCCGCCTGCTGTCGTCACTGGCGACATGCCTGCTTCGCACAGGAGAAGTTGACGCCGCAGCCAATGCCGCTTCCGAGGCCATCGGCATTCAATCCGTCGACGACTCCCAGTACTCACGAGAGACTCGGTCGCTTGCCTGGGCGACGCAAGCGGAGGTGATGCTCGCGCTCGGCCGCGCAACGGATGCCCGATTTGCTTCGAACGAAGCCCGACGGTACGCCGCGGCCGGCAGTTCGCAGGCCTCGCTTGCCGCCGTGCTCGACCTGGCCGCGTCCATCCTCGACGGCGTTCCGGGCGCCATGGACAACGCTCTGGTCGCCATCGAACGGCATTGCTCAAGACACGCCATGCTGAGAGCCAAGGCATTGGCCGTTGTCAGAGGCGCAGCCAGCACGACTGGTCAGAAGCACGTTGCAGACGCCATTCTTCGAGAGATCGCCGTCCGCTCGCGTGAGCGGCACTTCCGGAACATCGTTCGCCGCCAAGACCTGTATCTGACCCGTGTCGCGCTCGGTCCGCGGAACGATTTTCCGCTGTGGTTCTTGCAGGGCGTCGATGACGACACGCTTACAGCGATGTGTCAGGCGTCCTCGTTGTCGGACGACCTCTGGATGGAGCAAGTCGCGTCCGTATCGGACGCGCGCGAGCGCTTTGACGGAGCGCGACCGTACCGTGTTGCACGCATTGCTCGCCTGATCTCGCAGCACCTCCCTCACCAGGAACCGGAGCCTGACGCCGACCGGCTGGAGCGCGCTGCCAGGCTGCTTGACGTCGGGCGCCTGGTTCTTCCGCCCGTCGTCTTCGATTGCCCGCCAGGAGCCTCACCCTGTGCCGATTCGATAGTCGCGGCTCACACGTCGGTTGGTGCCTATCTGATTTCACGCTCGCGCATCACCTGCATAGAGGTCGCCGAGCGCATCGCTCGGCATCACCACGAGCGATTCGACGGTCATGGCACGCCGGATGGGCTGATGTCGCGCGCTATTCCTTTGAATGCGCGCATCGTCCATGTCGCCGACGCTTACGAAGCGAAGCTGTTCTCTGCACCAGATGTCTCGCCTGCGATCGTCGCGCGGGCGCTGCGCGCGGAGGCTGGTGCTGCATTTGATCCAGACGTGATCAACGGCCTTGAGTCCGCAATGTCGCGTACCGATGCCGTGGAGTTGCGAGCCCAGTTTGAAGCCGCCCGCGTGCTGCTGACGCCGCTGGACGATCTCAGGGTCAGACTGACCTGACCCGTTGACCGCGCAGAATCCCTGTAGACGCTTAGTCTTTGTCGTGATCGATGGGACAGGTGCGCCCCACCGTCAGTAGTTTGAGCCGCGGCTGTAACACCAAGAACCTCGAACCAGAGGTTGGCAGTCGCCGTACACAGTCGCAGTGTCCGCCTAGAACAGGTAAATACCCGAGCCGCCGCCGATCATGTCCAGCTCAGTCACATCCAGCGTCCGAAGTGTGGTGCCGGCATCGCTGGTAACGACTTCTACGGTCGTCGCTTTTTCCGCGGCTTCGATCACAATCGCTTCGTTCATGATGGGTATTCCTCTCGACATTGGTGGTGTTTCTTTATCCGCAGCGTGTTCGCTATCGGTAGGTGCAGTGTGTACGGTTCTCTCCCCTATGAGAATCGCTGCACTGGGTAATGTTCCGCTCGCTCGACTTGAGTTATCCGCTTGATCAGCCGCCTCGACATCGATCGACATAGCTCTGCTGCCGCCATCGCAGCGGTCGATGACCTGCGCACGCTCACTGGGCCCGCGCTTGCGGAGGCGAGACTTGGCGTCCTGCGCGATCTGATCTCCATTCCCAAGGGCATCGACGATGACCTTCGCGCCGAGCCGATCTACCGGATCGCGTCGAGCATGTGGATGTCCGGTGAGCAGCTGCTCAATGCTGCGGAAGCCGCGGCGCTAAGCGTCGCCCTGTGCTCCGATCCGAACGGTGACACCGCATGCCGTCGATTGCTCTTCCAGGGCACCGTTCTCAACTCGATCAGCAATCACACCGACGGCTGGCACTGCTTCGAGCGCGCGTACCACATCGCTCGTCGACTTGACTCGCCGACCCTTCAGGCCATGGCCCTGAATAACCTCGGCCTCACCTTCCACCACCTCGGCGCCTACGAACGAGCCAGCGACATGTATGAGCTGGCCATCGATCGAGCTCTCGCCGATCCGCTCGATCGCCCAGACCTGGCCGCCGTGTGCCCTGGCAGCGTTTTGTCGAACTTCGCCCTCACCTGCATGCACACGCTGCGCTACGCCGAGGGCATCACGATGATCGAGGACGCGCTCGAAAAGCTCCCCGATCCCGTCGACGCGCGCACGTCGATGATGCGCTCCCTGACCCTGGCCACGTACACGCAGCTTCTGATCGGAACCGGCCGCCTCACTGATGCGCAACGCGCCGCCGACGAGGCCCTGCGTCTCGCTCAAAGCAGTGGCGCGATGCGCGCGCTGCTGGAAGCCAACGCTGCGGTCGCGTCGTGCCTGACGCACTCGTCCGACCCGACCCAGATGGATCTGGGCGCCACCATCGTCACCACTGCCCTGGAGAAGTCCCGCGCGATCCCAGAATCGCATCGCAACGTCCTGATCGTCGCGTCCCTCATGTGCGAACGAGCGGGAGACGCCGCTGGCGCTCGCCGTCATCTGCGCGACTTCGCCTTGTCGATGCGACGCAGCGTCAATCAGTCCCTCGTGGCCGAGCAAAGCGTTTCGTTCGCCACCGCCGATCACACCGATGAGTCAATGGCTCAGATGCTAGGTGCGCGAGAGCGTAACTTCGTGACCCTCCTGCGACAGCAGCTCGGGTCAGAAGCCAGGCTTATCAGCATCAGCATCAAGGCCGAAACCGCGGTTGACCCAGACGGGCTTCACCCATTCCGTGTTGCCCGCCTCACTGGCCTGCTCGCGCTGCACCTGGGCTACAGCCCATCTGAGGCTGATGATCTCGCTCGCTCCGCCCTCCTGCACGACATCGGCATGGTCGGCGTGCCGCGGCAGATCCTCATCTCTGAAGGGTTTCTTGACGACGAGGATATGCGCTACGTTCGCGACCACCCCATTGAGGGCGCCAGCATGGTCCTTGCCAGCGGCGTTCCCTACGCGAGCTTGGCCGCCGGGGTGATTCGCTCGCATCACGAGCGCCACGACGGCAACGGCTATCCCGACCGGCTCGCGGGCGAGGCGATTCCTGCCGGGGCACAAATGTGTTCCCTGGCTGACGCGTTCGATGTCATGGTGCATGGGCGCCCTTACATGCCGGCGCGCTCCATCGACGAAGCCAAGGCAACGATCCTGGCCAACGCCGGCACACAGTTTCATCCGCAGATGGCCAGCGCTTTCGCCACCATGCTTGACACCCTGCCTCGTGATCTTGTCGCGCTCGACGGGTTCCTATCTGAATCCGCTTCGGATCTGCCGTTCACCCGCGCTCGCGCCATCTTTGAGCACGCGCGGCAGGCGCTCGTGCGCCTGTAGGCTGCTTCAGCGCCCTGTCTTCGGCCCCGCGCCTGACTCGATCCTGGCCGATATGGATTCCCGCCACTTGAGGTAGTCAGACGCCCTGCCAGCCTCGGCAAGGTAGTCTTTCACATTTGGTTGTTCGTCCTTTAAACGCCGCACCACCCGTATCAGCAGGGTCACGAAGTGCGGATCGAACCTCGTTCCGCTTAGCCGCCCAACCTCTTCCAGTGCGCGTTCGGAGCCGATCGCCGGGCGATGCACGCGCGTCGAGGTGAGCGCATCGAACGTATCCGCCACGGCAACAATTCGTGCTTCTACCGGGATGCCATTGCCCGCCAGTCCGGCCGGATACCCCGTTCCATCCCAATTCTCGTGATGGTGGCGCGCGATCTGTTCGGCCACTTTCAGCTTGACCAAGCACTTTCCAAGCAGCGCGGCCCCGTCAGTCGTGTGACGCTCCATGACTTTGCGCTCTTCAGGCGTCAGTCGCGTTGTCTTGGACGTCAGTGATACAGGCATCCCGAGCTTGCCAATGTCATGCAGCCTGCCGCCGATCTCGATCTCGAAGCAGACCTCCTCATTGAAGCCGAATTCTTCAGCGATCAGCGCCGCAAGCCTGCCGACCCGGTAGCAGTGCAGTCCTGTCGGGTCTTCATTCGCTTCTGCGTCAACCGCTGCTTGCTCCAGGAACTTCACCAACTCCTGCATTCCACGCAGGTTGTCGCTGGCCGACCGCTCCACTTTCTGGAGCTCCTCCTGCGCGATCCGTCCTTCCAGCTCGCGGCGCCTTCTGACCACAACTCCTTCCGTCCTTTGATCGATCTCCAGCGTCACACCGATGCTCTTGAGGTGGGCGAAGTGGTTCCTTAACGCGACTTCCTGCCACTTCTGGCGTGCTCGCTCTTCACTCTCGTTCTGCATGGCGAGTGCTTTTTTGGCGTCGCCGACGATCTCGTATGCATCGCGCGCGACCTTCAGTGCCATCTGCAGCCCAGGCTCGAAGACCAATCGTGCCTGCTCCACCGCCTGCTCAATTCGGGCGAGCCCGCTGGTGTGATTTCCCCTCATCACCTCGCACAGGCCTTCGACCGCGCTCGACTGGATCTCGGCCTGCATCGAGTTCGCGCGAGAAGCGGAACGTCGCGCTCCAGCTGCCCGTACCGTCGCGACCTGCACTTTCCCCAATTTCAGCAACAGCAGCGCGTAGGTCGCCTCGCAAACCGATGCGCCTGCCATGGCCGGTTCAGTTGCCAGCCGAAACTGAGTCATCCCCCGGCGGGCCGCCTGCAGCCCAGCCACCACGTTGGCATCTTCTTCTAGGCATAGATGACAGAACGCCACGTTTCCGTAGGCCGGGCCCAACAGGCTGCTTCGACCGTGACCCTCTTTGACGCGCGCGATCACACGTTCCAGCACCTTGATCGCGTCTCGATACGCACCGGACTGCAATGCGGCGGCAGCAATGTTCAGCAGCACGACCGTGAAGCCATCCTCGTCGTTGATCTGCTGAGCCACAGCGAGTGCTTCATCGAACGACTCCAGTGCCGCGGCGCTGTTACCCGCGTGCGCGCACAAGCTGCCTTGGAACGTGAGCGCCGGCCGCAGTAGACCAAGGGTTCTCGTCAGTCTCGCCTTCTTGACTGCCAACGCCGCAGCTTCGATTCCTCGAGCCAGCTCTCGGCCGCCGCCGAAGTAATAGCCCGCAACGGCCAAGAGCGCCGTCACGCTGCTTTGCGTCGCAACCTCCGCTGGAACACGGTCCAAGCGCTGCGCGACGGTTCGCATGAACTCGTCTGCGCCAGTGCCTTTCGCCGCGTGCGCCTTGACCTCGCTCAGCAGCGACTCAACGAGCGAGACTTGGCTGGCTCGGGTACTGCTGTCGGAACTGCTTTCCGGGTCTTCCATCATTGCGTGACGCGCCCAGTCGGTAAGAACAGCGCTGGTCTATCTCACGTGCATGTGATGCTAAGACACAATGACCTTGTTCGCACGGAGAACCTGCGCCCTTTATCACCAGCCCTCTAGGAGAAGAACATGGAAGCAACGCTCGTCGATGTCCCGGCTACCGAGTCCCTCGCAGTGGACGTGGCGCCCGCCGGCGCCGACCAGATCATCGAACTTGAACTGCAGCAGCTGGTTCTCGTGGGCGGCGGCTCCGGCATCTTTGTCCTGGCCTGAACCAACACCGAACCCCCTACCCCCTGGAGAGCAGAACATGGAAACCACTTTCGCCACCAACGCCGCCGTTGAGTCCCTCGCAGTCGACGTGACGCCCGCCGGCGCCGACCAGATCATCGAGCTGGACTTGCAGCAGCTTGTACTGGTGGGCGGCGGCTCCGGCATCTTTGTCCTGGCCTGAACCAACACCGAACCCCTACCCCCTGGAGAGCAGAACATGGAAACCACTTTCGCCACCAACGCCGCCGTTGAGTCCCTCGCAGTCGACGTGACGCCCGCCGGCGCCGACCAGATCATCGAGCTGGACTTGCAGCAGCTTGTTCTGGTGGGGGGCGGCTCCGGCATCTTCGTGCTGGCCTGACCTGGCCGCCGATACCCATTGCCAGCAGCCCCACTGGCGTCGGGTCCAGTCGCTTAACGGCGGGCTTACCGTAGGGTAAGCCGCCAGTAAGTGAGAGGTTGTCCGGAGTTCGTCTTGCTACACGCCAGCCATGCCGGCCGGCGACTCGCTTCCCCCTTCTCTCATTCTCCCCACGGCGCGAGACCTGATGCTCCTGACGGAATCGTCGGGGCCATTCTCGCGTCCTGACTGGCTCCTTGAGCTCAAGCTCGACGGCTTCCGAGCTCTCGCACTTCGGGACTCCCACGGTGCTCGCCTCGTGTCGAGGCAGGGCAACCGGATGGACCAAGCATTCCCGGAGGTCGTCAACGCCCTCCAACTGCTGCCAGCAGATACTGCGCTCGATGCCGAATTGGTCGTGTGCGACGAGGGCGGGCGCCCCCAATTCGATCGCCTGCAGAGCCGCGCGCGAATGTCGGTTGCGTCAAAGACTCACGCGGCTGAAAAGACGCAGCCGGCGCAGCCGCACGCCCTTCGATGCGCTGATCATTGCCGGCCACGACGACGACCGCTCGCTCTCATCGAACGCAAGCACCGTCTGTCGTCGCTCGTCAGGCCTCTGTTATCTCCGACGCTGCGCTGTGTGGACTTCATCGAAGCGCAGCGCGATTGGCTCTACGCCCAAACCAAATCGCTCGCCTTGGGAGGGAATCGTGGCGAAGCGCATGTCGTCTTTCTATCGTGCGGGACGGACCACGGACTGCCTCAAGATGAAGCACGCTCAGCACATGCGCACTGCGCGGGTGTGGCGTTAGCCGACGAGTTCTTGGAACCAGCGCTGTCGCCCGTGCCATCGGCAGCAGATCTTCCTGGAACCGGGCACCGCACTCCTTACTGCCCTCGCTAGACAGCAGACCGTCCGGTAGCTAACTAGCTCGCGTCGCCTTCGCTACGTCGCCTGCTCTCAAAACAATACTAACATCGAAAGCACTTTCCCTGCCTTCCTTCCCCGCGCGCGATAACAAACCGGAACCGCGCAACTTCGCAAAACCACAACTGCGCCTACAGGGAAGTGCGGTCGATGTTAGTATTTTTGTATGCGATCGACCCAAGCCATCGGACTTCCACCGGACCTGTTTGACAGTTCCCGCGCGCCGGCGCTAGTCCAGATCCTGGACGACTATCGAGTCAGCCGGGAAGAGCTGCACCAGGCCAGCCGAAGCGGTGACGCCGTGGTCCCTGCTGGCCGCGCCGGACGCCCGTTGCGCGACGCCGCTGTCGACGTCTACACCGACATGTGGCTGTCGTTCGTGCGATACCTCGACCTCTACAACATCGAGTTGCACGAAGTGACCCGAGACGATCTCGTCGTTTACCTGACCAAGCGGCCTCGCGCCGGCGTGCCGCTCAAGCAGCGCGATGGCGCGCCGCCGAGGGCAACCAAGCCCAAGCGCACCCGCGGCCGCCCTCATGTCCCCGAGATTGTCAGCGACCGCTATGCCGCCCGCCTGTTGCGCTTGATAGCCAAGCTCACGGCGTTCAATGCGAAACAGCGCGGCCTCGAGCAGTCGTCGACCGCCGCGGCCGAGATGTTGAAGGAGGAGCCCTACCGATCGGTCCACCTGCGCAAAAACAACCCCCTCCCGGACCCGCTGTCGACGACCGAGGCGATCAGCCTGCTCAGGCTGATCATGCTGCCGCCTACCTCGCTGCACCCTGATGCGCCTCGCACGCCCGTTGCCGTCCGCGATTACTGCGCCGTGGCGCTTCAGCTCGGCGCTGGACTCACACCGCACGAGGTTCGCAGTCTGCAGCTTGATTCAGTGCTACTCGACGCCGAGCAGACCGGTCGCCCGATTGGTCTGACCGTCCCTCGCAACGGCAACACGCAGGCACGCCAGACCCCGCTCTCTCGCTACGCCCGCAAGGCCCTTGCAAGCTGGCTTGACGCACGTCGCCACCACAAGGCGATGGCGGATTCCCCGTTCCTGCTGCCGAGCAGCCGCGGCGGTCAGTGGCCCAAGAACGGCCTGTATGAGGCCTGCGAGGCAGTCTGTGCTCTCGCTGGCGTGCAGCTCGGCGGCGGCTACCGCCTGCGGCACACCTTCATCGTGCGTCAAATTCGCGAGTCTCGAAGACCCGGTTCCAAACTCACGACCGCGACGATCGCCCGATGGGTCGGCTTCAAGGATGCGGGCGAGTCGCTCGCGCCGTACCAAAAGCTACTCGACGATCGCGATCCGACGCCTACTTAGGCTTGCGTTGGCGCGGGGTCGACGGCGTGATCTCGAACTGCTCCGGGCGCTGGGTCTTTTGCTTCATCACAGTTGCCCGCCCGGCAATGTGGCTGCCATGGCAGACGTCCCGCAGGCGCAGCTTCACGAGATCGCAGTCGCGCAGTTTGCTGTCCAGACCCAGGTCAAACATCGCGAGTTCGCCGGTTCGGTGATCCATCTGTAGCCGAGAGCGGATTCCCAAATATCCTTCGGCCTGAGCGGCGCCTTCTGGCCGATCAGCTTGCCCTTGTTCCACGGCGTGCATGGTGTGGACGGAGAGTGCGAGTCCATGATCGCTCCTTTCGACAAAAAGGCGATCAGAGTGCGCGCGCGATGGCCAGACGGGACGGCGGGCGGATCGGCTTGTGTGCCGCGAATTAAGAGCACCCCATACCCGACGGTCGGAGTGCCCGGGTTCGGCCGAGGCCGTGTGAAAACGCAGTCACCATCGACGTCAACGTCATCGATGGTCGCGCTGGGGAGCGGCGCTGGCTTCGGACGTGAGAATACTGCCGCCTTCCTCAGCTGCCAGCCACCTTCATCACCTTCATCGTCACATCCATGCCCAGGATCTGGATCACTCGCTTCATGTTGTAGGCCAGCACCTGCAAGCTCATCTCGGTGCTCACGTTCTTCAGGCCCCGCGTCAGGAAGTGCGTCGATCCCATCCAGTGCTTCAGCGTGCCGAACACGTGTTCGACTGTGCGCCGCCTCAGTGTCATCGCATTCAGGTTGCGGTCCAGCCGGCGCTGCATCGCCTCCAGCACCTCCTCGTGTTCCCAGCGTGTGATACGCCGGTAATCGCCGGTCGTGCAGCGCGGCTTCAGCGGGCACTGCGGGCAGGCCGACGGCCAGTACCTGCGCAGCGTCAGGCCGTTCTCCACGCCTGAGAAGCGGTAGGGTGCTCGCTCACCCGCGGGACACTGGTAGGCGTCGCTGCGCTTCAGATAAATGAAGTCGGCCTTGCTGAAGCGGCCCTCGGCTTTGGCGTTGGAGGTTGTCGGCTTGGGCACCAGCGGGGTGATGCCCGCGTCCGTGGCGGCCTTGATCTCGGGGCTGTTGAAGTAGCCGCGGTCGGCAAGGGCCTGCAGCTTGCGTTTGCCCATCGCCTCGCGCGCGGCCACCGCCATCTTGGTGAGCTGCTGGCGGTCGTTGCCGACGTTGGTCACCTCGTGCGTGACGATCAGGTGGTGCTGCGTGTCGACCGCCGCCTGCACGTTGTAGCCGACGATGCCCGTGCCCTTGGCTTGCGACATCATGGCGCGCGCATCCGGATCGGTCAGCGAGCGCTGCTGGTCGGGCTCGTCCTTCAGCTGTTCCTTGATTCGCTGCATCCGTCGCATCTGCTGGCGCAGGGTGTCGATCTTCTCGCGCAGCCGCTCGGTCTTGGCCTGCACCTCGGCCGGCTGGGTGCGATCCGCGGTCTCCAGGGCCTCGAGGTAGCGCTGGATGCTCTCTTCGATCTGCTGCTGGCGCCGCTCGATCTTGGTCGGGGTGAAGTTGCGATCGCGGCTGTTGACCGCCTTGAACTTGCTGCTGTCGATCGCGACGATCGCCTCGCTGAACAACGCCAGGTCGCGGCACAGCTGCACGAAGCGGCGACAGGCGTTGCGGATGCCGGGGCCGTTGTCGCGCCGGAAGTCGGCGATGGTCTTGAAGTCGGGGGTCAGCCTGCCGGTGAGCCACATGAGTTCGACGTTGCGCTGGGCCTCGCGCTCGAGCCGGCGGCTGGAGGGGACGCGGTTGAGGTAGCCGTAGATATAGAGCTTGAGCAGCACCGCGGGGTGGTAGCCGGGCCGGCCGGTGGCAGCGGGCTCGGCGCCTTCAAACCCCAGCACCCTCAGATCGAGCTCCTCGACGAAGGCGTCGACGGCACGGACCGGGTTGTCGGCGGCGATGTAGTCGTCCAGGCAGTCGGGCAACAGCGTGCTCTGGGTCCGGTCCGCGCCTTCGATGAATCGCTTCACTGATCACTCCGCTTGGGCCTCACGACAAAGCGATGATCAACGACTAACCTTACATGGAGTTTTCACACAGCCTCGGCCAGGAGCGGACCTGAGCAGTCGTGATCACGAAAGATGACATAGAAGAACTGGCGACCTAACCTGCCGTCTCGAGCCAGATCATGATGGGGAAAAATGGGTACGCGGTGAACAACAAGGCAGAGGTTTACTTCGCGCTATACGAAGCCGATCTCGACCCCGACGACTTAAAGGTGTGCGCCGTGCGCTTGTAGCGGTTCTGCAGCAGGTCGCGCGGCGTGCTCTCTGAGTCAACTCAAAAAGGGGCTGTTAGTGCGTTTCTACCTCGCAATTGCGATTGCGGTTGTTTCCAGCTTCATCCTGCTGGCCATCGTTTCGGCGTTATCGAGCAAGCTACTCGCTCATCTCGAAACTGCGGAGCGGCAGAAGAAGTGGCTGACCGCGGTCATCGCTATCGGTGCTTTGATCGTCATGTGGTGGTTAGTTGACACACTCAGTCCTGTCCACTTGTTCCTGCAAGCGAGCCGATAGCTAGAGGGGGCTACAGGGGCCAGGGACACATTGCTTCCGACGCCTTCCACCGTCTTCGTGTGGGACGACCGCTTCGAGCGGATTCGAAAGTCAGCAACGGGTCGAACAGCGCCATCAGCGGCATCGCCGGAAGCAGCCTTCCTGCGAGGCAACTGCTCGGCCGCCGCGTGGCCGCTGGGGCTTCAGATCACCCAACGGGCACTGACACAAGTTCCTGTCGCCGCAAGCGCCGACGTTTCCGGAGCCTTCCGAGCGTGCACACTTTTTTGCCTGACAGCAAGCTGTCCAGGGCCAATCGGCCGCTATACCGACGCAAGCGCCGCCCGACTCTAAGTTAGGCGCACCACTGGAGTCCGCTGATGAGCAACGATTCGATCGCTGACGACGCGCTCGCCAACGAGAAGCTACGAACTGAAATCGCCAAGCTGCGGATGGAGGCCGAAAGGCTCGGACGGTCTGGGTGGCGTGAACCGGCCCTCATACTTTCGATCTGTGGCCTGGTCGTCTCCTTGCTCGGAAATGTCGTTCAGTGGCGCGCATCCGACTCCACAGCCAAGAATGCAGAAGCTCAACTGCGCTTGACGCGGGAAAAGTGGGAGGAAGAGCGAGAAAAGCTCCGGGCCGAAGTCGCGGCGCTTCAACAGAAGGCAAAGCTCTCCGCGAAAGATCGCGTTTCCATTGAAGAGGAACTGACCAGCATCGAGATCCAACACAAGTCTCTGAACGCGCAAATCGATGAAGCTCGTCTACGCCTGCTCTCGCTCACTGCCAAACTGGCAATAGACAGAGGAGCTAAGAACAGATCCCATGCGGTGAAAGCAGGGGAAGAGAACATTGCGCTTCAGCAGGCAGAAGTCGAACGTTTGCAAGGCAAGATCGCAGCCACGAATGTACGGCGCTCGGAGCTTGAGAAACGCCTCTCATATTGAAGCGACGAGTTGGCACAGCGCCCGCGCGCCTGCTGCACGATGGCGCCCATAGGGCTCAGGCGCAGGTGCCTGGTACACGACTGGCATCGACCGTTGAAATGGCAGCCGTCGCAGCACTCGATGTCGCGAATCGCCAAGCCCGATCGATCTTGTCGTCTGTCAGACTAATTTGCAGATCCCCCTCGTCCAACCCCATGCGCGCCTCTACACGGCGCGCCAACAAGTTGCCGAATCCGGATGGATCCTCTGCGTCGACCAGTCTGTAGATCACGCCGCGCGTGAAGCCGAGCAGCGCACCGACCTGGTTGAGCGTCATGCCGGCCGGCCGTTTCTCAATCAGCCTGCGAAGCGACTGTCGTCGGGCCTCGCTCACGTCCGGCGTCGCTCGTAGTCCGCTCCGCTGCCATTTGCGCTGGACTTGTGCCGGCATCTTCATCGTTTCGCGCATCAGCCGAGCGCGCTCATGCTTCTCGATCGGCGCCTTCCCGTCGACGCCGTATCCCAGGTAGGCCGGCGACACGCGGACGCCCTTCGCCAGTCGCGCCAGGTCGTCAAACCGCAACGTCTGAACGCCCTCCAGGAGCCCGTGGATCGCCCTTTCCGACAAGCCGCTCGCATCCGACAGCTTCTTAACGCTGATCTCGCCTCGCTGCATCAGCACGCGCAACCGTAGCCGCCAAAGAGGAACGTCCGGCTGCTCATACCAACGCTGCTTGCGCCCAGCAGCACCTTCTCGCACCTCTTCAGCACTGCTCTGCTCGTCGAAGTCTTTCATCAGCACCCTCAGAATCACGCGCGGCACTGCGTAGTCTGTTGTCGCCTTGCGCCGCTGTCCACCCACAACTGACCGCCCACCGCATACTTTCGGGACTTGACGCCCGTGTTGCCCGCCGCCGCGACGCTTTCAGCTCGTCTTCGCAGCACATGGCGCCCTCATCGTGCACAGGGCACTTGCTGCAACCGTCTTCGCAGCTCGGCCCCCTTGTCCACCATGGCCTGCAACCCGCTGCGGTGAACTCCTAGCCGCTAAAGCGCGCATTTTCCGTTCGCCATCGGGTTTGCCGCGCCCGGACCGCCAATCGATAGTCGCCTCACGACTCCTGCGAGGCACCCGTGCACGACGGCTCCTTTCCCGGCAGACAAGTTGCCACCGCTTCATGGTTATTCGCACGCTTCCTTCGGCTCGTCCACGCTACCGCTTCCGACGCCCGCGCACTCACGCTGTATCTGCTGATCGGCTCCGCGGCTCTGTGCTTGATCAACCTGTCGCTGGCGATCGTCCTCGCCGCAGGTGCCGTCGCGGTGCAGTTGCTCTCGCGGCCCGCTGCCCTTCTCGCTTCGACGCGGGCCAGTTGGGTCGCGCTGGTCGCCGCCCCGTGTGCGGCCTTCCTCCTGGTTTTCGTCGCGCGCCAGCCGGTCGCCCTTGACGATCTGCTGCGCGACATCGCAGTCGCGCGCTATGGCTTCGACTACCGACTCGTCTATCGGCTATCGGCCCCATCACTGCCTGACTTCTCGCTGTGGTGGGGCTTCGATCGTGCCCTCGCAGTCGCATCGCACGCGGTCGGATCCAGCGCCACCATGTGGCTCACCCAAGCCGCGGCCGCAGCAGCGCTCATCGGCGCCACCGCTGCAGCGACCTGGCGCGATTGCCGGTACCAGCCCGGCGCGCCCATCGTCGTGTCCGCCGTCCTTCTCGTCGTCGCGGCGCTTGCGGTCCATCGAATCAGTCTGGGTCGGCCCGAGATCTTCGCCGCAGCCTGGTGCGTGGCCGCTGCCGCCGTCGCCTCGCGTCACGCGCTGATGGCCTGGTCCATCGGCGGCGTGCTGCTCAGCCTGAGCTACTGGCTCTTCCCTCTCTACATCGTCGCCGCCTGGCTGCTGCGCCTGTCGGTCCGGGCCCGCATCGCGATCGCCGCGGCCCTTACCGCTTTCCACTTCGTCGCGTGGTACCTGATTAGCGACGGCGCGTACTTGGCCACGCTTCTGTGGCTGCCGCAGATCCTCGAGAGCCAGATCGCGCCCGTCGCCGAGAACCTCCCGTTCACCACGTACCTCGCCAGCCCGCTGTTCGTCCTGCTTCTGTGCGGCGCTGCCGTCAGCTTCTTTCTGTCTGCCCGCGCCCGCGTCTACGTCGCCCTGGCCGCCTTCTTCATGGCAAGCGAACAGGTGCGCTACGTCGGCGTCGTCGCCCCCTTTCTCGCGATGGCCTGCGCCGCAGGCTTTGGCCGCTACTGCCCCCGGCCTGACCGCGCCACCGTCGTCGTCGGCTCGCTGGTCGCCGTTCTTGTCGCCGTTCACATTGCGCAGCAGCCTGCCCGCATGAGTGGCTCGCCGCGCTTTGACCTGCCGACCGGCTCGCTCACCCTCACCGCGTTCGGGCATGCCTCGTTCGCGGTGCCGTTCTTCTCCAGCGGTACGCCCGGCGTCGAGCCGTCGTACGCCTTCGGCGCCGCGCCGGCGGCCGTCCAGCACCTGGTCGTGTCGCTCTCGAAGGGCGCACTGTCGTGCGATGCGCTCCTCGCCCAACCGTTCACCCACGTCCTCGAGAACACGCTGTCTTCGCCGGTCGCCTGCCTTGCCCTTCTCGACGTCCAGGGCCCGTGGCGCCTCTGGCGCGTCTCACCAGGGGGATCGTTGCCATGAGAAGTCACTACTCTGACCTGACGATCGTGGTGCCCGCTCGCAACGAGGCCGCCTACGTCGATCGCGTCATCGGTGCGCTGCGCTCGGCGTTTCCGCTGGCCGAGATCATCGTGGTCGACAACGGCAGCACCGACGGAACGTCATCGGCGGCCGCCGGCGCCGGCGCACATGTCGTCAGTGAACCGCGCCCCGGCAAGGGCAACGCGATGCGCGCCGGCGCCGCCGCCGCAACCCGGCCCTTCCTGCTGTTTCACGACGCCGATCCGGAATACGAACCCGCGGATGCCGTGCCCGTGGCCGACGCCGCGATGTCCAGCCCGCACCCGACGCCGTGCATGGCGATCGGCGTTCGGGCGTGGCGCCTGAGCTCGATCCCGGTGATCTCGTTCGCCGTCAACTTCCTGGTCCGCGCCGTCTTCCTCTTTCGCTACGGCCAGGCGCCCGAAGACGTCCTCACCGGCACGCGCTGCCTCAGCCGAAGCTACTTCATGTGCCTTGCCACCCGCAGTCCGACCTTTGCGATCGAGACCGAGCTGTCACGACTCGCGCTGGCCACGGGCGGCACCATCGTCGCCAGCCCGGTCCGCTACAGCCCTCGTTCGCGCCGCGCCGGCAAGAAGATCCGTGCCTCTCACCTCTGGGGCATCGTCGTCGAGTCGCTGTCGAACCGCGCCCCCGATCGCCACCTCGCCCAGCAACCGCTCCCTCACGTGAGGTCCGCAGAATGAACTGCTCTTCTTTCGTGCCGATTCCGCTCCCGCTGTACCGTGAGCTGACGCCCGCCGGCGACGAGCGAACCGACTTCTATCGCCATTCGAACCCGCTGGTTCGGCGCGTCTTCTGGTCCAGGCTGCACGCCATCACGCGTCAGATCGAAGCGTCCTGTGTCCGCGGCACGGTGCTCGACTTCGGCGGCGGGTCTGGTGTCATGTTGCCGACCCTCGAACGCTTCTTCCGGTCCGTGACCTGCGTGGATCTCGACATCGATCCCGCCGTCCGCATCAGCAGCTCGTTGGGCCTGCATCGCGTTGAACTGCGCCGCGCGAACGCCCTCGCCCGCCTGTCCGGCACCTTCGACGCGGTCGTCGCTGCCGACGTGCTTGAGCACTTCGAGGACGTCGAGTCGGCCGTGGCCGCGATTCGTGCTCACCTGCGGCCTGGCGGCTGGCTTTTCACCAGCCTTCCCACCGAAGGCACCGCATATGCGCTGATCCGCCGGCTCGTGGGCAAGACCAAGCCTCTCGACCACTACCACGACGCCTACCAAGTCGAGGACCTCATCCGTCGCTCCGGCTTCAACTCCATCGACCTGGAGGTGCTCCCTGCGCGTGCCGTGTGCCCGCTCTGGCATGTCAGCACCTTCCGGGCGGGCTAACCTCGCTCGCCTGCCGACATGGAGAACCTGGAAGTCATGGCGGTCGCCCGCCGCTACAACGCCTTCCTACGCTCGCTGATCGAGGCCGAGATCGCCTCGGTCACCGACAGGCACCTCGCAATCGACTTCGGCGCCGGCCTCGGCACCTTCACAGGGTCACTGCTGCTGCGGTTCCACCAGGTGATCGCCGTCGAGATCGAGCATGCATCTCAGGAGGCTCTGCGTCGCCGTGGCATACAGGTTGTGGACTCGCTTGCCTCCATCCCTTCAGGCGCCGCCGACTTCATTCACTCGCTCAATGTGCTCGAGCATATCGACGACGACGCAGCCGCTCTTGCCGACATGCGACGCGTGCTGCGACCAGGCGCACGTTTGCTGCTCTATGTGCCTGCGTTCCAGGCGCTGTGGACGGTCATGGACGACCTGGTCGGCCACGTTCGCCGCTACGACCGCCGCACCCTCTGTACTCGCCTCCAGCGTGCCGGCTTCGACGTCAAGCGCGCGCAGTACGTTGACTGCCTTGGCGCAGCGGCTGCCGTCACCTACAGGCTTTGTGGCGGCTCGGGCCGACTGAACGAGCCGGCCGTGGCCGCCTACGATCGTTGGTGCTTCCCACTGAGCCGACTGGCCGATCGCGCGCTCGACCGCCTCGTCGGCAAAAATCTATTGGTTACGGCGACCGCATAGACGAAACGTTGAACAGCGCTTGCGGCGACCGGTACTTCGCCCGCGTGCTCTTGTCATCTCGACTTGAGTAGCGCCTCAGTTCCGGAATGCGTCCTCGTCGAAGACCCGCCGAATGGGCAACGCCGTGCCGTGCTGCAAATTCATGGCTGCGCTTCGATTGGACTTGATAGTCTCGCGGTGTTCCACGCGGTGCATCTTGATGCTGTCAAGGAGGCTCTCATGGGCGCAATCGAGCAGACCAACCTCTCCTCCGATGAACTCGGTGGCTACCTACTCGAGGAACCCGCACCGCCACACAACCGATTCGACATCGGCTTGGCTCTTGCTGGAGCAATTTCCGCAGGCGCATACACCGCGGGTGTTCTCGACTTCCTCATCGAGGCGCTGGACGCTTGGGAACAGGCAAAGGCGGATGCTCGACAGCAGTTCGGAGACGACACTTCAACTTGGCCCGTGCCGGGCCATGATGTCAGGCTGCGCATCATGTCCGGCGCCTCGGCGGGTGCCATTACCGCCGCGATCGCTGCCGTCGCGCTGAGATACAAGTTCAGTCATCGCTACGCCGGCACGGATGGTGATGGGAACCCCTTCTTCACTGCCTGGGTGAAGCGAATCGATATCCGCCACTTGTTGACGACCCATGACTTGCAGGACAAGAAGGCGCCACTGCGCTCTCTTCGACCCCGGCGCGGCCCTCAAGAGCGGCACTATCCTTTCGACTCATAACCAGGGGAATTGGGCGCGGATGATTCGCTTTCATGAAGGGTCCGGCTCGAGTCAGATCGAGCTGTTGGACGCGTCCTTCACGCAGGCCGAGTGGACCAGGCTACGCGCTGTCGCGGTCGGGCTCCTCGAGCGCCGCGGCCACTTTCCGGCAAGCGAGTTTCTGTCCCAGCATCCTTTCGGGCTCTTCCACGGGACCAACAGCTTTGGTGACGACTTCTGCGTGCTCTAGATGCAGGCCGAGATGGACAAGTACGTCGGCCGAGATGGCCGACGACATGCAAATGCGCCACAACGCCAAGCGCGCTGCTGAAGCTGTCGGGGAAGTGAGCGGCCAACATGAGCGTTTCGTCGCAATGGACCTTCTGCAAGCCACTGGACCCGCAGCTGTGGCGCCCCCTATCCTCGAGATCACCTCTGATACCGTTGAGCGCGCGCTCCGGGACGCCGAGCGCCTGCTCGCGACCGAGGGCGCGACCAGTGGTGTGGACCGGATCCACACCGCGTTCCATGGCTACCTGCGCGCACTTGCCTCGCGAGCCAATCTTGGTCACTCGGACGCAGCCGGGGTGACGGAGCTATTCCGCCTGATCCGTGCACAGCATCCGTCGTTTGCTGCAAATGCGGCTCACCAAGCCGAGATTGACAAGATCCTCCGAGCACTCGCGAACGTTGTCGACACGTTGAATCCGCTGCGCAATCAAAGCAGCGTGGCCCACCCCAACGTCGACCTCTTGGCGGAGCCAGAAGCGATGCTATTCATCAACAGCGTTCGATGTCTGCTTCACTACATGAACGCAAAGACGAAGATGTAGACAGATTTCGGCCTGGCACGACGGTTCTAAGTGGCCGTCGGGTACCGAAAATCAGTGCTGACTGCGATTGATCGATCAGCTTGCCGATCATCGAACGTTTGCTCACACTGGTTCCCCGCCCTACTGCATCTGTGGAGGACTTAACCCTGTTATCAAGCCTTGAAGGACCCGGGTGCCTCTGCATGCCGGGTCGTCGCCACGCTCGATGACACCCTCGAATCCCTCGTTGGTTAGGTCGGGTCAATCTCGCACTCTATGGAGCGTTCCTGTCAGCGATCGCCTGGCCATCCTGCGCCCTTCGACGACGACCTCGTGTGACGCACCGACACTCATAACAGTCTCGCTCATCTGCAGCGCCCCGGTGTAGTTGAGACCGTCTGGCTCGCCGCAACCATTCAGCCGGACGTCGATGAGCGCGACGCCGCCGCTGAGCAAACGCACCGCGCCTTCACCCTCGCACCGGCCTGGACCTTCCATCTCGATCCTGCCGTCGACCGCTATGTCCGCCTGCATCGCCAGCGCAGTCGTAACCCGGCCGCGCGTTCCAGACTGTGCTGTGCCAGTCAGGTGCAGCGTCCCCGACCAAGCGCCGGCAAACCGCGGACTCCACTGACCAAGCAACCGACCAGGCGCCGCCGCAGTACTGATAGCCAGCACTATGCCCACCGAGACGAACGCTCCCTTCATCACAGGACCCGACGCATTGCTGCCTTGATGCCGGTCTCGGCTGCAACGGTGACTTTGCCGCGCCCGAGCAGACGCCTGACCCAAGCTCCCGGTTTCATCGACTTGCCCCTAAGCACGTGCATGACGACCTCTTCGCCGGCGCCCTCCTCAAGTAGCCTGGCCGCCAGTCGGCGGTGGGCGAGCCGCATGATCGACGACCGCTGCAACGACGCCTTCACACTCACTCGCGTCATGTGGGTGATCAAGTCGCGCGCGCGGTCCGCCTCATTCTTTCCCGTCTCTTCAGCCCCTCGCCGGCGCGTCTCCCTGCTCGCTCCGGCGCGCGCTGGCCGACAGAACAGCAACCTGCCTGCGCCCAACACGCTCAACGCCTCCCGCAGATTCGGGGCAGCTCTCGTCTTGCTCATTACCTGCACGTGCTCGACCAGCGCCGATCTCACGCGCTCGTTTGAGAGGTAGTACGTCTTCGAGCGGCCGCTCCGCTCGATGACGACCTGATCGCGCAGCGCGCCTCGCTCGTCGACCACGTCGGCCACCGTCAGCCTGGCCAAATCCACCCACCACATGCCCGTGCCAAAGATGAGCGATATCACCGCGACGGCCAGCTCGCGGTCGTCGACCGACCGCGCAGCAGCGAGCATCCCTTCAGCGATGTCCCCGCTTTCCTCAGACCATCCGCTGCGCGTTCTCGCGACGAACAGTGCTGCGCCTGACTGCAGCGCTGCCTCGACCTTCTTCACCTGGGCAGCGCAGGTCACCCTGTCTTCCAACGCTCTCTTGATTGGCCCGTCGATCCGACGTGGCTCGTCGTCCCTTGACGCTGACGCCGTCAGCACCGCCTTAACGCCTTCCGTCACCGACATCGTGCAGCGATCGGTTGTCTTCGCGACTGCTTCAATACTGGATCCCGCCAACAGCGACTTGGCCGCCGCGACGCCCATCAGAAGCTTCTTCCGTCCAGCTGCGCTTCGCACCGGCACGAGCTCCACCGTCTTGCTCGCACTTCGCTCCGACATGCCGCATCGCTCGGCGGTCTCGATCTCGCTTAGGTCCATAGTGGCGTTGTTGTCCATCGTGTGCGCAGCATTTGAATCTCGCCGCCGCTCGCACGCAACGCTCACTCACCACGCAATCCACGAGGCTTTCTGCTCTGGCCCGACCCTCTCGGCGCGATGCTCGCCGCAGTCGCCATGCTGCGCCATCAGTCGCCCCGTACCGCGCTACGCGCGCGCGCGCCTCAGGGCTTCTTGCTGAGCCTCGTCAGACAGATCCCACCACCACAAGGGAAACTCGTCGACGCGTGCATCCTGGCTCGTCGCCACCGCGCGCAGCTGGTCCAAGCGCTCGTCCGTCAGTGACAGCACTTCCTTCTCTATTCGCGCTCGCCTCATCCGCTCTTGGTCTCGCTCCTCGGCCTCCGCCGCTTGCAGCCGCTCCAGTTCCCAGCGTTGCTTCACTGACCAGCGAGCCGCCGCGGCCGCTTCGCACAGCTCGACGTAGCCACTGAACTCCGCGAAAAGCGCCTTTCCGATCCTGCGCAACTCTTCGTCCTCACCACGCTCTGCATAGGCCGCGATCGCTTGAAGTGCGAGCCGCTTGCCGGTTCCGTCCATGCCGCTCAGCACGTCCGCCAGATCTACCGGATGCCTTTCACCGTTCCACAGGGACAGGAGCAGCTTGGCCATTCGGCTGCCTCCGCCTGTGTCAGAGCCCCCTCGCCTAAGCCACTCGTACGCTAGACCGTAAGCTGTCGTTAAGTTGTCCAAGCTAGATCCCCATACTTTGTTGATGTTCGTCGACCTGTTGCATTCATTCCCTGACGAGTCTACGAGCTTGCTGTCACACGCCTAGAATCGCAGATGATCTCAACCACGCCAGCTGCCGATGACGTCGAATCCCGCTCGTTCTCCAGGCGATGTGCAAATCTCCCCGGCCGAGCGCCTGGCCGTCATTGCTCAAGACCTCAGGCGGCACCTGACCTCCCCTTCGGTTGACTCCCTCGTTTCCGTTGCGGCGGCACACAACGAAGTCAGGAATATGCCGTCGTCGGCAGCGGTCGTCTCCTGCCTGCTCGACGTCGCACAGTACTTCTACGTTTCCGGTCAAGCCGTCCTTGGCCTCGAGCCCGCGGCAAGCGCGGTCGCGGCCGCTCGCAGCCTTGGCGACCCAGCTACCCTTCGCCGCGCGCTTACGTTCCAGGCTGCGTTACTTCCTGACACCGGCAACATTCCCGCCGCAATCGAGTCTTGCGCGGAAGCTATCGACTTGGCGGTGAGAACCGGCGATGTCGTCGGCGAAGGCGCGACATGGAACAACCTCGGCGTTGCGTTTCTCTACTCTGCGCAGTCCGCGGATTGCGTCGCGTGCTTCCAGCGATGCATGAAACTGTCTGAGACGGAGCCCGGGCTCAAACCATTGCGCGCCGACGCGCTTTCCAACCTTGCTCTTGCTGCTCTCCATACCGAGGACTTCCAGCAAGGTCTTCGCTGGATCGAGGCAGGCATTGAGGAGGCAGGCGCACCCGACTCAGCCAACAAGTTGCTCTCCCTCGTCTGCTCGGAGGCGCACTACTCACGCCTACTGTTGGAAGTCAATGATCTTCAGCGCGCAAAGCAGCGATGCGCCCTTGCCAGGCGCTACGCGAAGGAATGCTGCTCCCTACGCGCAGACCTCGTCGCTTCGATCGCTGAAGGCATGTTTGAGGTCTACGCGGGCAATGTCGACAGCGGCATCGCGCTGCTTCAGTCTGCCCTTGAAACCGTGGTTGCTCAGAACAAAGTTGCCAACTGGCACCGAGAGCTGGAGCGGCTCTCGCGAGCGATCATCACCCGACGCCCCAACGACAAAGTTGCCAAATGGCCGTCTGCAAGCACTAGTTTACTGATGGTTTCTACAACAAAGATGCTAAACGGGTAGGCACCTAGCACGCCTGCGAAGTGAAGGCGTGGCTGATCACTGCCACCACTTCACTGACGGCCATTCAAATGCCAAACAGCCGACGTTCTGGACGCGAGGAATCGACGCGTTGTGCCATTCGAACCGGAGCTGCGAAGGTCAGCTATGCAGCGGGAGCCGCCGTTCCGTTCACTATCACTCGCTCGAGCGACCGGTCCTACCGCATAGGCGAATTTGAGTCAGTATGTTCGAAGGTCCGTAAAGCTCAGGTTAGCGACCAGCCTTGCAGCCGAACTCGGACCTCGCCGTGAGGCAGACGACTGCGCGGGTGATTTGCGATGCGCGTCAAGCCTTCGTGCAGCAGCGTGGTGCCGACCTCTCCTGACGACTCCATTTGATCGAGTATCCACAGCAAGCCATAAACCGTGCACTGCCTTGATTGAGCCTCCGTGCGGAGCAACTTGTCGCCGGTCACGAGCGCGTGATCCGGTCGCCGAGCGCAACTCAGTGCGAAGCAGTCAGGGAGTGACAGGCCGGGCTGCTCCTTGCGCAGTTGCTGCGCGAAGGCCACCTCGTCCGGGACGAGTGCGACGACGCCCAGGCCAAGGCGCCGAAGCAACGGCCCGTTGTCCGCCTCCAACTCACGTGCGTACAACAGATCGGGCACCACCATCGTCAGGCCGCAAGAAAACGCGGGCTGCAGGAGCCCACCGCGCTCCAGGTCGATCAGGACGGAAGTGTCCGAGACCAGGATGATCATGACCGTTCAGGCAGCCTGCCCCATCAGTTTGCGATCCAGCTCGCGAACGCTGATGTTCAGCAGTTCTGCAGCGCGGGCCTCGGAAATCGCTCCCTCGGCAACCGCGCGCAGACAAAGCCGTTCCATGCGCTGCGGCACTTCGGCCGGCAGAAGGCCAGGCTCGGTGGAGGCCTGGCTATTCCAGCCCAAGCTTTTGATCTGACCCCATAGCCGCCCATACGCTGCCTTCGTGAGGATGCCGATCTGCGCACAGCGCACCACCAGCGAAGCGATGCTGACCTTGAAGATCTTCTTCAGCTCCGCCAGTTCGCCGATGGATATCGACGTACGGTGTGGCCCCAGCAGCCGCAGGACCATGCTTCTAGCCATCAGGAACGCGCCTGCAAATCGATCAGCTGCCTTCTCCTGTTCCACATCGCTCAGCCCGCTGAAGCGCAGGACCAGGTGCGCCAGTTCATGGGCCAACGTGAATCGCTGACGCTCACCGTTGTGTCCCTGGTTCACGACGATCACCGGAACGTCTTTGCGTTTCGGGCGCTGCACGAAAGCCTTGGAGCCGGACACGTTCTCCGGTAAGTCTAGGGCGATCACCTTCACCCCTTTGTCTTCCAGCAACTCGGCGACGGAGGGAATCGGATCGATGCCCAGCTTCCAATGTTGTCGCAGGGCATCGGCGGCCTGCTCAGCGTCCTCGATGCGACTGATGTCGAAAGCCTTGCTGGCCGGCGCATCCCATGGCTGTTCGACTCCAGGCAGCAGCTCTTCGAGCTCCAGGTAGCGCTCGACCTGGTCGAGCACCGACGCTTCCACGGCTCGCTCTTCCTTGGCGCCGGCGTGCGGCGCCTTACGGAAGTCCACGCCCGCGAGCTCGATCTCGCGCTCGCTGAGCAGGTACTCGGGCGAGACCTTGAGCGCCTTGGCCAGTGCCAGCAGGATCGTGGAGCTCGGCATCATCTCGTCGCGCTCGTACTTGCCAATGGCTTGCGCTGAGACCTGTCCTTGGATGGCGGCTTCCAGTTCGCGCAGGGACAAGCCGAAGGATTCTCGCGCCCTCTTGAGTCGGTTACCGATCATAGTGCTCTCCGCGTCGTTGTGGTTTACAGATTGACTTTTTGCATTGTCGTTTGTAAACTCCGTTCCGTCAACTTCGGCGAACAGGAAGTTCGTGATGGCCAACCGGAACAACGTTCATATCGTTCAGCGCGACAATGGCTGGGGCACGCTGCGCGAAGGTGCGCAGCGAGCGACCCAGGTGTTCGACACACAGGCGCTAGCCATCCAAGCCGGGCGGCAGATGGCGCGCCATGGCAAGGGCGAACTCCTGGTCCACGGTGAGGACGGCCGCATCCGGGCTCGCGACTCCTACGGCAATGATCCCTTCCCGCCGAGAGATCGCAAATGATCAAGGTCGACATAAAGATCCCGAGCACGGCCGACTCACTGCGGGCGGCGATGGCGGAAGTCGAAATGCGGATCAACGGAGAAGCGCGGGAGCCGGCGGCGCGCACGTTGGTACCGCCTCCAGCCTGACCTGTGGGCCTGCGCCCCCCAAAGAAAAGCACAACGAGAGAGCCGAAGCCATGTCAGCGCGCGGAGAACTCCCCAAAGGACTTCATCGGATCGTCCAGCTTCCGTCGCCGGAGCTCGGTGAGCTGTGGGACTCCATCGTGTTGGACCAAGCCATCAAGGACCAGCTGATCGGCCAAGCCATCATCAACTTCACGGTCCGTCAGTCGGTCTCGCGAAGCGTGCTACCGCTGCACGGAACCATCCTGCTGGTTGGGGAGCCGGGGACGGGCAAGACCTCCCTGGCTCGTGGCCTGGCACACAAGACCGCAGAGTGTTTCTCCGGCGCCTCTTTCCGCCTTCTGGAGGTGGACCCGCACGCGCTGGGTAGCGCAATGATGGGCAAGACGCAGAAGGCGGTCTCGGACCTTTTCGGGCAGACCATTGCCGAATCCGCACTGACAGGGCCGACCATCGTGCTGCTCGACGAGGTCGAGACGTTGGCGGCTGATCGCAGCAAGCTCAGCCTGAGCGCTAACCCGGTAGACGTCCATCGAGCCACAGACGCCGTACTGGTGCAGCTGGACCTGCTGGCCGAGACACACAAGAACCTGCTGTTCATCGCGACCTCCAACTTCCCGCAGGCCGTCGACGAGGCGTTCACGTCGCGATGTGACCTAGTTCTGGAGATACCGCCTCCCAATCTGAAGGCGTGCGAGCAGATTTTGACGCTGTGCCTCCAGGGCATGGGCAAGCAGTTCGCCGCCATGGCGACGCTGCCGCGGACTGCGGGGTTCGATGCAGTCGCGAATGAAGTGCACGGCCTGGACGGACGCGCGATCCGCAAGGTTGTGGCCAGCGCGCTGACCCTTCGCAAGCAGGTCGCGATGAACCCCAACGAGCTGAGCATGGCCGATCTGACGAAGGCGGCCAAGGCAGCAAAGGCTGTGCGCGCGAAAGGGACCAAGCGATGAGCACTGTCGTGAGTCGCGTGGTCCGCAGTTCGCCACATCGCAGCACAAGCGACACGTGGGTTGTCATCGTCGACCTGCTGACACAGGGCAACGACAGTGCGGCCCGCAACGAGTTGCTGTCGGTGTCCGGTGTCGCCAGCTCGGTAATCGCCGAACAGGCCATGAAAGATGCCGCCATCGTCGCAACCTCCGAAGGCCCGCGCACACGCGTCTACTGCCTTTACGACGAAGAGGCCATCGAAGGCGGCGATGCCAAGGAGGACGCACTTGGGTACGACGCCCTCAAGGGGCAGTGGGCCATCTCCCTGCCATGCCCAAAGGATGATCTGGACTGGGTGCAGCGCGCACTCAAGACCAAGAGCAGTCGCATCACAGCCCGCGACATGGCTCAGAAGCTGGGTGAGGAGGAGGTCACCAAGGCCACCTCCCCGGGCGGGTTGATACTGAACGTTGACCAGTTCTTGAAGTCATGAGCGCCGTTGCCGTCTATTCGTACACCCAGTCGGTCACCTACGTCGCCGACAACATCCTCAAGAGCCTGAAGGACATCATCCGGCTCAGTGGCCTCGACCCCGCGAAGCTCGTCGGCGACTGGGAAGTACTGCTGCGCGGCATCAGCTCCTGGATTGAGTCCAAGCACCTGGATACTGTGACGCTCGAGATCTACAACCCCAAGACTGATGCGCTGGTCACGAGGTGGGATGTGTCGATCTCGTACTCCTGGGATATCTCGGCCGGAACGTTCTGGACGGACACCGACCAGCTCCGATATGCCATCAAGAAAGCCGGGCTGGTGCCGTCGGAGGCGTCCTATCGGGTGGTCGTCTCCTACAACAAGTCCGGGCGCCCCAGTGTCTCCGGCTGGAGTTCTTGCAGTCTGCGCTCCACCGACCGCATGGTGCGCCAGAGCCTGGGGACAACCGTCGAACACTACGGCTTGGGCGCCAACGCCGCGTACTGGAGGAATGCCTGATGCTCACCATCGATGAAGCGTTCCGGAAGTTCAAGAGCCGGCTGGAGCTCAACGACAAGGAACAGAAGAACGCGACGGATCGCCATACCGAGGTGCGCGAGTACATCCGGACGAAGTTCTCCATCGACCGAGACTTTCTGACCGGCTCCTACGCGCGCTACACCAAGACGAAGCCATTGAAGGACATCGACATCTTCTTCGTAATGAAGGATTCGGAGAAGCACTACCGAGGCAAGTCGGCCGGTGTCGTGCTCGATGACTACAAGAAGGCTCTGGTCGACAAATACGGTGAGAAGGCAGTCCGGCGGCAGAGCCGGTCCATCAACGTGGACTTCGGCGTGCAAGTCAAGGAGGAGGACAAGACGGACTACAAGATCATGAGCGTCGATGTTGTGCCGGCGTTCACCAGCGGCAACGACTATGAGATTCCGGATGGCGACACCGGGAACTGGATCAAGACAAACCCGGAGAAGCACGCCGAGAAGGCTACCCGGGCGCACCAAGCCTACAGCAGCGAGTGGAAAGGCCTGGTGCGCATGGCCAAGTACTGGAACAACAACCCCAAGCATGGCGAGAAGCCCGTCAAACCGTCCTTCCTCATCGAGGTAATGGCCCTGCAGTGTCTGCACGGCGGGTGGGGTGGTCAATTCGATCGAGAGATGCAGGGGCTCTTTGCGACCATGGCTGACCGCATCGGCGAGGTGTGGCCGGACCCGGCGGGCTTGGGTCCCCCGATCAGCGACTCGATGGACTCCAAGCGCGTCGCCAAAGCCCAGCAAGCGCTGAGGCAGGCAAGCGCTCAAATCGACCAGGCCATCCATTTGGTGCGGCTGGGACGCACCGGTGACGCGCTGAAGGCGTGGCGCGAGCTGTTCGGGCCGATGTTCCCGCTGAGCTGAGCACACCCATGACGCAGGCCGTTGTAACGCGCCGCGACGGTGATGTATTCCAGGCGCGCATGTTCTGGCTGCATGCGGCCCGGCTCCTGGACGAACACAGTCCGATCGTTCGCGTCGGCTTCGAGTCCGGTCTGAAAGGCTTCGACGACATCTGGGTCGAGTACGACCCGGCACGTGCGCCTCAGGATCACCTTGGAAACTCGCTGACCATCGAGCGCATGCAGTGCAAGTGGCACGCAACGCCGGGAGCGTTCACCCATGAGGACTTGACTCGCCCTGAGTACATCAACGCCACATCGACGTCGCTGCTTCAGCGGGCGTTGGCCGCATACCGGACGGACAGGGACGTTGGGAAAACATCGCGACTCGTGCTCGTAACCAACCATATGGCGAGTTCACAGGACACACTACACGGATACATCCGATCGAAGTCGCTCAACCTGGACGTGGAAGGTCTGTTCGTTGGCAAGAGCGCGCGCAGCGCGACTGGGAAGCTGCGAAAGCTCTGGCGCGAGCATCTTGAGGTAGACGACGCGGAACTCAGGGCGCTGTGTACCCACCTCGGTTTCAACTTGACGAGAGACTCGCTCGACGCGGTGCGCGGCATGCTCGATGACGTTTGTCGGGCGAACGGGCTGGTTCGGCCTGAGCCGAGCGCAAGCTCAACCATCTATGACTCAAACGTCTTCGAATGGGTTGGCCAGCGGCGCATGGTGTTCAACCGGAAGGAGTTCCGAGACAAGTGCGCACAGGAAGGGTTGCTCGCCGGTGGGGCAAGCTCGTCGAGGCAGATTTTCGGGGTGAAGTCCTTCGAGCATCCTTTGGACCGACTGGAGAATCGCTGCGTCGAAGTGCTGAACCTGGTCTCCGAATTCGACGACCGGCCAATTCGCAATACCGCAGCCTGGCGAGACACGTTGGTTCCCAGAATCAAGGAATTTCTGCTTCGAGTTCCGGCGCCAGATGGGCGAGTGCGAATCGCAATTGAGGCCCACGCCACCTTGGCTTTTGCCGCCGGAGTGATCCTGGATACGAAGTCCGGCCGGCTCGTAGAGCTCGAGCAAAGGTCGCCTGTGCTCAAGATCTGGGCGGCAGACGACCAGACGTTAACCAGCGATACGACCACTTGGGAATTCCAAGAACAGGAACTCGACCCGACTGGGCACGGGACTGCGTGTGCGGTGAGCGTCACAAGGGACACTGAGGGCGCAGTGCGGCACTACGTGCATTCGAACAACCTCAAGTTCAGGCGGTTGCTATTGGCGCGCCCCGTCGGCGGCCCATCTGCCCAGGCGGTCGTGTCCGGAGCCCACGCAAACGCCTTGGCCGAGCAGTTGGCGGCCAAGGTCAAGCTTGACCGCGAGGCAAACCTGTCGAACAGGACAGAGCGATACCACCTGTTCATCTCCGCGCCAAATGCCTTCACGTTCTACTTGGGACGGCAGGCGGCCATGCTGAAACCGTTGACGCTGTATGAGTTCGACTTCGGTTACCAGGTCGATGGGTCGTACCGGCCGTCGCTGTCGTACCCCGAGGTGTCGCCGACTGCCGGTCCACCAGCCCGAGGCGGGTAGCGCGTGGCAAGCATCGAACCAACGCTGCGCGAGGTTGTGCGCGCGATCGAGCCGCCGTCCGCACAGAAGGACGCCGCGAGTCGTAGCTACAACCATCTTCGGAACTTGATTGACCGGCGTGCCTTCGGCGAGCGCATCGTCGACAGCTACCTGAGCGGCAGCTATCGGCGCAATACCGCGATCAGTCCGATTCGGGACATAGACGTCATATTCGTGATTGACCCGCGTTGCTGGCCTGCTGCCATGCTCGGGTTCGCCGAGAAGCCGAATCCATCGACAGTGCTGAAGTCGTTCGCGCGAGTGCTCCGCGACGAATACAAAACCAGTTCGACATTTTCTCAAGCGCGGTCACTTCGTCTTGAGCTCACGCACGTGCACATTGACTGCGTGCCGGCGGTGGAAATCCCGGGAAGTGACATCGTCTGGATAGGCAGCCGACGAGATGACTCGTGGACCAAGTCGTCGCCAAAGCGTCACCACGCCGCGCTCACCGCGGCCAACGCAGCAAACGACAAGCTGCTGGTCCCACTTGTCAAGCTTCTCAAGCATTGGAACTCCGGCTTGCCTGGACCAGCTCACTTGCGGTCCTTTGTGATTGAGACGCTTGCTGTGACGCTCTTCAGCCAAGTGCGAATGAGTTCGCTTGAGGACGGGGTCGTCCTGTTTTTCGACTTCATCGCCAGCTTCGATGGGGAGGCCGATCACCGCTGGCCGTCGAAGTATGGTGTGGCAATGGACTTTTGGAACGAAATGGTGGTGCCGGACTCTGCGGAAACTGGTTTGAATGTCGCAACTGGCGTTGACTCGGACAGGAGAAAGTCGTTTATCCAGCGCGCCGTGCAAAGTCGCGATAGATTGAAGAAGGCGTTTGGAGCGCGGAGCAACGAGACGGCTGTCGATCATGTGCTTGCGGCGCTTCGCTGTGGCCAGTGAACGAATGAGGCGGGACCGCTGGAAACGGGTCGCAGAGGGAGCGAGAACCACTAAGCCAGTTCTCCGCCGCCGCTCAAGCGTCGCCCTTCCCCGCTCGATCGTTTGGCATCACCCCGCTCAGGTCAAGCGCGCTGTCCCGCCGCCGACCCTTAGCGCGTTTTCTTGGCTCAGGGGCCGGGCGCCTTGCAGCAACCTCGCCCGTGTGTCGCAAGGTCGCGTCCAAGTGACGCCTCATCACTACTCTTTGGCCGCACTAGAAACCGCTGCACTGCAAGCGTTGCAGCAGTGCCAGCCAGATCAGCTTGGTGACCGCCTCATCCGGCGGGAAGGGTCTTGTCGTCGAAACCGGTGAAGCGCCGCTTTTGCTTGCCGATCAAAAGCGGCTCAAGGTTGCCGTCGCGACGATCTGGACCTCGACCGAAACGGTGCCAGTGTCGGTGATCACTCTCTTGGCACTGGTGCTGTTGGCGTGGTTGAACTGATCCTCGGGACGCGGCTGGTCTTTGCCGTCGCTGAGGTGGCGGGCGAACTCGGTGCCGAGCACGCGCTCGAACACCGCCTTCTTCACGCAGTTGAACGGCGCGTTGGCTTGGTTAGGTGACAGCGGCCCTGGCACCAACGCTTCAACCAGCTTCAGATCAGAAAGGGGCGGCCACGCCCGCGGCGCGGTTTCTTGCTCTTTCGGGTCATGCAGGCCTCTCTCAGTGGCCATGCTATGCCTCACACAGTCTGAACGTGCACCGGCCGATCATCATGTCGAAGCTTCGCGGTGCCCCTTGCCGCTGACGTACGAGCCATTGGCCACATCCCACAGAAGACCTGGGTCGCTGCGAGGCGACCAACCCAGTTCGCGACGCGCTTTGTCCCCAGACACTCGATTGGTCAGCGACAGCAGCCATGCCCAAACAGGATTCCACAGATCGGCCGCCGCTTCAGGGCTGCAAGACATCACCCTGCAGTCAGGACCCACGTTCTCTGCCACGGCATGCGCCACCTCTGCAAGCGACACGTCGCTGCCAGCCGAGGCGAAGTAGACTTGACTCGCTGCTCCTCGCTCGAGCGCAAGTACGTACAGATCGGCCACGTCGTCCACATGGACCATCGACATGCGGTTCTCACCGTTCCCAATGTAGGCCGAGACGCCGGTCGCTCGAGCTGACGCGAGCAGCATCGGCAGGAAGACACTCGCACCATGACCGTAGACCAGCAGCGGTAGGCGCACGACCATGCCACACAGGTCGCGGGCGCCAGTCACCAGGTTTTCAGCCCGGCAGCGCGCCGCGAGTGGAAAGTTGAGATCAATCGGCGTGGTTTCATCCGCAATGCGGTCTCCCGTATCGCCTAGAACGCCGGTGCCGTTGGAGACGATCAAGGCCTTGCCAGTCCCTTTGAGTGCGGTGACCAGTGCTGCATGCACATCGTGATCCACACGCACTGCGGCGTCGAAGTCGCCGTCATGGGTGAAGCCAAGGTGGATGGTGGCGTCCGCGTCATTGGCTGCCGCCGCGACAAGGTCTGTTTGAGCCAGGTCGCCGCGTAGCGCAGTGGCGCCGGCTGCGGTTAAACGCGCCGCACCGGCTTCGCTTCGCGCCAACCCGGTGACGGTCTGGCCACGCTCAAGCAGCCGTTCCACAACCCGAGCACCTACATACCCCGTGGCGCCTGTCACAAATACCTTCATCTCGTTCTCCTAGCTGGTCAATACTCGACATGCTCGCGCAGTCGGCACAATCGGTACAACAAGATGTTTGGATCGAGACGATGAGTGAGACAGATCTCAAGCGGGTGGACTTAAACCTGCTGGTGCTTTTCAAGGCGTTGATGAGCGAACGACATGTCGGCCGTGCTGGCGAGCGGCTACACATGAGCCAGTCCGGTGCCAGCTACGCGCTGGCGCGGCTGCGCACCTTAGTCGGAGACCCGCTCTTCCTGCCCCACCCTCGGGGCGTCCACCCGACTGAGCGCGCGATCGCCATGGCGCCGATCGTCGAAGAAGTACTCGCCCTCGCACGACTTGCGCTCGCACGGGACACTGGGTTCGTTGCGGCCACGGCGCAGCACAGCTTCTCAATCGGTGCCACCGACTACGCCAGCTTTGTGCTGCTCCCAAGTCTGGTGGCCGGCATCCGCGCAGCCGCACCCGGCATCGATCTGCGCGTGCAGCCCGTGGACTGCGGCACGCTCGTCGACGACCTGGACCGCGGGCGCATCGACGTGGCGATCGCGATAGCAGGCGGACCGTACGACAGGATCGAGACGGTGCCGCTGTTGCAGGAGCGGCTCGTGCATGTGGCACGTCGCGGGCACCCGCTGTTCGCTGACAGACTGACGCCCGAAGTGCTCGCCGACGTCCTGCATCTGCTAGTTTCACCACGCGGGGATGCCAGCGGCCCGGGTTACGAGGCGCTTGCGGCCATGGGGCTAACCCGCCGCGTGGCGGTGACGGTGCCGCATTTCCTGGTGGCGCCATTCGTCCTCCAATGCAGCGACCTCATTGCGTTGCTTGCCGAGCGGGTGGCGCGGCGCTTTGCGGACGTCGCCGACTTGGAAATTCGTGAGACGGAGTTGGACTTGCCAGACTGGACACTGTCGTTCATGGTACGACGAGATCGCGCTCACGAAGCGCCCTTGAACTGGCTCCAGGGTGCCGTGGTCGCAGCAGCGAGTGCGTTGGATCGGCGCCCGCGTAAACGCCAAGACCAGACGCCAGTTGGCCCTCCGCTTCTCGCTTAGTCTGGTGAACCGCCTCGGCTTCGCCGTTGACATCCGCGTTTGAGTCAGGCGGGATGGCTGACTCGGATTGCTGCGGAACGGTTAAAGGTGCTGGATCTCGCGTGCTTCTGAAGTTGCCCATCGACTCAAGCAGTCGGCGGCTGTCGAAGCAGTCGACCTACTCCAACGTGGCGCACTCGAACCTCCAGGGCCTGCGGTGGTGGACCACCCCAGCCTTGTATTGCCTGTGGATGGTCTCGACCACCGCGTTGACCGAGGAGTCGCCAGCGCTGCCGCGGACGGCTCCACTCGTAGGGACCGGCGCTGAGGCATGGTCATGCTCGACATCATGGTCACGGGCCTGCATCACCTCCTGGCCCTGGCGTTAATCGACACGCTGGTCACCAAGTTGACGTTGGTCAGCTGCGACGTGAGCGCGCGCGACGCGTGTCGCAGCTGCTGCGTTTGCATGTCGCCAACGTCATGCTGCTCGCACAAATGATCGCGGTGGGTCTGCTGGGGCTACCAAGTGTTCGTAGTCCGGGACATCGTTGTCGCGCTGACCCTCAATGTCAACAGAGCTTCGCCTTCGCATCTGCTGAGAACCAATGTCTGGCGCTGTGCCGATCGACCTTCAGCCAGCCGCTCTTTCGAGAACGGTGCGCGACCCGACGATTGCTCCCAGTTCACGAAGTCCCTTGCCGTCGATCCGCACTGGTGAGTGGGCTTTGCGGATGCGTTCGAAGGCCTCGGCAATACCGGCGTAGCCACGGCTATCGTGGTAGGTCACTTCGACACAGCAGTTCCAATCGCCGTCGTCGCTACCGGCATCAAGCAGTCGATAGGCGGCCATGAGCCCCTGTTCCTTGGCGATTCGGTCCATCTCGAACCAGTTGCGCTCAATGAACGTGAGCAGGCGATCGCGCTCGCCGGTGATGGATTTCAGGAACGTCAATTCGACAGCTCGGCGTGTCGAATCGCCGACGGAGCGGTCGACGGTGGAGGCACGGCTGGCGCCGGTGGTCATGGCCACTGTCACGACCGCGAGAAGGTCTCGGCGCGAGGTCAACATAGCAACGTTCCTCCAACGATGAGTGATAGGTGGGGCCGCGTTGGACAGGTGTCCCGCACCCGCCGCCCCGTCAAAGGTGGGCATCAAGTCGGACGAGTCCAGCAGCTAGATGCTGCCGGCTTCGGAACAGCAAGGAAAGCGGATAGATTGCGTTGTTTCGTTCGAATTCTTTGGACAACAGCCATGCCGCGCCTCACCCTCGAAGCCCTCGCAGCAGTTGAGACCATTGAGCGATGCGGCAGCTTCGCCGCCGCTGCGGCTGAGTTGCATCGCGCGACTTCGACGCTTTCGCACACCGTGCAGGTACTCGAGACGCGCCTCGGTACTGCGCTTTTCGACCGTAGCGGGCACCGCGCCACACTGACACCAGCGGGCCGGGCAATGCTTGAGGACGGACGAGATCTGCTGGCAGCAGCGCATACCTTGGAACGGCGCGTCCAAAGTGTCGGCAGCGGTTGGGAGCGCGAACTCGTGATCGCAGTCGATGACTTGCTCCCAGTTGATTGGCTGCTCCCTGTCCTGACGAAGTTCTTCGCTCTGGGTCAGCCAACGCGCGTGACCCTGCGCCAAGAGGTATTGGGGGGTGTCTGGGAGACCCTCCAGTCACAACGGGCGGATCTGGCGCTGCTCGAGCTGCCCGCAGTACCGTGTGGTGAGCTCACACACAGGCTGGCAGCCTCAGTTCCATTCGTCTTTACCGTTGCGCCGACGCACCCGCTTGCCACGGAAAAGCAACCCCTCACTTTGACTCAGGTAAGGCGTCACCGCGTCGTCGTGGTGGCAGACAGCGCGCGCACCGCGCCACTTCATGAACGTGGGGTGAGTGGACTGGGCACCCCGCCCGACGTCTTGAGAGTCACCAGTTTCCAGGCCAAGCGCGCTGCTCAGATTGCGGGGGTAGGCGTCGGTTTTCTTCCGTTGCCGTGGGCTCGCGAAGCGCTCGCCTCGGGTGAGTTGGTGGCTCTGGACGTGGCGTTCCCCAAACCGAGCGCCACATTGCAGGTGGCGTGGCACACGCGATCGACAGGCGCCGCGTTGTCATGGTTCGTGGAACACCTCCAGATGTTGACAGCGACCGCTCCCGTAACCCAAGTTTGCACAAGGCGCCGTGAGGCTTCGAGAAGAAAGCGACCCCGGGTGTAGGCCGGCTGGCGATCTCTGCGTAGCCCATCATCGTTGCCGCTAGAGCAAGGTCAGACCAACGATGTGCGTCACGTTGGCAATGATGAACATCGTCGCTAGGAGACCGGGAGCCATCACGAGCGGGAACACGAACAACGGCTCGCCGTTGGGCGGGCCTGTCAGCTTCTGCATCGAACCAGGGAGCGTGAGTTGCCATAGAAGCGGAATCGACATCAAGATCGCTGCACCGACGGCGTTCCAGGCGGCCAGTCCCTCTGGCCCCAGTGAGATTGCGGCGCCGCTTGCGAACATCACCAGCGCCGACACGCCATACAAAGTATCTGCGCCACCGACCCCCAATCCGAGTAATCGGGGAATCTCGCCACGAAGCGCCTTGATCACCGTGCCAATCGCCAACACCCGCGCTGCCTGCAGGAGTACGAACATCTCGGCCGGCACGAGTGTGGCAACCGACGACAGGGCAGCGCGCAACGCAGGCGAGAGAAACAGTCCCGCCAGCGTGATGTTGACGGCCATCGTCGGGAACCAAATGCCGGGCAGCCAGCGCAGGAAACGATCACGCGTGAACCGTCCGCGCAACGACCACAGGGCCACCGTCAGCCCCCAGAGCGCCAGCGTCCCCAGCCAGATCAGCGCTGCACCGATCGCTGCGGTCTCAATCTCGCCGCGGTTTCGCAGCCAGAAAAGCGAGCCGATCCAGAAGAGCAGATGCGCACTGGCCAAGGGCACAACTGCGCCGAGGTGCGTTAATGACAGCTTCAAAGGCGGCCGGGTGGGTGCCGAAGCCTGACCGGAGTCAATCGCCCTCGCAACGTGTGAATTGCGCGCTTGATTCAGAGCCAACGTCGCACCCGAGCTTCGTACTGTGGATAGGCTGCGGCGAACTTTTTCCGCAAGGCACGCTCCTCGGGCACGATCTGATAGCGAGTGAGGTACAGCGCGAACAGGATCGGCGCGCCGAGCACCCATGCCGATTGCAGCCAGGCGCCCCAGGCCAGCAACATCGCGGTGAATCCGACATACATCGGGTTGCGCGAGATCCTGAACGCCCCATCAATGACCAACGCCGACGCCGCGCTTGGACGTGTTGGGTCGATAGTCGAGCCAGCTCGCCGGATGGCCTGGAACCCAGCGACATTGAAACCAACGCCTAGGGCCGCGAGAAGCGCGCTAGCGCCTAGGCGGACGGTCGGCGGCCAGGACTGCTCCGGCGCGACTTGTGCCGCGACCCACATCGCCGCCGCGACGGCCAACATCAGCAGCGGCGGCGGCACGCGATACTCGAGAAATGATGTCCGCATCGCTAGCCCTCCGCGGCGGCGTAAATCTGATTGCGGTGCCACGTTTGCGCGGACCGGCTGTGCTCTTCGAGCCACCGCGCGTCGTCGCTCGACAGGCTGGGCTGCGGAGGCTGCGGAAAACGCATCTCGCGCTGGTAGCGCCGAAGGTTGTGACCAGGGACCATCGGCAGCAAGGCGAAGCGGGCACAGGCCCGGAGCCGATTCACGGCCGTCGGGACCGCAAACGGCATGGCTGCGTAACGCCGGGCGGTCGTCGCGAAATCCTCTGCCGGCTGACCTGTCAGCTGTGCGACCACGTCGTTTACGCCACCGTCGAGGGAGAAAGCACCGTTGCGGTGGTCGCGCAGGTACTCGCGATAGTTGAACACTTCGTGCACCGGCGCTGCGCCCATGCGAGCCGCCTTGTTGAACATCCAGAACGGCAACTCCATCGGCCGGACCGAGTGGCCGACCGCTTGTGCCACAGCAAGCGCCATGTCCCGCCCCGACAACAGCGCTGGCCCGGTTGGTCGGTAGCGCTTGCCGGCATGGGGTTCTGGATTCATCAGGAGTGCAGCAGCGACGCGGGCGATGTCTTCCGTGGCAACTGGCGCGCTTCGGCTGGTGCCGGTAAAGATCGGATAAATGCCGAGCAGCGAGGCGAAGTCGATGACTCGCAGGAAGTTGTCGGCGAACATCCCCGGATTGACGATCACATGGGCGACGCCGGGAATCGTCGAGAACAGATGATCGACGAGCCAGGTTTCGCGCGTGAGGATCGACGGGTGCGCGCGATGCGACAGCCACTGGCTGAGCTGGACGACTGCCTCCAACCGCGCTGAGCGGGCGGCGACGGCAAAAGCGACGGCAGCCTGGACCATGTACGGCTTGAACAGCGTCACGTAGTAGACCCGCTGCACGCCGCGCAGCGCGTCGGCGAGTTGATCCGGGTCGTGCATGTCGGCCACCACCACCTCGGCGCCCTGGCGTTGCAGCCGCTCGCTGCGGGTATCGAGCCGGTGGACGAGTGCTCGGACAGGCCAGTCTCTTGCGCGTAGGTGCGCGACCAAGGCAGCGCCGGTTTTGCCGGTCGCGCCGGTGACCAATATCTTTGGCTGCATGTGTTTTCCTCGTCTTTGTCGGATCAATAAGATGATGAATATCATCTTTAAGATGACGACTATAATCTATTCTCCAACTGCTCTTGGACACCCCATGCGCGTCACCCGACAGGAGATGGAAACAGGGCATCGGCGCATCGTCGAGGGCGCATCGCGGCTGCTGCGAGAGCGCGGCGTACGCGACACGAGCGTCGCCGATGCGATGCACGCCGCCGGGATGACGCACGGTGGCTTCTACCGTCACTTCCGGACCAAGGAAGACCTGGTGATCGAGGCCCTGAGGCAAGCCTTCGATAGCTTCGCTTCCCCGCTGGAGCACGCGACGTCACCCGGGGCCGTCGCCGCGGAATATCGGAAGCTCTACCTGTCCGAAGGTCACCGTGACAACCCAGGGCTGGGCTGCCCGATGCCTGCGCTGGGAAGCGACATCGCCCGCGAGTCGGACGCCGTCAAGGAAGCGTTTGCCGCCGGTTTTCAGCGGCTGATCGCCGCGCTGGCGAACGCCAAGACAGGTTCACCACAGCAGCGAGCCGACGCGGCCATGCGTGAAGTCGCCATGCTGGCGGGGGCGGTATTGATCGCCCGCTGCTGCGACCCAGCGACGTCGTCGGCGGTACTGCGGGCGTGCCGCGACTGATGTCAGCGAGTCGCAAACTGATCTTGGATGGCGGTCTTCCGCACCTTCGGCACGACGCAACGCATGACCATGACGTTGAAGGTGCCCCAACTGAGCGGCGGTTGTTGGGGCTTGTTATGCCCAGCGGATTGCGCGCATCTGGCAGGACGGGTTGTTCGCCCTGGGCGTGTCCGGCAGCTACAGCCAACCGTTCTTCATCGCCACCGCAGCCGCTTCGGTGCGAGTCGCCACCTCGAGTTTCGACAGAATTGAGCTCACGTGGTCCCGCACGGTATAGGGCGACAGGCCGAGAGTTTGTGCGATCTGAGGATTTGTAGCCCCGCGGCCGACTTGCACCAGCACCCGAAGTTCCCGCTCTGACAGGTCATAGTCCTTGAGCACCGCAGCGGGACGAACTCTGCCCTCCCCGCCGACGTTGCGGGCGGCGATCCGCCGATTGGCCTCCATCAATTCAAGGTTGTGCGCACGCTGCGCGTGAGCTTCGCGCTGCGCTTCGGCCAATCGCATCCGTGCGAGCAGGGCTTGCGCCCGCGCCTGCGCCAGGTTCATGTAATGCGATCGCTCCACCTGGTACGCGGCGCGCTGCTCATCCAGCGCCTGGCGCAGGTCGCCTCGGCGTTCGTGGACATCCGCCAAAGCGTTGTGCACCAGCCGCTGCGTGCGAACCTCGCCAGTTTTCTGGGCTAAGTGCAGCGCCTGCTGAAGCTGCGGCAGCGCGACCTCGTCCGCGCCCCGCAAGGAGTGAACTCTGCCCAGCAGAAGCAGCACACTGGCCTCGGTCGCTACGGCCTGGCTCTCGCGCGAGAGCGCCAGTGCGTCAACCAAGTAGATGGCCGCCGCGTCGAGCCGGCCACGATCCAGTTCGGTCTCGCCCAGGATGGCAAGTACGCGTGCCTCGCCAGTGCGGTCGTCGGTGCGCCGCATCGCCGCCTGCGCTGCCTGAAGCTGCCCGACCGCCTCTGCCACGCGGCCAACGCGCGCAAGATAGGCGCCGTAGTTCATTTGCGCCACGCGTGCGCTGTCCGGCACGGTTGCATCGATGCCTTCGCCGGCCAGCGCGGCCACTGCCTGGCGTCCATGTTCGACTGCCGCCTCGAAGTTTTCCAGCTCTGCACAGACGTTTGCGAGATTGGCATGCATCGTCATCCGTGCTGGGCGGTCGCCGTGATCGCCGGTGAGCGCCAACGCGAGCCGGAGATGCTCTACGGCGCCTTCGAAGTCACCCAGGCGCATGAGCGCCACGCCAACACCGTTCAGGCATGCGATTTCGTGCTCACGCTGGCGCGCACGTCGCGCTGCCTCAAGGCCTTCAAGGAGGACAGGCAGCGCCGCTGAATAATCGCCGCAGAGCAGCTCGGCGTTGCCAAGCGCTCGCAGTGCGCCGGCCAGGACGGTGCTGTGACGATGCTGCCGTGCCAGGTCGACGGCTTGCTGCGCAAGGTCGACTGCACGAGACGGGTGGCGTCGCAGCGCATCTGTCGCTAGCCCGGTCAATCTCTCCACCTCACCCGCGACGGCACGTGGCGTCGTGCCTCGGCGGCCCGGCAGCGGGCAGGTGTTGCGTGCGGGACTCATCATGGTGGCGAAGCTTACTGACGGGCGCGTCCGGTGCACGCCGACGGGTGTCGGGGCACAAGGGTTCCGTTGGACGTCGGCTGAATGCCCGAGTTATCGCGAGCAGCAAGCTTGATCGAGGGCGAAGCCGCCGAAGCCCCTGCGTAAGCGGCCTGGTCGCCGACCCGCCAGACGGGCCGTACGTGCACCTGACACCGACAGATGCCGGATCGCAAGGTCAATGCACACCATCCGCACGGCGGATTGGACGACACGGTGTCCGCCTCGAATACTCGCCCGACACCTGACGGGGATTCCGAGTGACGCGACAGAACACCAATCGATGGTTCCTTGCGCTAGTGGCTTGGTCGAGCGTGGCATTGACCGCCGCCTGCGGTGGCGATGCCGTGCTGAATCCGCCGCGCGACCCCGGCCCCCTCAGTGCGGGCGAGGAGCGCTGGTCCGACCCGGCCACGTGGGGTGGCCGGTTGCCGCCCGCTGGCGGCGATGTCGTGATTGCCGCGGGTCGGCGCATCTTGCTCGATGTCTCACCACCGCCGCTCGGATCCCTGCGGATTGACGGTCGCTTGCGCTTCGACCCGACCCGCGACATCGAGTTGACGGCGCAGCGCGTGACTCTCTCCCATCCGGACGCCCGCCTGCAGGCCGGTGCCACCGATGCGCCGCATGCGACGAACGCCGTGCTGACGCTGAGCGGGCCAATCGATACGACGGCGCCTGAAGGCGAGTGCGGTGCCAAGGGCCTATGCGTGGTCGCAGGCGCACTCGAACTGCACGGCGCAGAGCGCACCAGCTGGACCCGACTCGGTGCCACCGCCCGCCGCGGCGCCACGGGCGCCACGCTGGTTGGCACAGCCAACTGGCGGCCGGGTGACCGCGTGGTGATCGCCTCGACCGATTTCGACATGACGCAGGCTGAAGAAGTGACGCTCACGCGGGTTGATGGGCCGAACATCGAGTTCGTTCCCGCCTTGCACCACGAGCACTTTGGTGAGGTGCAGCGCTTCGACGACAAAACGGTGGAGAATCGAGCCGAGGTGGCCTCGCTGACCCGCAATGTCGTAATCCGCAGCGATGCCACCGCAGCTGCCGATGGCAGTGGCGGCCACGTCCTGATCCAGTCGGCGGGCGCGGCGCGGCTGACCAACGTCGCGCTGCAGGGCCTAGGCCAGCGCGGTCGGGCGGGACGCCATCCACTCTACTTCGTCGGACTGCGTCAGGACGGGCGCAAGTCCTTTGTTCGGGACAGTGTGATCGCGCAAAGCCACAACCGCTGCATCGCGCTGGCTGCCACCGACCGACTGACGATTGAGCGGTCCGTCTGTTATGACCATGTCGGCAATGGCTTTCACCTGGATGGCGGTACGGCCGTCGACAACGTGTTCGTCGACAATCTCGGGCTAGTCACCCGAGCCCCGGTGGCGGGTCAAGCCGTCCTTGCCGCCGAACAGGCAGAGGCTGGGGGTCCCGCCACCTTCTTCGTTAGCAATCCTCGCAATCGCTTTCACGGCAACGTCGCCGCCGGTTCCGCCAATGTCGGGTTCTGGTTCTCGCTGCCTGCCCAAGCCGTCGGAGTCGGCGCGCGGATCGCGCCCGGAGCCTACGGCGCGCCAACCAGCGAGTGGAAGCTCGATTTCCATGACAATCTGGCGCACTCCAATCGTGGGGTCGGCGTGCACCAGGACAATTGCCTGCAGCCGGATGGTCGCACTGCTGGTTGCTATTGGGGCCCGATCCGCGAGCAGGCACAAGCCCTCGGTGTGGAGCCTGCGCCGAGCGACGCTCGGCTGCGCGTGAGCTATGGCCGCATCACCGCGTACAAGAACTCACTGGGCATCGGCAACCGTGGGCATTACATGCGCTACACGGATGTGCGACTGGCCGACAACGGTGCCGGCATGGTGCTCGCGTGCAACACCTGCGAGGTTCTGGGTGGCGTGATCGCCGGGGAAACTGCGAATCGCGGCAACCCGGCCGCAGGCGAGCGCACCGGACCGTGGGGCCACGCATTGCCGTCGCCACGGGCGCGCGAGTTCGACCAGCGGTTGGTCGGGTTCCGCTTCTACGACGAGCGCGTCAGCCTGCGCAACGTCAGCTTCGCGCGATTCATGCACGGTCGTTTGAGCGACGGCAGCGAGCGCGCGGAGACGGCGGCAATCTCGGTAAACCCGACCGACGCAGCGGGCCATAGCGCGGCCGGCATTCGGTTTGTCGACGTGCCGGCCGCAGCGCGCATCGGATTGGGGGTCGGAGGTTCGCAGTTCGCGTTCGCAGATCTCGACGGTAGCGTGACTGGAAGTCCTTCAGCCGTGTCGGCCGAGGCCGGCAGCCTGGCGGACGCGAGCTGTGAGCTTCGCATCGCGAACGGCAGCCATGCGCGCAGCGTGCGCGTGTGTCCGCGCAATGGCGCCAGATTTCGCTTTATCGATTTGTGGTGGCAGTCCGATTCGTTCGCACGCGGCAATGCTCCCGTGAGCGTCACGCGTATCGAGGCAGGCGCAACGGCAGGCAGCTTCACGCGCACCTGGGAGAGTCGCCTCAAGCTCGATCTGGGCGTTCCGGTTCGGCTGGCTTTCCGCGACGGCGCCATGACTGCGGGCAGTACGCTCAACTTCAGCGGGCTCCTGCCAGGCGACCGCTTCGTACTGCAGGTTCCTTTTGCGCGGGCACCCAGCCAGGTCGCGTTCGGCGGCGCGTACTTTGGCCCGATGACAGGCCGCCATACCGCGCTGCACGCCGCCACCTCATTGGCCGAGCTCGCGCCCAACACCTGGTGGTTCGACGCACAGGCGCGTCTTCTGCACATCCACGGCGAGCCGCATTACCTGGACTACGCCTTCAATGACGGCTATGCCAATCTGACTGTGCATTGATCAAAGCGGCGATGGCCAGCGTCGCCACGATTGGAACGAAGCTCAGTTCGCTGACGACAGCGTCTACTCGTCCGCAGCGGCCAGCGCCCGGTATCGACACCTCGGACAGGTGCGAAAGGAGCTCGTCGGGCGGCATGGCTCAGCGCTGGGCTCGCTGGCCAGTCACCCCGGGTCTCGCGCAACGCCGACCCGATAGTCGACAACGCGGGCGTTTGACTGCAGCAGACCGTCGTCGATGCGATGGGAACTGACCGGCGATGCCAGCCGCAGGCCGGCGTCCGTTCCGAGCACGGCGTACCCGCGACTGATTAGTTCGGGTCGCCACCAGTCGAGCAGGTAGCGAACGCTGGGTCCGCACAACAGCATGTCCATCGCTGCGAGCCGTTCGACGATTGCCTGCTGCGCACGGGCGAGCGTCGAATTGCGTGCGCTGATTACCTGCACCTGGCGCACACCCCCGGGAGCACTGACGACGCTGCTTGCCAGCTCACCCAGCGTTCGCCACGCGGTCGGCACGTACATCGTGCCGACCAAACGATCGTGCGCGACGGGCATCAGTGCCAGCGCCGCACTCGGCCCAATGCGCACCAAAGCGGATGAGTCGGTCAGCAGGAACGCGACGTCCGGCTGGCCGTGCTGAACGACGTAGGCACTTCGGCCTTCGATCATCGTCGACGCGTTAGAACGTTCTGAACGAAGCGCGAATCGGTCCTCGGCGCGATAGTCCACCACTACGGCGCCTGCATCCGGTACCTCGAATTGCGCCCGCCATCCATCTGGCGCGCGTCGACCTGAACGCCAATTGCTCATCCAGGCGCTGCCGCCAATTGCAGCGACCGCAACCCCGGCCGCAGCGCCTGCTGCCGCCGTGATCAGCTGGCGTCGGCGACCCGGCACCTTAGTTGGGAGCACGGACACCTCGCGCGTCGTAGTGACCTTCCTTCTTGCCGAAGTAGTACATCACTCGCTGGCCGCTGGGCGTGCGGCTGACGTACTGTGGGATCACGATTCCACGGCTTGGGTCGGGCGCAGGCCGAAGCTCGGTGCCGAACGGGTTGCTATAGAAGACGGGACCGTTGCCGTTGTTCTCGATGGTGATCCAGTCGAAGTGGATCGTGCGACTGGCGCCTTTGAACGGCGACAGCGGGCTGTCCCAAGGTACGCGCGCGCCGGCTCGGGCACTTTGCTCGCGCACCCGAGTGCAGTCGGGATGGCTGATCGTCTTGAAGCCCGTCTCAAAGCACATGTCGATGGTGCGCGCGATGCGGTTTGCGCTGCTGGCCAGGAAGTAGCGGCTGGGCTGATGGGTGATGAAGTAGCTGCCTGCATCGAAGAACATCAGGTTGCGACCCGGCAAGTTGGCAAGCTCGATCCAGTTGTCCTGGCCGTACAGCGTGATGAAGCTGCCGTTGTTGTGCTGCCGCAGGGTGTGACTGACGCCCGACGGCCAGCTCTCGCTGTACATCGCGTAGTACGGTCCGGAGGGGTCCTGCCCGCGCGCCTGCATTGCATAAACTTCCTCCAGGCAGCTCTGATCCGGGATTTCGCGCCCGGCAATGCCTACGTTGGTTGGGGATGTTGACGGCACGGGCGTGCCGAGGCGAATCGTGCCGGCGCACTGACCCTTGAACTCCCCGCCTCGGCCGAAGATCTGAAACGTGCTCCAACGAACCGCCACGCCGTTATCGCAGCCGACAAAATAGTTGAGCTCGTGCAGGTTGTTGGTCAACGCGTCAGGCGAATGCGATCCTTGGTGGAACTTGGCGAGCACAGAGCAGACCGGCCCCGTGCCGCCACCGGGTACACCGACGCGCTCGTTGGACTTCAGTTCGACCTTGTGGCCGAAGTGGTCCTCATGCCTGATCTCGTCGCGTCCGGTGGCTACGGCTGCGAGTTCGGAGACCTCGTTGACATAGCCAAATGGCAGTCCCGACCAGGCGCGCTCATCGGCGTTGCAGTCGCCATCGCGGTTGGCGTCGTAGCAGAAGTGGCGCTGAATATCGGTCCACAGCGGCGAACTTCTCGGATCTGCACCATGCTCGTGGCCGAACGTGCAGTCAGCCCCCGTTGCGGGGTCGACCGCCACCGGTGGATGCCAGGTCGGGTACTTCTTGCCGTCGGGTCCGACCACGAAGTACGCGTCATGCAGTGACTGCGGGCAGGTGTCGTACAGCGGGTTCGGAATCCATCGGCCCATGGCCTTGCTGCTTGGCGCAGCCGACACCCATGCCGGCGCTCCGGCTGGTGCCGGCACCGTGGCGGGCGTCGGGGTCGCTGACGGCGTTGGTGTTGGAGTCGGAGTCGGAGTCGGGGTAGGCGTGGGCGTTGGCGTCGAAACAGGTCCAGGCGTTGCGCTCGGTGTCGGCGACGCGCTTGGTGGCGCGACGCTCGTTGGTGGCGCAGCGCCGCCGCCGTTCTGACTGTCGTCGCCGCCGCATGCGACCAGCGTTGCAATGAAGAGCAATGCGATGCTGTACCCCTGGGGGGCCACTCGCTTTCGAACGGAAGTCGTCATGTCCTGGCCATTCAAGTGATGGTCTTCGGATGGTGGCGTTGTTGCGGCTCAATCGCTATCCGCGCAGTGCATGAGGCAGCAGTAGCGTCGGCGTCCGACAGGCGTCGGTCCGAGCAGTCTCCCGCGCGAGAACACATCGCCTCGGAGGCGATCGCAGTTGACTGATCAGACGATGCTGTTGCGGCTTGTCGCGCCGGTCACTGCCCAGGATCGCGTGTCAAGCTACCCGGCGTCCGAGACATGGCGTCGAGGCATTCGCTGGCGCGTGCGGCGCCGCCTTGACGTCCGTCCGCTACGGTCGTCCGGCGGTCGATGGGACGCGATGGCGCCAGGCGGCAATTGCGAGCACGAGATACCACGCCAGGCCCATTGGCCCTGCGACAGCATTCAGTGCGCCCAGATCGTCAACGAAGATACGCAGGCTGACCACGAGCAACAGCAGGCCACTTCCGATGCCGAGCAGGCCACTCGCCTTCCAGCCCTGGCGCAGCAGCAGCGAGCCGATGCCGACCATCCAAAGGCCGGAGAACAGCTGAACGCCGAGCAGTTCGCCGACGGCGCCGGCGTAGGCATTCATGCTGGTGTAGACCAGTTCAATCATTGGCTGCATTGCAGCCGGCGTGTCGGTTGCGTTGTAGCTGGCAGCCAGACCCGGCATGACCGACAGCCAGCGCACGATACCGAGCGTCTTCAAAACCCCCGCGGCGACACCCAGCACGGTGAGCAGGTCGATTGCGGCGCTGTCGGACGAACTGGGCCGCAGCAGGCGGCCGAGCGACAAGGCCAAACCGATGAAGGCGACCGAGGCCAACAAATACAGCCAATAGCCGAGTGAGGTGGCGAGGGCCTGGCCATGAATCGTCCGTAGCACGGTAGACGCCGGCTCGCGCAAGATGCCGGGCCAGCCGATGGCCGCGCCGAGGATGGCCAGCGTGGCGCTGAAAAGCACAAACTGGGCGAGGCTCCAGCGCGCCACGCCAGTGGCGGGCGGAGCGCGCAGCTCGGTCAGCGGTTGTGCGCGGTCGCGAGGGACGGTGGTGGACATGGACGCTCCAGGCTGCAGCCAGTGGGGTCAGCACACGTGCAGCGCCGTGTGCCGGGGTGCTCACTGTTGACCAATTACTTCTGCATGAAAACCAACGTTTCCGTTCGATGGGCATGCAGCAATGCATACTGTCGGCTCACCATGCCTCCATCTCCGATCGACGACTGGAACCTGTTGCGCACCTTCCTCGCGGTGTTTGACGCCGGCACGTTGACCCAGGCGGCGCGTCAGCTGGGCATGACGCAGCCGAGCGCCGGACGTCATCTGCGCTCATTGGAAGAGCGCGTCGGCGAACCGCTGTTTGACCGTGTGCCGGGCCAGTGGCGGCCGACCGAACGAGCGGCTGCGCTGTACGAGCGTGCCGCGCCGATGCGCGACGCTGCCCAGGTCGTGGACAACCTGATCGGCGAGCAGCCTGAGCAGGTCGCCGGTGTCGTACGGCTCAGCTGCAGCGAAGCCTTCAGCATCCAGGTGCTGCCTCCCCTGCTCGCTTCGCTGATGCACGCCGAACCCCGCCTGCAGATCGAGCTAGTCGTTTCCAACGACAGCGACAACCTGATCAAGCGCGATGCCGACATCGCCGTGCGTTTCTATCGCCCGCTGCAAGACGGGTTAGTCGCGCGCCGCGTAGGCAGCGTCGAGGTCGGCTTGTTCGCATCCGCCTCCTACCTTGAGCAACATGGCACACCGTCGCACGTGGGTGACCCGAAGCACGTGTGGATCGGCTACGACCGCAGCACTGTCGTCACCCGGGCGGCCCAGGCGCGCGGTGCGCCAGTGCAGCGCACAGACTTTCGTTTCCGGACCGACTCGGTGCTCGCTCAGCAGGCTGCGATCGAGGCCGGACTGGGCATCGGGCCCTGCCTGCTGCTGTCTGCTGCGCGCCGGCCGGTGCTCAGGCGGGTGCTGGCCGACGCAGTTGCCGTAATGCTCGACATTTGGATGTGCGCGCACGAAGATCTCAAACGCAGCGTGCGTCTGCGACGCGTCTTCGACCACTTGGTGCGTGGATTGCACGATAACTTTGGTGCGCCGTCGGCAAGCGGCGCAGAGGTCGCAGCGCCAGTTGGGCTTGGGGCGAAGACGGCTCGCCGCCGTGCGCATCAATCCGGTCAGGCGGCGCCACCGAGTACGGCACCTTCCTTGAGCCATAGCAAGAAGCGCTGATGCTGGTTCCGCCGGCGTGACTCAAGCGCTTCGGCTGGAGCCAGCGCGGTTTTATCGACAGATAAGGGGGCGGCCGACGCTGCGCCGCTCGGGGGTAGACACGGCGCGTCAGAAGCGATGCTGGTCTGCCGTTGGCATGACAGCTTTACCAACACCGTCGCCACGCAGGCGCCTGGCGTCGCTCAAGCGAGCACGCCCATCGGCCACTCATCTCTTGCGCAGTACGGCGCCGCGCGGCGACGCCCGACGCGCTTAGGAACTCCGGCAGCCGCATCACGGGGCAGTGCTGCGAGGTCGCACCACTGGGCGCCAGCAGTCGGCGGTCACCCCCAGTGCCGTGCTCATGGCTATGCGCTACAAACGAAAATCGCTGGTCAGCCTCCGTCCGCCGTCTGCGCCGACCGTCTACCTTGACCCGTCGCAGCGTTGGGCGCAGGCGTATCGTCAAGCAGTCTTACCGCCAATGTAAGTGCGCCCGTCGAGGGACCAGGAGGTCGTCCATGACCTACCACGCGCTTTGGGAGTCGTCAGGCCTGTTTGTCCGCCAAGCTGGGTTGGCAACCGACACTGACTTGGTAGAGCTCACTCAGCTCGCCTACGGGGACAGCCGCTTCTGCGACCTGCGCTATGTACTGCTCGATCTGCTGGGCTGCACGGGCACACGTTACGACGTGGAAATCGTGACGCGCGTGGCGGCCACCAACTGGGCCGCGTCATTGACCAACCCACGGATTCGTCTGGCGGTGGTGGCGACCCAGCCCCAAGCGTTGGCCATGACCCAGGTCTATGTCGATGCGGGGTTCTCGCCGTTTCCGCTGCGTGTTTTCAGTTCTATCGAGGCCGCACGGCAGTGGGTCGGCCTGCCGTGGCACGAGACGGAGCGACCCGCGGCACCGCCCCTGTTGCCACCAACCCACGGGAGATAGGCGCGGGTTCGCTGACGCGTGCCGATGTGCCGCGTGAGACCGCCGCCGGTCTCAGACGACGACCCGCGCTGACGCTGCTTACCTGTTCGCTCGGACAAAAGACGACACGACTGGGTCCGCTTCTGCTCGGCCGCGTACGTTGCTCGATCTACCGCCCGGCATCGATTCACCTGGCGCGCAACCGCTGCCCCGATAGGACAGCCCGCTCCAATTCAACGGTCGATGTCGACCACGCGCTGCGCCACCCGCCGCCATGACGGCCGAGCGCCGTCATGGCGGCGCCCCCTCTTCGCGCGAGCGTCCTGCGGATGCGCGTCGGTGCCTGATGGCGACCCAGCCGCAACGTTGATGGTACGCGGCCGGATTCGGAGCGTTGCTGGCCAACACTGGGAGCATCCCTAGGCCCAACGAGAACGCCCCTAGTCAGACAGTCTGTTAAGACTGAAAAGTGTACGTAGTCCTTCGATCAGCCGCCGTCCCGATCCATATTCTCGCGTTCTTCAGAAACCAACAAGAAGAAAGAGTTCGATGGAAGAGGCCAATAGAGCCGCGCTAGCGGCGCAGGCGGCGCAAGCGGCGATCAGTCACGCGCGGGACCGCATCAGCGAGTTCCTGTCGTTTCGCCTCGGTGCCGAGGAATACGGCATCGACATCCTGCGCGTGCAGGAGATCCGCGGCTACGACAACGTCACCAAGATCGCCAACGCGCCCGCGTTCATCAAGGGCGTGATCGACCTGCGCGGCGTGATCGTGCCGATCATCGATCTGCGCCTGAAGTTCGCGCTGTCGGAGCCCACCTACGACGCGTTCACCGTGGTGATCGTGCTCAACCTGGCCGAGCGCACCGTCGGCGTGGTGGTCGATTCGGTCAGCGACGTGCTGCAGCTGTCGCCCGCGCAGATCAAACCGGCGCCGCAATTCAACGAGCGCGTGGATGCCGGCTACCTGATGGGCATCGCGACGGTCAAGCAGCACACCGGCGGCGAGGAAGTGACCCGGATGCTGATCCTGATGGACATCGTCGCCCTGCTGTCCGGCGCCGACATGTGCCTGCAACGCGATGCGGTCGCCGCCGCGTCATCCAGTGAACCCATCCAACAAGAATCAGAATCGGGAGTGCAACATGAATTTCATCAATAACCTGCGCATCGGTGTCCGTCTGGGGCTGGGCTTCGGCTTGGTGGTCCTGGCGGCGCTGTTCATCGCGGTGTCCGGGCGCATGTCGCTGGGCAGCGTTCAGACCGACGCAGTTGCCCTGAGCGGCGCGCTGGAAGAGGTGGATGAAGTGCGCGACATCCACGACGACATCAGCATCATCGAGGGCAGTCTGCAAAACATGATTCTGCTCAGCGATGCACCTCGCGTCGCCGCGGAAAAGGCCCGCCTGCTCGAGGCGCGCAAGCGCATCGCCGACAATCTGCAGAAGCTGGGCGCGGCCATAACGAACGACAAGGACCGTGCGCTGCTGAATGTCCTGACCGGCAAACAGGCTGCCTACGCCTTGGTCAATGATCGCCTGATGGCACAGATCGAGGCCGGCAAGAAAGCCGAAGCGGTCGATCTCGTGATGGGGGAGGCGCGCCAAGCGCAGACTCAGTATGTGGGCGCACTCGACGAGCTGACGTCATACCATCGGGCTCACGCGGCCAAGATCCAAGTCGAGCTTGCCCATGACGTGAGCCGGGCTGGCGTGATGATGTTGAGTGTCGCCGGCATCGCCGGCGTGCTCGGTGTCTTCATCGCCTGGTTCGTCACCATCTCCGTCACCCGGCCGCTCAACCAGGCCGTCGGCATCACCGACCGCATCGCCGATGGCGATCTCACCGCCACCATCCGCGCCAGCAGCACCGACGAAGTCGGCCACCTGCTGTCCTCGCTGCAGAAGATGCAGGCCAATTTGCAGAAGATCGTCGGCGAAGTGCGTACCGGTGTCGACTCCGTGTCCACCGCCTCGCAGCAGATCGCCGCCGGCAATCAGGATCTGTCGAGCCGCACCGAGGAGCAGGCCAGCAACCTGCAGCAGACCGCCGCCAGCATGGAGCAGCTGGCCGCCACCGTGCGCCAGAACACCGAGACCGCCAAGCAGGCCAACACCCTGGCCGCCAGCGCCTCCAGCGCCGCCGCCAAGGGCGGCAGCGTGGTCGGCAACGTCGTCAGCACGATGGAAGGCATCAGTGCCGCCAGCCACAAGATCGCCGACATCATCAACGTGATCGACGGCATCGCCTTCCAGACCAACATCCTGGCGCTCAACGCCGCGGTGGAAGCCGCACGCGCCGGCGAGCAGGGCCGCGGCTTCGCGGTGGTGGCGGGCGAGGTGCGCAACCTGGCGCAGCGCAGTGCGCAGGCCGCCCGCGAGATCAAGAGCCTGATCTCCGACTCAGTGGAGAAGGTCGATGCCGGCGGCAAGCTGGTACACCAGGCCGGCGATGCGATGCAGGACATCGTGGCCCAGGTCAAGCGGGTGAGCGACCTGATCGGCGAGATCACCAGTGCCACGCTGGAGCAAAACAGCGGCATCGGCCAGGTCAACAACGCGGTCACACAGCTCGATCAGGTGACGCAGCAGAACGCGGCGCTGGTGGAGGAGAGTGCGGCGGCAGCCGAGAGCATGAAGGCGCAGGCGCACAAGCTGATGCAGTCGGTGTCGGTGTTCCGCCTGAGTCAGGCGCAGGCGCATGAGGTGATTGCGCAGGCGCAAGGCACTGCGAAGGCCGTCACACCGTCCGCCGCCCTGCCGCGAACGTCGGGTACGTCGAAGGCGGCCCTCCGGACACCCTCGGTCGTACGGCGTGCTTCGAAGCCGGGTTCAGCAGGTCCGCTGCCAGCCGCGGCCCCAGCCAGCGCTCCCGCGGGAGACGACTGGAAGGAGTTCTGATCGGTGACTGGCCGATCGGATGTCGCATGTGAGTTGGCATAAGAAGTGAGCTGTACTTGAACCCAAGACGATCGTGCTGAAAGAGATCACCGTCGGCCAAACGCGCGTGGGGATGCACGTCCACGCGTTCAGCGGAGCGTGGATCGATCATCCGTTCTGGCGAGCGCGCTTCACGGTTGCGTCAGACGAGGACCTGCGCAAGATTCTCGACTCAGGCGTTCGCGCACTCTGGATCGACACGGACCAGGGTCGTGACATCGACGTCGCGCCTGAAACGCCGATCCTCGTCGCCGAGGCAAGCCAACCGGAGGATTTGTCACCGGCGGCGCCACCACAAGCCGGCTTGGAACGCGGGCTATGCGAAGTGGAACTCGCCGACGCCGCCCGTCTCTGTCGCACCGCCGCGCCTCGCATCGCGGCGATGTTTGGCGAGGTTCGCATGGGCAAGGCCGTGGATCGCGATCTGTGCGAGACGCTGGTTGACGAAATCACGGAATCGGTCTCGCGCAACCCGACCGCCCTCGTGAGTGTTGCGAGGCTCAAGCGCCAGGACGACTACACCTTCATGCACTCGCTGGCGGTGTGTGGGTTGATGGTGTCCCTTGGAAAGCACCTCGGGCTGCGAGGCCGGGAGCTGATGAACGCGGGTTTAGGCGGACTCCTGCACGACGTGGGCAAGGCGCACGTACCCCTGGAAATCCTGAACAAGCCCGGCAAGTTGAGTACCGATGAGTTCGGCGTGATGCAGCAGCATCCGCGATTGGGGGAAGCACTGCTCCAAAGCGTTGGAGGGGTTGACGCATCGGTCGTCGACGTCTGTCTGCACCATCACGAGAAGCTGGACGGAACGGGCTACCTGCAGCGGGCGGGCGAGCAGATCAGCCTGTTGGCGCGCATGGGTGCAGTGTGCGACGTCTACGACGCGCTGACGTCGAATCGTCCATACAAGGTTGGCTGGAACCCTGCCGAGGCGCTGCGTCGGATGGCGCAGTGGCAAGGGCACTTTGAGCAGCGTGTTCTGCATGCGCTGGTTGCCCTGATCGGGCTGTATCCGGTGGGCTCGCTGGTCCGCCTGCAATCCGGGCGCATCGCGGTGGTCGTGGCGCACGAAGATGCTTCACTGCTGACACCCAAGGTGAAGGCGTTCTTCGACACGCGCAAGAATCTGCGCATTGAGCCCGTGCTCGTCGACCTGGCGCGGTCGGGTTGCCACGACGCAATCGCGCGCTACGAATCCGCCGGTGATTGGAACTTCAAGGATGTGGATGCTTTTTGGTGCCCAGCGATTCCATGACGACCATCATGCTCGCATGCATCGGCGCCGATCAGACCGAGATCGGCGTAGAGCGTCCACCGGCAGCGTTTGACGACTCCTACATTCCTACGACAACGCTGGCCGAGAACATCACCGGGCTATACCAGGCTGAAGTGATCCACCAGCGTTGGCCCTGCAAGACCCTTGACGATCGGCAACGTGCCGCCGGCAGAACGCAAGACGCAGGATCTTCGCGCCACGACCGATCTGCAGGGTAACGATCAATTTGGCAAACCGGTCCGGGCGCGGGGCGAGCACCAAGTTGGAGTTGGCCAGGCCCGTGCGACACGTGCAAACCGTAGGGTCGAACGCGTCGCGCGATGATGGTCAGGCTTCATCAACACTACGTTGACCACAGGGAAACCGTCATTCAAGCGACGTATACCGGCGCATGCGCGTCGCGTTTCTCGCGGCGCATCGGCTCTGAACCAGCGGGTCGGTGCTGAGCAATCTCAGCACGAACCCTTCCCTACATCCCCGACTACCGCGAGTTGAATCGGAGGCGTCAAGGCCCAGACTAGCTGCATCGCATCAACGCGTTGAGCCGTGCATGGCACGCCGCGCCTCGATTCATGGACCTTGAGCGGGATACCAGTGCGTTATTGCAGGCGCTTCAGCTGTCTGGCGTCGGTGTTTTCGAATGCGACCACAGGAGCGGCGTGCTTCGCTTTTGCGCAACCGCCCGCACCGTCTGGGGATTTTCGGATAGTGAACAAACCAAGACGCACGCACCGCTGAACGACTGGCACATCCCGCCAGCGATCGTCCGGTCGACCGATCCCGACGGCGAACCTCAGTTCAGTTTCGACCACCTCGTCGTTCTTGCGAATGGCCAGCAGCGCCGCGTCTTCGTGCGGGGTGTCACGCTTTTCGAAGGTGCGGGCCACCGGCGCACGGCAGTCCGCACCGTGGGGACGACCATCGACGTCGCCGATCGGGCGAGGATCGAACTATCGCCGCAAGACAGTCAGTTTCTGTCGTCGCTGAAAGAGAAACTACGCGGCATTGTCGACCCAGAGGAAGTGCAATACGCATCATCGTTGGCACTGGGACAACGGCTGAACGTCAATCGCTGTGGCTATGCCGAGGACGGCGGCGATGGAGACAGCCTCATCGTGACGAGGCACTATGCGGCCGGCGTGCCCTCCATCGCGGGGCGATACCCGCACCACACCTTTGGCACCACCGTATTCCGGGACCTGCACTACGGAGAGCCGCACATCACGGTCGACACGGCTGCCGACGAGCGACTGACGGCCGAGCAGAAGCATGGGTTCGACAACGTTCAGATCAGCGCCATGATCAACGTACCGCTGATTCGCAGCGGACGCCTCGTCGCAGTCATGTTCGCCCACGACGTACACCGGCGCGTTTGGACCGACGAAGAGATTGCCCTTATCCAGGCGGTCGCCACGCGCACCTGGGAGGCGGCCGAGCGGGCGCGTGCCGACGCCAAGCTGATCCAGGCGCAACGCAGGCTTCTCGAGCAAGAAGACCGCCTCCAGCTGTTTATCGAGCACGCGCCGGCTGCGATCGCCATGTTTGATCGCGACATGCGCTACCTGGTGGCGAGCCGCCGCTTTGCTGACGACTTCGGACTGCCGACCCATGAGTTGATCGGCCGATGCCACTCCGACGTGTTCCCTGATCTGCCGGCGCGCTGGCGTGAAGTGCATCAGCGGTGTCTGACGGGGGAAATGGTCAATCATGAAGCCGACCAGTTCGAGCGCGCCGACGGCTCCGTCATGTGGTTGCGTTGGAAGGCCTGTCCCTGGCGAAACGGCAGCGAAGAGATTGGCGGAATGCTGCTGTTCAGCGAGGTCATCACTGAGCGCAAGCAAGCGGAGGACCGTCTACGTGGCAACGCCGAGACGTTCCACCAGCTGGTCGCCAACAACCCCTTCGGTATCTACGTCGTCGATGCCGACTTCCGGGTGGCCGTCATCAGTCGCGGCGCGCATCGCCTGTTCGAACACGTGGCGCCTGTGATCGGTCGCGACTTCGCCGACGTTCTGCGCACGCTCTGGACAGAGCCGTTCGCCACCCAGGCCATCGACCGGTTTCTTCACACGCTCAGTACCGGCGAGCCCTTTGTATCGACGCGCACGATCGAGCAGCGCGGCGACATCGACGCCATCGAAGCGTACGACTGGCGCATCGAGCGGATCGTGTTGCCTGACGGTCGCTTCGGCGTCGTCTGCTACTTCTACGACCTGTCCGATAGGCTGCAATGGGAAGAGCGGCTGCGGGAAAGCGAGATGCGGCTTGACCTCGCCACCATGGCGGCGGGCATCGGTATCCACGACTACGACGTGCGCACCGGCGCGATCGTCTGGGATAGGCGCGTGCGCGAGATCTGGGGCATCGATGCCGACGAACCGGTGGGCTACGAGACGTTCGCGACCGGTCTTCACCCGGATGACGCGCCTGCAACGCACGCCGCCGTCACCCGCGCGCTCGACCCGGCTGGTTCGGGCCAATTCGCAAGCGAGTACCGGGTGATCAACCGGCGCAGCGGCGTGACGAGCTGGGTCGCAGCCAGCGGTCGCGTGCATTTTGATGAAGATCGCCATCCAGTGCGGCTGATCGGCACGGTGCAGGACATCAGCGAGCGCAAGGCGGTTGAAGCCACCCTCCGCGCCTTTTATGACGTCTCGCCGTTGATGATGGGCACGGTCGAGTTGCAGCCCGATGGCGACATCGTGCCTCTCTACATCAACCCAGCCATGCGGCGCTTCTTCGGTCTCGATCCTGCCGAGACCAAGGGCCGCTCCGCTCGCACGGTGGGTCTGCCGGAGTCCACCATTGCGCTTTGGCGTCGCTACTACGAGATTGCTCGCGACACCCACGCGCCTGTCTCCTTCGAGTACGACCACCCGTCGCACCGGCAGTCAGAGCCTCGCACCGTGACTGCGACGGTGGCGTGTCTTGGAACCCGCGCGTCGTCGGGGCGAGCCGCCCTGTGCTTCATCGCTGAAGATGTCACCGTCCAGCGCAAGGTACAGCGTGACCTATTGGCTGCTGTCAAGGCGCTGGAGGACACGGACCGACGCAAGGATGAGTTCCTCGCCACCCTGTCGCACGAGTTGCGCAATCCACTGTCGCCGCTGCAGGCCGCTGCAGGGATCCTGGCGTTGCCTCAGGCCGGTACGCACGAGCAGGCGCATGCCATGGCGGTCATCCAGCGCCAGGTGCGTCACCTGGGGCTGATGCTGGACGATCTGCTGGATGTGGCGCGCATTACGCGAGGCAGCTTGGCGCTGCGTCGAGAGCGCGTGACGCTGGCGTCCATCATCGAGACAGCCCTGGAAACCGCACGCCTGGCCATAGAGACAAAGTCGCATCGACTGATCGTGCGACAGCCGGAATCGCCCGTCTGGCTCGACGTCGACCCGCTGCGCATGTCGCAGATTCTTACCAATCTGCTCACCAACGCGTCCAAGTACACGCCACCGGGAGGCGTCATCGAACTCGCCACCCGCATCGATCGCGGCGCGGTCTGCATCTCAGTGCACGACAACGGCATCGGCATCCCCAAGGAGGCGCAAGCGCGGGTCTTCGATATGTTCACCCGCGCTGCAGGTGCGCATCGCCATGGCGAGAGCGGGCTCGGCATTGGACTGGCATTGGCCCAGGCGCTGGTCGACCTGCACGGCGGTCGGATCATCGTGCACAGCGAGGGCGAAGGCTGCGGCAGCACGTTTGAGGTGACGCTGCCGCACGACGTGCTGGTAGCCGAGCCTGTTCGCATGCCGACCGACGCTACGAGTGCGGACGTTGTGCAGCCGGTGCGCATTCTAATGGTGGACGATAACCAGGATGCCGCAGACATGCTTGCGTCGCTCCTCGAGCTCAAAGGCCACGTGGTTCGGGTGGCGTACCGGGGTCGCGCAGCACTCGACGCTGCTGCGGCCTTCGAGCCGCAGGTGGTCTTGCTCGACGTCGGCATGCCTGAGCTCGACGGTTACGAAGTCGCACGCCGTCTGCGCGCCATGCCGTGGGCCGACACAATGACCTTGGTCGCGATCACCGGGTGGGGAAGCAGCGACGATCGACAGCGCACTGCTGCCGCCGGCTTCGACCACCACCTGACCAAGCCGGTCGACCTGCAACAGGTGCTGGCGTTGGTCGCCCATGGGGGCAAGACGCGATAACGCCCTGCTTGCGCACAGGTTGAGGCGCCGACCGTGCCACTACGCTAAGCGCTCGACAAACTCGATTATTCGAGGCGATGTCGCGAACGATGCCTTCGGATGCTTCGCGGTTTTCGGGGCAGTCGAAACGCCTTCCGCGCCCGCACCGGCGCGTGACTCATCTGGCTGGCACATCCGAAGCAAAGTCGCCCGCGCCCCGTCACCGGGCTCGGGCGCCAGGTGCAAGCGTGGCCTTGTGCACTGCGACTGTCGTCGTCTCACGCAAGGCTGGCTGGCAGCGCTCGCGAGTCGGGCCGCGCATGGCGCGCTCAGATCACGGTTCGACATGACTGACGGCGTTGCTGGCGGGCTCGCCGCCAAAGGCATCATCTACCGATCAAGCAATGTGATCAACCACAGGTGCAGGCGCTGCGACTTCGTGGGAGGGGATAGCCAAGCCTGCACAGCCAGCCAGTCGTTGACGGCATCCAGCACGCAAGCCGCCTTCGGTGCGCGGAAGGGAGCAGGTCAGTCGGGCCGTACTTCGGCGCTGCCATCCGTCGCACATTGAGATTGTCTGCGTAGCACGCCCACACGTCTAATGGGACGACCTCATTGACCTCCGAACGCGGCGCCACCAACGCACGCGTGGATGCGAGGACTCCGCGCGCTCGATTGCTGGGCCGATAGTCAAGGCAACTTCCGCGCCGTCTTACCCACGAGGAAAGCGGATGGTGCATCGTCGGACCAAGAGCACCAGCACTCGAGCTCGCGCTCTGTCTGTAGGTGGAGGCGACGGGCGCGACCACGACTAGATTCTGAGGCTTCGTCTGGGCAACTCGGCATCCTTGGGAGCGTTCAGCGAGCGTCTGACTAGAGGTTTCCCGATTCACGCTTTAGCGTCACACGTCGGTGGGGCTGACAAACCTCGCCATGCTTCGGCGCACAGGCGTGAACGAGCGAATGCGCATCAAGCCGCTTCGCCGCTACTGTGATCAGCGCTTGGTCCTTTGCTCTGCCGTAAAGGTCAAGCGCCCAGCGGCAGGCCGCCGCCGACAGTTCGACTCATGCAGCAGCTTCAGTTCCTACGGGGAGTGATCATGCACAGACCGACCTTGAGCCGTCTCTTGTACTTGGCGCTCATTTGCATGAGCGTGGCGCTGCAACCGACACCGGTAGTCGCTCAGGAGCCGCTGCCTGACTTCTACAAGGAGCCAGGCCTTCACCCACATCGGGACTACGTCAATCAGCACTGGACGGAACACATTGACCCGTTCACGGGCTCGCTGCAACTGCACTCGACCGATCTGTTCATTCCTGGCGATGGCGGCCTCGATCTGAAGATCGTCCGCTCGTACAACAGCAACAACGTCGACCCTGTGAATCCGGCCGCGGCGGGCACCGCCACGATGGCCGGGCTCGGCTGGAACATTCACTTCGGCCGAGTCCTTAAGCGAGCCAACTTGGCGGTCTGCCAGAACAGCGATGCGGCTCTGCCGACCCCTCAGATTGCCGACAACCCCGTCCTTGAGTTGCCCGACGGCACCCGGCAGGTGTTCGCCTTCCCAACGCCCGGCACGGGCGCGCCCTTGATGATCACCGCACAGCGATGGAAGGCCGAATGCATCAACGGCACCGGCTTGATGGTGTACTCGCCGGATGGCATGCGCTACGAGATGACCCGCGCGTTCCAGGAGGTCGGCACGCCCTTTGTAGTAAACGCTTGGTACGCGACCCGGATCTGGGACCGAAACGACAACTGGATTGCGATCTCGTACGGGCCCGGCGCGTTCGCCGAGATCACGGGCGTCACCACAAGCGACGGCCGCAGCGTGACGTTCACCTACGATGACTCGGGACTGCTCAGCCGACGTGTGCGGACAATCTCCGCCAACGGGCAAATCTGGACCTATGACTACCTGCCCATCGGCGGATTCGCGTCAAATGTCTACCGACTGACGCGCGTCGTCCGCCCGGACGACGCTGGCACCACCTGGCAGTTCGCCTACAACGGCTTTGTCGGCAACAACAACGCCAACAACTACCAGTTGCAGCGCGTCACCTTTCCCCAGGGTGGCAGCAGCACGTATGGCTACGGGTTCGTCGTCTTCGATCCGACCGTCAACCCGAGCATCCGGTCAGTCACGGTTGCAACTAAGGCGACCATCGACGGCAATTGGTCGTTCGCCTACGCCCCAGGCAACGCGACGACACCCGATCAAACCACCGTGACCCTGCCGGGCAGTATTGGCCAGATCATCTACCGGCACAAAGGACCCAACTTGCTGGGTCCCGGCGGCGTGGCCGATGTCTGGAAGAACGGCCTGCTGCTGCAGAAAATCGTCGGCAGCCTCCAGACCGAAACCTACGACTGGTCCTTTCAGGTTCTGTCGCCGGAGCAGAACAAGCGCAACGGCATGTTCTCGCGCTACGGCGACCCCAACTACCGTGCGCCCGTCATGACCAGCCGCACGATCGTGCGCAATAGCCAGACCTACCAGACAACCTACGCGAGCTTCGACGGATTCGGCAATCCGCAGTCGGTGACGGAGTCAGGCCCGAACGGCGGCAACCGCACCACGAATCTGAGCTACTACATCGACCCGAGCCTCTGGATCGTCAAGCAAGTCGATGACGAGGTCACGGTCAACGTCGGCGCGGTGACACGCACGTGGGATCTGAAGGGGCGCATCGCTTCCGAAACCCGGGACTTCATCACAACGAACTACGAGCACTACTCCAACGGCAATCTGTTTCGCCTCATCCGGCCGCGCGGCCTGACCACCACCTTCAGCAACTACTGGCGCGGCGTCGCTCGCCTCGAGGAGCAACCGGAGAACGTCACCATCGTTCGCACGGTCAACGACTCCGGCACCGTCGCGAGCGAGCGAAACGGTCGACTCAAGACCACCTCCTATCTTTACGACAACCTGAATCGCGTCAGGCAGATCAACCCGCCGCGCGGTGCGCTAACGACCATCAGTTACCAGGCAGCAAGCCAGCGAGCCACGCGATCGGATTTGATCAAGGACACCGTGTTCGATGGCTACGGACGGCCGACCAGCGTCACCATCGGTGGCATTGCGACCACGTTCCGCTACGACGCGCTGGGCCGCAAGACCTTCGAGTCGGTGCCCGGATACGCCACCGGCACGAACTACGCGTACGACATCCTCGATCGCGTCACCACCGTCACCAACGCCGACAACTCGACCAAGCTGCACACGTACGGCTCGGCCACGATGTCGGTGCGCGACGAGCGGCTCAAGACCACCACCTTCGGCTATCGCGCCTACGGCGACCCGGACAGGGCGTTCGTGATGAGCGTCAGCGCGCCGGTCGCCGCGGCAAGTATGGTGATTCAACGCAACGGGCGCGACCTCGTGACCGAGATCCGGCAAGGTAGCCCGCAAGTCGTTCGCTCTTACACCTACTACACGAACAAGGGCTACTACCTGCAGACAGCGACCCATCCGGAAACCGGCATCACGCTTTACGGACGCGACGATGCTGGCAACATGACGACGCGCTCGGTCGGGGGTTCGATGAACACGACTATCGAGTACGACCTGCGTAACCGGGTGTTCCGGGTCACCTATCCCAATGACGACCCGTGGCAGGTCGTCAACACCTACTCGGAAACCGACAGGTTGCGCACCATCACCTCAGGCGGCCAGTGGGGCGTGGTACGCACCCTCGACTACGATGACAACGACAACTTGACCGTGGAGTCGCTGTCGACTTTTGGCGTCGTGATGACGGCGGGCTACGGTTACAACGCCAAGGACCACCTGGAGTCGATTACCTATCCGGTGCGTGGCACCATCATTCAGCTGCAACCCGATGTGCTGGGCCGCCAGCGCAAGGCCATAATCGGATCGCCCTGCTGCAGCGAACTTCTTTCCGGCAGCTATTGGCCGACCGGGCAACTCTACGACATCGCGTACCTAGCCGACAGCCGCGTGGCCTACGGCATGAACGCGCGCACGTGGCCGAGCAGCCTCACGATCTCCGTCGGCGGCGTCGTGCAGTCGAAAGGCGACCTGTCCTGGGACTTCGCCGGCAACTTGACCGGCATCACGGACGCGATGGACGGCCAGTTCAACCGAACCTTCCGCTACGACGACATCAACAGACTCACCGGCGCAGATGGCCCATGGGGCACCGGCACACTGTCCTACTCGGGCACCGGCAACCTCGAGACCTATCACCTCGGCGCGTCGACCCAGTCGTATTCCTATGATGGCACCCATCGCCTGACCGGTGTGTGGGGCCGAATCAACCTGAAGTTGGGCTACGACACGTATGGTAATGCCAACACGATCAACAACCGGGTCAACGCGCACCGCTATGACCACGCCAGCAATCTGCGCGAGATCGACCTGGGCACCGGGCGGTACGACTACTACTACTACGATGGCACCAATTCGCGTGCGTATGCCCACCAGAACGGAGTGTCTACCTACGAGTTCCGCTCGGTCAATGGGGGTCTGTTGCTGGCCGAGTGGACCCAGTATTGGTGGGGATTGAACCAGGTAAAGGAGCACATCCATTTCGCCGGCAAGCGGGCGGCCGAGCTGTCGACCTACTGGGACGCTGCAGGCACCCAGCCCACGACCCTGTTCTTCGTCCTACCCGACATGCTCGGCTCGCCGCAAGTGGCGACCTGGGCTGGCGGCACGGTTTTGTGGAAAGAGGCCTACCGGCCCTATGGCGATCAACTGATCAACAACCAGTACGCCAACGACATCAACAGCATCTTCTACGCTGGCAAGCAGTTCAACAGCTTCAGCGGCCTGTCGTACATGGGCGGGCGGTACTACTGGCCGATGGTCGGCCGCTTCACTGGAGTTGACCCGCGCGAGGTTGATGCGGACAACTTGCACAGCTTCAACCGATATTCGTACGCGGCCAACAGCCCGTATCGCTACGTCGACCCGGACGGCAACACGCCGATCGACATCGCGTTCCTGGCGTACGACCTCGGCAAGCTGGGGGTGGCCATGTACACCGGCGTGGGCGTGACGGGCGCGCTGACCGATGTCGGCGCGAGCGTCCTTGGCGTCTTCAGCCCAATCCCCGGTGGCCGCTTCGCACTGCAGGCGCTCAAGTACTCGGAGCGTGGCGCCGAGATGTCGTATAACTTGGTTCGCGGGGCAGAGGCGGCGGGGAGTGTTGCGAAGGCGGCTGAGGCCGCTGCGGCCAGCGCTGCTGCGACTAGGGCCGCAGGCATCGTCGCCAAAGACGGAACCGCGGTTGTCGGCCTCACGAAACACGGCGTTGATCGAGCCATAGGCGACGGAGCGAAGCGAGCAGGAACGAAGCCCGATGCGATTCTCGACGCCATCAAGAATCCGACCAAGATCAAGGAAGGCGTCGACGATCTCGGACGCCCGTTTAAGGTTTATACGGGAGAGGCCGCTCGAGTCGTGATCAATCCAGAGACCGGAAAGATCATCTCGACGAACCCTCTCTCTCGTGAGGGAGCTCGTCGGCCATGAATACAAAACTTCGTTGCGTCGGCCTCACGAAGCGAGAGTTTGACTACCTCAATACGGCGGAGCTGCTTTCGCCCGCCTTGCTTGAATTCCTCAGAGGAGTCCGGTGGCGAACGGATTCCGCAGGAACACTTGAGATTTCCGCTGCGACAGCGGAGGAGTTCCGCGACGCCTTCACCGTGCAATTGGCCAAGGTGGGATTTGACGAGTCGTACGAGCCCACGGAAGAAGGCAGGCTTCTCGAGGTCTTGATCGATCGTTTTTGCGAGAGCCTTTAGCCGCGACCGATGCGTCATTCGTGGGTCAAGAGGCCGTGACCGAGCAAAAGAGCTCTTCCGCGAGTTCGACGCCAAAGGCGTTGGGAATCGGGAAATCGTGAGGGACAAGACCGGTGGCGGGCGCGGGATCTAAGGCGCACTATCAGATGGAACACCACTCCGAATCCGAATGAAGCCGGATGGATCGACCCGGATACATCGGAGCACTGATTTAGGGATGACGATCCTCTTTTCTTTTTGACGATGCCGAGACCTGAGCTTGAACAGCTTGTTGAGTTGTTCCCAGACAGATGCCGCGAGGTTTCCCACGACTACGTCTTCGCAGATTAGCGTTGCCTTCCTTAGTGTCGACTGAGTCGACGCATTATTGGCGCAGCTGATTTCGTTATGCGATCTCGATCGGAGGGCTCCAGGATGCCTCCACTCAGGCGGTGGTTTTGATTGCAAGGAAAAGGTGTGAAGAGATGATCGTTCGGCATAACTATCGTGTGCGCTTGAAGACACTTATGCTCTTCTGCTGCCTGCTTGCGACGTCGGCATCAGTCTTTCCTTCTGAGCTGCTGTCGCCACCGCCCATCGCGTTTGTCGGCCGCTGGACCTCGTCCGCGCCACATCCGACCGCCGGCGAGGTGACCATCGTCGTGTCGATCGCGCAGACAATGCGGTTCAGCGGATCGGCCACCGTTGACGGCAGGCCGTACTGGACGTACGGCGGCACGGTGCGCATCGACGGGCAAAAGCTTGTTTGGCACTACGACGTAAGTTCGATCGCGCTGCCCGAAGCTTCGCGCACCGACGTCGATGACATCCTGTCCGTTGACGCGGAGCGGATTGTGCTGAGGTCCCAACGGTCTGGTGGGGCGCTGCGGACATTTCTGCGAGTTCGTTGATCGCGACGCGTCTCATGGAGCAGGCATGAAGCAGCATCGCCGACGCCTATCGCATTCGGTGCCCGCGTTGCGTGCCGAACCGACCGCAGCCGCCGCGGGCACTGCGCCCGGCGCGCTGTCTGTCGCCGCGAATTCGAGCGCGAGACCGCTGCTGGGGTCGATTCGGCTGCCGGCGCCGCCACCTCTGCCCAGGCTGCCCGACGCCGGCTGGCGTAGCTGGGTGGCCGAGAACCTGCTGCGCGGCTGCACGCCGGAGTCCATGCAGGCCACCATGACCGGCCAGGGGCTTGATGCAGTCGCCTGCGCCGAACTGCTGCGCGGCATGCCGCAGGAGCCGGCGTTCATCGCCGCACAGAAGTGGCAACAGATCCAGCGCAAGCAGGAGTCCGTGATGGCCAACCTGCAGCGCGTGTGGGAGCTCGACCCGGCCTACGCGCAGGTAGAGCGGCGTCCAGCGCCGTCGCGCGCCGAGTTCATCGAGCGCTACGTGGTGGGCTGCCGCCCCGCCGTGTTCACCGACGTGGCCGACGACTGGCCCGCAAGCACGCGCTGGAGCCCGCAGGATCTGCGGGCGCGCTTCGGCCGTTTCGAGATCGAGATCCAGGCCGAGCGCAATACAAATCCGAAGTTCGAGCAGAACAAAGCCGCGCACAAGCGCCGGATGCGGCTAGATGCCTTCGTTGACAAGGTGCTTACTGGTGGTGCGACCAACGACTACTACCTGACCGCGAACAACGAACTACTTCGCACGCCCGCGTTCGCACCCTTGCTTGAAGATATCGGCAGCCTGCCTGACTTCTGCAATCGTGCCGATCTTGCGCGCTGCGCCTCGTTCTGGTTAGGCCCCGCCGGCACGACGACGCCGCTGCACCACGACACGATCATGCTGCTGCACACGCAGATCGTCGGGCGCAAGCGCTGGCGCTTCATCTCGCCGCTGGATACCCCAAAGCTGTACAACTACGTCGACGTCTATAGCCCGATCGACCTTGATGCCCCCGATCTGGTGCGCTACCCGGCGTTCAAGGACGTCAAGGTACTAGAGGTGGTGGCCGAAGCCGGCGACACCGTGTTCCTGCCGCTGGGCTGGTGGCACCAGGTCACGGCGCTCGATGTGAGCCTGTCGTTCTCGTACACGAACATCGACGTCCCCAATACTTACGGCTACACCAATCCCACGCTTCACGACTGGTAGCTGCGATGGCCTTGACATCAGATCGCCAGACTCGGACCACTTTTTCCGTTGTATCGATGCGCATGCCTTGGCGCCGGCGCCTGTTGTTCGGCTTGTCGGCGGGCGCGGCACTGGCGGCCTGTGGCGGCAGCGATGCGCCTTCAGAGACGCCCAGCAAGGACGAGGCAGCCGCCTTCTCCGCGCGTATCGCGCTGGTGAACGCCGCACTGGCTGCGCAGAGTCCGCCCTCGCTCGAACCGCCCGCGGCGAGTCAGGCTCCGCCGCCGCTCTCGACGCCCATCGGTCCACCCCCACCTCCCATCGTCGGTCCACCGGGGGCACCACCGGCCATAGGCCAGCCGGCGCAGCGTCGCACACCGCCGACTGCAATTGTCCGAACGGTCGTCGCTCGCGACCTACTCCACCCGACAGACGCGGCGGTCGCCGCCGATGGCACCTTGTTCATCGTCGAGCGCGATCGCGGGCTATCGGTACAACGCAAGGATGGGCGGCGCACGCGGGTATTTTCGCCGGCGGATCTTGTTCTCGGCGCCGGCCAAGGCATGCAGAGCGTGGCGCTCGATCGGGAGTTCGCCCGCAATCGCTTGGCCTACGTCCTCATGGTCACGGGGAGCCAAGCGCGTCGCGAGGCACGGGTTGTGCGCCTGACCTTGAGCGCCGACCTGGCCGCGACCACGGAGCGAGTCGATCTGCTGACCGGCATCGAGCGATCCGAGCCGCCACAGGCGAGCGGGCCTGCGGCGCGTCCGGCAGGTGTCGGACGCGTGCGCGTCGGACCAGACGGCCTGATCTACGTCGCCACGGCCGACGGCGGGCGTGGCCGGGCACCACAGAGCCGCACCGATCTGGCCGGCAAGGTCTTGCGCATCGACCGCAGCGGCGCGCCGCCGGGCAGGCCGGTGCAACCAGGATTTGACGCTCGCGTGTTCTCCTACGGTTTGCGCGATCCGCGCGGTCTGGCGTTCCATCCCTCGACTCAGCAGGCCTTCGTGGCCGAGGCGGGCGGCTTGCGTGGAGGGGATGAAGTGACGCCTATCGCCGCTGGCGGCAACGGTGGCTGGGACCCCAGTTGCAAACAAGGCGACGGCTATTGCGGTGACCGGGACGGCGGCGCACCTATGACCGATCTGTCGCGCCATCCGAACGCGCTTCGACCCGTGTGGAGCACTGGGCAGCCGCAGGGGCTGTCGGGCTCGGGTTTCGCGCGCGGCAACCACTGGCGCGACCTCGACGGCGCACTGATCGTGACCTTCGCGGAAGATCGGCCGGCGGAGGCGCTGCAGATGACACCCGCTGGACAAGTGATCGCCACGAGTACTGTGTTTGGCGATGCGGGTGGGCGTTTGAGCGGCGTGGTGGAAGCGCCTGACGGCACGCTATACCTGCTCGCGGCTCGGGATAGCGGTGCGGTGATCTGGCGTGTGGCGCCAGGTCCATCACGTACTCGCTGATGAAAAGGCCTGCAGATTCGCAACGCATGTCGGCGGAGCGCTGTTGGAAGACATAAGGGAGATTCCGGCCGTGCTGTTCACAGTGGCGATCATCGAGGCTTGCCGCCGCCACTACAACTTGGACCGACCGCATTCGAGCCTGGGCTTCCTGACCCCGTTCAAGTTCAAGCTGTGATCGCAAGCCCAACGCGCTACGCACGACGAACAGATCCTGGTTCCACGAGAGCAGCCACCTCAGACTTGCGGGGGCTGCGCGCCCCCCGCACCCCCGCAGCCAGCGGGCCGCCGTGGCGCCGTCGCGCTTGTCGGCGCCCTGGTAGCCGGCGTCGGCGAAGACGTCGGTCTCCTGCCCGTGCAGCAGCGCATTGCCGACGGTCACGTCGTTGACGTTGGCCGCAGTGCCGATCACCGTGTGCACCAACCCAGAACTGAGGTCAGCGCCGATGTGCGCTTTCATCCCGAAGTGCTACTGGTTGCCGTTCTTGGTCTGATGCATCTCGGGGTCGCGCTGACCGCTGTCGTTCTTGGTCGAGCTCGGTGCGCTGATGTGGTGGCGTCGACCACGCTGCCCTGCCGCAGCATCAGCCCCTTGGCGGCCAGATGGGCGTTGATGGCGTCGAAGACTTCGCGGGTCAGACCGTGGGTTTCCAGCAGCCGGCGGAACTTGAGGAGCGTAGTGGCATCCGGGGCGTTCTCACGCGCCAGGTCGATGCCGATGAAATCGCGGATGGCCTGGCTGTCGTAGACGGCGTCTTCGATGCCTTCGTCGGACAGGCCCAGGCACTGCTGCACGACGTACACCCGCAACATGCGAGCAAGCCCGATCGGTGGGCGGCCGCGGCCTTCGCCCTTCGGATAGTGCGGCTCGATGCGGGCCATCAGATCGGCCCACGGGGCGATGGCATCGATCTCGCGCAGCAACCGCTCGCGCCGCGTGAGCTTCTTCTTCGAGGCAAACTCCAGCGACGAAAAGCTCTGTTGCACGATCACCTCTCAGGCGCAAAAGCGATGGCGCGATTTTCTACGATGCGTGGCGCGTTGAGCGCTACTGCGGTGAATAAATCAGCGTGTCCTTGGGCGACAAAAAAGCTGAAGCGCGTGCTGCCGCGAGATGCGCAAAAGGTGGCTTTGGCTCTGATTCGGTCATGCAACTGGCGTGCGGTAAAGGAGCGGACAGCCTCCACGAGCGTGGTCACAAAAGCCAAAGCAAAACTCAGCGTGCCCGTAGCGGTACGTACAACTCCGATGACGCCGAGCGCTGCTAGTGCTGAGTTTCTTGAACAGCGGTGTCATCGACGACCGGCATCGCCGGGCCCTGCGCTCGTCAGTCGTCCTACTAGCCATCAGCCGCTCATGGCGCCGCTGGCTGCGCAAGCCGCATTGAGCACGGCGATGATGCGTTCTCGGGTGGCTAGCTTGAGCACGAACTGATCAAAGCCAGCCTCCAGCGCCCACTGTCGGTCCAGTGCCTGATTCGACCCGCTCAGCAACGTGGCCCGCGCAAATACTGCCTTCGTGCTCCGCATAGGCGCATTTACGCGGACAGTGCCGACAACCCTGCTCTGCAAACCCGCTCAACGCCCGGTCGTGTTAATCGGCTGATTCAGCGCGCTCGCCTGGGCTACGACCTCGGTGCGGTTGCGCGCACCGAACTTGGCAATCAGGCCGGAGACATAGTGGCGCACGGTGTGGCGTGACAGCCCGAGGTCGGCGCCGATGCGCACGTTGTCATGGCCTTTGAACAGCCCCTCGAGCACCTCGCGCTCGCGGCTGCTCAGCTGAGGCAGTGGTGCCATTGCACGGCCGCGGGGCTGGTCCGGCGCTGGTCCGCCCGCGTCGCTGCGCACGCTATCGCCCAAGGCATTCAACCGTTGCTGCACAGTCTCCAGGCGACGTCGCAGCGTCGCCGCTTCCTGACTGGCGCGCGACACGGCAACCCAGGCAGCCGCGGGCTTGGCATGTTGCTCGAGCGCGGCGCTGTCAATGGCGCGCAGGTGCTTGAGAGCGCGCTGCCATTGCCGCAATCGCTCAAACAAATCAGCCAGTGCCCGGTGGGCCTGCAGCGCGTACTGCTGGTTGCCCTCGGCTTGCGCCAGCGACAGCATCTTCTGCAGGGCGCGCACAGCACCCGTGCTGTCCTTTCTTCTCTCAAGCAACGCAGCGCGCACCAGCCATCCGTTCAGCAGTGCGAGATTGGCATTGGCTGCGCGCGCCTGCCGCTGCACACGGTCCAGTTCTGCTTCGGCGTCGTCCAGTCGGTCGAGCAGCACCAAACAACGCGCAAGGTTGGTTGCCGTGAGCAGCGCATAGACGAGGTTGCCCTGCAACTCGTGCGTCTGCAGGGCGATGCGGTAATGCTGGATCGCCCCGTCGTAGCTGCCTTGCCGCCCCAGCGCGACGCCCAGGTTGTTGTGCACGGAGGCGGCGAGATCCGGTGCCTCGTGCACGCGCCCCAGTACCTGTTGGCAGACCTCTTCTGCTGCGGAGACGTTGCCGCGCGCCAGATAGGCGCCGCTCAGATTGGTGGCGGCCAGCACTTGCTCCCAGGCGTCATCGCGCCGGGACGACGCCTGCAGCTGGGTCAAAAACGCCTGCAGCGAGCCATCGGCATCGCCGAGCGCCTGCAACGCGCAGCCGAGGACGCTGTAGGCGCGCGCCAGGCGGCGGCCGTCACGCAGCCGTCGCAGCGCCGGCAGCGTGTCGTGCAGCAGCGCAAGCGCGTCGCTGTGACGCCCGGCCAGATGCAGGCCTTCCGCCTGGACCAGGCGGGCAGCCGACTCGCCGGTTCGGTAGCGCAGTGCGCGCGCCAGCCTTTCCAGACGGCGGCCTTCAATCAATGCCGCGCGCGGCCGCACCGTCGGCAATGCATCAAGCTGCGTCAGTCGCCTGTCAATGTCGCGTCGCTGCATCGAGACTTGCTCGCCGGTCGGTTAATTGAGCGACCTAGGCTAAGCATGTTGCGACGGCAGCACCAGTCATACGGATGACAGTCCTGCGCCATGCGACCGGCAGCGCGGTGCGCTTCAGTGCGGCTTCGGGCCGCTGCCAGCGTGCTAGGCACGCGCCCGGCGCAGGCACGTCGCGTGATGCCGCAGTGTCGGAAGCCACTTTCGCCATTGGCGCCAAACGGTCCGCTAGTCCTGACGTCTGACATGGTTCACCTGAACAACACACCGCCCGTGCTTGGCGCGACAGTCCTGCTGTGCCGCGCTCCATGCGGCCGATGCAAGCCCGTTGGAGCCTGTCATGCATCCTTTGCTCTTGCTGCGATTCGCTGCTGCAACCGCCTTGTCTCTGGGTGTGCTGGCCGGCTGTTCGTCCGACACTGAGTCAGCGACGGCAGCGGGGCCAGGAGGAGCGAGCGCGTCACCAGCGACGCCATCGGTGCCGCCCTTGACACCGCCACCTGCCTCGCCACCGGCGTCACCGCCCGCAGCGCCGCCGGCCGCGCCACCCGCAGCGATGCCGCCGGTCAGCTTGCCGCCTCCGCCGCCGCCGGTTGCAATCCCGGTGCGCCCTGCAACGCAGGCGGATGCTGTGCGCTTTCTCAATCAGGCCAGCTTCGGCGCCACCGGGGCCGACATCGACCGGCTGATGCAGATCGGCTACTCGGCCTGGCTGGACGAGCAGTTCGCGCTCCCCGTGCAGCACTCGCACCTGGCCGCAGTAAACGCGGCTGCCGGCAACAGCGTCGACCTGCGCGCCTACTACACCAACGACTCCATGTGGCGGGGCCTAATTCCCGGCCGTGACCAGCTGCGCCAGCGCGTCATGTTTGCGCTGTCGCAGATTCACGTGGTGAGCGTGCGCGATGGGTCCGTCTATTACTGGGGCCGCGGGCTGGCTTCGTATGCCGACGTTCTCAACACCGGCGCCTTTGGCAACTTTCGCGAGCTGATCGAGCGCATCACACTCAACACTGCGATGGGCAACTATCTGTCGCATATCTACAACCGCAAGGACAATCCGCTGACCGGTGCGCGTCCTGACCAGAACTACGCGCGTGAGTTGATGCAGCTGTTCACGATCGGGCTGTGGGAGCTCAACCCCGACGGCACGCGCAAGCTCGACTCGGCCGGCCGCCCCATCCCGACCTATAGCACCGACGACATCGTCGGCGTGTCGCGCGTTCTGACTGGCTGGGCACCTGAGGGCGCCACCGACACGGACTGGAACAACTTCTATTGCTTTTGCCAGGACCGCCAGGCAGCCGAGGCGCAAGCGCGGCCCATGCGCGCCAACGCGCGCCACCACTCCGCGGCAGACAAGAAGTTTCTTGGCGTGACGATCGCCGCCACGAGCACACCTGATCCCGAAGGCAACCTGAAGATTTTGCTCGACCGGCTGTTCAACCATCCGAATGTCGGGCCGTTCATCGGCCGGCAGCTCATCCAGCGGCTGGTGACCAGCAATCCGACACCGGCCTACGTCGGTCGGGTGGCAGCAGCGTTCGACAACAACGGCCAGGGCGTGCGCGGTGACATGAAGGCCGTGGTGCGCGCGATCCTGCTCGATCCGGAAGCGCGCAATGCGGCCTGGGTCGCGCATCCTCACTACGGCAAGGTGCGCGAGCCCATAGTGCGACTGGGCCAGGTGATGCGAGTGTTCAATGCGACCACCAGCGCTGATCCAAACAGCTTCGGCATCGGCCTGTGGCTTTACGACCGGAGCAAGGGGCTTTGGCAGACGCCGCTGGGGGCGCCGTCGGTGTTCAATTTCTACGCACCGCATTACACACCGCCCAATTCCACCTTGGCGCGGGCCGGGCTGGTCGCGCCCGAGATGCAGATCGTCACGCAGTCCTCCGTTGGGGACATGAGCAACTACCTCCTGCTCCTTCTGCAGAACGGCGGCACCACCGACTGCTGCTCCGAGGCGCTGCGCAATACGTTTTACATGCGGTTTGACTACTCGGGCTGGCTGCCGCTGGTCGCTACACCTGACCAGTTGGTCGAGCGGCTGAATCTCGTGTTCATGGCAGGACAGATGTCACCCGCGCTGAAGGACAACATCAAGCGCGCCATGGCCAACCGCACACAGGCGTCGGCGGAGACCAGCGGCGTCGTGCGTGGCAACGCGCAGATCAGGCTGGCCGAGGCGCTCTACACGATGCTGTCCTCGGCCGAATACGTGGTGCAGAAGTGAGGAGCCCAGCATGACGACGTCCGCGTCCCGCCGCCATTTCCTGCGCACCGCCGCGGCCTTGTCAGCCGCCGGTGCCGCCGCACCCATTGCGCTCAATCTCGCGGGCATTGCCGCGGCCTCCGCGCAAAGCGCCACCGACTACCGCGCGCTGGTGCTGTTGTACATGGCGGGCGGCAATGACCACCTGGGCACGGTGGTCCCCTACGACACCGCCTCGTACAACCGGTATGCGCAGATCCGCGGCGGGTTGGCGCAAGCACGGGCCGGCTTGTTGCCGCTGGGCGCCGCCAACCAAGGCGGACGTGAAGCCGCACTGAACAGCGCGCTCACGGCCATCAAGGCCGCCTATGACGGCCGCCGCTGCGCCGTGGTGGCGGGTGTCGGTCCGCTCACCGCGCCCACCACCAAGGGTGACCTTGGCGCGGGCCGCGTGGCCTACCCGAGCCAGATCGGCTCGCACAGCGACCAGGCCAATACCTGGCAGTCACTTGCTACCAGTGCGCCCTACGGCTGGGGCGGTCGCATGGGCGACATTCTGGCCGCGACCAATGGCACACGCGCCAATTTCACGACCATCAGCGCCACCGGCGGCTATTCACTGTTCCTGGTCGGTGGACAGACGTCCTACTTCACTGTCAGTGAAGCCGGCGCGCCGTCGCAGTTCTTTGCCAATGGATCACCGCTCGAAGCGGTTCTGACCGGTGCAGGTGCGCGGACCAACCTGCTTGAGCAGGCCTACGCCCAGGTGCACGACACCCTGCGCGAGGGCGCCGCGGTCCTGAACGCCGCCATCCTTCCTGAAAGCGCTGTCGGGCCCGCGCCCGGCGGCGGGCAGAGCCCGCTTGCCAACCAGCTGCAGACCGTGGCGCGCGTGATCGGGGCGCGCGGTGCGCTGGGTGTGCGGCGCCAGGTGTTCTACGTCGAAGTCGGCGGATTCGATACGCACGGCGGGCAGGTCGCGAGACACGCCGCCCTGTTGACCGAGTTGAATGCGGCGCTTGGCTACTTTGACTCGGCACTCGGCACGCTCGGGCTGCGCAGCAGCGTCGTGCTGGCCACCAGTTCCGAGTTCGGCCGCCATCTTGTGACCAATGGCGACGGCACTGACCACGGCTGGGCGGGTCACCACTTCGTGCTCGGCGGCGCAGTGCGCGGCGGCACTGTCTACGGTGCGCTGCCAACGATAGACCCACAGGGGCCCGACTTCATTGACGGCACCTTGCAGGTGCCGGCGCTTGCCGTGGAGCAATACGGGGCCACGCTGGGCAAGTGGATGGGTGTCAGCGACACCGATCTGGCAACCATCTTTCCGACGCTCGGCCGTTTTGCCGCGCGCGACCTCGGCTTTCTGGCGGCGGCCTAGCGATCGACTTGCGCAGCAGCGCTTGCCCTTTGACGACCACTGCCGGCCGTCGACGGTGATCAGCTTCCCAACGACCAGCTTTCCGTGAACGAGCGGGCGGTACCGCTTCGGGTGGAGACATCGCAGCGCTCGCCCAAAGACACGGGAGACGACGGGTATTGACGTGCTGCTCAGGCGCACCTTTGCCAATCTGCTTTGGACCGCGACATCGCCCTCGGCGCGATCATCGGTCAGTTGCTGGCCGAAGCGACTGCTCGGTCCACGCTCGTTTCCAGTGAGACAGCCGCCTATCAGGGCGCGACTTCAGCATGTGTCGATGGTGTTTGCACCAGTCGACCGTGACCATGGAATGCGTCGCCCGGTGGCACGTGGCCTTGGCAGATTTGGGATCGTTCGAACTGGTGATGAGGCTACACCGAGGCTGCGAGCTAGGCGCACGCGACCGAGCTGACACGCGCCGCAATGCGGTAGACGAGCAGGTAAGGATGTCGAGTCGCCCTCTGCTTCTTGCTCCGCTGAGCGATGGACGGTCGGGTCGTACCAGGCTTGCCGGACCGTCAAAACTGCAAGTTGACGTCGAACGCCGCGCGCAGCCCGATCGTCAGTGCGTGGTTGCTCGCGCCTGCCGGCGTGGTCGCTGCATAGAAGCCGGCGCTCTGATTCGCCGCGCTGCCGTTCTTGGCACTGCTCGCCTTCGCGTGCCCGCCAGACGGCGACCCAGTTTGCGTACCGCTGTTTCAGCCAGTCATCAGGATCGTGATCTGCTCCATGCTGCCGTACCAAACGGAGCGCTAGTTTTCGACGTTCCTGCCGTTGGTTGATTCTTTCAAGTCTTTGTGCCGCCGAGCGAATTCGCCCGGCGGCACACCGTTGTGAGCCATGTGAGGCCGGCTCTCGTTGTAGTCGGTCCGCCAATCCTCGATGATCGCCTTGGCCTCGTCAAGCGACGTGAACCAGTGGACGTTCAGGCATTCGTCCCGTAGCGACCCGTTAAACGTCTCGATGAAGCTGTTGTCCGTCGGCTTTCCGGCCGGCTGAAGTCGATCCGGACCTTGTGGTGATACGCCCAGAGATCCATAAGTCGACCGGTGAACTCGCTGCCGTTGTCAGCAAACACGACCGTCGGCTTGCCGTGCCTGGCGACCAGACGGTTGAGCACCGCGATGACGTGCTCGCCGCGCAAGCGTTGACCCACCTCGATAGCCATGGCTTCGCGACTGAAGACATCGACGATGGTGAGCGCGCGCAGGCTTCGGCCATCGACCAACTGATCGGCGACGAAGTCCATCGCCCAGGCTTGGCCTGGCGCAGAGGCCACGAAACGGGCACGCCGCGCCACGACCATTTTGCGCCGCTTCGGCCGTTTGCTGCGCAGCTGGAGCTGTTCTTCTCGGTACAGGCGATAGACGAGGTTCTTGCCGACCTCGAAGCCTTCTCGTCGCAGCAGGATGTGGACGCGTCGATAGCCGTAACGAACCCGGATCTGCGCGATCTCGCGCATCCGCTGGCGCAGTTCGAGCCGCGGGTTGCGGACCGACCGGTAGAAGCAGATGTTGCGGTTTTGCTTAAGCACCCGGCAGGCCCGGCGCTGACTGACACCGTAGCTACGAACTGCGTAGTCCACGGCGCAGTGCCTCAGCGCGGGCCGGACCATTTTTTTGAGACGACGTCCTGCAGGATGGCCTTGTCGAGCGTCAGGTCGGCCACAACCCGCTTCAGCCGGGCGTTCTCGTCCTGAAGCTGCTTGAGCTCCCGGACCTGGTCCGACTGCATCCCGGCGTACTGCTTCTTCCAACGGAAGAACGTCTGCTCCGAGATACCGGTCTGCCGAATCACGTCGGCTACCGGCATACCCAGTTCCGCCTGCTTCAATACCGCAACGATCTGCTCGACCGAAAACCGCTTGCGCTTCACGGGGCGATTCGTAGGCCGCAGCAGCGTGCAGGCGGATTCCGAGGAAGCACTGAGCGACTGCGTCATGCAGTTCTCGTCCGATGCGATGGCGCTCGTTCTCATTCGAAGAATGCTCGGTGCTTGCCGCGCCTGTGGTTGGGATATGACGGTCCATGCCGATCCTGCGGTGATGCTTGCCAGACCGTAGCCGATCGCTCGCCTGTGCGCGTGGTTGTCGTTGCGCAGTTGTTTTCGCGATTGCTGCCCACTTGCTCCGGGCCAGAGCCAGTCTCTCGAATGGGGACGGGCGTATCAGTCAGGCAACGAAACAGCAACCCAGGCTCCGGACAGCAAGACCGGGAACGACAAGGCTCGGATGCGAGCCTAGATTTCGCTAAAGGTCGCACCGCGATCAACACGTCTTCGCCATGTTGTTATCTCGGCAGATCGATCACGCGAGCAGGTCCAGCCAGCCACTGAAGCTTCTCGTGGCCGACGACCACCCCATCGTGCGGTCAGGCCTCGTCGCGCTGCTCCTGCGGTGTCGCACGGGCGCAGCGGTCTTCGAGGCCGCCGACGGCGGCCAGGCGATCGACGCGTGGGCTCGGCACCCGCCGGATCTGACCTTCATGGATTTGTCGATGCCCGTCGTCAGCGGTTTGCAGGCCATCCGAGAAAGTCGCGTGCAAGACGTTCACGCGCGCATCGTTGTACTGACAGCCGTCGACGGCGACGCGGACGTGTTCACGGCGATCTCTGCGGGCGCGCGATGCTACTTGCTGAAGGATTGCGCATCTCAGGAACTGGCCGACTGTATGACGCGAGTGCTCGCAGGGGAGCGTTATCTGCATTCTGCCGCAGCCTCGCGTCTTGCCGACCGAGTCACCGTCGATCCGCTGACGGGGCGGGAAGGCGAAGTGCTCGACCAACTGAGCCGCGGGGCTGCCCAACATCAGCATGGCCGTCGAGATCGCCCGTCATCACCATGAGATGTGGGATGGTCAAGGCTATCCGGACGGCATCGCCGGTCATGGCATTCCTGAGGCTGCACGCATCGTTGCTTTGGCCGACGTGTTCGACGTGCTCTGCCATCAGCGCCCTTACAAGAAGGCTTGGTCCGTTCGCGATGCCCTCGAAGAGCTGCGCCGCCTCAAGGGAACTCGATTCGATCCCGAGATGACAGAGGTGTTCATCTCGATGGTCGAGCGCTTGTCCCGCGACATCATCGACCTAGACAGTTTCCTCGCGCAGGAAGCGAAGGACTTTCCGTTCATCCAAGCACGCCAGAAGATTTCCGCTGCTCTTGCAGCTTCTGCTATCGAGAGCAACGGTCGCTCGGGCGGTAATCGCCAGTCCTCCCTTCTTGGGACTCGCGGCCTCCCTACATAGCTGCGTCGCCGGCGGACACCGCCCAGCCCCGATGGCCATGCTTATGCACCCGATCGAAATGCAGCAGATGTCGAAAGCGTTCTTCGCCTGCTGGAAGTCTGCGGGGATGCATTTGGATCGCCAGGTCGACGGCGGCATCAGGTTCTGGTTGCGGGCGCACCCCTATCCCCCCTTCCTCGAGCATTTGTCCTTCCGACTCGGCAACCAACTCTTCTTTGTTCGCGTCGAAGATGCCAGCGGCAGGGTTCAACCCCCAGGCACTGAGCACGGACTCTTTCGGATCGCCGAGAAGTGCCGTGGCCACCCCTGCGTGTTGCCCATGACGACTAGCAGATCGGGGCAGGACTGGGTCGCTGATCGACCAGGCTGGGGATTGCTGGATGCTCACACCGGCAACGCCATCAACCCGGTCGCGCTCGTGACGGACGAAATGATCCCTATGACCCCATGGGAGCTGCAGGACATGGCCGTCCAGGTCGTGCGCGATCACTTGACTGGGCGCGGCTTCCAGATCATGTCCTGGCAGAGCGACCCTGCCATTGATCCTTCAATCTGGTTCGTTGGTGAGTCGAAGGGACCAGAGTGGGTTGTCGTCCGGTCTTCCGGCTTCTATCAGGGCCATGCTCAGCTTCCTCAGAACTGGGCAGGCATCGCTCAGGAGTGCGTGCGCCTGAGCACAACAGGCCATTTCGCTTCTATCTGCATTGCCAGCGATCAGCAAGAGCATGCGGCGCCAACGGATACTCCGATTCCCTTATGGCGAGGTCACGGCATGCACGTTGACTTCCGTGGCCTTGCCGCGCCACCGCCTGTCTAGGCCTCAAGCCTTCTACTCATGAAAGGCCAGGTCACGTTCGACGGCGTGCGTTCAGCCTCCACCAGCTTATCTGAAGCTCGATCGCGCCTAGATGAGCTCGTCATTGCGTGGGCAGCCGATCGTCCCACCGGCGCCGCCAAGTACATCCTCGAGGTTGATCGCGGTCTTGCCTGCGACTGCGTCTGCCCGGCGTGCGGTAGTGCCTTGACCGCAGTGAATTCCCGCAACCCGAGATGGCGCAAGCGTCCTCACTCCCGACACCCCCCCGGCGCCGTGACCGAGGCCTGCGCCGTCCTCGCAGCCCGTCATGCGCTCCTGCAGGCGCTCAAGGACGCCGAAGGACCAAGCGGCGCGACTTTCCAGCTGCCCGGTCGCACGCGCAACGCCCTCGTCACTGGCCTGTCCGGCGCTCACTACAGCGGATCCGCCACCGCGCCACCCCTGCGCTTACTGCCCGAGGCGGTTCGACTGCTCGACTCCCACTCCGCCCTGATTCGTCTCGATGACGGACGTGAAGTGTTAGTTCAGGTTGTCGCATCGCTCGAGCGCCAAGCCGACCTGCCTGTCGAGCACCGTGCCGTCATTCAAGTCGTTGCCAGCGAAGGCGAAATGGCGTCGCTCGCATCACTGTCGCCGGATGACATCCGCGTCCGCCTGCGCCTGCTTCTCGAAGACGGACAGTGGTGCCGCCACTGGGATGACGACGCCCTCGACGCTCAGGCAGAACAGCAGTCACGCGCCCAGGCGCTGCTCTACGTTGACGGCCCCGACAGCGACGATGGCGAGCCCTGCGCCAACTACGAGAGCGCACTGCATCTCGCGGTCAAGCGCATCCTCGCCGAGTCCAGAGAGATGCAGCTGCCGGCACTGGAAGCGCGCGTCGAACGCGGCGCGGGTACACCAGGTCACTGGTTGCGGGAGTGGAAGACCGATGCTTGGCGCGCCACGTTCACCGATGTCCGACTGGAGCAGCGACTTGGGAGATCCGTGCCGGACGTGGTGGCCGATGGCAGCGATGGCACCATCTACATCGAGGTGACCGTCGCCAATCCTCTCGACAGCGTTCGCGAGGAGCGGTACGAGGCGCTCGGCGCGGCCGTCCTCGAGATCGACCTGCGCATGTTCTCCGGCCGAGTGAGCCACGAGGAGCTGCGAACCATCGTCGTCGACGGCCTTCGGGGCAAGCGGTGGGTCTACCACCCGCGCCAGGAAGCTGAGCGCAAGCAGCTCCTGGACGCCTACGAATTCGAAGTCTTGCGCTTCAAGCGCATGGCGTTGGGCGACCTTGTGGATTTGGCGCGGGCGCACGCGTTGGCTTACTACGAAGCTAACTTCGATGCGTCCCTGCAGGCCCCCATGCTCGATGCGCTGCGCGACCTGGAGCGACGCGGGTTCACCGGCGCATCCTCGAACGAGATCTACGGGCATGTCGGGCTTCTGCCTCGCCTGCTTTCCTTCAAGCTTGGTCGGCCCGTTGGCTACCGCGTTGACTCTGTCTTCCAGGTCGTCAACGCGATCACACAGTCGCACAACCCGCAGTGGGCGCCGCTGTATCTGACCGCACTGAAGACGTTCGATACGCCCATGTCAGAAAAGCAGAGGGCGTGGGTTGCGACTTGGCGCGATCAGATCGCAGAGCGCGTTCGTGCGAATGATGCAGCCGTCAACGTGCCCGCGCAGTTCGACAGGGTCATTGGCCTCTTCTTTCCCGACCTCGTCGTGCCGATATCAAAGCTGCGGCATCGCCGAGTGGCGCAGCGCGCACCTCACAGCGAGGTTTCTGTGCCACCGACAGCACGAGACGCCGGCGACAGGCCAGACTCACAAGCGACAGTTCATCCCCTATCCGACGACGCTGCCCTCGCCCTCGCATCGGGTAACGCTGCTGCGACCGGCCAGAGTCCGGCAGCGTTCGCCCGACGGTACGCCAGCACGCGCGGCCTCGCCGCCGCCGACGTGCTCCAGAGACTCCGGGCCATCGGAATACTGACCGATCGAGACACTTGGGAATGACAACTGAGCGCTCCCAAACCCGCGTCAGTACGGGCCGACCGTCGCCGCTGCGCATGACGAGCGTCTTCCTACTTGCGCCGAGCGCGCACTTCAAGACGAACTGGAACATACCGATGCACAAGCTGCTTGCTGCATCGAAGATGCCCTGGCTTGCTCCGGTCTGGCGATGCTTTGAAAGCGTCACCCCTCCTTCGCAGCTCAGGTTGGAACGCATGAAGCAGCGGTTCTCAGCTCAGATGAGCGGCATGGCGCCCGAAAGCGTTCCCGAGCTCTTCAAGTTGCTGGTCGCATCGGATCCGGCGGTTCCATCAGAGATCGCCGACGCAGGCCATTGGGAGACTTTGCGGTCAGGCATGTTTGAGCCGACCGATCGATTCCAGCGCTTGAATCTCTTGGAAGCTGATCACTATGTCGACGTTGAACAGGCGAGCTCCGCTGCATATAGGTTGCTGCGATCGGCCGACTTTCTTCGCGCAGCAAGTTCACTGCGCGAATCCGAGATCTGCTCCCAGTACTTCCTCGACGACTCTCTTCACCGATTCGCGGCCGCCAAGGCGATCAACGAGACCATGCTCGCTCGCCTCAGTGCGCTCGTCGAGCATCAGCTCGCGCTAACCGCTCGGACCGACTGCTTCATGGCGCGCGAGTTGGATCGAACTCCCTTCGGTGGACATCTGTTTGGCTATGCCAGCGGGAGTCCCCTTCTACCTGGGCGTCAGTTCATGGCGTGGCTCATGAAGGAGGTCGGCGCGCCAACCCAGGAAAAACTGTTGGAGAAGTTCGAAGACCGCGTAGACGTTTCGACCGTAAAGCGGTGGTGTAGCGGCGCCAAGTTTCCCGACCCCGATCGTCTCTGGATCTTTCTCGAGGGCGATAGAGATCCGGATAACGAATCTGAGAAAGCTGCATCGAACAGCACTGCCCCCGAACGCTGGCGGCTTGTGTATTTCTTGGCTATGCGCTTCGACAAGCTGCTTCGACTCTGCCGGGCCCTTCGTTCGGAGCACCCCGACACTAAGGATTGGGCACTGCGCGATCCTGATGACTGGATGAAACAGCGGTACGCAAACTGGGTCGCCGTCTGGCGGGCACGCGAAGGCCCACGGTAGTTCTGTGACAAAGCGCCGTCGCGTGCCTCACTTTTTTCGCTCGCTGCTAGCCTTTTGGCGGGTTGTTCGTTCTTGCCGGCCCCGACGGATTCCCCGTCGTGCTGGGCCAGCCGCCTCCGCGGTTCGTACCCCCACCCTGCCTGCCTGTACTGCTCTTGCCACCGCCACCGTTACTGCCACCCTTACTGCTGCTGCCACCCTTGCCGCTTGACTTTGACATGTCCAACTCCATCTGGTTGACCGTTACGAGCCGATCTCGATCACGGAGCCGTCACTATGCAAACTCTTGCCTTGTTACGCAGTGGCAGAGTTTTTTCAGTTTCATCCTCTTACGTCTTCGACTGCTGATCGGCCAAGTGGTCAACCGCTGGTTCTGCACCCCAGTCCTCCTAGCCGTTGCAGTCAGCATCGGTCCTTGCTTCGCGACCGCCCAAGCCGCCGACGCGAGACTTTATGAGCCCTGGGTTGCCACCGGAGTCCTCGGTCGCCTCTTTGACGGCGACACTTTTGACCTTCGTAGCACCGACCGAGGTGTCATTCGTGTCCGGTTCGGCGCAATCGATGCACCCGAGCGCGGTCAGGCCTACTCAAGAAAAGCGCGAGAGCACCTTGGCGAACTGCTGCGCGCTGCCCCAATCACGGCCCACTGCTACAAGGATGACGGCCGCTCGCGCGAGATCTGCCAGGTAACTGTCCAGGGCCAAGACGTCGGGCTGCAGATGATCGAGGCCGGGCTGGCATGGCACTTCAAGCGGTTTGAGCACGAGCAGACCCACGAGGCGCGCGAAGCCTACTCGGAGGCGGAGACGAAGGCGCGTACCGAACGCGTCGGCCTGTGGGCCTTCTCCGATCCACCCATGCCGCCATGGGAGTGCCGGCAGCGCTTGCGCGAGGGGCTCAGTTGCCGCTGAAGCGTGAAGGCGCCTTGTTTTCTCAGGATTCGCAGCCACCGCCAATCGTCAGGCATTCGGTGCCCTGCTTAGGCGCGCCCACTAGACTTCCGGCTCCACGAAAGAGACGGTTGCGATGAAGTGCGCGTTCGAGGAAGCAGCAAATTGGGCAAAGGGCGTCGGACTGGACACCGGTGGTGGAAGCACGATGGCCCGGCTCCTGCTCTGCCTGTACAACGGCGAGGCGTTCCCTTTCGACTTGTCCGACTTCGGCCGGATGGACGTTGAAGGCCGTCGGCTTGCCCTGGCCGCCATTGAGCAGTACGCCCGCGCCGGCGAGACCGCAGCACTGCGCGACATCGGTTCGCGGCTCAAGCCGGCCATGGCCGACTACCTGGAACTGTGCGACGCCGCCCTTGAAGCGCGGATGGCAGTCCGGTCCCGGTGGCGCCGGGAGCGGGAACGAGCTCAGGAAGACTGAGGCGGCCCCGGGGGTTGCGGCTCGGGCGGCGGTAGGGCCGGCGGCGGCGACAGCAACCGGCCATCCCACGGGTATCGGGCGGCGCTGAGGATGCGGACCTGCCGTGCGTCCGGATGCCGAGGGTTCAGCAGGATGTTCGTCGTCCGTGGGGCTACAACCGACGGCACGATTGCAATCGCCGTCCGGCCTTCGGCGAGCCAGTCGTCGCCCCACGCCTGCGTCGTGAGGACATTCACCACCCAATCGCCGCTTAGCTGCGACTCAAGGCGTTCCGTCCGGGCCAGGTCGTCTGGAATCTCGACCTCGAGCAGCTGGTACGACCTCGGGATACTGTTGATGTCGCCGCCGAGGAGATGCACCAGCACTTCCAACATCGCCGCCGCTGGATTCGGCGCCAAGTACACAATCGCCTGACCTGCTGTGTGCCAACGGCCCGAAGCGCGCAGACCGCCGAGGCCGTCTAGCGTTGCGTAGTTAGAAACGCGCCAAGCAATCACGGTTGGTCATGTTGGTCGGCTCGTCGAGCATCAGAAATCCGAGGTCACACGAACATGCCTTCGGCAATCTGAACGAGCAGTTCTTCGACCGCGCGACCGCCGTGCTCGGTGTCCGCCATTTCGATTGGCGTCTTGCCCTTGAGGCGCGAGTTCGCCCGTCGGAGCCAGGCCTTCGCCTGGTCCGCATCGCCAAACGTGGCAACTGCTTGCTCCGATAGACGAGCAATGCGCAAAAGCCTGTCGCTCTCCTCCGTGGAAAGCGGCTCTTGCCTTTGCTGCCGGTGCGTGAGCGTTCGAGCGGGAATGACATGCAGCACCGTCTCCGCGCGCGAAAGCCATCCCGCGTCTTCCACCGCGAACAGCTGCTCGACCGAAATGCGCCGCTCGGCTAGCTCAGCGAGTGCCAGCGTCGAACGCACCGTCAGGGCGGCTCTCGCATGCCCGCTGAAGTAGAGCGCCGCCGCTGCTTCTGCTTCTTGCCTCGTCGCGTGAACAGCGGTGGTCTTGCTCTCCATGAAACTGAGCAGCACCGTTAGTGGCAGGCCCTCGATGTGTTGCTCCGGCGCGGGGACTCGCATGGGGGGCAATCGCACAGACGCCACGCGCTCTGTCTTGGCGGCGTGGGCACGCTTTGCAGAGGCCTTACCTGCTGTAGTCGTCATGTTTGTCCGATTCCGACTTTGATTCCAAACGGCAAATCGCCGCCGGAGTGTAGGCAAATTGCCGGCCCACACAACGCCGCTGGTCGGCCCCCGGTTGTCGTTCGGCCTCTGCGCAACGCGAACGCGGCCTTCCTCGACTCGCACTGATGATTACTGCAATAATGATTACAGCAACTTTTCCCGGTCGCGTTAGCTCGCTGGCGCCCCGGCTAGCCCATAGGTGCCCCTTTTCCTCGTGGAATCAAGCTCCTCCGCACACGTGAAATCCCCGGCGCGCCGCGTCCTTGGCCGGAGCCACTTCGCCTGGTTCCGTGGATACGTCCAAGGCGTCGACCCAGCCATGTTGTGGGACCGTTACCTTTGGATTGAAGGCCCACTGAATCCCGACATCGGCGACCGCCAAGTTCGATGGCTCCGGGACGCCTTCCATGGTGCCGCCTTGAAGGCAGGGAAGCCCGCGTGGGCCGCGCTGTTCCGGCGCGACCCGAGACGCATCCCCGCGGCCCCCCTACCCTCGTTTGATGAGTTCGCAGAGAGACATGGCGGCGACGGGTTCCTCTCCGAGCGCGAACTGCAGGACCTCTGGAAGTCCGAGTTCGGCAATACCCCGGCCGGCCGCCAGCAGGCTCGCCGGTCCCGCCTGGTGGCCCGGCTCCTGGAGGCCATCCACGGCCTCGAGCCCCTCGCCGCGTCAGTCCCCTCTCCGTCTGACTCGGTGCACGCCTGGCTCCGCGAAGAAGTCGCGCGGCGCCTGGAAGGCGCTGGCATCGCGACCCTTGGCGCCCTCATGGGCCTTGTCCGGGACCGGGGCTACCACTGGTACCGGAAGGTCCCCCGCCTCGGCGTCCATGGCGCTGAACGCCTGGTCCGGTGGCTCCGGGAGAGTGAAGAGTCCCTCGGCACCTTACCCGTCACCGCCCTGGCTCCCCGGCGCCAACTAATGCCTGCGGTCCTTGGCGCCCTGGCGCCTCGCCAAGTGGTCGACGTTGCCCCGATCGAGCGATTTCAGGTTCCGGCAGAGCTGTCCGGCGCCGACGGAACGTACCGGACTCAGGAAAGGTCGCTCATCACCGCCAGGAATGACCTGGAGGCCGTTGGAGCGTGGCTTGACGCCCGTGCAACGAATGCGAACACCCGGCGCTCGTACCGCAAGGAGGCCGAGCGCCTGGTCCTGTGGGCGGTCCTTGAGCGCGGGAAGCCTTTGTCCGGTCTCGGCGTCGAAGACTGCTCTGCCTACCGGACCTGGCTCGGGCTTCTTGGCCGGCTCAACGAGGACCAGTGGGCCCTCGGCGGGTGGCGGCTCCCGCAGTCTGCCTGGATTGGGAGCCGGAGAACCGAGAGGTGGTCGGAAGCCTGGCGGCCGTTCGATGGCCCCTTGGGCGAGCGGAGCCGGCGCCAGGCGCTGGTCATCCTGCGAGGGCTCTTCGGGTTCCTGGCGCGGGTGCACTACATCGTCGCCAACCCATGGGCGGAGGTGCCTGACGCCCTCCCCGCCGTCAACGAGGACGCCCGAGCGCAATTCGTCGAGCGGAGTTTGACCCGGATGCAAATGCAGCGCGTCTTGGATGAAGCCGACGCCGTCGAAGGCTTCCAGGGAGCCCGGCTTCGCGCGGTGCTCTGGCTCGGTTTCGGTTGCGGTTTGCGCCTTGCCGAAATGCTGTCGCTGACCACGAGGTCCCTCGACGCGACGCGCGCTGGCCGCTACCGCTTGGTGGTCACCGGGAAAGGCGCAAAGACGCGATTCGTGCCTCTGCCCTCCCCCGTTCTCGATGCCCTGCAGGCGCTGTACACACAGGCCGCCCTAGCCTTCGTCGTTGACCCGGGAGGCGCCGATGTGCCTCTGCTGGCGAAGACATCAGGGATTCAGGACCGGGATCGTGTGGCCTTGTCGAGATCGGGTCTCGCTAGAGCTCTCGACGCCCACCTCGAGCGCTGCGCGCGCAAGCTGGCTGAGGAGGGAGACCACCTGGGTGCGGCCCGGCTTCGGCGGGCATCGGTGCACTGGCTCAGACACACTTGCGGCGTCACGGCCGCGACTGAAGGCGTCCCGCTTAACCTGGTCCAGCAGCTGCTGGGCCACGCCGATGTGCGGACGACGAGCGCCTACACAGTCGCCGGTGACGATGCGGTCGCCGACGCCATGGAGCGGCTCATGGGTGCCGGCTTGATCCAGATCGGAGCCCCGGCTAAGCAGCCGTGACCCCGTCATTTTCGCGTAAGTCTTTGATTCCAAACCGCGCTCAACTTGAGCGCGGCCCATCGAGGGGAAGGAACTACTCCTCTGAGCCCGCGACTTCCTTCAGTGCCTTCGCGATTGCCTTGGCGACCTTGGCGGTGCTCTCTGCATCGGAAAGCCGGACTTGGACGACGCCCTTGCGAACGCTGATGTCAGCGAACTTCTTTCGGCCTGCCATCACGCTCGAAATCTTGGGAGCTTCGGTTTCGAGGGTTCCGGCGACATGACCGACTGCTTTAGAGGGCAGTAACTTGCCTTCGCAGACTAGGCGGACAGCCTCGATGACCTTGGGCTCGTGAGACTTCGCGTAGGCAGCAAGTGCACTCGCATATGCCGCCGTCAGAGAGTCGGGCGCGGCTGCGAGCAGCGGGTGCACTGCTTCAGGAAGGCGCCCGAAAGCCAGGAGCCGGCCGACGGTGGCACGCGAGATGCCGGCCTTGTCCGCGAGTTCGTCCTGCAGCAGTCCGGTGGCCTTCTGCAGGTCTGCGAACCCTAGGTACCGGTGGTAGTCCGGAATCGACGGTGCGTGCAGGTTATCGAGGAAGACCAGCGCCCTCGCCTGCTCGTCGCCGAATGAAACGACGGTCGACTCGATTTCTGTGCGGCCAAGGACTCGATAGGCTTCTACGCGATGGTGGCCAGCGAGCAGCTCGTAGTCCTTGCCAACGCTCCTAACGACGACAGGCGTGTTGAGCGGGTTGTGGCGAAGAACCGCAACCAAGCGGTCCACCCTCTCCTGCTGCAGGCCTCCAACTTGATAGGGCGACGCTTTCAGTTGCGTTAGCGGCAGCTTCACAGCCTGGCCCGCGCCCGCTGCCCTAAGCCGCTCGAGTTCTTCGTTCAGCTGGCGATAACCCTCGGAGAACTGCATCAGCTGGCCAGGTGCAGAGAGGGCGGCGCTCCCTCGCTTTGCGGCCTGCCCTTGCGGGGCGGCCGCGGCCGCGTTGGCTTGGTCCGCGATGGCTGCGGTGAGGCCCGCTAGGTGGTTCTTCAGCGACATGGTTCCCCTCCTCACTCTTCTTTGGCGTGCCAGTGCTCGCGGCGAGTCAGCAGGTCAACTTCGGTCGTCAAAGCATCGAAGGCCGCCCTCGCCCGCTCGTAGGTCTTGGCCGACCCCGCATACTTCGAGATGTCATACACCGTGGCGAACTCCGTGCTGCCCGTCCGGACCGCCTCGGTAATCGGGATGTGGCTCGACATCAAGTACTTCGGGTAGCACATCTGAAGCCATTTCAGCATCTCAACCGAGCCCGGCTTGTGCGCTTCCACGCGCGACGGCACGACACCGAGCCAGGCGTAGCGCTTGGGCTCCGCGGCCGCCTTTTGCGCACTTTCGGCCAGCTCGTTGAACATGCTCCAGAACTGGGCACTTGATTGCAGCGACAGACCTTCTGGCACCACAGGCAGCAGCACCGCATCCGCCGCCCAATACGCATTCATGGTGATGTACGAAAGCGCCGGCGGCGTGTCGATGACGATGTAGTCGTACTTCTCGCGCACTCCACCGACAAGGGCTCGCTGCAGAACCTCGAGGAAATTGAATCCCGCTTCGTCCTTCGACGTGGCGCGCATTGGCAGATAGAACTCTGAGATGAAGAGACCGGTGCTTCCGGCGACGAGGTCAACGCCTTGCCAGTAGGTCGGCCGAATCGACGGCGCCAGTTCGTCCCGATGGTCCGACGCACTCCGCGGCAACGTCAAAGGAACGATGGTCTCTCCGATTTCCACCGCACCTGGGTTCCTGCCGAGCATGGTGGTCATCGAACCTTGCGGGTCGAGGTCGATGGCGAGCACCTTATAGCCCCGCAGCGAGAGTCCTTGCGCAAGCGACACCGCAATCGTGGTCTTGCCGACGCCGCCCTTGAAGAAGCCCACGCAGATAACTGCGCCATCCTGGCCAGACGTTCGCTTGTACCGCAGGGTCCCAGAATGCTGGATCCACGCCATTGCATCGGCCAGCGGAAACGCCCGGTGTGCGGACGTTTTCTTGCCCTCAGCGTCGCGCACGTAACCGTCGCTCAATCCGAACTCAGCAGCACGATCTAGGAGGCGGCCCATCGCGCTGCCAGAACGCCCGCACAGCGACGCCAGCTGAGAGGCGTTGCACACCGGCGCCTTCTTGCGCTCATCAGGCCGGAAGACGACGCGCTTGATGCTGTCCAGCATCCCGCTCACGTGGGCGTCGAGCTCCTGCAGGTCCCCAAGCGACACGCCGCCCTTGTGAGGCATTGGCGCAGGAAAGGGCGCTTCCACCTGCACCACAGGGGTTTCGATGTCGGGAAGGTTCTCGGTCACGGACTTCTCCTGGAAGCCGGAGAAGAAATTGGCATCGGCGCCTAATTTCGTCCCCGGGCGGGACTATTGACACCGGTGATGTTAAGCCGTACACAGGGAAAAATGTATGACTTCATCCTAAAACTACACCGTGAAGACGCCTTCGAGCAGGCGAAATGGGCGTCAGGTGGCCCTCCGGTATCAAATCTCCTCACCTTTGGCTCGCTTGAGAAGCGGCAGCACTGTTCCGGGCCCGGTTTCGGGGCGCGGTCTGACCCATACCACCGCGGAACCGGCATCAAAAACTCTCACCTTTCTCACGACGGCCGAGGTCTGCGGTGCCAAAGATCAGCTCGCACCAAGTGTCGCCGCTGCTCAATCGGATCGACGATTCTCATTTTTGCGCCTGCAGCCCGTATCCGCACCCAAGGGCAGGGCGTGTCCGGCCCAGCGACCATTGTGACCACGCCTGTCCGAGCCATCAAAAGTCCTCACCTTTGCGCGGCCGACAGCTTGTGTCCAGGCCCCAAGTCCTCTCACCAAAGCCATCAAAAGTTCCCACCCACAGCAGAGTCCGTTGCACATATCCGCTCACCTTTGCCCCCAAATCCTCTCACCATAGTCATCAAACCTCCTCACCCAAAGTTCGCCAAGCATCTGACCGGTAAGGTGAAACTGCCCCGTCAACTCTTTCAACTCTTTCAACTTTTGTCTTCTCTCAAGAACACTCAAGGGCATGAGCCTTCAGGGAAACGGACGTGAATCGCGGCCCTAGCAGTACGCCGCCCCAAGGCGACCAGCAGTTGGGGCTTGGGTTGACGATCGATCCGGTGCTTCCGATCGCTGCCGGCGCGACGCCTGCGACAGTGGCCAAGTTGCTCGGCTCTGACGCGGAGGAGGGCTTCGAACTCGACGGCGATGATGAAGCTGCGGTCCTTGCCGAGGCACGGGCAGCACGCAGGGAGGTGAGGGCGCTGCGACCAGATGCCCTGGTCCTCAAGCCGTTGGAGACGGTGACGATGGCACCGAAGTTGAATCGGCGACTGACCCACGTGCACCGCCAAGTCTGGAATGTCCTGCTGCTGCACGCCCAGAAGCAGGGCGACAAGAACACCTTTGCCATTCCGTTGAAGCAGCTGCTCGGCGACCTTCGCTACACCAGTCGGAACGTCCAATTTCTCAAGCAGCGCCTGACCGAACTCATCGGCACGGTGGTCGATTGGGACCGCCGCGAGCGCAGCACGCATGCCTGGCAAGCGACGTCGCTGCTGTCGTGGGCGTCAATCGTGTCAGACGCGAACGGAGCGACCATTCTGTGGCGCTACGACAAGTCGCTTCGCCGTGTGCTACTCGCCCCCGAGCAGTACGCCAAACTCCCGCTGGAGCTGAACGCGACTGCGCGCACGTATGCGGGGCTCGTTCTGGCTGAACTCGGCGTTCAGTACGCCACAAGCCCCAACGGGCTCACGCAACGCAAGGCGTGGGAGTGGTGGGTTCCTGTGCTCACTGGTAACCCGGCCTACGACGCCACCGAGTACAAGAACTTTAAGCGCGACGTCCTCAAGCGAGGGTTGGCCGAGGTCAACGCTATCCAGGACCGATTCCGCATCGCGCTCCTGGAACACAAGCACGGCCGCAAAGTCACTGAGTTGCAGTTCCGGGTCTCCAAGCCGGTGGGGGCGACGGGGGAGGGCGCCGGGCTCCAAGACAACTCGCCTCCGCCAACAGCGAACCCCCTGCATCCCCGACTCATGGGCCTCGGGCTCTCGCAGCCAGACACCGACGCGTTCTTGGCCGCTCACAGCGAAGAGGCCCTCGAGGCAGCGATCGCGGCCACGAAGATGCGTTTGGCCGATGGCGCCCGGGAGAAGCTGAAGTCGGTCGCGGCGTACTTCCGTGGATGCCTCAAGCGGGGCTCCGACAGACTCGCGCCGGCGCCCAAGAAGACCCAGAGGTCCTCAGCCTCGGTCGACCCGATCGCGGCGCTACGCGCCGAGTACGCCCGTCGCCAGGCCGTCGATGCGCGCCGGATGTTCGAGGAGATGTCTGCAGAGAGCCGGGCGGCGGAAGTGCAGCGCTTCCTGGGCTCTCTCTCCGATATCGGCTCGTTGGGGCGCCTCCTGAGCAAGGTGTCACCGTACTCCGTGCTCACCGACCGCAAGCACGGGGCAGTGTTCTTCGACTGGCTCGCAAAGTCGACGTGGCCAGAAGCTCTATCGGATTCGGATCTGGCCGCAGCCGCGGTGCGCCTTGGCCTCTTGAAGCTCGACGCGAGGCGGTCGACGGGTCCCTGATGACGGCGAGCCTCTTTGGCCGCCTACGCCAGGCCGGGGCCTGGGCTCGACCTCTTGCGTTTAGATGTCGTATCGCGCGAGCCTCAATTTCCGATGGGGCAGGGCGATCACTCCCCTTTCGGATTGAAGCTTGTACGAACGACTTCCTTTCCAGAGCTGTCTTTCTGAACGACCGTGATCGTTCGCCGCCCCCCCTTTACCGCCGTGTGATCCTCTACGCTAACCACACCCGACTCTTTGCCGTCGGCCCCAACAATCGAGTAGGTATCGATGTCGGTCTCCGCCATGAAGCCTGACGTCCTGCTTGCCTCATGGCGCAGCGTTTCGCCTTCCTTGAGAACGATCTTGCTTTCCCACATGGTCTCTCCTACGAAGTACCGCCCAAGTGCTCTTCACTTGGCGAAGTACAGGAGTGTGATCGCAGCCACGCCCACGACGATCGCGATCCACGTGTACTCCGTTGTGTTCGGCGCGCCTCCAGGCTCCTCCTCTCTCTTCAACCGCTCTGCTATCGCCGCTGCTTCACGCGCTTCCGCGTCACGTCGCTGTTCAACAGCCAACTGCTGAACTCGCAACTTCAGGTACGCCGCCCGCGCCACACGTTCATCCCCTCCAGCTTCCGCGAACGCCTTGGCCCACAGTCCCGGACGCGGCCCATGGATCCGCAGCTCTTCAACAACCTCCGCGTATAGCGCCTCGTCACTCATCTGCCTGGTACACGCCTCTTTCGACTGTGCGTTTCTCAGCAACTACTTCGTCACTGGTCCAGCAAGGTTTTCTTGTGCGAACTCAAGAATCTGCTCCGGCGTCGGCTCGCCCCAGGTTTTCTCTGCGAGCCACCGAAAGAAGGCCTCCGCCGCGACCATCGATTTCTTTTTTCCCTTCAAGCTCAGAGCTGGGTTCTTCTGCCAGTTCTCGTAGTCCTCCATGCGAGCTGTCTGGATCTCGTGCGACAGTTCCTTGAAGTACTCCTCGGCCTCATTGCGCCGGTGCATCAAGAACCGCTCCCTGAAGTCCACCTTCTGCCTTGCCGGCTTCTCGCCGGCCCGCGGCGGCTCCGCAGTCTCATCGCTGCCTGACCTCAGCCTCCATCTGAACCACGATACCGGTGACTGGAGTGGCCCTGCCTTCTTGTCGTTGGCTCGACGCTTGGTTGCCATCACCGCGGCAGCCACTTTGTCGCGCCCGTACTGCTTAATGCACTCGGTCGCCTCGTCTTGCTTCATGCCCAGCGACTTCAGGTCCCTCAACGTTGGCAGGTCTTCGGGGTCCAGGCCTTCGCTTGCCGCTCGCTTACGTGTGACAGTGAACTTCAGCGAGTGGATGTTGCGGCCCTCTTTAATCTCGAACAGCTGAAAGTCGTGATCTGAAATCGCGTTGATCTCCGCGATCGACGGTTTGAGCTGCTTGTGCTTGAAGTGCTTGTACTCCGAGTACGTGGCCTTCGAAGCGACTTCATCGCTCAGCACCATGTTGCGGAATTCCTCCCAGAGCATCGGCGTCGTCTTTCCGACCTGCTCGAATCTGACCCCGTACTCCCAGATCGCCAAGGCCGCCGGCCGCTTGAACTTGCGAACGATCGCCATGTCGATCATCGCGTAGACCTCAGGCCGTTTCAGCTGCGGCAGCATCTGGTTCGAGATCTGATAGCGCACGTGCGACTTCGTCAGCTCCATCTCGGGGAACAGCGCGCTCGCCTTCCACTTGATCCGGTTGTCTCTCGTCGCAAGAACGTCCCACTCGAAGACGATGTTCATCATCTCTCTGGTGGCCGACTTCAAGTGCTCGAGGTTGTTCGAGTTCATGTCGATATCGTCGATCAGTTTCGTGATCGCGATCTCGAAGAACCCGTCTTGCTCCGGCTCCGTTTCGAGTGCGTTCTTGAGCAGCGCGTTCGCGCTCTTGCGCTGAAGCAAACTGAATGACTGCCTCGGTTTGCTGTGTAGGATCGGCACCGCCTTCTTGTACGGTTCCGGCGCTTCACTGACTGGGAAGAGTGCTAGTGCCGGTACCGGAATCTTCTTCGCGCGCGTCATAGGTCACTGAGCACAGTCAATTTCAGTGACCATAGTGTGCCCCGGTTGATTCTGTCAACGTTGAGCGTTTTGTTGCATCGCCTTCTTCACACCGCCAGCCTTTTGGGGGGTGTTTCTTTAGGTTCTCCCTTTTCTCTTTCTACCGTTTACGACTCCGCAGAACCAATGCCAGTGCGGCATTCGAGGCGGTAAGGTCTGTGGATATGGTGCGATTGGTCACCACCCATGGGCCAATACGTCACGAGTCCTGGTGCGATCGTCTCTTGCGCTGGTGCTCATCGGGTGTGGATATGGTTCGACGGTCACTGCTCTTGGGCTAGGTCACCTGTTATGGGTTCTGCGCGACACCGACGACGATGATCTCCTTGGGTCACCACTCTTGGTGTGCTCGATAGGTCTCCTCCTCTGGTGCTCTCGGAGTGGCGCACCAGCGCTCCTGGTCAGTGTCTCCAAGAGCCCGGATCGAAACGGGCAGGGCGCTGCTCCCTCCTCATAGGTCACCTTCATTGGGGGAGCTTCTAGGTCACCACTCTTGGGGCAGCTGGCCAGCGTGGCGTCGTTGCTCGAACGTCACCATGGCAACGCTCGTTCGTTCACGACGCCACCCTTCACAGGTCACCACTCTTGGTGGATCGGATAGGTCACCACTTTTGGGGCGATTCACTCTCAGAGAGGACGGTTTGGAGCGCTCCGCGGCAGGGCGCTGCCGCACGCGGCGGCCTGCTCACGATCTCCTTCTCAGGTCGCCACCTATGGGCCTTGGAAGCGGCTTTGGCAAGCAAAGGTCACCTGATTTGGTGCTCTACAGGCATGCCAACGGCCCAGTGAGCACCATAGGAGGTGACCTGGCGGCTGCGCGGACCCCGATTTATCCCAAGACTGGTTACCTATGGGGCCAACCGCGGCCCAGCGCCCCAAGAGTGGTGACCTCGCGCCTCAACCGGGTCACGGCTCTGCTACTCGCCACAGTCCGGTCCAGCCTCGTTGGATACGGCCTTCCAGTCTGTCGTCAGGTTTATCGAAGTGCCACTGGCCAGAAGATCAGTGGCTTGAGCGCTACTCCGCTGCCAAAGGAGCCTGCTCTGCGGTTTCGGTCGCCGCGTTGGATTGCGCTGGTGCTTTGGCCTCGCGCCGGCTCTCGAGCTGTGACGACGCCTCTTCTGCTGCCTTGCGTAGTCGATCGCGCTCGCTGGCTGCCAGTTTCTTCACGCCGAGCGACCGCTTGCGTGTCGACGACGCGACCTTCCGGAACTTGTTTCGAACCTCCGACTTCTGCTGCTCCGCTCGGTGCGACTGGATGACACCTTCGATCACCAACAGCTCCATGGCGGCCAGCAACGCATCTGCTCGTTCGATGGCGTCGAGGTACTCCCGCGAGATCGGCGAGATGATCCTTGCCTCGACGGACATCGGAGCGAGGAACTCCAGCGTCGTCTCGCTCAGGCCGTTCGACTGCAGCAGCGCATCTGCCGCGCGCAGCTCGCCCGCGATGAACTCGCGCATCTCTGCCACGTTCTTCTGGACCTGTTGCTCCACCAAGGTCACCACGTCCTGCTTCAGGTTCGCCCTGCCGAGAACGCTGATGACATTCAGCGACAGCTGCATCGAGTCGAACGTCCGCAGGTAGATCCTTTTCATCAGCGCGTTCTGCAGCGTCACGGTTCTTCGCCTGAACGGCGACTCCAGACGCGCCAGGTAGTCCTGCTTGCCCGCAATCCGTTCCCTGATCTTTTCGTTTACCGACGCCTGGGGAACCGTCGTGTCGTCCGGCATGTTCGCCTCTTCAGCTGTTGCAGAGGCTTTACATACTGTCCACGAGACCGGGTCCCGTCGAACGCTAATGGCCCTCGATTTCGCGCGCTTTCGTGCATAGCTCGCCCGTTACGCGCAGAAACTTGACACTCGCTTTCTGCTCACCTAGCTTTGCGCACAGACGAACTCTTTCGGGGCGCTCACGCGCTGAAAGCGTTCTTCCAGCTCGCTGGTAGCTGACACACCAGGAGCGCGATCCACGGATCGTTCAAGTCAGCCCATGTCCGCGGTGGTTCCACCGCACTTCTAACCCCTTGGGGGCGCACGCGCCCCTCTGGGTCGTCCTGTGCCTCCTCGATCTCATCTCCGGAGGCACCATGGAAGCCTGCGCTTCCGTCGAGCATTCGCTCGACCACTCTTCGGGCGCCCTCAGTTCGCTTGTCCACACCCTTCAGCTTTGCAGCGCTGCAAGGCAGGCGGTCCAAGCGCACATTGACGGCACCGAACCTCAGGCAACGCGTCCCGAGTCCAGCCAACCTGGCTCGCCGCCGACTGCCTGCAGCTCATCTCAGCAGTCGCCTGATCTCCACCTCGACGGCAACGAGTGCTCGACGCCGGTCCCCGACTCCGACGACGACCTCAAGCCGCTCACCAACGACGGAACAGATCCTTCAATCTGGTCTGAAACCGCGCGACTGCACCTGCACTTCGTGCTGCTCAAGCAGCTGCGCAAGCTCAGGTACGACGCCACGCCCCTCGCGGACGTGATCGACCTGGTGCAGTGGTTGTCGTCAAAGGACGCCGAGGACATCCCGTTCTCTTTCTCACGCTGCGTCCTCGTCGCGAAGCTCTTCCCATCGCTCATGGACGACACCTCGTTCGAAGGGCTGCTCGGACTGGACGTCGACGCAGCCGCCGAAGCGATCCGCGTCACGCTGCGTCCGTACATCGCACGCAAGTTGGAGCGACTGCCGCTCTGGGCGCAACGCCTCGTTCGCGTTAATCCAGGCTTCGTCGTCGAGCAACTGGCCCACAACCCCCAGTGGCTCAACGAACAGGTCATCGCGTACCCGTACTTCCCGCTGCTTGACCAACGACAGCTGCTGGCTGAGCCAGGCGAGGCGCTATCGATCCTGTACCGCAACCGCTTCGTTCACGGCGCCATTCATGCCGCCGAGAAGGCGCTCCGCGCCGGTCAGACATCACTCTTCTGAAGGGACAACGATGAAAAACCTACTTCTCGGCATCTTCGTCTTGCTCGCGTTCGGCATCGTCGGGCGATGGGACCACGAGGACGCGCTGCTCATCGACGAGCTGGCCCGCGCCAGGTCTGAGATGCAGCTCGAGTGCATCGAGGCGAGCCGCACTTCTTCTTCCAGGCCGTCCATCTCCGCTCTGGCACTGTATGGAACGCGCGACCGGGACGGTGTTGCGCGAAAGTTCAACTGCACAGTGATCAGAGGACAAGCCAATGCTCGCCGGTAACAAGGATGCGTGCGGCCTTTCCAACCGCGTCCCGATCGAGTCGATCGAACAGCTCGAGTTCTTCGTCAAAGAGCGCGAAGCCCGCACCGGCAAACCCGGCGCGCTCTTCGTCGGCAACATGTCCGACTCGGTCGTCTCCTTTCACATCCTGTCTCGCGGACACGGCTTCGAGGTCGTTCCCGCGAGCGGCAGAGCTGGGTTCTTCGTCCCCGCCGATTTCGTCGACCACACCATCGGTCACCTGATTGGGGCAGGGCGGTTCTTCGGCTATCTCAATTGATACCCCTGACGCAGCCAGTACGAGCGCGTCGGGCGTCAAGGAAAGGACTTCGGTCCTTTCCAGAGCGCATCTGAATGCCCTCTGGAAAGGACTCTGTGCAGGTCGCTGACATACCTGCCTGACCGCCCCTCAAGGCGTCGATCAAGTCAGCCTCTCTCCACAGAACGCCTCGGCGTTCTGATCAAGCCAGCGCATCCAGTCGGGTCGTTGGCCATTCCGCGGTCGACACACATCTCTGTCGCTGCCGCTTCCCCGCTTGGTACCTCCCTCCCAGAGCTCGCGCATGGTGCGCAGGCCGGAGTCCAGGCTTGAAGAGGAATCAACGTAATGAAACTCAACGACATCGCGGCAACCTTGTCGCCTCAAAGCATCTCCGCCGACGTCCTGATCGAAAAGTACTCGAAGCAGGGCGAATCGACCGTCGAACAGATCCGACGTCGCGTCGCGAAGGCCTTGGCTCAAGTCGAGCATGCTGCCAAGCGCAGCCAGTGCGAAGACGAGTTCGTCTGGGCCATGCAGAACGGATTCATCCCAGGCGGCCGCATCAACTCCGCCGCGGGTACCGACCTCAAGGCCACGCTCATCAACTGCTTCGTGCAGCCGATCGGCGACTCCATGCGCGGCATCGACGACGGCGCTCCCGGCATCATGGATGCGCTGGGGGAGGCCGCCGAAACGATGCGCCGCGGCGGTGGCGTCGGCTACTCCTTCACCCGCATCCGCCCAAAAGGCGCGTGGGTCAAGGGCACCGACTCCACGTCGAGCGGCCCCGTCAGCTACATGTATGTGTTCGACCGCATGTGCCAGACCGTCGAAAGCGCCGGCGCTCGTCGCGGTGCTCAGATGGCCGTCCTGTCCTGTACTCACCCCGATATCGAGGAGTTCATCGATTCGAAGCGGGGCGGGGACCTCAAGAACTTCAACATCAGCGTCGCCTGCAGCGATGCGTTCATGACCGCCGTCGAGAGATCTCTCGATTGGGCGTTGGTCCACGACGCAGAGCCGGTGGCCAGCATCAAGGAGCAGGGCGCCTATCAGCTCGCAGACGGTGCCTGGGTGTATCGCACCGTCAGGGCCCGTGAACTGTGGTCGAGGATCATGCGCTCCACCTACGACCACGCCGAACCGGGTGTCCTGTTCATCGATCAGATCAATCGCGACAATAACCTCAGCTACTGCGAAGTCATCGAAGCGGTTAACCCGTGCGGCGAAGAACCACTTCCGCCGTATGGCTGCTGCGATCTTGGCAGCATCGATCTGACCCGCTTCGTGCGCGATCCCTTCTCGGACACCGCGCAGTTTGATTTCGCACTCATGCGCGAGGTCGTCCGCATCGCTGTTCGCTTGCTCGACAATGTGCTTGACACCACCGTCTGGCCGCTGGCTCAGCAACAACACGAGGCACAGCAGAAGCGTCGCATCGGGCTCGGCTTCACCGGCCTGGGCGATACGCTGATCCTCCTCGGCCTGCGGTACGACGCCCCGGAAGCGCGGCGGTTCGCCCAGAGCGTGGCCTGCGAAATGGCAGATGCCGCTTATGGCAAGAGCGTCGACCTCGCTGTCGAGAAGGGTCCGTTTCCTCTCTTTGATAGCCAGCATTACCTCGACTCGCCCCGGTTCGCTTCGCGCCTGAGCGACGAGCTGAAGGCGCGGATCGCCAAGCACGGCATCCGCAACAGCCATCTGCTTGCCATCGCTCCGACCGGCACGATCAGCCTGGCGTTCGCTGACAACATCAGCAGCGGCATCGAGCCTGCTTTCAGCTGGTTCTACACCCGCAAGAAGCGCATGGCCGACGGCTCGCACAAGCAGTACCACGTGGAGGACCACGCCTATCGTCTCTTCAAGGCGCTTCACGGCATCACGCCCGACGTCAAGGTCATCGCCTTCGACGCCGCGCACGCCAACCTGGGTCACAAGCCCGGCGAGGTCATCGAACGGTCCGGCGAGCGGGTCTCAATGCTCTCGCCGGCCTTTGTCACAGCGCTCGAGCTTCACGCGCTGGATCACATGCGCATGAGCGCAGCGGTGCAGCCTTACATCGACACCGCCATCAGCAAGACCGTCAACGTCCCCGAGGACTACCCGTTCTTGGAGTTCGAAGGTCTGTACCTGGAGGCCTGGCGCAGCCGCCTCAAGGGAATCACGACGTACCGGCCCAACAAAGTCACCGGGTCCGTGCTCGAAGTGTCTGCGGTAACACCCAAGCAGCAACCGCAGGACATCGATCTGTCCGGCATCGACGGCAGGCTCACGCTGTCGACGGCACCACAACCCGCGCTAGCCAGCCTCCGCTGGCCCAGTCGCCCGTCGTTCACGAACGGCAACCCGTCGTGGACCTACATGCTGGCTCACCCCCTCGGTGAGTTCGCTGTATTCATCGGGCACACCGAGAACGGCATGAAGTTCCCGTTCGAGGTTTGGGTCAACGGCAGCGAGCAACCGCGCGGCCTCGGCGCCGTCGCCAAGACGCTGTCGATGGACATGCGTGCCCGCGATCGCAGGTGGCTCGATCTGAAGCTCAAGACGCTTCAGCGCGCTGTCGGCGATGACGGCTTCGACATGCCACTGCCGCCGTCGGGCGAGGTCGTTCGAGTGTCGAGCCTGGTTTCCGGGTTCGCGCGTCTCGTGCGGCACCGTTGCGACGAGCTCGGTGCTTTCACATCGCCGGAAGGCGAGTCTTCTCCGCTCGTAGAAGCCCTGATCGGGCCAAGGGAGCCGAAGGCTGGTCCCAACGGAACCCTGAGCTGGACGGTGGATGTTCTCAACCCCGGCACAGGAGATGACTTCGTTCTTTTCCTCAAGGAGCTGGAGATGCCTGACGGCCAGCGCCGGCCTTACTCGATGTGGCTCGCAGGGAACTACCCTCGAGTTCTCGACGGCCTGTGCAAGCTGCTCAGCCTCGACATGCGCATCGTCGATGCCGCGTGGTCGGCAATGAAGCTGCGCAAGCTGCTCACGTACTCCGAAGTCGGGGGTGCCTTCTTCGCTCGCATCCCGGGTGAAGACAAAGGGCAGTTGTTCCCGTCGACCGTGGCTTATCTGGCGCGGTTGATGATCCATCGCTACGCCATGCTCGGCATCCTCACGGAGCAGGGCGAGCCCGTCAGCAGTGCCGGAATTCTCTCTGCGCCTGTTGGCGATCCTGTCCAGTCCGCCCGCGGCATGCAGGTCGTCGCTGGTCGTCAGTGTCCCGAGTGCCACAGCATGTCCGTCATCCGCCGTGATGGCTGCGACATGTGCACGTCATGCGGGCACGTCGGCGCGTGTGGGTGAGGGCGCTCATGGGAGTCATCATGAATCTCAATGTCCGCGCTCGCAGTGATGCAATCAAGGCTCGTGCCAAGGGGCACTGGAAGCCCATCCTCGAACGTCTGGGGGTGGATCCGAAGGTGCTCTCCGGCAAGAACCAGCCGTGTCCGGTCTGTCCGGGTGGTACCGATCGCTTCAGCTTCACCGACAAGTGGGGCAACGGCGACTACTACTGCCGCCATTGCGGTCCCGGTGACGGGTTCAAGCTGGCGGAGGCCTGCCTGCATCTGAACTTCTCTGAGGCGCTTGACCGCGTCGAGGAGATCGTAGGAGCCGTGCAGAGTCTTCCTCAGCGGCACGAGCACGTTCCGTCCAGCCAGTTCATGAAGTCGCTGGCGAAGAAGATCTGGGCGGAGTCCAAACCGATCCAGGCAGGCGATCCAGTGGATCAGTACCTCACCGGCCGCGGCCTCGGTATGGACCGCTATCCAGCCATGCTCCGTTGCCATCCTGGCCTCGACTACTACGAGAAGCGAGAGGGCGACAAGCGAGCGAAGGTCGTTGGGTCATACCCGGCGATGATCGCTCCCATGCTCGGCGAGGACGGCCACGCCGTCACTGTCCATCGCACGTACGTCAGCAGCGGGGGCAAAGCGCCGGTGCCGGATGCCAAGAAGGTGCTCAACACCTTCAACACCGGGCCAGCCATCCGGCTTTTCGCTGCTACGGACGAGTTGGCGATCACCGAAGGCATCGAGACGGCTTTGGCCGTGCATCTGGCCACCGGCAAACCGGTGTGGGCGGCTTACTCCGCCAGCAACCTGGAGAAGATCTGGGTGCCAGTCACGGTCAAGCGCGTCTGCATCTACGCCGACAACGACTCCAGCTTCACCGGAGCCGCTGCGGCGTATGCGCTCGCCAAACGCCTACGCGGCGTGAAGCGAGACGAAGGCGCACCGGAGGTCCAGGTGTTCATCCCGCGTCATGTGGGTGACGACTGGGCCGACGTGTTCTGTCGCCGCCGCCTGAAGTCCGCCGCTTAGTCGAGCAACTCTCGGAAGACCTCCTCGGAGGTCTTCCCTTTTTCCCACCGCCTTGTTCCCAGGGCGCTGAGAAAAGGGCAGGGCGTGCCCACTCTCTTTCATCGGTAGCTGCCACACCGACTCCAAGGCAGCCTGCTTCATCGCCTTGCGCCTTGCACAGCGCCTCATTCTCAAACTGCACCGTTGACCGTTCCTCTGGGACTGCCTGGATTCGCGAGAAGGTACCGGGCATGGCGGAACAAACATCCTGATCCTCGCGGGCCGCCCGGTCGGGTGCCGGGCCGTGGCGGCGAACACTGACGACGTCGATGCGCGCCACCTTCCCGTCTTCTAAGCCGCCCACGTGGCGGCGAACGCTCCGCCTTTGCCAGGCAACTCTTCGCCCTCCTTCTAAGCCGCCCACGTGGCGGCGAACCTGATCGATCAGATGGAGCTGTTCGAGGACATCTTCTAAGCCGCCCGCGGCGAACACACCACGCTCGGCCTGGTGTTCACCGCCAGCCTTCTAAGCCGCCCACGTGGCGGCGAACATGAAGGCCGAAGGGTTGAGGAACGGGGTGTTCTTCTAAGCCGCCCACGTGGCGGCGAACGATCTGCACCCGCTGTCCGGTTGCCTCGTAGTCTTCTAAGCCGCCCACGTGGCGGCGAACAAGGACATGGTCGACCGCGCCGTCGCTATCCTCTTCTAAGCCGCCCACGTGGCGGCGAACCGCGCCGATGAACCTGCGCGCGACCGCCCAATCTTCTAAGCCGCCCACGTGGCGGCGAACGATCGCCACGCCGTCGAAGTGCTCGGCGGTCGCTTCTAAGCCGCCCACGTGGCGGCGAACACTTCCTCCACCTTCACCCCATTGGCATCCAGCTTCTAAGCCGCCCACGTGGCGGCGAACTTGATTGCGCTGCGCGGCGACAAGTCGGTACAGCTTCTAAGCCGCCCACGTGGCGGCGAACCCAGCCCGGCGCCGCCTACAACGAGCGCAATTCTTCTAAGCCGCCCACGTGGCGGCGAACGCTGCGTGCAGGCGCTCGACGTTGTGCGCAAGCTTCTAAGCCGCCCACGTGGCGGCGAACCTCACCAGATAGCGCTGGCCGACCTGGGTGGACTTCTAAGCCGCCCACGTGGCGGCGAACTTTCCGCTTGCCTGATCCCGGCCGACCTGCCGCTTCTAAGCCGCCCACGTGGCGGCGAACATCGTCACGCCCGCCGGATTGAAGTTCGTGCACTTCTAAGCCGCCCACGTGGCGGCGAACATATCGCCCGACTGGCACAGACGCATGACGTACTTCTAAGCCGCCCACGTGGCGGCGAACGCCATCTCCAAGAATCCGAGAGAGGCACAAGCCTTCTAAGCCGCCCACGTGGCGGCGAACCGTTGCCGTTGCCGTTGTTAGGCGACGCACCACTTCTAAGCCGCCCACGTGGCGGCGAACGACATCAGCGACGGCCGACAGATGCGCAGCTCCTTCTAAGCCGCCCACGTGGCGGCGAACCCCAGGCGCAGCCGGCTTGGGCGTTTGGCTACCTTCTAAGCCGCCCACGTGGCGGCGAACGGGAGAGGCATCGATGGCATGGCGCGGCGCGTCTTCTAAGCCGCCCACGTGGCGGCGAACGCGCGCTCGGCCTGCGTGGCGGCCTGCGACCACTTCTAAGCCGCCCACGTGGCGGCGAACACCTTGAGCCCGGTGCCATCCTCGGCCAGCTCCTTCTAAGCCGCCCACGTGGCGGCGAACGTACAGGGCCTCGCCGCACTCGGTCAGCAGGCCTTCTAAGCCGCCCACGTGGCGGCGAACGGTGGACGCTCGGCCCCTTGGCTCGACCGCCTCTTCTAAGCCGCCCACGTGGCGGCGAACTGGGCGTGGAACGGCAGCGCCTGGGTGTTCGACTTCTAAGCCGCCCACGTGGCGGCGAACGTCGCGCCGCCGATGTCGGGGTGCGCGATCGACTTCTAAGCCGCCCACGTGGCGGCGAACGGAGGCGACCACCGTGGCGCAGAAAGACTGGTCTTCTAAGCCGCCCACGTGGCGGCGAAGTCTGGACCTATCCGCAGTGGCTGGCGCTGCTCCTTCTAAGCCGCCCACGTGGCGGCGAACTGCTGCAGGAGGCCAAGCAGCTCATGGCGATCCTTCTAAGCCGCCCACGTGGCGGCGAACATGTCCGCCGTCGGCGCGGGCCAGACCCAGGCCTTCTAAGCCGCCCACGTGGCGGCGAACTTAGGCAGTGGCCTGCCAGGCGCGTGCAGCCACTTCTAAGCCGCCCACGTGGCGGCGAACGGATAGGCCACCGTCACCTCCACCTCGTAGGTCTTCTAAGCCGCCCACGTGGCGGCGAACACCGCCCCGCGGCGCACGCGGTAGCGGTCGGTCTTCTAAGCCGCCCACGTGGCGGCGAACCCGTCGACCAGGCCCCACTCGATCTCCAGGCACTTCTAAGCCGCCCACGTGGCGGCGAACTGCACCGCCTCGCAGTTGACGCCGGCTCGCTTCTTCTAAGCCGCCCACGTGGCGGCGAACAACGAGTTCCGCGCCGGCGGCCGTACCGCGGTCTTCTAAGCCGCCCACGTGGCGGCGAACGCGCGCATCGCCGCCGACCTGCTGACCGACGACTTCTAAGCCGCCCACGTGGCGGCGAACGACCACTGGCGCGAGGGCTTCGCTTCCGGCCACTTCTAAGCCGCCCACGTGGCGGCGAACCGGTAGGCGCGCAGGTTGAAGGTCGCCTGCACCTTCTAAGCCGCCCACGTGGCGGCGAACACCGTGGTCGCCAATCGCACGGTCGGCGTGGACTTCTAAGCCGCCCACGTGGCGGCGAACGTCACGCGGCGGGTGCCGGTGTCGACGCCCCACTTCTAAGCCGCCCACGTGGCGGCGAACAAGCAGCGCCTGGGCATCGAGCAGGGCCGCGTCTTCTAAGCCGCCCACGTGGCGGCGAACGCGCACAGCGCCACCAGCCGGGCCTGGTAGTTCTTCTAAGCCGCCCACGTGGCGGCGAACATGGTCAACGAGGTCAAGAGCCCGCGCAGCAACTTCTAAGCCGCCCACGTGGCGGCGAACGAGGATGCCCACCGCTACACCGTCAATGGCAACTTCTAAGCCGCCCACGTGGCGGCGAACGAGGATCAGCAGTCCCTCATCAAGTCCGACAACTTCTAAGCCGCCCACGTGGCGGCGAACCGCGACAACCTGGGCGTGATCGAGTCCAGCATCTTCTAAGCCGCCCACGTGGCGGCGAACTGTTTCAGCATCACAAGAACTCACTTCGCATCAGGCACTTACCGGTGTTGTTCTTGAAGCACCTTCGTTTTCAACTTGCTCTGCAAGTCCCTGAAATTACTGGCCGAACTCGGCACAGATCTCCTGGATGGTCTCTATCAACATGTCCATCACTCCGTGTTCCAAGCACTCGTCAACAAGCGCATCCCTAAACACCTGGTTTGAGTAGCCCATCGCCGCTGCCCGAAATGCTGCAGGAAGAACGATCGCATCCTTTACCGCGTCAGCGACGTCGAACACCAGAGCTCCCCGACGAGTCTTCCCATGCAACAGCGGGAAAGCAAACGAGATCCCCAGCACATTCAGAGAGGCGGCCGCGTAGCCGTAGGCGATGTAGTTGCCGTGATCGATGAACGAGTTCGCCTGCGCCGCGTCATCATCTAAAAGTCCCGCGCCGGCTTCGCGCGTGAAGCTGTCCACGCCGAAGTGCTGAGCCAAGCGTCGATATACATGCCTTGCCCACAGAGCCTCGTGCCCGAGAAGCGAGGCCGTGTCGTTGGCAGCGTCAACGTTCGCCAAGAACGCTCGCGCTGCCGATACGTCCTCCTCTCGCCACCCAACCGAGTCACGGTCCGCCCATCTCTTTGCGGTTGCGCGAGCACGGCACCGCAGCAGGTGCTTCGCTGCGTCCAGGCGACGCGATTCGTGGAACCAGAGTCGAGCCCAAGCTTGCATGTATTCCGTTGGCCGGTACTCCGATGTTGGCGCCAGGAACACTGGATCGCCGGCACCGAATAGCGGCGAACCACCATTTCCTACGAAGCCCACGACGACATTCGACTCGGCCAGCATGCGCACCGCCGAGTCGGTGATGGATGTTCCTTTGCCCAGAAGCACGAAGGCTGTGTTGCGTTCGGGAACGTTAAACGCACGCTCGGTTCCGTCCGCCCCGTCGGACAGGTAGATCACCCGCTCGTTGCGCTGGACCAGCCGCACGTGTTCCAGGTAAAACACGTTTGCACGCTTTGACAGCAGGATCTGGCGCGGCTTGTATCGTGGCCCCCGTCCAGACTTGCCACGCGGCTTCGGCCGCATCAAACGACAGGTAGTGCGAACGGCCGCGTCGCCGTGCTCAGACCATAGCCGTTGGGCTCGCACTGCTGCGGCCGGGTGCCGGGTAGGGCGGCGACATGAACGCTGAACGCTTGGCCGTTCGATGCACTGCCAATGCGCAGGTACGGAAGCTCGTCGCTGGCCATCAGTCGATACTCGCGGCACTTCTCCAGCCGGCTTGTGCGCCCGGGGATTCGGTAGCGTCGGTACTCCATCCAGCCGAGTTCAGGTTCCTCCGGCACTTCCTTGATGATGCCCAACCGGACCGACCCGAGGATGCGCTCATTCGCCGCCAGTGCCGTGCAGATGATGTCCAGGTCACCCCTGTGCTCCGCGAACACCCGCATCAGGTTGCCCGGATGCCGCAGGCGTCCTGTGCGCATGTGTGGCAGGGCCACAGCGAAACGGCCTGGGTAACTGTCGAACAACTTGTGCAGCGCCGACAGTAGGCGCGACAGCACCGGTATGGCTGCCATCGCTCCGGGTCCTCCCCGGGCTGCACCACGCACCTCGATATCGAGGAAGTGCTTAGGCAGCATCTGTCGCTTCCTCGGTCGGCTTGGCATTGTCCTTGTCCGACTCGCCGTACACCCCCCCCCGCTCCAGGGCCGCGATGCAGAACATGCCTTCCGGCTGGTCCGGATCGATCTCACCCAGCCGCTTCAATAGCGAGAAGGACGAGGCCTTGCCTTTGCGGAAGAACTCCTGCTGCGCCAGGCTTGCGCCCAACGGCTCCACCGGGATCGGTACGCGCACGTCGTCGAACTCCGGGTACCAAGTGTCGAACGTGCGAATCGCGTTCCAGACCTTCTGGTCGCGCATCGCTGCCACGCCCGTGACGCGCGTGTCCTCGAACTCGGTGGCCGAGGATGCCCGCCGATAGGTCGGCCGCCCCAGTTTGTAGAGAGGCCGGGCAAAGCCCTTCGGCTTGTCCTCGACGTAGTTCTGGCTTGGGAACACCTCAACCCCGCCGCCGGCGCGCATCTGCAGCGTTGCTGTCACTTCCAGGCCATCCACGCTTGCCCCGCGCATCTGCCGCGCCAGTTCTTGTGCCAGATCCATCTCGGCGGCGCTGTAGTCCGAGAACGTGTTCATCGGGATCGCTAGCGCATCGAACGTGGCCACCGGCTTGCCCGCTGTGGTCTTGACCACCACCTCGATCGCCGACGCCATCGCTCGGTTGCGCCACGTCCACCGCGCGTTGCCGATGTTGCGGGCCATGCGTGCACAGACCTCGATCAGTCCCTTCGACCCTTTCGCCCGATCCACGAACCCCTGGATCAAGCCGCGCGCCTGTGTCGCAAGGGGTCGATCGCCTTTCGCCATCACCGCATCGATGCAACTGCTCATGTCCAGCATCGCCAGCGAGAAGCGGATCACCAAGGCAGTTGCCTCGGCATTCAGCTTCGCCGTCTCCGTGGTCTGGATGTTCGACACTTCACGCTCACCTCCGGCGGCCACTTTCTGACTGTCGTTTCCCTTCCCGTCGTTGACGTTCTGCGTCGCGCGCACCCCGTGGCGAATGACGGGGATCGGCTCCTCCGTGCCGTCCTTCAGCAGCGAGAACATCTCGGCGTCGCTGACGATGTGACCGCGCCGAAACGACAGCACGCCAGGAAGTTTTGACAAGGGCTTGGTGGTCATGGACGGTTCCTTCGAAACTCAATCAAGGGAAGAGCAATCGGGAGAGCGACGAACATCAATCAACTGCAGCCAGCACGGTCACCCCGGCTCGCGGGCGCTTGAACGCCCAGAACCGAAGTCCTTCGGTACGTTGTGGCACGAACTGCACGAGTCCGACCAAGGGCTCCGCATATGCGTGCGGCAGGCCAGCTCGCGAGCCGGGCCTGATCTTCCGTTCCGTGATCTCGCGGTAGCCCAGGGCTGACGGGCACAGCCATGCGTCCGGCTCTTGCCGGTTCGGATCAGTGGCCCGCAGCAGCGTGTCCAATGGATCTCGATCGCCAGGTGACTGCTGCATCAGGTCCGGGCGCTCGATGATCGAGAAACCCGTGCGGAATCTCTGGCCAAGTCGGTCTCGATCGCCTTCCTGCAGCAGGCACGCACTGCGTCCGTCGGTTCGCGGAACGAAACCATGCTCGACGATCTGGCCACCGGCGAGACGCGCTCCGCGCAGCGCGATCGCCACCCGGTCGAGGTCGACCAACTCGTCGTCGGCCAGGCGAATCACCACCGACGCCCTCAGGTGACAGCGCGCGGTGGGCTGAGAGCTCAGGACATACTCGTTCTTCGAGGAGTAGTCGTCCTTGTCGATGTACGACGCAGCGCGGTATTGGTGCGGATACAGCCTGCCCCAGTACTCCTCGCCGAGGAACTGGATGTCGTGGTGAACGACCGCGAAGCCCCGGTGGCCACTTGCTCCAGCGGCCAGCGCGATGTGGTGTGCGAAGCCCGCATAGGCCGTCATTGCCGGCGGCCCGATCACCCACCAGACCGGTTGAGCGTTGGCGTTCAGCACGCGCAACTGCGGCAGCAGGAGGTACTGATGGCTCATGACAAGCACTCCTCCAGCGTTCCGATCCAGCGCACGCTCTCGGCCTGCCCGATCGGAAGCAGTACCCGTTGCCCGTTCACCAGGACCGTCATCGACAGCAGCGCCTGGTACAGCCTGCGTGCGAGATCACGCTCCCAGCCTGCATAGCGTCGCGCCGGTTCGATCAGGGCTGCGACATCGGCCGGCACGGTGGTCGACAGCCGAGAGTCATCGCCCTCGAACAGGCCTGCCTTCGCACCCTTCGCGAGTTGCTCCCTCGCCGCGGCGCCACGCAGTTTGAGGTCGTCGGCCAGTGCGGACAGGAACTCGACTTCCTTCTGACGATGCTGTGCGTTCGACGGCATCGCGCCCGCATGCGCTCTCATTAGCGCGGCGCGCCAGTCGATGTACGCCTGCACGCGCACCCTGCTCGGCCGCACCTCGATGCCCCGGTAGTGGATTGCCAGCGCCTGTCGGATCGCTGGATCCTCCTGTGGCGCACTGAACCACAGCGGCCTTTGCGTGCTGCGCACCAGGCCGCCCATGTTCTGCGGGTTCGCGCCGCCCAGTCCCAGGACACCGCGTGTGCGAAACCGCTTCAGGCCGGCCGCCTTTGCTCGTTCGTCCTCATCCCGCAGTCGCCGCTGAATGACTTCGCTCAGCCCGGCCGATTGCAGCGGCGTGACCGAGAAGTCCGCGCCGTCGACGTCTTGCAGAATCACCTGGCGCAGCCGTTCTTCTACCGACTGAGTTCCCTCCTCAGCGGCCGATCGCCGCGCGCTATCTAGAGCACCTTTGATCGACTCGACCTGCTCTCCCGGCGCTTCGGCGGCGTCGCCGACCTGAACCCGCCGCAGGTTGGTCCAGGCCCCCGACAACCGCGTGTCCATCTTGATGTAGTCGAGCGGCACGCCGTCGATCTCGCTCACCGCGACGTACGGCAAGCCCGCCTTAGCCTCGGCGGAGAGCCGCACGCCGGCCGCTGCCGAGTTGCTGTGCGTGAGCTTGGCCGAGAAGTGCATCCCTTGCGCCGCCGCCTTCGGATACAGCTCCGCCGCTACCTCCTTCCACAGCGTCACTTTCGGCGGCTTGGGCGCCTTGCGTTCCTTCGGCTTCTTCGGCACTGCTGAGGAGAGACGGACCATGTTGCCTCGCGCTAAGGTAATCCCGTCGCAACTTATGCCCGATAAGTTGCCTTGGCCACCAAAAGACGCCACCATATTGGCGCGGTCAGCCATCAAAACTAAGAGATCACGCCAAAGTGAGCTATTTGCAGACCATCCAGTTCATTGTGAAGCGGGCGTTCCGGCGTGGTTACTGCCTGCGCAAAGACGTCCGCCGCGCCTTCGAACTGACCGAGAGCACCGCCACACGGCGCATGTCGGACGCGCTCGCTCGGCACGCTGATGTCTTGGTCCGACGCTCTTTGCGCGTCGAACCGAAGCCGCAGGCAGAGGCGCCGGCATTCGCCAGCGATGTCGAGCTGCTGAAGGACCTCGACCGCGGCTATGCCTTCCCCAGCGCGACCGGACTGTTCGAAGACGAGCTCCCCATTAACCGCGTGCGCTGGCTCGAGTGCACACCGCCGACCCCGGGATCCCTGTCCTTACTGACGCGCGCCATCATCGAGCGGCGTCAGGTTCGCATCACGTACGTGGGCGTTCGCGAAAGAGAGGAGCCCGAGTTCAGGCAGGTGCTGCCGCTCGGTCTGGATCAGATGGCGACCAGTGGCGCCTCATCGCCATCGACGTCGACATAGGCGACACCGATCCGGTACGCACCTTCGTCCTGACGCGCATCCTGAACGTGGATACGGCCGTCAAACAGAGGCGAGTTCGCGTCCCGCCGCACGGTCACAACGATGCGCTGGTGACACTTCGGGTCCACCTGTCACCCAAGTACTCGCCCACGCAGCGTGAGGTACTCGCCCGTGAGCTCCGCGTGATCGGTGGGAAACTGCGCATTCCGGAGCGAGCGACGTTCGAATTCCTGCGCCGTTTCGCCGAGCAGCCGCTTTCGCCGAACGCCGTCTGGCCGCCCATCTCTCACTTCGACCGCTTGCCGCCGTCTACTGACTGACTCCGTGCACGTCGTCTTCATTTCAAAGTGCGCCGGCAAGGCGATCGCACGGACCCGTCGCACCCTAGATGGCTACGCGCAGCGCAGCGGCGACAGCACCTGGATGACGCCGATCACCACGGAGGGACTGGCCGAGGTTCGCGCGTTGCTTCGTCGCGGCGCCTCGCGCAACACCGCCGTCGCCTGCTTTCGCAACGATGGCTACCGCCGCATGCGGCTCCTCTTCACTGTCGGTCGAGCTGGCGCGTTCGACGCGCGTGGCGCGTCGCCCATCGCCGTCCATCGCAGCACCCGCAAGTCCTCGCCTCCGACGTGGAGCAAGGTGGCGTGTCTGCTTGCCGCTGCAGCTGGCTATGGGCACGACCTTGGCAAGTTCGGCGCTGCGTTTCAGGACAAGCTTCGGCAGAAGACACCTACGGCCGATCCGGTTCGCCACGAGTGGATCTCGCTGGCATTGCTGCGGCGGATGCTCGACCACGGAGACACGGCCGTTCAGGCCTGGTCCGCGCTGTTCGACGACGCTTCCGATGTCAGCTCGATCTGGGTCAACAAGGCGCCGTTCGACCAGCCGATCAAGGATGCGAAGACTGCGCTTCTGTTTGAGGTCGCCACCCACCACCGGCTGCCGGCCGCGAACACCGTCAAGTTGCATGTTCGCGATCCAGCTCATCGCCCCGCCCGGGTGGCTGCTCCGTCTTCGCAAGTCGAAACGGCGCTCGCCTCCGCCATCCGTCGCCTGCAGGCCGCTGCGCCCGCTGACGCCGGACCGCTCTACTGGCGCGCCGTCTCCACCGTCACTCGGATGGCCTTGGTGCTCGCCGACCACTACGTGTCGGCAGCCAAGCGTCTCGATCTCGAGGCAGGCGCGTATGCCAACACAGACCGCGCTACCGGGCGCCTGAATCAGTCGCTCGACTGGCACCTTCTCGAGGTCGGCGACCAGGCGGCGCACATGGTGACTCACCTGATCTCGCTGCGTCCACCATGCGTCGACGAAGCTGACGTGGCCCGGCTTCTCAAGCCCTCGCCATCCGGTCCCTATGCTTGGCAGAACCGGGCGGCCTCCGCATTGCAGGCGTCGATCCGCCAGCGCGATGTCCCTCATCTCATCCTGAACCTGGCCGCCACCGGCAGCGGCAAGACGCGGATGAATGCGAGGCTCGCCGCCACCGCACGCCCCGCTCACGCCGTCCGCTTCGCCACTTCCCTGAACCTGAGAACGCTCACGCTGCAGACCGCCGACGCGTACCGCGATCAGCTCGGCATCGCCCCCGACAGTCTCGCGTGCGTGATCGGTGATCGCCTCACCGCCGCCTTGCACGAGCATCAGAAGTCACTGGCACGCCGGCCGGCGCAGAAGCCCGATGCGATTGACGGTGCCGGTGCGATGGCGTGGGACGACGACGAGAACCAGCGAGGCGCCGAGTTCGAGGTTCTCTCATCGTTCATCTACGACGACGCTCCGCCCTGGCTCGATCACTTCTTTCACCGGAACGCCGCCTCCTTGCGCAGCGTTATCGGCGCCCCAATTCTCGTCAGCACCGTCGACTACTTGGTCGCTGCCGGCGAGCTACCCCGTCAGGCCAGCCACGCCCTCGCCGCGCTGCGCGTGATGACGAGTGATCTCATCCTCGACGAGATCGATGGCTACGACGCGAAGGCGCTCATCGCCGTCCTGCGCATCGTCACGCTTGCGTCGATGGCTGGACGTCACGTCATCGCTTCATCCGCGACCCTGTCGCGACCTGTGGCCGACATGCTGTTTCGGGCGTTTCGGCTGGGTGCTTGCTTGCGCCGCGCGCTCGACGAGCCAAGCGGGACGCAGCCCGCGCCATTTCGGGTTTCCCTTATCGACGACAGTCAATCTCCGGTGGTCTTCGACGCCGGCAGCCCGGCCGATTTCGCCGAGCGCTACGACTTGTATTTGGCCTCGCTCCTCTCCGGCCTGGTCGGCACGCGGTTACGCGTCCCCTTCCTTCAGCCCGTCGACGTCTCCGACGGCGCTGCCGGCTTCTTCAGTGCTGTCCAGTCCGCCGCTTCGGCGCTTCACGCCTGCCATCATCAGGTCGACCCCGTTACCGGCCGCCGCTACTCGGTGGGCCTGGTTCGCATGGCCAATGTGCAGCCCGCTGTTCTGGTTGCCAGCCACCTGGCCCGCAACCTCGGCGGCGCCCGCGTTTGCTGCTATCACGCCAACCTCCTCGCTATGCACCGCTTCCATGTCGAACGCTCACTCGATGCGATGCTTTGCCGAAAGCCGGGCGCGCTGGCGCTGCACGACCATCCCGGCGTTCGTGAGGCGCTGCACGAAGCCACGACCGATGACGTGCTGCTCGTCGTTGTCGCCACACCAGTTGAGGAGATCGGCCGCGACCATGACTTCGACTGGGCTGTGATCGAGCCATCGTCGTCGCAGTCGATCGTGCAGACGTCGGGTCGCGTTAACCGACATCGAAAGGGGACGATCGAACGCCCCAACGTCGCCCTGTTGCAGGTGAACTTCAAAGAGGCGACGTCAGCAGGCGCGCGCCGTTTGGTCTTCGTTCGACCCGGGCTTGAATCGGATGGGACCCATCCCAGCCATGACCTGTCTGCGCTGCTCGACTGGTCTCGGCTGGATGCTATCGACGCGCGGCTTCGTTTTGCCGGCCACCCCTTCGCCGACTGCGACGATGCTGCCCTCATCAAGCAGACCCAGGGTTGGATGAAGCAGTTGTTCTCCGATACCGCGGACGGCGCTAGGAACGGCTTCTTCTGGGTGTACCAGAACCCGTACAACGAAACGCCCCTTCGCGCCCGGTCCCCGGTCGAAGTCGAGGTCCTCGTCAGCCTGGGTGACGACCAATCATCGTCCTACTCCCTCACCCTGAACGATTCTGGCGAGGCCGTCGGGCGCCGCGTGATCGAGGTTGCCCGCCATCCAGCCGACTGGCTCGTCATCGACGACCCTGGCCTGGCGCACCTCGCTCGCCATGCGCACGTCGATCTGGGCGAAGGACTGCGCGTCCGGCTCCAGGGTTTCCGCGAAGACGACGTTGCCCGCATACGCCGGCACTTGTCATTCGGCTTCTACTTCGACAAACAGCCGTGACTCCAAGCCTTTTCGGTTGAACGCATTTTTGCGGACGATGGTATTTCTCCTCGCTCCATCCCACGTCCTTCAAGACTTCAATGGAGACCCATCCAACGCTCGCTTCATGCATTGAAGCGATTGCAGCTGGCAACCTCTCCGCCGCTCTGCCGCTCGCCCTCGCCGTCCAACATCACGCGGCCATGACGAACGACGCTGCGCTCGCCGGCGAGGCCCTCTATCGCCAGTGTCAGATCCACTACCTGCACTCCGACTTTGCCGCCGCCTCCACAGCCGGCGCGGAAGCAGGGCGCCAGTTCGAGACGGCTGGAGATGATCGTGGGCTGATCAGGGCGCTCAGCGCCGTAGCCAACGCGCACTGCTCGCTCATGCAGTTCGAGGAGGCCGGCGAGATCGCGACCCGAGCGACGTCTCTGGCCGAGCGGCTTGGCGATCCCTTGTTCATGTGCATCGCTCGGAACAACCTTGGATGCGTCTACCTTGAGATGTCCGACTATCAGTCGGCCGAGCCCGTCTTCGAGCAGGTCTGCGCCGAAGGCGAAGCCATGGGCAATGCGAAGGTTGTCGTCGATGCTCAGACGAACCTCGTCTGGATCACTTTTGCTCGTGCACGCCTGCAACACGAATACGACCCCGCCACGCCCATCCCAAATCTATCTGCGATGTCCGACGCTGCGGCCAGGCTTCTCTCTGCGATTCAGCGTGCGGGCATGTCCGGTGGCTACGCAGAGGGCGTCTGCCGAACGGTCGAAGCGTTCGTCGCTATCTGGTCCCGCGATCACTCCGCCGCACGCCTCGCTTTCGCGCATGGCATTCAGATTTCCGACCGACTCGGCAACGCCGTCCTCCGCGCCGGCCTGAAGATGGCCGAGTGCGAGATCCACCTAGCCGCGGGGGACATGGCGGCTGCATTCGAGTCCATCGAAGAGGCGCTGCGATCTGCGCTTTCCTGTCGCAATGCCCCCCTCCAGTGGGGCGCCCGCGTCATGCGCGCTCGCTTGCTTCAGATGTTGGCTCGCTACGACGAAGCGATCGACGAATATCGATCGCTGCTGGCATCGCAGCGCACATTCCTCGTCGCTGGCACCCTGAATCGGGCGCGCGTCAGCCAGATTCGCAGCGACGCCGCCCGCGAACGTGACTCCCTCCTCTCCCTTGCACGGACCGACCCGCTGACGGGCCTCAGTTCAAGGCGCTTGCTCGATGACCTTGACGCCAAGCGGCGCGCTGAACCAGCCGGTTCATGGGCCGTCGCCATGATCGACGTCGACGACTTCAAGCGCATCAACGATGAGCGCAGCCACCTCGCCGGCGACGCCGTCCTCAAGTGCATTGCCGATGTCGTTCGCGCGACCATCCGCCGCTCCGACTTTGCGATTCGATACGCCGGCGACGAATTCCTCTTGGTCCTCCCGGGCGCCTCCAAGGACGATGCGATGCGCCAGGTTGAGCGCCTCCAGGACGCGATGGCTTCGCACGCCTGGGACCTCGTAGGTTGGCCGGTCACGATCAGTGTCGGTGTAGCCGTTGGCACGTCAGCTCATGATCTGACGACCATCATCGCCGCTGCTGATCAGGATATGTACGAGCACAAGCGCCTTCGCCGTCGATCGATAACCTGCTCTGTCTAGATCCTCGAACAGGAGGCTAACGCCAGCGATCGTGCTTGAGTCGTGGCCCTACACCTCGGCATGCGGCACGACCCATGCTCAAGAACCTCGGCAACGTGCTCGTCGCTTGCTGCCGTTCCCTCTCGTCCGCACATGCACAAGGCACGGCGCTTCAAGCCCAAAGTGGGAGCAGGGCGCTTCAAGCCCGAGCCGGATTGCGAGCCCGGCTCGTCGATGAGCGCCAGTTGAGCCACTCCCCGCCCTCGGCACTGCTTGTGTCGACGCCTTCCTGCAGTGAGCGGATGACGCAGCCCGCGCCCTCAGCTGGTCAGCAAGATTGAGCAGGCGTGGCAAGGAGCGGCCGACCAGGCACTCGAACCTCCAGACCACGAGCACGTCGCGCGGCTCCAGCGCAGCCAGCGCGTCAATCGCCTGCGGACGCATCAGGTCCGGCTCGTCGCCGTAGTGGGTGAACAGACGACGGCAGCCGGCGCGCTTGAGCTCGTCGATCTGCCGATCGCCGTCGCTATGGCCGAGGAAGGCGTAGCCAATGAGCATGGCCTGATCCTGCACATGCACGGCCTGGGTTGCGGTCCAGGCCCGTGAGCTTGTGCTGATTTCCGCCTGCGAAAGAATGGGAGCGGCGGCAGGGCTTGAACCTGCGACCTTCCGGCCCATACACTGCATTGTCGAGGTGCACGTGTATGTCGAAAACCGGAGCTCTGTCCGACTGAGCTACACCGCATAAAAGCTACGCCTTCTTCAACTTCTCAATGCCGCCGCGACGTGCGACTTTGCGCTTCATCTCTTGCACCTCGCGGAACTCGGGTTCGAGTTTCTTCAGTTTCTCTACAAGACCGCTGAGGTCGTACTCATTGCTCAGCTTGCCGCGGTGATGAGCCCGCCGTTCAATCCGTTTGACCAGGCCCGCCGCTTCCAACTCAGCAATGTGACGCTGGATCTGGCGCGGGCCTAGTCCGATGCGCTCGCTGAGCGCCTCCTTGCTGGGATAGGGCTTGCGGTCCTCATCCCACCAGTGATCGGCAATCTGCAGGAGAATGGTGAGCTGCGTCGGGTTGAGACCAAGCCGCGCCTGCGCCCGAAACAGCAGCGACGGCAATATCGCAAAGCCGAGTTTTATGACCGCCCGGCCCCACTTTTTGTCTGACTGTTGGGATGGGGCGGCGGCTTTGGGAAACTCCACCACCTTGCCGCTTGATTTTTCGCTCATGCTGTTGCTCCTGCAATTTGCTTCAGCGCTCAAGATATCCTCGACCGACCTGAGAAACAATGAGGTAGCACCGGTCACTGGTGACTTGTAGGACAGGTCACCAGCTTCTGGTCGGACTGGTCGCAGGTGACCTATGAAGTAGGACGCCGACAATCGGACAAACGCGATACGACGAACGAGGAATATCGCGCTCCGGTCGCAAATGACCAGTGGTCCGCACCAAACGTGAGACGCGCCAGCGTCCGCGGCAGCCGGGCTGCGGGACATACTGGCCGCGCTCCTTCCCTGCGGTGAGGGGTGTTCAAATCACGATGCGCTCGACCTCATCGAGACTGACCGCGTCATCGCGGCGGTCGTAGAGGCCGGTCGTGCGGGCGCTTTCGTGATTGGCCATCTGCTGCGCGACTTCCAGCTTGCCACCGTTGCGCAGGTATTCGGTGATGCCGGTCGCCCGAAACGTGTGGCACCCGATCTTCGTCTTGATGCCGGCCGCCTCGGCATGCCGACGGATCATGCGATACACGTCCGGCTGCGTCATCGGCCGGTCGGTGAGCTGGCCCGCGCGGCCCGCCGCCGTGCGGAAGAGGGGGCTTTTCTCGGCCTCACCTAGCCCGGCTTGCTCGATGTAGGCGTGCAGATAGGCCTCAAGGTTGTGGTGGCAGGGCATCTCGTGCCGCTTGCCGCCTTTCTCGTGTAGTCGCACCCAGCTGCGCCGGCCCTGCACATAGACATCTTCGACCCGCATCTGCACCGCGGCGCCAACGCGCGCGAATGTGTAGACCATCAACCCTATTAGCGCCCGGTCGCGCAGGCCGACCGGCGTGCTGATGTCGATTGAATCGAGCAGCGCGCGCGCCTCGTCGGCGCCTAGCACCGGCGTCTTGCCTTTCTTGACGACGTGCTTCGGGCCGCGCACCGCGCTCGCCGGATTGACGGCGATAACCTGGCCGACCACCAGCCAGTCGAACAACATGCGGATCCCCGCGAGATGCAGCTTCACCGAGGGTGCCGAAAGGCGCTTGCGCAACGTCTCGACGTAGGCCGCCACATGCACGGGCTCAATGTCGGCGAGCTCGTTCAGGCCGACGTGCTCGCACCAGGTGGCGAACTCGGTTGCTGCGCGCGCGTAAGCCTTGCGCGTGTTCGCGTTACGGATGTTGGCGGTGAAGAACTCGACGAAGCGCTTGCCTGCGTCGGCCGTCGGCCGGAACAGTGCTGGCAGCGCGACAGAGGCGCCGCCAACGAGGGTCATATCAGCCGACATCGACACTCCACACCTGAATCCCGTCGCGCTCCAAGTCGGGTAGGCGCTGCGTGCCCAGGTAGGCAGGTGAAATGAAGAAGACGTAGCGGAACTTCTCCGCGGAGCCAGCGAGTTTCGCCAGATCCATAGCCAGCTTGCGGTTGTTGGCAGGGTGAACGGCCGCGAAGGTCTCGGCGCCGACCAGGCCCGGCGCCACGCTCATGACATCGAGCGGTTGCGCCGCATGGGCGCCAGGCGCGAGGTGGAAACCGCCAGCGTCTGGATGCAGCAGCAGCAGCTCTCGCGTTGCCGCCAGTGCGGCGAGATAAGTCCAGGTTTGATTGACCTGTTCAATGAAATTGAGCTCGTGCCCGTCGACTGGATGACGGCCGACAGTCTCGAACTTCATTCGTCGCAGCAGCGCAAGTGGATCGGCGCCTTGCGTCATCAGCCAAGTGATGGTCTTCCCGGTTGCCCGGCGGATGCCTGCCACCTGGTCATCGATCTCCGCCAGAGACTCAATCAGCATCGGCCCCTCACCTCCATTAGCGCATGATAACGTCCTTTATCATGCTTAATAATACCGACACCTGGGTGCTCAATGCGTGCGCAACTGGCTAGTTTTGCTTGAATCGTTTGGTTGCGTCGACCAGGTCAATCTGCAGCGGAGCTACGATCACGCAAGCTAGGGCGCGGTGCCAGCGCCCGGTCCAAGAATGCGCGATTTGACCGGTAAGCGGCCGTTGCGGCGTTCAGTGCCGCACCCAGGAGCTGAGTTCGCGCCTCGTCTGTGGCCAGATCCAGTTCTTCAAAAGCCTGCAAGCCCTTTGTCGGCGCGTGATTGATGCGCAGGTACCGTGTTGCGCCAAGCAGGCGCTGCGCTTGCGCTGCTGCGGTTCGTTCCTGCACGCCTATCATGTATATCGCCAGCTCGGCCGCCCAAGCAAGGCCCGTCTTGTCAGCCTGCGTCACTGCCCGCTCGGAGTCGCCGCCGGCCGTACCAATGCTCAGCATCTGCGTGCGAGCGAAGCGCTCGGGCCACCGCTTGGCCAGTTCCAGGAGGATCAGCGTGTCGGGGTTATTGGCGGCCAGGCCGCCGTCGAGCATGGCTGCCCCATCGATTATGTGGGGCTTGAAGTAAGTCGGCGCCGCAGCGGTGGCTAGGCACACGTCTCTCAGAGTCACCTCGGACGCATGGGCCTTCCCGAACGCGCCGCTCAGAAACAGCTGGACCGTGCCCTTGGCCCAATCCACCGCGGGGATCACTATGCCCGTTTCGATGTTCTTCAGCTTGGTGCGACCCGCGCGTCCAAGACAGTCATCGACTGCCTTGGCCAGGTTGTCTGCGTCGTAGAGCGTGCCGAAGAAGATCCGCCGCAATGTTCGCTGCCGCTTCCTGACGAAGACCAGCGGACCGTTGGCGTCGATGGCGTCTAACACTCGCCAAGGCGGTACGCCCACAGCCAGCGCGCAGGCCATCACGCCGCCGATGGAGGTACCGCCGAAGACGTCGAAGGTGTCATCCAGGCGCCCTGGACGCCGGGCGCGGTTACACAGCTCCACCAGGACCTTGGCCGTGAACAGCCCGCGGTAGCCTCCGCCCGTCAGCGAGAGGGCCTTGAGTGGACGGTGGACGCTGGCGACGTCGAACGACGGGGCAGGAATTCGCAGTCGCCGGACCTGGTTCTCGCTGCCCATAGATGTCGCGCTAGAGCACGTGGATGCTCACGCCCAGGCCCTGCAGGGCGGCCGTGTGGGCGTTGGCTTCCTCGACGACGGTGAGGCCCTCGTGCATCGCGGTAGCGTAGACCTGCCGGTCGTTGGCTCCTAACCCCTGCAAGGTCTGGTCATTGAGTAGGGCTCGCCAGACCGTGGCGTGTTGATCGTCGAACACCAGCCGCTCTTCCGAGTCCGCCTCGATCTGCGACAGTAGAGCGGAGAGGTTTGCATCGAGGCGGGCACGTACTTGGCCAGATGTCACGCCATCGATGGCCGAACGCGCCTCGGCAATCGATATGACGCTAACTCGCAATTCGGCAGTGTCGACACCGCCGGCCCAGGCGCGCGCCGCGTTGAGCTGCTGGTCGCACAGATCCAGCAAGGTCTGCGCTGGAAGCAGGTAGTTCACGGCCGTCGTGGTCCGTCAGCCTTCGACATCGCTCAATGGCACGCGAAGCGTCCGCGCCTGATTGTCGGCAATGCCGGCGCGCAATCGTTCTGCGCCAGTGTGCTTGAACGGCAGTAAGTCCAGGACCTCGGACAGCTTGCGTCGACGCACCGGGGCGAAGACAAGCTGCTCCAACGCCCCTGGGCTAACCAGCAGTGCGGACGCAGCCTCAGGGTTCTTGGCGTTGCGGATGTGGAAAGCGCGGCCAGTCCGGGCAGAAGCACGAATGAGGCTCGGAATCTCGGTTCGCGCGTAGCCGACGCCGATCTCGTCGACCTCGACGGTCATGCCACCCAGCCGGATCGTGGTCTGGACGACGTCGGGCGAGCGACCCTCGGCGGTAACAAATCTGACAGCCATTGCGTGCTGCTTCAGCTTGGCCATGATGTGCGCGTCCGGGTGATGTACGTTATGTACATAATAGACCGACCGAAAGCCCGATGCAAGCCGCTGCCAAAATGCGCCGCTTTCATTCGGCCGACACTCCCGCACACAGACATTCCTTGTCGCGCCAGCGTGAGCCAAGACAATCGCCCCTTCCATCGTGGCCGCAATTGCGCCATGGTAGGCGCTGCTGCTATGGATTCTCCAACTGCTCGTCGCTAAAGTGCTACTCAGTGTGATGCCGCAGTCGCTTGTTTCTCTCGGCTGTGCCATCAGCATCCTGCTTTCAAACTGGTAGCTGACGTACCAGGCTCTCACGAGCAAGTCAGCCTCAATCCCTGCAGCCGTCTGGCTGCTTCCCAACCCACGCGGGGGCTCTCCAGTCCCCTCGGGGTCTGGCTGCCTCCGCGTTCTCCTCTGGAGGCTCCATGTCCATCTATAGCGCCAAGATCCCGAACGCGGCGTTCGGCATCAACAGCACCAAGACCACGCCCGGCTTCGCCGAAAAGCACTTTGGCGACACGGCGTCGGCCTACATCCCGAAGGTCGATCCGCACCACGTCTTTCCCATGAAGAGCTTCATCCAGTTCCGCGCCTGGTGGTTGCTTGGCGAGAACGAACCGATGACGCTCGTCGGCCCGCAAGGCAGCGGAAAGACGTCCTTCGTCAGGCAGTGGTCGGCCCGCGTCAACTGTCCCGTCTACACCTACAACGGCCAGCGCTACTCCGAGAAGTCCGAGCTCATCGGGTCGATGCTTCCAGCTCCTGGCGGTGCCATCTGGTGCGACGGACCGGCTACCAAGGCGTGGCGCAGTGGCGGCATCGTGTTGATCAACGAGCCCAGCCTTGCGACCGACCTCGGTCCTGCCATCAACGACCTCACCGAGGGCGCCCCCATCGAAATCCCCCAGACCGGCGAGATCATTCTCCGTCACCCTCTGGCGCGGATCATCTTCACCGACAACATCCGCGGACTGGTAGGCGACGAAAGCGGCATGCTGCAGGGACGCAACCTGCAGGACGCCAGCGCCAAGGATCGCGATCACCAGATCGAGATCGACTACATGGGCGAGAAGGACGAAGTTCGGCTCTTCATGTCGCACATGCCGGACTTCGGTACCGATCCGGTCGAGTCCGAGAACGCCAAGCGCGCTCTCGCCACGACGCTTCGCAACTTCTGCGCCGACGTCCGTGCCGCGTATATCGGAGCCAACGCCACCTCCGATGCCCAGCTCGAATGCACCATGAGCACCCGCACCGCTCTGCGCTTCCTCAAGCTCATGCTGGCCTACAAGGATCTCGCACCGGCCGGCATCCACTCGATCCATGACGCGCTCGATCAGGCCTTGACGTCGAAGGTCTCGGAAACGTCACGAATGGCGGTCAGGAACCTCGCGATCGCCCGATTCGGTGGCTGACATCATGGGCGCTACGGCATTCTTCTCGCGCCGTGAGCCCATGCCTCCCGACTGGCACCAGACACTGCCTTCCTCATGGCAGTCTTCTCCGGTTCCATGGGTGTCGCTCACCATAGACAAGGCTGCGGGCTCGGTGACGCTCGTCGATGACGAAGGCCAGCGCGCTGTCCTGGCGCTCGCAGCCGACCGTCCCGCCGGCATGTTCGATCAGTCGTCCTTGAAGCTGCTCGTCGGCTTCTTCCGGCTGTGTCAGATCCTCGGGTTCGACGTCGCGTATGACAGCGTCGGTGACCCGTTGACATTCGGCGATCCTGTTGCTCTCCGCGATGCTGTTTGTCCTGACGTGGCGATCGACCGCGTCGAGGACATGCTCTACGACATCGGCCTGGCTCCACGCGAGTTTCGGCTGCGCCACCTCCGAACGGCGCCTGGCGTCGACCTCTCCGTTTGAATCATGAACGTCGTCGACGTTGCTTCATCAAATCTCGCGCGCCTCGCGTACGACCCGTCGTCACAGGTTCTGTACGTGCAGTTCAAGAGTCTCACCGCGTACGCGTATTCGGGCGTGCCGCAGGCGGTATTCACGTCCTGCCTTGCGGCCACTTCCAAGGGCTCGTACTTCACCACCAGCATTCGTAACGTCTTCGCTTTCGAGAAGCTCGACGTTTCGAGGACGCAGTCGATCTTTGGCGAGACCTCGTCGCCGCCGCCGGGCTGGATCTTCGCAATCCTCCAGTCCGCCGTCGGCGAGTCGATCGACGTGTCTGTCTAGCAGTTCGAGGGGTGCCACTGGCATCCCTCGCTTTCCAAGGCGCGCTCCCTGAGCGCCCCGTGGAAAGCCTTCAGTCGGTAGCTGACACACCGAGCTTCACCAAGTCAGCCATTCATCCGCAGCGCGTGATCGCTTGCTGCGCTTACTCCACCACCCCACGGGTGCAACGTCGCCCCGTCGGGGCGCATTGCGCCCGGCTTCCTTCGAGGAATCCGCAATGCACATTCATCACAATGACATCCTCAACAACGTCATCGTCGTCAGCATCGATGCGAAGACGTGGGGAGGACGCAAGAAGCTGCGCGCCAAGGACATCACGAGCAAGGCTTCCGATCTCCCGCCCACCGACCTCGTGTCCTTGGGCAGTCGCAAGGTCTTCGACCCGGAAGCGCTGAAGCCATTCTTGAGTTTCAAGCGCGAGATGGAGGAGGCCTTGGCCGCTTTCGGCATCAAGTTTGCCAAGAACTTCGTCGTGCCGCGCGAGGAGTTCGCCTCCGCTCGTCAGACCCTTGACGACATCGCCGCGCGCCACAAGAAGCACGTGGCCGACTTCGTTGCGTCCTACCCCGCCCGCCTGCAGAGCTGGCGTGACAAGCATCCCGATCACACCAGCCTGCTGGATGACGCTCCCAGCGTCGACCAGATTGAGTCGAAGTTCTATCTCGGCTACACGCCTTTCTCGATCGGCCCCGCCGCAGTCGACGGCTCCGAGGACGATTCCTCTCAAGCCCAGCAGCTCGTCAGCGGTCTCGCCGGTCGTCTGTACGTCGATGTCGCGAAGACGGCGCGCGCTCTCGTCAAGCGAATGACGGGCCGCTCCGACATCACGGCGCGCTTCCTCAATCCTCTGCGCGCCATCGAGTCGAAGCTCGCCTCGTTGTCTTTCATCGATCCTGGCGTCACACCCATGGTCGAAGAGATCCGGCGCGTCATGTCCTCTCTGCCCAACGAGAAGAAGCTCGGCGGCAACGACGTTCTCGCTGTTCGCGGCTTGCTGTCTCTGCTGTCTGAACCATCCGGCCTTCGCACGCATGCCGCCGCTCTCGGCAGCCAGGCTTGTTTGCTGCTCGAGTCCGATGAGGACGAAGACGACGCTTTGCTGTCGGCCATCCTCCCTCAAGGCCAGCAACCCAGCTCTGCGGCTCCTGCGTCCAGCGCTCAGCCCGTCTCGGCTCCCGTTCCCGCCGCTCCCGTTGCGGTCCCGATCGAGGCCGACGACGTGTTCTCGGTCGCGATCTAGGACGCTTTCCTGCGCGGGTGGCTTCGGCCACCCCGCTTTTCAGTGCGCCCTCCAGCGCGCAGCGAAAAGCGGATTTCCATCGGTAGCTGACGCACCGAGCTTCATCAAGTCAGCCCTTTCCCCGCGCCCTCGGCGCTCATCTTTCTCGCGATCGCCCATGCGCTCGCTTTCCCAGGAGGTCTCATGCTCACGAGCCCTACCGTCGACGCCTCACGCGCGCCGACGTCCATCTTCGATGCAGTCGCCAGTACGGCGCCACATCGGTCTTCATCGCCAAGACGCGCCGTCGCCGGCGCGCTTCACATCGTCGGCCCCGCCTTAGCCCGCAAGGCAGGCCTGAAACTCACCATCGGCGGCAGGAGTGCTTGCGCGACCAAGAACTCGATCACGCTCCCAGCTTTGCCGGTCGATGACCAGCAAGCCAACACGATCGGTTTCGGCCATCTCTGGCACGAGTGCAATCATCACAAGTACTCGGACTTCGACGCCCTCGCCGCGTCCGGGCTCACCGGATTCGCCAAGTCGGTGTTCGGATCGCTGGAGGACATCTATTCCGACGCGCGTGGCTACATCGAGTACCCGGGCGCACGCGGCTTCCGCAACGATCTGATCGAGATCCTGCGGGCGGAAGGCCGTCTCAAGGAGCCCAGCGAATCGTCATCGCCGGCCGCCAAGATGGAGAACTACATCTACTGGCGACTCGCCAGTGAGATCTGGCGCCTCCCTGCCACTGTCGAGCTCGCTCAGAAGTCCGAGGAGCTGGCGCTGGAAGCTTTCTCTCGTGCGGTGATGATCAAGGTGGACGCCCTGTCCGCCAGCGTACGAAGCTGCAGCTCGACGTCCGACTGCATCAACCTGTCTCGCAGGATCGCCAAGCTCATCGAAGATGAGGCGAACCCGCCAGAGTCACCCCCGCCTCCACAGCCTTCATCTGACGCTGACGATAACGAGGCCGACCAACTCCCGCAACAAGAAGAGTCTGTCGAAGGCGATTCTCAAGCGGACCCTCAAGCGTCGCCGACGTCGGATCCAGGCCAGCAAGACGCACAGCCCGATGCCGACGCTCCAACGCCCGAGCAGCGCGCTGCGCTCTCTCAGGTCCTCCACCCCGACGCCGAACACATGGACGACGTCGGTGATCTGACCAAGCAGGCGCTCGAGGAACTCTCGGCGTCTGCCGGCTATGCCGCTCCCGATGTTCCGTCTGATCCTGGCGGCTTCTCTCCCACCGGTGGCGCGCCTCTCGGTGATGAACGCTTCGATCTGGATGTCAGGGACACGAGCAACGCACTTCGTCAACGCATCTCCCGCTTGCTCGTCGCCGATACACAGTCGTCGGTTCACTTCCGGACCGCCGGCAGCAAGGTGTCGTCGCGGCGTCTGTGCAACATCGCCGTCAACGACTTCCGCGTCTTTCCTCGGCGGCTCGATCCGAACATCCAGACCGACACCGCGTTCATGCTTCTAGCCGATCGGTCGTACTCGACGCGTCCGGTGATCCACGTGATCCGCGAGTCGCTGTACGCGGCCTGCGTGGCACTCGAGCGCATCGACAGGGTCTCGGTCGCTGCAGCAGCCTTCCCTGCGGCCGACGGCGGAATCATCCCGCTAAAGCACTTTGGCCAGCGGGCCGCTGCTCGCTCCGGCTTCTTCTCTCAGCTCAACGCCGACGGCGGTACGCCGCTGGCCGAAGCAATGCTCTGGGCGGCCCCGCATCTCGCTGCTCAGCCGAAGTCTCGCAAGGTCCTCGTTGTGATCACCGATGGCGAGTACCCGGCTGAACTGGGCACCCCCGTGCTGCGAGCCATGAAGGCCCAAGGCATCAACGCCTACGCGATCGGCGTCGGCGCCGAAGCCGACGTGCCGTGGTTCGACGTCTACCAGAAGATCCAGTCTGTCGCCGAGCTCCCGCAGGCCATGTTCGACCTGCTCATGCTCGCTCTCCGGCGCGAAGGCCTCCGGGCCTGACCCCTTCCCCCTTTCGAGGGGGTTTTTCAGTGCTGCGTCAACGCTGCACCGACAAGCCTCTTCACTCCTCTTCACCCGCGGCCTGCGCCGCGCGCCACCTGGTGCGTCTACCAGCCACTTCGTTCGCAGACCGTGGCCATCCCACGTCTGCATTCAAACCCCAAAGCATGAGGAGGCCCCATGCAGATCGCAGATCCTTCGATCTCGTCGCCTGAGCGCGAGTTCGTGATTCGCTTCGTCAAGTTCGGTGCGTTCGACCGCCCAGCGTCGAACCGCACCGCCACAGTTCTTGCTGCCGACCGCAGATCCGCTTTCCGGATCCTCAAGCGGAAGTACCCGCGCAGCGACCGCTATGAAGTGGTCTCCGAAAAGAGATCACTGCTGCCAGCGTAGTAAGCGATGAGGAGGCGCCCGTTCGGGCCTCCTTGTTGCGCTAGAAGGCTGTCAGATGGGCGACGGCGACGACCTTCCCGATGAGTTTCAGACCGGACTTCTCGAGGTCACCGTTGCTGATCTGGATCTCGCCGTAGGACCGGTTCTCGCATTTCAGCGTCAGTCCCTTCCCGAACCTTTGTTCGATCAGCCGAACCGTTCTGGTTCCCTTGTGCTCCAGCGCGTACATACCCGAGCCGTCAACCTTGTCCGCCCCCGCTTCCGCGACGACCAGCGCGCCTTTCGGGACCGTCGGCGCCATCTCATCGCCCGTCATCGTGAAGTAGGTTGCGGTTGCGCTTGCTGATCGCACTCTGGCAGCGAAGCCATCGACTTCGTCCAAGGGCTCGGCATCGCCCGCTTCGTCCGGCGAGCCCGCCAGACCGAGCAAGTAGTTGGCGTCAGCCCCCAGCGCTTCGACCAATGCCTTGAAGCTCACCAGGTCCGGCACCCCAGTACCTTCTTCCGTGAGCCACCGGTGCGCCGACTGACGCGTCGTCTTCGCCATCGCAGCGATCGTTGCAGCCCGATCGCGCGGGCTGACGTCGCTCGTGTCCATGAGGCGACGTAGCGCTGTCAGCAGCGATTCGTGCAGCTCACGCTTACCGACCTGCTTCTCTTTTTCAGAAGCCGTTCGCGCGGCCTTCTTCCTGGTCGTCTTCTTCGCGCTCTTCACCGTCTGAGTCTCGCTACGCTGGCCCGACGGGGGCGATTCTGCTCTGAATGTCCTCTGCTGAGAATCCCAACTAAGACAAAGGTTTACGCGCGAAAACCGTCCTTTTGTCTGTAAAGACTGGCCATAAGACCAGTCGGTAACGTCTTGTTGTCATTTCGGCGGGAAAGCGTAAAACGTATTTGACCGCAGATAATCGCAGCGATTAGTGTTGTGCTCCTCAGGCGAACGTTGCGGTCGCCCCAGCGCTTCTCGTAACTCTTCTCAAACGGAGAGATCAATGGCTGTAGACACAGAGGTCGCCCGCGTCAATCGGCTCTACTTGAACCTGGTGCGCGACTACGCCGCCCAAGATCCAGCGCTTGCTGTCGCCAAGTTCGGCATTCCACAGTCGCAGGTTGAGGCGCTCTGCGACCTCAGTGCCGACGCCATCGACCGCCTCGCCGCTGGCTGCGATCGTTGCCTGCTTGCCCTATCGATCAGCGTCTCTGACCTGCGATCGCTGCTCTCAGTCCCGCCCGCAGTGGCCAGCCTCATGGCAGCCACCAGGGATGCTCCGGCTCACTTCCCACGTTCGCGCATAGGGTAGTTCCATGCTCTGGCGCACACCGAAGCCCATCGGTCCCGCAGAGCAGGGAATCGAACTGCAGAAGCTCGCCATCGAGCTGCTTCAGTACCACGCCCGGATCAGCACCGTGCTCACCGTCACCGGACTCGACCGCGCTGTCGTCAAGAAGCTGCAGTCCCACCTCACCATCCGCCCGACCGGCCGTACGCCCTACAACCTGAGCCTGGGGCGGCGCCAGGCGCTGTTCACGATTCAGACGGCGTACGCGCTCAGTTGCTTCGACTTGCTCCGTCAGTCCTCAGACGTCTCGCTTGGGCGGGCGCTCTCCCTGGCCTACTGCCTGTACTTGCAGCGTTTCCAAAGCCCGCTCGCTGCAGAGGCCCACTGCCATGTCTCACCGTCTCCTAAGTTCAGACAGCCCGACGTCACGATTGACATGCTGTTCACGCTCGCCGGGTTCACCTACGGCATCTGGGGCTTCACGAAGTCCATGGAACTCGTGACCTGCCCGAAGTGCAGTAGCCGCTTCCCATCGCCACCCGTCACGCCAGAGGCGGCCTCGGAAGAGTGTCCGTTCTGTCGAGTGGCTGCCCGATACACGCGCGACCCGCGTGTCCGAGCCTTCATCGACGACGTGTCCCGGCCTGAGCTCGATCGCGATACATCTCTCGCGTAGGCCCGGCAGCTCAGTTTCCTCAATGCCGACCGTGCTCTTGAACACACCCCACACCTCTTAACCGTTGATCATTCACAACGCGTTCTCGCCCGACCAATTCAGAAGGCGGGCCGCATCGTCGAGATCGTCATTCTCGTAGTTCGGTCGATCAACGGCATTACCGTCCACCCATGCGGGGCACACGTCACTGGATGCGGTGAAGGTTTGATTTCGCTCGCTCTCTCCTGACAGGCAGTAGGCTTGCACACCACGCGCATCCGCTTGCGCGATTAGCTCCGACCAGTAGCGGCACGAGCTGCAGCCACGCTCCTGTCCCATGCTTGCTCCTTTGCGGTGTTTTGGTGTTCCTGCAATTCGGGCTCCATGCGAGCCGCAGAGCGGTGCGTTCGGCTCGCGCCCCAAGTCGATTCCGATTCTGCTCTCTCGTCATCGCGAGCTGTTCGCCGTCCGGTCCTATCCGGTAAAGCGCACGAAAACACCGCTCTTTCGCGCGTGACATCTTTGTCGCCGAGAACGAGACTTTCCCGACGCCACCTCGGATGTCGAGCATGTCGCTCTTCAGTTCGCTCATACGCCGCGCTACAAGGGCGCCGGCTGCTGCTCAGGCTGCGACCGTCTCTCGCCCGCGCGTTCCGTCGAACTACACGCCGCACGATCCTGGCATCCCGGTCGTGTCGATCGACGAGATCCTGGAGCCGCATCAGGACCTCATGCAGCGCATCCACCTCGCATATGGCGCACCCGAGGAACGGTGCGTATTGCACATCGACTCAGTCGTGCGCCGCTATGCGCAGTACGTCCATCTGCTTCCAGCCACCGCATCGAACTTCTTCAGCGAGCAGGGCGGTCTGCTGAGGATGGGGCTGGAAGTGGGATTCTTCAGCCTTCAGGCATCCGATTCCGTCATCTTCGAAGGTCGTCAGACGGTCACGCATCGCATGCACCTGGAGCCGCGTTGGCGTTACGCGACCTTTCTGGCCGGACTGCTGTCTGAAGTGCATCGAGTCTTCTCGCAGCTGAACGTCACAAGCGGCGACGATGGCACTGACTGGCCTGCGTACTTGCTTCCGCTCACCACGTGGTGTCAGCAGCGGACAGTTGACCGGTACTACCTGCGTTGGTCCCCTCGACCGCTTGAGGCTCGCGCCCAGGGGCTGTTCGTCGCCCCCTACATCCTCGAGCCGAAGATCATGGACTACCTGTCCGACTCCAACACCTCGATCGTTCCGCATCTCCTCGGCTGCATCAGCGGCATACCTTCACACCGCGAGGCCAACGTCATCGACAGCGTCGTTCGGCGGTGCGCCGCCGGTGTCATTGATCGCTACATCGCTGCCACCGCAAGCCGATACGGCAAGCCTATCGTCGGCGCTCACGTGGAGCGGTACCTCGTCGACGCCATGCAGCGATTGGTCATCAAGGGCGCCTGGCTCATCAACGTTCCGAAAACCCGCCTTTGGTACGGCGCGGATGGCATGTTTCTCGTTTGGCCAGGCGCTGCCAACGACATCGTCAAGCTATTGGAGAAAGACCACCTGCCTGGTATTCCCAAGTCGCCGGACTCGATTGCCCACACGCTCGTCGACGCGCATGCCTTTACCCCGAATGATCAGGGCGGGTTCATCTGGATCATCAAGCCCCCGGAGGCGACCGAGCCAGTGCCGGCGGTCAAGCTCACGACCCCTCTCATGCTCTTGTCCAGCCTGGCCGATCCCCCCCAGCCCTTGTCGACGGCGCTTCACGTTCCGTCTCGCGTCTTGACCCCCGCCTCAGCGCCTTCTGCTGTGCCGCCGCCGCACTCGGTCTCTGCCCCCGTCCTATCGCCAGCAGGCGAACAACGAGACGACGTTGACGAAGACGACAGTACCGCCTTCACCTATCCCGATCCCGCGGTCCCGCAGTCTACCCAGCCACCGTCTCCCTCGCCCGAAAGCACTGCAGAACCGCCCCCACCTTCGACTTCACCGCAAGGCGCGCAGCTTGCTCTGCCTGTCTCGCGCGACGCTGTGACGCTCGCGCCGATACCTCGTCTTTCTCGAACGGTCATCGCCGGCCTGAGAAAGATCGTCGCAACGCTCGGTAGCGACGTCCCTGCGTGTTCGCTTGGTGAGGATGGATTGTTCATTCCTCTTCGCCAACTCGACGCTCACGGCCTGGATGCAGCCACCACCGTTCGCACCCTTCACGAGGAGAACGCGCTCGTTATGCACGGCAAGACGTCCAAGACGCATCACCGAGAGTTCGGCGGCAAAGACGTCCTCGGCATCGTCATTCCTCCTCGCTTTCTTGTTCCTGCATCCGCTTGAGTCATCGTGTCCGTCTTTGATCGCTCTTATGAGATGCCGTGGCGGCCAGCGTACGAAGGTTACGCGTCGGTTGCCTGGCTCGCCGCCTTCTTCTACTTTCTGTACCAGGCGGTGTTCAGCGGAACTGCCGTCCTTGCAACGTTCTCGCTCGCCATGTTCGCGCTGACTGCCGGCTTCTTCCGACTCAATCAGGCCGTCCACGTCCTTACCCTGCGAGCCAGCTTGGCCGGACGCTCGATGGAGACCATCTCGGCGTCAGAACTCAGAAAGCTCAGTGAGGACCCGAAGCGGCTATGGCTCGGCTACGGGTTCGAGTGGAAGCCTGCGCATGCCCAGCGGCTGTACGAGCTGTCCAAGCTGGACGTCAGGCAGTTCGTGGTGTCGTCGTTCGTTCTTCGACTTCTCGGCTACAGGCCCACCCCTCAGCGCGACGACGAGATCGGCATGCCGTTCATCCACGGGGTCGAGCCAAGAGAGGAGCTGCTGTATCAGCCCCTGCACACGTTCGCCGGCGGCACCTGCATTGCAGGCACGACGCAGTCCGGCAAGGGCGTCATGCTGACCCATCTCGTATCGCAGGCCATCTACCGGGGCGATGTCGTCGTCGTCGTCGATCCCAAGAACAGCAAGCGACTGAAGTCCGCCGTAGTGCGCGCGTGCAAGGATGCGGGCCGCCATCCACCGCTCGAGTTCCACCCTTCGTTTCCTGATCGCGGCATCAGGATCGACCCGATGTACTCGTGGCAGAAGCCGACCGAACTGTCGTCTCGCATCGAGTCCGTCATGCCCCCCGACACGTCCGGCGCATTCAAGGCCTTCGGCTGGTCCGCGGTCAACGTCGTCGTACAGGCTTGCGTCACGAACGAGGATCGTCCCAACCTCCTCAAACTGACTCAGTACATCGAAGGCGGCATCGAACCCATCCTTCTGCAGTCGCTCGAGCGGCACTTCGTCCAGCACGCCCCTGCGAACTGGCGCGATCTCGTTCTTCCCTACTTCAAGCTGGCGCGCGACATGAAGAAGCGCCCGTCGGAGGACGCGTCCGATCAGCTGCTCGCTTATGTCATGTACTACAAGCGAGACATCTCCTCCAGCTTCCGCGACAAATCGATCGACTCCCAGATCAAGGTGTTCGAGCACAACCGGGAGCACTACGCGAAGATCACCGCGAATCTCCTGCCCATCCTTTCGCAACTCACATCCGGCAGTCTCGGGAAGTCGCTCAGCCCTGACCCGTTCGACGTCAACGACGAACGGCCCGTCATGAACCTGCAGAAGGTCTGCGACGGTGGCCATGTCCTCTACATCGCGCTCGACTCGCTCCCTGACCCCGTCACAGCCAGCGCCATTGGCGCGATCTTCCTCGCTGATCTCGCCGCCCTCGCTGGCATGCGTTACAACTCCGGACAGTATGGGCGGCCGGTCTGCCTTGTCGTCGACGAGGTCAGCAACGTCATCAACCGTCCGCTGATTGAGATCCTCAACAAGGGCCAGGAGTCCGGTATCAGCGCAATCTGCGCGATGCAGACGCTTGCCGACCTCGCCGACCGGCTCGGCAGCCCGGATGCTGCTCGTATGGCGCTTGGCAACCTCAACAACTTGATCGCCCTACGATCCAAGGATCGACTCACGCAGGACTTCATCACTGAGACGTTCGGCAAGACGTACATCCGCAACGTCGACGTCACCATGTCCACAGGCCAGGACCAGAACGTCGTCGACTTCTCCGGCAGCTTCTCCAAGCGACTCACCTCGTCCAGAGAAGAGGCCGTCCCGTCCGACATTCTTGGCAAGCTGCCGAACTGCCAGTACTTCGCTTCGATCGGCGGTGGCCGCCTGGTCAAAGGGCGCATTCCCATTCTGCTTACCGATCAGTAGCCGTCCTTGCCCGACCATGCTCACGCGCATCCTCGTCGTCATTGCGATGGCAATCTGCCTTGCCACCCTCGTCGCTGCGCCGTCGCGTTACACCGCCGACGAGTTTCGCGCCACCATCGTCAACGAGCATGGCCTCTTTGCCGCTGTCTTCGGCGAGCACCATGCGGCGTCGGTGCTTGAGCGAACCGACCAGCTCCGCCGTCTTGTAGGCGGTCCGACAGTCCATCACGAAGACGGCGGTTTGTCTGCCCACGGCGCGCCGACCCAGTTCAACAAGAGCAACTACGGTCAAGCGGTCGATGCCATGTTGCTTCTCGCGGGCTATCGCGCGTCCTACTACATCGAGTTCCTTCCCCTTCTACTGCCTTTCCTCGTCGTGTTCATCATCGACGGCCTCACCACCCGTTCTGTACGCGCGCGAGAGTTCCTGCCCCACAGCCCAGGCGTCTATGGCCTGCTTCTCTTCCTGATGGTCGCCGTGTTGTCCGGCACGTTCGTCGCCATCTGCCTCCCCTGGGTCGTCCATCCCCTCTGGTTGATGTTGTCGCCCGTCTTCCTCGCTTTCCTCGCCGGGCGGGCCACCGCCAACTACCACAAGCACCTGCGCGCCTAACGCGCATGCAGCGTCATCGGTTTCACGCGCGCCGCTCGCCGGTCGTCGCGTCCATTCTTCGGCATCGTCTTCGTCATCACTTCATTCGCCCAGCGTCGCTACCAGCGCAGGTTCTTCTATCGCTCGCCTGACTAGCTTTCGGTCGCAGCGTCCACTGCGGCCAGCTTTGCTTCGGCGTCGCCATCTCAACTCTGGCTGATCTCTAAAGCGCACTCGAATCGGCGCGCTTTGCGGCTGCGCACTCCTCTCTCCCCACCTAGCTTTGCACCACGCGCTTTGTCGCGCGTTCGGAGGTCAGGTGGTTCGTGATTTCGTCGCTGGTTTGCTGCTCACTTGCGCCATAGCGCCTGCAGTTGCGCTTCGTCGCTGCTTCCAGCGAGCGGTCTACGAGTGCGTGCAGCGTCAGGCTCGTTACCTCTACCTCGCTGCAACTCGCGACGACACGCGCCATCCGCTCTGGCTCGCCTTCGAGCAGCAGGTGGCCCGTGACTTCTTCTTCGGCTTGGTGCTCATCGCCGCGCCAGCAATCGCCCTCGGTCATTGCTTCGATCAGGCGGGCGACAAGTACGGCGTGTCCCCGGCGCTGCTTCGTGCGATCGCCCAAGTCGAGTCCTCGATGAACCCGCGAGCCGTCAACAGCAGTCACGTTGAGCGGACGCGAAGCATCGACATCGGCCTCATGCAGATCAACTCGTCTCACCTGCCGAAGCTTGCCCGCTTCGGCATCGACAAGGATCGCCTGCTCAACGACCCCTGCACCAACGTGATGGTTGGCGCGTGGATCCTGGCCGACAAGCTTGCGCGCCACGGCGACGACTGGAACGGCGTCGGCGCCTACAACGCCGCGTGCACCCAACTCAAGGGCGACGACTGCCACGCGGCGCGAAGCAAGTACGCGTGGCGCGTGCACCGCGCATTGCGTCCGTCGCCTTCGCAGCCCCGCCTGCCCTCTGCAGCGGCTGAACCAATCCCCTCTCTTCGACTGATCTCCATGTCAGGCGAGCGGTGACATGCAAACGACTCACTACGACAACAACGACGACAACGAGCGCTCTGTCCGGCGCGCGCCACACCCTTTCGTCCCTGGCTATGCCTCGGTGCTGGTGCGCATGGACCGGAAGGACCGACTTCGCCAACTGCGCGACGCACTCGGACTTCTTCGCGAATCCCAGGTTGAACGATGCCTTGCCACGGCGCTGTTCGACCTCGCTCTGAACGATCCGTCGTTGCAGCAACGAGTCCGTGAGCTCTATCTCGCAGCGACGGAGGAGGACCTGAGGGTCACCCGCGAGCCAATGCCGCCGCGTCCTCAGCGTTCGTCACCGAGTCCCCGATCGGGGGCCGTCGAGCGTCCTGCGTCGCTCGACGCAATTCCATCCTCTGAGGAGAAGTGAGATGCAAGCTTTTGCAAACCTGTTCCGCAATCCCGTCCACGCCATGTTCGGGCTGCTTGCGCTGATGTGCGCGGGCTTCGCCGTCGCCGGTACCACTGGCACGGAGTTTCAAATCCTCTACCAACTTGTGACTGACTGGATGGGTGGGTGGCTGGGTCGTGCTCTGGCGCTCGCTGCGATCCTGCTCGGTGTCATTACCGGCATGGTCCGCGGCACGCTCATTCCCGCCCTCGTCGGGTTCGCCATCGCCGTGCTGCTGTTCGTGGCGCCCAACGTCGTCAACGGCATCTTGGCCGCGGTCATCTGATCGCGTAGCTCGCCCCCGGGATTTCGATCAAGGCCCAGCATGGATGACCAGAACTTCGACGTGCCGACGCGCCTGGACGATCCGCCGCGTCTCTTCTTCTGGGACTACGACATCGTCCTGTGCTTCGTCGTCGGAGTTTGTCTCGGCGTGGCGATCGGCTTCATGTCGGTCGGTCTCGTGTCGGGTGTGTCCATGGCGTGGCTTTGGTCGAAATCCCGCTCCGGGCGGCACCCGGGCTACGCCATGCACCTTCTCTACTGGAACACGTCGTTCCGCCTTTTCCGCCGCACTCCGCCTTCAGCTCGCCGCCGCTATTGCGGCTAGCTCCCTGACTTCACTCATCTCACAACGACGACAACGACGACAACGAAGAGACGCTCATGGACTTTCTCAGACACACCGCAGACATGGAGGCAAGGCTTGGCCTCCGTAAGTTCTTCATCTTCGCGCTAGCCATTCTGCTCGGGTCCAACGCGATGCTGGCGATGGCCCTCATCGCCAAGGACAACAACCACCGCCAGACGATCGTCCCGGCGTTCGTCTCGAAGGAGTTTTGGGTCGACGACAGCAACGTCTCTGGCACCTACCTGGAGCAGATGGGCCAGTTCGTCCTGAACTACGCGCTGAACAACACGCCACAGAACGTCGACTACAACATCACGATGCTGCTGCAGTACGTCTCGCCGTCGACGTTCGGCGAGATTGAGCGATCGCTGCGCGCCAACGCCTCTCGCTTGAAGGCGAACAACGCCTCGACGGGATTCCACCTCACAGGCGTCCAGGTCGACACGTCCACCAAGTCCGCCGTCTTCAGCGGGATCTTGTCGACCTGGATCGGCGACCGTCGCACCAGCCACGTTCCCAAGGTCTACCTCGTTCGTTTCGCGTACAGCCGCGGCAAGACCTACATCGTCGACGTGCGCGAGACCACGCCCAAGGAGCCACTCAAGGAGGTGGCGCAACCAGAAGACAACCCTCCGACTTAGGAGATCCACGTGCTCTCAAAGCCTTTCCGCGCACTACTCGTCGGGGCAGTCGCAGCGTTCTCTTCAATCTCCGCCTCTGCGCAGACGATTCTCGATGGATCTGACGGCAAGCCTCGCCTCGCTCCGATCAGCAAGGCCAGCGCGTCTCGCATCGCCGTCGAGGGCGGTCGAATCGTCCAGTTCCTCTTTGATGAGAGCGAGCTGCGAGTCACCGAGGACAAGAGCAATGGTCAAGTCTTCGTCGCCCCCAAGGTCGACCGCCCCATCAGCGTCTTCGTCCTCACCGATCACGCAACGCATGCCCTCGTCCTCGAGCCCAAGGACATGCCCGTTGCCACCGTCCTTGTTCGCGAGACCGCGCGACCTGGCGGCGACGGACGCCCGGTTGCCAAGTCCCCGGTGGAGCGCGCCGGCGCCCTCGATCTGTCGGTCAAGCGTCTTGTCGCCCTCATGGCTCGCGGTGAGTCCAGTGCCGAGTTCCGCGCCGTCGACGTTCGGCGCGCTGAGCCTCTCTGGAACGAGGCCGTCTATTTCCTCGTGCGTCGCTTCGAAGGCCGTCAGCTCATCGGCGAGCACTACGTCCTGCGCAACGTCTCGTCGACCGTCATGCGCCTCGCCGAGCAAGAGCTCTATCGCGACAGCGTCCTCGCAGTCTCAATCGAGCTTCATCAGCTTGCCCCCGGCGCGGCCACCAACGTCTTCATCGTGAGGCTCAACAATGGCTAAGGAGAAGCGCGCGCTCAGCCCGGAAGAGCTGAAGATCAAGCGCAAGCAGAACCTCTACATGGGCGGCGGACTGGTCGCTCTTCTCGTCGTTGCATCTGTTGCTGCCAGCCTCACTGGCACCGGTCGGCCCAATCGCCCCGCTGCTCCCGAGACTCGCGCCATCGCCCTCGGCGGATCGGCCTCCGACAAGGACGCATGGCGGGCCCACGAGAGCACGCGAATCGAAGTGCTCGAGAAAAGCGTCAAGGATCTCGTCGCTTCCGATCGCGCGAAGGCGGACCTCATCAAGCGCCTTGAAGCCGAAGCGGCCGCGCGCCAGGCACTGACGCCCCGCGCCCCGCAGCCATCCACTCCCCCGGCCGAGCCTCCGCCTCGCCCCTCCCCCCCGCCCGCCGGTCCTGCAACTGCCCCCGCGAACTATCCGCCGCCTCCTTCGCAGCCGTTCCGCCAGGCCGGCGTTGTCGCATCCCCTTCAGCGCCCGTCGCCTCGGCGCCCGTCGGACCCCGCCTTGTTCTCGCTCAGTTGACCGACGCGCCGCGGCAGGCCGATGCGCCTCAGGACCGCGCCTATCGCGACGGTGAAGCCGCAGCGCGCGACGGCGCGCAAGTAGACCCTGCCGGGGGCGTGCAGAACTTCATCCCGTCCGGGTCTTTCGCGCGCGCCGTGCTCCTCAATGGCGTCGATGCGCCCACCGGCGGCAACGCGCAGTCGAACCCGATGCCCGTCCTGCTCGAACTGAAGGACGACGCCCAGTTGCCGAACAACTTCCGCTCGCGCCTGTCTGGCTGCTTCGCTCTGGGTGATGCCCACGGCGACATCAGCTCGGAACGCGTGTTGATTCGCCTGAACCGCCTCTCTTGCGTCGACCAGGACGGTGGCGCGGTCGACCTCAAGGTACAGGGCTACATCGCGGACGAGACCGGGCGCGTTGGCGCCCAGGGGACACTCATCAGCAAGACCGGCCAGGTTCTGGCCAATGCGCTTTGGTCAGGGATCCTCTCTGGCGTTGGCAAGGGCATCCGCCAGGACTCCATCCAGTCGAACACGACCATCACCGGTGCCGTCACCGAGTCCGTCACCAACCCATGGCGTGCCGGCATTGGCGAGGGCGTCGGCAAGTCCTTCGATCGCATCTCTGACTACTACCTGAAGCTCGCCGACAAGCTGTTCCCGGTCGTGTCGATCGACCCCGGCCGCACCGTCGAGATCGTGTTCACCAAAGGCGTTCAGATCGAACGCAAGTAACCGGGGATTCATCATGCTGCGTCCGATCGCCCTCTGCCTTGCCCTCCTTGCGTCCGTCGCCTCAGCGCAGGACCACGCCACTTCGGTCTCGTCGGCGTCCGTAGCTGCCGATGTCAGTCGCATCAAGGAGCGTTACCCGAAGACACAGTTCGTGTCGATCACGCCGACGCCAATTCCTGGCGTCTATCAGGCGATCATGGCCAACAAGCGCCTCGCCTACATCGATGCGAGCGGCCGCTACTTCGTCTTCGGTCGCATCTTCGACATGGAGCGCACACAGGATCTGACCGAGCCTGTGCTTGCTTCACTCGAGAACGTCGACGTCCGCGCCCTGCCGCTCACCGACGCCATCAAGCATGTGAAGGGCAACGGCCGCCGAACCCTCTACGTCTTCAGCGATCCCGACTGTCCGTACTGCCAGCAACTTGAGCGCAGCCTCGCAGATCTGCAGGACGTGACCGTCTACACGTTCGTCTTCCCGATCTCCGAACTTCACCCGCAGGCCCGCAACAAGGCCATCTCTGTCTGGTGCTCCACCGATCGCGTCGCTGCTTGGGCGGCCGCGACCAGCACCCGAGGGCAGATTGGTGGCACGACGTCGTGCGATCACCCCATCGATCGCAACGTCGAGCTGGCCAAGGCTCTCGGCATCCGCGCGACGCCAACGATGCTCTCAGCCGATGGCCGCTTCCTCCGAGGTGTGGCCCCCGCTGAGCGGATCTCGGCATTCCTCAATCAAACCACCGCATCCGTTGCTCAGGTGACCAAATGATCCGCCTTCTGCTTCTTGTCGGCGCCGTATGTCTATCGGCTGGCTGCACCTCGCTGTCCGGGCTTGATGCCAAGACGTCCCTCGACTGCAAGGCACCCAAGGGCCTTGGCTGCGTCTCCATCTCCGAGGCGTACCAGATCTCTGGCGCCGGCAAGCTCCCCTCGCGCAAAGCGACCACCGATCGCGGTCCCGACAACCCTGACGCAGTTGCTCCCGGCGGCCCTATCCGTCATGCGGCGTTGCCAGCCGCCTCGTCCGGTGCTCGCTCGCCCAGCGTTCAGTTCACCACGCCGTCACCCATCCCGACCGCTGCGGCTGCGGTGCCAGGTGCCGCGGCGCGCACCTCGCCGGCGGAGTTGAACGCACCATCGTCTGGCACTCCGCTCAGGACGCCCGAGCGCGTGCTGCGCATCTGGGCCGCCCCTTTTCAAGACGTCGAGGGTGATCTGCACGACCAGCGCTACATGTACGTGGCCATCAACCCTGGCCAGTGGACCATCGAGTCCGCCCGCGCCTCGATTCGCAACCAGTACCAGGTCGTCCGCCCCCTCAGCCGTCCCGAGGCGGCCGCTCCCACGCCTACCTCGACTGCCGAGGTCGCGTCGCGCCCAGCCCTTCCCCCCGGCACCCAGTTGCCTCTGCCGGCCGGTGTCGTACCCGCTCCTCGCTCCGAGGATCGCTGACCATGCGCGACCCGAACCCCGTCGAACATCCGCGCGCCGCCGCAACTGCGACCATGCCGGCCGCCTCTGACCCTGACGATCACCGCAGTTCGAGCTTTGGGAGGGTGACGCAGGCACTCATCAAGGTTTTCCACCGCCGTGACCGGCCGTCTCAAGCACCCAAGCCATCTACCGAGGCCAAGAAGACCGCGCGCGAGCGCCTCCGGCTTGCCCCCCGAACCCCCGACAACGTACGTGCCAAGCCAGGTCTCTTCTCCGGCACGCGCGGCCAGTCCGTTCTCGTCGATCGCTTTGGCGAAGTCCTGCCCTACGTCGCCTATGACCCCGACACCCACCTGTTCGCGCTCGAATCCGACGAGGCGGGCAAGTACGAGGGTCTTGGGTACGTCGTCGAGGTGTCGCCTCAGATCGGGGCCGATCTGCAGCTCGCCAACGCGATGCTCAACATCATCTCGGCCAACTGTCCACCCAAGACCGGGCTGCAGATCTCGCTGTTCGGTTCGCCCAGGATCGATCGATACCTGCATCGCATGGTCGACTGCACGATCGATCCGTCATCGCGCCGTGGCCAGGTCTTCCCCGAGCAGTACTCGGTCCTGCGCCGCATGGCGCAGCAGCGCGCTGAGTACTACCGACGCGGTTGCATGGAAGGACTTCACCCTCACAGCAATCACCGCATCCGTCACTTCCGCGGCTACTTCTCTGTTGTGTATCCAACGCGTAACCCGTTCGACAAGCAGGTCATCCGCGAGGTGATGACGCTGCGCGAGTCGCATATCTCCACGCTTCAGCAGTACCAGCTCTACGCGTTCACGTGGTCCATCGAAGACCTCATGTGGTACGCCTCCTGTGTCCTCAATCCGCATACCACCCTGCGCGGCGACACGTCGGTGTCCGAGTACGACCCTTTCATCGAGCCGCGCTTCCAGCTCATCTCTCCAGACACACGCCTCGACGTCGAAGAGACGCGCATCGACTTCTCCACGCGCGAGGACAAGTCCGATGCCATGTCTGCTGTCTGCATGAGCGTCCGTTCGTTCCCGAGCCGCTTCAATCTTCAGGGCATGAGCGATCTGCTCGGTTCGATGACCAACACGTCCATCACCTATCCCTGCCCCTATACCCTGACCCTCGGTGTGGAAGTGCCCGACTACGAGGTCCAGAAGAACCGCACGCTCGTCAAGGCCGCCTCTGCGCAGCGCAGCGCCGACTTGGACATCTCCAAGTTCATGCCCGACACCCATGACATCAACCGCGACTGGAAGATGGCGCAGCGCGCGTTCTCCGAGGGCAAGGGCACCGTGCGCATGTACCTGCAGCTGGTCCTCTATGCGCCGCCGGACCAAGTCAACAAGGTTGAAGAGGTCGCTCGTTCAGTATGGCGACTCGCCAACTTCGAGCTGACTAACGACCTCAAGATGCAGCAGCAGGCGCTGTTGTCGTCTCTGCCGATGATGAATGGCCCGATCCTCTCGGCCGATCTGTCTCGCGCCCGTCGCTCGTCGACGAAGACCGCCTTCAACGCGTCCAACATGTGTCCCCTCATTGCTGAGTGGACCGGCACGCCCGAGCGCGAGGGTGAGCGCAGTTTCACTCCCCTCCTGACGTTGATCGGTCGGCGCGGACAGATCATGAGCATCGATCCGTTCGCCAACCGAGCCGGCAATCCCAACATGGCCATCGTCGGCGCCTCTGGAAGTGGAAAGAGCTTCTTGTGCAACGAGATGGTCCACCGTGTCCTTGCCACCGGCGGCCGCGTCTGGATCATCGACGTCGGGTTCTCGTACGTGAAGCTCTGCGAAACCCTCGGCGGCCAGTACATCGAATTCAACGAGGCCACGTCGCCGCGTATCAACATCTTTGACCTCGTCCGCGATCCCAACAAGGACCTCGAAGAGATCGTCAAGCCGATCATCGCCCAGATGTGCTCCCTGGAGCGCAAGCTCGGCGCCCTCGAGCTTGCACAGCTCGGCCTGCACATTCAGTCCGTCTACGACGATGCGCGGCTTGCTGGCCGTACGCCGACCATCACCGACGTCGCGCACTCTCTCATCAACAACTGCGAGCTGGGCGGCCCCAACCCGCGCGCCAACGATCCAGAGTGGCGCAATGCCGTGCGCCAAATGAGCATCGAGGAGCGCGCCGCCGTGTGCGATCCCCGCATTCGCGACCTGGGGGTGCAGCTCCTTCCCTTCTCTGTCGACGGGCCGATGGGGAAGTACTTCAACGGCACGACGAACATCCGCTTCACCAGCAACTTCATCGTTCTCGAACTCGAACAGCTCAAGGCCAATCCGCACCTTCAGGCCGTCATTCTCATGACCCTGATGCAGTTGATCTCGTACGAGGTCTACCAGGGTGACCCTTCCATCAAGAAGCTGGTGCTGCTCGACGAGGCGTGGGCGCTCATGAAAGCCGGCGACAGCGCCGCCTTCATCGAAGAGATGTACCGCAGGATCCGCAAGGCCGGCGGCGCATGTGCCACCGCCACCCAGTCGATCGCCGACTACGACACGCCCACCGCGCGCGCAGCGCTCCAGAACGCCGACTGCGTCTTCCTGCTCCGGCAGAAGAAGGACTCGATCGAGGCGCTCGTCCAGTCCAAGAAGATCGTTCTCGATGCCCCCGATCTCGCCTTGCTTCGCAGCGTCACGAAAAGCGACGATTACTCCGAGGCCTACGTGAAGATCGGCGACTCCCCTGGCGTTGTTGGCCGCCTGATCGTCGATCCCTACTCGATCCTCGTCTACTCGACGTCTCCCAACGACAAGGCTGACATCAAGCGCTTCCGTGATCAGGGGCTGTCACTGGCCGATGCGATCGACGCTGTCCTGGTCGAACGCGGCATCACGACCGTCTCATCGGTTCGCATGCTGGCCGTCGAGGAGGCCCTGTGACCGCCGTCTTCGACACCGATCACCTGCAGAGCGTCACCCCACCGGGCCCATACCCCGCCGGTCATGGTGCTGCGCCACCGCACTTGCCTACCGCGCTGTCTCCGTCGATCGCTTGGATCGCGGCCTTCAGCGTCCTTGTCTCGCTTGCCGTCTGCTGGCTGTCCATTCTCGTCTACGACCGCTACCTCGCCACCCGTCCCCGCCCCATGGCCACCATCAGTCTGCAGGAGGTGATTGACGCGAGGCGCAACGAGTTCTCCTCGATCGTCGCCAAGCCGGGCGCGACTGACGACGACCGAGCCCGCGCGCTCGCCGCCGTCGAGGGAATCGCCCCCCAGCTTGCTGCCGCCGTCAATGAGATCGCCAAGAGCTGCAACTGCGTCCTTCTCGTGAAGGAGGCCGTGGTCGGCACCGCCGACTTCGATCTAACTCCGCAGTTGCTCGATCTGATGCGTGTCGCCGCTTCACCCGCACCCGCCTCCACCGTTCAGCCCATCACACAGAAGACCCAGGACAAATGAAACTCGCCGCCACTCACGCCGATTGGTACGCGCTATCCCCTCGCAAGCGGTTCACTGCGGTTGTCATCGGCGCGGTTCGATTCGCCGCAACTCGCGCCGTCTACTGGCTACCGGCAGTTGCGTGCATTGCCATTGCTGGGCAGTTCTTCTCCGTCTCCTTCAACGTCACCCCGTCGCTGCCGGAGCGCGCGTTCCTCGTCCTCAAGTTCGACAAGGCACTGATCCGTGGCGATCACGTGTCCTTCCTTCACCCAGGCGGTGGCCCGTACCTGCCTGGCGCTCCCTTCGTCAAGATCGTTCTTGGTGTCCCGGGCGACCTCGTCACACAGCAGGACGGTCGCTTCTATGTCAATGGCCGCTACGTCTCGTCTGCCAAGCCGGTTTCCTCTCGCGGCTATCCGCTCGAGCCGGGGCCGACCGGCGTCATCCCGCCTGATCACTACTACGTCCACACGCCTCACCCTGACAGTTTCGACAGCCGCTACAAGGCGACGGGCTGGGTTTCTGCGCACCGCGTGATCGGCCGGGCCATTCCGCTGTTCTGATCCCATGTCGCTGACCCGCACGCTCTCCTTCGTCGGCGCACTCTGCGTTCTTGCAGCGGCGCCGGCGTCCGCACAGCGAGCTGTCGGACCCGTCTACGACATCGTCGAGCCGGACATGCTGAAGGAACTGCAGCGCAAGGCGAAGCAGTACCAGGCCACGCCCGAGTACAGGCAGAAGTTGCGCGACAGCAAGAAGCGCTCTCTCGAGCGTGCCGCGACGCCGACTCCGGTCGTAGGCATCACGCCCGCCTTCCGCAAGCGGTCCTACTACTTCGATCCGACCATCGAAGTCGAGGAGGACATCGTCACGCCAGAAGGACACGTCATTGCGCGCAAAGGCCAGCGCGTGAACCCGCTCGAACAAGTTCCCTGGCGCCACACCTGGTTCTTCCTCGACGGTCGCGACCCAGCCCAGGTCCAGGAGCTTCGGCGTCTGATCTCCTCGCGCACGCAGCTTGTGAAAGCCGTGCTCGTCGCCGGCACCCCCACCGACGTCATGCGCACCGTAGATCACCGCGTCTTCTTCGATCAGCAGGGCCTTTACACCACCCAGTTCGGGATTCGGTCCGTACCAGCAACGGTTCGGCAGGAAGGCTTGCGCCTTCGCATCGACGAGTACCCGATCGAGGCCAGACGATGATTGCCCGAGTCCTCTTTGTCATTCTCATCGCGCTCTTCTCCGGTCGTGCGGCCGCGCAAGTCGAGTGCACCGGCAAGATCATCGAACTCGACGAGCTTTGCTGGTCCTGCATCTTTCCCATCGGTGTCTTCAACATACCGATCTTCACTGAGGGCCAGGAAGACTGGGATACCGGCGCCGAGGCGTTGTGCAGTTGCACCTATGGGCCGTACACCATCCCAGGAATCAACATCTCCTTTTGGGAGCCCATTCGCCTTGTCGAGACGGTCCGCCATCCGGGGTGCTTCCCGATGCTCGACGGCCAGCAGATGGATCTTGGCAGGCACGCTCCACCTCACGGTCAGCTCAAGCGCAACTCCGACTATGGTCAGACAACGGGCCACTCGTTCTATCAGGTTCATTGGTACACCAACCCGGTCCTCTACATCATTCAGAGCCTTGTTCACTTCCCGTGCCTCGACACCGCCACCGGTCTCGACCTCGCGTACATGACCGAGTACGACCCCCTTTGGGACGACTCGGAAGACACGTTCATCCTCAATCCAGACGCTGCCCTCTTCACGTCCGTCCTCGCGTCAGTTGCCTGCGCTGTCGACTGCGTCTGGGCCACCTTCGATTTCGCGTTGCCCTTCCTCTTCTGGTGCGCTGGCTGCCAGGGACGCATGTACCCACTCGTGGGCTGGGTGGCCGGCCATATCGGCGGCATCCAGGCTTCATCCCTGATCGTTCAGCGCTTCACCAACAAGCTCCATCGCCAGGGTCTGATGCGCGCCGCATGGGGCGTCCCCGGTCAGTGCGGCCAGTATCCGATGCCGATCATGGACAAGCGCGCGTACAAGAAGCAGATGGTCTGGCCGTTCCGCACGACGAACAAGTTCGACGGTAAGTGCTGCAACCCGTATGGCCGCACCACGCAGATCTGGCAGGCAGGCAAGACGGTTGTCGGGCGCGAGGACTACGGCTGGCAGGTGTTCCAGCGAAAAGACTGCTGCTACCCCGCGAGGTTCTGATGCTGCTCCGTGCCTTCGCCTTCTCTGTTCTGCTCGCTTCTCACTTCGCCCTCGCCCATGCGCAGGCGCCTTCCCCTGCCGCTACCGGTGCGAACGAGCAGCGCATCCAACAGGAGATGGAACGCAACGCCCGCCTGATGGACGAGGCGCTGCGCCGCGCTCAGCTGGCCGTTCCCGCCAGGCCGAGCACGCAAGCGGCGACCACTCACGCGCCGGTCGATCGCAACTCGCAAGCCGTCGACGAAGCCATGCGTCGCATGAACATCCCTCAAGGCAGGGTCGATATCGTGCCTCAACAGAGCGAGGGCGACGTGAACCTCGACCCGGCGCGCATCTCTGAGCTGTACCAGTCGCTTCGCAGCAAGCGTTCTGATCCTGCGCGTCCCATCAGCGACATCGTTCTGTTCGTCAGTTTCTCTATGCCCGCGGAGTCGTTGAAGCGCTTCGCAGAACAGGCTTCGCGCGCCCGAGTACCGATGCTATTTCGCGGCCTTCGTTACGGCATGGGTCCCGTCGAGACGAAGAAGAGCCTGGAGGAATTCAAGATCTTCCGCGACTACGGAGCCTCGATCTCCATCAATCCCGATCTGTTCGACCGGTACGACGTGCGCCAGGTCCCCGTGCTCGCCGTAACTGCGGGCGTCCCAGAAGGATGCGACTCCACCGAGTGCGCCCCTCCTCCGGTCAAGGTCCTCGGCGACGCGTCCCTCGACTATTTGCTCGATCAAGTCGCCGACCGCAAGGACGCGTATGGCGCGTCCGCTCGCGCTGCGCTCCAGCGCATGCAGGTTCGCAGGTAGCCGTGAGTACCTTCGCCAAACTCGCCTGCACCTGTCTCGCTGTCGTCGCGGGTTTCGCGCTTGCCCAGACGACCACGCCCGGTGACGCGGTTAGTGAGGCGCGCAAGATGACTCGGCCCGACGCGAAGTCGCTCACCTCGGAGACCAACGCCAAGAAGACGGTACCTCGCTATGGCGAGGACACGTCAGCGATCTCTGCGCACCACGGCGGTGGCTATGGCGACACCGTCACGCCTGGTGTTGGTCGTGTCGCCGGCTGTGCATCTGCCTCCGACGTTGAGTGCCAAGCCGTCAACATGGTCAGGGACGGCAAAGCGACGCGGCCGACATTCACCATCTCCGAGACGGATCCGCTGATCACCAATGCCAACAACACGCGTACCAACGCCACCGCCATCCTCGGCCCGAACCCCGGCGGGATGACGGCGCCGACCTCAAGCTGCACCACTACGGACACAACGACGCCGGCGACGTTCTTCGATCAAACCTGCGACATCTCGTATCCGTCCTCCGCGCGTGTGTGCGATGTCGTCCGCGATGTCCTCGTCGACCGCGACGCCAACTACCGGTGCGACACCATCGGCAGCCAGATCAACACATTGGTTTGCGATCGCATCCGATCAGTGACCGTGACTCTCCGCGGCACAACCTGTCCTGGCAACACCTGGGTCTACCCGTTTCCCGTGGCCGCCAACCTTTTTGTGTCGGGCGGCCGCAACGTTCACTTTGAGCTCGGCTACTACTGCGAGATCGATCGCGCAGACGGCCGGCTGCGCGTTTCCGTCGGTGCCGGCGTCGACGGCGCTGTCAACGATGCCGTCTTCACCACCGAAGTGGACATCGCTACCCCACTTCCACCTCCTGGCCAGCTCATCACGACCCTCTCTGTCGACCGCGGTTACCAAGTCCACATCTACTACGTGACGACGGGCAATGAGATGACGGTAGATCGCTGGACAGCGACCTTCTACTACACGACCACGCCCCCTGCGTTCGTTCCCAACGCCAGTTGCTCTTTGGGCGGCTACCCCGGTAGCCAGGTCGCTCTGTTCAACGCGGTCACCAGCCTCTACGACCTTCCAGGCGACCCGTCCACCTGCTATCGCGCCGATGGCATGGGCAGCACCGACTTCCACATCCCTGCCACTGGCAACTATGTCCTCGCAGGCTCGACCTATCCGGCCGCCGTGTCGGGCTATTCCGTCACCTCTGAGCCGCATGGCATCGCAGCCCTCAACATCGAACGTCCCCGCAACCTCTACGACGTTTCTGATGGCTGGATCAACAACTGTGCCGCCTTGGAGGCGCGCCGATGAGGATCCTTCGCGCCGTCTACTGCGCAGTCGCCTGCGTGTGCTCGCTCCTTGCTGTCCCCACGGACGCCAACGGCCAAGGTCGTTGCCGTCAGATCGCCACTGTCTGCGCTGAAGGCCCCGAGACGCGCAACATCAACGGGCTCGCCGTCTATCGAGACTGCTGGCGATACAGCGACACGTACGAGTGTGTTGATCCATCGTCCGTCGACCACTGCGCGCCGATCGCAGCCACATCCTCCTGCTACCAGCTCACTGCTGTGTGCGCAGAGACAGCGTTCGACGGCACGTGCCTGCGCCAGTCAAGGGAGTGGCGCTGCAACGATCCCTTCACGCCTGATCCGCCCAACGTCACGCGTTTGCCGGATACGCACACCATCACCGGCGAGTCGATCGACGACTCTGCTTGCACTCTGCTGGCCAGTACCACTGGCTGCGCGCGCACCGGTGCTCGCGTCTGCGTCGACGGCCCAGCCACACGGAACATCAACGGCCTCGACGTGACGCGTGACTGTTGGCGCTGGCAGGAGCGGTTCGTATGCACCGACACAACCGGCACCGTCAGCAACTGCGCGAGTCTGGAGTCGAATCCGACATGCACGCTGGAGTCTGAGTCCTGCACGGATACCAACACGACGACCGGCGCGTGCAACATGATCACGCGCGTTTATCGTTGCGTCGACACCCCCGCCTCGACCACCCCAGTCACGACGTGCGGCACGCTCACTTGTATCGCAGGTATCTGCGACAACGCCGACGACCCACCGGACGGCGACATGGTGAAGGCCATCACGAGCCTCGAGGTCGCTCGGCAGGCTGCCGGCTACTTCGATCCCGCCACCATGACCGTCTTCGGCGGCGTGGCCGATCGGTGCAGTCGCCAGCTCTATGGCCTTGTCAACTGCTGCAGCGCGCGGGTCAAGGCCGGCACGTCCGGCGCAGGCATGCGCGTCTCCAACGTGCACGGCGGTCCCGAAGCCATTGCCCTACTTGGCTCCGATTACACACACGACGCCCTATTTGGCGACTCCCTCGTTCCCACGTCCAAGCTGAACGACCTCTATCGCCGCGCCGGTGACTCCTACGCCGACATGGATCTATGGGGCATGACCTGGACGACTGCCGTCGGTTTCGCGATCGACCCCGTCAGGTTCACCCTTGCCGTGTCCGAGGCCATGATGCCCGAGTTCCTCTCTTGCTCTGAGGACGAGCAGCGGTTGGCGCTTCGTAAGGGCCAGAACCTGTGCCACTACGTTGGCTCATGGTGCAGCACCCGAGATCCTTTCGGCGGATGCGTCACCAAGCGTGAGGGGTACTGCTGCTTCAATTCTGTCCTCGGGCGGATCATCAACCAGCAGGGCCGCGCTCAGATCGGCAAGTCCTGGGGCACAGCGCAATCTCCCGACTGCAGCGGCTTTAGGCTCGAAGAGCTTCGCCTCCTCGATTTCTCCGCGATGGACCTGTCCGAGTTCTTCGTGCAGGTTAGGACGACCTCGATCAACACCGCGGCGGTTCAGACACGAGCCAATGCGCAAGTAGACGCCTATCGCACAGGTACACCCGGCGCCTACGTCAATCCGCCGCCTGCTACGGGCACGTGCGTGGGAGCAGGCTGTCCATGAGCCCTTCTTTCCGTGCTGCCTGCTTCGCGGTCTCGGTAAGTTGTGTTTCTGCATCGTCGACTGCGTCGTCGATGTCGGACGCGACGCTTGCCATCCTCGAGGGCAGGCAGCCGCATGCGAGCTTCCAGGTCTCAGGGCACCTTGAGCGCTATGTCAGATCCGCGATCGGCAGCGCGTCGCCTGTATTCGCTGAAATCCGATCCGTGCGGCGCTACGCAAAGCCTGGCTGTCATCGACTTCATGTCCGCATTACTGCCCCCGATGCCGTCTCGGTCGATCCCAACACGGGCAAGCCAGTGACCTTCGTCTTTGAAATGGAGCAGGATCTATGTGCCGATGGAACGCCGCCGCCCGCGCGCTGATCTTCCTCTTTGGCCTTGGCGCGCTTTCCAGTGCGGTGGGCGCCGACGCCGACTCGCCCGCACCCCAGCGACCGTCGAACTTCTGGGACGTCGACATCTGGGCCGACCCTGAGCGCGGTTTTCTGTTCTACCAACCGGATGCGCCAAAGCGGCGTGCTGCTCCCTCCGCGCGTCAGAAACCTCGGCCAGGTACGCGTCCTCTCAGTGAGATCAGGGATCACGACGAGCTGAGGGCCGAGCGCGAGGCGCGGCTGAAGATAGCCATCATGCAGCCCTCACCGGAGAACATGAAGCTATACCTGGAGGCGAACACGTACATGCTCCAGAAGTCGGCGATGTTCTCAGACATGTGGCGTCGAACCGTCTGGCAGAACCCCGAATTCGACTGGAACGTCCAGAACCCAAACGCCAACTTCGCGCAGACCAGCATCCGCCTCGACCGCGAGGCGTCGAAGCGGCGTGTCGTGGCCGATCTGTCGCGCGACTACGGCATCTTCTACTTCACGCGTTCCGACTGCCCCTACTGCAAGCTGCAAGGCCCCGTTCTCCGCGAGATGCAGAGGCAGTTCGGAATCGAAGTGATGGCCATCACGATGGACGGCTCTCCTGTCGAAGGCTTCCCGGACGCTCGCGCCGACAACGGCATTTCTATGCGCGTCTCCAGCGGACAAGGCGTCTCAGCAGTCCCTGCCCTGTTCCTCGTCTCGCGTCACTCAAGTGAAGCCGTGATGCTCGGCGCCGGCGTCCTCTCTATCACCGACATCGTTGAACGCATCAACGTTCTCACCCAGACCCGTCCTGGAGAAGACATCTCCGGCGGCATTCGCTGATTGGGCACTCATGAAGAACTTCTCCCGCCTTGCGCTGGTCGCTGCCATCTCGGCGACGTTCAGCGTCCTGCCGCGCCCCGTGGTCGGTCAGTCCCTCCTGCAGGACTTCTACAACGCTACTGGTGCCACGCAGGCCAACGTCACCGAGCCAGGCGTCTATCAGGGGACGAACCTCAAAGTCATCACTGGCGGCGGCTTCGTCTTCAAGGCACCTAATAAGACTTTCACGCCAATCGGCATTACTCCGCCGTCCCTGCGCATGGGCTGTGGGGGCATCGACATCTTTCTTGGCGGGTTCAGCGTTCCTTCCCGCGCCGAATTCGTTTCTTTCCTGCGCAACATTGGTCAGAGCCTACCCGGACTCGCCTTCCAGCTCGCGCTGCAGAGCCTCTCTCCCGATCTTGAAAAGCAGGTCGCCGAGTTCCGTCAGATGCTCATGAAGATCTCTCAAGGCAACATCGACTCTTGCGAGGCAGCGCAGTGGTTGCTGGACAACACCGGAGCGACGGAAGCCATCCAGAGTGCTGGGAAGTCGGTTCGTGACTACATGCGCACCAGCGGATCGGCGTCCGATGAGTCCGATGCAAAGGAACGAACGCGCTCAGACGGCGGCAACATCCGAGCCAACTGCTCGTCGATCGAGCGACTGAACTCCGACGGTGAGGTCTACGAGGCTTGCGAGATCAACCTGACGTGGTCGCTCCTGTCCACCGGTCGCTGGACGTCTGTCAATTCCGTCGAGGTCCGCCAACTGCTGATGTCGCTCATCGGGCCCAAGGTGTTTCGCTGGCAGGGCACGGGTGCTGACTCAGTGCTTGTTCCGCAGCCCTTCGAGGCCTACACAATCAAGCCGTCTGAGATCATCGGCCGCCTCGACGACGCGCAGACCAATCTGCGGTGGTGGGTCTGCAGCTCCACTGACCTCGTCTACTGCCTGACGCCTACCCTCGAGGCATACACCGACGCGAGCTTGTCTGAACGCGTGTATCGCGCTGCGACGCGCTACAGGAACTCGCTGCTCACCCGCAACCCGGCTCTTGCGTCTCCTGCCGACCTCTACCTGCTCGGCTCCGCGACTTCGATCCCGCTCTTGCGGATTACCAACTCCGTCACCTATGCCCAGTACGCCGGCATTGGTGACGACATCATCCGCGTCTACTCGGAAGCCGTCGCGTACGAACTGACGATGCGCTTCCTTCAAGACCTTCTGACCTACGCCCAGAAGGTCGCGCACGGTCACGAGTTCTCCGCCATCTCCACCCGCATGCGCGAAGAGGCCAGCAAGGTCGCACTCCAAGTCTCTGAGCTGAAGAAGGACGTCTCCGACATGAACCGAGACGTCCAGGACCGCATGATGCGGGCTTCATCAATGATCCAGTTCGTTGAGCACCTCGACCGCGCGCTCAGCTCGAACGTCGCCTCAAACATCGCTGCGAACCTGAAGTTCGCGCAGTCGGTCAAGCACTGAGGCCATTTCGCCATGAACGAGTTCTACGCATTCTGGAACGCACTTCAGTTCCGCGATCTGTTCGAGGCGATCGTCTTCATTTTTGGAGGTTCCGATTTTCTCGGCCTCATGCGATCGATGGCGATCATCGGGCTCCTGGTTGTCGTCACGGCCTCCATTCTCAGGGGTCGCTTTCTCGACTCCTTCACCCATGTCTTCGCGATCGCTCTCATCTACGGCGTCTTCATCCTGCCGAAGATGAACCTCATCGTTAACGACGTTCGAACCGGAACCACCTACGTCGTCGCTGACGTTCCGTACGGCGTAGCCGTTCCTGCTGCGACCTTCTCTCACATCGGTCTCTTCCTTACCGACATCTTCGAGACCGCGTTCATTCCAGCCAACGACACCGGCAAGTTCTCGCGCTTCGGCATGGTCTTTCCACAGCGTCTTGTCACTGCCGTTCAGAACATGGGTGCTGTCACCGTAGCTGGTCGAGAGATGATCAACGCGTTCGCCAAGGACTGCGTCGTTGCCGAGATGATCGAGACGCCTGCCAAGGCCAATCAGATTGCGAGTGCCAGTGACATCTGGACCGTCATATCTACCGCTGGTTGGCTCAATCCGGCGCGAGCTACGGTCATGCCGAATGGCAACGTAGAGCGGTGTGACGCAGCACTCCTGCTTGTCGAGACGCAAATCGACACGGTCGAGATCCCTGAGATGCAGAAGAAGCTCGGGAACATCACGCTTCCTGGCTACCCAACACCAGGCCCCGCCGTCGCGACCGCCCTTCCTCTCGCTGAGAGTCTGATGTTCTCAGTCTCGCGCAGCTTTGCCGACAGCATGCGGCAGTCGCTTTTGATGGACGCTACGACGAACGGTGTCTCCCTCAGTGGCGCCTCTGGCAACTCTCTCGCAATGGCGATGAATATGGCGGTGTCCCAGGCGAACCTGACCTCCACCATCAACTACCGGGCGATGGCGGAGATCGCAAAGGACATGCTCCCCAAGCTTCGCTCTGCGATCGAATTCCTTGTGATCGCCGCCTTTCCTTTCGTTTTTCTGATGGTGCTCACCGCGGGCTCCAAGGCCGGCCCGATCATCAAGGGCTATCTCATCACCCTCGCCTGGGTTCAGCTGTGGCCGCCGCTCTACGCCGCCGTGAATTACCTTGTCGTCATGGCAGACGCCTCACCCATGACTCAGCTGATCGTCGCCGAGGGTGGCAACTCTCTCATGTCGATCGAGTTGATTAGGCAGTTCGGCGCAAGCTCTCAGGATGTCGCAGGCATGCTTACGATGTCCGTGCCGCTTCTTGCCTACGCGATCGCCAAGAGCGGAGAGGTTGCGACCACCGCCATGATCGGCAACGTGATGGGCCCGCCAACCTCCACTGCCCAACAGATGGGTGGCCAGCTCGCGGCCGGCAACGTCAACGGCGGCAATCTCACTTGGGGCACGTCCGCCACCAATAATGTCAGCGCGAACGGCTTCGACCGGAGCATGCGTTACCAGTCTCCTGATACCGCCACGAGGTCCAACGCGAGTGGCTCCGTTTCGTTCGATCCCGCTCGCCAGACAGATGGCGGGCGACCTGTACCTCTCATTCGTGCCAACCAGTCCGACCTTGGACCTGTCTCCGGGCAGATCGCCCAGTCGCGCGACATCTCGAATGCCTCTCGCTCTTCTGAGGGCACCGATGGATTCTCAGGCTCTCGCGTGAGCATGGGCGAACGCATCGCCGGCAGCATCGACCGCATCCTCTCTGGTGATGTCGGACGTCAGTTCCGCAACTCCCTTGGTGTCGTCACCCGTCAAGGTGCGCAGGCGTCGTCATCCACCGACTCTGGCGAGGCCGTTACCAATCTCACGCAGCGTGGTGTAACCGACGACAATGCCTATGTGGCGCAGCAATCGCTTGCTGGTCAAGCCGGCGCTGGCTTCAGAGGCGTAGGCGGCCGCACAGCACCAGGCGTCAACCCTCAACAACTCTCCCTCCCAGGAGTACCGGCTCAGTCGTCCGTGTCTGCTCAGGCTGGTACCCCCCTCGTCAGCCTCGGCGCGTCCGCTGACGGTCGTGCAATGCTTCAGGACCGTAACGCGTCCGCCGTCAGCACAAATGCCTCCGTTCGTGGCGAGGCTGGCCAACGTTACGGCGCCGAGATCGCCGCCGCCGATCACCTTGCTGCAACAAGCGAAGATGCTGGTACGCGAAGCGCCGCTCGCCAGGTTCGCGCGCTGTACAGCGCTCTGGCCAGCTACGAACAAGCGCAGGAAGCCGGCTACCGAGACACTGCTTCCGCTTCGTCCGATCGCGCCGACGCCCGGGGCGTTTCTGGGCGAGTCAACACCAACGTCGCCGAAGCCGCATACGGCGCACTCATTCCGTCCACTGGGTCGCCGATGGCCGCCCTGTCTGCCGCCAGCCTCGGCGCCCCTGCCGTCGAAGACGCTGTTCGAGGAGCCACCACTGCGAACTCTGCGTTGCCGAACGCAGGTGGCACGCCCCTCGAACTCCCTGCAGATCGTTCCTCTGCACGTGCCTTCGGTCAAGCGGCCGGTGACCCGATCCGGTCAGAAGGGGCCGGCGCCGCCAACGCCCGGTACCAGGCTGCTCAGGCTCAGGTCAGGGCACTCGTTCCAGACGTCGATCCCTCCAGCGCGCCAGCTGTTGGCGCCTTCCAGTCTGCCGCTCGAACCGCGCTGCAGCACTTTCAAGGCATGGCTCAATCCGGTCGTGCTAACGAGAACACGATCGCCGGCGTCACGGCAGTTGCCGCTGCTCTTGATGGTGCCCAATTCCGCGGCGGTCTTGGCTCTCTGCGACTGCTAGGTCAGGCGACCGGCGTATCTCAGCTCTTCGGCTTTGACTTCAAGTCTGGACAGGACTTCATCACCGCGACGAATCGCCTCCTTGGCAGTCGCGATACCGAGCCGCAAGCCGTGGCAGCTTTAGAGAAGTTCGGAGAGCGCGTTGCTGCTCGCAACGTTTCAGAGGCCGACGTTCGCGAGCTTGCCCAAGAGATCGCGCCTGCCCTGCAGCGTGAGCGAGCTCGAGATGAGCCTCTTCCGCCGCTATCAGCTGAAATGCCGCCGCTCAGATGAGGAATACGTCCTCGCCAGGCCTTGCTGCCGGTGACTACTCGACGCCAGTGTCGACCGGAGCAAACGCAGGGTCGCCCGCCTGTCCATCGCTTGCGCATCCGATCGCCGCGTACTCAGTTTTGCGACGGATCTTCTCCAGCTCATCGACCGGCTCCTGGACGCCCCATTCCAACGTGCTGCTCCTCGAGCCCGTCACGTGCTCCAGCGTCCCGACGACCTGACGGCCGAGATCCTTGAATGCGTCCAGAAGTCCAAACATGGCTACCGCCTCCTCAGGAGGGATCAACCCTTCCCTGGCGGAAGTATCCGACGGTTCCCTCGGTCGACGCAATCCCCTGGCCCGCCTGCCTCCGCCCACTAACTTCTAAAGCGTGGCCGATTGAGCTCGAAGCTGGCTTGAGACGCCCCGCTTTGCCCCTTAGGTTCGTTCATTACAGAGGACGAACCCATGCGCTGCCTGCTACCGATTGCTGCTTGTTCGTTGATCGGCTGTGCTTCACCCATTAAGCACGCCGACACGCCCGTTAGCGCTTCTGCTCCTCTGAAGTTCGAACAGACCAGCGCAGGGGTCTTTTCCGCCTGTTCGATCGTCTGCTCCTACTTCACGCCAAAGAGCGTTGCGCCGGCGCCGGCGCCCGTGGTCTCCGTTCCGATGACAGCACCGTACGACCTTCTCTCGACCTTGCCTCCGCCGGTCGACGCTCAGCTCGTCCGGTCCCTCACTTCGCGATAGCCCATGCCACCAAACTCCGATCAGTTGTCGCCGCGCGAGACGTGCCTGCTTCGCGTTCTCGCGCGAACGGACCGCCCGATTCTCGTTTCCGAGTTGTTTGCCGTCGTCTCGGCCGAACCAGCGTTCCGCCACGCCACATCTGTCCAGATGGCGCGCGACGCGGCAACGCTCGATCGGCTCGGCCTCGTCATTCATCTGCGAAACCGACCTGGCCGTCTGCATGCATTTGCAACACCCGCTGGCCGCTCCCGAGTCCTCTTGCTTGATCGCTCACCGTCGCGGCGCATGGCTGTATCGAGCGGCGTCGCCATCTCCCTTGCCACACCCATGCTTGCCTCATGCGTTGCCATGGCTCCCACGCGCGCCGACGCGCCGGCGGTGCCTGCGCAATCGCCGGCCAGGACCGCTCAGGTCGAGCTCGACGGTCGACTCGTATGGTCCGTGTGCGACACCGAGTACTGTCCGACGATCACGCCCAAGACGCGCGCTGCTTCACCCGTCTTGCCGGTCGTCGCTAAGGCCTCACCCGCACCGGCACCGCTTCCTCCGCCGGCACGGGCGCCCCAGCCGAAGCCTCGCTTCGAGTCCGTTTCCGTCTTCTATCCGACAGGGCGCGCAGATCCTCCCGCAGCTGAGACTCGCTTCGTGAATGAGGCCGTGCGGCTCGCTTCTTCCGCCATGTCCGATCCGACTTCTCGCGTGTTCGTCGTTGGCATGACGGATCCAGCAGGCACCCTCGCCATCAACACTGCCCTTTCTCACCAGCGCGCTGAGCGCGTGCGCAAGCTGCTACTGGCGGCTGGCGTTCATGGCGATCGCGTCTCAACTCAGGCTGACACGTCCGCCACACGGCCCGTTCCTGTGCAGGCTGTCGAGCGCTCTACACCGACGTCTCGGTTCGCCGCTTTCCGACGTGTCGACGTCGTCATCAAGACAACTGAATGGTCCGCGCCTCCCCGAGGGGCTGACGCCGTAGCGCCCTCGGTTCCTGCCTCGCCACCAGCTGATCGTGGGGATGTTGTGATCACCAAGTCGCCCTTGCTGCCCGTCGGCCCAGCCGTTGGCTCAACCCCTATTGCTCACCCTACCCCTGCAGGCGTCGCCCGCTGATCAAGTCGAAGGACTCTCCAATGTCGAACGATCCACAAGCAGGCCAGCCCAACATGCTTGGCGCCCACACTGTTTCCGTTCCAGTGTCCTTCTTCTCCGATCAGATCCGCGAGAGCATGCGCTGGAGAGAACTCGTGGAGAGCGAGCGGATCCAGGCGGCCCGAGAGCGTGAGCAGGTCGGCAGGGAGCGTCGTTCGTATCAGCGATGGACGCTGATCCTTCGTTCGATCTTCTTCGGCGGGCCGTTTCTTCTCGGCGCTCTATGGCTTCTGTTCGGAGTCTGGAAGACCGGTGGCTTCTCCTTTGGTCCACTTCAGAACGTGGTCGGGGTTGTCCAGATCTCCGGTGAGATCAAGTCGACTGGCCTCGGCTCTGCTTCCAAGATCGTCCCTGCGCTCGAGAAGGCCTTCTCCAGCGACCAGACCAAGGCCGTCATTCTCCAGATCAACAGCCCGGGCGGCCTGCCTCTTGAGAGTGAACGCATCAATGCATCGATCGCATCCCTCAAGGCCAAGCACAAGAAGCCGGTCATAGCCGTCATCGAGAATGTCGGTGCCTCCGCCGCGTACTTGGTGGCAATGCACGCAGACGAGGTCTACGCAGGCCGCTACAGCTTGGTCGGCTCAGTCGGTGCCGTGATGGCCGGCTGGGACGTGCATCGCGCCATGGAGAAGCTCCACATCGGTCAGCGCGTCTATACCTCAGGGTCATTAAAGTCGATGCTCAATCCCTTTGCTCCCCAGACTCCCGCCGCCGATGCGAAGGCCCAGAGCCTCGTGTCCGCCATGGGATCCGCCTTCGTGAGAGAGTTGCGTGCCGCCCGTGGCGCTCACCTGAAGGACGATGTCGACTACGGCACAGGTGAGGTTTGGTACGGTGAGCAGGCTAAGGAGATTGGCCTGGTCGACGACCTCTTGACCATCGAGCAGGTGATTGACCGCAGGTTCCAAGGACTCGCGGTCCATCAGTTTGGCCCGCGCAAGTCGTCCACGTCTTTGCTTGCCGATGCTGCCGCCGATTCAGCAGCCTCAGCGGTCGACCACCTCTTGTCGCGGTCTTGGTCGGAGGTTCGCTGACGGGTTCGTCCCACCCCTTCATTTCCTCTACTGAGCAGCTTGACGTCCTCGTCGCACACCTTGTCCGCTTAGCGCAGATCCGCGCCTTCTTCAGCGTCGACCCTACGGTCTTCGAGGCGGGTGCTGGCCGCTCACGCCTTACGTTGCCCGCTTGTTTCCCTGTTTTTCCTTGCCTACTTGGCTTGACGCTGCCAGCAGACTCGCACCATTCGCAATGCCGTCCGTCGCGCTGGCTCATTGCAAGACCCTGTAAAGGAAGCGTCATGTTCTGTGGATCGTGCGGCGCCGCGCTTCAAGCTGGCGGCAAGTTCTGTGGCGGTTGCGGTTCTCCTGTTGGCGCTGCCGAGGTTCAGCAAGCCACGCCGACGGCCTCTGCGCAGGTTGCAGCAAGCACAAGCCAGCAAGGCGGTGACGAAACTGGTGGCGCCGGTTCGTTGCTCACGTTGGCGATCGTCGTGGGCTTGCTTGCATATGGCGGCTACCGCTGGTTCGGCGGGTCATCGCCGATCAGTACATCGTCGATCATTACACGCGACAGCTCCGCACTCGACAACTTACTTGTTCTTGGCAAGGGGCGAGTAGAGGCGTTCGACAAGTTGATCGACGAAGGAGGCCTATCGAAACACAAGTACTGGCGCGGCCTTCTTGTGTATAGGCTCACACCCGTCTTTAAGCCCGACGGAACACTAGGTGCCGCCTCGGTTTCGTTCTTGGGCCATGCACCGATGGAAGTCCGAGAGGCCCTTTCGCCACTCTGTGGCGTTTCACCGGACGGATGGAAGCAGATTGCTCCCGGGACCGGCTGGTTCTTCACGTCGCTGGAGCCGAACCGCCAGCCAATGTGCTCGTACCAGGTCCAAGGCGACAACGATGTCCACTTCTTGTTTGGGTCATATCGATGAGCGCGGCCTCCTCCTTCTGCACGAACTGTGGCAGTCAAGTCACCGCTGGCACGCCCTTCTGCACGAACTGCGGAACGCGCATTGGCACGCCCGCCCGAACTCAGCATGCAGTCGCCCAAGCCTCGCCCACGCCTCCCTCCTCCCCTTCGCCTCCAGCGCCGGCATTCTCCCTCAAGCGGCTACTACTGGCGGTCTTCGTGGTCGTGGTCGTGATTGTTGGTGGCCTCTTCGTGGCGATCCGCATGACCGTACCACTCCCAACGGCGACGCCAGCGGCAAGCGCGCCGCCGATCGAGAATGTGGCGGCTCGAGCCCCCGAGCAGCCTACCCAACCACCCAAGGCTGTCTTTCCGGAACCGGACGGCGTAAAGATTGACGATAAGACGCCCTCGTCGAAGGCGCCGTCTGACTTGGCGCCTGGACTGGCATTGCAGACCGTCATGGGTACCCTCTTCGGAAACGTCGACCCGAGGACTGGTGGCTCCTCATGGTCGCCGCAAGGGCTCCCCGGGGACCTCGCATCACTAAATGGCCGAGTGTTCTTCGTCACCGCACTATCCGCCCAGCGATACGTCCAGAACGGCAATCACCGCATTCTCGTTCTAACGCGCACCCATGACCTCGAGGAGTCGCTCGCCGTTGTCGCTGACGGGGATGGTTGTCACGGATGCTCTTCATGGATTGGGCTTGCTCTCTTCGAACAGCAACCTGGTGCATCTTGGAAGTTAGTCGTCTCCGACAAAGTGGTTACATCCGGCGGCAGCTGGGGCAGCGTGCCTTCTGTCATGGCGCTCGGGGGCTCATTCAGCGAGCCGACGCTGCGAATCGAGGACGGGTACCTCACGCAAGGCGAGGCACAGCGCTGGGAGGAAATTGCAACTTTCGCCGGCGACTCGTTCGTCGTAGTTCGGCGTGACTTGGATCCTTGACGTATCTCGGCGGTGTCTAACGCCGTCGAAATCGCGCAGTTGCGACGTTGCGGAGGATCTGACTCATGAGCCGAACGGCTTGCACCGACCGTACTGGCCGCAAGACGAGCACTTCCGACGTGTCGCGCTTTTTGTCGGCTCAACGTTTCCCTTCTTGATCTCGTCGTACCGTCGCGCCAAGGCCATCGTCTGATCCGATGAGAGTAGACGGACGCGATGAACCCGCCGCCCCGCATCGCCACCCCTCAGCTCAGTCACTACCACCGCTTCGTCGTCGACGCGTCCAAAGTTGTTCCCTTGCAGAACAGCGCGTTGAACCGATAGTTCGATGACGTCGCCCGGGTAGATCTGATGTCGGTTGCGGGTCTTGAACTCGACAAGCTTGATGTCGCCTGACTCCAGCACGTAAGCCCTGTCTGGCTTCGCCACCATCGGTACGTCACCATCGAGGAAGACCGGCCTCGGCTCCGAAAACAGCAGCCTTCCCGTCCTCAGCTCGCGCGGCATCCAGTTGCTCTCTCGTCTCTCGGCCTCCGTAATCTTTGAACGCTGTTCAAGCAGCCATCCAACCAAGACGACTGCTGCCGCCGCGATCGCCAGAATTAGCAACGTTGTGGCGCCGTTCATCTCAGCACTCGGATGACCATGATCAGCGTTCTTTGCGCCATCGTTCGCGCCCAAGTGTTGCGGTCCGCGAACCGACAGAGCGCCGGTGATGTGCGGTAGTACAGCCTGGTAAGCCCGCGTCCCAGGGCGCTCGTCATCAGCGCCTCGTCTCGAAACCTACGCAACCGCTCCGTTTCCCAAGCGTCCCGACCAAACGCCATGGTGGCGATGAAGCATCGTGGATCCCGTTCGTGAATGGCCGGCGCCGCGGCCTTCGCATCGCTGTCGAACCGAGCGTGCGCGTGCTGTCCGGCGACCATCTCTTTCGTCTCGGTCGCCCCGTGCAGATGATCCAGCCACAGCTTGTGCTCGCAGAACCCCATGGTCGCGAGTTCAGACGCTGCTATGGCCCTTCGTCGACCGCTTCTTCGCACCGATCCACCATCTCCACAGAACGGATCAAGACTCCGTGCCCTCGATCCCGAACAGGGATGACAGCACGCCCGATCCAACGATCGCCTCCGTTGCCGCCACCGGGCTTTCACGCGCAGGCTCCACGCGGCCCGCGGTGTTCGAATCGACCTGCTTGTACCGCTCCAGCGTCAGTCCTTGGTACAGCAAGCCGAGCACTCGGTCCCGACGCTTCCTGCCCTGCGCCCTGCCAAGCTCTGTCACTAGCGAAGGATGCGTGACGTCGTCGATCTCGAAACGAATGCTCAATCCTCGGCTTTTCTGCCGACTCATGCCGCCATTCCCGAGCTGGCTGCCTGGGCACCGATCGCTCGACGCTTCGACTCAGCCATGTCGGTCCCGAGCAGCTGGAAGCCCCGGACGTTGGCCATCATTGAGTGCGGCATCACCTTCAGTTGGTGCTTCGGGAACGACTCCCGAATCACGTCCTTGAAGAAGAATGCGCCGCCGCCGCTCACGACGATGTTGTCGATGAACGCCGCCGAGTCGTCCTGTGCGTCCACCTTTCTGCGCATGGCGGCCACTGCGTCTACTGCGATGCGCCGCGCCCCTGCTTTCAGCGGCTCAAGGTCGATCTTCTGGCCCATGGCGGTGAAGTTCGCGCCGCTGCGCAACGCCTTGTCGATGCGCTCGAGATCCGAGTACCTGGTGTCGAGAACTTGCGATACGCCGGCGGCGACCGCTTCGAGCACGTCGATCATTCCGCGGTTCACCGCGTCGCTCTTCTGCTCCATCATCTTGAAGCCCTCTGACACCAGCCAGTCGAACGTCCTTGACCCCGCATCGACGATCAGGTTCCTCTGGCTCTGCAGTTCCCGGAACTTGCCGCTTTCCAAGCCGTGAGTCGCAAGCGCGCCGTGCGGTTGAGCCAGCACGAGCACGTCCTCCACGATCACCTTCTTTCCTTCCGCCAAATCGTGCTCGCCGATCAGCGCTTCACGCAGCGCCTTCTTCTTTGTCGAGAACGTCGACAGCGGCAACCCAACGACGAGAAGATCAATGTGCTCGACGCGCATCATGGTCATTGCCCCTCGGACCAGCGCCATGTACTCGGCCGACAGGCAGAAGTTGTCGTCCATGTTCCTGCCGTAGTAGCTTCCCTGCGCCAGGCGCGCGTCGTTGCCAACTTCGTATGCCACCCCGTTGACGTTCACCTCGACCGTGTCCCGTCGATGCCCCAGCGCTTCGCCGATCGCCCGGTCACCCGCGAGAGGCGCGATCGACGGGAACGCACGTGCCACCGGGTCGGTCGTGCTGGGTTGCTGAATCCACTTCGTGTATCCGTAGCCGACGTCTACCGCCCGCACTACCAGTTCGCTTTTCAAGGTCCGCTCCTGTTGGTCGTCCAGTCGCCAACCTAGGTCTGTGTCGTCTGCTCCGCAAACGCGGTTCGACCCTTTTCGGCCCTTCTTTCGCGCTTAGAGCGCCTTTTTGCCGCTAGCTTGCCGCCAATCCGGCAGACGAAAGGTGCGCGGACCTTTTCGCGTCGCCACACGTCGCTTCCGCGGCAAGCTTCTCGCGTCGCTGACTTTGTTCTACAACCAGAGGTACATGACCTTCCCTGTGGTCAACCCCCTCGCTTCAACTAATACAAGGCTAGACACAACGCACGGCGCGGTTGACAGTCAACCCTTCGCGCTCCGATACTTCGCCTCGCAACACCCAAGGGATGTCAACCCTGAGCGTCATCGCTCGCAACGACGCGTCGCAGGCGTTAACTGCCATCGTCCGCAGGTCAAGGGCTTCAAGCCTTTCCTCACGAACAGCCCAGTCTGGCCTTCAAGCCGGATCGCAATTTCAGAGCGCTCGCGCGAATCAAGTCCTCGCGCGCCGTGTCTGTGTACCGACTTCCTGTGCCGCCCATCGCGGCCAGATCCATCGTCACCATTCGCCGCTGGCCAAGAGCCCGGTCGACTTACGCCCATGAGAGGCGATGTCGAGCGCCAGGCGTACCTGCCGTATCGCCCCGCTGGTGGGGGCGTCCCCTACGGTTCTGGTGACTGAAAGAACTCGCGCGCCTGGAGCGCGTCGACACAAGCCGGCCGCGTGCCGGTCAAACCCGCGTGGTGCGGGGCCTAGCCGTTCGCTGAAAAGCGCTGGCGATGGCGTCTTCCATTTTCAAGACTGACCTGCTGCCTTGGCAGCGATCCTGGGGAAGCCGGAAGGGCGTTGAGTCGCGCCCTGCTGTGTACTAAGACTCGAACTGCCGCGTGCGTGAGCCAGCCGCGTCGGCGCTGTTCCGGCTCGATGAATGAACCAGCCCATTCGGGTGTTGCTGGGCGAAACCGGAGACGATCCATGCGATCGCGCTTTGACTCGCCTGGTGGCGGCAGCTCGCCACCGTTGTTGCGCGCCCCGCGCGCGCCAAGCCTTCTGCCCGCGTCCACCGCCCAGGTTCTGCCGCACATCCCGATCGACCCGCGCCGCTGGCGCGACGTTCTGCTCGGCCTGCTCGAGTTGCACAACTGGAGTCACGGACGCAAGGCCAAGGGCGTCTCTCACAAGACGATCCAGGAGCGTCGCGAGTTCCTGTTCCGCTTCTTTCGCGACCTGCGGCAGGGGCCGGAGATCCAGTACCGCATCGACCCGCGCTCGCTTGCGAGCCGGCACGTGCAGTACGCCGTCGATCGCTGGGTCGAGCGCGGCCTCGCCCCGGTCACGATCCAGACCTACCTGAGCCACCTGCGTGTCTTCTCGTCCTGGATCGCCAAGCCTGGCCTGGTCCTGCCCCCTGACGCCTATGTCGCCGATCCGAGCCTCGTGCGCCGCACCTACGTTGCCAAGGAGGATCGTGGGTGGAGCGCCAACGGCGTTGACCTCGCCGACGTGCTCGCTCGCCTGGATGTCATCGACCTGCGCGTCGGCGCCCAGCTGCGCCTGTGCGGCGCCTTCGGCCTGCGCGTCAAGGAGGCCATCATGCTGCGGCCGCATAGCGACACGCTCACCGCTGAGCAGGCGCGTGGTCGTGGCATCGAGCTGCGGCAGCCGATCGTGCCCGTCTACCTGCACGTCAGTCGCGGCACCAAGGGTGGGCGCGCGCGCGTCGTCCCCGTCGACTCGGACGTCAAGCATGCCGTGCTCGCCTACGCGCGTGACATCGCTGGCCCCGTGCACGGTCACCTCGGCGACCCCGCGCTCGAGCTCAAGCAGAGCTACCACCGCTACTTCAATGTCCTGCGCACCTGCGGCATCACCCGCGCGCAGATGGGCGTCACGTCGCACGGCCTGCGTCACGAGTTCGCCCATCATCTGTACGAGGCCATTGCCGGCGCGCCGGCGCCGTTGCGCGGTGGCCAGCGTCCCGACAAGGCGGTGGACGACCACGCCCGCAGCCAGGTCGCGGCCGATCTTGGTCACGGCCGCAAGTCGATCTCGTCGGCCTACCTCGGTGGCCTGATGCAACAGGGCCGCCTCAACCTTGCCCCGCTCGAGCCCACCAATGACGAGGAGTCGCCGTGACCACCATGCCAAGTCCGGCGAGCGCCACTGATGCCACCGACGAGCGCTTGCGCTCGCCGTATCCCGACCTCGTCGCTGCCGCGCAGCGGTCCAAACACCTCCTCACGGAATTGGTGGCTGTCGTGCACACCGATCGGTTGCGCGCCATCCTTCGTCCCCTGCAGCGCCTCCTGCAGGAGACAAACGGCACGGCGTCCGCCTGCCAGGTTCGGGCCGCGGCACTGACGATCGCCGCCGAGGTGGCGGCGCTGCAGGTGGATCTCCTCAATGCCGCCGATCAAGGCGTGCACCTGCTCGACCGAGATGTTGCGGCACTACTCGACGCCGCGGTCGCGGCTCGTCAGCCCATCGTGTCCGCCTCGGCCGCTGCGTCTTCCTTGGCCGAACGCCTTGATGCCGACTGGCTCCTGCCCGCGGCGGGTTCGCGCCGCCTAGTGCAAAGCGATCTGCCTGCAGCCGGCTTACAACCGTGAGCGCGGCCACTCTGGACCCTCTGATCAGATCAGTCGATACCGACGCTCCACACCTGAATGCCGTCGCGCTCCAGCTGTGGCCGACGCTGCGTGCCAGGGTAGGCGGGCGAGATGAAGAAGACGTAGCGGAATGTCTCGGTGCAGCCAGCGAGCTTGGCAAGATCCATCGCCAGTTTCCTGTTGTTGCCAGGGTGGACCGCCGCGAACGTCTCGACGCCGACCATGCCCGGCGCCACGCTCATGACATCGAGCGATTGCGCCGCATGCGCGCCCGGTGAGATGCGGAAGCCGCCGGCCTGCGGATGTAGTTGCAGCAGCTCTTTCGCTGCTGCAAGCGCCGCGAGGTAGGTCCACGTTTGATTGACCTGCTCGATGACATTGAGCTCGTGGCCGTCGACGGGGTGCCAGCCGACCGCCTCGAACTTCATCCGTCGCAGCAGCTCGAGCGGCTCTTCGCTCTGCGCCAGCAGCCAGGCGATGGTCTTCCCGGCAGCCCGACGGATGTCTGCCACCTGGTCGTCGATCTGCGCCATCGACTCAATGAGCATCGGTCCTGCAGCCATAGGCTCGGGACTATACGATCAGTGCCTTCGCTCATGCGCTTGATCGAGCGGTTGATCTCACCGTCGCCGCACTTGCCGGCGCGGCCATAGTCGCCCGCCGAAGCGCGCCCAAGTACTCCAACGCCTGCGGCCAGTGGTAGCCGTCCACGAAACGCAGCAACGTTCCCTGGAAGTGCTCGCAGTTCGCCTTGTGTGGTCGGTCGTCGCACAAGAAGTCACCGGCGTCGCCGAGCAGCCCCTTGTCGTGCGTCATGATGATCCGCCGCTTCAGCTCCGGCAGCTCGCGCAGCACCCAAGCGGCCTTGTCGCTGTAGGCGTGCGGCACACCGGTTGGCGGCTTGGTGGCGATCCACACCTCATAGCCCATGCCGATCACGCTGCGCACGGCCGCCACGGCGCCGGGGATCGCCGGCATATCCAGGTACGCGCCTGGGCGCTTCTTGACTGCCTCGGCAGTGAGGCCAAGCGCCGTCCTGTAGGCGTCGAAGTCCACGATTACCCCGTCCATGTCGACGAAAACCCGGTTCATGCGAAAGCCCCTCTCTCACGTGCGCGTCATGATCATCATCCGTGCGCACGTGCTTTGATCAAGGCGACGCGCGATCGCCGCGTTCACCTCGGCAAGTAGCACAGCTCGCGTGCTGCATGGATCGCTGCCGACTGGTAGTCGATATCTCCGCTGGCCACCAGGTCCGCCCAGTCGGTCAGCGCTTCATCGAACGCAGACTCGCGGTCGCCGCGCTGCGCACCCAGCAGTCCGAGCTGCGATCCGCCACAGTTCTGCGCGCGCAGCACCTGGCGCTTCTGCCAGGCCAGCATCTCTCCAGCCCGAAAGGCCTGCGTGCGCCCGGTCCTTCGCTTCGCCCTGGCCTGGTAGTCCCACGCCGCTGAATCCGTGCTCGCGATGCGCGGGTGCTTCGCGTACACGCCAACCGCCGTCGACTTCACCCCGAACAAGTGCAGCTTCACGTGCTTCGGCAGAGCATGGTCGATCGCGTCGATCACACGATCCAGTCCGTCGGGCCCGCCCAGCTCTCGCCGGCACACCGATCCGACCCCCACCAGATCCGGCCACTGCAGCAGCGGCATGCGATCGACGCACTCCGCGTAGTCCTCCGGTGTGTGGCCCTGCAGCACTGGCATCGGAGTCTTGATACCCCGCTCGTCTGCAGCGCGTGCACAGTCGAGGTAGCCGCGCACGGAGCCCGCCACGCGGAGCCTGCGCAACATCTTGCTGCCTGCCACGGCTGGCTCGCAGCACATATCGGCCGATGCCCACCACGCCCACGGCGCCGATGCGGCCAGCTCGACGTACTGTTCGATCGTCCACGGCGACGCGCCGTAGCGCGACATAACGACGAATCCGGCACTGTCGAGCGCGATTTCCAGCCCATCGAACGCGCCTGGCTTCGGCAGCGCGAAGTGACTGAACGAACCCTGCCGCTCGCCCTTCTTCTGGTAGACGGCGAAGGCATTGGCTGACATCAGTGTTGGCAGGCCGGCGTCGCGCGCGGCCTTGACCAGCGCACCCCCCCGCTGTGGCAGGCCGACCCGGATTTTGAGCAGTGCGTCGCGTTGCATGAAGCTCTCCTGTTGAGAAGAGCTTCACTCCCGCCTTACGCACTTCAAGGCTTGCGCTACTCGCTACCCACGTGCTCGTGGAGTCGTCGTCGTAGAGCTCGGCGACGACAGTCGCTTGTCACCTAGCTCGCTTGGCGAGCCGCTTGCTTGGTGCCCGACTTCTTGCCGCCTTGCTTCTTGCCCTGCTCCTGCACCTTCCCTTCACCCTTGCGCCGGCGCCATGCCGCCTTCATCGCTTTGCTGAGCGCGAGCTTCTCCGCCGCTGTGCGCGGCCGTCGCGTCCCCTTCCGAGCCGTCGATCCGCCAGCTCCGCCCATCGCTTCGAGCGCCGCCTGCAGTGCGTTGATCTCGGCTTGCTTGCGGTCGATCTCGCGCTTGATAACTTCGATTGCGGTACTAACCATCGTCCCTCCTGCTGTTGGTTGTTGTTAGAAGTGCCGCTATTGTGCGCTGCTCGCATTCCAGCGACTCGTCAGGAGCACCTTGTTTCCGTATCGCGCACACGTTCTCGTGGCCGTCATGTTGATCGGCGCAGCTTCGCCGGCAGAAGCTGACGATCTCAAATTCACTCCGCCTGGCCAAGTGCTTCTCGCCGCTTGCGCCGAGGTCAGGTCCTCGACCGCAGGCGCCCAGGCCATGCTTCAAAGAGCGACCTGTTTGCGCTTCATCGAGGCCACGTTGATGTTCAACCGCCTGCTGACGTTTGGTTATACACAGGAGACCCAGCCTCGTTTTTTGATACCGCCTAACCCTGGCTGGAAGGACTTCCCGCTGAAGTCAACTGGCGAAGTCAGTTTGTTTTCCAACCTCTCGCACCACCGCGACGTCGAACGGGTCAAGGGCGCGCGCAGCGCGGCGCAGCGAACCCTTGACGCGGCACGATGAGCAACACGCTGGTGCGGGCCGAGCCCGGCAGCATGACGGGATCGGCCTGCAAGCCTGCGCTGCGACCGGCGCTGCGAGCCGTCATCCGCTCATCGCGATCTCCCGAGCAACCCGTGACCACGGCAAACGCTCAACGCGACAGACGGCACCTCTGGAACCGGCCTTGTGGCGTCCCGTGTGCGGACGCGGGCCAAGATACGAGTCGCACGGAAGAGCCCAATTCGCTCGGCGAGTGCACCCCGCACGCCGTCATCGGCAGCGCACGGTCGCGGCGCACCCAAAGGGTTAGCCGGGTTCCTCTTCCGTTCGGTCTGACCTCGTTGATGCATCGATGCGCGTGCTGCGGGGCAAAACAACATGATGGATCTACCTCATGCCGTGGCGATGGCGGGCGCCGCAGGCATCGCCGCCCGCGCATGTCGTTGCCACGCCTGCGGGTCATAGGCCTCGTCGCGCGCCAGCATCGCCCAGATCATCCGCGCATGCTTGTTGGCGATCGCCACCAGCGCCTTCTGGTAGCCGCAGCGCCCTGCCAGCGCCACCATCCACTGCTGCAAGCGTGTTGCCTTGTCGGGCGCAGCGCGCAGCGCCGCCTGCAGCGCCGAGCGCGCGCCGTTGACGAGCAGGCCGCGCAGGTACGCATCGCCTCGCTTGGAACTGGCGCCCAGCCGCGTCTTGCCGCCGGTGCTGTGCTGGCGCGGTGTGAGCCCCAGCCAGGCACCGAACAGTCGGCCGTGACGAAACAGCGTCGCGTCCGGCACCGTGGCCACCTCCGTACTGGCAGTGATCGCTCCGACCCCCAACAGCGCGCGGATGCGCTCGGCCTGGGGCGAGCAGCGGGCATGGGCCTGGATCTGCGCCTCGCAGGCTGCGAGCCGCTCATCGAGCTGGCGCAGCTGCTCGCGCGCCTGCTGCACGATCGCACGCATCGGTGCCGGCGCATCAGCCTCATCGGTCAGGCGCGCCATCGCCGCGATCAGCACCGCCGGGCTGCGGCCGGGCACGAGACCGAACTCGGCGAGCAACCCGCGCACGCGGTTCAGCAGCGCGGTGCGCTCTTCGACCCAGCCCTGGCGCATGCGGTGCCAGGCGAGGATGGCCTGCTGCTCGACGGTCTTGACCGCAACGAAGCGCATGGTGGGCTGGCGCGCGGCGATGGCGATGGCCTCGGCGTCGTTGCCGTCGTTCTTGCCGCCCTTGCGAAACGGCACGACGAACTCGGCGGCGATCAGCCGCGCGGTGTGACCGTGGGCGGCAAAGTAGCGGCCCCAGTGATGCGCCGAGCCGCAGGCTTCCATGGCGACGGTGCAGGGCTTGGATAGCGACTCGGCCCAACGCTCGAAGGCGGCCCGGCGCAGCACCTTGCGCTCGACCACAGCGCCGCGCGCATCGAGCAGGCAGATGGCGAACACATCCTTGGCGAGATCGATGCCGACGGTAGTAACCTCTCCCATGACTTCCCCTCCCGGTTCAGATTGATGACTCGACATCTCAATCTTGGCACTTCGATGCCGTGCGACTCGCTCGTCGCTTCGGGACGGGGAAGTCCTTCGTATTCGCTCTCGGCTTCTGCTATCCGCACCAGAGAGAGTATGGCGTCGACATGATCCAGGCTGCCAACGTCGCCGAGAAGCTTGTCCAGTACCTGCGTACGGTCCCCGCGCCGCGCCTTGACAGGCTCTCCAACGCTGACGACCCTTATATGCGCCTGCTGGTCGAGCTCCTCACGATCGAGTACCCATGCCGAGGCAAGTGACCTTTGACCGTGCGCAACTGCAAGACCTCAGCGTCGACTGTGCACGAGTTCGAGAATCGGCTTGTAGGCAGATCGGACGATCCGCAGGAGGAGTGGTTCGCGCCAGGTTGTTCGGGTCCACTTCGTTCCGTGGCGCGTATCTAGACAGATCGTGCCGTCCCGCAGCTGCCGCACGCGCAGGTGCACGCCGGTCAGATGCCGGCAGTCCACGCACAGGCCCCAGCCCTGTGCCTCGACAACATCGACGTCGGCCAGGTACAGCACGGCGCCGCGGCTGTTCTCGCCGCCCAGATCGCGCCAACAGCACCTGCAGGTGACGGCCAGCTCGTCCACCGAGAAGCCCTGCTTGAGCCGGAGTGGGAGGCATTCGTTCATGGCGGGACTGCTCAGGAACGCCGTCAGCGCGTCGATCACGTTCATCGTGCCAGCGTCGCCTGGCGTTGTGTCTGCGGATGTCGAGTTGCCCATCTGCACATCGTCTCGCCGCCGGCCAGCAACTCAAGCCAGGCTTCCCGTTGGCTCTTGGTGACCAACTTAGCCGTACGACTTCCTCGCACGGCGGCGCCGCGATACCCTAGCGCAGCTTCCGGACGGCCGACGCGCATGCGACTTCAATCGACAACCGAACTCGAGCATCACCCAGCTCGTCAGGTCCTTGCCGACCTGCTCACGGCCCTTCAGCACGAGCGGTTTGTCGAGTTGGTTACCAACGCTGATCCAGCCGTGCTTCTTGCTCGCGAGAAGCTCGTCGCCATGACCCAACTGGTAAGCGCGCGCATCAACGCAACGCCTGCTCAGCTATCGAGCCTGCATGCCCTCGGTCAGATCCACGCGCACTTGAACAACGTCCTTGTGGAGGTGAACAACTTCAACGCCAATGCCAACTCGGCGCATCTGCTCAACGCCCTTACTCACATGGAAGCCAACGCCCTGTCGTGGTTGTGGGGCTTCCCTATCTCTCAGCCTGACGCCTCGACCGGCTGGGCCGAGTCTGCAAAGGACTTCAGCGACTTCAGCCAGCGTGCGGTCACCGAGCTGAAGTTGTCGCGTGATGAACTCGCTGCCGCGCTGGAGGCCGCCAAGCGCGAGGCTGCCCAGCTTGCCGAACGATTGAAGGCTATCGAGGACTCAGCCTCGACCGAGCGGGCGATGGCCGCAGCCGAGATACGCAACCTGCAGGCCGATTACCTGACACGGGAGGCCGAGCGCAAGGAGGCGTTCGACAAAAGCATGTCTGCCTTTGCACTGCAGCTGCACGAATCCTTGGGCCAGGCTGACCTCACCGCCACCGAGAAGCTGGTCCAGATCGAAGATCTGCGCGGGGAAGCCGCACGCGTGGTCCAGGTGATCGGGAATATCGGCGTCACTGGCAACTACCAACGCACCGCGCAGGACGAGTCCAAAGCAGCCAACCTGTGGCGCTGGATCACTATTGTCTTCTTCGTCGTCGGCGTGACGGTCGCTCTCGTGACCCTCGGCATCTTCCTCTACCAGGGACCTTCCGCTGAAAATATCCAATCCAGCATCGTCCGCCTGCTCTTTGCCTTGGCCATCACGGCACCCGCGTTCTACACGGCGCGTGAGTCGGCGCGCCACCGCACCAACGCCGATCGCGCCCGTCAAGACGAGCTGGAACTCGCCTCGCTCGGCCCGTTCATCGAGCTGCTTCCCGAGGACAAGAAGATCGCAATTCGCGAAACCCTCACGACGCGCTACTTCGGTCGTGGCGTCGATCAGCACGATGTGAAGCCGCTGCTTACGCTCGCTGAGGTCAAGGACCTGATCAAGGAACTGGGGGCGGCCCTGCGCAAGTGACGACCGGCGGCAGTCACTTCCCTGCCAGTCCGTCGGTGCCTAGAGCGAGCACACGGGGCACGTCACCGTTGCCTCATCGATCTCGTCGTCGACCTTCGGCTCCGCCGGCGTGAACCATGCCGACTGCACGATCGCGCCCGTCGGGGCACTGATCCTTGAAAGCGCTTTGACGCTCTCGTTGGCGTTCTCCCATGCCCAGGATGTTTCGCGGTACCGCCCGATCTGAGATGCCTCCAGCCGGAGCTGCTCCGCGTTGAGCACGCGCGTCGCCCAACCGATGATGTGGGCCAGCTGCTGGTACGCCTCACCCTGCTTCCAGGTGAAGCTGCCAGCCCCAGGCCCGCACGGGTCGAAGACGTCGGCCGGCGCTTCGATGAAGTACACGGCGAAGCGAACGTTCGTCCGCACGTCGCGCTCGCTCATGTCGTGCACCTCGCGCGTCGCCAGGAGATGGGCGAAACTTCCGCTCAGTTGCTTCTGCAGCCCGGCCAGCGAGGGGGACCACGTGACCACGCGTTGCTGCCAGATGAACTGGCTGCCATTGAGGTCCGTGTCGAACATGAACTCCGCGCCAACCCACACGCCCTCGTCGGGTAGCAGGCCCCCTCGCGCCCGGTTCACTCCATGGATCTGCGCCCCATCGGCCGGCAGCGGAAGACTGAGCCAGTTGGCCCCCAGCTGCGTGTCCTTCCACAGGGGCGTCGCCGGCGCATGCCGACGCTGATCGGCCGGCGCCAACTTCTCCATGTGCGCTCCGCGTTCGAATTCGGTGGGTTGCTCCTGCAGCAGGCCGACGATCTCCTGACGCGTCATGAACGGGCAACAGGCGCATCCGCTGCGGCTGCGTGTCCGATACCCGCGCGGTATGCCGATAGTTGCAGACAGGATTGCATACACGTCCTCGCGCACCATGCCCAGATCGACGAACGGCATTTCCGTTTCGACCTCGTCGATCGCGAAAGCGATCCTCTGCGACTCATCGCGGCGGATCCCGACATACATCCACTTGGGCCGCGACTCGAAACGCGACAGCCAGGCCTTGAACGGATGTAGCTTCAGCGCGGAGGTGCAAGCCCTAGCGTTCGGCGAAGGTAGGAAGCCTCCCCACCGTTCGATCAGCTCGTACAGCGTCGCCCCACTGCTGATCCTCTGGATCTCGCGGCCGAGGTACAACTCCAGCCGGTCCAGCGTCTCGTAGACCGATGGCGTCTCCGCCCCAGTGTCGGTGAATACGAGTTCGAACCGTGTGTCGGCGAACAACCGGTGCATCAGGATCGCCAGTGCCGTTGAGTCTGCACCGCCTGATACCGGCAGGATATGCACGTCGTCGGCGCCGCGCTGCTTGATCGCGTAGCGCCCCGCGAAGCGATCGATCAGCCTGTCGATCGACGCGCCAGCAGCGTCAATCGTGGCCCTTCTCAGTAGCTCGCGTTCGAATCGTTCGAGGGTGGCGTTCATGACGGTGTCGACTGGTCGCTACACCCAATCTATCCGCCGCCTCAGCCGGTTAAACCCCCTGTGCGTCGCGCGCCCTCGCCGCCAGCCGTAGGGCGCCGAAGTAATTGCGACTCGCGCCACTCTTCTGCGACTGCCCGTCGCGAGTTGATGCGAATACCTTAGCCATCACAAGCTAGCAGGGCCCAAGCGCGCGGCTCAGACCTGGTACGGCGTGAATCCAGAGATGCCTGTTCGGCTCGGCTGCTCCGCAAGCTCGGCGCGCGCTGGTGACGACAGCTTTGGGGCAAGCCAACTTCGGTGGTGGCGGGGTGCTATCGACCCAAACCAGCCGGTCGAGGGGCCGGGGACGTCTGCCACAAAGCGGACACTCAGACTAGGCATGGATTGCTCAACCTACCTTGGGGCGATCGCAGCACGAGGTCATGCTGTGGATTCCAGAGGTGCAGAACCTCGCTGGCCACCTCGCGGCGAGCCTGTCCGACGTGTTCGACCAGGCGCGAGTGCGCACATCCGTATTGGCCACTGCGTTCGGCGCCAAGGCCATTGCGTCCAAGAGACCGTTGATGTTCACATCGACTACATAGCTGACAGGCTGGTGACTGCCTTCAGACCCTCGTCGGAATTGGCATAGACGTCTCGCTGGTCGAGGACTTTTCCCTCTTTGTCTAGCAAGAACCAGCGGGCGACTTCCAGGCCGCCAGCTGGTGCCAAGTGTTTTCCTTGTGAGACAGGAACGACCGCGGCCACGAAACGCTCATGGACAAGGGTTTTCGTCGCTTCGTGCCCCATGAAATTCCCTAGGGTGTAGTCCAGCTTGCTCAGCTGGCGATGCTTGTCGTCGTACAGCACGACGAACACACGCCGGTCGATTCGCTCGGCCTCCGCCAGCGCTTCGCCAAGCGTGGCGAATGGCGTGGACCTGAAGAAACCTCGGTAGACGACCTGCCGCGCCGGATCCTCGATCAGGCCTCGCACGCCTTTCAACAAGTGCGCGCGCACGCTGGCGCTGAAATCGCCTTCGAGGTCCGGCTTGAGCGCATCCAACCGGAAGATGTAGTCCGACGAGGAGCGAACGACGATCTCAGAACCTTGTACATCGATCTCCCAACGCGGCGAGAACCGCGTCTCGTGGTTGTCTGATTGGGCGACCCCCAGGCTGGTGTGAACCGAAGCGCCCCGTTGCTGCATCCCGCCCTGCGTACGCACGAACTGGCCATTCAATTCGGCCACGACGACGTTGACGACCTGATCCATCGTCCGGTAGACAGCACGGCAGTTGGCGCCCAGTTGCTGCAGCTCAACGATGCTGTCCCGGCATAGATGGTTCCTGATGAAGGCGAGGTCGTCCTCCGGCTCCGTTCCGGTTTGGACGCCGGACACCAGAAGCGGCTCCAGCGCGGACAGCATCGAGCTGGCGTTCGGATGGCGCCTGTTGATCGCAGGATTGAAGCAGCGGTCAAAGAAATCCAGCAACCGTGGCGTTGTGGCTCCAGCAACAGCGGACAGTTTAGCCAGCGCTACCTCGCGCTGATGCGGCATGTTTCCGTCTGCGTCCTGCAGCGTCGCAGGAAGGACACCTGTCAACACATAGAACAGGATGGCGCCGACGAACGCGAGGTCGCTGCGTTCATCTCGCTTAGACGTACTCCCGATCGAGAGCTCCGGGAGTCGGAGAAAGCGGTTCCCAATTTCTTGGCCGTGCTCCGTGTTCAGCGCGTCGACGACGCCCTCCTTGTAGCTGAGGCCGAAGTCGAGCAACACCGGAGCCGCAACCTCTCCGTCCCTGAGGATGATGTTGTCCGACTTGATGTCCCGGTGCACCCATTCGTTGGCGTGGATGTACACGACTGCTCTGAGCAGCTCGAGCGTCAGTGTGGACCCGTCCTTCCAGCTTAGCGGCCCTCCATCCTCGATGCGCTTGCTGAGCGTGGGGCCGCGAATGAACTCAGTGACGAGAAAGAGCTTGTAATCGGGATCCGCATGGTTGTGTGCGTTGCTCGCGAGCAGGCGCGGAATCAGTGGGTGCTGGCAGGTGTCATACGCGGTGGCCTCCCGGGAGAACCGCAGCCGTCGCTCGGCATCCTTCTGTTTGCTAAGTAGCTTCAAGCACCCGATGGCGCCTGTCTCCCTGTGTTCGACGCGCCGAGTCACACCTTGGCCACCCTGGCCCAGTTCCTCGTGCCCACTCCACGCCAGCTCCCACTTCTTGTCGTCTATCCACACCTTGGTCACTCAGCATCCCTCTGTCTTTGGCCGAATCCGGCGGGAGGGAACCTGCGACACCCGGGTGAGTCGGCGAGATGCCCGATCAACGTGCTACTGAGCACCAGAAAAGACCTCAGACCTCTTTCTCCAATCGTCCCATGTGACCTTCGGGTCAGTCGGAAACGTCTTGAGGATGCGCTTCTCGCCGCTCGCCTTCCGCTTCGCGTTCTCGTCCCACGCTGCCTGGCCTCCAGTGCGAGTTGCGGCGTAGAGCATCTCTGCCGTTCGCGTGTCGACACCAAGGTCGGCCATGGCTTGCTTGCGTCAATCAACCCGATGTCGAGCACCAGCGACTTGGCAAGAGGAGCCCTCGCACCAAGCATCAGGTCGCCCGTCGCATCTCGCAGTCGCTTCGACCCGAATGTCTCAACGAACAGGTACGTCCAGTACTCGCAGCTCGTGAAGGCAACCATGAAGCGCCCTATGGCGAGCGCCCATGCGTCCATGAGCTTCTGATGCTCAGCAGCATCAACGGTGACAGGCTCGCCAGCCATGACTAGGTTCGCGATGTGCACAAGCGCGTCGAGGACGCGTTCAGCAGGCTGAAAGGGCTGGCGGGTCCCGCCTTGCCAACCCATGTTCGAGACTTTGACAACGTCCGTGAACAGGCGGTTGTCGCAGAGCAGCTTGAACGCGAGCGTGAAGCCCTTGGGCGCGACAACGTCCACGTGGCCGGCGTTCGGGTGCTTCTCTTCCTTGGCTCGAAATTCATGGTCCAGCAGCCGCAGCAGCCGCTTATCCGGGGCACTCGGGGCAGAAGAATAGAAGTAGTCAGTCCCATCGGTCGCCCCGGTGAGCTGCCCGTCGCCACAGAGCCGTGGTACGGCTTTCCGTCATTGAACGTCGTCATGGTTTGTGATGCTACGCCGCCTCTGCGACTCGAAACCCCGACGCGTACTCCAGCAACTCGGCATTGATCGCATCGTGCTCGGGCGAGTAGTGCGACTCGCGATGACAGTTCGGGTACAGGTCCATGTAGTTCCACACACAATCGCTCTTGTCGGCCCGAGGGTGCTGCGCACGTCGACGAAGCCAACCCGCCAACCCTGTCTCTGGTGTCCTTGCAATCTCCGCTTCACCATCGATCGCGCACGGGCGCCAACCTGTTGGTGGCCTACTTTAGGAAGCCTGACTTCTGTGTCTACAACTTGATCACCTACCGCACGTGCATGGCCAGGTGAGATCCCAGGAAGCTGCCTGTCGCCACCGTCCAACTGATGGCCTACTGCCGGTGCCGGTGCCGGCGAGCGGCGGCTAGGTTGCAAGCTGATCAACATGGAGCTTCGCGCTGCCACTGCAACAACCCTGGCACAGAAGTAGGCTCGTCGCAGCAACTTGTGCACGACCTTCGAGGACTCGGTGACGCAGGCGTCACCAAGTGCTTGTCGGAGCTCACGCGACGAAGCAAAGAATTCGGCGCACTACGCCAGCATCAGTACGTCACGCCGCTCGACAGCAAGTACGCGATGACCGCGATCGTCGTCCCGATGATGTTCAGCGCGGTTTTCAACAGCCGAACCCCGGCCGACTTGACCGCTTGCTTCTGTGCTTCTGGCCGATCGCCCCAGGCGCGGTTGTAGAGATATCGCACCGACTCGATGACGACCATGACGCCGACGACAATCAACACGTACTCGGGTCGCTTCACCCAGAACATGATCCAGATCGACCAGGCAATGAAGGCAACCCCGATCAGTGGGTGAAGGCCGAACATCCGTCAGGCATCCGTGAGAGTCGCCGCTGTCGCATCCGCCGCACGTGAACCCATCGCCGATATGAGCCCCGCCTCGCCCACCGTTACCTCGTCCAACCCCGTCACAGGAAACCGTTGCAGTCAGCCGCACCGCACTTGCAAGGCAGTCGACCTTCGTGGTGCGTCTCGCCATAGTCCGCGGTCAGCTCCTCGCCCGCTGCGATCGCATGGAGCGCGTAAACCTCGATTCGCCCGTAGGCGATCCTAATGTATGCGTTCGGCTGGCAGGAGTGGTTCAGGAAGCGCAGCGGGCTTTTGCCGCGACTGGCATCGACCGCGTGCCGCTCGTCTAGCTCCACGATGTGAATGCGCTGGCGCGAAGCCGCGCGCCGGCGCCCCTCACGCACGGAGATCGTCTCCCCGTCCAGCTCACCGATCTTGCGCCTCGCTGGTAGCTCGTGAACCGCGAACACGCCGGTTCCTTCGATCCTGCTTGGGAGCGCCCTGACACGCGCGCCGGCTGTCGCCATGTCTCCTTGGCCCACCGCGTTACACCGACCTGATTTCCCTGGAACGCGCGTTGCGCCGCGCGCCGTCGACCGACTTCAACGCCGCCCGCACCCGCGCCAGCGTCTTCCTGGCCCGAGCTTGCTTCAGCAGCGTTCGTGCCTTGCGCATCAGCACCATCGCAGCCTCGACCCGCGCCTGGTCCGTGTCCACCGCGCCGAAAGCAGCCGCCAACTCTCGGTCCGCGAGGACCGCGCTCCGGTGCATCCGGTAGATCGCCGGGATGACGAGGTTTGCCTGGCCTTCCGGGTCGTCCGCCGGAACGTTCGCGCCCTTGATCTCGCCCAGCGCCACCAGCGTGTCGACCACGCCGTCGGCAAAGTCTGAGCATGAGTAAGTCATCGGCATCTCCTAAGGTTATGGACCTATCGTGCCACCGGCAGCGCGCCTCTCAACCGCTGCACGTCTGCCGGTCTTCCTGCGGCAGCGCACTGTGCCTGGTGCATGGCCCGGCCGTCAGCGCGTGGCGTCCGCGCAGACTTCGTCCGGCACCTCGATGACGTCCCCCAGTGTCGACTTGACCAGGCACCGAAGTTCCGCGATCAGCTTGGTCGGGCCGACCACTCCCTCGCCGTCGCGCCCAACCGACTCGATCGTCCGTCCGCGCCAGTCCTTCGCGCAGAGTCGCCCGCCACGGAGTTCCTGATTCCAGGGACTCGTCTCGATCATGGCTTGTTCGAGGAGAGGGCCGCCCTGTCGCCAGTCTTCCGAGAAGTCGATGGTGAAGCCGTCCTTCGTTAGGAGGTACTTGCGACCATTCGAGCCGACGTACACCGTGTACCGCTTCAACGTGTCGCCGACCAGCACGACACGGCCGCCGGTGGCCTGCAGTAGCTGCGCCTTCAACACCGCCCAGTCAAGGGCTGCGGCCTTCATTTCGTCCGTTCCGACTTTTGCCATGGTGTCCGTTCCCCTCGTCCGATGCGACACCACCACTTTGCCGGCCCGCGACCCGAGATCAAGGCCGTGTGGCGCCCGCCGGCGACCTCACCGGCCACCGTGTCCGCCTCGTCGTGCAGTGGTCGCGGCGTGATCCACTCCCGAGTCGCCAAGCCGTCGCACCACCGCGCACCTCTGTACGCCACCCGCATGCAATACTCATCCGGTCCATCGCACGATTCGTCGTGCCGCCGCGCCCGTTAAGCGCCCGTCTCCCGCCGTCGTCACTGCCTACCCCGGCGCCGGCTTCTCTCCGCGACCGCTCACCGAGCGGCTTTGCCCGTCCCCTGTCTGCGCGCTATCTACGCCTGGCGATCTGCTGAGGTCGCTTAGGAGCGCTCGTACACGTTCTTTCAACTCCACCCGAAGGGGATCGCCCTTCGGGGTCATCCATCGCTTCCTTCGGCCTTTCAACCACGCATGCGGTAAGCGTCGCATGCAGACGGAATCGACGATGACCCTCTATCGGAAGATGTCTGCACGGGAGGTCGCCGAGCTGATCGATGCGCTCAAGGAGCTGCGCAAGGCGGCCGGCATCGGCTCCTTCGGCGTGCTTGTCGAGGAGCTGCGCACGGCCGCGCTGTTTGCGGCCTTCACCTTCCTGCTTCTCACCCTGATCCTGCAGTATGTCGTTCGTGCCCAGGACGCTCGTGAGGCCCGCAAGAAGGCGGCAGCCCATGCCCGTGCAGCAATCGACGCCCAACGGCGACGCATGATTGCGCGCCGAATCGATCGGCAACGCGCTGTTTCACTCAACCAGAGGTCGAGGTAAAATCATGTCCATGACAACCGTCGTGATTTTCTTCGCCGTTCTCTGGCTCCTCGTCGGCGTGGCGACCTATCGGATCGTCTCGCAGCTGAAGCAGGAGACACGCGAAGCTGAAATCGAGCTTGAGCGCATCGAGCGCGGCGAGCTCTACTAGCACTCGTCCACCCATCCCCATAGCCCTCGCAGCCCCGTGCTCGCGGGGGCTTTTCATTCCAGCACCGCTACTGAACCCTGTCGTTCGACCGCCTTCGCCCGCCCAAGGGTGCTCGGCGCGCCGTTCGCTCGACAGTTCGGTTGTTCAATCCAAAGGAAACACCGTGATCAACTCCGTCTACGAAGCGCTCGTGCTTCAGATCAAGCGCGCCCTGGTCCTGCACGGCTGGACCCCCCTCGACAGCGTCTGCCTGGCCTACCGCGACTACCCCACCGCTGTTGGCACCAAGCGTGCGCTGACCTTCCTGTCCGACTTCGGACACAACACTCGTCACCTGATGCTTCGTGGCCATTACGACAGCGAGGGCACGAACGTGATCGAGGCCGACTGTTTGCTCATTCCAAAGACCGCCGACCCGGGCACGCTTGAACACTTGGTCGCTCGCTTTGCCACTGCCGCCGACGCTCATGTCCAAGCGAGCTATGCCGTCCGTCTTCTGCGCGTCTTTGGCGTAGGTGCCTCATGAAGACTGTCGTCATGCTGCAGGGTCCGCCGCGCCACGATATGTGCGGGCAGTCGTTGCCGCGCAATCTGACCGTCACCGATCGGGTGATCTCACCGGGACTTGCAACTCGCATCCATCGGTATGCGCTCGCGCGCCTGGACCAGGCTGGATTCCTCAGCTCCGTCGAGGGTTGGGAGGTTGAGATCTACACCATCGACGGCGACGACCAGCCTACCGACCGCGCGTACTGCGCACGCTTTCGCAACGTCGCCGGCGGGTACCTCGAAGTCATCGGCATCCTGACCAGCCGCGGCTGGCCCACCCTCGACCATGGCCTCAGCATCGGCGAGGACTAACACGCAGGACCATTCCACCAGCCGCCCGTGCCTCTCGCACCGGCGGCTTTTTCTTGCGCTTCCCGTTCGCGGTGCCGATTGCCGTCGATGCTGCGGTGATCTGCGCCCGCCTGCCTTGAACCACGCCTCTCCGGACGATATGACTGTATAGGCGCGGGACTTCCGTGCGCTCTTGGAGAGTTGCTATGACGAAGGACGGGATGTTGCTTGTCGGGTACGGAACGGCGCAGACCTTTGTGGTCGCGGTCGGGCTCCACAGCGGTTTGCCTTGGTGGCCACTGGCCGCGCTCCAGGGCCTCCTGGTCCTTGCCGTGTGGAAGGCACGGGTGGATGGCCTCATGGACGGGGGACTGGTGCTCGCAGCCGTGTTCCTCGCCTTGTTCATGGGGATGGTTGCAGCCTTCAGCGGTGTCGAGGTGAACGAGACACTGCGCAACACCCGTGAGGATTTGACCCGATCGCAAGTGGATTCGCTCCGGCAAGCGACCCTGCTGGCTGCCGCTGTATTCCTTGCCTGGCTGGCGACCAGGTGGGCCGTGGTCGAGCGGTAGCGACTGCGTGCGACGACCGCCGGGCTGACCGGCGGTCTCGCCGCGTGGCGACCAGTTGTTCCCGCCAATTACATGCGAGAACTGGTCAATACATTCGAAAACTGGACAACATATTCGAGAACTGGACCGGCTGCACGTCGTGACTGCGCGCCACACGGCAACGCTGGACTCTTGGCTTCAGATCGGCTGGAATGTCGGCTCTGCGGGTCGCTGGCGACTTCGCCGTTCGGCCACAAGGCGACATTCGCCGCTACGTTTGATTTCGCCGTGAAGCAGACATTCTTCCGCGGTGCTCGACGATCCCTGTCGAGCCGCGACGTTTGACAGGCGTATCTGTATGGATACAATGCTTTAATGTTCACGGTCCAGCTGACGTCTCAGTTCGAGGAGTGGCTTGATGGACTGGATGACCGTCGGGCGCAGGTTCGGATCGCCGCGCGCCTTCGTCACGCTGAGGCTGGCAACCTGGGCGACTGGAAGTCGGTGGGCGGCGAGATTTCCGAGATGCGGGTGAACTTCGGTCCGGGCTATCGCCTGTACTTCACTCGACGCGGAAAGCTCCTCATCGTGATGCTCGCGGGCGGTGACAAGTCAAGTCAGGCTGCGGACATTCGGCGAGCGAAGCGACTACTCGATCAGCTGGAGTTGGATTGATGAGCACAGCCAAGACCAAGGTCAAGCTGACCCGATTTGATGCGGCCCGATACCTCACGGACGATGCCGCGGTTGCTGAATATATGACCGCGATCCTCGAAACCGGCGATCCGGATCTCCTCTTGCTGGGGTTGGCTGACGTCGCGCGCGCGCGCGGAATGGCTCAAGTCGCCAAGGACGCTGGCCTCGGACGCGAGAGCCTCTACAAGGCGCTCGCGCCAGGCGCCAAGCCTCGCTACGACACCATCTTGAAGGTCATGCGCGCGCTTGGAGTTCAGCTCACAGCCAAAGCAGCTTGATTGCGGCGCTCAGAGTCAGTTTTCGAATAGGCGAATGGGCGGCATTGGGTCGAACAGCGCGATCCGCGGCGTTGCCGAAAGCAGTCGTGCCGCGGCCACATTGATCCGAGGCGACCTTGTCAGTTGCGCACCTTGCAGACGTATCGGGACGCACAAGACAATCCTCACTGCGACTACTGATCGCAACGCCCGGAGTTCGTACGCGCAGACGGCTGTTGGCCTCGCTGCTTCCTCAGTAGATCGTCGGCCCCCGTCGCTTTGGGAGAGTCTCGGTGGAAGTGATACGAATCTTGTTCGTCGCTGCCGCGATCACCGGATTGCTCATCACCTCTGCTGGAACTCAGGCCAACAACCTGAGCTTCGAGCAGCCCGACGTAGCCGACGCTACGGCGGTGCCCAAACCTTGGGTCGTCGTAGGTCGTTCCGGCCGCGCCTCGCTCGACACGGAACGCCCGCATACGGGAGCGCGCAGCGTGCGCTTGGAGCAGCGCGGCGACTCCACGGGCGTGAGTCAGGTCATTGATGCCATACCCTGGCGCGGCAAAGTCGTTGTCGTGCGTGCGTTCCTGCGGGCGCGGGGGCTAGGCGATGGGCCGGTTGGCATCTGGGTTCGCGCTGAAGCCGCAGGGCAGCGGATCTGGTTCGACCACAGTTACGACCAGCCGCTGAAGCCCGACGATGAATGGACCGAGAGAACCGCCTTGGCGTACGTCTCCCCGCAGGCGGAGCGCCTGTTCTTCGGCGCCATGATCGCTGCGTCCGGGACGCTCTGGGTCGATTCGTTCAGCCTCGAGGAGTACGAGTCTGCAGCTGAGACTGTCGATTCGCAGAGCGTGGCGTACGTGGACGAAGTCATCGCGCAGATCAAGAGCAAGGCGCTCCACGCTGACCAAGTCAACTGGGACAAGCTACGTCCGGCGTTGCTTGCAGTCGCAGGGCGTCGCCCCTTCCCTGCCGGCGCCCATCAGGCCGCGCGCTACGCCCTCTTATCGTTGGCCGACGGACACAGCTTCTTCCTCACACCGCAACAGCGCAGCGCCGCACTTGACCAAGACGATCGACGCGACGGCTTCGGTGTCGTTGGTCAAGCGGTTGGGCCGCAGGGCTACATCCGCATTCCGGGCTTCGCCGGCGGTACGTCGGGAAGAGTCAAGGCGTTTCGTGACGCGCTGGTCGCGGAGATTGCGCGACTCGACGGCGCCGGCGCGCGTTGCTGGGTCGTCGACTTGCGCTTCAATGGCGGCGGCAACATGGACCCCATGATTGGCGGCATCAGCCCGTTGCTGGGCGATGGAGTCGTCGGCGCCTTCCACCGTAAAGGCGGGCGGACGGACTGGCGTGTTCATGCGGACGGTCGCGATAACGAAGGTGAGCAAAGCGCCATGCGTATTGAGGGCGTGGCTTTGAGGTCGGCAACGCATGAGCTGCGTTCGGCGCCGGTCGCTGTGCTGATGGGAGCAAAGACGGCCAGTTCGGGGGAGGCAACCGTGGTGAGCTTCTTGGGACGGCCGAACACGAGGACCTTCGGCGCCCCGACAGCGGGGCAATCGAGCGCGAACCGCGGAGTGAGACTGTCCGACGGCGCGATGCTGTTGATCACGAACGCGCTGTTCGCGGACCGGACGGGGCGTGTCTACGGCGGCAAGATCACGCCGGACGTCGCTGTCGCTGAGTCAGCGAACGGGCCACTCGACGCGCAGCCTGCGGTCGTCGCGGCTGTGAAGTGGTTGAGCGAGCAGAAGGCGTGCAGGGACGATCAGAACAGGCCTTGAACCCTTGCGCGCGTTCTAGCGATCGCAGTTGAAGTCAGCTGAGATCGGACAGCGCGATCAGCGATCGCCGGAGGCAACCGCCCTTCGAGGCAACCGCGATCGACGTTGCAAGGGCTGGACGCCGCGCTTCGGATCGGCTGGAATGTCGGCATTCCGCTGTAGCGAGCGCGACTGTCGGCCAATAGGCAACCTTCACTGAGACTCCTCAACAGGCATGAGCCCACTCGCTCGAAGACGTTGGGCGCCGCACCCGACAATCGTGCGCGCACTCGTCCCGATCCTCGCAGTTGTCGTCACCGCCGCCTGTAACAACAGTGGCTGGAACCACATCCCCGCGCAAGCGGCCGGATCGACTCCAGTGCCTGGTAGTCCACGGCCGCCAGAGCTGGTTCTGCCTCTCGAAGTCGATATGACGCTCGCCGAAACCTTTGTACGCATTGGATTCGGTCTTGAGAAGGGCTTCCAGTCCACGGACTTCCTAACTCCAAGATTGAGGACCGGCCAGGCCGTTCCACTTATCAAGCTTGTCCCTCAGTCGAGCGGCAGTGGAATGTTCGCGATTGCGTCGTTCTGACCCACTTGGTTGTCAGCCTAAGTCCGACGCAAAGTGCTGAAGTCACAAGCTGAGTGCGGGGAGCGAGTGGGTCATGGTAATCATGCGGGACGAGAGCGGACGATCGTAAACATCGCACGACTTACCCAACGAATAGGAGCGTTCATGTTGACTCCCAGGCTCGTCGCCAAGATCGAATCGGAAGAGCGGAGTCTTCAATTGGCGGTATTGATCGATGCCGATAACGCACAGGCCGCGGTGATTGAAGGCCTTCTCGCAGAGATTGCGAGATTCGGCGAGGCGACAGTCAAGCGGATTTATGGAGATTTCACGTCCCCAAGCAGTGCGCAATGGAAGTGACCTGCCCCCCACCGCCATACCAATCGATCGGCAGGAGTCCGTTGGGTTGAAGGCTAGTTGATCGGGTTGGTTTTGTCGTTTGCTCTTTGAGCAGCATCGCCGGCGAGCCGGCGATGCTGCTCGGCGAACCGCGCCGGCGGGATCCGCCCTAGGCTGCTGTGCGGCCGCACCTCGTTGTAGTCGCGCCGCCAGGCAGCCACCGTGACGCGCGCCTGGTGCAGCGTCTCAAACCACTGCTCGTTCAAGCACTCGTCGCACAGCTTTGACCTGCCTGACTTTTTCGGACCACGGATTACTTGAGAGAAGTGGCTCCGGGTTGGGAATGGTTGGTGTCCTTGCAGTCCAGAAATTCTATTGAGTCACGCGGGGGTGCGGGGGGCGCGCAGCCCCCCGCATGTCTGACGTGGCTGCCTCTGGTGGAACCAGGATCGGTTCGTCGACCGCCGCGCGTTGGTCTTGCGATCGCAGCTTGAACTCGAATGGGCTCAGGTAGCCAAGGCTCGAATGCGGTCGGTCCAAGTTGTAGTGGCGGCGCCAGGCCTCGATGATCGCCCGCGCTTCCTCGCGGGATCGGAACCACTCTGCGCTCAGACACTCGTCGCGCAGCTTGCCGTTGAAGCTCTCGTCGGCGCCGTTCTGCCACGGCTTGCCAGGATCGATGAACGCAGTGGCGATGTTGGCCTCCTTGAGCCACTTCAGGATCGCCCGGCTGACGAACTCCGGGCCGTTGTCGGAGCGCAGGCACTGCGGCGCACCGTGCAGCGACACCAGGCGCGCGAGCACCTCGATGACGCGCTTCGATCGGATGCCGCCCTGCACGTCGATGGCCAAGCATTCGCGCGTCCACTCGTCGATGACGGTGAGGCACTTGAGCTGCTGGCCGTTGGCGCAGGCGTCGAAGACGAAGTCGTAGGCCCAGACCTGGTTGGCGCCGCTGGCCGGCAGTGGCCGCGGCCGGCCGGTGGCCGCGCGCCGGCGGGGCCGCTTGCGCGGGACCTGCAGGCCGGCCAGGCGCCACAGGCGATGCGCGCGATCCCAGCTCATCCGGTGGCCCTGGCGCTCGAGATAAACGTGGATGCGCCGGTAGCCGAACCGCGGATACTGCGCCGACAGCTCGCGCATCGCGATCATCACCGGCGCGTCCTTGATCGGCTGCTGCAGTTCGTACGCCAACGTCGATCGGGCCACGCCGATCAGCGCGCACGCGCTTCGCTTGGACAGGCCGCGCTGGTGCGCGTACTTGGCCTGGCCGCGTCGCACGGGCGCGCTCACCACTTTTTTGCGTTGATCTCCTTCATGATCTCGATGGCCAGATCGCGCTCGGCGAGCATCTTCTTGAGCCGCTCGTTCTCCCGCTGCAGCGACCGCAGCTGCTTGACATCGGTGGCGTCCAGCGCGCCGTACTTCTTGCGCCAGGCGTACACCGTCTGCTCGCTGACGCCGTACTTCTTGGCAACCTCGGCCACGGGCGCCTTGTCGGCTTCCCGCAGGATCTTGACCATTTGATCTTCTGAAAATCGGCTCTTGCGCATGCTCTCCTCACGTCGCAAGGAGCCATCCTCTCACGCTTGCAATGGTCCGAAAATCGCCGGGCAGGTCACCTACGCTGAGCGCCTGGCACCGGGCGAGATGCAAGCCGTCCAACCAACCTGTTCAAGCAGTCGAGTCAAACGAGCTTTCACAGCGACCTCTCCGAACCCTGTGTTAGAACGGCTTCGGACGTGATGCCAAAAAGCCGACGTTCCGAAGACCGGCTGTCGACCCACTGCCGACCTTCAATCTTGCGGGAAGCGGTCGTTGGCAGCACCACCCCAAGCAGACGCCCCTCGACTCGTGTCGCCAAGCACTTCAAAGGACCCGAAGAGGCGCGGTAACAGTGATGCCTGCCCTACTATGCAGGTTCGTGAACGGAGGCATGACGCGCCGTTAAGGGCAGAGCCGATTGGCAACGAGGCTCTGACGCTCCTGCTACAGAGCAGCGACACAGGGAGTTACCACTCGTCCCGTGGCCACTGAGACGAGATCCCAGCCAATACTGGCATGTCTGCCGCCATTGCGGTCAAGCTTATCGATTCGTTGTTGGGACGACGTCGGGCTCACCGCCGGATTAGGTGTCGCAGCCAGCCGAGCAGGGCATCGGGCAGCCGGTCAGGCTGCTGCACCAGCGTGTAGTGATGCTTGCCGAAGACCCGCGCCAGATAACCGGCGGCCTGTCGATCAACAGTCAGGCAAAACGGGCTCACGCCCTGCAGCCGCGCCTCGACGACGGCCTGGCGCATGTCCTCGATGCCGTAGCGCCCGTCGTACTCGTCGATATCGTTGGGCTTGCCGTCCGACAGCATGATCAGCAGGCGATGGCGCGCGGGCTGGCGCATGAGACCGGCCGAGGAGTGCCGCAGGGCGGCGCCAGCGCGCGTGTAGTGCTCCGGTTCGAGTGCCGCGATGCGCAGCGCGACCTCGCTCCCATAGGACTCGTCGAAGCGTTTCAATGCGCGCACGGTCACGCCCTGGACCCCCTGCCCGGAGAACGCCTGCACGCAGTACGGTTCGCGCAGGCTGTCTAAGGCCAGGCAGACGAGCAGCAATGCTTCGCGCTCGACGTCGATGACGCGACGCTCATCGGCCACCCAGCTGTCGGTCGATCCACTGACGTCCACCAGAAGCGTGATCGCCAGCGAGCGTCGCAGCGGCCGCGACGTCCGGTACAGCGCTTGCGCCATCGGCAGACCGGCAGCGAAATCGGCACGCGCCTCAATCGCGGCTTCCAGGTCGATGTCATCGCCATCAAGCTGACGGCGCAGCTGCACGCGGTCTGAGGTCAGCATCTCGAACCCGCGCCGCACGGCAGCGAGCAGCATGCGATGCCGCTCAAGCGTGGCCGTCACCCACGCAGTGTCGCCCGTCGCGACGGGCCGCTCATGCACGCGTGCGCCCGGGTGCCGATAATGGCTCGCCCGATAGTCCCACTCGGGGTAGTCGAACGCGTGGCCGGCAGTTGCCGTCGCGTCCGCTGGTGCGGGCGCCGAGGCTAGCGGCGGCGGATCATCCGACAACAGCACCTCGCTGGCGCGCCCCGGCGTCGACACCAGGCGCGTGTCGCTCAGTTCGGCCACATCCTCGGCGAAGTCCTCCGCGGCGGTGTCGACATCGCGATCGGTGGGGCGCTGCAGCCCGAGCGGGTTCTCCGCCATCTCGTGCGGCTGATCCGCCTGCACCATCCACAGGCCCGGCTGCTCATCATCTTCGTCATCGGGCGCGATGCGTGCGCGCGGCGTGCGCGCCAGACGTGCACTGCGCGGCGCCGCCTGATCTGCCGTTGCCGCACCGTCGGATCCGGTGCGTACCGTCGCGGGTTCGCTCGGCGGTGCGCGGAGTTCCCCGGTCCAAAGGTCCTTGCATAGCGCGCTGCGAACCGAGGGCGCGGCGTCGGCAAGCCGCCGAGCCCACGCCCTTGCGACGTGCAACGTGTCGTCGCCGCTGGTCGGCGTCTCGCTGCCGGAAGGCCGCGCCAGCCGTTCGCGCAGCGCGCACTCGAGCATCCGAGCGCCGGGCGCGAAGCGGCTGAGCGGTGGTCGGGCAAGCAGCGCCTGCTTGCGGGCGTGCTGCAGTGGCCCGGCCATGCCCGGCAAAGCGCGGCACAGATCGGCGTCAGCGGCGTCCGCTTCGAGCACCAGCACCAGATCCTTCTCCAGCACGCTTGCCGCGCGTGCCCAGGTGACCGCGCTGCCACGCAGCGCGCGCATCGCCTGCTGCAAGGCGAGCAGGCGATAGCGGGCGGCGGCCTCTTCTTTGTCGGTCAGCCCCAGATCGCCCGGCAGCCAGAGGAGTCGCCCATCGGTGGCAGGCACCGCGGCGCCCGAGTCCGGCGCGGACCGGCCGAGGACGCGCATCAGCAGGTTGGCCCGCGCCGGTGGCTGCGCCCGGCGGATGGACCACGTCTGGCCGAACGCGGCCGTCAGCAGCAGGTCGATGCGCTCGGCGGCATCGGACAAGGTCCAGGTACGCGGTCCCGTCGGCGGGGGACGGTGCCGCCGCCACAGGCGCTGCGTGAATACCGTCGCTTCGCGCGCCACGTCGGTGAGGACATCTTCCGCTTCTGCCATCAGGCGGCGACCGGCTCAGGCAAAGGTGACGTCGATCAGATCGAGCATCGCTTGGGTCAGCGTGGCGTCATCCGACAGCGGAGCGACGATCGCCACCCGGCAGGCCTCGCGCAAGTCGACTCCGCGCGCGATCAGTTGCGCGGCCGCAATCAGCAAGCGGGTGCCCGGGACCTCGGACAGGCCGCGGTCGTGCAGTCCGCGCAGGCGCTGGCCGAGATCAACCAGCGCGCGCGCGGTCGCCGCATCGATGCCGCGCCCCTCGTGCTCGACCACCTGGGCCTCGTGCCCCGCGCTGGGAAAGTCGAACTCGAGGGCGATGAAGCGCTGGCGCGTACTCGGCTTCAGATCCTTGAGCATGCGCTGGTAGCCGGGGTTGTAGGAGATGACCAGCTGGAAACCGGCCGCGGCATGCAGCAGCTCACCGGTCTTGTCGATCGGCAGGATACGGCGGTGATCGGACAGTGAATGCAGGACCACCACCGTGTCTTGCCGCGCCTCGACCACTTCATCGAGATAGCAGACAGCGCCCTCGCGTACCGCGCGGGTCAGTGGTCCGTCCTGCCAGACGGTGCCGTCGTGGCGGATCAGGAAGCGACCCACCAGATCGCTCGCGCTCAAATCATCGTGGCACGCCACCGTGATCAGTGGTCGACCCAGCTTCCAGGCCATATGCTCGACGAAGCGCGTCTTGCCCACACCGGTCGGCCCCTTGAGCATCACCGCCAGGCCGAGCGCGTGGCTGCGCTCGAACACCTCCACTTCGCCGGCGCGGGCGAGATAGAACGGTGGCACCGGCGGCCGCGACTCCACCGGCGCGCGTCGAACCTCAAGCACGTGCCCGATCGGCGGTCGCGGTCAAAGGCACGCCGCCGCCGGTGGGCCGGGCCGCATCATCGACGACGAAGCGCGGCGAATAGCGGAAGAAGTCGATGACGAACATCGCCACCCCGCTGGCGAACAGGATGCCGGTTGCCACCAGCATCAGGAAATGCACTTGGATCTTGAGCTGCGCATCGAGGTACCCCAGGCCCATGATCCGCTCCAGGTAGACCTGCGCGATGCCAGCGGTGGCGAACGACAGCGTCATGCCGAACATGCCGGACAGCTGAGTCCAGAACGCCCAGTAGCCTAGCGAGGTGCCTCGCTCCGGACGGCCCGGCTGGATCGCCGGTAACGCATAGCTGATCACCGCCAGGACGATCATTCCGTAGGCGCCGTAAAAGGCGGCATGGCCGTGCATCGCGGTGATGAGCGTGCCGTGCGTCCACTTGTTGACGTCGGGGAAGGTATGGGCAAAGCCCAGCAAACCGGCGCCGAACAGCGTGAAGATGGCCGAGCCCAGCGTCCAGTGCAGTGCCAGCGTGTTCGGATGCTGCAGGCCCGAGCGACGCATGGCGGCATAGGCATACATCGCCATGGCGACCAGTGCGGCCGGTTCCAGCGCACTGAAAAAGCCGCCGATCGGCAGCCAGTAAGTTGGCACACCAACCCAGTAGTAGTGATGTGCGGTACCGAGGATGCCGGCGATGAACACCAGGCCGACGATCACGTACAGCCACTTGTCCATCACTTCGCGGTCCGCTCCCGACAACCGGATCAGCAGGTAGGCCAAGAAACCACCCTGGATCATCACCCACACACCTTCGACCCACAGATGGATGGTCCACCAGCGGTAAAAGATGGACACGGTGTAGTTCTCGAACTCGAGCAGCGCCGGCAGGTACAGCAGCGCTGAGCAGCCCAGTCCGATCAGCAGCACCAGTTCGGGCGTGGTGAAGCGCTTCGAGCGCCAGATCGTCATGCCGACGTTGAACAGGAACATCAGCATCACCACGACGATCGTGAGCTTGTGCGGCAGCGGCTGCTCGAGCAGCTTGTTGCCGGTGCCATAGCGGAACAGGTAGCCGATCACGGCGGTCACCCCCATCGCCACGAACAGGCCCAGCTGCCAATACGCCAGGCGCGTGCTGTACAGCTCGGTGCGCGACTCCTCGGGCACTACCCAGTAGGTCGCTCCCATGAAGCCGGTGAGCACCCAGACAATCAGCAGGTTCGTGTGGATGACCTTGGTGACATCGAACGGCAAGATGTACAGCAGCGGATCGGGGCCAAGGTACTTGGCTGCCGACAGCAGGCCGAAAGCGATCTGCAAAACAAACAGCAGCATCGCGACGGCGAAGTACCAGTAGGCGATCGACTGACTTTTGTAGCGCATGGGTTGACTCCGTTGAACCCGGCGCGCTACTTGAGCGTCATCAGGTAGGCGACTACCTGGTCGATCTGCTCTTGCGTCAGGGTGTCCCGGTAGGTCGCCGGCATGAACGACACCCCGTTGGCGCCATACATGCCGCCGGCTGCGATGTGCGCGCTCGGATGGGTGATCGCTTCGCGCAGGTAGCCGTCGACGTCCTTGGCCTCGCCCTTGTAGTTGCCAGACGTGAAGGTCGCAGCTGCGCGCTCGCCCGCGCCGGCGAGCGACGGACCAGCCATGTTCACGCCAGCGACAATTGAGTGGCATGAGGTGCACGCTGGCTGCGCGCTGCGAAACACCCGCTCGCCCAGAGCGATCGGGTTGCTGCTCTGTTCCACCGGTCGCGCGGCGGGCGCCGTCGCCGCGCCTGGATCGAGCGGCCTGTCGGTTCCGGGGAGTGTCGCGCCGGTCACCAGGATCGGCCGCGGCGGCCAGCCCGCGTTGTCGACCTTGCTTACCCAATCCAGGAAGGCGATCAGGTCGGTGATGTCGCTCTCCGAAAGATCCTGGCGCGGCATCAGGCGCCGGTGCTTGTTCTCGTCATAGAACTGCGCGGGATCGCGCATGTAGGCCTGCAGGTAGGCGGCCCCACGATGCTGGGTGATCTTGGTCAGGTCAGGCGCGTAATAGGCGCCCTCGCCGAACAACGTGTGGCAGTTGATGCAGTTGTTGTCATGCCAGACGTCCTTGCCCCGCGTGACCTCCGGCGTGATGTTCTGCGCGTTGGTGAGCTTCGGAAACTGACGGTGGCTGTCGATCGTCAGCCCGATGAACACGAAGGTCGCCGCTGCTGTGCAGCCAATGGCGAACAGGCGCGCTTGGCGTTTGTTCATACGCCGATGCCGGCCCAGTAGTGCACCGAGATCCAGCCCGCCCAGCCCGCCGCCAGAAGCAGGAGACCCAGGAAAAGCCAGCTGACTAACGTCAGGGCACGGGCGAGTTTCGATTGATCCACGCAGCTAGGCCGGTTGCGCCTCCAGCGTTCGTCACCAAAGGCAGTGACGCTTCCGGGTTGGCGCGGACGATGCGGCGGCAAGTGGCATGCCGCGCCTCAATCGAACGCTCTCGGCAGATGTCCGCGGCAAGATGCGGAATCTGTGTTGACTGACGCCCCCCCCGTTCTAACTGCACGGCGTCGAGGTGCGATGCGCGACAGCACCGGTGCGGTCGCGACAAGTTACACACGCTCAACAGCTACGCGTGGGTGTAGGCATCCTCAACAGCGCTCTTCCCAAGACGCAAGAAGCGGGCACGATTAGTGCTGCAACTTCAGTGTCATTAGGGGCGCACTGCATTGCCCCATCGCTGGAGGCAGCACATGTAGGCGTGACGTCCGAGGTGTGCAAGGACGGACATGACAGCCGGCGAGCAAAGACTCCTATCCGCAATTCTCAACGCAAGTGGCCTAGGCCTGATTCAGTTCGACGCGATGACGTTGCGCCTTCGCGAAGTCAACGCTGCCTTTGCCAGCCTGGTCGACTGCTCCACTTCGGAGGTACTCAGGAAGTCGCTGCCCGAGTTCGTCCACGAGAGCGAGCGCGTCAGCTGCATGAGTGCAATGAAAGCGGCATTGGCTGATGACGGCACATTCGAGACCGAGGTTCGCTTGGTCCACGGTCGTGGAGGACACGTCTGGACGCATCTGACCGCGCACGAGCTACCGGTCGCTGGCAGCGAGGCCCCTCGCGTCTTTGCACTCGTACAAGACATCAGCAAGCGCAAGCGCGCTGAGCAAGCGGTCTGCTTGAGCGAATCGCGCCTCCGAAACGTGTTCTCGCATGCTGGCGCCGGCGTGGTCGAGGCGGACAACGCGGGCCGCATGACGTTCGTGAACCGGGCCTGGTGCGAGATGGTCGGCTACGCTGAAGACGAGCTGGTCGGCATTTCCATCGCCGACATCACCGACCCGGCCTCGCTGCCCGCGACGTTGGCCGCCGTCAACAAGATGGCCGCGGGTGGCCCGCCGTTCGTCATCGAGAAGAACTACCGACGCAAAGATGGCTCCTTGCTCGCCGCCAGCAGCAGCGTCACGCCGCTGCGAGCAGCCGATGGCACGTACGAGGGGCTCATCGCGGTGGTTGCAGACATCACGACGCACCGACGCGCCCGTCTTGCACTGCTCGAGAACCGGCGCTTGCTGGCCCTGGCCTTGACCGGCGCGAAGGCGGGGGTCTGGGAGGTCGACCTGGAGACGGGCCAGCGGCGCTGGGCCGCGGGAATGGCTGAACTGCTGGGTGTCGCGCCGCAGGCGATGGCGACCGAGCAAGGGCGCTGGTTGACCTATATCCACACCGAGGACCGTGACCGCCTGGTTGACTCACTGAATCTGTTGATGAACCGGAACGACGGCCCCCTGCGCAGCTGGAGCGCGCAGTACCGCGCTGTCCGCGCCGATGGCGAGATTCGGTGGATGGCGTCGCGTGGCGGCGTCATCGAGCTACCCGATGGAAAGCGAAAGTTGGTCGGCGTCGATGTCGATTTCACGGAGACCAAGCGCGCAGAGGATGGGCTGCGCGAGGCAGACCGGCGCAAGGACGAATTCCTCGCGACCCTCGCCCATGAGCTTCGCAACCCGCTTGCACCCATCAGCACTGCAGTTCATCTGCTCGGCGCGTCTCACCTGGAAGCTGGCGCGGAAAAGCTCCGGCGCATGATGGAACGACAGCTTCGGCATATCGTGCGCTTAATTGACGACTTGCTCGACGTCTCTCGCATCGCGCGCGGCAAGGTGCAGTTGCACAAGGAGCGCATCGACCTGCGCACGGCAGTGGACGTGGCGCTGGAGGCAATGCGAGCGACGGGTGCGCCAGGTGCGCATGAGCTTCGCATCGACCTGGGCAAAGGACCAACCTGGGTCGATGCCGACTTCACCCGCATGACGCAGATTGCCGGCAACCTTCTGAACAACGCCGCCAAGTACACGCCTGCCGGCGGATGGATAGCTGTGACGATTGAAGCGAAGGGCGGCGATGCCGTCCTCAAGGTCGCCGACAGCGGACCGGGCATTTCGCCTGAAATGCTCGACGAGGTGTTCACCATGTTTGCGCAGGTGGACAAGACCTTGAACCGGTCGCAGGGCGGGCTGGGCATTGGGCTGGCCCTGGCCCGCGCCTTCGTGCAAATGCACGGCGGCTCACTCAAGGCGGAGAGCAACGGTGTCGGTGAAGGCTGCACCTTCACCCTGAAGCTGCCGCTGGCGGCGTTCGCGATGCCGCCCGCTGCCAAACCTGACACCGCCGTCGGCACGCCGACCAAAGGACGCCGTGTGCTAGTGGCAGACGACAATCGCGACGCCGCCGATACGCTGGCTCTCGTGCTCGCGCTGTGGGGGTACAGCGTGAAGACGGCGTATCAGGGCGCAGAGGCCATCGCCGTCGCCGCGAGCTTTCGTCCGAGCATCGCCATCCTGGACTTGGGCATGCCGGACGTCGATGGCTTTCAAGTCGCGCACGCGATTCGAACGATGTCGACACAGAGTCGGTGTCGACTGGTCGCGCTGACTGGGTGGGGAACGCCGACCGACCGCGAGCTGACGAGGAAGGCTGGCTTCGACCTGCATCTGACGAAACCCGTGGAGACCGCCGAACTGGCCGAAGCCCTTGCTCATGACACCGAGGACGGCTAGCAAGTACGTCCACTTGCTTGCTAACTCGCTTGGACTGCCAGTCCCACGCGTTCCAACACTTCGAGTGCCGAGATGGGCTTGGTGAAGTAACCGTCGAAACAGGTCCGCCCTCGCTCCCGAGACGCGTCGTCGCCATAGCCCGTGACCGCGAAGATTTCGACCTCGCTGCCGAACTCATCGCGCAAGGCCTCGCACACCTGAAAGCCATTGAGTTTGGGAAGACCGATATCAAGGAAGACCACCTCGGGCTTCACCTGGAGCGCTGTCACTATCGCGCGCTCTCCGTCATAGGCCACAGTCACGTCGTGTCCGATGATGGAAAGCATCATGGAGAACGTCTGCACGATGTCCACGTTGTCATCGACGACGAGTATGCGTCGCGAACGGAATGCGTCCCTCGGGGAGATAGTTCGTGCGTCCATCAGGGAAAGCAACCACGACAGGCACCCGACAAGCGGGACGCTGCGTTATGCCAGAAAGTGCAAAGAGGACTACGGGCAGCCCGAGTGTTGATGCGCCGTAGCGAGGTCACGCCAGCCGAAGGCGCGCGGAGAGCCAATTGCTCAACTTAGTGACTACCGCTTGACCACGCAATTGGCTCATCTACGCAGTGCAATGCGTAGAAAGGTCGCGACAGTACCTCTCATGAGGCACAGAGTCAGTCGGCAGTCGCTCGCCGCGCGTTGGGAGCCGCCATGACCTCATGTGTCCTTGTTGTTGATGAAAACATGCAGTCTGCAACGCGGACCGCTTGGTTGATTCGAGAGAGCGGACGCGATGTGGAGGTCGCCTTCGACGGACCGTCGGCCATCCTAAAGGCAAGACAGAAGAAACCGTCTCTGGTCCTGCTGAACACCGAACTGCGGTTCATGTCCGGCATCGCGGTCTGCGCGGCGATTCGCGCGATGCGCTTCGGCGCTAAGCCTCTCATCGTCGCCGTGAGCAAGCAGGCCGGCGACATCGACGACGATGAACTGGTCGCCGCCGGCTTCGACGCGTGTCTGGAGGAGCCGATTGGCAACGAGGCCCTGACGCTCCTGCTACTGAGCAGCGACACCGGGACGTACCACTCGCCCCGCGTCCACTAGCGCCTGGCGTCGGCCGGTCCCGGCATGGCGGTTGCTGAGACGGTCAAGCTTGAATCAGCTGGCACACCGCGCGTTGACGCGGGCCGCGAGGAGCTTGAGCCTTGAAACGAGCTGAACCCTTTGTTGGCATCCTTTGCTGGTCGCTCACGGGCGGTCTGCTATGGGTAGGCGTCATCCTGGCGTCGCGTCTGTTGATTTAGTTTCCTCGCAGGCTACCTGCCGCGCTTTCACTCTTCAGAGCCAGCACGTACGTATCGCCCCCTTCGTGTTGCGCGCCACACATGAGTGTTCGACGGTGGCTTTCTTTGGCAGCTCGCCACTCGCGCCATGCTGACTCTCCATAATTGGCCCTGTAGTTGGGAAGCACATCAGATGCGCACTGAAATGCCAAGTGGAGATGGCAGATGCGGCCGACCCCTTCGAGCGACGGCTCATGGCAGCTGCATAGCGAGAAGCAAGCGCGCGAGGACGAAAGCGACCGTCACTTTCGGCTGCTAGCTGATAGTTCGCCCGTTGCGCTCTGGGTGACTGACGCTCAGGGAAACATCGAGTTCATCAACCAGACGTACAAGCGTTTCTTCGGCATCTACGAGGACGCTGTCACCGACGCCAAGGCGTGGGTCCCGCTGGTCCACCCGGACCACATGGCGTCATACGTCGGCGGCTTCCTTGACGCCGTCGCCCAGGAGGCGCCGTTTCATGGGGAATGCCGAGTCCGACACGCCGATGGCTCTTGGCGGTGGATTTCAACGTCGGCCGTGCCGCGCTTCAGTGCTGGCGGAGCGTTTCTCGGCCACGTCGGCAGCAGCACGGACACGACCGCACTGAAGGAGGCAGAAGAAAGGCTGCGAGCAAGCGAATCGCTGCTGCGCCTGGCCACGGAAGGCGCGCGCGTCGGCACCTTTGAGAAAGACCTGCGTACCGGGCGAGGTTGGTGGTCGCCAGTCGCTATGAAACTGCTGGGCATCGAGCGTTCGCAATTCACGCGGAGCGACTGGCTCGAAACGGTCCACGCCGACGACAGAGCACGTGTGGCACAAGCTTGGAAGGCCGCCATCGAGGATGGCACGGCGTACGAAGTCGAGTACCGGACCGCAGCTGGCACCGAGATTGGCGAACCACGCTGGCTGCTCGCTCGGGGTCAGATTGAGCGCGATGCCGACGGCAAAACGATGCGAGGCGCGGGCGTACTGCTCGACGTCTCCAAGCGCATGCGCGTGCAGCGCGAACTCGCCGAGCAGCGCAGCCGCGAGCTCACCTACCTGGAGCACATGCCCATCGGCGTCTGGTTCATCAGTGCCAGTGGACAAATCACCTTTGGCAACCGTGCCGGTCAAGACATATGGGCGGGGGCGAAGTACGTCCCGCTGGAACAGTTCGGCGAGTACAAGGCGAGGTGGCATCGCACGGGCATAAAGCTGCGTCCTGAGGACTGGGCCGCTGCGAGAGCCATTCGCCATGGTGAGACGTCAATCAACGAAGAACTCGACATCGAGTGCTTTGACGGCGTCACTCGTCGCACCATTCTCAACTCGGTTGTCCCGACCTACGACGCCGAGGGCAAGATTGCCGGAGCGGTGGTCATCAATCAGGACATCACCGCGCGGCTGCGCGATGACGCTGCGATACGTGATGCGAACCGGCGAAAAGACGAGTTCCTGGCCACGCTGGCTCATGAGCTGAGGAACCCACTCGCCCCACTGCGCAACTCGCTCCATCTCCTCAAGATGGGCGGCGCCGACGCGAGCGTGCAACAGCGGGTTGTCGAGGTGATGGAGCGCCAGGTCGCCCACATGGTCCGTCTGGTGGATGACCTGCTCGAGGTCTCTCGGATTTCAAGTGGGAAAATTGAACTGCGGCGAGAGGTCGTCCCTCTGTCGCAGGCCGTTGGAGATGCCGTCGAGTCAGTCGCGCCGCTCGTCGAGGCTCAAGGTCACAAGCTCACGGTGGACGTGTCGGCCGAGCCAATCCCCATCCATGCTGACGCAGTGAGGATTGCCCAGGTCATCACGAACTTGCTGAACAACGCCGTCAAGTACACCGAGCGGGGCGGTCACATCAAGGTGCGTGCCTTTCATGAGGGCGCCGACGCGGTCGTTTCGGTAGAGGACAACGGCGCCGGCATCCCGGAGCACATGTTGAGCCGGGTGTTCGACCTGTTTACTCAGGTCGACCGAACGCTTGGGCGCGCTCAGGGAGGCCTCGGGATTGGCCTGGCGCTGGTCAAGCACCTGGTGCAACTGCATGGAGGCACCGTCTGCGCTCGCAGCGATGGCGCCGGCAGAGGGAGCGAGTTCATCGTCAGGCTCCCGCTCGCGCAGGGACAAGGCGTCGAGGCGATTGCGGCTCAAGAAATGGATGCGCTTCCGCGTGTAGCGGGGAAGCGAATTTTGGTGTGCGATGACAACGTCGATGCTGCGGAGTCGCTTGCAGCCTTGCTGAAGGGCCAAGGCAATGAGGTTCGCATCACCTACGAAGGAACGTCATGCATTCAGGCCGCCGATGAATTCGAGCCCGACGTCGTGCTGCTCGACATTGGGCTCCCCGGCATGACGGGCTACGAGGTGGCGTCGCGGCTTCGGAGCCGCCCGTGGGCGTCACGGGCCATCTTCGTTGCCATCACGGGATGGGGACGCGAAGAAGACCGTCAGCGCGCGCTTGAGGCAGGGTACGACCACCACATCGTCAAGCCAGTCGAGCCAGTGCAGCTGCTTCACGTCCTGGCTAGGCTGCTGGACGGAGCAGGAACGAGTGACCGGAAGGATCAGCCCCCACCGCTTGCCTCGTGAAAACGCTGCCACTGGCCCCAAAAAAAGGCCCGGCGCAGGCCGGACCGAGGGCCCCGCTGAGGGGCGGAGGAGACAAACGGGTGTCCGGAGACTCAATCGGCTGACGCCCAGACGAGTTCGATCATGCACGGGCCGCGCTGCATGGACCCGAGTGCAGCTGCCAGCACCCGGCCACGCGGCGTCAAATCCAGAAGCTGGCGGTCCAGCTCGTCATCACTGAGTTGCAGGTCGCTCGGCCGAATCGCCGGCTTCTGCCAAGCCCGCAACGATCCAAGCATCGTTATGGCGGTCGCCAAATAGACGGCTGATGGCGTGTCCAGCACGATCAGCGCCATGCCGAGCAACGCCCAGGGCGCTGTCTGCAACGCAACGCGAACAACGCGAACCGGACCGCAGAGGAGCCTCAGTACGGTCACCTCATGACACGTCAGCGGTGAGAGCATGTAGCTCGGGTGCCGAGTCAAGAGTGCGCTCGCCTTCCGCGCAAGTTCGCGCTGACCGAAACGGTGAAGGATGATGTCGAATGCTTGCATCGAGCTTGCCGAGAAGTGACAAGACCGGCACAGCAAGAGGCGGACCTGCAATCGGGACACCGACGGGCCTTAGCAACGCTGGCCACCATGGCGACGACAGAACATCGAAACACCGCACTCAGTCGCCATGGGCAAGTTGAGCCCGCATGCAACCGATGTCGCGCCCGCGATGGCCGTGGTGTTCCGTTGTCTTGCCGGCGCTGGCTTGTACCTCGATGTGCATTAGGTAACGTCGACTGCAGCTCTTTGTGATTGCACTTGAGGCAGCTGCTGGTGCGCCCGGCGCGTTATCGGCATACGTCCCGCGGTGGCACGAATGCCCTCAACGACCGACAGCGATCTGCTTGGTGTAGTGGAACGGGCTGAGCCCTTCGCCGGGGACGACGTCGAGGACCCTGTTCGCCTCTGGGTGCGCCTGCGCAGAGCAACCGGCAACCGTGCTGCGAACGGGCGCCGCGCTATCCGCGGATGCACTGACATCGTGGGCAACGGCTGCTGCCTGATGGGCGAACCGGCGCTGGCCAGGGTCGACGTGAATGTCCGCTTTGGATGCAGATAGCGCTGCGACCTGAAGGACGGCTAGTGGCCGCAAGTCGAACTCAACAGCGAGCCGCACAGCCGACATTGCAGCCGATCTGTAGCCCGCCGTCCAGCGTTGCGAGGCGACCGCAGTCGCCCGACGCAGAGACGCCGAGACCTTCTCCGTCGCTGACGTCCTGCAAAGGAAGCGCCTTTCCTAGCCGACGTCGCTGTCGCCCGACGCTTCGTGCGTGACGGCGTCGACGGTCCACCCGTCGCGGAGGCTCATGTGCAGCACCGAACCCGTTGGAGACCTCGCCACCCACGCCGTTGGTTTGCGCTCGTGCCGCGCCAGTGCGTCTGCCGCCAGCGCCAGCCGCCCACACTGCTCGGCCGCCGACAGCGTGTCCCACGCCGGATCCATCAGCAGCGCGCTGAGCGATGTTTCGGTTGCCTGCCCCTCAGGGTCGTCCAGCGGCCTCTGAACCGCCTGGCCACCTGGCGAGTTCGTTACCGACCGCTCCTCGAAGCCGAACGGGAACCGATGCGCCGGGTCCGCAAGGGCGAACAGGTGATAGCTGTTGGCGCCGTCGACCTTGCGGTCCTCGCTTGGGAAAAGTTCGACCGCCTCGTGCTTTGGCGACAGCAGCTTGTTCTTGATCGCCTGCAGCACGCGCCAGTCGCGGATCGTCTGTCGATCGACGCGCTTGATGATCAGGTGAACCATCTCCGGCACGCCATCGCGCGGCGGGATGCTGCTGACGTTGACCTGGTACGAGTTGCAGATTGACTTGAACACCGCGCTGTGGCGCATCTTGCGAACGGTCGCCTTCGCCGCCTTCTTGCCTACTCGAAAGTCGCTCATCACGCGCTTAATGCGCAGTTGGCTCTCCTCCATGTCCGCTCGCACGAACACTAGGTCGTCTGGTGTCGAGTGCCCTCGCGATGCCACGCGGCCCGCGATCGCATCACGCACCGCCTGTTCTATGGACGTGGCTCTCATCGCCTCCTCGTCTCTGCGTCTACGGGTTAGAGCCTGGTCGGCATCAGCACATGCCGGTAGGTCGGGTCGCTCTCCACCGTCATCAGCGCACTCGACAGCGCATCGTTGAATCGCAGGGTCACTGCCGCGTCGCCGACGCTTCCCACCGCGTCGATGACGTAGTCGATGTTGAAGCCGATCGTCAGAGGCGCGCCGTCGTACTCGCCGTCGACCGTCTCCTCCGCGTTCTCGGCGTCCTGGTTCGCCACCGCCAACTTGGCACTGCCGTCGCCCAGGCTTACTTCGACCACACGCAGTTTCTCGCCCGCCAGGATCGCTGCCCGCATCAGGCTGCGGCTCAGATCCTCGCGCTTGACCACCATCCTGTTGGTCATCCGGTCCGACTGAGGCACGACTCGGTCGTAGTCGGGGTAGGCGCCGACGATCACCTTCGACACCAGCCTGGTCGAACCGAAGCGGAAGCTCACCTGCGCGTCCGCGAACCCGACCTGCACCAGTTCGTCGTCGTCGTCCGGCAGCAACTTACCGAGTTCGCTAATCACCTTGCGCGGCACGACGTGACGGGCCTTGCCTTTGGCATCTTGCGTTTCCAGCCTCGTCAGCGACAGCCGATGCCCGTCGGTCGCCACGAGCGTCAGCTCGTTGCCCGCCAGCACGAAGAGCATGCCGTTCAGGTAGTAGCGCAGGTCCGACACAGCCATCGTCACCTCGATCTGCTTCAGACGGGCGCGCAGCTTCCCGGCCGGCACGGTGAACGTCGCCGTCGGCTTGTCCTCGGACATGATTGGAAACTCGGCCGCCGGCACCGCCTGCAACTTGAAGCGACTCTTGCCGGCCTTGACTTGCAGCTGCTTCCCAGCCTCGATCACGACGTCGCCATCCGGCAGGGCGCGCACCAACTCGACCAGCTTGCGAGCCGAGGTCGCCGTCGTGGTGTTCTCGCGTCCGGCGCCAATCGTTGCCTTCGTCTCCACCTGCATCTCGATGTCGCTCGTGAGCAGCGTGACCTCCGCACCCTCCTGACGGATCAGTACGTTCGCCACCATCGCCAGCGCCGGCTTGTTAGGCACCACCCCCGCTACCCGCTGCAGCGGACGCAGCAGCTCGCCACGTTCTGCCTTGATCATTGCCATCTGTCGCTCCTCGTGTCGCCGCGTCGCGGCCTTGAGTTGATCTTCTCGCTTCCCACGCCGACTTCAAGACTCCGGCGTGTCCCAGCCGCACAGGGCCAGAACCTCCGGCGCTGCGTCCGCAAGCTTCACCGCGATCGCCTCGATCGCCTCCTCGTCGTGCTGCGTCTTGCCCACGCCCAGTAGAAGCAGATGCAACAGCTCGTGGTAGATGCTCCTTGCCTGTTCTTTCGCATCGGATTCGCTGTCGATCAGCAGCAGTACGCGCCCGCCGGTGGCCGTTGCCAGCATCCCCTGCCCCAGCAACGGCCTGCGCTGCACGCGCAACGGGAAGCCGGCTGCCCGGCCACTGCGTTGACTCGCTGCCCGCACAGCCAGCGGCTCCCCCTTTGTTCTTCGGCATCGCCTGGCGCGCCAGCCCGCACACCCTGCAGTCGCAGCCGTTGACCGGCAGCTCCTGAGCCCCACGGTCCGCTCGGTGCGCCATGGCAATCTCCTATGCCCAGCTTGGCAAGTCGATCCACTGCGCCTCGCCATCCGGCTGCAGCGGCGGATAGACGCCGTCCGCCTTCCACGTCGCCACCCTTCTCAGCGCTTGTCTGAACAGCCGCTCGCCCCGGCGCATGAACGTTTCGGTCGGCCGGTACACCGCCACAGAGAAAGGTGGGGACTTCTCAGCGGCAATGAACCGCCACTCAGGCCGCCGCCCCGTCACCCGGTACACGCCCTCGCAGTACATCGCCGCCGACAGCGGGTAGCCGAACCGCACGCACTGCTTTGCGAACGCATCTTCCGAGGCGTCCGTGCAGGACTTCAGATCGCTTACGATGTTTAGGTCTTCGTTCCAGACGTCCGCCTTCACCTTCAGGCGCAAGCCGGTTTCCGGGTCGACCCAGACGAACGCCACTTCGCGCTCCGCGCCACCCATCAGGCGCGCCGCCGTCCTGTGGCGCCCCGCGCTCCAGCGGATCGCCTCCAGCTCAGCACGCCACTCCTGAGGGATTGGCGTGCGCGCACTGCAAACGACGAGCTGTGCTTCCTTCTCCGCCTTGCCGGCCTTGGTGCGCGCATCCACGCGCTGAACGCAGAAGTACTCCTGATCGAACTTCTCCGGCTCAAGCATGTAGGTGTGCAGCGCCGACCCGTATAGCAGCGCCTCGCTTGACTCGTCCGTATCGGACAGGGCGGCGAGGAAGTGCTCGCCGCTGACAAGCGCCGGCTTTAACCGCGTCGATGACAGCGCGGAGCGATCAGCGTGGTAGGCGTCGTTACTCAGTCCACGGATGATGCCGAGCGGCAGAGCGATGTGCGCCTCCCGCCCGCCCTGCTCCGTAGCGACGGTGTCTTGCACTACTGCCAGGCTCTCTTCCATCTGCGCCTCCGAATCGGTGTGAAGCTATGGTCGCTTGGCGTTCGGCGGCCTCAACCCCTGTCCGACCGGGTCGAGTCGCCGCCGAGTCGCACCATCCGCGCCCCGCGCGACTCCGCTTCGTCGAGGACCGCCATCAAGTCGACGGGCATGGGCATGAGTCCGGCCAGCTTTGGCACGGCAACGAACGCACCCCCATCGAACAGCACCACTGCCAGCCCGCCCTTTGCAGGCTCTTCACCGCCGAGCCACGCCCAGGATGTCGGCGCCAGGCGGCTGGCAGCTACCTCCATGTAGGCGTGCACTCCATTTGGCAGAAGGTAAGACAAGCCCGCCGCGCGCTGCCCGCGCGGCAGACCGTTGCGAACCCCACGACCCGTGTGCGCCGCATACACGCCCGCCGCAAGCCAGTACCCGCTCAAGGGGCCCTTCCGGCGTCGCCAGTTCAACTGTGCGAGGGCTTCCGCCTGCTGCTTGAACTCGCCGCATAGATCGGCGATCAGCGCTCTCGCATCCGCCGGAAGCGCCCGCAGTTTCGCCATTGCTGGCAGACATGTCAGCGGGTTGATCCGCTTCGCCTCCTTCACTGCCCTTTCGCTCATCGTCTCGCCCTTCGTCGGCCGTATCCACGGCTGTTGCACCATGTTCGGTTGTCGCCGTTCAGGTTCAAGCCCGCGCGCCCCTGTTACGCCAAGTCATTCGAGGCGAGCGGCGCACCGGCCGCAAGCGCGATCGACCACGCTTTCGACGCGCTCTGCAACCTGGTGCGCCGCGCTCCGGCCGATCGTGCAGCGCGCTATTCGATCGCCGCGCCGCCCGTCCGCGCCTCTGCTGGGAGATCCCTGTATGTCGCCGTCGCGATCGCGTCCTCCTGGACGTCGAACGATCTCGCTGCCAGGCTGTAGATGTCGTCGGTACTGATCGTCACCGACTCGCCCGTCGAGCGCACCGCCACAGCCCTCGCGCCCATCTCCCGCATCCTGTCCGCATGCACGCTGATCAGGACTGCCACCTGCCCGTCTACAAGATGCGCCGCAATGAGGTCTTCCAGCGTTGTGTCGCCGTCCTTTGTGGCGATCGGGTTGTCGAAGCCGTCTGCGCCCTCCACGCTCACGAACCAAGGTGCCAACGGGTGCTCGTCGGCGACATTGCCCGTTCCGTCGAGCGCCTTGATGAGTGCCGCCGCGTCCTTCACGCGGAAGTAGTTGGTGCGCAGTGTTCAAGCGCGTTGCTCCTTCGTTGTCCGTTGGTAAATGCGTTGCCGCGGCGACCGCCGGCGGCAACGCTCGGTGGCGTGAACGCCTACGCCGCAAGTAGCGAGAGCTGGCCGTTGGCCGGTTTCGTGCGCGTGATCTGCAGGAGGGTTGCGTCCCCGCGCGACACATCGCTACGCACGCCGATGAACGTCGGCTGGTACAGCGCGCCATCCTCGCTGGCCCGGTACAAGTACCGCACCTCGATGAGCGTGTTCTCGGCCGGCACGCCGGCATTCGGCGGAATCGACACCTTGCCCACGTAGACCAGCGCTCCTGCCGCGTCGAGAAGTCCCATTCGCACCGAGCGCTTGTCGCCGCTTTCTCCCAGCACGATCACTGTCGCCGACTCCCAGAACTTGTGCTTGAGCGCATCGCCACCGCTGTTCGGCCGCCCTGCCCGGTACGGCGCGTCCAGGCGCCTCGCCACCACCCCCTCGGCGTTCGCTGCCTCCAACCGTGTCACCAGTGCGCACTTGGCCTCCTCCGTCGTCGCCACCGGCACCAGTTGAAACAGCTCCGGCGCATCGACTGACGCCAACAGCGCCGTCAACCGAGCGTGTCGGTCTTCGAACGAGGCGTCACGCAGGTCTTCGCCGTCGATGAGCAGATCGAAGGCAAAGAGCCGTCCGCCGATCTGCTCGCCGTCGATGAGCGCCAAGCGGCCGAGCGACCCAAGCGGCCCCTGCCACTCGACCGGCACGCCGACGAACTCACCGCGGCGGTTGATACCGCGCACCTGCGTGCCTTCCACCAGCACCAGCCGCCGCTCGCCGTCCATCTTCTGCTGGAAGCAGAACGCGCTTATCGCTGCCATTTCCTCCAGATCAGTGCGATCGACCGTATTCAGCAGTTGCGGCAGGTAGCCGGAGGCCTCGCCGGTGTCCGTCCCCACCTCGCGCTTGCCAATCTCGCAGGCGACGTAGCCTTTCGCCTTCTTCTCCGCGACCAGCTTCTTCTCGATCGCCTCGGCCTTGTCGCGCGCCACCGGGGTGGCCGTCTTGGTGCCCGCTGTCAGCGCGCTGCCGCGTCTACCGTAGGCGAAGTCGACGGTGAACGCGTCATCACCTGCCTGTCTCAAGTAGACGTGATATTCCTTGTCGGCGCGCACACTGGGGTCGCTGAGGAACAACGACGTGGTGCGGACGAGTTGATTGCTCATCGTGCTTTCTCCTGGTGATGGCGCAGCGCGCCGGGAGATCAGGATCGCGCGTTAAGCGGCCGCTTCAACCCCGCCCCGCTGCCCTCACCAGAGCGCGCTCAAGCACGACAGCGACATGCGGTAAGGCGCCGCGGCACACCATCAGCGCCCGCCGCGCCGCCTCCTTCTCCTGCTGCCCAGCCTGCTGTTTGAGCTTGTCGATCAGCGGCGCCACCAGCGCATCGGCCTTGATAAGACTGCTCCGCTCCAACCGCGCCTGCGCTGTCCGGACTGAGCCGTCGTGGCGGACGAGCGACGGGACATGCACGCTGCGAAGGGCGCGCGCCACGTCCTCGACGCACCGCGCGCGTTCAACCTGGCGCGCGGCCAAGTCGATACTGCTGTGGGCTTGCTCGATGAGCCGGTTCAGGTACCAGAGGGTCGCGTTCATCCCAACATGGTCTGTCGCTGCTGCGCCCGATCAAGCCCCGCCCTGCGCCGCTACCCCGTGCGCGCCACCTCCGCAGCGGCCTTCGCCGCCGCGAGCGCGAGCCTTGCGTAGGCCAGCGACGGGTTGCGCTTCGATAGCCGTACAGCGCGCCGATCGTTCGGGTTGACGAGGTGAGGGATCGCCACTGCCCCCTTTTTGATTTCCCTGATTTCGGAGTACCCGGTGGCGATGAGCTGGTCGATCAGCGCCTTGAAAGTCATCTCCGATCCGTCGAACTGCACTTTGGCAGTTGCGGCCACCCGCTCGGTGATCCGCCGGTCCTCCTCGGCTCGCTCGGCTGCCCGCCGCGCTTCCCGCCCTGACTCGTCGGCCGCCTTCCGTTCCTTCTCTTCGACCTCGAACCGCTTGGCGTCATCGTCGCTCATGTCACAGAACGCGAAAATCCGCCGCCGACGTTCCGCCGCGCGCACACCGAGCGTCGCCAACCCGAATCTCTCCTTCGCGAACTTCCGCGACGTCCGGTTGTGGTCGTCTGCGACATCGAACGCGTGCAACAACTGCCGCACGTTCTTCGTGCGCAGTGCGCCCACGATGTGTCCTGCCCGTTCGATGTCCGAGTCCCTGATGCCCGTCTCCAGCGAGCCGATCGTCGCCTCATAGGTTCGCTTGCTCACGCGTCCAGCCGCCCGGTCTCCGTCCAGCCGGTCCCTTTCAATGCCGACCCTGCGCTGATAGAGCTGCTCTGCCAGCGCCTGGACGTCGACGTCCGCCACGGTTGCGGCTGGCACCGGCGGCGTGGCTGAACGCTCAGGCGCCAATAGCCCGGCCGCGTACAGCGCGTCGTCCATGTCGACCGCCAACTCGCGCCGCTCCGGCACCATCGCCAGCACGACCTGAATGAATGGCTCAGCCGTCTTCGCCGTGGCGCGCAGGCCTGCCAGCTTCAGCAAGCCAATCAGGATCCGCAGCGCATGGAGGCTCAAGCGACCGCGCAACCCCGCTTCATCTGCCATAGCGCGCCCGGCATCGGACATCGACCGTCGGGCGTCGTCGACGCTCTCCTGCGGCACTGGCTCTCCCGCCGCCAGCGCGTACTCCACGTGGACCTCATAACGAGCGTTGGTGCCGATCTGCCGATCGATCACCGGCCCGTTGTGTCCGTAGCCGAACGCGTCGAGGAACGCGCGATCCATCCAGCGCTTCGCTTCGTCACTTCCGGCGATTCCGCTGTAGCAGCCGAACGTTGTCGCGCCGATCGCGTTGAATCCCTCCCAGTCGAGGCGGCGCATCTGCCATGGCTTCACCCGTCGACCTTCGATTGCCATCATCTCCGCGAACATCTGCTGCACCAGGCAAGGCGTCGGCATGTCGACGCGCAGCCCTGAGCGTGCATCCCCTCGCTGCAGCAGTGGCAACGCCTCGCCGTCCCCCTGCGTCACTGCCGCGACGGCCGACTCGAGACCGTGGCACGTTGGTTTGTTGACGACCGCAAGGACATGCGCGAGCGCCGGCACGATGACGACGTTTCCCCCTGTGTCCTTCAGCGTGAAAGGCCCGTGCGGGTACGCGACGATTCCGCACTCGCCGCTTGCCCCGAACAGTTGCTGCTGGTGTTCGATCTGCATGTAGACGCCTCCTTGATTGACGTCTCCATGCTCGCGCGCGACTTCGCGGCTTCAACCCTTGTCAGCCATCCAGGCGCGAGTCGTCGCGGCCTGGTGCAGCACTGGCGCCTCTACGTGCTGCCAGTGCTGTCGTCTGCCGCGCCCCCGCTCAGCTCAAGGGCGGCTTGCCCGACGCTCTCCAGCGCGTACGGGCCGTACACCGTCGCGCCGATCTCCGCGCCACCAAGCAGTGAGCCGAGTTGACCGGCAACGTCGTCCGCGGTCATGTCTGCCGTGCCGTCCAGCACCACGATCAAGGCTGTCTGTCTTTCCATGCTTTCTGCGCCCTAGATACCAACATCAATTTCCGCGTTCACGATGACCAAAGTGTTCAGTACCGACGGCTTCACGGCTGACTTCGCGCTCGTTGCACGCGCAGCCGCCGTAGCGCTTGCGGTCGGTGCGCCACGCGTGCTCGGCACGGCTTGGTCGCTCACCTCTGTATAGCCGCCATCCACCTTCTTGCGTGCCGCTTCGCTCGCCGCCGACATGGCGCTCGAGCGCGCGGTCGCGGTGGCGATCACCTTCGATTGGAGCTTGGCCCCAATCGCGCCCCAGAGCGTCTTGACCTCGAACTGGTTACCGCCGAGGTCGTTGACGTGAACCTCGTAGTGCGCGTTCCGCCCGGTCCGGTGCTGCAGGACGATCTTTCGAACCACTGTGCTCATGCCTAAACCGCTCCCTCACTGAGCGCTGTGCTCTCCGCTTACAGTGTCCATCGCCGTCCAGGTCTTTCAACTAGCGGGAGCGATGCTTGTGGCGTCGTTGTCGGGCGCGCCGATCGCCTCTGTCCAGTCCGCGACGAAACACACACCTTCGACCCCATTCGCCCGGACCTGCCGAACCCGCTTGTGCGTGACGTTCATTGCCTCAGCAAGACCGGCGATGGTCTTGCGGTGCAAGCGCATCAGCCTGCGAACCTCATGACCGGATAGTCGCGCTGGCGCGAATTGGAGTTGCGCGTTGCTCATGGCGTCATCTTGCGATGAACGCCCGCCGTTTCAACGCCGCGAGCTTCTCATCTGGCCGTCAGCTCGCGCGCCTCGGCCGTGCACATCACGCAGTAGCACTCGCCGCGCGACTCGACGCCCCAGAGCGCCGCACTGTCCGCACAGGCTGTTCCCGCTTGCCTCGACCAGGTGGCGCAGGCCCGCTTCGCCGATCCCGATATGCAGGTCACTGCGTGTCCTCAGGTAGTGCACCAGCGTGGCGTCGATCAACACGGGCCGTCCTTGCTGCGCGCACTGCCATCGTCTCTCGCCTGGCCGCACGCCACCCTCGCTCTCGTGTCCCGGCTGGCCTCGGCCGCCAGACGACGCAGGTCGACGGCCATCAACGCTTCCGACTTCGACTTCCCCACCAGCGATGCCAGCGCTCTGCCGGCGAAGTCATGCCCGAGATGCTCCAGTACACGCAGCTTCGTCATCATCGGCAACGCCCGTCGGCGACGTCGGACATCCCCCAGGTGACTCGCCTGAATCCCCAGCGCGCGCGCCAAGGACGCGTCGGTCCGTATGCCGAAGCGTTCTCTCATCCTATTCACCAGCGCCGCGTCGTCGTCGAAAGCAGGATCCTCATGCTCGTGCTTCTCGCCTTGGTCGGTGCTGCGCGCGTCGGTTTCCAGACTGGCGAACAGGTCGCCATCGAGCAGGTCCGGCACTTCGCCACCCGAACGCTTGATCGCCTCCACCACGTCCCGCGCCAACCCTGATGCAGGAACCACCTTCTCAAGGTACCCAACCGCAGACAAGGCCTGGCCGCCGCCAATCGTCACCGTGAACACCCGTTCCGGCGCCCACTCGGTATCGGGCGCTGAGGCGCGGTAAACCGCCACCACGACGCCGGGGTCACCCATCACCAGATGAACGCGCCCATCGTCGCTCGTCTGGATCGCGATCACCGGCCGTACGTCCGCGCTCATCGACTTGCCTACATCGCCCACTTCTCAAGCGTTATCAAGTGGCTGAGCGGGGCAGGGGGGCTGCTGGCTCCGTGTCCAGCGCCGCAACGCGCGTCTGGGCGAGATCCCGCGCGTACGCGGCGCGCCGGCGACTGGCCTCGTCACTGACGACGCTCGTGCAGTTCAGCATCCCCTCAGCGGCCCGGATCGTCTCGTGGTCGTCCTGCGGCCACCGCACCGCCCGAGCCACGGTGTCCGCCGCATCCCCATCAGAATTTTCGACTATCTCCGCGAAAGCCCTTCCGCCGATGAGCTGCGCCGCGTAACCACGCCCCACGACGAAGTACGCCTGGCCGTCCACCAGCAGCCCGCACTCATCGCACCAGAGCGTCACCCCTTCCCCTAAGGATCGAGGCTCAAGCAGCTCCACCTGCAGGAGCACCCGGATCGCGTCGACCGACTCACACTGCACCCACGTGAGCGACCGCTTAGTTGGATCGATCAGCCATCCACGCAGAGACGACGCCTTCTTCATGTCCGCACCATCCGATTCTGCCTCTCCCAAGTCATGCACCATGCTTGCCCTGCGTTGGGCGCGATCAAACCTAGGCCGCGAGCGCCTGCGTGGCGCGCGTTCTGCAGCCATTGTCGGGTTCGTACCCCATCCGCCGCCAGAACGCGCTTTGAATCGGCGCCGGGGTCATCCGCATGCTGTTGAAGTCGAAGAACGCGCCATGTACGCGCATCCTGCCCTTCGCAAATAGCATGTAGAGAAGCTGCGCCGCACATCGAACGGCCAGGTCGTTGATGAACAGGCCTTGGCTCGCCAGGCTGATCGCCACCGAGCACGACGGTCGGTCGTCCTCCTTGATCGACCTGTCCATCAACTGCGGGAACAACTCTGTCACCGTCGGCAGTCGCGGCATCTGCTGGCTGGTCTTTCGCCAAGTCGTCGGCGGCTCACCCAAGATCACTTGCCCCGTGTGCTCCTCGTTGCCAAGATCGAGGTAGTAGGTTGCTCGACAGTCAATGGCGACCTTGTGGATCGCCCGCCGCGCGCCCCGCGAGTCCACGCAGCCGATCAGGATGAGCGGCGAGTTCCGGCTCGCATTCAGGCGTGACCGTGAGGTCAGCTTCATCGCCACTGCATCCCACGCAAGCCCGTAGTAGGCATTGATGCGGTTGACGATCACCCTTGCCTTGTTCTTGCCGATGTCGCTGGCACTCCAGATCTGACGACCGATGTTCGCCTCACTCACCACATCGTCATCGATCACCGTGACATGGCCGATTCCGCTCGCCCGGCCCAGGCCGATCAGCGCCAGGTGGAGCCGCGCCAGCGCGCCGACCATCTGCGCACCGTTACCTCCAGCCCCGACCACCACGATGCTTGGCTCCCTCTCCAGCGCATCCTCGTGGAGGATATGAAACTCGTCGTTCACCTGCGTTGCTCCGTTGACTGTTCCTACCTACTGTCGCACCGAGCTAGGTGAGGTCAACCAGCAGACCGTGCAGACACAGACGTTGCGCCAACGTCGGAAAGCGGCTGTCCAGGTTGCCTACGACCATCGCCCATTTCGTCGCGCCCCGGTCGTCCTCGTCATCTGTCGCGCTGAATCCTGCTTTGAAGTGGCCGTGGCTATGAATGTCGATCACGACATGCTCGCCATCGAGGGGCACCGGCCGCCGATACTCCAGGTGACCAGCAGAGGCGCTCAGCGTCTCGCACATCGCAAGCCGCGCCGTCCGGGTTGCCTCGTTCCACAGCACCACGCCGCCCACCTCGTTCGGCAGGACCGCGCGAGCGTTCGCGATGAAGTCTCCGACCAGCGCACCCGCCTCAAGCACTGGCAGGTCGATCATCTCGTCCAGCTTGCCGTAAGGCATCGCAAGCGCCGGGTTGATTGCACCGCACGGGACGCGCGCGTAGAGCCACGCCCGGCGGACTTCGAGAAACGGCCCCTCTTTTGTGAGAACCAGGCGCTGCCCGGCCGCGTCGAGTGTCTCGAAGGTGCCGTAGATCGGTGCCGCGACCACTGGCAAGGTCGCCTGCAGCTTCTCGTCCAATGGATGTTTCATAGCGCCTCGATCAATGAGCCAAGCGTCTTGTTGGCTGCCACCATGCAGTCCTCGTCGAATGCCATAGCCGGAGCTGCAAGCAACGCAGACCACAACCCTGGCACTCCGCCCTTGTGACTGGTCAGCCGGCCGCCTGTCGCGTGGGTGAATTTGGAGCGGAAGAAGCAGTCCGACCAGGCTTGCGTCGCACCTGGTTCCGCCGACGCTGGCAGCGTCACGTTCCCCGCGCAGATGCCGCCGTCTTCATAGGAGTTCATGTACGGTGGCCGGAACAGCGCTGTGTCCGGCGTCGGTCGATCGCCTCCCTTGAAGGCGAACACGCGCCAACCGCACTCGCCGGCCGTGAAGACCACGCCGGGCGTCGGCACCTTGCCCGCCCTCACGTCGCCACCCGGCGCCGCCCCCTCCGCGCCTACGCGCAGGCCGCTTGCCGCGAAACTGAGGAACCTCGCTTGAGGCGGCTCGTACCAGATCAGCGAACCGTTCCCGCGCGCCAGCACGTTGCCCGACAGGTAGGCGGGCAGTTCCTTCCTCTTCGTCATCGAACGCAGGATTCGCCGGCTCGTGGCTGCTGACAACGGCTTGCCGGCGCCGATTACCGGCCCCGACTTGCTGTCCACGATCCGATGCACCGTCGCCAGCACGAGATCGGAACCGCCCTCGTACAGCAGCACTGCGCGCGAGAGTGTCGCTACCTTCGGTTTGGCGAACTGCACGGATGTTTCAACGCGAGCCATCTTTGGTCCCCTGGATTGCTTTGCCCTTCCATGTTCGCCGCGCCAGCAGCGCGATCAACCGGTCCAGCAGCCGGACCCGTCGCGCGTCGGCTTCGAGAAGCTCGAAGGCTTCGGCAAGCTCTGTCCCGCACAGATCGGTAACCATCACGTTGCACACGACGTAGCCTTCGCCCCCTTCCATGCCGTACTGGCCAGCCATCTGTGCGATGTCGAGCAGGCTGTCCTTTCTGCTCCAGCGCAGCGCCGCGCCCCAGCCGATGAACTCGCCCCCATCGTCCTGCCTGCGGTGGAAGCACAGTTCACCCGACGCCGCCGTGCGCTCGTTCTCCTTCGCGACCGCCGCCGCTGCCGCCAGCACCTGTCTGAGGTAGTCATCACGGCAGCGCGCCAGCAACCTCTCCAGCACCGCCACGCTTGGCAGGTCCCTCCTTCCGCGCCGGCCGTGTCGGCGCGATGTCGCCCACGTGGGCAGATCCCTCTCCACCTGCTCTTTCGTCATGCAAGAGGCCTCGTACTCGCCCGCATCCTCTCCGTTCAGGCCCATCTCTCTTGCGTACTCAGCAGGCGACGAGCACCCATGCCATGCGAACCACTGCGCCATCCCCAGCGTCATGCCGAAGTGCAGGATCGGCAGCGAGTCCCAGGAGGCCCGCTCCAGGACGCTTAGCACCCCCGCCCCCAGTCCCTTCCGCAGCCGTTCGAGTCGTTCGACCGCTGGCCCCACCACCACGCCGAGTGTTCCGCGCGACGCCCAGTCGATCTGGCACGTGCCGATCGACCCAGCTGGACTTCCTTTGCGCGCACGTTCGAAACTGACCCCGACTTCGATTTCCAACACCTTCAAGCCCGCGAAAAACCGCTTTACTCGGCGCGTCACGGCCGCAACGCAAGCGGCGTCGATGTGCCTGGTCCGCGCGGGCACGTCGTCGATCGACATGACGCCCGCGTCGACAAGCGCCAGTGCGGCCCCCGCCTGTAGCGCACCCATCCCCTCGACCACAGCCTTGGGGACGCCACGCTCGATGGTCGGAAGGGCTACATGAGCGGCGGCAGAAGCTCCGTTGGCAGCCCGAGTCCCTCGCTTGCCGAGGCGCGAGACTCGTCCTTGAGCAGGAGCGACCAGACTTCCAGGTCGCTTCGTCGGGCCTTGTCGTCCGGGTAGTGGACGGCCCCCCGCGTCTGTTCGGGGGCCGTGCCGTTCGCGAGCTGCGTGAGCCACGTGCGCTTGCACTTGATCACTCTGCGCCCTTGCTGCCCACCGCCCGCCGGAACTCGAAGTGATGCACGTCGTCCTTGACGCCGAGGTCGATCACTTCTGCCGTCGCTAGCTCCTGATAGGACGCTGCGTAGAACTCCTTCACCTGCTCCGGCGTCATGCTGTCGTCCGGCGCCTCCAGCGGCATGTTGTTGTAGGTGAACTTGCGGGTCACGACTTCCACTTGCACAGCCATCTGTATCTCCGTTGTCTGAGGGTTGCTAGAACAGGGGCGCCGTCACAGGCGCCTTCGTCGTCGCCGCCGTCGGCTGCGCGTCTCCACCGCCGACGTCCGTCACGCCTCCGTCGGCATCGCTGTCGTCGCCTCCGTCGTCTTGGTCCGACTGCGTAACGCTCGCCGCCGCTGCCTTGGCCGCTGGCGGGGCAGCTTTGGTGGCCTGTCCTTTCCCCTTAACCGCCTCTGCCGCCTTTTTGTTGGCGGCCTGCCGGGCGGCCTCCGTCACGGCCACGGCCGCGTCCACCGCTTCCTTCATCGACCCGTACGAGCTGGAGAAGCGCGCCAATGCCGCCGCGAAGTCCTGGTCCAGTTCCTCCGGCGTGGCGATCAGTCGCAGCGGCCTCGTCAGCGCGGCCGTGCCGTCCGTCTTGTCCGGTGTCGGCTGAACCACCACGCGCAATCGCCCGTCCGCTTCAGCCTTCACCTGTAGCAGCAGCGCCGTGCTGCGTGCCAGTTCTGCCAGTTGCTTGAACATCGTTTCCTCCGAGAGAGTGAGTTCAGGTTATCTGTGGCATCTGCCGCTTCAAGGCTCACGCCTTCGCCCGGCGTTTTGCCCGCTCGTAGCGCATCACCTTCGGCACCACGCCCGCGAAGTCGAAGCCTTTCGCGGCCAACAGCCCGTCGATGAACGGCTCCTTCTTGCCGTCCCGCAGCTTCTGGAATGCCTCGCCCACCGCCTTCTTCAAGCCGATCTCTTTCGCGATCTGCTCGATCTCGATCTTGGTGTGGAGCGATAGAAACTCCTTGTCGATGCGCCAGTGCGTGGCCTCGTCCACGTCCAGCCAGTTCAACAGCGCTCGCAGGTCGCTCTCGCTCACGCCGAACGCAGCCGCTGCCACCGACGACCGCGCCAGGCGCTCGATCACCTGCGCATCCAACCCGTCGACCTGCGATGTCGCGTCCCGCATCACGCGCGACGAAAGATCCTTCCACGAATCGCCCATCGCCTTCTCGGCCGCCTCGTTGAACGCCGCACCGTCGATGTCTCGGCCATGATTCATCCCGGCCAGCACCACCAGCAGCTTCGTGTTCATGTCGGGACGCGTCTCCAACTCGTTTGCGACCATGCGGCGCCAGGCTTTGACCACGTACTCCTTGACGATCCGAGGCGTCTGCGCCGTGGTGCTCGTCTTCGCTGAGGCATCCTTGGCCGCCGCAACCGAGGTCGTGGCTGACTTCTGCGGCTCCGACCCCGCCGCTTTCAGAGCGCTCTTGGCCGCGTCCTTCTCCGCCTTGATGCGCTTGGCCACGTGCGACGCGTTGCACTCAGGTTCAAAGCACAGCGGCTCAGTTACGTTGCCGGCCGATCCCGGCAGTCCAGAGACACCTACGCCGTAGTGCTCGCACTGCTTGCACGCTTCTGCTTGATCTGCGCCTACGCCCAGTGGGCCATCGGCAACAAGTGGCAGCGGAGTGAACCCGTCGCCCGTCCGGTAGATCTTCACCACCCGGTACTCGTCGCGAAGCGGCCCTGCTTTCGCTTCGAGCGCAGCCGCGGTCAGCACTTCGAAGTGACTCGGGTTCGTGCAGTGCCCGGACCCCAAGTGAATGTCAAACAGCGCGCCCTGCATTGCGCTGTTATGTGCGCAGTTGGCGCACTGCTGTGTATCGAAGATCGCGTCCGCCAGCTTCTGCGCGTACTTGCCGAGTTCCTCCAGCAGCCGGCTCACCGATGGCTTCTGCGTGAGGACGCCCGCCAGCACCGTTTCCTGCTTGTCGGGCGCCAGGGTGGCGAGAAGCTCGGCATGGCCGAGTTGGATCTTCTCTTCGGTCAGCGCCTGTCGCACGGACGGCACGCACTGAAGCAGCGCCAGCCTGCGCGTGAGTTTGTCCTCGGACCACCCAAGCACGCGGGCCGCTTCGCCTTTGTCGTTCTGCCGCCGCTGCAGCACGCGCTGTGCTGCTGTTGCCTCATCAGTCGCGCTCATGGCGGACCGCTCTGTGTTCTCGATGAGCGACCACTGCTCGACCTCGGCGTCCGTTGCCTCGCGCACGATGACCGGCACCTCCGCAAGGCCGACCATCGTTGCCGCCCGGAAGCGCCGCTCGCCGGCGATCACTTCGAAGACTTCCTTCCCGTCATCGTCAATTACCGGCCGCGCCAGGATGGGCTGCAGCACGCCGTTCTCGCGCACGGAAGCGGCCAGCTCGTTGAGCGCCTTCTCGTCAAAGTAGGTTCGTGGATTGGACCTGATCCTCAGATCCGTCAAAGCGACAGTGGTCGTCATGCGTCCTCCGCGTGAACCGACGCGGCTGCGTCGTGACACCACTATCCCTTGCGTCCTCCTCGATTCAACCCAAGCTCTGCTGTCTCGCCGTCGGCGCTAGTCCTTTGCTCTCATGGAGGGTTCGCGGCGCCTTGCGCTACATTGGCGAACCTCGCACTCGCTGATCAGGTTTCGCGCGATCTTCTTCGCCTGTATGAGATCCCCATTGGTTCCGCTGACCTCCATAGGTAGGCGCTCGGTGAGAGCGCTACCTTCAAGCCGATGCTCTCGAACAGGGACGGATGTCGTCGCATGATGTCGGAGCCACTTCTGCTGCCGGATGCCAGCTTGACGATCGATGCCCTCATCGAGGGTCTTTCGTATCATGTCGACAATCACGGCGAGGTGTCGCAGTTCTATGCCGCTGCCGCCCACAGTCTTCTAAAGGCGTCGTACCAGGACGCCGATCCGGCTAGAAGGGCGGACGCTCTCATCCTCGTCGCGCGGATCTTCTATGTCGCGGGCCACGTGCCTTTGATGGTCGCCCCGGCCGCCGCTGCGGTCGAGATGGCCAATCTGAGTGGCGATCTTGTGAGCCGTCGACGTGCTCTCACCGCGCACGGCGTCATCCTCAGCGACATCGGCGAGTTCGCTGCCGCTTTCAATCGTTTCGTTGAGGCGCTCGACATCGCCGAGCAACTGGAAGACCCGCTTCAGTGCGGCACCGTGTGGAACAACATTGCCGCTACGCATATCTATTCGGGACAGGCCTACTACGGCATTGCAAGCGCCGAACGTGCCGCTGATTTGTCGTCGCGTTCCGACTCTCCTGTAGCGAGCCTGGTTCGCCTCTTTGCTCTTGGAAACATCACGCTTGGTTGTCTGCATGCCGGCCAGTACGACCGTGGTGTCAGTGCGTGCCATCGAGCGACTGGCATCTTCCAGAGGGATCAACTCAGCCCCGATCTTGCGTTCCAACTGAGCCTCATCGAGCTTAGTCATGTCCGACTTCTGGTCGAGATGAACGACCTTCCCGCCGCTCGCTTGCAGGCCGAGCGATGCAAGGAGTACGCCGCGCTCGCGAAGTCACCGCGATCGCAGATGGCCGCTGACCTGGCGTCCGGCCTCGTCGACGTCTACTCCGGCCGTGTTGATGACGGCTTTGCCCGTATCGACAAGGTGCTCGATCAGGCGCGAGTGATGCGTGCGTTCCTGCGCGATGTGCTCCTCGTTCTCATCAAGGCGAACGAGGCCTGCGACAGACCCGCGCGTTCCCTCAACTACCTTCGTGAACTCGCGTCCTATAACCACCAGGCTCGCGCCAGCCATATCCAAGCCGTCTACTCTGCACGGCGATCGCAGGTCATTCCGCCTAGCGCCGACTCGGTGTCCCCGCTATCTCGCGACCGGCTCCGCGCCGACTTCGAGGTTCTCGTTCGTGTTGCCGTGTCTGCCGAGCTTGCGGAGGACCCTACCGGCTGCCACGCCTATCGTGTCGGCGCGCTCGCAGGCCTCCTCGCGCTAGAGATCGGCCTGGACCCCGATGTCTCTTTCCTGATCGACATGTCCGCGCGCGTGCACGATATCGGCAAGGCTGGAATCGCCTACACGTCGCTTCTCACGCCGAGCAAGCTGACGCCTGAGCAGACCGCACTCGCGCGCACCCACGCCGACATCGGTGCGCATCTCCTGGAGAAGAGTGGCCTGACCGAGCTGCAGACCGCTGTTGCTGTCGTGCGTCATCACCATGAGGCATTCGACGGCAGCGGGTATCCAGGCCGGCTGGCCGGCGACGACATCCCACTGGCCGCTCGCGTCGTCGCGGTAGCCGACGTCTTCGACGTCCTCTCGCACCCCAGGCGCAACCGACCCGCCATGTCGGTTGTCGATTCGCTTGCCGAGATTGAGCGGCTCAGTGGCAGTCGCTTTGACCCGGTCGTTGTTCGGGCGCTTCGCACCATCGTTGACCGCACGCTCGCGGACAGCGGCGATCTCGAGACCGTCTTGACTCACGAAGCTGTTCAGACGCCGTTCTACAACGCGCGTCGCCGCATCATCGCCTCCATCGGCAACGACCGTGTTTCCCCATTGGTCCACGGCTAGGCGAATCTTTTCCACAGCGCCTGTGCGTTTCTCGCACTTCGTCTTCGCTAACTGCCCGAATCTTTAGGCACTTGCTGGGCTGCTCATTGTTGAGGCACTGCGATCGACGAAAGTGCCGCGGCGATGTTCCGCATCCACTCGTTGCGCACCTTCCTGTGTGCATCCAGAGCGACGTAGAGATGCTCGCAGGCCGTGATCGACCGCTGCACCATGTCGTGGTGCCTCTTACCCATCAGCATCAGCCCGACCCCGCGGCCTTGATGTTGAGTGCGTTGCGTCATCGCTGCCATGCAGCTGAGCCACACGAAGTACGTTCCTGGCGCAGCCAGGTGTAAATCAATGTCGATCGCGCCGGCGATGATCTAAAGCAGGCGCGTCAGCGGCTCACCCAGGCGCGCGAGCAGTTCGCAAGCAGGAGGCAGAACTTCTGCACACGCGCGGTCACGGCCGATCAGGGCGCGATGTCGCAAGCCGAGATCGACGCCATTCTGGCGGCCGAGACCCTTGACGAACTCATCCAACTGTCCCAGCTAGGCGAGCGGCTACGCCACGACCTCGCCCAAGAGAAGGCAGAGCTGGAAGGCCTTAGAGCACTCGCGGAGACAGTAGAAGCGCACAGCATTGAAACGCTGACGCGACTTGTCGACAGCTGCCGGGATAACTTGGCGACGCTTGAGTCGGTGATGGCACGCAATGCGAACGCGCGGTTTTTCTTGCATGCGAAGGTCATTGGCGACGAAGACATCAAGAAGCTGATGCTAGAGCTTCGTGACGGCATCGAAAGGCGCAAGCGCGACGCGCAGGACAGGACACAACTTGGCCGGCGGCGGCGCGAGGACGACAGCATCAAGTCAGACATCCGACACGCGCTGATCGATAGAGTCTTCCTGGAGCCAGAAGTCGAGTTCCGCCACGTTGGAATCTGGGACGGCGCGCGAAGGCCGCTGTCGCCAGCTCTTTCCGAGGGTCAGAAGGCGGCGCTGCAGATGATGTGGTTGATCAAGGAGTCCGAGTACCACTTGGAGTGCGAGATTCGGCGCCACCTTGGCGCCGGGTCAAAGAAGGCGATGCGCAATCGCGAGCAGCGTCTCCTGCTTTTCGACGGTCTATTTAGCAATCTGAGTGACCGCGGGCTGATCAACGAAGCGTTCAAGGGGCTCGGGGATGCGGGAAGCAACCTGCAACTCATCGGACTGATCCATAACCCCGAGTACAAGAACAACTTCCGAATCTTCCCCACGTACATCGTGGGGCGGCGAGCGGGATGGAGCCGTGCAGCAGGTCAGAGCAGCTTCGTCGCGTTCGACGATCGCCGGGCCGATGGTTCGATGGGAACGGCGCACTTCATCGTCAAACAACCCGCTGAGCCGGCCCATGCCGCAACCGGCCGGTGAGACTGCACAACGTCTGCTTGGATGGTTGCTGCGCCGCACAGCCAAGTCGTCGGAGCGCCAAACCCAGGCTAACGGGCTCGTCGAGCGCGCCGCGACCGCGCTGACGATGGATCTGCTTGATGCGCGGGAGGCCTTTCGGCTCCTACGTGCACGCGGCGATGTCTCGTATCGGCCGGACATCGCCGGGCTGCCGTATACCGGATTCGTTGTGGTCGAGTCGCGCGCACCTGAGGATCCGCAGTCATTGCAGCGGTGGCGCACAGCGTTGGCTGAGTCAGGTGTGCGGGTTGACCTGGTCGCTGCGCTGTTGCCTGCCCATGCTCTCTTCGACGACATTGCTATAGACGATCTCCGCTGCATCGCCAGAGGTCTGGAAGCAGTCGCAGCCTTGAGACCGCGCGGAGGATTCGGGTTTGAGCTCAGCGCACGGCATCTGATTGGGTCGTCCAAAGTTCTTGATGCGCTGCCCGAGTCGGCGCGTCGGGCGCTTGGTGTTGGCGGATTGCCGCCTGTCCCTAAGTACATCGTGGTCGCTGCGCCGAGGCACCCGACGTCTGTCCTTCTGATCGAGAACAGCACGTGCTTCGAGGCGGCGGTTCGCGCTGGCCTGCACGACGAGATTGGACTGGTTGCTGCCCATGGCTATGGATTGAACCATCATGCAGACAGCTCAAGCGGAAGAGCACTAGCGGTCATCGTTTCGACTGGCGATGTCGCGATGCTCACGCGAGCCGGCACGCCGCCCGAGTGGGCAGTACTGATTGGCAACCCGAAGGTGAGGTTCTGGGGAGATCTAGACCGGGAGGGTCTACGTATTGCGGCGGCCTTGCGGGCAAAGCTACCGCGTCTGTCGCTGAGTGCCCTATATCGCCCGATGCTCGAGTTGGTCAGATGCCCCGAAAGCTCCCATCCCTATGTAAGGATCTGCGGAAAGGACGGCCAGTTGCCTTGGCGACATACGGGGCATGGCGATTTAGACCAGATCGCAACCTTCTGCGACGCAAGGGCGGTCGATCAAGAATGCGTGGCGCTTGAAGAACATCGTCACTTGGCGTCGTGTGCACTTGAAGTCGCGGATCTGTGACGAGTCGAGCGTGAGCTACCGCGCTTTCGCCTGTAGCGAGCCGTTTGCGTGTAGTGAACCCCTCGGCCTGGACCGGATAGGGGCATCGACTGATACGCTGGCTGGGCCTTCAAGAGGGAGAAGGTCCATGTCACCACGCGGTCCCTACCGGCGGCATACGTCGCAGTTCAAGCTGCAGTTGTGCCAGCAGATCCGATCCGGCGCGATTGGCAGGCGCGAGGCCCAGAAGAAGTACAGCCTGTCAGCGAACCTCGTTCAGCTTTGGCTGACGCAGTACGACCGAGGCGAGCTCGACGGAGAGGAGGTTGAGGCATCCGTTCTGGCCAACTACGAAGCCAAGATCGCCGCGCTGGAGCGCAAGGCCGGGCAACTCACCATGGAGCTCGACCTCCTGAAAAGACGCCGCTGTGAAGCGTCAAGAGGTTGTTCCTTGACCAAGTGAGTCGGGACATGGGGGCTGCGCCGCCGATGCCTTGGTGTGGGCGGTGCCAGTTGTAGTGGTGGATCCAGTCGTCCAGGGCCTGGGCGCGCTCATTGGAGTGCTGGTAGGTGAAGGCGTAAGCCCACTCGCGCAGCGCCGGCTGGATGAACAGCTCGGCCTTGCCATTGGTTTGCGGCCGGTACGCACGGGTGAAGCGCTGCTTCAGTCCGAGCTGCCGGCAGGCGTCACGGAAGTCTCTGCCACGGAAGGCCGAGCCGTTATCCGTGAGCACCGCCTTCAGCCGCACACCCATCGAGGCGAAGTAGGCATGGGCGTTGCGAAGGAACTGTGCGGCGCTGGTCATGCGCTCGTCCGGGTGCAGGTCGGTGAAGCCGATACGGGCGTGGTCGTCGATCGCGACGAACAGGAACTCCCAGCCTGCGCCCTCGACGCTGTCGCGCCGGTTACCGGTGACCCGGTGGCTGGGCCGCTCGATGCGTCCGAGCTTTTTGATGTCGATGTGCAGCAGGTCGCCGGGCGCCTGGTGCTCGTAGCGCTGCACCGCGCGGCTGGCTCCAGGTCCGCCAGCTTGCTCAGACCGGCCCGCGCCAGCACGCGGCTGACGCTGCTACACGAAACCCCCAAGCTGGCAGCAATACGCGCCTGTGTGAGCCGGCGGCGACGCAACTCGACCACGGCCAGAGCTTCCTGTCCACGATGTCCCTCACCCGTTCGATTCGACGGGCAAACGTCAATCGGGCATTCTTGTGCGTGTTCATTCGGCTGAGCTCTTGGGTCGGTTGGAAGGCCTTGAGAACCTCGAGTCTCCCAAACTCAGTCCGAGTGAACAGGAACAACCCATTGGAACTTCACAGGCTAGTGCGCGCCGCGCACATGGCGCCTAGTCGTCGCCGCAGGCTTCGCCCCCGCGTTGTCGATACCCTGAAGGACGCCGCAGCCGCCGGCGGGCTGCGGCACAGGGCAGGCTGCCCGCAGCGCCCCAAGTTCTCTCTCCAGCGCCCGCAGCGCCTTGATCCGCTCGGCCACATGGCCGATGTGCTCGTCAAGCAGACGGTTGACCTCGCCGCAATCGGCCAGGGGTTGGTCCCTGAAGCGTAGGAGCACCCGCACCTCGTCGAGCGTCATGTCCAGGCTGCGGCACTGCCGAATGAACGCCACCCGGTTCAGATGCTGCGGGGTGTAGATGCGGTAGTTGCCTTCAGTTCGCGCGATGGCCGGTAGCAGGCCCTCCCGCTCATAGAACCGAATCGTCTCGATAGACGTTCCGCTGGCCTGCGCCAGTTCGCCGATGCGCATGTGCGATTCCTTCGTGGCAGTGGCCGTTGACGACCCCGCTTGACTCTATACCCACTTCAGAGTTGTCAATGGCGACATGCCCCGCGATTGGTCCCCCCATATGCATCCGAATTCGGCTGACAGTGCGCCAGCGTCCCACTGCGGTCCCTGCTGTGTCGCCGCGGAACAAGCGCCCGTCGCTTCCACGCCCCCACCGCTGGCTGCCGAGCGGCGCTTCCGCATCCCGGCGATGGACTGCGCCAGCGAAGAGTCCGAGATCCGTCGCGCGGTCGAAGGCATCCCTGGAGTCCTGGGGCTGCGCTTCCAACTGGGCGAGCGCAGCCTGCGCATCGCCGGCGAGCCGCACGCTGCGCTGGCAGCAGTGGAAGCCATCCGGAGTTCCGGATTCGAGGTTCACCCCTGGCCCGACGCGGCAGAGTCGTCCAACGCCGGTGATGGATCGGATCACGACCCCGTTGCCGCCACCGGCTCCGGCTTGCCCCGCCTGCTCGCTGCACTCGCCCTTGCCACGGCAGCCGAGGGCCTGTCCTTCCTGGTCCCGGACGCAGCTTGGTCGAAGTGGATGGGCCTGGCAGTCGCTGCCGCTGCCATCGCATTGGCAGGATTCAGCACCTTCCGCAAGGGTCTGACTGCCCTGCGGCACGGCCGTCTGAACATCAACGCGCTGATGTCGGTGGCGGTCGCGGGCGCCGTCATGATCGGCAAGTGGCCCGAGGCGGCCATGGTCATGGCGCTTTATGCCATCGCCGAGCGGATCGAAGCCCGTGCCGTGGACCGCGCGCGCAGTGCGATCAGCGGCCTGCTCGCGCTCTCACCCGACACCGCTGAGCTGCGGCAGCCGGACGGCACCTGGCAGTCTGTGCCCGTCGGAAACGTTTCCGTGGGCGCCACAGTGCGGGTCAAGCCGGGTGAGCGCGTGGCCATGGACGCCGTGGTCACCGAAGGCAACACCAGCGTGGACCAGGCGCCCGTCACCGGAGAGAGCCTGCCGGTGGAAAAGGGGCCCGGCGATGCGGTCTTCGCCGGCACCATCAACCAGACCGGCACCATCGAGTGCCGCGTCACCGCCGCGGCGTCGCAGTCGACACTGGCCCGCATCATCCATGCGGTCGAGCAGGCCCAGGGCAGCCGCGCTCCGACCCAACGCTTCGTCGACCGTTTCGCGGCCGTCTACACGCCGGCAGTGTTCGTGCTGTCGCTGGCCGTCGCCATTGCCGGCCCCTGGCTGTTCGGCTGGACGGCGCTGGCTGCGGTCTACAAGGCGCTGGTGCTGCTGGTCATCGCCTGCCCCTGCGCCCTCGTGATCTCGACGCCGGTCACCGTCGTCAGCGGGCTGGCGTCGGCGGCCAGGCGCGGCATCCTGATCAAGGGCGGTGTCCACCTAGAGCAGGCACGCCTGCTCAACGCGATCGCGCTCGACAAGACCGGCACCCTCACCGAGGGCAAGCCGCGCCTCGTCGTGTGGGAGATGCTGACCACCAGCCTGCCCAGGTCGCAGGCCGAACACATCGCGGCCGCGCTGGCCACGCACTCGGACCATCCGGTGTCGCGCGCCATCGCCGCCGGGCTGACGCCGAACAGCGTCGAGGCCCGCAACTTCTCTGCGCTGTCCGGCCGTGGCATCGAGGCCGACATCGGCGGCCAGCGCTATGTGCTGGGCAACCACCGCCTGATCGCGGAGCGCGGCCAGTGCTCCGTCGAGATCGAGGCCGTGCTGCAACGCCACGAAGAGGCGGGCCGCACGGTGAGCCTGCTGGCCACTGCGTCCGGGGTGCTGGCACTCTTTGCGGTGGCCGACACGATCAAGCCCTCGTCGGCCGCCGCCATCGGCGAGCTGAAGGCCATGGGCATCACGCCGGTGATGCTGACCGGTGACAACCAGGCCACTGCCGAAGCCATCGGCCGCGAGGCCGGTCTGGCGGACATCCGCGGCAACCTGCTGCCCGGGGACAAGCTCGCCGCGATCCAGGCGATGCAGAAGCAGTACGGCGCGACGGCGATGACCGGCGACGGCATCAACGACGCACCAGCGCTGGCGCAGGCCGACATTGGCGTGGCCATGGGGGCGGCCGGCACCGACATCGCGATGGAAGCCGCCGACGTGGTGGTGATGAACGACGACCTGCGGCGCATCGCCGAGACTGTGCGCCTGTCGCAGCGCACGCACGCGGTGCTGTGGCAGAACATCGCGCTGGCGCTGGGCATCAAGGCCGCGTTCCTCCTCCTGGCGCTGTTCGACAACGCCAGCATGTGGATGGCCGTGTTCGCCGACATGGGCGCCAGCCTGCTGGTGGTCTTCAACGGTTTGCGCCTGCTGCGCGTTCCCAAACGAAACTGAGGCAAACATGGATGCACAACCCCGACTGTTGCAGCCGACAACTCTGCTCGACTTCACGCACCCGGCCATCGAAGCGCTGGTTGTGGCGCGGGGCTGGCGGCGACTGCAGATGTATGAACGCATCGGCGCCGTCTACGACTTCGTGCGTAACGAGATCGCCTTCGGCTACAACGCTGGCGACGAGTTGCCCGCATCGGCGGTGCTGGCCGACCGCATCGGCCAGTGCAACACCAAGAGCACGCTGCTGATGGCCTTGTTGCGCGCGGTGGGCATTGCCTGCCGCTTCCACGGTTTCACCATCGACAAGACCCTGCAGAAAGGTGCGATCACGGGGCTCGCCTATCTGCTGGCACCGCGACGCATCATCCACAGCTGGGTCGAAGTGGCCTTCGAGGACCGGTGGGTAAACCTGGAGGGCTTCATCCTTGACGCACCCTACCTGGCGAGCCTGCAGCGGCGCTTCCCGGGGCGCCGGCGATTCTGCGGCTATGGCGCAGCCACCCCCGACCTGTCCGCGCCTGGCGTCGAATGGCGCGGGCTGGACACCTACATCCAGAAGGACGGGATTGCCGATGACTTCGGCGTCTTCGAAAGTCCGGACGAGTTCTTTGCGCGGCACGGATCGAACCTCTCCGGGCTCAAGCGCTGGCTGTACACGCAGATCATCCGGCATCGCATGAACGCTCAAGTCAGGCGCATTCGCGCCGAAACGTGGTGATGCCACTCAGGGCGCTCAGCCCTGCGAACCCGTCTCAAACTCTGTAGCTGCTAACCTTGCTGCATGCGCCGCTGGCTTGTGATCCTCATTCTCACGCTGTTGCCGCTCCAGTTCAGCTGGGCGGCCGTGGCGGTGTATTGCGGGCACGAAACCGGCGAGGCTGCCCAACACTTCGGCCATCACGAGCACCAGCACACCGACCATTCCAAGGCCAACCAAGACGATGTGCCGACGGATCAAAACCTGCCGGCCGGATTCCACGTCGACTGCGGCCATTGCCACGGCACCTGTGCCAGCATGCCCGCTGCCGTAGGCGACATGTCGCCGCTTGCGTTGGCCTCGCACCCGGTGACGCTTGTTGCCGGCATCGTGCGCACCCTCGCGCAAAGCCCGCCCGAACGCCCTCAGTGGCTGCCCCTCGCCTGATCGGCGAGGCGGGTACCTTCTTCTGAAGCCCGTTGGCGCCTGCGCGCGGTGCCTGACACATTTGTGAGCGGCGCCGCACGAGGCCCTATGCGACCCTGAGTTTCTCAGTGTCGCCCTTTGCCGATCTCCCTTGGGTTGTTCTCAACACAGGAGCATCGGATGCACCGAAGAAGAATTCTGGCTGCTGGGCGATCGCAGCACATCGCCCGCACCACCCTGCCGAACGTCGTTCGCTGGGCACTCACTGCAACGCTGATGGGCGTGGTGATCGGGGCGCGCGCGCAGACCCCTGCAGCACCCACCGACCCGACCCCGGCCACGCTGCGAGCGGCCTTCGAAGCCGCCTGGGCGCGGCAACCCGAAGCACAGGCACTGGCAGCACGGCGCGACGCAGCGCGCGCGCAGCAGCAGGCGGCCCAGTCCCTGACGCCGGAGCCGATGGCCATGGAACTGTCCTCCAAGACAGATCGCCTGAATCGCAACCTCGGCACGCGTGAGTACGAGGTCGGGGTGGCCGTCCCGTTGTGGCTGCCGGGTGAACGAGGTCGCAGCCAGGCCCTGGCCGACGCCGAGGGTCGCGCGATCGAGAGTCGCACGGCTGCCGCACGGCTGCGCGTGGCCGCAGTCGTGCGCGAAACGTGGTGGACGTGGCAGCGGGCCCGCGTGGAACTTGATGCCGCGCGCGGTCAGCTCGACAGCGTCCGCCGCATTTCCGCCGACGTCGGAAAGCGGCTGAAGGCCGGTGACCTCGCCCTTGCCGACCAGCACCAGGCCGCCGGCGCCGTGGCGGCGGCCGAGGCCGCGGTAGCTCAGGCGGAAGGCACCCTCATAGCCGCCTGGGCGCAGCTTCGTTCCCTCGTCCCCATGCCAGTCGCTGCCGCACCTAGCGACGCGGCGGGCCCGGGTGCCGAACCCGAGCCGGCCACGGCGATTGCTCCCGCAGACAGCCTGGACACGCATGCCGAGCTGCTCTCGTTGAAGGATCGTATTGCCATCGCAGGCGGTGTTGCCGCGCTTGCAGCCACACAGTCACGCGTCAACCCGGAACTAACGATTGCTGCCGCTCGCGACCGGGGCGCCTACGGGGAGTCCTACCAACAGACCCTTACGTTTGGCGTGCGCGTTCCCTTTGGCGCGGGTCCTCGACAGGATGCTCGCGTGGCCGCAGCGCGCGCCGAAGCGGTGGAGCTAGAGGCGCAGATGGCGCTGGAACGTGCCCGCGTAGCAAGCGAAGTCGAAGCCGCTCACGCCCGTACCGATGCAGCGCGGACGCAGCTCGCCGCTGCCGAACGCCGCGCCCAGCTGGCGCGCGAGTCGCGCGGCTTCTTCGACACGTCCTTCCGCTTGGGCGAGTCCGACCTGCCCACGCGCTTGCGCATCGAGACCGAGGCCGCCGACGCCGAGCGACAGGCCGTGCGCGCCCGCATCGAACTCGCCGCAGCGATCTCCGGATGGCGGCAGGCTCTGGGGCTGCTGCCGCAATGAGCGGACGGGACACGCACCCAGAACACGCACCCACGAACATGCTTCGCGAACCCACTCAGGAAACCTTTCCATGAAGTCCTCAATCTCCCTGGCCGCGTTCATCTTCGCGGCCGTGCTGGTCGGTACCGGCCTGCCGGCCATCGCCGGCGATGGCCATGAACACGGTGACGCCGCTCCGGCCGCCGCAGGCACGGCGCTGCCCCGCTTTGCGGCGGTGTCCGAGACCTTCGAACTCGTCGGCGTGCTCGACGGCAAGCAGGTCACGCTCTACCTCGACCGCTTTGCCGATAACGCCCCGGTGCGTGGCGCACAGATCGAACTCGAGATCGACGGGACCAAGTTCAAGGCCGAGGCCCATGGCGACGACGCCTACGAAGTGGTGCTCAAGGAAGCGCCCAAGCCCGGTGTGCTGCCGATCACCGCCATCGTGACCGCTGGAGCGGAGGTCGATCTGCTGGCCGGCGAACTCGACCTGCACGTGGCCGCCCACACCGACGAACCTGCACATGAACATTCCTGGGAGGAGGTCGCCGGATGGGCTGCTGGCGGCCTGGCCGGCCTTGTCGCGCTCGTGTTCGGCGCGAGACGCCTGATGGCCGTCCGCCAGGTTCGCGCCGGAGGTGCAGCATGAAGCGCCCCTCGATGCGCCGCCTGGCTTGGCTCGGCGGGGTGCTGGCGCTCGTGGGCCCCCTGTCCACGCAGGCCGGTCCTGGCCACGACCACGGCGACGCGCCCGCGGCGCCCAGCGCGAACGGCCCGCAGCGCCAGCCCGACGGCAGCGTGTTCCTGCCCAAGCCGGCGCAGCGCCAGCTGGGCGTGCGCACGATGGTGGCTGCCGAGGCCCAGCTGCCGCGCTCGGTCGAGTTGAACGGCAAGGTGCTGATGGACCCGAACGCGGGTGGCAAGGTGCAGCCGCTGAACGCCGGGCGCATCGAGTCCGGTCCGCGCGGCCTGCCGAATCCCGGGCAAGTGGTGCGCAAGGGCGAGGTGTTGGCCTATGTGACGCCATCGACCGCGCCCATCGAACGCTCAAACCAGTCGGCGCAATTGGCCGAGCTTCGGGCGGCCAAGTCGCTCGCCGACAAGCGCGTGGCGCGGCTGAAGGAACTGTCGGACACCGTGCCACGGAAGGACATCGAGGCGGCCGAGAGCGAGGCGGCCAGTCTGGCCGATCGCATGGCGGCGGTCGGTGGAGGTCTTGCGACGCGCGAGGCCCTGGTTGCGCCGGTGTCGGGCGTAATCGCCTCGGCTCATGTGGTGGCCGGTCAGGTGGTCGATGCCCGCGAGCTGCTGTTCGAGATCATTGACCCGGGCCGCTTGCGCATCGAGGCGCTGGCCTTCGAGCCGGCGCTCGCGGCCAACGTCGGCGGTGCCACGTTGGCGGTCGGTGACCAGCGTGTATCGCTGGAGTACCTGGGCGCTGCGCGCAGCCTGCGCGAGCAGGCCCTGCCGCTGGGCTTTCGGGCAAAGGGAGCGGCCCTGAACGGACTGGCCGTCGGACAACCCGTGCGCGTGTTCGTGCAGACGAAGCAGAAGGTCAATGGCTTCGCGGTCCCGGTCGCGTCGCTGATGAAGAACCCGGCCAACCAGACGATCGTCTGGGTCAAGACTGCGCCTGAGACATTCGAGCCTCGCAGCATCACGACCGAGGCTCTCGACGGTGTGAACGTCGCGGTCACGGCGGGGCTGAAGGCCGGGGACCGCGTCGCTACCCAAGGCGCCACCTTGATCAACCAGGTGCGCTGACATGTTCAAGTGGCTACTCGACAACAGTCTGACGAACCGGCTGCTGGTGATCATCGCCAGCGCGGTGCTGATGGCCTATGGCGCGTTCACGCTGTCGCGCACCCCGGTGGACGTATTCCCCGACCTGAACAAGCCCACGGTCACCATCATCACCGAGGCCGGTGGCATGGCCGCCGAGGAGGTCGAGCAGCTCATCACCTTCCCGCTGGAGACGGCCATGAACGGTCTGCCGGGTGTGGAGTCGGTGCGCTCGACCTCGTCTGCCGGGCTGTCCTTCCTCTACGTCACCTTCGACTGGAACACCGACATCTTCCGTGCGCGCCAGCTCGTGTCGGAGCGGCTCGCGGGCATGGAGGAGAGCGTGCCCGAAGGCGTCACGCCGCACATGGGGCCGATCAGCTCGATCATGGGCGAGATCATGCAGATCGCCATTCCGGTCGATCCCAGCAAGATCAGCGCGATGGCGGTGCGCGAGTACGCCGACTGGGTGCTGCGCCCGCGCCTGTTGTCGGTCCCCGGCGTGGCTCAGGTCATCCCCATCGGCGGCGAGGTGCGGCAGTTCCAGGTGCAGCCGAACACCACCCGCATGGCAGAGCTGGGCATCACGCACGACCAGCTCGAAGGGGCGCTGAAGGGCTACTCGTCCAACACTTCCGGTGGCTTCCTGGAACTGAACGGCCGCGAGTACCTGATCCGCAATCTCGGCCGTACCTCGCGCCTCGATGACCTGAAGAACCTGGCCCTGACATCCAAGGACGGACAACCCATCCTGATGCGCCAGATCGCCGAGGTGACTTTCGCGGCGGCACTCAAACGCGGGGATGCCGGGTATGAAGGCAAGCCGGCCGTGATCCTGGGCATCCAGAAGCAGCCGACTGCCGACACCATTGCGCTGACCAAGTCGATCGAGGACGCCCTTGTGGGTTTGAAGGCTTCGCTGCCGGCCGGAATGGAGGCGCCGCGCGTGACCTTCCGCCAGGCCAGCTTCATCGAGGCCTCGATCACCACGCTGCAAGGCAAGCTGATCGGCGCCTCGATCTTCGTGGCGGTGATCCTGTTCTTTTTCCTTGGCACCTTGCGGCCGACCATCATCGCGCTGACGGCCATCCCGGTGTCGATATTCATCACCGCGCTGGTCTTCAAATACTTCGGGCTGTCGATCAACACGATGACGCTGGGTGGCTTGGCCATCGCCATCGGCGGTCTGGTCGACGATGCGGTGGTGGGTGTCGAGAACGTGCTGCGGCGGCTGAAGGCCGACCGGGCCAACCATCCGCACGGCCGACTGCATCCGATCGAGATCGTTGCGCACGCCACGATGGAAGTGCGATCAGCGATCCTCTACGCGACGGTGATCATCGTGCTGGTCTTCATTCCGCTGTTCGCGCTACCGGGGCTGGAGGGCAAGCTGTTCGTGCCGCTGGGGATCGCCTTCATCGTCTCGACGCTGGCCTCGCTGATCGTCTCGGTGACGGTGACGCCAGTGCTCAGCTTCTACCTGTTGCCCCGCATGAAGAACCTGGACCACGGCGACACCAAGGTCCTGGCCTGGCTCAAGGCGCGATACCGCGGCAGCCTGCAGGGTGTCTTGAACCGACCCAAGGCCGCCATGGCAGCCGCGGCTGCCGCAGTCCTGGTGGCAGCGGCGGCTGTGCCGTTCTTCCCGACGACATTCTTGCCGCCGTTCAACGAGGGCACGCTGCTGATCGGCCTGCGCCTGAATCCGGGCGTCACCTTGACGGAGTCGTCGGCCTTGGCTCGCCAGGCCGAGGTGCTCATCAAGCAGGTGCCCGAGGTCACGCATGTCGGTCGCCGCAGCGGCCGGGCCGAGCTGGACGAGCACGCCGAAGGCGTGCACGTCAGCGAGCTCGACGTGGGACTCAAGCCCACCGCCGAACTGACCCGCCGCATGGACGAGATCAAGGCCGACATCCGCGTGCGCCTGGTCAACCTGCCGGCCGCACTGGAGATCGGCCAGCCGATCTCGCACCGCATCGATCACATGTTGTCCGGTGTGCGCTCGCAGATTGCGATCAAGATTTTCGGCGAAGACCTCGACGCGCTGCGCGGGCAGGCCGATACGCTGCGGGCGAAGCTGGCCACCATCCCCGGCATCGCCGACCTGCAGATCGAGAAGCAGGTACTGGCGCCGCAGATCAAGGTGCGCATTGACTACGCTGCCGCGGCGCAGTACGGCGTGCCGGCGCCGCAGGTGCTGTCGGCGCTGCAGGCGCTGGTCGAGGGCGAGAAGGTCACCCAGATCGTCGAGGGCAGCCGCCGCTTCGCACTGGTGGTGAAACTGCCGGAGTCGGCGCGCTCCGTCGAAGGGCTGGGCCAAATCCTGATCGAGACGCCGAACGGCCGCATTCCGCTGTCCAAGATTGCCAGCATCGAAGACGGCGACGGCCCCAACCAGATCAGCCGCGACGACGGCAAGCGGCGCATCGTGCTGTCGGCCAATGCATCGGGACGCGCGCTGTCGGAGATCGTGGCCGACATCCGCAAAGTGGTTGCCGAGACGAAGCTGCCCGAGGGCTACTTCATCACCCTGGGCGGCCAGTTCCAGGCACAGGAGGAAGCCTCGCGCCTGGTCGGCCTGCTGTCGATCGTGTCGCTGACGCTGATGTTCATGGTGCTCTACAGCCGCTACAAGTCGGCGGCGCTGTCGGCGCTGATCATGGTGAACATTCCTCTGGCCCTGGTCGGCGCGGTGATCGGCCTGTGGTTGTCAGGCCAGCCGCTGAGCGTGGCGGCGTTGGTCGGCTTCATCACGCTGGCCGGCATCTCGGTGCGCAACGGCATCCTGAAGGTCAGCCACTACATCAACCTGATGCGCTTCGAGGGCGAGTCCTTCGACCAGAAGATGATCCTGCGCGGCTCGCTTGAGCGGCTGAGCCCGGTGCTGATGACCGCGCTGGTCACCGCCTTCGCGCTGGCGCCGCTGCTGTTCGAGGCCGAGCAGCCTGGCACCGAGGTGCTGCACCCGGTGGCCGTGGTGATCTTCTCCGGCCTGATCAGTTCGACCCTGCTCGACACCTTCCTCACGCCTGCGATGTTCTGGCTCTTCGGGCGCAAGCCGGCCGAAGCGCTGATGGACGACAAGGACGCCGAGGCGCTTTGATCTCAGTTCCCGTTCACTCCCACCCACCCGAAAGGACTCTCATGAAGACTCAAGCCTTCCTCGCCTCCATCACTCTCGCGCTTGCCGGCTCGGTCTTTGCCGCTGGCAAGCACGACCATGCCCACGAGCACAAGCCGCTGCATGGCGGCGTCGTGGTCGAGGTCAAGGACATGGACTACGAACTGGTGGCCAAGCCAACCGCGATCCAGCTCTACCTGCGCGACCACGGCAAGCCGGCCGACGTGTCCAAGGCCAGCGCGAAGCTCACGCTGCTGACCGGTACCGAGAAGCAGGAGGTCGAGCTGAAGCCGGCGGGCGACAAGCTCGAAGCCGCGGGCAGCTTCAAGGTCGGCCCCGGGACCAAGGCTGTCGCGGTCGTGACCGTCGGTGGCAAGCCGGCTACTGCACGCTTCACCGTAAAGTGAATGCCATGACTGCCAACCGACTGACTTGTGCCTCGGTGGTCTTGGCGGCTGGGCTGCTGGCGGGTTGCGTCACGCCGTCTACACCCGATCCCAACGCCGAGGTCCCGTACTGCCACAAGACCAACAAGGGCCGGGTGATTGCCTGCACCAAGGCCCCTGTGCCGAGTCTGAACGCCGATGCGCAGGCCAAACAGTTCGCGCCTGACCCGAATGCGCTCACGCTGTACGTCGTGCGGCGCAATTGGGGCGATGGTCGAAACTTCGTGAAGGTCCAGGCGGACAATGGTCCTGTGATCGACACCCTGCCCGACACGATGGTGCGCATCAAGCTCCGGCCCGGAGCGCACACGATCTTGTTCGAGTTCGAGGGAGGGCGTCAGAGCAAGGCCGTGGAAGGCCAGGCCGGCGATGTGCGCTTCGTCCGCATCGACGGCATGGTCTGGTCCTGGAAGAGCACCTACGAGTGGGCAGACGAGGCAGAGGGAAAGATCCGCGAGCGGGCGCTCAAGGCCAGACTCGTTGGCGATGTGGTGGTCTGGTGAGCGATGAGGCCCTGACCAGATGAATCCGCCGAAGCCGGGCCGCGCGGCACGTGTCGGTGGGCTGCCCTCCGGAGTCGGGGCGGCACTGTTCGCGGCGGCGCTCTTCGGTGCGGGCATGCCGCTGGCGAAAGCGCTGATCGCCGGTGTCGGCCCGTGGATGCTCGCCGGGATCCTGTATCTGGGCTCTGGTGTCGGGCTGGCCATGCTGCGCGCAGCGAAGCGTGCACCCTCGGCTCGCCTCGAGCGTGGTGAATGGCCGTGGTTGTTCGGCGCGGTACTTGCCGGCGGCGTCGTCGCGCCAGTCCTGCTGATGTTCGGCCTGTCGGGCATGCCCGCCTCGGGCGCGTCGCTGCTGCTCAACGCCGAGGGCGTTTTCACCGCGCTGCTGGCCTGGTTCGCCTTCAAGGAGAACTTCGACCGACGCATCGCGCTGGGCATGCTGGCCATCGTGGCCGGTGCCCTCGTGCTGAGTTGGCCCGGCGAGGCACGGTTGGGTGCGCTGTGGCCGGCGCTCGCCGTGCTCGGCGCCTGCCTAGCCTGGGGCGTGGACAACAACCTCACGCGCGGCGCCCGATATCGCGCAAGTTGAACGGAAGATCTGTTGGCCGAGTCGACCAGATTGCAGGGCTGGTCGACCAGGCGAGTCAGGCGGGTCAGGCGATCCACGCTATCGTCGATCAGGTCGAGCAGGTGTCGCAGTTGATCGGAACGATCACGGCGTCCTCGCAGGAATAGACTGGCGGCATTTCGCAGGTGGGCAGCGCTGTGGCGCAGCTCGACAACGCCACCCAGCAGAACGCCGCCCTGGTCGAGCAGAGCGCCACGGCCGCCCAGTCACTGCGAAACCAGGCGGACCAATTGACGCGCGCGGTTGCGGTGTTCCGGCTCGCGGCCTGAACACCGGCCCCGGGCGCTACGGCTTCGCAGGCGCGCCTGCCGGCTTGGCCGGCTGCGCCGGCGCTGCGTCCTTCTTGGCCGCGGCCGCGCGTTTGTCCTTCTGCGCCTTGATCGCGGCCTTATGGCCCTGCTCGTTGTGGCGTGGCCCGCCCGGGTGCACCTTCGGCTCGACCATCTCCCGCTCCTCGATCTTCTTTATGCCGTGCGGCTTTTCGTCGTGCCTGCCCTGCGCCAAGGCGCTGAGCGCGACGGTCGTGGCCAGCAACGCGGCCAGGGCGATGGGAATGCGGCGGGGATTCGAACGGGTCATGATGATCTCCAGTCAAGTGGGGTCCGGTGGCGCCGGTGCGGTGTCTCGCTATTTTCTGTGCTGCATTGTTCTGGCCCGCGTCCGTCATCCCAATTACCTCAACATTACGAAGCCGCAAGGTCTGCGAAATCGCAAGGCCTCGGCATGGTCGTTGCTGCGACGGCTGTCCCTTCGTCGTCCCAAGGAGACCGTCATGGCTCACGAGACCTACCAAGCCTGCATCGATGCCTGCGACAGCTGCGCCGAGGCCTGCGACCACTGCGCCACTGCCTGCTTGCAGGAGGCCGACGTCAAGTCGCTCGCGGAGTGCATCCGCCTCGACCTGGACTGCGCTGCGATCTGCCGCGTCACCTCGGGCGCGATGGCGCGCGGCAGCAGCGCCGTGGCGGCGCTGTGTGCGGCGTGTGCGCAAGTGTGCGACCAGTGCGCGCAGGAATGCGACAAGCACAGCCGGATGGAACATTGCCGCGCGTGTGCCGAAGCATGCCGCGCCTGCGCCGAGGAGTGCCGGCGCATCGCCGGCCACGGCGCGACGCAACGCTCGGCGGCGATGGCGTGACCGAGCGCGCGGCTCGTGCAACCAGGACCGCGGGCCGCGCAGCCCTGACTCAGATGTCATCGCGTTATCTGTCTACTGACAACCTCTCGCTCGTAGCGTTCGCCTCCACCCTGCGCTGACAGGCGCGGCGGCGGAAGGCCGCAGCGCGTTTCCCTCAGCGAATCCCGGCGCGTGCACCCCGCTCACGAGCGCAATGGTGCTGGTTCGGCAGCAGCAACGGCCGCCCCGACAGCAAGGGCTGGATCGCGAGCTGAACTACCTGCCGCTGCAAAACGTGAAGCTGGCGCTGCGCTACACCGCTTACCAGCAGTTCAACGGCGCGCGCACTGACTACACGCCCGGCCGTAACGCCTCCGACAACGACAACCTGCTCCTGATGGGCTGGGTGCTGTTCTGAGCGGCCTCGCCCGGCTGGCGGGTCGGGCGCCACACCCCACGGACTCGAGGAAAGCGAACATGAAGCTGCACGCCAAACACGTCATCGCAGCCGTGGCGGTATTGCCCACGCTGCTGGCGGTCGACACGGCCCGGGCCGCCCGATGAAGAAGCCGCGCGGGCATTGGCCCGGCAAAGCGGCTGCTTCAAGTGCTATGGGGTCAGCAAGAAGATGGACGGTCCCTCCTACAAGGAGGTGGCCGCCAAGTACCGCGGCAAGCCGGACGCGCAGGCCCGCCTCACCGAGCACATCACCAGCGGCAAGAAGGTGAAGCTCGAAGACGGGAGCGAAGAAGAACACAAGGTCGTTAAGTCGAAGGGACCCGGCGCAGATTAGAAACCTGGTCGACTGGATCCTTTCTCTGTAGCGCCTCGCGCCCGCGCCCGGTCGGTCCGCGGGCGCCGCTGCGCGCGGCCACATGACTCAGGGGAAGTGCAATGGAAGACAAACAAGTGGGCCGCGCGCGGCGCGCATGGCAAGCGTTGCGCCGTCCCAGCGCCAAGTATTCGTTGTTGGCGCTTCTGGCGACGGGATTCGTCAGCGGTATCGTTCTCTGGGGCGGCTTCAACACTGCCATGGAAGCCACCAACACGCTCGCCTTCTGCATCAGTTGTCATGAGATGCGCGATAACGTCTACCAGGAGTACAAGCAGACCGTCCACTACAGCAACCGCACCGGTGTGCGCGCCATTTGCACGGACTGCCACGTGCCGCGCGAGTGGACCGACAAGCTAACACGCAAGACGGTGGCAAGTCTCGACCTGTGGGGCAAGCTCATCGGCAGCATCGCAACGCGGGAGAAGTTCGAGGCGCAGCGCATGAGGCTCGCGAACAACGAGTGGCAGCGCATGAAGGCGACGGACTCCCAGGTTTGCCGCAATTGCCACAGCTTCGACGCGATGAGCGCGGACGGGCAGAAGCAGACCGTGTTCAAGAAGCACATGAAGGCGCGCGACGCAGGCCAGACTTGCATCGACTGCCACAAGGGCATCGCGCACGCGCTGCCGCGCGAGTACAAGGAAGAGGGCGAGGACTGAGGTGGGAGCGCATCCGTCTCGCGTATTCGCCGACCGCGGGCGCGCGGTGCGGATCCGCGTGTCCGGCGAGGGAACACTCGCCAGTCAGCAGCCTGCTCGGGCGGGACGACTGGGCCGCGCGGCCGCTTGCGGCTCTGCACGATGAGGGGGCGCGCTGTGGGCCGCACTCGAGCTGCGCGACGTAAAGCTACTGACGACGGTGGCCGGACCAGCCACTTGGGTGCAAAGGCTCTCCCCGAGGATCTGGTGGCCCGCCTGCAGCGTGTCGCGGCGCGCGCCACGTGTGGGTGACGGTGACTCGGCGCCGTTGTCAGAAAGGCGCAACCTGCCTCGTCCGGGGATTGCTTTCAACGATGTCATATAAATGTCAGCGTACTGACCGCACCGGCTCGCTAGGGTGCAAGTACCGCGTTGCGCTGCGCGGCCGGACTGCCAACTCGAGTCAACCGTGTCTCCTAAACGCACAGGCCCGTCCTCCAATTCGCCGCAGTCCGAGCGGCGACGGTGGTTGCGCGGCGTGGCGGCGTTGGCGACGGCGGCGGCGGTGCCGACCGCAAGCCGTGCTGTTGCCATGCAGGCGCCCGCGGTTCCCCGTCTCACCGTTGCGGTGTGCCTCGGCAGCGGCTCGCTGCACGGCTTAGCCCATGTGGGCGTTATCCGCGCCTTCCACCGGCTGGGCCTGCGGCCTGATGTGATTGCGGGGACCAGCGTCGGCGCCATTGCCGGAGTGCTGTGGGCGGCCGGTCTTGATCCCGACGCGATCGAAGATCTGGCACGCGATCCATCATGGCGGCAGGTCAACCGGCTGCGGTGGCCCCGTCTCGGCCTCGGACGGCTGGATCAGTTGGAAGCGCTCATTGACCGGCATGCGGGCCGCATCGAATCCCTGCCCACGCGCTTCGTCGCCGTAGCCACCGATCTGGCGAGCGGGCGCGCCGTGACGCTCGACCGGGGTCGAGCGGGCGCCGTCGTTGCGGCTTCTGCCGCCGTTCCGTTGCGCTTCGAGCCGGTGGACATCGACGGTCGCCTGCTCGTCGATGGCGCGCTCTCTGCGCCGATCCCGGTGGATGCGGCCCGCGCCGCCGGCGCCGACATCACGCTGGCGGTCGACGTCGCCTATCGGCCGCACGAGGCGCCGGTGAGCGGCCTGATGGATGTGGCGTTCCAGTCCATGCACATTCTGGTGAACCGGTTGATCGACGAGCAGATCAAGCGCGCCACGCATGCCATCCGGCTGGACGTCCACGCGCTGATCGAGCAGGACGCCTCGATGCAGTCGGTCATTGTTGCCGGCGAGCAGGCGGTGGTCGACCGCTGGGCGGCGCTTCGTCCCTTCGCGCCGCCGGCCGCGGCATCGCCCTGTCACGAGGGGCCGCCCCGCGCCCCCTGATCCCTGCTGGAGGTCGTATGCCTACCTTGCGCTGGTTGTTTCCGATGCTGGTCGCCGTACTTGGTGGCTGCGCGAGCGTGCAGCCACCGTCGCTGCAGCCGCACGTCACCCCGCGCGGCATTGTCATCAAGAACTTTCATCCCGCACCAGCCGCGCAAGACGAGCAGGCACGGTCAACCGCACGGCCTCCTTGGTGGCCCCGCCAGCGGCCGTGATGATCGGGTGCTGATCGGGCGCTGCGCGTGCTCCACCGTTCCGCGGCCGCTTCGGCGGGCACGGATGTGTTCACTCGCCTTGTCGACACGTGCACGCTGCTCGACGCGGTGCGCGACATCACCCGCCCCAGCGCGCGCACTGCCGATGCGGCCGCCGGTCTCGGCCTGCGCGACGCCGCGGAAGACGGCCGCCTCCCAGTGATGGCCGCTGAATAGGTTCGGCCGGAACCGGTCGCGAACGTCGACGGCGCGCAGCGGGAGGCGGAACTGGCGCTGGATCGCTTCCACGCGCAAGGGTCGCGCATGGCCCAGGTGGCCGCCGCATTCGGCGGGCAGGGGTCGGTCCTGACCGGCTGCTTCAACGATCATGTTGTGCGCACCCGCCGGGTTCTCGAGCGATGGCTCGCTGTCGGTCGCACCGCACCGCATGATGCCGCCGTGACGTCCAGGGCCGTCGCGCGGATCAACGGAGCCGAGGACGCCCGCTATCCGAGGGAAGGAATCGATGAAGTGGCGTCATCGTCGAAACGTATCTGGAGGTTGCACGCCGACTGCGCGCGGCCGGGTCGGACGCGCCGAGCGCTTTCGCGTCGTCGAACACAAACGACTACTACGCCGCCGGCTCCTCGCACCTTGCGGACGACTTGGCGCAGGATCTCAAGGCCGTTCGGATCGAGTACGCCCCGGGCTTCGGGGCTGCGGCTCATGTCCTGGGCATTCGCCCGGAGTTCAGCACCGCGACGCCGACCCCATGCCGCCGCAATCAGAAAGGCAAGGCGCTGCCTTGCCTCTCCACCCGTCAAGCACTAGAAGCGATACCGCACGCCCAGCGCCACACCGGTCGGGTCCGCACCCACGCCGGCCGCCGGTGCGCCCGACACGCCGAAGTTGTACGCGGCCGCTGCCTCGTTGACGATCTTCGAGCCGAACACGTAAAGCACCGTATTGGCATCCAGCGTGTAGTCGTAGCCCAATGCGAAGTGCTGCGCGCCCAGCTCGTTGGTGGAGCACCCGCCGCCAACCGCCAGAGCGCAGTTGCCGTCGGAGGCCTTGCTGTAGCTGGCGATCAGCCGGTGCATGCCCAGCTTCTGCGCTACGGACGCTACCCAGGCATCGCGGTCGAACGAGCTGACCGGACCGACGTTGGTCGTGTACTTCAGGTTCTCCCATACCAGCAGCACGTCGGTGCCGAAGATGCTGCGATACCCGAGACCGACCTTGTTGCCGGTGTCGCGGGCGGATGCCCCGGGTGTCAGCGCAAAGGCCGGACCGGTGACCCCGGTGCCCGGCGTCAGCGTCGTCAGCGAGTTCAGGCCGAAGACGTCGCGCCGCTGCTCATACGAATAGGTCGCAAACAGCGGCCCCATCACATAGCGCGCCTGTAGCGACCAGACGCGCGGGTTGATCTGCACGCCGCTCGACGTGCTCTTCTGCTCGTTCAAGCCATAGCCGAGTTCGGTCGAGAAGCCTGCGATCACCGGCGACCGATAGGCGATCAGGTTGTTCAGCCGCGCATCGAAGCCGGCGTTCTGCTGTTGCGCATTGGCCGCGTTGCCGCCGACGGTCACGCCGCTGACGGCATTGACGCTGGTGACGTTGAAGCCCGGGCTGCCCAGGATGCCCTTCTGCGTTGCAATCCCGGTCGCATAGAACGGATCGCGGTCCTGCACGCCGCGCTTGTACGGGCTGTCGATGTTGCTGCCGTACAGCAGCGTGCCGAACGGCGACGCCAGTCCGAGGAAGGTGTCGCGCCCGGCCAGCGTGCTGGCGTTGCCATCGACACCGAGCGCCGACTCCACCTGGAACACCGCGCTCCAGCCGTTTCCCAGGCCGCGCGAGCCGCGCAAGCCGAAGTTCGATGAGTTCGATCGAAGCGTCGTGCGGCTTGGCACCGATACGGGCGTGGCGCCGGGCGCCGCGACCAGGCTGTTCAGTGGCGCCGTTCCCGCCGTGGCGCCGGTGCGTTGCACGGTGCCGGCATCCACGTTGAGCGTTCCGTACAACGTGACGTTGGCGCCACCGACGCTGAACGTCGTCGGCGAGCCGGCGCTCGCTGTGGTGGCGGGCGCCGACGCCGCGCCACGGCCCACCTGAGTCCGCAGGTCGCGCAGTTCCTGCTTCAGTGCGTCCAATTCCTTGCGAACCTCCGCCTCATCGGCTGTAGCGGCCCCGACGAATGCGGCGGCGAGTGCCGCACCGACCGCGGTTCTGACGAACGTCTTCGATCTGTCTGTCATGACACCTCCGTGATGCGGCCGCCGGGCGGCAAGGCGTCGTTGCTGCGCTTCGCCGTCGTGCGATTGCGCACGGGCCGCCGTTGAACAAACCTAGGAGCGGCAGTGTCTGCGGGCCCCGATGACCGAAACCTTGCCGTGCGGTTACCGTCGCGACAGGAAGTGCTGTCCGTCGCTACCGCACCACAGCGCCAATGCGCACGTCAGGCGCGGCGCTGATCGGAACCAACGTTCACAACGCGCGCTACGGCCGTCCACCGTCGGATCCAGCCGACACCGTGCGCCGTACAAGCGGCAGCGTCGAGGTACTTGACGCTCTCGCCAATCCAAAGCGCGACGAAGCCCTCGATCCCCGGCAAGCCGAGCACGGCAAAGGCGACCAGCCCAGGCAGCTGCGGCAGCGGCGAGAGCGCGTACGCGCTCAACGCGAACAGCCCGTAGCTGTCGGTCCACTCGAGCAGGTGCTGCCAATGCGGCGACGCGGCCAGTTGCGGCAACCGGGCGGCGAAGTACGCGCTGCCCCAGTGACCGAGGTAGTGGATGACCAGCGCCCCAGCCGCCGCGCTGCCGACCGATCACCACCTCCGCCCACGGTGGCAGGAAGCCTGGCGGTGCGATCCTTGCCAGCTCGACCGGCGCCAGCGTGTGGGTCGCGAACTTCCAGTCGAAGGCGTTATCGCCCACCCGGATGCGCACCACGTCGTCCCGCAACACGTTCAAAGAAGCACAGGCCGGGTGATGGCACGCGGAGCTGCTGCACCAAGCAGCGCGCGACTGAAGTGACCGGTCATGGTCGACTCTGCGCGTACCGGCCGCACCCGGTGCGGTCGTCGCCCGGCGTCGTTTGATGCAGCCGGTGCCGCGACCGCACCTCGGGAAGTAGTGGCTCGGCGCCGCGGCGGCGACGCCGACGGCCAAGGCGGCAGGTATGGCGACGAATATGCGAGCAGCCGTCATCTTCAATTCCTGCGGGGATCGCCTGTCGGGTTGCCGCGTTCTCGGCAGGCGCCGCTCCGCCGCACGTGACGCGCCCGTCAACGACTTCGGCCGCCAACGAAGACGACGCACTGAGCCGCGTTGACGTTTCGGTCATGCAAGAAGATCACACCGTGTGTACGACGTGCCAGCGCAGTCATCCCTGGGTCGGCAGCAGTCCGGTCAGCAGCGCCGTATGCGCGGCGATCAGTCCCTGCTCGTCGGCAGCCACCACGTTGACTGCGACACGCGACGACGGCGTGCTGATCACATGCGCGTGGCGAGGTTCGCCTCCGGCGCAAGTCGCAGGCCCAGCCATCCCAGCTGGTCGCAGATGCGCGCACGGACCGGCGCGGCGTGCTCGCCGATGCCGCCCGAGAACACCAGCCGGTCGATGCCACCCATCAGCGCGATCAGGCCACCAACTTCGCGCACCGCGCGGTGACAGAACAGTTCGATCGCTTCAGCGGCGGCCGTCTCGGACGAATCGAGCAGTTCGCGCATGTCGGCCGAGAGCCCCGATACACCGCGCAGGCCGCTGTCGCGCGCCAGCAGCCGTTCCACGCGCTCGACGTCCATGTCAGGCTGCCGCAAAAGATGCAGCACCGCGCCCGGATCCAGACTGCCGCACCGCGTGCCCATCATCAGGCCGTCCAGTGCTGTGAAGCCCATCGACGTGGCGACGCTGCGGCCGCCGTGCAGCGCACACAGGCTGGCGCCACTGCCCAGATGCGCCAGCAGCACACGCTCGTCGTCTCGCATTTCGGTGAGCTGCAGCACCACGGACTCGTACGCCAACCCGTGGAAGCCGTATCGCCGGACACCGGCACTGTTCAATGCGCGCGGCAGCGCGAACCAGGTCTCGACCGTAGGCAGATCGGCAGGGAAGGCGGTATCGAAGCACCCGACCTGGCGTACCTGGCGACAGCGTGCGGCCACCACGTCCACGCCGTGCAGATTGACGCGCTGGTGCATAGGCGCCAGCGCAATCCACTGCGCCAAGTCCTTCATCACCTGGGTATCGAGCAGCACCGGCGCGCGATATTGCGGCCTCCGTGCACGATCCGGTGACCGGTGGTGGTCCAGCGCAAGCCGGGCCGGCGCTCCTCGGCGAGCCCAAGCAGCGCGTTGAGGCCCTCCCCGACGAGATCGAGGGCGTCGGTCTGACCGCCGATCCGGACCGAGAACACCATGCGTCCGTCGCCGGACACCTCGATCGACAACTGCCGTTCGCGGCTCTCTGCCTGGACCGTTGGTAGGTGAAGGCGTATGTCCGCTCGCGCAGCGCCGACTCACAGGCAGTCGAAGCTGGCAGTGCCGTCGACGCCTTTGGCAGCGCAACTGACCAGTACGGTCAGCGTGTCATCGACGCGGACCGATCGTTCGAAGGTCAGCGTCTGCCCGAAGTAGACGGTGCCCGGTCCCGGCAGCCGCGTGCCCAGCACCGCCGACACCAGCGCCGCGGCCCACATGCCATGCGCGATCACTTTGTGCTGCGCGGTGTGCCGAGCGAAATCCGGATCAAGGTAGGTTGGGTTGATGTCGTCCGACAGAGCCGCAAACAGCGCGATATCGTCGGTCATCAACTGGCGCCGCAGGTCGCCGACTGCCCGATCTGCAGCTCCTCGTGGGTCACGTTCTCCAGTACGCGGGCCGAACCGTCCATCGCTCATCCAACGGTGTGATAGCCAGCATCGACATGGATGGTGTTGCCGGTCATGCCGCCGGCCGCATCGGCGGCCAGCACCGCAACCACGCGGCCCACTTCCTCGCTCAGCGCCAGCCGGCGCAATGGCGCGCGATCGAGCGCGTGCTCGACCAGCGCTTCGAAGCCCGGGATGCCGCCGGCAGCCCGGGTGCGGATCGGGCCCGGGGACACCGCGTAGACGCGCACCTTGCGTTGTGCGAGCTCGAGTGCCAGATAACGGACGAACGATTCCAGCGCCGCCTTCACCGGACCCATCACCTTGTATTCGGGCACGGCCTTCTCGGCGCCGTAGTAGCTGAGCGTGACGATGGCTCCGCCGCGGTCCATCAATGGCTCGGCCTGCCGCGCGGCCCGCACGAACGAGTGGCAGGACACGTCCATCGCGCGCTGGAAATTGCTCCACTGGCAGTCGAGCACGCGCTCGTGCAGGCAATCGCGCGGCGCAAACGCGATCGCGTGCAGCAGGAAGTCCAGCCTGCCCCACTGCGTTCGCACCTGGTCGAACACCGCCTCCAACTGGCCCGGCACCTCCACGTCCAGTGGCGCGATCAGCGATGCCCCGAGGGCTTCAGCCAGCGGCCGCACGTGCGGCTCGGCCTTGGCGTTGAGATAGGTGACGCCCAGGTCGGCCCCGAGCGCAGTCAGCATCTGCGCGCAGCCATAGGCGATGCTGTGGTCGTTGGCGATGCCGATCACCAGCGCGCGGCGCCCGGTCAGGTCCAGCCAGGGCGGCAGTTCATGCATTGCCAACGTCCGTGCCGGCTCGCCCATAGACGGCGCCGAACAGGGAGTCGCACCAGGCATCGCGCCACGCGACACCGTTTTCCAGTGCATCGCTGAACCCGGCGATCGTCTGTCGTTCTGCCGCAATCCACGGCGAGTCCCGGTCAAGCGCCTGCCGCTGCGCGCGCATCGCTTCGGCCATCAGACGCACGGACAGCGCCCAGGGATTGAACGCGGAGGCAAACCGGTAGCGGTCCACCCGCAACGGGTGGGACCACTTATGCAGCTGCGCCGACCACGGATTGGCCCAGGCGCAGATCCAGGGGCTGATCCACTGCTGGTACAGCGCATCGAGCGCTTCAGAGCGGGCGCTTACCGCGGCGAAGGCTTCGGGTTGCAGCGCGATTGGCAGGTCCTCGACGCGCCGGGGCTCGAAGCGCGCTGCGGCCACGCCGCTGTCGTCCGCTTGACCGAGCTGCATCTGATACAGCCCGGGCGGCAGCGACTCCAGCGCATTGATGTGAGCCAGCATTGCACGGTGCTCGCGCCGCGCCACCTCGGACGAGACGAAGATTCCCAGGTGGCCGGCGACGGGATGCAGCAGGTAGACGATGCGCTGGCCGGCGGCGACCAGCGCTTCCGTGGTCGGCCAGACTTGGCGCACCCAGCCCAGCGCCTGCTGCGGCGGCGTGATGTTGTCGCCTGCCGATGCGAAGATCAGCAGCGGGTTGCGGATCCGGTGCAGGTCGACCACGCAGCACGGGCAGACCTGGAAGCGGCCCTGTTCCAGGCGGTTGCCGACGAACAAGCGCTCCACGATCGCGACGATCTCCTCCCGGTTCAGGAAGTAGAAGCCGCCCCACCACCGCTCGAACGCGAGAAACCGCTCGGCCTCGCCCTCCGGGTCGGCCAGCACCGACCCGTACTTGTCGATCAGCGCGCGGGCCGGGTTCAACTGCTCGAAGTTCTGCACCAGCCATGCGCCGTCGAAGCGGCCGTCGGCCAGATCGGCCAGCAGCCGGGCGACCCAGGTACCGCCGGTGAGTCCGCCGGCCAGCCGCATCGGATTGACGCCGTCGTCGCCGGCCCAGTAGGACAGCGGCGAGCCGTTGAGCACGGCCGGTCCGGTCATGCCGGCGCAGTCGGCCGACATCAGGGCGACCGCCCACCCGGCCTGGCAGTTGCCGTACAACACCGGCGGCTGCCCGGGATGGCGCTGTGCCACCTCGCGCACAAACCGCCGTAGCGCGTGATGCACCTCGGCCAGTGTCTGGCCGGGCAGTGGGTCGGGGAAGAAGGCGACGAAGTAGACCGGGTGGCCGAGCGCGAGCGCCATGCCGACTTCCGAGTCGGGCTTGAATCCGCCGATGCCCGGACCGTGGCCGGCGCGCGGATCGAACACGATCACGGGCCGCTTGTCCTTGCGCGGCTCGACCGCGGGCTCGATCCGCAGCAACGCATAGGCCGCCGGCGCCTCGAAGGTGCGCGCGTCGAGCACCGTCTCGTAGGAAAAGGCGAGCAGTGGCGGCAGGCCGGCCGCCTCGTGCGCCAGCATGTCGTCGCCGCGTTGACGCAGAAGGTCGAGGAACAACACGGTCCGCTGCGTGAGATCGACCAGGTACGCAGGCCAGCCGGCAGGCGCCGCCGTCAACGCTGGGTCGGCGCTGCCGGCGGCCTGCAACGCCGCGATCGATGGGCTGGCGGCGGCGCGGGCGGATGCACGGCGGGGCCGCGTCGATGCGCTCGCGCGCGATGGCGTAGACGCACGCGGCGAACCGGTGGCAGTGCGGGCGACAGCGTGATTCAAGCGGGGGCGTTGCACGGCGTCGGGGCTCTCAGGCGTTGGACAGGAGGATCGCGTCGGCCCCGGTCAGCGGCTCGGCCGCGCGCCACTCGGGAGTCCAGGTCGTCACCGCCGCACCACCATGGTCGCAGCGCAACGACCAGCGGCGCGACAGGAAGCGGGCGCAGTAGCTGAACGTAACTGCGTTACCGCTCGCGTGGGCGGCCGCGCACAGCAGTCGGCATGAGCACACGTCGCCGTGTTCGGCGTCGGCCGTGGCGCAGTGCGCGTCGCGGAATTCCTTGATCGGGGCTTCGGTCTGCATGCACTCAATCGTGGATCGCCCGCCGCGTCGCACCGATGGCGCCGGGATTACATCGACGACGGATGCACGGCCGATTCGAGCTCGGTCAAGTTGGCGCGCAGGGCGCCGATCGAACCTGGTCTCAATATGGCAACGGGCCGCACGCGCGGCCCGTCGGTCCACATGCCGCCAGAATTCAGCTGCCCGCGTACAGCGCGTTCGGCGCGAGGTGGATGGTCGGATTGCTGGCTGCTGCAAAGCCCGCCGGGGCAAGCCGGGAAGGCTCGATCGGTGTCAGCGAATCGGTCGCGACGCGCCAGTCGACCGCGCGATTACCGGCGACAAACCGCACGACCTCGTCCTGAGTGACGTCGACTCGCCGCGTGTCGAGCCCGAGCCGTACCGTCCGGTCGACGCCGCCCCCGAACGACGGCACGCCGTTGTGGGCATTCGCCATGTGTGCCGTGATCCAGCTGGCCTCCGGGAGCATCAGGTCCAGCGGTGCAAAAACCTGTTGCCAGTCGATCGAGTTGCGGTCCGCGGGTTGGGCAGTTGCTGCGTTCGTGCTTCCGAGCGCCGCAGAACCGCGAACGAGCTTGAGCAGGTTCAGCAGGCCTCCATTGAGCGCCTACCGCGAGCTGACGAAGCGCGGCCGGCCGCCGCTCGCCTGCGAAGCTAGATGCGCGTACCCGACGCGACGCTGAGGCAGGGATGACGAATTCGTCACAACTCAGCTACTCCACACGCGGCTGTTGCCGTTGCGCCCCTCACGCGGCAACGTAGCGGTCCACCGGCGTATCCGGATCCGACTGCACACCGGATGCCGAAAGCCGACCAACTCCATGACCCGCATCTGCCAGCCGACATCACATTCGGGTTGGTGCTCCATCTCGACCCTGATCGCCTGCAGTCGCATGGCGCTACGTACTCGTGTGCGCCCGCGTCCGCGTACAGGGGCAGCACTTCTTCGTCTGCATTGATGCGACACCAGGCCAGACCTGGTGAATATCACTATTCAGCCGGCCAGGGCCCGGCAGATTGGCGCTCTCAAACACCGGCGCCAACGGTCATCCGAAGTGTCGCAAGGGGTGCACTACGATCACCCGGCGCAGGTGTGGACCGCCATGGAGGCGATCGCTGACGCAGCGGCCCGTGCGCACGACAAGTCCAATCGCGGCGCGCGCAACACATTGGCGCCAGAGCACGTGCCGAACCTGTAGACAACTCCGAGCCGAGAAAAATTCGACTTTGCGGACGGCGAGTACAAGGAGCCGACGCTGACCGGCCGCTCGAACAGTCAACGTGTGGCAGGCGCGACGGGATCAGCCGCCGCTGTACGGTGACTGATCCACTGGCGCCGAGTCAGCACGCGTGCTGTGATCAATGCCGTCGACGCACACCCACTTGCCGTCACGCAGTGCGTACTGATGGCCGGCGAACGCCCAGCCGGCGTTGCCGCGCGTTTCGCGCCACCCGACGCCCGTGAGCTTGGCGGCATTGACGGCGGGCTGCGCGCGCTCAGTCGTGGGTTGCACCGTGGCGGGCGCCGGGTTCTGCAGGACGAAGCCGGCTTCACTGTCGACGTCGACGAACACCTGCGCGTTGGCTAGCGTCGGCCGTGCCAGCGCCGCGGCGGCGGTCAGCTAGAAAAGGATGGTGCGCGATTTCATGGTTGCTCCCATCAGTGAGTGAAATCGGTTGGTTGACGCACTGACGGCAGGATTACGCATCAGTCATCTCTGCCGGTTACCGCTTGGGTTCCTGTGTGCAGCGACGAGATCAGCGGGCAGGTGACGGTGCCGCGCGCCGAGCGGCATTGTTCGACCAGCGCGCGCAATGCCGACTCTATTCGGCGCAGCGCGGCAAGCTTGACCCGCACTTCGTCGAGCTTGCGCTCGGCCAAGCCGCGCGCGACCCGACATTGCGTGCCGTCTTCGAGGGTCAGCAGTTCGGCGACTTCCAGCAGGCTGAATCCCAGCCGCTGCGCCGACTTGATGAACCGCACGCGGGCCAGATCCGCCGCCTGATAGCGGCGAATCCCGCCCCTCGGCCGCGCAGGCGCCCGCAACAGTCCGCTGCGCTGATAGAAGCGGATCGTTTCCACTCCCACCTGTGCCGCCTGCGCCAGCGCGCCGATGGTGAGGTCGTCGCCCGTCTTCTCGCTCATCACTTGACTCCGTACTTATGTACGGTCCTAACCTTAATCGATGCAACCCTCCGCTGACCCCCTCCCCGACCTGCCGCCTGCGCATCGCACACGTGCTGCAGCACCGTTGCTGACCGCGTCGCTGGCGGGTCTGCTGGCGTCGGCCTGCTGCATCGGTCCGCTGGTGCTGCTCAGCGTCGGGCTCTCCGGCGCATGGATCGGATCCCTCACCGTGCTTGAGCCCTATCGACCGCTGTTCGTCGGGGTTGCACTGGCGGCCATGCTGCTGGCGGGGCGACGCATCTGGTGGCCGGTGCACCGATGCGAACCTGGACAGGCGTGCGCAGCGCCGGCCGCCAGGCGCGGCTACAAGATCGCGTTCGTCCTCGTGGCGCTGGCCGTCGTGACCGCCGTCGTGTTCCCATATCTGGCGCCCTTGTTCTACTGAAGGAAGCAACGATGAAGAAGCTGCTTGTCTGCCTGACTCTGCTCGCTTCGATGGCGGGTGCCGCCGCAGCGGAGCGCACCGTGACGCTTGCGGTGCCGTCGATGGACTGCCCTGTCTGCCCGATCACCGTCAGGAAGGCTCTGTCGAACGTGCCCGGCGTCGTGCGCGCCGACGTGAGCTTCGAGAAACGGCAGGCAACCGTGACCTTCGACGACCGGAAGACCGATCTGCAGGCACTGATGCTCGCTACGCGGGACGCCGGCTATCCGTCCGCACTGGTCGCTCACAAGTGAACGCCACCGTGAACGCACCGCGCCTGGCGTCGACGCTCACCTGTCCCGCGTGCGGACACGCGCGCCGTGAAACGATGCCGACCGACGCCTGCCAGTGGTTCTATCCATGCGCGGGCTGCGGCGCGCTGCTGCGGCCGAAGCCAGGCGACTGCTGCGTGTTCTGCTCGTACGGTTCGGTACCTTGTCCGCCGAAGCAGGCCTCCGGTCGCGGATGCGGGCCGCGACCTTGAACCGAAGCGCCGCCCTCAGCGGACCTGCAGCACGCCCATCATCCCCTGGTCCTCATGCTCGAGGATGTGGCAGTGGTACATGCGCAGGCCCGGCTGGTCCTGCCGCATCAGCAGCCGCACCGTCTCGCCGCGCGCGACGTTGACGGTGTCCTTCCATGCCGGGAACGCGGCCGCTGCCGACTGGCCGGCGCGCTCACGGCTGACCACCTGGAACTGCGTGCCGTGGATGTGGAACGGATGATCCATCCCGGTCGCATTGAATACCTCCCAGGCTTCCGCTTCGCCGACCGTCATCAGCGCGTCGATGCGGGCCGGATCAAAGCTGCGTCCGTTGATCGTGAACGCGCCCGGCGTCATCGAGCCCATGCCGGCCATCATCCCGTCCGGTCCCAGCACGAAGCGCTGGCTGCGCACGGCCGGCGGCAACGCGGGGACTGCCCGCAGCACCGGCGGCAGCACGACCGGCGCCACCGGTGCGCCCAGCAGCCGCACTGCGAGGATCGTATCGGCGGCGCGCGACACGCCGGTCACGCCCATCATCATCGAGCCTCGGTCGTAGGGCAGCGCCCGCAGCACCGTGTCGGCGCTGAAGCTCACCACGACTTCGGCGCGCTCGCCGGGCGCCAGCAGCACCTCGGCGAGGTTCGGCACCGGCGAGGACAGCAGCCCGCCGTCGGTGCCGATCAGCGTCATCGCTGTGGCGCCAAATGCCAGCCGCAGATAGCGGGCGTTGGTTGCGTTGAACAGCCGCAGCCGGTGCGATCGTCCTGGCGCCGCGTCAGCAGCGGTCGCCGGTCGCCATTAACCAGCAGCACGTCGCCTTCGCGGCCGAACACGTAGTCCATGCCGGTGTTGGGAGCGATGCGCCCGCCCGCATCGAGGCGCAGATCGCTGATCACGAGCGCGAGATCGAGCAGGTCGGCCGGCAACGGATCGATGCGCGGCTTGACCAGGAATACCCCGGCCAGACCGCGGAACACCTGCTCGTGCGTGACCTGATGCGGATGCGGGTGGTACCAGTACGAGGCGGCGGACCCTGGCGGCAGCGTGAACTCGTAGCGCCGCGTGGCGCCGGGCGCGACCGGATCCATCGGATTGCCGTCCTGCGCTGCCGGCACCGGCATCCCGTGCCAGTGCACGGTCGAGTCCTGACCAGGCAGCGCGTTGGTGAAATCAATGCGCACGCGGTCGCCCTCATGCGCCTCGATCAGCGGCCCCGGGACGCTGCCGTTGTACCCCCAGAAGGTGGTTCGCGTACCGGGGACCAGCGGCAGCTCGACCGGCGCGGCCGCCAGCGCCGCCTCGAACACCCCCGGCAGCGCGCTGGCATTCGCCAGCCGGGCGAGTGGCCGCAGCGGTGCACCCTCAGGCAGCGGCGGCGTCGTGTTCAGCGGCAACGTCGCCATGCCCGCTCCCATCGATCCGCCGTGCATGCCGCTGTCGCCACCGCAGCCAGCGAGCAGTGCGCCGCTGGTCAGGCCGAGAAACGATCGCCGGTCCATGATGACCTCCACTGATTAAGGATATCGGGGCGCCCGCCGCCTGACCTGCCGGAGCAGGTGGGCGGCATTCAAGAAAGACTCAACTCGCTCGCAAGCGCAGCGCATTGCCCACGACGCTGACAGAAGACAGGCTCATCGCCAGCGCCGCGATCAGCGGCGACAGCAGCAAGCCAAATGCGGGATAGAGCACGCCGGCGGCGATCGGCACGCCGATCGCGTTGTAGATGAATGCGAACAACAGGTTCTGCTTCATGTTGGCCACGGTCGCTTGCGACAGCCGGCGAGCGCGTGCGATGCCGCGCAGATCGCCCTTGACGAGGGTCACGTGGCCCGCCGCCATTGCCACGTCGGTGCCGGTTCCCATGGCGATGCCCACATCGGCGGCGGCCAGCGCCGGCGCGTCATTGATGCCGTCGCCGGCCATCGCCACCCGCCGTCCCGCGGTCTTCAACCGGGCCACCAGATCGGCCTTGTGCTGCGGACGCACCTCGCCGTGGACCTCGTCGATCCCGAGTTGCCGCGCCACCGCCTGCGCAGTCGTGAGGCCGTCGCCGGTGGCCATCACGACGCGGATGCCGGCCGCCTGCAGGGCACGCAGCGCCTCGGGCGTGGACTCCTTGATCGGATCGGCCACCGCGATGAGCCCCGCGAGCCGGCCGTTGAAGGCCACGAAGACCACGCTCGCGCCGGCCGCCCGCAGCGCCTCGGCCTCCGGCGACAGCGGCCCGGTGTCCAGCCCTTGCTGCTGCATCAGGGCGGTGTTCCCCAATGCGACCGGGGCGCCCTCGACGCGGCCGCGCACCCCGATGCCGGAGCCAGACTCGAACTCCTCTGCCTTGGCGAGCGCCAGTCCCCGGCGGCGGGCCTCGGCGACGATGGCCTCGGCCAACGGGTGCTCCGAACCGGCGTCGAGGCTGGCCGCGATCCGCAGCACCGCTTCCTCGCTGAAGCCGGGCGCCGCGATCACCCGCCGGAACGCTGGCTTGCCGACCGTCAGCGTGCCGGTCTTGTCGACGATCAGCGTGTCGATGCGGCGCAGGTGTTCGATTGCCTCGGCGTCCTTGAACAGCACGCCGGACTGCGCGCCGCGGCCGGTGGCCACCATCACGGACATCGGCGTCGCCAGGCCCAGTGCGCATGGACAGGCGATGATCAGCACCGCGATTGCGTTGATGATGCCGTACACCCAGGACGGCTCGGGGCCAAACAGCCCCCACACGACGAAGGTCGCCACCGCAATCAGTGCCACGGCGATCACGAACCAGTAGGAGACCTGATCGGCCATCCGCTGCATCGGCGCGCGCGAACGCGCTGCCTGCGCCACCATCTGCACGATCTGCGCCAGCACCGTCTCGGCGCCGACCTTCTCGGCCCGCATCACCATCGCGCCGTTGCCGTTGATGGTGGCGCCGATGAGCCTCTCGCCCGGCTGCTTCTCGACCGGCACCGGCTCGCCGGTCAGCATCGACTCGTCGACGCTGGAGCGGCCGCCGAGCACGACGCCGTCCACCGGCACCTTCTCGCCGGGTCGCACCCGCAGCCGGTCGCCAAGATGCACCTGTGCCAGCGGGATGTCTTCCTCGCTGCCGTCATCGCGCAGCCGACGAGCAATTTTCGGCGCCATGCCGAGCAGCGCCTTGATCGCCGCCGAGGTGGCCGAACGCGCGCGCAGTTCCAGCAGTTGCCCCAGCAGCGTCAGCGACACGATGACGACCGCCGCCTCGAAGTAGACCGACACCCGCCCGTCGACCACGAACGACGCGGGGAAGCGGCCCGGCGCCACCGTCGCCACCGCGCTGTACAGGAACGCGATGCCGACGCCGGTGCCGATCAGCGTCCACATGTTGGGGCTGGCGTTGCGCAGCGACTGCGCCCAGCGCTCGAAGAACGGCCAGCCAGCCCACCACACAACCGGCGCGGCGAGCAGCATCTCGACCCAGTTCTGCACCCGTGGATCGATCCACCCGAGACGGTGTCCTGCCATCGCCAGCAGCACCACGGCCACCGTCAGCGGCAGCGTCCACGCGAAACGGCGGGTGAAGTCGGCCAGTTCCGGGTTCGGACCGTCGTCGAGCGCGGGTTGCTCGGGCTCCAGCGCCATGCCGCAGATCGGGCAGTTGCCGGGCGCCGGCTGACGAACCTGCGGATGCATCGGGCAGGTGTAGACGGCCGCGCGCGGGGCCGGCTGGTCGCTGCCTGCAGCCGTGGGATGGGCGTCGCGCCTTGCTGCGTGCTGCGCCACGTGGGGCTCGTGTCCGGCGTGACGGGGACTCGCGGTCGTCGCGCCGTCCGCGGGCTCTCCATGGTCATGCGTGTGGCCGGTCGGCTTGTCCATCTTCAACCTCGGCGGCGGGCAACGACGGCGCGTTCGGGATCCGCCGTCATCAGGCGCGCCGCGCTGCGTAGCCCGCTTGCCGGATGACGTTCTCAATACGGTCGGCAGCGACATCGGCGGCGCGGACGACCACACGCCCGGGATCGCGGGTCACAACGACTTCCTGCACGCTGGCAAGCCGTTCGATCGCGCGTTGCACGCTGATCGCGCAGCCGCCACAGGTCATGCCGTCCACTTCGAAGGTCATTTCATTCATGGTCGGTCCTCGGCGACTCAGCGCCGGTGTCCGCCGTGCCAGAACAGATGGACCAGCGGGCAGACAAGAAGCAACAGGTATGCCCAGCGCCCGCTCACGCGCTCCCAATGCTCGCGCAGCAGGTAGAAGGCGCCGATGAGCACGAGCATCAGCAGTACCGCCCGCAAGTTCTTGCGACTGCGCGCTGACGACGGACTTGCGAGCCCGGACGCCGCATCGGTCGAGTGGGAGTTGTTCAGCAGGTCCATCACAGAGACGACAGGTCGGCACCGGTCGCGTTGCGGCAACTGCCGCGCCACAACCATCGCTTGCAGTCTGAGTCACGCGACATGACGGGAACATTGCACGACGGTTAATAAATCGTTGGCGGGCGGTCGTGATGCGGAAGGGCGCGGCGAGCCGCGCGATGCGCACCCCGGTTGCCGTCGTGACGGCGCTCCCACCGCGCCACAAACACGGCGGCAGCCGCCGGCACGCTGACCGCTGCGCGCGGCGCACCGGGACGCGCGCCGCCGCTATCGCTGCGGGCAGTCCTGAAGCAGATGGTGCTCCTGCATCATCTGCCCCATCAGCACCGTCATCAGTCGCTGGTGTTCGCTCATCCAATCGCGCAGTTGCTCCAGACTCATCCGGCCGCTCGGTTTGAGCTGCTGCAGCTGCGCCAGCGTTTCGTTCATCGCCCGCATGTGCTCGGCAAGCTTCTGGCGCCGCTCCTCGCCGCGTGCTGCCTCAACCGCGCGCAGCGTCTGCTGCTGCTGTGCCAGCCGGTCGTCCAACGCGCGCAGTTGCGGATCGGCGGCAGCGGCCCACAGCGGCAGCGCGCCGGCGACCAACGTCGCGGCGATCCACAGCACGGGCCGACGCCGCGCCGCGGCGATCATGGCCTGCGGGCCGCTCTGTCTGACCTCATCGGGCGGACGAGGCGAGGTCGCGGTGGGCCTGCGCCAGCGATCGGGCCTCGCCGGCCGCGTTCCTGAACTGCGTCTGCGCGAAGCGGCAGTGCGACGCCATCGATGCCCCCTTTTCGGCGCGTCCGCCGACCCCCAGTCCGCCCTGGTAAGCGACGGCGAGGCGGCCGTGCTCGGCGGCCTCCGCTTCGTAGGCGGCCGCCTTCGTATCGAAGTACTCGGCAAGCTTCAGGTGGTCGGCCGGCGACTTGGCCGCCTGCAGGGCGGCCGGCACGTCGGTGACCACGGGGGTGGTGCTGCACGCGGCCAGCAGCAGCACCGACGCAAACAGCGGAACCAGTAACGGCATGCGGGGCATCGCGTCCTCCTACGGACAGGAATGAGGTGGTGGGGCGTGGCCGCGCGCCTGCCTCTTACACCCGTGCGACCAGCGTGCTAGCAACGCGCCCCGGTGGAGGACGGTACGTCGTGGAACATGACGGTCTGCTGACTTCCTGTTGACAAGACAAGTTGGCGCTTGCGCGGGCGCAAGCTCGATACGACCGTGGCCGCGACTGCAAGCAGCCTGCAGCGCGTCGGCTGACGACGGACGGCATGTGATCGCCTGCGCGAAGTCCGCGCACACCGACCCGCCGACATCGCGGTGGGCTCAGACGGCGCTCGGCGGTAGTGTCTCAGTTTGATTTTGAGGGGCACCGCGGACCGCGGTAGCCTAGGCGGGTGCCGCCGCAAGCCCGTCCCCGCGATCCCAGCCAACTCGCTCGTCTGATCGTCGCAGAAACCGTTGGCGATGCATCGCCGATCAACGCGCGATCGACGGTAGTCCGCGCAGCGAAGGCGGGCCGCAAGGGCGGACCCGCGAGAGCGAAGCGCCTTACCTCTGCTCAACGATCGCAGATCGCGCGAACAGCGGCCCAGGCGCGATGGAAGAAGGGCTAGGCGGCCTTCTCGTCGTCGCCCGGCGCGTTGATGCGCCATTGCACGTCCGGTTCGAAGTCCATCGGCATGACGATCGGGTCTTCGCCTTCGTTGACGCGGTTCCAATGCATCACGTCGAAGGTCAACTGAACGGCGTCGCCAACCATCTGCTCGCGTCTCTGGACGAACGCCTTCTGCGCGACGTGGCGTGGCGCCTCGTCAATGTCGGTCCAAAGCGTCAGTTGTTGGTTCCCGTGCCACTCGACCACGGCGAGGTTCGCGCGGTACGGCCGGCCGCTGACCTCATCCCTTCGAACCTCCTCCCGCGCCGCTGCGGAGAATTGCGCTGCGAGCCTATCGAGCGCGCTCTTCGGCTTTGGGAGAGGCCAGCCCTTGCTGACGGCGAACTTCGCTACGTCATGCATCGAGACTGACTGTTGCCCGGCCTGTTCCCGATAGAGGCGCATCAACGCTTGCATTTCCTGGTTCTTGGTCATCACGTCCTCACGCACCGACTGGAGCGACATCGCCCCAACCATCGACCACCGCGCTCGGCGCGACGATGTCGCGAATCTTCACAAGATGATTTGTGAACCGGTCGTACCGGCCGGTTCTGTTTCGTAGCTGCCCGGCAACTAGGCCAGGATGAACCTTGAGCGTGGCCGCCATGCCCAAGATGTCACGCTCGGCGAAGAAAGGTGCCTTCCTAGCGATGAAGCCGTCCATCGTCTTGGCCGGGATGCAAAAGTCAGCAGCAGCAAGATTTGCAATGCGCTCATCTTCGGCCACGGTCGGACCTGCGCCCGCGCGCTCACCTTCCAACTCTGCGTCGATGACGACTTGCGCTTTGCCGTGCCCCTGCAAGACATGCTCCAACTCGTGGCGGAGAACAAACCAGAAGTTGTCGATGCGATCGAATCGCAACGACATGCCAATCACTGGCGCGTCGTCGGTTAGCCAGAAGCAGACGCCATCGATCTTCGCCCCCGGCAGAGACTCAACGAGGACATACCGAACGCCGGCCTCGGCAAGGATGCGAGGCACTTTGCGGGCTTCTTCGGCGGCGCGCGTCAGCGTCCTTAGCTGCTCGATCGCGCGGCGCACGCCAAACGGCGAGAACTGACCGACCATCATTTCTGACGCGATTTGGCGTACCCGGTACAGCCAAGCGAGCTGCGCAGGGGTCGTGTCCGCCGCCACGGCGGTTTTCTTGGCGGCATGCGGCAGGACTTCAATGTCCTCAACGTTCTCGACGCGGAAGAACTTCGTCAGAGCACGTTCGACTTGCGCCACGTTTCGGATGTCCGGAGCGTCGAGCCAGCCGCGCTTGATCATGTCCGCGATGGGCAGGCCGCCAAAAATCTGTGCTCGCGTTGCGCGCCCAGGATCTGGCCGCACAACGAGCTTGGCGCGGGCAAGGTCGAATGCCGCTTGAAGGTCCAGGAACCTGTTCGCCTCGACACCGAACACCTCTTCAAGCGCAAGTGCCAACTCGGCCGAGAGGGATTGCTTGCCGGAGACGATCTTGTTGAGCGCCGACTCGCTGATTCCGAGAACCACCGCAAGAACGCGCTGAGTCCAGCCCTTCTCCTCCAGTAGCGCATCAATAAGTTGCCCCGGCGTCTTGAACGTGTTGGTCTCCATAGGCGGGGATGATCTTCGCATTTTCGCAAAATCGCAAACTGACCAAAATGCTTGACGGACATTGGCTAGACAAGCATTGTGGTCAGTATGTATCGCCTCAGTATCGACGACCGCGCTCGCATCCTCTCCTGTCTCGTCGAAGGCAGCTCGATGCGCGCCACGTCGCGGAGGGTCGACGTGTCGATCAACACGGTGACCAAGTTGCTAGTCGATGTCGGCACCACCTGCGCCGAGTACCAAGACAAGAACCTGCGCGACTTGCGGTGCAAGCGCATTCAGTGCGATGAAATCTGGTCCTTCTGCTACGCGAAGCAGGAGAACGTCGCGCCAGAGAAGGCGGGCGTGCTCGGCTATGGCGACGTGTGGACGTGGACGGCAATCGACGCCGACAGCAAGCTCGTGCCGTCGTGGCTGGTCGGTCTGCGCAACGCCGACTATGCCAAGGCGTTCGTCGCCGATCTGGCGGCGCGACTGGCGGGCCGGGTGCAACTGACGACGGATGGTCTCAAGCTCTACGTCAACGCGGTTGAAGACGCGCTCGGCTCCGAGATCGACTACGCGATCCTGGTGAAGCTCTACGGTGCCACCGAGGGATCCGGCAACGAGCGGCGCGACAGTGCAGGCGAGTGCTGCGGCACGACCAAGGGCACGGTGCAGGGCAACGCGGACGAGTGCCATGGCTCCACGAGCTTCGGCGAGCGCCAGAACCTGAAGACGCGGATGTCGATGCGCCGCTTCGCGCGGCTGACCAACGGGTTCAGCAAGAAGGTCGAGAACCTGGAGCACGCGTTGGCGCTGCACTACATGCACTACAACTTCGCGCGGATTCACAAGTCGCTCCGCGTGACGCCCGCGATGGCAGCCGGGGTCTCCGATCGGGTTTGGAGCCTTGCCGAAATTGCGTCGCTGGCAAGCTGAGACAACCTCCGCGCGGCGGGCGCCGTGCGATCACGGTGAGGAAGCGCTTGAACTCGCTCCCGCCCGCCGGGAAGTCCTCGACCGCCAGATCGTGCACGTTCCAGCCTGCGATCTCACCCATCACCGTGTGCGGATCGAGCAGGCAGTGCTGCTGCGGATCGAACATCTGCCGGTAAGTCGTGCCTTCAATCAGCACGTTGAGGATCAGCACGCCGCCCGGTTCGGTTGCGAGTACCAGCTGCCGCAGCACGGACTGCGCCTGCGCGCACGAGAAGAACATCAGCAGTCCGATCGACGCGACGGTGTCGTACTGCGCCTGCGCCTGCGCACGCCAGTCCGCCAGGTCATCGGCTTCGGCATCGATGGCAAGCCCCTCGGCCGCGGCGCGCCGCTTCAGGTCGGCGATCGCCAGCGGGCAGGCATCCAACGCGGTCACCTGCGCGCCGCGCCGCGCGGCGGCGAGCGCAAGGTTGCCGAGGCCGCAGCCGAGGTCGAGCATCCGCTTGCCCACGAAGCCGAGCGCCCGCCGCTCGAACGGATTGAGCGCGTAGTCGGCGCGCTCGATCTGGCGCGCGAACTGCGCGTCGAAAAACTGCGTGCTGCGGTTCGCCATCGCGGGCCGTTGATCAGCTCATGCTCGTCGACGTCCAGCGGCGGCGGCTCGGCGGCCGATGCGGGCCGGATCGCGCCGATGACGTTGCCGCCGCGTCGTGTTGCGCCTCGCGGGTCGCTGCACGGATGACTGCCCGCAAAGCCGCCGTGCGCTTTCGCAGCGCGGCCACGCCGTTCGCGCGATGAGCGCGGACGCGACGCATGCCCGCATCGCTGCTCAACGGGCTGATGGCGGCGCCGACGTCGCCAGCTCGCGATGGGCCTTCGCCAGTGCGCGCGCCGAGCCGGCGGCGCCCGCAAACTGTGTTTGCAGGTCGCGGCAGTGCGCGGCCATCGCCGGTCCCGCCTGCGAACGCAGCGCGAACGTGCGCGGATCGATCTCCGAAGGCAAGCGTCCAGCACCACTCTGGAAGGCAGCGCTGTCGGGGCGGACACGCTGCTGGTACTGGAGCGCGAGGCGGCCGTGTTCCGCCGCCTCTGCGTCATAGGCACTGGCCTTGGCGTCGAAGTACTCGGCCAGGCGCTGGTGATCGGCGGCGGTCTTGGCAACACCGACCGCCGCCGGCACGTCGCTGATCGACGGCGTGGTGCTGCAGGCAGCCAACAGTGTCAGCGCGGCGGCTGCGGCGAGCGTCGAGATGAGTTTCATGCAGGTCCTCCTCGGGTTTGTTCAGCCCGCGGATTGCCGTCGGGCTGGGACGGCGCGCGCGGTTTCCCGCGCTCGCCCCCCAACGGCACGGTACGGCCACCGACATGACAGGCAGGTGAGCCGCGGATGACCGTGCCCTGCGTCGCTTGCTCGCGCGCAACCTCGCTCACTGGAGACCGCACGGGCGCCGAGCCGCCCGCGCCGCCGGCGGTGATCTGATTCGATGCGCCTGCGACTTCATCATTCAGGCCGGTTGCGCGGTCGGCAGCGCCTGTCCGGTCGGAACTGGACGGCGTTTCTGCCTCGTCAGCCGCCGCTGCATGATGAGCCCGTAGATGGCCGGGATCACGACCAGCGTCAGCACGGTCGACGAGACCATTCCGCCCACCATGGGGGTGGCGATGCGCCTCATCACCTCCGAGCCGGTACCCGTGCCCCACATGATCGGCAGCAGGCCGGCCATGATCGCTACCACCGTCATCATCTTCGGCCGCACCCGCTCGACGGCGCCATGCATGATCGCCTCGTACAGGTCCGCGACACTCGGTTCACCGCCTTCGGCGGCACGGCGTGCCTGGATGTCGCGCCAGGCATGGTCGAGGTAGATCAGCATGACTACCCCGGTCTCGGCGGCCACGCCGGCCAGTGCAATGAAGCCGACGGCCACCGCCACGCTCATGTTGTAGCCGAGCAGCCACATCAGCCACACCCCGCCCACCAGCGCGAACGGCACCGACAGCATCACGATCAGCGTCTCGGTGACGCGCCTGAAGTTCATGTACAGCAGCAGGAAGATTACCGCCAGCGTCAGCGGGACCACCAGTTTCATTCGCTCGATCGCGCGTTCCATTGCTTCGAACTGCCCGCTCCAGGTCACGTAGTATCCGGGCGGGAAGGTCACCTGCTCGCGCACCGCGCGCTGGGCATCGCGCACGTAGCCGCCGATGTCGCGGTCGCGGATGTCGACGTAGATGTAGGCCGACAGCAGCGCGTTCTCGGTACGGATGGCCGGTGCGCCTTGCGCCACTTCCACCCGCGCCAGCTGCCCAAGCGGGATCATCGCGCCCGGTGTTCCGCTCATCCCCGGCGTTGTTACCAGCACCTCGCGCGCGATCTGGTCAACGCTCGCGCGCAGTTCGCGCGGATAGCGCACGATCACGGCAAAGCGCTCGCGGCCTTCGACCGTGGTGGTGACCATCTCGCCGCCCAGCGCCCCGGCCACCACGTCTTGCAGCGCTCCCACGCTCAGTCCGTAGCGGGCCAGCGCGAACCGGTCTGGGATGATGTTGATGTATAGGCCGCCGGTCAGCCGCTCGGCGAACGCGCTCGTGGTGCCGGGCACCGCGCGCACCACTTGCTCGACCTGACGCGCCACGCGCTCCATCTCGGCCAGGTCCTTGCCGAACACCTTGATGCCGATCGGCGTGCGGATGCCGGTGGACAGCATGTCGATGCGCGCCTTGATCGGCATGGTCCAGGCGTTGGCCACGCCCGGGAACTGCAGCGCCTGGTCCAGTTCGGCGATCAGCGCGTCGATCGTCAGACCCTTGCGCCACTCGCTCTCGGGCTTCAGGTTGATCACCGTCTCGAACATCTCCAGCGGTGCCGGGTCGGTGGCGGTGTTGGCACGGCCGGCCTTGCCGAACACCGACTCCACCTCGGGGAAGCTCTTGATGATCTTGTTCTGCGTCTGAAGCAGCTCGGCTGCCTTGGTCACCGACATCGCCGGCAGCGACGCCGGCATGTACAGCAGCGTGCCCTCGTTCAGCGTCGGCATGAACTCCGAGCCAATCCGCGAGGCCGGGAACCAGGTCAGCGCCAGCGCGAACACGGCCGCAACGATGGTCGCCACCTTCCACCGCATCACGCCGGCGATCACGGGCCGGTAGATCCAGATCAGGAAACGGTTCACCGGGTTCTTCGACTCGGGCAGGATGCGGCCACGGATGAACAGCATCATCAGGACCGGCACCAGCGTGACCGACAGCAGCGAGGCGCCGGCCATCGCGAAGGTCTTGGTCCAGGCCAGCGGCGCGAACAGCCGCCCCTCCTGCGCCTCCAGCGTGAAGACGGGCAGGAAGCTGACGGTGATGATCAACAGCGAGAAGAACAGCGCCGGGCCGACCTCCTTGCAGGCCGCGATCATCGCCGCCGCCCGCGCTTCGAGATCGGACGCCTTCTCACCGAGCCGCTCCAGGTGCTTGTGCGCGTTCTCGATCATCACGATGGCGGCATCGATCATCGCGCCGATCGCGATCGCGATGCCGCCCAGGCTCATGATGTTGGAGTTCATGCCGAGCAGGCGCATCGCGATGAAGGCGATCAGCACCCCCACCGGCAGCATCAGGATCGCCACCAGCGCGCTCCTGACATGCAGCAGGAACACGATGCACACCACCGCGACGATGATCGCCTCCTCGATCAGCGTGTTGCGCAGCGTCTTGATGGCGCGGTGGATGAGATCCGACCGGTCGTACACCGTCTGCACCGACACGCCCTCGGGCAGGCCGGCCGAGATCTCGGCCACGCGCGCCTTCAGGTTGTGGATCACCTCGAGCGCGTTCTGGCCGTAGCGCGCTATCGCGATGCCGGAGACCACCTCGCCTTCGCCGTTCAGCTCGGTCAGGCCGCGTCGCTCGTCGGGCGCCATTTCAACGCGCGCGATGTCGCGGATCAGCACCGGCGTGCCGCGTGCGGCCTTGACTACCAGCATCTCCAGATCTTCCTTGCCGCGCAGGTAGCCCTGGCCGCGCACCATGTACTCGCGTTCGGCCAGTTCCACCACCCGGCCGCCGACGTCGCGGTTCGAGTCGCGGATCACATTGGCCACGTCCATCAGGCTCACGCCATAGGCGCGCAGCCGCACCGGATCGACCGTCACCTGGTACTGCTGAACGAAGCCGCCGACTGAGGCCACCTCGGCCACGCCCTGCGCCTTGGTCAACTGGTAGCGGATGTACCAGTCCTGCAGCGTGCGCAGTTCGGCCAGCGTGTGGTTGGCGCCGACCACCGCGTACTGGTAGACCCAACCGACGCCAGTGGCGTCGGGGCCGATCTGCGGCGTGATGCCTGCCGGCAGGCGCCCCGCGGCGAAGTTCAGGTACTCGATGACGCGCGAGCGCGCCCAGTACACGTCGGTGCCGTCCTCGAAGATGATGTAGACGAATGACGCGCCGAAGAACGAGAAGCCGCGCACGACCTTTGACTTGGGCACCGCCAGCATCGAGGTCGTGAGCGGATAGGTGACCTGGTCCTCAACGACCTGCGGCGAGCGGCCCGGCACCTCGGTGTAGACGATGACCTGAACGTCCGACAGGTCGGGCAGCGCGTCCAGCGGCGTGCGCAGCACCGCCAGCACACCGCCGATGACCACGGCGAGCGTGCCGAGCAGGACGAAGAAGACGTTGCGGGCCGACCAGTCGATGATCTTCGAAAGCATGGTGATCTCCGCTCAGTGGCCGCTGTGGCCGCCGGCGGCACCGCCTGCCTTGGTCGCGGCATCGCCCTTCACCGGTGCCCCGCGCCGCTCGAGCTTCACGATCAGCCACTCGCCGGACTGGCGCTCGACGAACTCGAACGCTACCGGCTGCCCGGCGCTCACGCCGTCGAGCAGCCCGCTGTTGGCTACCGCGAACGCCATCGTCATCGCGGGCCATTTGAGCGTCGCCACCGGGCCGTGCGCCAGCGTCACCTGCTTCCTGCCAGCATCGACCGCCTCGACCGTGCCGTCGGCCCGGTGCGACACCGCTGGCGGCTTGCCGGCCTCGGCAGCGGGCGTGCTGCCGGCCGGCGCCGCGCCGTGCGCTGAATGACCCAGCCCGCCCAGAGCAGCCTTCAGATTGCTTTCGGCGTCGATCAGGAAGTTTGCTGATACCACCACCGACTCGCCGGCGCGCACGCCGTCGAGCACCTCGACGTAGTTGCGGCCCGCCTGCCCAAGCTTCACCTCGCGCGGCTCGAACCGGCCGACCTCCTGTTGCACCAGCACGATCTGGCGCGTGCCGCTGTCGATCACCGCCGAGGTCGGCACGGTCACGCCCGACTCACGGGTGGCGATCGCGAACTCCACCTGGCCGAACATCGCCGGCTTCAACAGGCCGCCAGGGTTGGGCAGTTCGAGCCGCACCGGCACCGTGCGCGTCTCGGCGTTCAGCGTCGGGTAGACGAAGGTCACGCGGGCGTCGAAGCTGCGGGACGGATACGCCGCCACCCGCAGTTGCGCGCGCGTGCCGGGCCGCATCGCGGCGAGGTCCTGCTCGGACACATCGGCCAGCACCCAGACCGACGACAGATCGGCAATCTGGTAGAGCATCTCGCCCGGCATGAATCGCATGCCCTGTACCGCCTTCTTGTCGGTCACCACGCCGCCGGCCGGCGCCCTGAAGGTCAGCGTGCGGCGCGCCGCCTGGCCGCCCGCCAGTTCGCGCACCTGCTCCTCCGAGATGTCCCAGTTCTTCAGCCGCGCGAGCGTCGACTCCGCCAGGCGCCGCATGCTTGCCTGCACGTCGTCGCTGCCGCCCTTGACGTTCGCCACGCCCTGCATCGCGATCGCGTACTCGCGCTGCGCCGACACCAGTTCCGGGCTGTACACCTCGAACAGCGGCTGGCCGGGCGCAACGCTCTGCCCGGTGGTATTCACGTGCAACCGCTCGATCCAGCCCTCGAACTTCGGCGAGATGGTGGTGATGCGCCGCTCATCGACCTCGACCCGGCCGACCGCGCGTACCACGCGATCGATCACGCGCGCCTCCGCGGCCGCCACGCGCACGCCCAGCTTCTGCACGCGGTCGGCGCTCATCTTCACGACGTTGGCGCCCTCGCTGCCGGCCGGTGCCGGTTCCTCGCCCTCGTACACGGGGATGTAGTCCATCCCCATCGGGTCCTTCTTCGGGGTATCCGACTTGTCCGGCAGCCCCATCGGATTGCGGTAGTACAGGATCCGGCGTTCGCCCTTGGCGGGCGTCGCGGCGGCGGCCGCGGCCGCGCCGTGCCCCGGGCCCTGGCTGCCGCGGCCCAACCAAAAGCCACCGCCGAGTCCGGCCGCCAGTACGGCGGCCAGTGCCAGCCCGACCGCTGTGCGCTGAAAACTGCTCATAGCTGCTCTCCAATCAACCGTTCGATTTCCGCCAGCCGCATGCGGGCATCGGCCTGCGCCCGGATCGCCGCCAGGCGTGCCTGCCGCAGTTGCCGCTGGGCTTCGAGCAGCGTGGCGAAGTCCACGCGCCCCGTTTCGTAGGCAGCCAGCGCCGCATCCAGCGTGGCCCGCGCCTGCGGCTGCAGGCCGCTGACGACCAGCGCCTCCGTGTCGCGCGCCGCCTGCAGCGCCGCCAGCCGCGCACCGAGTTCGCCGCGCAGCCGTTGCTCGGCCGCGCTGATCCGTGCGCCGGCCGCCTCGACCATCGCCTCGGCCTCGCGCTCCTGGTGCCGGCGACTCTTCTGCTGCAGCGGGATGTTCACCTCGAACATCAGTTCCCAGTCGGCGATCCGGTTGCGCATCTGGATCGGCGCCACGCTGACCGACAAGTCGGGATAGCGGTTGCGGTAGGTGAGGTCGCGGTAGCGTTCGGCGCCGGTGCGGCGTGCCGCCTCGACCGCCAACTCCGGGCTGGCCTCGCGCAGCCGCTCGGTCAGGTTCGCGTACCGCAGCCGCTCGTCCGAGGGCAGTGCCGGCAGCCGCTGCGGCTGCGCGAGCGGGGCATCCGGCGCGCGCGCCAGCAGCGCGTTCATCTGCGCAGCCGCGGTGCGCGACTCGGCCCGCATCGCCAGCAGTTCGCTCTGCACCATGGTGCGCTCGGTCTGCGCACGGATCACGTCGGCCTGCGGCGCCAGCCCGTTCGAATAGCGCGAGCGCGACACCGCCTCCAGCCGGCTGAGCAGTTCGGCCACCTCCTCGGTCAACCGGATGCTCTCGTACACCTGGTAGCGCTGTGCATGCGCGGTCTTGATCCGCATCGCGATCTCGGTCCACGCGAGCGAGGCTCGCGCCTGCGCCTCGACCGCACCGGCGCTCGCCACGTCGCGCCTCAGCTCGCGCTTGCCCCACCAGGGCAGCGACTGGGTGACGATGTAGCGGGTGCTGCCCACGCGGCCCGGCAGCACCGAGGCGCTGCTTTCGCCGCCGTTGGTGATTTCGCGCAACTCGGTAGTGAACATCGGATCAGCCAGCGCGCCGGCCGGGTAGACGCGCTCTTGCGCGGCCACCGATTCGGCACGCATCGACGCGTACTCCGGGTTGACCTGTCGTGCGTGGGCGAGCAAGGACTCGACATCGGCACCGAGCGGCGCGGTCTGCGCCATGAGCCCGGACGCGGAGGCGTACAACACGAGCGCCAGCAGGGCGCGCCAGCGACCCGCGGATCGCGCGACCGGGGTGCCGGTCGGGGTGCCGGTCGGAGTGCGGTCAGGAATGGGGATCGAGTTCATTGTTCAGCACGCAGTTGGCGAACCGGCTCAGCCGGACCGCCAGGAGAAGAAGAAGCAGCGCGGTCGCTGCCGTGAACGCGGTTGCGATGGCGGGCACGAGCGCAGGCGCCCGAGACGCCGACGGGCGACAGCGAGCGCCCGGCCATCAGCACCGCGGTCGACGCCACCAACAGCACGCCCAGCGGCGTGATCGGCCGGTGGGCCGCGGCCGCCAGGTGCGGACTGACCACCGGCATCAGATCGAACGGCCAGCACGCCAGTGACCAGGCGAGCAGCAGCAGGGCGGCCACCACCACCAGCAGGCAGCGTGAGGCGATGCGGAACGGATCGAGCGCGCCGGCGCGCCGATCCATCGTGTCGTAGAAGCTGCCGACGGCCAGGATCGCCGCCGCCGCCAGTGCGCAGCTCTCGTGGAACAGCGCCACCGCCAGCAGCGCCGCCATCGAGCCGCGGATGGCAAGCGTCCACACGAACGCCGGCAGCGCCGGCGCGGCGGTCGGCGACTCTTCTTGCGGCGGACCCGGGGCCCGCCACGACAACTTCATCACACCCTCCCTGGGTCTACCGCTCGGTTCTCATCGGCGCCCCGTGACCCGGCCGGCACGCCTGCGCGTCGCATACGTGTTCAAGGTCGTCTACCGGCGGCGCTGCGGTCGATTTCCTGCTGCGCACGGCGTGTGCGCTCGGACCACTGGCTCTGAATGAAGGCCAGTACGGCCCAGATCTGATCGTCGGTCAGCACCTCGCCGAAGGCCGGCATCGCGCCCGGCATTCCAGCCGCCGCCGGGCTACCCGCGCGAACGATGTTGAACAGCGTCCGATTGGCGTGGTGCCACGTGTGCCCGCTGTCGTCGTGCGGCGGCGCCGGCCAGCCGCCGTCCGCTCGGCGAGTGCGCCAGTCGGGCTGCCCTTCAAGGCGAGCGCCGTGACACTGCGCGCAGTACTGCGCGTAGATTCGGGCGCCGCGCAGGACGCGCTCCGGGTCGTGCAGCGACGGCACCGAGGGCAACTGTTTCCACGCCAGCCCGACAATCGAGCCGGCGATGGCCAGCATGACCACCAGGCCGGCCACGGCAATCCGCTGCTCGCGACGCATGTCGCGCGAAGGCGGTCGGCGGACCATGGCGGCACACTCACGGCGCCGGCTTCAACTCGGTGAGCGTGATCGCGCCGTTGATACTTGCAGCACGAAATGCCACCTTGTCGCCGACCTTGAACTGCTCGAGCCACGCCGGATCCGCTACCTGGAACACCATCGTCATCGGTGGCATCTCCAGGTTCTTGATCTCGCCGTGGCGCAACGTGATCTTGCGTTGATCACGATCGATCTTGCGGACCTCGCCGCTGCTCAGGTCGGCGACCGGCCCGCTGCGGTCGATTTCCTGCGACAGGTCGCCATGCGACGAGTGCGCCACACGCGGATCGGCGGCGCTCAGCGGCGCGGCCGCCAGCAGCGTCGCCGCGGCAGCGGCGACCGCAAGCAAGGGAGTCTTCATCGGTCGTCCTTTCGTCGGAGGGTTGCAGCGCGCGACTTACGACCGGCCGCCGCCGGCCGCCGGATAGCGGCTGAAGCGACGCGCGCCGCCGTCCTTCAGCACGAGCAGCACGTCGTAGGCGTCGCGGATGTCGTCGACCTCCATGCCGGGCGAGCCGGTCGGCATGGCGGGCACGGCCAGGCCCACCGCCTGCGGCCGCTCGCCGAGCAGGCGGCTGATGTCGGCGGCGGGCACGTGGCCCTCGAGCGTGTAGCCGCCGACGCGCGCCGTGTGGCAGCTCGCGTACTTGGAAGGCATGCCTTGCCGCTCGCGCCAGCCGGCCAGGTTGCCGACGTCGTGCGCGACGACCACGAAGCCGTTCGCCTTCAGGTGGTCGATCCACTTGCCGCAGCAGCCGCAGGTCGGGCTCTTCCAGACTTCGACGGTGGGCGCGTCGGCCGCCGCCAGTCGCGGCGCCAGTGCTGCGGAAACGGCCGCGGCCGCGGCGCGCATCAGATCTCTTCGTTGCGTGTTCATCGTCACTTCCATTCCAAAGGTGCAATGCGTGGCAAATCAGTGGCGCACCAGTTCCCACATCCCCACCGTGCCGATCGGCACCTCGTAGGTCGCCACCCGCTCCACCCGCGCGAAGGGCGAGGCGCGCAGCACGTCGGTGAACGTGCCGTCGGCATGCGCGGCCGTATTGACCGCGCCATCGAGCAGCCGGACGCTGTTGAACAGCAGGCGCTTGAGCGCGGTCGTGGGCCGGTCGAAGTCGGCGATCAATGCCCGGCCGCCCGGCCGCAGCACGCGATGCATCTCTTTCAGCGCAGCGCGCTTGACCGTCGGATCGAGGTGGTGGAACACGAGGCAGGAGGCGGTGAGCTCCACCTCCTGCAAGGACGCCGGCAGGCGCTGCGCATACCCGGCCAGCCACTGCACCTGCGGCAGCGCGCCGGCGTACTTCTCGCGCGCCAGCCCGAGCGCGCGTGCATCGGGGTCGACTGCGACGATGCGCGCCCGCGGCAGAGCGGCAGCCAGCGCCGCCGACAAATTGCCGGTCCCGCTGCCGACATCGAGCACCAACTGCGGCCGCATGGGCGCCGCGTGCGCGGCAAGCTCTTCCTGCAGGAAGCTCGCCGCGGCGGTCCACTCCGCGAGCCGGTCGTACCAGCCGGTGAGCGCGTGCAGTCTCAGTGGCGGCCGGTAGTCGGGACTGTCGGTCATCGCCATCGCCCGGCGCTAGCGCGGTAACACCTTGATCGTGCCGACCATGCCGGCCTCGAAGTGGCCGGGGATCAGGCAGGCGAACTTGAATTCGCCCACCTCGGTGAACTGCCACACCATCTCGCCGCGCTTGCCGGTCGCCACGTGCGCCATGTACGGCGCGTCGTGCTCCATCGTCGGATGCTTGCGCATCATGTCGGCATGCGACTTCAACTCCTCATCGGTGCCGATCACCATCTCGTGCAACACCTTGCCCTGGTTGCGCACGACGAAGCGGATGGTGTCGCCCTGACGTACGGTGAGCGCAGCCGGCGAGAAGCGCATCGTGTCGGCCATATCGACCTGCACCGTGCGAGTGACCTTCTTCGGATCCCCTGTCTTGCCGAACGGCGTCGTCACAGGATCCAGGTTCGGACTGCGGCTCTCGTGAGAGTCGGTGCCGTGCGCCCCGGCCGATGAGGCGGCCAGAACAAGGGTGAGCGACACAATGGCGGTTGCGATCTTCATGTGGAACTCCAGGGCAAGGGCCATCCGGGACTGTGGGGTCGTTGGGATCAGGGGGTCAGTGGCCACCATGGCCGCTTGCGCCACCCGGCTTGCGCGCCTTCAGGGTTGTCCCCGTGGCGGAAGGCTGCGCGGCGCGCGCCGGTTCCGGCAGCACGCCCTGGTACTCGTAGGCCACCGTGCCTGGCGGGTGCTTGTACCAACCCGGGTCGCGGTAGTCGCCGGGCTTCACGTCGTCGTGCACCTTGAGCACCGTGAACATGCCGCCCATGCCGATCGGCCCGAAGGGACCGGTGCCGGTCATCATCGGCACCGTGTTGTCGGGGATCGGCATCTCCATCTCTTTCATGTCGTACATGCCGCGTTCGCCCATCACCATGTAGTCGGGCACCAGCTTCTGGATCTTCTCCACCACCCCGCGGTGATCGACGCCGATCATGGTCGGCACGTCATGTCCCATCGCATTCATCGTGTGATGAGACTTGTGGCAGTGGATCGCCCAGTCGCCCGGGTAGATCGCATCAAACTCGAAGGCGCGCATCTGCCCCACCGCCACGTCGATCGATACCTCGGGCCACCTGGCCGACTTCGGCACCCAGCCGCCGTCGGTGCAGGTGACCTCGAAGTCATAGCCGTGCATGTGGATCGGGTGGTTGGTCATGGTGAGATTGCCGAACCGGATCCGCACCCGGTCGTTCTTGCGCACCACGAACGGATCGATGCCGGGGAAGATGCGGCTGTTCCAGCACCACAAATTGAAGTCGAGCATGGTGGCGATCTTGGGCGTCGCGCTGCCGGGTTCGATGTCGAACGCGTTCAGCAGGAACACGAAGTCGCGGTCGACCTTCATGAAATTCGGGTTACGCGGATGCACGACGAAGAAGCCCATCATCCCCATCGCCATCTGCGTCATCTCGTCGGCATGCGGGTGATACATGAAGGTGCCCGACTTCTTCATGTCGAACTCATAGACGAAGGTCTTGCCGGGCTTGATCGGCGGCTGGTTCAGGCCGCTGACGCCATCCATGCCGGCCGGCAGCAGGAAGCCATGCCAGTGGATCGAGGTCGCCTCCGGCAGCTTGTTCGTCACGAAGATGCGCACGCGATCGCCTTCGACCGCCTCCAGTGTCGGTCCGGGCGACTGGCCGTTGTAGCCCCACAGATGTGCCTTCATTCCGGGGGCCATCTCGCGCACGACCGGCTCGGCGACCAGATGGAACTCCTTGACCCCGTTGTTCATGCGGAACGGCAGGCTCCATCCGTTCAGCGTGACCACCGGGTTGTACGGGCGGCCGCTCGCGGGCGGCCGCGGCAGCTGCGTCGCTGCGCTGGCCTGGGTCGCGGCCTCGGGCAGCGAGGCTGCACCCGCGCGGCTGACCGCGGCGGCGCCCAGGACGCCAACGGCAGCCGATTGAAGGAAGTGACGACGTGAGGTCATGTCGGATCGCTCAGAGACGTGGTCGTTAGTGCGGGGCGCCGCCGCCGCCGAGCGGATTGCGCGCGGCCGGCTCGAACATGCGTGGCAGGGCTTCCGGACGGCCGATGAGCGTCGTCTGCAGCATGGCGTCGGCGATCCAGAACTCACGCTGCGCCTCGATCGCCTGAATGACGGAGCCCACCTGCTCTCGCGCGTCGGCCAGCAACTCGAACACCCCGATCAGCATGCCGTTGTAGCGAAGCAAGTTCTCCTCGGCGATGTTCTTGCGCAGCGGCACGATCTCTTCACGATAGTGGCGCGCAACATCAAAGGCGGTGCGGTAGGCGCCATACGCCTCAGCGGTCTGCGACTGCGCATCCAGCAGGACCTGGCGTGTGCGAAAGACCGTCGCCTGATAGGTCGAACGCATCTCCGCGCGCAATGCATCGCCTGGGTCGAATACCGGTAGTGGCACCTCGATCTCGTAGCCGCGCTGGATCGGCGCACCGGTCTCGCTGTTTTGCACGACGCCGGCTTCCAGGCGGCTCACGACGCTGCGCACCTGAGTGAGCCCGCCCAGCTTGGCCGTGTGTTCAAGCGCGCGCTGCGCCGCCTGCACGTCCAGGCGCTGTTCGAGGAGGGCCTGCGTGATCGCGATCGGCTCGCGCACCGTAGCGGGCAGGTCCGGCAGCCGCGATGGCAGTTGCAGGCGCGCCGCTTGTGCCCGATCGAGACCCAGCAGGCGGACCAGCGCTTCGTGCGCTGTCAGGTTCGCTTGCTGCGCGCGCGCCAGTTGAACTGCCGCATCGGCGTAAAACGCCTGCTCACGTGCGCGCTGCAGGCGACTCCAGTTGCCCACGCCCTGCATTCGCCGCGCCAACTCAGCACTGGCCTCAGCAGCGGTCAGTACATCGCGGTAGTACGCCAAGGTCTGCTGTGCCGCCACCGCCTCGATCCACGCCTTGCGCGCATCGGCGGCCCGCTCGATGATGTCGCCTGCCGCTTTGATCTTGTCCTGCTCGATGCGCAGGTTCGCCATTTGCGCGCGCAACGGCCAGGTGAGCAGGTCGACGATCTGAAACGACAGCAGACGGCCAATGTCGATGTCGTCACCGCGCACCAGCCGATCGAAGGTAAAGACCGGATTGATCAGACGACCGCTCTGGACCGCCGCGGCCATGGTGGCCGCGTTCTCGTGCAGCATGGCCTGAAAGCCGGGGCTGTTCGCCATCGCGATGCGCACGGCGAGGTCGGCCGTCAGCGGCTGCGCCAGCAGACGATCGACTTCGGCCGCCACCTGTTGACGCTGCTCGTCGCTGCTGATGCGCCGCGCTTCAGCGCCGGCACGTTCGCGCGCGACGCCCTGCGCGTCGTCCATCGCCCGGTCCACAGAGACCGTTGCACATCCGGCCAGCACACTGACCGCCAAGCCCGCGCCAGCGGTTCGCAACCCGCCGCGCATCACTTGGCACCTCCGTGCGAGCCGTGCGCGCCGCTGTGCGGGGCCGGTTGTGCAGACGCAGGCGCCGAGGCCGCCGGCCGCTCGACCGGGGCTGCCCCGGTCGGGGGGGGGCGTGGCCCCGCGCCAGCCGCTGGGAGCGCCCCTTGGCCCGTCGGCCCGGGCTGGGCGACATGACCGACATGTCCGCGCAGCGCGCCCATGGTGTCGTTCGCCTCTCGCCAGCCCGGGCCACCTGCCTCCGGCGACCAACGCCGGAAGTCGGTCATTGGCGATGGCGGTAGCGCTGCGGCGGCCGCCGGCGATCCGGCTGCGGTCGGCGCGGGTTGAGCAACCAACGGCAGCGGCGCAAGGAGCACGACCGGAAAGAGCAAACGGAGGGACTGGAAGGGATTCACGGTTCGTCTGCACAGGGGGAGAATCGTTTGCGTGACGGCACATTAGGAACCACGACGCGTCGATCGCATGACGATCGGATTACAAGTCCGTAATGTCTGGGTCACGTCCCTGCCGCCTGCTGTTTTCTACAGTGTGCGGACACAAGACCAACGGGAGGCTGACCGACCATGCGCTTGCTCCTGGCCGAAGATGAGCAGCAGGCTGGCGAATACCTGCTGAAAGGCCTGACCGAGAACGGCTGGGTGGTGGACTGGGTGCAGACCGGGCCGGATGCGCTGCACATGGCCAGCAACGCGAGCTACGACGTGATCGTGCTGGATATCGGCTTGCCGCAGATGGACGGCTGGGAGGTGATCAAGCGGATCCGGATCGACAACAAGACACCCGTGCTGTTCCTGACGGCGCGCGACCGGGTGGAGGACCGCGTGCGTGGCCTTGAGCTCGGTGCCGACGACTACCTGATCAAGCCGTTCGCGTTCTCCGAACTGCTAGCGCGCATCCGTGCGCTGCAGCGGCGCGGCAAGCAGCAGGAGCCTGACATCGTGCGCATCGCCGACCTTGAGGTGCACCTACTGCGCCGACGGGTGGAGCGCGGCGACCAGCGGATCGACCTGACCGCCAAGGAGTACGCGCTGCTGCTGCTGCTGATGCGCCGCACCGGCGAAGTAATGTCGCGTACGCTGATTGCCGAACAGGTGTGGGACATGAACTTCGACAGCGACACCAATGTCGTGGAAGTCGCCATTCGGCGGCTGCGGTCCAAGGTCGACGATCCCTTCGACAAGAAGCTGATTCACACGGTGCGCGGGTTCGGTTACGTGCTCGAGGATCGCCCTTGACGAGGAGCCCGGCTGCGGGGGGCGCAAGCGCGGCGCGCAGCCTGCGCGAGCGGTTGCCGCGACCCTCCCGCCTGTCGCTCGCCGCGCGGCTGGTGCTGCTGTTCGCGGTCGGCACGTCGCTGTTGCTGGTGGCGCTCGGCATCGGCCTGACGCTGCTGCTGCGCACGCAGCTGGAAGCACGCGACCGCGAGGAGATCGACGGCAAGACCGAGGCCGCACTGTTCGCGCTGCGCGAGCTGGGCAGCGCTGAACGGATCGAGGCGTCAGCAGCGCGCATCGGCAACATCACCGTCGGCCATCCGCACCTGCAGGTGGGTCTGCGCGAGGGTCGTCGCTGGCTGGTGCGGCCGATGGAGGAGATCGTTGCGCTGGTCGACGCGCACGGCAATGACAACATCCCGCACCTGCCGCGCTACGGCCGCTACCAGCTCGATCACGACATCTGGTGGCTGCGACGTATCGACTTCGTGACCGCCGACGAGCGCACGTTCGTCGCCTATATCGGGGTGCACGTGAGTCCGGCGCAGCACCTGATGGAGCGGTTGCTCGGCAGCCTGCTGGTGGCGGGCGTGCTCGGCGTCATGGCGAGCGCGCTGATCGGCTGGTTCATCGTCCGGCGCGGCCTGGCGCCGTTGCAGAACATCGCCCGCGAGGCCGAGCGAGTGACCGCCGACCGGCTGGGCGAGCCGCTGCGGCTCGAAGACGCCCCCGAAGAGCTGCGCGGGCTGGTGGGATCGATCAACCGGATGCTCGAGCGCTTGCAGGCTTCCTTCCGCGCCCTTGAGGAATTCTCGGCCGACATCGCGCACGAGCTGCGCACACCGCTGAACAACCTGATGCTGCAGACGCAAGTGTCGCTGTCGCGCGAGCGCACGGCCCCCGAATACCAGGAGGCGCTGCACTCCAATTTGCAGGAACTGGAACAGTTGCAGCGCATGGTGTCCGACATGCTGTTCCTGGCGCGGGCCGACCGGGGCATGCTGGCCATCCGGCGCGAACCGGTTGACCTCGGCGCTGAAGCGGCCAGCGTGGCTGAGTTCTTCGAGCCGGCGGTCGCCGAACACGGGCAGCGCATTGTGGTGCGCGGCGCTGCCGGCATCGAAGGCGACCGCGGCATGGTGCGCCGCGCGTTGACCAACCTGCTGTCGAACGCGGTCCGCTATGCGCCGCACGGCACGGCCATCCACGTCGAGATTCGCGCCGAGCGGCGCGGCGCGGTGACGGTGGAGGTGAGCAACCCCGCCGAGCCGATGTCGCCCGAGGAACTCAGCCGCCTCTTCTCGCGTTTCGCGCGGGGATCGAACGCCGCCGCCGCCCACGCGGCCAAACGCTCGGCCGATGGTGCCGGGCTGGGTCTGTCGATCGTCGCCTCGATCATGCGGCTGCACGGCGGCGACGTGCAGGCCGAGAGCGCGAGCGGGCGGGTGTGCTTCCGGCTGCGCTTTCCCGGCGCTCAGCCTGACTGAATCGTAACCTCGCCGTCAGTCGTGCGTAGGCGAGCAGGCCCTATCGTGTCGTGCACTCGGGCGTGCGCCCCGAGGTCCCCTGGCCATCCGGGCGACACAGTCGCCACAGCGGTCGGGCGCCCCCAACGTTTCCTTGCCGCGAGGCCCGCCGATCCCATGACATCCGCTGTCCGTCTTGCCGGTTCACCTGCTGCACGCACGCTGCGCTCCGTGCCGGCGGTGGCCGCCTGGACTTGGTGGCTCGGCAAGCATCTGCTCGCAGTTGCCCTGATCACGCTGCCCTTGGTCAGCTGTGCTCTGCCGCCGAAGGAGAGCCTGTGGCGCGTCGGGCGAGTCGTCGACCTGGTGGATGCCGACGAGGCGGGCAAGACGAGCGACTGCGGGGCCGTGCCCTCGGCGCGCGTCGGGTTTTACCTTGGCGGTACGCGCGCCCACGCGGTCGTGCCGCTGGCGGCGCTGCGCGATGCGCGGCCCGGCCAGACCGCTTACTTCAAGGCCGACAGCAAGTGCGGCGGCTTGTGGCCGCAACCGCCCAAGGAGGCGTGGCTGCGTTAAGGAACCTCTGCAAAACCCGTCCACGCGCGGCATGCTTTGAGCGTTGATCGACGCACACCGAAACGCCGCGGGGAAGATTTATGAAGCAAGCCGACCTGGGACTTGAGCTGACTGCCAAG
>JALHMQ010000006.1 GCA_022843955.1 Burkholderiaceae bacterium
TCCAGATCCGTATCCGCCCGATGCATCCGGCCGCGTTTGAGCAGCGGCCCGTCGGTGCGCGTGAAGGCCATGTACTTGCCGGAGTCCGGGTACTCGCACACTTCCGGAAACTCCTGCGTGCTCAGTGACAGATACTTCAATGGCGCGTCCGAGGCGTTGATGATCTGGTGCGGGTAGTCGGGGCCGGGCGGGATCGAGATCACGTCGCCGGCCTTGATCGGCAGCATCTCGCCTGCCACGCGCAGCGTGCCCGTGCCGTCGAGCACGATGAACACCTCTTCCTGCGCGTAGTGGAAGTGATAGGGGCAGGAACGTTTGCCCGGGGGCACGATGTCGATGCCGCAGCCGATGCGACGCCCCGGCATCTGCCGCGCGCCGATCACGCTGCCGCTCTGGCTGCCGTCGTACAGCGGCGCACGCTCGGCGGTTTCGAGCGGTACCTCGTCGAAGTTGCGGATCAGCGCGGCGCGCAGGTCCATGGCGGCTCTCCTTGAAGTACGGGGAGCAGCCCGGCGCTCACCGCGTCTCGAAACGGTACACCGCCAGCGTGGCGCGCAGCGACGGCAGCACGCCCACCGCCTCACCATCGGCCAGCAACGCACGGTGCGTGATGGTCAGCCCGAGCTTGGCGGCAAGGATCTCGAAGTCCTTCGGCGTGCACAGGTGGATGTTGGGCGTGTCGTACCACTGATAGGGAATCTGCTTGGTCACCGGCATGCGGCCACCGAGCAGCGACAGCGCATGGCGCCAGTGGCCGAAGTTCGGGAAGCTGACGATGCCCTGCCGCCCGACGCGCGCCATCTCGCGCAGCACCGCCTCGACCTGATGCACTGCCTGCAGCGTCTGCGACAGCACCACGGTGTCGAACTTGTCGTCCGGGAACAGGCGCAGGCCGGCATCGAGGTTGGCCTGCACCACGTTGACGCCGCGCTTGACGCACTCGAGCACGTAGGCGTCGGCGATCTCCACACCGTAGCCGGCGCACTGGCGCGCGTCGCGCAGGTGCGCCAGCAGCGAGCCGTCGCCACAACCGAGATCGAGCACCTGGGTGCGCGGCGTGATCCACTCGGCGATCAGCCGCAGGTCGGCACGCAGGCTCATCGGTCGACCCTCCGCGCCACGCGCTGCGGGAGGCGCGCCCGGCAGCGGCTTGGCGCGCTCGCCAGAAGACCTTTGCGCTGCGCACTCATGCCCCCACCTCCTTCGCCACGTTGTCGAAGTACGCCGCGACCATCCGGTGGTAGCGGTCGTCGTCGAGCAGGAAGGCATCGTGGCCATGCGGCGCGTCGATCTCGGCGTAGGTGACGTCGCGCCCGTTGCGTACCAGCGCCTCGACGATTTCGCGGCTGCGCTCGGGACTAAAGCGCCAGTCGGTGGTGAACGAGGCCAGCAGGAACCGGCAGGTGGCGGGTGCCAAAGCGCGCGCCAGATCGCCGCCGTGATGACGCGCCGGGTCGAAGTAGTCGAGCGCTCGCGTGATCAGGAGGTAGGTGTTGGCATCGAAGTACTCGGAGAACTTGTCGCCCTGATAGCGCAGGTAACTCTCCACCTCGAACTCGACGCCGTAGCCGAACGCGTAGGCATCGCCGGCGGCCTTGCCGCGCAGCGCGCGGCCGAACTTCTCCGCCATGTCGTCGCCCGACAGGTAGGTGATGTGGCCGATCATGCGCGCCACCCGCAGCCCGCGCTTGGGCACCACGCCCCACGCGTAGTAGTCGCCGCCATGGAAGTCGGGGTCGCTCTGGATCGCGGTGCGCGCGACATCGTTGAAGGCGATGTTCTGCGCGCTCAGGCGCGGCGTGGTGGCGATCGCCACGCAGTGCGCAATGCGCGCGGGGTAGCGCGTGGCCCAGGCGATCGCCTGCATGCCGCCGAGCGAGCCGCCCATGACCGCGGCAAAGCGCTCGATGCCCAGCGCGTCGGCCAGGCGCACCTGTGCCTCGACCCAGTCTTCCACCGTCACCACAGGAAAGCGCGCGCCGTAGGGCTTGCCGGTGGTCGGGTCGAGCGACATCGGCCCGGTGGAGCCGAAGCACGAGCCCAGGTTGTTGACGCCGATGACGAAGTAGCGGTTGGTGTCCAGCGGCTTGCCGGGCCCGACCATGTTGTCCCACCAGCCGAAGTTCTTCGGATCATCGGCATATACGCCGGCCACGTGATGCGAGGCATTGAGTGCGTGGCACACCAGCACGGCATTGGAACGCGCCGCATTGAGCGTGCCGTAGGTCTCGTACATCAGGTGGTAGTCGGCCAGCGTGGCGCCGCTGGCGAGCACCAGCGGCTCGCGAAAGCGCAGCGACTGAGGCGCGACGGTGCCGACCGACGCGGGCGGTGTGAGCATGGAGTTCTGTCCGCAAACAAAAAACCCGACAGCCTCGCCGGCTTGTCGGGTTTGACAGGCATGACGCGCAGTGCGTCACGGATCTCTTTAGCGGTTGAGGCCCTGTCGTGGATCGGCCTGCGCCCGCAATCGGATCAACAAATCGGCGAGAGGCGCGAAGGGTAGGCGGGCCGGCACGACGTGTCAACGCGGGACGGCGACGGCAGGCCGCGCGAAGGTGCCTAGGCGGTGCGTGCTGCCGCGCTGCGCGCGGCCGAGCGGTTGAGCGTCTTGCGGATCTCGATCGGATCGGCGGTGCGCATTACCCGGCTGGCGAGCTGGATGGCAGATCGACGCGAGGTCTCCAGCACGCGCTGCTTGACCGCGAGGATCTGCGACGGGTGCATCGAGAACTGCTTGAGGCCGAGCCCGAGCAGCAGCTCGGTGACCTCGGTCTCGCCCGCCATTTCGCCACAGATGCTGACCGGCACGCGAGACTTCTCGCCGGTCTTGATGGTGCGGCTGATCAGTTGCAGCACCGCCGGATGCAGGTGGTCGTACAGGTGCGAGACGCTGGAGTCGGCGCGATCGATTGCCAGCGTGTACTGGATCAGGTCGTTGGTGCCGATCGACAGGAACTTGAGCCGCTTGACGAACGCCGGCAGGCTCAATGCCGCGGCCGGCACTTCGATCATGCCGCCCATCGGCACGCGCGCATCGAACTTGTGCTTGCGCTCCTTCAGCTGCTCCTTGGCGCGAGCGACGAACGCCAGCGCCGAATCGATCTCGTGCACGTGCGCGAGCATCGGCACCAGGATGCGCACCGTGCCCACGCTGGAGGCGCGCAGGATCGCGCGCAACTGCGTGAGGAACAGTTCGGGGTAGACGAGGCAATAGCGGATCGCGCGCAGGCCGAGCGCCGGGTTGGACTCCACCGTCGGCGCTCCGGCGGCAAAGCCGAGCGAGTCGCGCGCCACCGCGTTGAGCACCTTGTCGGCGCCAACGTCGAGCGTGCGGATCACCACCGGCTTGCCTTTCATCGCGCGCGCCACCTTGGCATATGCCTCGAACTGCTCGTCTTCGTCGGGCAGCTGGTCGCGGTTCATGAACAGGAACTCGGTGCGGAACAGGCCGATGCCGTCGGCGCCCGCCTCCAGCGCATCGCGCGCATCGCCCGGCAGCTCGATGTTGGCGAGCAGGTCGATCGCGATGCCATCTTTGGTGCGCGCGATCCGGCCCTTGAGCTTGCGCAGTTCGGCGCGCTCCTCGGCGCCCTTTTTCACGCGGTCCCGGTACGCCGCGAGTTCTTCGGCGCTGGGATCGATGATCAGCCGGCCCTGGTCGGCATCGACGATCACCAGATCGCCCTCCTGGGCGATGCTGCGCACGTCGGCCAGTCCAAGGACCGCCGGCACGCCCAGGCTGCGCGCAAGGATCGCGGTGTGCGACGTGGCGCCGCCCAGCTCGGTGACGAAGCCGGCCAGATCGAGGTCGGCACGGTCCTTCAGATGCAGGATGTCGGCCGGCGCCAGGTCGTGCGCGACCAGCACCACGCGCTCGCCGTCGGCCGGCTTGCGCACCACCGGCATGGTGGCGGTTTCGCCACCGGCGAGCGCCTTGAGCACCCGCTCGACCACCTGCCGCACGTCCTGGCTGCGGCTGCGGAAGTACTCGTCGTCGATCGCCTCGAACTGGTCGCACACGTGCTCGAGCTGGATCGTCAGCGCCCATTCCGCATTGATCAGCTTCTGGCGCACCAGATCGCGCGGCGCATCGCACAGCATCGAGTCGTCGAGGATCATGCGGTGCAGGTCGAGGAAGGCGCGCACTTCGCTCGGCGCATCGTTGCCGACCCCTCGATGCAGCGTGTCCAGTTCGGTGCGCACCAGGGAGAACGCGTTGTTCAGCCGCGCCACCTCGTGCAGCACGTTCTTGCGCTCGATCTGGTACTGACGGATATCGAGTTCGCTGGGCGCGAGCCGATGCACGCGACCGATGGCAATGCCGCGGGAGACGCCGATACCGTTGAGTTCACGCATACCGGGCAAAGTGTACGCATGGGTCGTGCAGTCGCAGCACACCGCCAACAAACATGGTCATCGCGAAGTAGGTAGCGGCCGGCGGCCGAGCAATGCGAGGCATCAATGCCGTGCGCACGGCGATGCGCATGACCTGCGTAGGGCGAAATCAGTCTTCCCCGAAGCCGGACTGGATCAGTCGGGAAATCGCCTCGAGCGCGGCCGCTTCGTCAGGCCCATCGGTATCCACGGTCACCTGCGACCCCTGGCCCGCGGCCAACATCATCACGCCCATGATGGACTTGGCGTTGACCCGTCGGCCAGCCTTGCTGATCCACACCTCGCTGGCAAAGCGCGAGGCTACCTGCGTCAGCTGCGCAGAAGGACGCGCATGCAGGCCGAGCTTATTGCTGATGGTGAAGTCGCGCTGGATCAATCGTCGTCCCGGTCCGCAGTTGCTGGTTCTGCGGCGGGGTGGACGATACCTGCACCACACCCTGAGTGCCGCCGGCGAGCGCCTTGTCCACGGTGTCGGCCAGACGGCCGTCGCGATAGCACAACGCGCGCAGCAGCATCGGCAGGTTGACGCCGGCGATCACCGCCACCCGGCCGGTTTCGGCCAGTTGCGTGGCGATGTTTCCGGGAGTGGCGCCGAAGACGTCGGTCAGCACCAGCACGCCAGCGCCGGTGTCGGCCGCCTTCACCAGCGCCTGCGCATGCGCCACCGCAGTCACCGTGTCGGCGTCGGGCGGCACGTCGAACACGCGCACCTGGGCCTCGGCGCGTTCCGGCGCGCAGGTGTAGACGTGCACCGCACTCGATGCCAGCGCGCTGGCCAACGGGGCGTGGGCGATGAGGACGAGGCCGATCATGGGACGGTGCACTTCGGGTGTACGCGTGGCTGCGCCGCGCACGTGCACCCGAAGTGACTAGCGACGCGCCCGAGGACGGTGCACTTCGGGTGTACGCGACGCTGCGCGTCGCACGTGCACCCGAAGTGACTGACTACGCGCCCGCGTTGCGGGCGCCTATGTGCCTTGCGTCGCTGGCGCGACGCGCGGGAAGGACGGTCAGGCGCCTGCGCTTCGGAGCGGCCGGGCGCTGCGGCGCTTTCAAAGGGCAACGAGGCGGCCGGGCGTCCGCCGGGCGCGGGGCGCGGAAGACGGGGCGTGCTCATGCCGGCTCCCTCGCCAATGCGGCTTCGAGGGCGTCGGTGAACATCGCCGCGACGTTGAAGCCGGTCTGTTCGGTGATTTCGACGAAGCAGGTGGGACTGGTCACGTTGACCTCGGTCAGGTACTGGCCGATCACGTCGAGGCCGACCAGCAGCAGACCACGCCGGGCAAGCACGGGGCCCAGGCGCGCGGCGATGGCCCGGTCGGCGTCGGACAGTGGACGCGCCACCCCAGTGCCGCCGGCGGCGAGGTTGCCGCGCGCTTCGCCGGGCTTGGGGATGCGCGCCAGCACGTACGGCACCGGCTCGCCCGCGATCAGCAGCACGCGCTTGTCGCCTTCGCTGATCTGCGGGATGAAGCGCTGTGCCATCACGGTGCGCGTGCCCAGCTGCGTGATGGTCTCGATGATCACGTTCAGGTTCAGATCGTCCTGCCGCAGGCGGAACACACTGGTGCCACCCATGCCGTCGAGCGGCTTGACAACGATGTCGCCGAATTCGGCATGGAACTCGCGCAGTGCCGCCGGCTCGCGCGTCACCAGCGTGGGGACGACGAACTCCGGGAACTCGGTGATCGCCAGTTTCTCGTTGTGGTCGCGCAAGGCGCGCGGCTCGTTGAACACCCGCGCGCCGGCGCGCTGCGCCGCTTCCAGCAGATGGGTGGCATACAGATACTCGGCGTCGAACGGCGGGTCCTTGCGCATCAGCACCGCATCGAACTGGGTCAGTTCATGGCTGCCGTCCTCGCGCACCGCGTACCAGGGCGCGTCACCCGGCAGCAAGTCGAGCAGCTGGGACAGCGCACGCACCTTGCCGTCGCGCCAGCGCAGGGCGGCCGCCTCGCAGGCCCAGACGTCATGGCCGCGGCGTGCCGCCTCGCGCATCATCGCGATGCTGGTGTCCTTGTAGGCCTTCAGGTCGTCGAGCGGATCGACGATGAACAGCAGCGACAACCCCTGCGCCATGCGCTGCGCTCAGCCGACCGCTGCAACCGCAGGCAGCGCTGCCGCGCCGGCGGCGAGCGGCGCCGGCAGCAGGTGCGCGGTGCGATCGAGCTCGATCGATGCCGCCGCCAGCGCCAGCCGCGCCACCACGCCATAGCTGTAGAAGCGGTTGGGGGCGGCATCGGCCGGGGCGTTGCAGTCGGGCAGGTTGCAGCTGCTGGCAAAGGCAAGCGGCACGAAGTGCATGCCCGGAGCATTGAGGTTCTCGTCGATCCCCCGCTCCTTGTTGACGCGATAGAAGCCACCGACCACATAGCGGTCGATCATGTAGACGACCGGCTCGGCGACCGCGTCTTCCACCGTCTCGCGCGTGGCCACGCCCTCCTGGATGATGACGTCGGAGACCTGCAGGCCCTCCTTGACGACCGCCATCTTGTTGCGCTGCTTGCGATTGAGGTCGCGCACCTCGCTCGCATCGCGCACCGTCATGATGCCCATGCCGTAGGTGCCGGCATCGGCCTTGACGATCACGAACGGCGCATCGGTGATGCCGTACTCCTTGTACTTGGCGCGGATGCGCGTGAGCACCAGGTCCACGCTCTCGCTCAGGCAGTCCTCGCCCTCGCGCGCCTGGAAGTCGACCGAGCTGCAGCGGGCGAAGTACGGATTGATCATCCACGGATCGATCGACAGCAGCTTGGCGAAGTCGTCGGCCACCTCGTCATAGGAGGCGAAGTGGTGCGACTTGCGCCGGACCGTCCAGCCGGCGTGCAGCGGCGGCACCAGCACCTGGTCGTCGAGGTTGCGCAGGATCGCCGGGGTACCGGCAGACAGATCGTTGTTGAGCAGGATCGCGCACGGATCGAAGCCCGCGACGCCGACCCGGTTCTTGGCGCGCACCAGCGGTTCCAGGCGCAGCGTCTCGCCGGTAGGCAGTTCCAGCGTAGTGGGTTCGCGGATGTCATCCGACAGCGAGCCGATGCGCACTTCCAGCCCAGTCATGCCCAGGATCCGTGCAAGACGCGCCACGTTGGTGAGGTAATAGGTGTTGCGCGTGTGACGCTCGGGAATCAGCAGCAGGTTGCGCGCGTCCGGGCACAGATGTTCGATCGCCGCCTGCGCCGCCTGCACCGCGCAAGGCAGCATCGCGTCGGACAGGTTGTTGAAGCCACCGGGGAACAGGTTCATGTCCACCGGCGCCAGCTTGAAGCCGGCGTTGCGCAGGTCGACCGAGCCATAGAACGGCGGCGTGTGGTCCTGCCAATACATCCGGAACCAGCGCTCGATGGCGGGCATCGAGTCGAGGATGCGCTGTTCAAGTTCGAGCAGCGGGCCGCTTTGGGCAGTGACCAGATGAGGGACGGGATGCGGCATGACTGTCCTTCTGCCCTTCCGACGCTGGTTTGCCGGAAAAGGATGTCCTTGGGGCGGCGATTGTAGCCAAGCGCCCGCGCCGACCGGCGTCGGCGACATCCGCGAAAAAAAAGGGCACCCCGAAGGGTGCCCTTAAAATCGCCTGGTTTGTCTGCGAGAGAGCGGGCAGACAGGCGAGCTAGGGAGACACGCCATTAAGTCATGCAAGAGGTATGCCGGCTACGGGCCGTTTGAAGGAAAGAGTTCCGTCGCAAGCACGACCCCAGCACAAACGCCAAGGGCCGCTTGCGCGGCCCTTGGCGTTCGATCAGGCGGACCTCATGCGAAACGCATGGGATCCGCCGCTGACATCAATACTTATAGGCTGTCTCTCCGTGCGACGCCGTGTCCAGGCCCTCGCGCTCGTCTTCCTCGGTCACGCGCAGACCGACGATCATGTCGACGATCTTCAGCGCGACGAACGTGACGACCGCCGACAGGACGATTGCCACCATCACGCCCTGGAACTGGATCCACAACTGGGTGCCGATGCCGGGGAAGTCTGCCGGGTCACCGCACTTGTTGGTGATGTAGTTGCAGATGCCCAGGCCGCCCAGCGAAGGCGAGGCGAACACGCCGGTCAGCAGCGCCCCGAGGATGCCGCCGACGCCATGCACGCCAAAGACGTCGAGCGCATCGTCCGCGCCAAGCATCTTCTTCAGGCCGGTCACACCCCAGAAGCACAGCACGCCCGACAGCAGGCCGATGACCAGGCCGCCACCCACGCCGACGAAGCCGCAGGCAGGCGTGATCGCCACCAGGCCAGCAACTGCGCCCGAGGCCGCGCCCAACATCGACGGCTTGCCCTTGACCATCCACTCGGCAAAGATCCAGGAGAGCACCGCCGCTGCAGTCGCCACCACGGTGTTGACGAAGGCGAGAGACGCGACCCCATTGGCTTCGAGGTTGGAGCCGGCGTTGAAGCCAAACCAGCCCACCCACAGCAGCGCGGCACCGACCATGGTCAGCGTCAGGCTGTGCGGCGCCATCGATTCCTTGCCGTAGCCGATCCGCTTGCCCAGCACATAGGCGGCCACCAGACCCGCAACACCGGCATTGATGTGCACTACCGTACCGCCGGCGAAGTCGAGCGCGCCCTTGGCCCACAGCCAGCCTGCACCCGCCACCACGGCGTCGAGCGTGGCCTGGTCCTTGATCGCATCCGGGCCGTCCCAGTACCAGACCATGTGCGCCATCGGCAGGTAGCTAAAGGTGAACCAGAGGACCATGAACAGCAGCACCGCCGCGAACTTCATCCGCTCTGCATAGGCACCCACGATGAGGCAGCAGGTGATGGCGGCGAACGTGCCCTGGAAGGCGACGAAGCTCAGCTCGGGAATGTAGGTCTCCTTGCTGAACGTGGCGCCGAGCGACTCCGGCGTGACGCCCGACAGCAGCATCTTCGACAGTCCGCCGAAGAACGGCGTGCCACCGGTGAACGCCAGCGAGTAGCCGTAGATCACCCACAGCACGCTGATCATCGAGAAAACGACGAAAACCTGCATCAACACGCTGAGCATGTTCTTCGATCGCACCAGGCCGCCGTAGAAGAGCGCCAGGCCCGGAATGGTCATCAGAATGACCATGATCGTCGCCGTGTACATGAACGCAGTGTCACCCTTGTTCACGTTCTGCACCGGTGCCGCCGGAGCAGCAGGGGCGGCGGCAGGTGCCGCAGCAGCCGGCGCCTCGGCGGGCGCAGCTGCCGGGGCCGCGGGCGCCTCGTCCTTCTTCACTTCCGCGGCGGGTGCGGCCTGCGCAAGCGCCGTTGTCGGTGCCATCGCACCGACGCTGCCCAACGCCAGCGCGCCAGCGGTGAGCAGCAAAGCAAGCATTTTCTTCATTTTGCTCATCCTGGGTGCGGTTAGAGAGCTTCCTTGCCGGTCTCGCCGGTCCGGATGCGGAGCACTTGCTCGAGGTCGTAGACGAAGATCTTGCCGTCGCCGATCTTGCCGGTGCGGGCGGAGTTCTCGATCGCCTCGATCGCGCGCTCGACGATGTCGTCGGCCACCGCGGCTTCGATTTTCACTTTGGGCAGAAAGTCGACCACGTACTCGGCGCCGCGATACAGCTCCGTATGGCCCTTCTGCCGTCCGAAGCCCTTGACCTCGGTGACCGTGATGCCCTGCACGCCAACGGCGGACAAGGCCTCGCGCACCTCGTCAAGCTTGAACGGCTTGATGATGGCGGTAATCAGTTTCATTGGTGTCCTCGGTTGACGGCGCCGCGATCTATGCGCGCGGCGCCGGATACGACGCTTCGATCAGAACGACTTCGATACATTGACGACGAGCGACGTCTTGCCGCTGTCTTTTGTAAGGCCGGATTCGGCGGTACGGAAGAAGCCTTTCTCGGTGGTGCCAATCACCGATGCGCCAAGGATCCAACCGCTGAGGTCATACGTGACGCCGAGCTTCCAGTCGCTGACGTTGTCCGTGTCGGCGAACACCAAGTCCTGCTGGAAGGCTGTCTTGCCGTTCTTTATGTACTGATAGCCGTAGTGGCCCACGACCGTGAGGCCTTCAGCGACCGGGAAAGCCGCATTGAGGTCGATGTAGTAGGAGCCCTTGGTGTCGAACTCAGGGCTACCGGCCGTCGGTCCTTTGCCCAGCGAGAAGAACTTGGTGGCGTTGTAGAAAAACTTCGCCGACACCGGCCCGTACGAACCACCGAAGTACAACTCGCCATTGCTGATCTTGGTGGTGTTTTGCGCGCCGGTCTTCGGATAGTAGTAATAGAGGAAGCCAACATCCAAGCCGATGTCACCGAGCGACATCTTGTAGCCGCCGTAGAAGTCCATTTCGAGCGAGGCGCCGTTGTACAAGCCTTGTTCGACGTTCGAGTTCCAATTGCCAAGGTAAAAGCCGCTCTTGTGCGCGAAGTCAACGCCCCCCTGAAAGGCGGGGCCGTAGCCAGTCTGCGTGAAACCTCGGAACCGGTAGTCGCTGAACAAGCTGGCGTTGCCAGAAATCGTGAACTCGGGCTCGGCCTTGGCGGCTTGAGCGCTGGCCAGCATCGGCAGCGAAATCAGGGCGGCGGCAAGGCCGGCGCGAACGGTGTTCTTCATGGTGACTCTTCCCCTTCAGGCTTTTTTGGAATGACGATCGGACCAGCAGACTGCAACGGGCGGTATCTCGCAACGTTTGTGCCAAGCGGCATTGCACGCCACCGGTGCAACAACCGGCCATAAGGAGGGAGAGCCCCGCATCCAAACGGTGCCGGCCGACCCACAAAGGTGCATTCAAGGTTCTTCGCACCGCGCTGAAGCGACTCGGTGCGCCAGCCGATAGACTTCGGCTCACACGCACCCTGGGGAGTTCGCGCGATGGACAAGACCGACGACCGCTTCGGGTTTCTCGACGAGTTGCAGAGCCGACTCCTGGCCCTGTTGCAGCAGACGCCGGCGGCGGACCTGCAGAAGAACCTCAAGGCGCTGCTCAACCAGCAGTTCGCCAAGATGGATCTCGTCACCCGCGACGAGTTCGACACGCAGATGCAGGTGCTCGCGCGCACGCGCGAGAAGCTGGAGGCGCTCGAACGGCGCCTCGCGCAGATGGAAAGCGCGGCGTCATCGCCGCCGTCGTCCAACTCACCGAGCTAGCCACGCGCAGAAACGAAAAGCGCCGCGATCCGCGGCGCTTTTCGTTTGGCTGGGCCCGGGGCCACCCGCTAGGCGGGCACGCCGGGCCAGCGCGACGGGCAGACCGAGAGGCGTGCCCGGGTGAACCTCAGAATGTCTTGCCGACCGACAGGATCACCGTGTCCTTGGCCACGACCTTGGCCACGCCATCACTGGCATTGAGGACGGTGTAGGCGTCGTCCTTGGCAGTGCTGCCGATATAGGCCAGGCCCCAGGTGACGCCCAGTGCTTCCGTGGTCGCGCCGAGTTTCCAGTCGGTGTTGTTGAGACGACTGAAGTTCTTCACCGACTGATAGCCGACGTGGGCGACCACATTGGTGGTCTTGCCGAGCGGATAGACGTAGCCCAGATCGACGTAATAGGCGCCGCTGGAGTCGACCAGCGAGAAGAAGTCGCTGATCGCGTAATTCGCCTTGGCGGTCAGGTTGCCGAACGCGGCACCGACGTAGAACTCGGTGGTATCGAAGCGGCGCAGGCTGATCGCGTCCTTGGCGCCCGGGTAGTAGTAGTAGATGACGCCGACGTCGAGCTCGATGTTGCGCGTGACTTCGAACCGGTAGCCGCCGTAGAAGTCCAGCTCCAGCGAGGCACCGCCCTGGAAGGTGCCTGCGGTGGTGGTGGAGGGCTGCGTGCCGGCAGGCGAGCCGGCCGGGATGCGGCGATCGCGAACATTGGTCCCGACGCTCGATGCCCAGGTGCCGAAGTAGAAACCGGCGGTGTGCCCGAGGTCGAAGCCACCTTGCACGGCCGGCAGGTTGTAGGTCTGAGAGACACCGCGGAACCGGTAATCGCTGACCACACTGAAATTGCCGGAGCCAGACCAGGCTGATCGCTGCGCGGCCGCATCGCTCGGCATGATGAGCGCGCTGGCTGCCGCCATCGCCAGGAATGCAGCAAGGAAGGTGCGTTTCACTCGGATACCTCCGTCGTTCGGGTCTTGTTGGGGAAGCTTGGCGGCGCGAATCGGCATGCCGACAGCGCACTGAGCCGCCGCACGTTGTCTTGCGCCGCGTGGATTGAAGGAGTCTAGTCGGCCGTCAGCACGGAACGCACCATCCGGGCGCATTAGCGGGCAGCAACGGCGCATTCGCGCCCTGCCGCAAGGCATTCGGGTTGTCGCGGATTGGCAGCGCACGCCGCGAACAAGAGCGTGCGGCCGAGCGTCAACGCATCGACCGGGCCACTGCGACCGCTCAACTCACCGTGATCGGCGCCGCGCTGCGCTTGCGCGCAACGGCAATGATCTTGGCCGCCACGCTGAAGTCGAGCTGGTCGAATTCGGCCGCCAGCGAGGTCCGGTCCATCAGCCGCACGCCTTTGCTCTTGAGCGCCGCGCCTTCGTCCGAACCGTCGTTGGCGACGATCAGGACGCGCAGCAGGCCGATCGAGCGCGCCTGCGTGCGCAGTTGCTGCACTCGGTCGGCAGTCACCCGCCCGCTCTCGACCACGAACGCGTAGGCGCGCGCGGGATCGTGACGGTGGCGCAGCACCTGTTCGATCGGACGCACAGCTGCCGAGGCCGGCGCGCTGCGATAGCCGCGCGCCTCGAACCAGGCCAGTGCCAGTTCACGCAGGGGAACGTCCTCGTTGCCGCGGCGAATCGGCGCCCCCCCGCCGGCAGGCACCGGCGCGACGGCAGCGCTGTCGCGGACAGCCGCCGGCGCGGGCAGCGGCGCCGGCGCGGCATGGCCGGGGTCACCCGGTACGCGCATGACGAGGGTCGGTGGACTCGGTTGCGGGGGGCGGGCGCCCGCAGGCGCAGCCGCTACAGGCGCAGGCACGGGTGCCGGGGTGCGGACCGGCATGGCCACGCCCGAGGGCACAGCAGGCGGCGCGGCGGGTGCAGGCTCTGCGGCGGGCACGGCACGTCGCGGCGGCAGCGTGTCGTCGCCGAGGATGATGTTGGTGGGCTCTTCGAGCGTGGCGCGGGCGCGACGCGCCACGCCCTGCGGCTCCCCGGCCAGCAGGGCCTCGATGTCGAACACCTCGTCGTGCTCGGAAACTTCCAGGCCGCGACGATCCGGGATGCGCGACGGCGTGCCCGCCTCGGCGAACACCGTCTCGCCATCGAGCGTGAACGGGGAGGCCCCCGCCCGCACGCGGGCCAGCGCCTCTTCCTCGCGGCGCGCGGCCTCGGCCCGGATCCGGCGCGACCGGGCAATCGCCCAGTACGCGGTTCCCCCGAGCAGCAGCAGCGCAACGACGATGATCAGCGGCGTGTACATGGGGTGATGGGCGTCCTGGCGTGTGACCGACGGTGGCTGACGGGAGCGGGTGGCGATTTTCTCAGAGATCAACCAGAGCAACGACCCCCCGGGCGAATCATTGAGTCCCGCGTTTCGGATCGGACGGCGCGGCGCTGCGCCGCGTACGCCGTGCCAGCAGGCCGGCCGGCAGCAACGCCGCCCACAGAGCGAAGGGTAAGGCACCGCCACCACCGTTGCTCGCGGGCGGAGGCGGGGGCGGCGCCGCTGAAATCGCGCCGGTGATCGCCAGCGTCGTGGTGTTGGCCGGCTCGCCGTTGTGCTCGATCGTCAGCGTGGTCTGGTGTTGCGTCGTCGGTGCAACTGTCGGTTGGTACGTGACTCGGACCTGGCAGCTGCCGCCCGGCGCGAGCGTCTGCGCGAGGCAGCCCGATCCGACGCCGGCCACCAAGAACGGCGCTGTGCCCGACAGGCGCACGCCATTGTTGGTGGCGACGATGAGCGGCGCGCGACCAGTATTGAACAGCGTGATGACGGTGCTCGTGGACTGGTTCACGGCGCTGATCGACAGGGTGGCGCTCGGGTTGGCAGTCACGTTGCCCTCGGCGCGGATGTCGGCGACATAGGTCGCGACCTGGTCCTTCTGGGCATTGGAGAGAGCATTGAAGGTCACACCCATGCCGCTGACACTGGTGGCAGCCGCCTGGATGCGTGTGCGCGTCTGCGCGACCGTCGAACCAGCGAACGTGGTGCGCATCGCCGTCAGCCGGGCGGCGTCGTGGCAATCGGCGCACCGGCCAGTGGGCGATTGCGTGTCCCACAGCGCCCTGCCCGCAGTCCAGTCGACCGCATGGGTCACCGGCGCGGCGAGCAGCACGATGGCGGCGGTGGACGCCTTGAACAGCAGTGAGTGGGTCGGTTGCATGAGGCGCCTTCCAGTCGCAGAGGGTCAGGGCGGGTGAGCATCGGTGCCGCTTTGGAACGCAGGCCAGCGCCAGCACCGATGCGGGCGAGGGTGCGATTGTGGTCAGCCCGGGCGTGCGCGCGCATCCGCTGTCCGGCCTAGCCGCGTGCTTTTCCGCGTAGGCGTGCGCGCGTGTGGGGGTGATTGCGGGCCAATCCCCCTGCAATCGTCCGGACCGTCCGCCAAAGACCCGCCCGTACAATCGCGCCCCGCTCGCCCTCCGGCCGAGCCCCCGTGCCGATCGTGAGCCACGCCCTGTCATGACCCTCGCTGTCGTTCGTAGTCGCGGCCTGTCGGGCATGTTCGCACCCGAGGTCACGGTCGAGGCGCATCTGGCCAACGGGCTGCCGTCGTTCACCGTGGTCGGCTTGCCCGACATCGAGGTGAAGGAAGCACGCGAACGCGTGCGCGCGGCGATCCAGAACGCCAAGTTCGAGTTCCCGATGCGGCGCATCACGGTCAACCTGGCGCCGGCCGACCTGCCGAAGGAATCGGGCCGCTTCGACCTGCCGATCGCGCTGGCGATCCTGGCTGCCAGCGATCAACTGACCGCGCGCATGCTCGATCGCTACGAGTTCGCCGGCGAGCTGTCGTTGTCGGGCGAGCTGCGCCCGGTGCGCGGCACGCTGGCGATGACCTATGCGGTGTCCAAGGCGGCGACCGACATCAAACCGCCGCGCGGCTTCGTGCTGCCGGTGGACAACGCCGACGAGGCCTCGCTCGTCGCCGGCATGTCGATCTACGCCGCACGCAGCCTGCAGGAGGTGGTCGAGCATCTGGAGGCCGACGCCGGCAACGCCCAGGCGACGCGAATGCACCCGCACATGGCCACGGTGCGGATGACACCGCCCACCTACCCCGACTTCTTTGACGTGCGCGGCCAGAAAGGCGCCAAGCGCGCGCTCGAGGTCGCTGCCGCCGGCGGCCACAGCGTGCTGATGGTGGGGCCGCCCGGCACCGGCAAGACCATGTTGGCGCAACGCTTCCCGAGCATCCTGCCGCCGATGACCACCGACGAGGCGCTGGAAAGCGCAGCGGTGCTGTCGCTGGTGGGCCAGTTCGCGCCGCAGCGCTGGGCCACGCGCATGTTCCGCGCGCCGCATCACACCGCCAGTGCGGTGGCGCTGGTGGGTGGCGGCAGCAATCCACTGCCTGGCGAGATCTCGCTCGCCCACCATGGCGTACTGTTCCTCGACGAACTGCCGGAGTTCGACCGCCGCGTGCTCGAGGTGATGCGCGAGCCGCTGGAATCGGGCCGCATCACGGTGGCGCGCGCCGCGCGCCATGTCGACTTTCCGGCGCGCTTCCAGCTGATCGCGGCAATGAACCCCTGCCCCTGCGGCTACTTCGGTCACCGCACGATGACCTGCCGCTGCACGCCGGAAATGGTGGCGCGGTACCAGGATCGCATCAGCGGGCCGCTGCTCGACCGCATCGACATGCGGGTCGAAGTGGGCTCGCTGAGCGAGGATGAGCTGATGGACATGCCCGACGGCGAGCCCACCCGCTACATCGTCGACCGCGTGATGCGCGCGCACGACCGGGCGATGGCGCGTCAGGGCAAGGCCAACGACGAGCTGCAGTCGGGCGAGATCGAGCGCGTGTGCAAGCCCGAAGGGCCGGTCAAGCAGCTGATGCACGCCGCCAGCGTGCGGCTGGGCTGGTCGGCACGCGCCTATCACCGCGTACTCAAGGTGTCGCGCACCATCGCCGACCTCGACGGTGCCGACGAACTCGGCACCGGGCACGTGGCCGAGGCGATCCAGTATCGGCGCTCGCTGCGCGAGACCTGAACAGTCGCCGATCCAATCGCGCCGTCTCACGCGCTCAATCGCTCAACAGTTCGCGGGTAGTCCCGACCAGGTAACTCACGGCCGGTCGCGTCACGACCGGTCGCGTGGATTGACTGTCGCATTCGAACCGGCACGTTGACTCGCTGCGCCGCGCGGCGCATCACGGGGCCCATCACCGGGCACATCCGGCGCGGAACTGCCATCAGTCCCCCTCTTCCTGTCGCGGGCCGACTCACCACACCGCGATGCCGCGCAGCCCCTCGAAGTGATTACTCAGAGTTACTCCGATAGAGGTAGCGACCCGCACCGATTGATAGTTATCAACCGAGGGATTGTTGCGGTGCAGATACTGCAGGCGTCATGGCCCACCGGGTCAGAGCAAAGGACGCCATCGCATGAATCTGTCCGGCATCGTCGTCGTCGTCGACCGACCCGAGAACATCGAGTCGGTCGCCCAGGCCGTGGCAGCGCTGCCCGGCATCGAGGTCGCGCAGGTCGACCGCTCCGGCTGCCGCCTGGTGCTGGTGCAGGAAGCCGCCACGGTTGACACCGAAGTCGAGGGCTTCCGCGCCGTCCAGCAAACGGCCGGGGTGGTCAACGTCGATCTTGTCTATCACTACTTCGGTGACCAGCCGGTGGTCGAACCTGACCTGCAAGCGGCGCTGGACTGCCTCCAACCCACCATCGATCCGACCGCGCGCGAGCACCACCGCGTGACGCACCACGACATTCAAGCCAGGGGAACGCAATGACCGACCTTCGTCGTCGTGAACTATTGAAGTCCAGCATCGCGGCCAGTACCGCCGCGGCCATCGGCCTGCCCATGTCCAACGCCGCGGTCGCACAGGCTGCAGCGGCCGAGGCCGGCTGGCGGTGGGACAAGGGCGTGTGCCGGATGTGCGGCACCGGCTGCGGCATACAGGTCGCCACCAAGGACGGCAAGGTGATGGCCACAAAGGGTGACCCGGATGCGCCGGTGAACCGCGGCCTGAACTGCATCAAGGGCTATTTCAACGGCAAGATGGCCTACGGTGCCGATCGCCTGACGCAGCCACTGATGCGCATGAAGGACGGCAAGTTCGACAAGAACGGCGCCTTCACGCCGGTGAGTTGGAAGGTGGCGTTCGACGAGATGGAGCGCCAGTTTCGCCGTCATTACGAGAGCAAGGGGCCGAGCGGCGTGTCTTTCATCGGCTCCGGCCAGCACACCGTCGAAGAGGGATACGCCAGCGTCAAGCTGATGAAGGCGGGCTTCCGCTCCAACACGATCGACCCGAACTCGCGACTGTGCATGGCCGCGGCAGTGGCCGGCTTCCTGCAGACCTTCGGCGCCGACGAACCGGCGAATGTGTACGACGACATCGAGCTGGCCGACGCCGTCATCTTGTGCGGCGCCAACCCGGCCGAGGCACACCCGGTGCTGTGGTCGCGCGTGACCGACCGCAAGCTCGGTCACAAGGCGATGAAGATCTTCAACATCACCACCTACCAGAACATGTCGTCCGACATCTCGGACGCGACCGTGGTGATCAAGCCCAATGGTGACCTCGCGCTGCTCAACTACCTGGCGCGCGAGATCGTCGAACGCAACGCGGTCAACTGGGACTTCGTCAACAAGCACTGCGTGTTCGCCGCCGGCGCGGTCGACATCGGCTACGGCATGCGCAACACGAGCAAGTTCGCGTTCGATGCCGAGCGCGACGTGCTTGCCAAGGAACTGGAGATCACGCTCGACAAGCACGAGGCCATCGGCCAGCGCCGCCAGCCTGGCGCCAAGGCGGCGCAGAAGGACCGCGGCGGCGCCGGCCGTCACTGGCAGATCAGCTTCGACGAGTACAAGAAGGGCCTGGCGCCGTACACGCTCGACTTCGTCGCCGAGGTCAGCAAGGGCGACCCGGACGAGTCGCTCGACGCATTCAAGGCCAAGCTGCGCGCGCTGGCGGACGTCTACTGCGACAAGAGCCGCAACATCCTGACGTTCTGGACCATGGGCGTGAACCAGCACCAGCGCGGAACTTGGGTCAACAGCCAGCTGTATGCGCTGCATCTGCTGATCGGCAAGCACGGCATCCCCGGCAATGGCGGGATCTCGCTGACCGGGCAGCCCTCGGCCTGCGGCACTGCGCGCGAGGTCGGCACGTTCGCGCACCGCCTGCCGGCGGGCATGGTGGTCGACAACCCGGCGCACCGCGCACGTGCCGAGAAGCTCTGGAACCTGCCGTCGAAGACCTTGAATCCGAAGATCGGGCAGGACCAGATGGCGATCCTGCAGGGGCTCGAAGACGGTTCGGTGGGTTTCTGCTGGATCCAGGTGACCAATCCGTTCCAGTCCACACCCAACCTCAATCACTGGCTCAAGGCGGCACGCGAGAAGGACTGCTTCATCGCGGTGGCGGACATCTATCCCACCATCTCCGGTAAGGTGGCTGATCTCATCCTGCCGGCCGCCTACATGCTCGAGAAGTGGGGCATGTACGGCAACGCTGAGCGCCGCACGCAGGCCTGGCGCGCGCAGGTCAACCCGCCGGGCGAGGCGCGCACCGACCTGTGGATGCTGATGGAGTTCTCCAAGCGCTTCCGCCTGAAGGAGGTGTGGGGCGAGAAGACGATCCCCGGCTTGAAGACCGACGGGTTCGTCGACAACCAGCTTCCCGATGTGCTGGGCGAGGCGGTGAAAATGGGCTACACGCCCGACAGCACGCTGTACGAAGTGCTGTTCGCACGGCCCGAGCACCGCAAGGTGGCCTGGCCGGACCCGATCGCCAAGCGTCATCCGAACCCCACGGTGGCGGCCCTCGGCGAGAACTGGTTCCCCGAGAAAGCATTGTTCAACGAGTACCGGCAGTTCACCGTCAACTACCAGTATGACCTGGCGGACTTCGACGCCTATCACGCCGACGCCGTGCGCGGGCTGCGCTGGCCGGTGATCAAGGCGGCCGATGGCAAGTGGCAGGAGACCAAGTGGCGCTTCTCCGAGGGCAACGACCCGTACGTGAAGAAGGGCGAGGGCTTCAATTTCTACGGACCGGCGTTCAAGGCCGTGCCGGTCGGCACCATCGATGGCCCAAGCGATCCGAAGCCGGTGCCTTTGCCCGGCAAGGCAAAGATCTTCTTCCGACCGTATGCAGCGCCCGTCGAGCAGCCCGATGCCAACTACGACCTGTGGCTATGCACCGGCCGCATCCTCGAACACTGGCACACCGGCTCGATGACGCGGCGCGTGCATGAGCTTCACCGCGCGCAGCCGTCGGTGGTTATGTACATGCACGCCGCGGATGCAGCCAAGCGCGGCCTCAAGCGCAACGATGTCGCGTGGGTCGAGTCGCGCCGCGGCAAGATCAAGATCCTGGTCGAGACCACCGGCCGCAACCGCATGCCACGCGGGTCGGTGTCGGTGGCGTTCTTCGATGAGGCAGTGCTGGTCAACAAGCTGGTGATCGACGCCCTGGACCCGATCTCGCGCGAGCCCGACTACAAGAAGTCGGCGGTCAAGGTCTACAAGGTCTGAGGGCGGATGCAGGATCCAGAGCTGCTGCGCTGACGCTCTCCCCGCCCGGCGGGGAGGGCTCGCGTGCGAGACATGGCCACCGACCGTCGCGATTTCATCAAGCGCGCTGCGCAGACCACGGCGGTGGCCGGCTGCGGCGGACTGCTGTGGAACGCGCTGCTGGCGCAGCAGGCGGCCGCAGCCAGCGCGCCGCTGCGGCCGCCGGGCGCCCTGGTCGAACACGACTTCGGCGCCGCCTGCATCAAATGCGGCCAGTGCGTGCAGGCGTGTCCATACAAGACGCTGGTCCTGGCGCGGCCGGGCGAGCCGGTGGTCACCGGCACCCCCACGTTCATGCCGCGCGCAATCCCCTGCTTCATGTGCGAGGACGTCCCCTGCATCAAGGCCTGCCCGACCGGCGCGCTGGACGCCGGAATGAAAGACATCCGCGCCGCAAGAATGGGGCTGGCGGTCGTCGACCCCGCGAGCTGCCTGTCATGGCAGGGGCTGCGCTGCGAGGTCTGTTACCGCGCCTGTCCGGTGCAGGGCAAGGCAATCACCGTGCAAGCACATCCGCGCCAGATTTCGCGGCATGCGCTGTTCGTGCCGGTGGTGCACGCGGATGCCTGCACCGGCTGCGGGATCTGCGAAAAGCGCTGCCCGACCGAAGAGGCCGCGATCCGGATCGTTGACCCGAAGATGGTGCAGGGAAAGATCGGTGCGCACTACCGGATGCAGTGGAACGAGCAGGCGCCCATCAGTGGTGGCCCCGGACCGGCCGAGCCGCGCACGCCGGCCGCCGGCGAGCCGCCGGTCGCGCTGCCGCCCGCGCAGCGCGGACTCGACTGGCTGAACCAAAAGGGGACGCCTTGAGCACGAACGCGGCGCCGCGACCCGTGCGTCACTTCGTGCCGCCCACGTCGCTCGGCGGGAAGCTGCACGTGCTGCGCTTCGACCTGGCGCGGCGCGCGGTTCAGTTCGGTGTGCTGCTGATGTTCTACGGCACGCTGCACTGGGGCTGGACGTTGGCTGGCGCGCCGCTGCTGGCTGGCAACCTGTCGGCCTCGACGCTGCTCGGTGTCGTTCCGCTGGCCGATCCGTTCGCGGTGCTGCAGATCCTCATGTCGCGACACTGGCTGGCAGCCGAGGTGCTGATCGGCGCGGCGCTGACGCTCGGCCTGTACTTGCTGGCGGGCGGCCGCGTGTTCTGCGCCTGGGTGTGCCCGATGAACGTGGTGACCGATACCGCGCACTGGGTGCGGCGCAAGCTCGGCATCGGCGCCGACCTCGTGCATGTCAATCCGCGCTCGCGCTACGTGCTGCTGGGCATGGCTCTGGCGTTGTCGATCGCGTTCGGTGCGGCCGCCTTCGATTGGCTGAGTCCGATCGGCATGCTGCATCGGGAACTGATCTTCGGCGCGGGGCTGGGACTGACAGCGGCGATCGGCATCTTCTTGTTCGATGCCTTCGTCGTGAAGCACGGCTGGTGCGGCCACCTGTGCCCGCTCGGCGCGTTCTGGTCGCTGGTGGGCCGGGCCGGCCAGGTGCGGGTGGCGTTCGACGATGCATCTTGCACGCGCTGCGGCGACTGCGTGAAGGCCTGCCCCGAGCCGCGCGTTCTCAACTTTCCTCAGGCCGCGGCGCGCGGGATGGTCAGCGGCGGCGAGTGCACCAATTGCGGCCGCTGCGTGGCGATCTGCCCCGAGTCGAGCCTTGCCTTCAACCTGCGGCTGCGCATCCGGCCGGTGCCGACGCAGCGCAGCCACGATCAACCGACATGACCCCTCTAGGAGAGGACACAATGACCCGCACCTTGTATTCGTCGACCTCGCACCGACTGCTGGGCGCGCTCGCGCTCGCCGCCTTTGCGGTCGGCTGCGCCACGACTGCGGCAATCAGCGACAGTGACTTCAGCTTCAAGAAGGGCAGCGTCTTCGATGCGACGACCCCGGTGCCGTTCGCCTTCGAGGAGGATGCATCGGCAACGCTGGTCCGTCCGCTGCCGGGTTCAGGCATGCCGCCGATGATCTCGCACACCGTCGACGAGTTCCTGCCGCTGACGATCGCCAAGAACGAGTGCCGCGATTGCCATGACAAGCCGGCCAATATTGGGAAACCGGTGACGAAGAGCAAGGCGATGCCGGCATCGACAAGCCACTACATCAAGGACGCAACAGGCAAGTTGCAGCTGTCGGGCATGGCCTTCAACTGCCTCGCGTGCCATGCGCCGCAGGCCGGCGTCGTGCCGCTGGTGATCAACACCTCCCGCTAGACGGTGGATCGCGCGCGACTTGGCAGCGTCCGCGTGATCGAGGCTCTGCGCTCGCCGAGCCTCGCAGGGGCACGCCTGCGGCGGCACCGTGCTGCCGCACCGTACTGCACTAGCGCAGCCAGCACAAAGGGGCGCCGGCGCGTCGCTGGAGCGTTTGGCAACAGCGCAGACAAGACGCGGGAAGACGAGCGACGCACGACGTAGAACCGGCAGCAGGTCACCTCGTTTGACCGGGCGGCACCGAAACTGCTCGACAAGCCCCTCTGCTGCGAGGAGCTTGCACCATGCCACCTGCTGCCTTTGCCGTCGTCGACGCCGACGACGCACTACCGGCCATCGCTGCCGCCAAATCTGTCGCACCCGCCTCGATCGAGATCACGCCCAGCGCGGCGACGGGGGTGCTCGCCACCGGCGCGGTGCTGCTGGTGGTGGCGCACATCGTGGCGGTGGGCTTCGGGCCAGGCAGCGACATTGACAGCGCCACCGGACTGGGTCGCGTGCTCCACCTGAACGGCGAGCGCAACGCGCCGGCGCTTTTCTCCACTGCGCTGCTGCTGCTGGCGGCGCTGTGTTTCGCGCTGTGGGCGCGTGCCGCCATCGCCGGTCCAGGCGGCAGGCGCATGTGGCGACTGCTGGCGGTGCTGTTTGTCTTTCTCGCCGTGGACGAGTACTTCTCCGTGCATGAGCGCCTGTCGGCGCCGCTGCGCGCGCTGTTCGATCTGCACGGCACGGTGCTGCATTACGCCTGGATCGTGCCGTACGCGCTCGGCGTGGCGGTCTTGGCCGCGCTCTTTCTGCCGATCTACCTGCGGCTGCCGCGCCGGCTGCAGGTGCGCTTGGGGCTGGCTGCGGCGCTTTACCTGGGGGGCGTGTTCGGCATGCAGGGGGTGGGCGCGCTGATGCTGGGGACGGATGGGGAAGACAGCACCGGTTACGCCATTGCCTCGACGGTGGAAGAAGCGCTGGAGCTGGCTGGGCTCGTGCTGCTGATCGACACGCAGTTGCGCCACCTGGCGACGTTGCCGCACGGCGCCCGGCTGCAACTGGCGCCGGAGCCGCGCCGCTGAAGCCTTCCGTCAGCGACAGTCGATCGCAGCACCTGCCGTCTCGGGAATCATGGCGGACGGTGTCGCGCCCGGCGTATCGGCGGTCGCCGAGCGCTGGGCCTGCGCACCAGCCAGTCCGGGCAGGCAGGCTTCCTCGGCGGCGGCGCCGCGCGGATCGCGGTTGCCGCGGCAGACCAGTCGCAGCGCGCTGCTGCCACCAAGACGGCCGACCGCCGCCGCCCCGAGCTGCGCGAAGTGATTGTCGCGAACGACGACATCGCGCACCACGCCGCCCAGGCTCTCGCGCTCGATCGTTTCGCCGCGGCGGCCGCCGCCCAGATCGCGCGCGGCGCGCTGCACCCGACCCTCCTCGCTGCCGTCGTTGATGCGCACACCCATGCCGCGCACGCGCTGGACGCGGTTGCCGACCACCGCCACCCGCTCGACCGTGAGCGCCTCGCGCAGGGCCGCAATCGCCGCCTCGTCGGCAAAGATGCGGGCGCCGATCTCGATCGCGCCGTGACCGGTCTTGCGCAGGCGCTGCGGCAGCGGCAGCGGGTTGTACGGCGCCGCGTCGGTCTGCACGCGCTCGATGTAGTTGCCCTCGATCCGTACGTCGCGCACGCCAAAGGTGACGTACACCTGCTCGCGCGTCACGTAGACCGCCGCCGCATGGGCGGTGTTGGCGATGCGGTTGGCGCGGATCGTCACCTGCTCGCCGCCGACCACGCTGATGCCGCGGCCCCAGTATTGGCCCTCGACGTCGTTGTCGGCGATCAGCACGTTGCGCACCAGTTTGTCTTCGCGCCGCGCCGGCAGCGTGGCGGCCAGTTCATCGGTCTGGCCGCGCGTCCACATGCCGTCGCCGAGGTACGAGACCACCGCGATCATGTCGTCACCGGTTTCGCGCACCGTGTTGCCGAGCACGCGACCGTCGCGCGCGCCGCCGGTGATGTGGATGCCATCGGACAGCGAGCGCACCACGGTGTTGCCGGCGACGATGAAGTCGCGCACCCCGCTGATGAAGATTGCGGCCGAGGCCGAGCTGTTGGGGTCCTCGGCGGTGGGCACCAGGCGGTTGTCGCGGATCACCACGCCCGCCAGCAGCCCTGCACTGCGCCGTTCTGCGGCCGGCCGCCACACCGCGATGCGCGACTCCCAGGGCGCCGTGCGCCGATGATCGGTTGCCGCGGTGAGGGTGAAGCCGAGGATCTGCACCGCGTCGGCCTGCACCAGCAATGCCATGTCGCCCGGGCTGGTCGCGTGCAGCGTGGCGCCGCGGCCATCGAGCACCACATCGCGCGTGCGCAGCGGCAGGCGGCGATCATGCAGGTAGCGGCCGGGCGGAAACACCAGCCATTGGCCCGGGCGCAGAGCAGCCAGCGCGCGCAGGATGGCAGCGGTGTCGTCGCGGTCGTCGTCGCCACGGGCACCGAAGTCGGTGACGCGCAGCGCGCCGGCGGGCACGGCAGGCAGGGCGGGCAGCAGCGCGCACAGCGACGGCGGGCGGGGACGATCCGGCACGGCGCGGGACAATTCGGCGGCTGGACGCGCTGTGTCATCGGCCATCAGCGGCGCTGCCGCCAGCAGCGCGCACGGGATCAGCCATCGCGCGGCACGGCGCCTGGAGATTCGGCACATGGTGGCAACCGGCCGGCGGCGACGCCGGCCGCAAGTGGCGGGGAGCGCAGTGTTCGGCAGGCCGCATGCCCGGCGCAGCGGGATGGCCGTACGGTGACGACCCGCCGACCAGATGTCGGCGCATGCGGGCGGCGCGGGCGGGCGCCCTGCGCGATCGCCAGGTCAGCGCTGGACCGGGGTCAGCGCAGCACGTATCAGGATCGCGCCCGCCGGCGCTAGAACATCCACACCACGTTGACGCCAGCCGATCGCGCGGACGACTTGCCGGTCGGCGTGACGATGAAGCTGTTGAAGCTCTCCGCCTCGTACGACTCGTCGATGTAGCGCAGGTTGATCCAGCCACGCAGCCCGAGGCGGAAACCGGCTTCGATGACGAAGCCGGTGGTGTCCTTGAACGTCACCGTATCGGTGAAGCCATTGACATCGCTTTCCAGCTTGGCGCCGTTGACGAAGCGCGCGCCAGCACCCAGGCGCCAGTTCGGCACGCCGTGCCAGTAGCCGAGCACCTCGATCGGCCAGCGGTAAAAGGTGACATCGCCATTGCGCGCGCTGATCGCATCGGCGTGCCAGCCGACCGTGGCCTGCACCGACAGCGGCAACTGCGGTGATTGCCACACCACGCCCGCCGCCAGATGCACCAGGCCGCCGGCGCGAATCGACTCGCGGTCGCCGTTCGAGTAGTTGACCTCGGCGAGTCGGTCCCCGCCTCCGGTCGCGCCGCCAAACAGGGCGAAGTAGAAGTTGCGGTCGTCGACCGCCGGCGCCTGGGCAGATGCCGGTGCAGCGATTGCGGTCAGGGCGATGCCGGTGGCGAACAGGACGTTGGACAAAGCGCTCATCGCGGACTCCGAAAGTGGTCGTCAGTGCCGCCAGTATCGACCGCAGCCCACGCGCCGACCACGCAGGCGCCGTGGGGGCGTGGCGCAGATGCGACGTCGCCTGACCCGCCCTGCTCCCGTCCGGGCGGCGCCAAGCGCATTTGCGCGAGCTAGCGCTCGATGGACTCCGCCTCGCTGATGCTGTGCACGTGGACGTCACGCTCGGCTGCGAGGCTGGGCAGAATTGCGCTCACGTCCGGCGCGCACTCCGGCCGATCGTGGAAAACATGGCTGACCAGGTCAAGCTTCACCACGCCGTGCGTGCGCTGGATCGCGCGCAGGCCGGCGGCCTCCTGCGCCATGCAGTCTGCTGTTAAGACCAGCGCGATGCGCGCACCGCGACGATCGAGCCGCGCCAGGGCGATGCCCGGCAGTGCCGTCACCTGCGCGGCAACCGTCTCCAGCGTCTGCGGCGTGGCCACGACAACGATTCCGGACAAGTTCATGGTGGCAGGAGCGTACAAGTGAACGCAGTCGCGCCGCACTGACGCGGCCGGCCCTGCGCAGTATCGGAATCCGGCCGCCGACGCTGCTTGACAGTGGTCAACCGCAACGCGCACGTGCCGCCTTTCTGGGCAAACCCCGCTAATCGTCGGGCAGGCCTGCGCAGTGCGGGCGATCGTTTGATGCCGCGCATGCGGCGCCCGGGCGGCGTAGCGTCTGATGCTCGTTGTCTGATCAGAGTGAGCCAAGCATGGAGCGCGAGGATGCCGATGTGATCGTGGTGGGCGCCGGCTTGACCGGACTCACGGCAGCGTTTCAGCTGACGCTGCGCGGCCTGACCGTCGAGGTGCTGGAGTCGCATCTGCACGCTGGCGGCGTCATTGGCACGCACCGGCACGCGGTCGAGGGCGGCGACGCCCTGTACGAAGTCGGCCCGAACAGCGGCATGGACACTACGCCGCTGATCAACTCGCTGCTCGGCGACCTCGGCATCCGCGACCAGCGCATCGACGCGCAGGCTGCGGCCGCCAAGCGCTACGTGCTGCGCGGCGGCCAGTTGCGGGCCGTGCCTTCGTCGCTGTTCGGCTTCATCCGCACCCCGCTGTTCAGTGCCGGCGCCAAGCTGCGGCTGCTGCGCGAACCGTTCATCGCGGCACGCAAGTATGCCGGGGCGCCGGAGGAAAGCGTGGGCTCGTTCGTGCGCCGACGCCTGGGGCCGGAGGTTCTCGACTACGCAGTCGAACCGTTCGTCGGTGGCGTCTACGCGGGCGATGCCGACCTGCTGTCGCTGCCGGCCGCGTTCCCGCGCCTGGCCGAGTGGGAACGCGACTACGGCGGTCTGGTGCGCGGCGCGATCTTCGGCGCACGGCAGCGTCGGCGCGAGGCGGCGCTCAAAGGCGAGCGCGCCAAGACGGCCGCCCCGAGCTTCAATTTCAAGGGCGGCATGCAGACGCTGATCGATGCGCTGGCGCGGCACCTGCCGCGCCTGGTGTGCTCGGCGCGCGTGCTCTCCGTGCAGCGCGACACCGGCGGCGGCTTCGCGGTCGAGATCGAGCGGCGGGGCGAGCGCCTGGTGCGCCGCGCGCGCGCGGTGGTGCTGGCGGTGCCGGCGTTTGAGGCAGCGCCGCTGGTGGCCCCACTCGGGCAGGCCGGCGAGTACGCAGCGCGAGCGCTCGAAGGGATCCACTATCCGCCGGTGGCCACGGTATCGGTCCTTTATCACCGCAAGGACGTGTCGCACCCGCTCGACGGCTTCGGCTTTCTCGCGCCGAAGGTGGAGGACCCGCCGGTACTGGGCACGCTGTTCGTGAGTTCAATGTTTGCGCAGCGGGCACCTGCCGGCGTGGTGGTGCTGACGAGCTTCGTCGGCGGTCGGCGCAATGCGCAGGCAGCGCTGGCGCCGGACGAACACATCGCCGCCGACGTGGTGCGCTCCAACGCCCATCTGCTGGGTACCGGCGCGCCGATGTTCAGCGCGGTGCGCCGCTGGCCGCGCGCAATTCCGCAGTACGACCTTGGCCACCTGCAACGGCTGGCGGCCGTGGTGGCACTGGAGACGCAGGCGCCGGGGCTGACGTTGTGCGGCAACTGGCGCGGCGGCGTGTCGGTGGCGGACTGCATCAAGGCCGGGCACGAGCAGGCGGACCTGGTGATGGCGCGGCTGGCCTCGGCGCGCTGAGCGGCGTCGACAGCCGCACGAGGAGCGCAACTTGAGCGCGCAGTAGGAGCGGGCAACTCGGGGCGTAACGACGGCGCGGGCGAGGTGCGCGCCAGTACGCACTGGCATGCCCCGCACATGCGACACGGCGGCGACCCCTGCCGGGATCGCCGCCGCTGCGGTGGAACCGTGTCGGCTGCTGTCGGCTACTTCCTTGCCGGTGCCGGTGCCGGTGCGGGCGCTGACGGTGCGGGCGCCGCCGCCAGCTTCGCCCTGGGCGTTTTCCAAGTCACCGCTGCCAGCTCTCCCTGGCGCGCGTAGTCGAGCGCCTCGCCCAGGATGCGGGCCGCTTCCTGCGGCGCATGGAAGCCCATCGAGTTCTCGGCCGCGATGAAGTCAAGCCGCCACTGCGCCTTGCGCTGCAGTTCGAGTGCATCGGTCAGCTGCTCGGGCGTAGCTCCTTCCTTCTTGGCGGCGTTGATGGCTTCGATCTGGGCGACGATCGCCTTGCCGCCCCGCTGCAACAGATCCTGGTTGCGCGACTGGATCAGATCCACGCGCGTCTTGATCTCTTCTTCAGACTGCTTGTGGCAGGACTGGCAGGCGCGGCTGATGTTCAGCAGCGGACTGCGCACCCAGTGATCGGAGACCTTGGTGGCACCGTCACGGCCATAAGGCATGTGGCAGTCGGCGCACGAGACACCCGAGCGAGCATGCACGCCCTGGCTCCACAGCTCGAACTCGGGGTGCTGTGCCTTCAGGATCGGCGCGCCGGTTTCCGCATGCTTGTAGTCGAAGAAGCGGTCGCCGTTGGGGAACTTCATCTCGTTCCAGAAGGCCTCCTGCTGCTCCATTTTCAGGCCCTTGCCCCACGGCAGCGTCAGCGGCATCTGTGACGAGCAGTAGTACTCGACGTGGCACTGCGCGCAGACGTACGAACGCATCTCGGTGCGGGTCGCGTCCTTGTTGGGGTCGTAGGGCTTGGACTTGTCGGTCTGGCGCCAGCGCTCGATGGAGGGCGCGTACGGCGCCAGCGCATCGGACTTGGCGACCGCCTGGATGCCTTGGATGAAGCCGGGGCGCGTAACGATCAGTTGCATCGTCTTCGGATCGTGGCAGTCGGCGCAGGTGACTGAATGCCCATGGCCCATGTCGTGCAGCTTCTTGTTCAGGTCCTTGTACGAGTACTTGTAGCTGGCCTCGAAGCCTTTCATCGCGTCACCGCCGCCAAGTTCGCGGTACAGCGGCATCACCGCGGCGTGGCAGTGCAGGCAGGACCCGGTCTGCGGCTTGGTCATCCGCTCCGTCTGCTCCTGATCGACCAGCATGTAGGCGTGGCCGCGGCGGTCGCGGTAGTCGATCGAGAACGCGTAGCCGAGGAACATCTTCTTGAGCCACGGATCCTTCTCGATCTTCTGGTCCGGCAGCGCCTCGCTGCCGCCGTGGCCGCCGAAGCGCGTGCGCGTGGGCTGCGCAGTCAGCAAGTACGAGTCGTACTGCTTGGGCCAGTTGATGCCCCACTTGGCGGGATCGGTGGTGTTCTCGTCCACCTCGACCAGGCGGGTAAACGGTGCGGCGGCCTCCTGCTTGCGCTCGAAGATGTTGGTGAGCAGGCCGGTCACCGCGGCGGAGACCACCGCAACGACGGCGATGAGCAGCAACAGGACGGCGGTCGATACGCCGCGCTGGGCTGCACCGATCGTGCTGGATCTGAAATTCACTGAAACCTCCATGGTCAAGGACGCGGACCGCCGAGACCGGCGCGTTCGCCGTGCCCGACCGACTGATGGCAATGCACACACTTCATTTCTTCGCTGCGCCCGGTTCCGGCCGCCGCCAGATGAACCAACTCGCCATGACAGGCGAGGCAGTTGTCTTGCAGGATGCGACTGTTGTCGCCCTTGATCGTGATCGGCTCAGCGAAGTCCTGTGTCGTGAAGGCCTTCGAGTGGTGCCAGCCGTTGATCGCCTTCGCCAGGTACTTGCCGACGAAGCTGTGCGGCAGATGGCATTCATTGCAGCCAGCGACCGCGTGATGGCTCGACTTCTGCCATGAGTCGTACTGCGGTTGCATGATGTGGCAGTTGACGCAGACCTTCGGATCCGAACTCATGTACGACAGGCCTTCGGCGTACACGAACGTGTAGCTGCCTATGCCGAGCCCGGCACCGACCAGCACGGCGAGCGTGACGAACAACGCAGCGCTGCCTGCGATTCCCCGCTGCCAAAGTGCAGATGCCCTGCGCACGTGCTTCCCCCTAGAGACGTTGCTGACAGCGGCGCGCTGCAGCCGCAGGCACGCACTGTCTGCGGTCAGGCCGCCGCGCAGTTGATGCAGAGCAACCGGGTTATCGAGCTGTTTCCTTTGCGTCGACACGCCACCCAGGAGGGGGTAATGCCTCGTACTCCCGTCATGCAATGGCAGGTAGCGAGCGAGCGACGACCGGCAGTCCCGGCGCTTGTGCGGGTTGGCACGACCATCGTGTCTGTTGCGCTAACGCAGGCAGAAATCGCGGAGCGCCGCGCGAAAGCGCTATCGGCGCACGTCGGAGCCCTCGGCAGCCGCGCGCATGGCGCGCGGCTGCGCGCGGGCCACGCATGGGCGAGCGATGACGTGACTTTCGCTCACGCTCAAGACGGTCCACAGCGACCATCTCTTGCGTGATCGCTGATGCGGATACCGAAGTGCAGGTCCTGGAGACGCGCGCGCCCCACCAATCAATCTGGGCCGACGGGACCGTGACAGACCAAAAAGAAAAAGCGGGCATTGCGCCCGCTTGGTTCTCCTAAATCAACCTACTTCTTAACTGCAGGTTGAGAAGCCGTGCTTGCAGTGACGGCAGAGGCCGTGCCGGACTTGAGCTTCATTGCCTCGATCTCCGCCTGCCTTGCAAAGTCGATGGCTTTACCCAGAATGCGCGCGGATTCTTGTGGCGCGTGGAAGCCGATCGAATTGTCCATCGCGATGTAGTCCCAGAAGTACGTGCCTTTGCGCTGCAACTCGAAGGTTGCGGCCAACTGGGCTTCGGTGGCGCCGCCGGCCTTGGCTGCGTTGATCGCATCGATCGCCGAGACCAGCGCCTTTTCTGCCACGCGCAGCAGTTCCTTGTTCTTGGTCTGGATGTCGACCACGCGCTCGTAGATCTTGGCTTCGCTCTGGCCGCGATGGCACTGCATGCAGGTGCCGTTGATGTTGTCCAGCGGCGTGCGTACCCAGTGGTCGGTAACCTTGATGTTGCCGTCGCGCATGTAGGGCATATGGCAATCGGCGCAGGACACACCGCTCTGGGCATGCAGTCCGAACGCATTCAACTCAAATTCCGGGTGTTGCGCCTTCAGCATCGGGGCACCGGTCTCGCCGTGCTTGAAGTCCGAGAAGTTAATCTTTTGATAGTACTCGTACTGGTTTTCGATCTTCATGCCTTCAACCAGATTCTTGCCATTCGCCCAAGGGAAGACCACGCTCCTGTTGTCGCCCTGGAAGTAGTACTCCACATGGCACTGTGCGCAGACCAGCGAACGCATTTCGTTGCGCGAGGCCTTTTTCCAGTCGACGCCTTGACTTTCCAATGCGTTAACTAGACCCGGACGGGTAATGCGCAGATCATTGGTCTTGGGGTCATGGCAATCGGCGCACACCACACCTTTCTTGCTGATCTTGCCGGTGTCGTAGAGCTCCTTGTAGGGAGTCTTCGTCACGTTATCGACCCCGATCTCTGCGACCAGCTTGTTCCAGTCACCCGTGTGGCAGTGGGCGCAGGCCCCGGGCTGCTTGAAGGGCGGCTGGTTCCGTTTGGTTTCTATCGCCTGGTCGATCATCGCGTAGTGGTGGCCGCGTGCGGAGGCGTAGTCGACCGCAAAGGGCATCTTGCCGCCCCAGATGCGCACGTAATCCGGATACTTTTTCAGCTTGTCTTCGCGTGCATTGCCGCCGAACGGCGTCTTGATCGTGCCGGTCTGCTGGGTCTTGGCAAAGGACGCGTACTGGCGCGGGTAGTTCTTGGCCCAATGCTCGGGGTCATTGGTCTGTTCGGTGATCTCCACGTACTTGGCGGTATATATGCCCGAGACGTCTTTGTTGCCCTTGATGTTGGTCAGCAAGTATGCCAAACCGCCCATGAGAGCAAGGCCGACCGCGAAAGCGATGAATACTATGGTCTTGCTTGACTTGGCTTCAGCCATGTTGGCTCCTGATTAACGCGAATCCGAGTTAAAGAAACTGCTTGAAGTTAATGCCCTACACCCCGATGGCAACTCAGGCAGTCGGCTTGGTCGGCAGTGCCGACTTTCGCCATGCTTGAAACAACGCCTTCATGGCAGCGAACACAATTGAGCAAAGTGACATCGCGATTAAAGTTTGTAATCGTCAATGTGTCGGGATAGTCGCCGATGGTAAAAGCGGAGGCATGCATGAATCCGTTATAGGATTTCGCCGCATACTTGGCGAAAAACGAGTTGTTAGGCATATGACAGTCATTGCAGTTGGCGACATGCTTATGCCCCGATTTGTTCCAGTTTTCGTATTGGGTATGCATCACATGGCAATTAGCGCAGGCTTGCGGGTTGTCGGAGAGGTACGAAGCTCCATTGGCATAAACAAAGGTGTATGCCCCTAGCCCGACGATGGCGCCCAACATCAGGAAGAAGGCGGTCAACTGCCTGGCCGAGAACGATCGAAAAACTGTAGTCACCGATATCTCCAAAGTAGCGCTGGGCTAGCAACCAGCCTTCGCCATCTCAAAGCAAAGCCGGGCGCCCAGCACATTGCCAAAGCGGGCGCGCAGGCGAGTCGTGATGGGCATAGCACTGGAACTGCGTGAAGCGACGGCGCGCACACTTGTTGTTCGCCTCCTTCCCACCCGACCTCAGGTGTGGAGATCGCCGGTCGCACCGCAACCATCCGCATGTGTGAACTGTCTACGCTGGGACGATCGCGGAATTGATGCGAAGCAACGGGGTACCCGCAGTACCCCTTCTGATAGCTCGTGCTACTCAAATAGGAGTAAGTGGTTGCGAGCACTCGCACGGGGCTGCGTTGCTTGCCGGAGACATAGCGCCTTGAGGCGCGACTTAGACGGTCAAATCAGGAGGCGTGACCACCATCGAAGGCGTGAAGAGCGCCACACGTTGACGCGCTTTCTCGTTCCCCACAGCACGAGACTGCCTCCACGGCGGCCTCGTTGCCATGCACGGCGGCACGGCGCACGAGTTCGAGCTCGAGCTCGAGCGAACAGCGCGGCGTGATGAAACGAAAGCGGCCGCAACGAGGCGGCCGCCAGGGGCTCAAGAAACGCGCGCGGCGGCGCGCGCCTACCTACGGTCGCACGTTGCTGATGGTGACCTTGGCTCCACTGGAGCCAACCTTGACCGGTGAGGACAGCCCTTCGAGGTCGCCGCTGTTAGGCATCGGACTGCCGGACTTGGACACGCGTGCGCCGACGATCACCTCGGTCTGACCGGACAAGGCCATGCCGGGTGACATCGCCTGCGAGTCGTCGAGCGTGAACTTGGCAGGCAGATCCTTCACCTGCACCGACGTCAGCGCCACCGGCATCCGCGAACCACCGGAGGGCCGGGCGAAGATGAACACCATGTCGGTTGGCGATACCTTGGCCTTGAGTTCGGGCGACAGGTCGACCGTGCCGGAGACGGTGCTGCCATTGGCCGCCTTGCCGGCGGCAGCAGGCGCGGGGCTCGGAGCAGCAGGTGCGGCCGCCATCGGACCCTGTCCTGCCGCGCCGCCCGGAGCGGCACGCTTGTGGACATCATCCTGCGGCATCGGGCCGCTCGGCGCGGCAGGCTTGGCCTGCGCCACCGGCGCATCCATGCGCGGCGGCGCTGCTGCGACTTCAGGCGGCATGCCGGCGCGCTGGCGTGCCTCGGCGATGGAGCTGACGATGTTCTGCGCGATCGGCGCTTCAGGCGGCAACTGGGCTCGCAACTTTTCCCAGTGCGCGATCGCCTGCCGGTAATTGCCCTGGTCGAAAGCGTCGGTACCCGCCATGGCCAGCGCCTTCCACTGCGCCGGATCGAGCTTGAGCGCGCGCGCCACCAGTTCGCGCGGCTTGCCATCGAAGCGCCTGCCCTGCGCCATCGCGGCGGCGTCGGCATAGTCGGCCAGTACGCTGGCATCGTCGGACACCATTTCGACCAGCTTCTCGTAGGCCTTGGCTGCTTCGTCGAACTTGCGCATCTGGTACAGCGTGCGCGCCAGCGTCAGCCAACCATTGGCGTTGTCCGGCTCTTTCTCCAGGCGCTGGCGCAGCGAAGTCACCATCTGCTCGAGCTGCTCGCCGGACATGTGGCCATCAGCCGGATCCTGGTTGGCAGCTCGCAGGTTCGGGTCGAGCGCACTTGGATCGCCAAACTGCAGATACATGCCGACAGAGGCCAGAGGAACCATCACGGCCAAAACGATCGCGGGCCAGCGTGACGGGCGCTTGCCTCGATGCACCGGTGTCTCGACGTGCACATCCTCGATCACGCGTCGCTCGAGCTCCGCCTTGATATCGGCGTACTGCTCGTCGCCCACGATGCCGCGCGCATGGTCGGATTCCAGTTCGGCCAGCTGGTCCTTCAGCACGCCGAGGTTGGCACGGGCGCGATCGACATCCTCGCGACTGCTGCGGCCGCGCAGCAGCGGCGGCAGGATGAAAACCAGACTCAGCGCGGCGAGCAGGGCCGCGATCAAGACGAACGACATCACTTCAGTTTCCCCTTGCCTTTGAGCAGTTCCGCGGCCCGAGCGCGCTCGCTGTCACTGAGCGGCGCCTGAACCGGAATGGTCTTGCGCGCGCGCACGACGCGCCACGCGACGATCACACCGATCAGCAACAGCAGCATCGGCCCGTACCAGAGCAGCAGCGTGGAGGCCTTCACCGGCGGGCTGTACAGCACGAAGTCGCCGTAGCGCGTGGTCATGAAATCGATGATCTCGCGGTCCGACCTGCCTTCGGCCACCTGCTGGCGGACCTGGTTACGCAGGTCCACCGCGAGGCCGGCATCGGACTCGGCAATGGATTGGTTCTGGCACACGAGGCAGCGCAGCTTGAGCGACAGCTCATATTCCCGCTTGGACGCGATCGGATCGTCGAGCGTGGGTTGCGCCACCCCGGCAGCGGGTGCCGTGGCAGGGCTGGTCGGGCCGGCCGGCGCACCTTGCGGCAGGGCCGGCAACGCCAGCAGGACGCCCGTGATCAACAGGGCCGCATGAAGGATGGAACGGACGCTCATGATTTCGCCTGCAGTTCGCGCACCAGCGGAATGATCTTCTTCTGCATGGCTTCGGGCGTGACCGGGCCGATGTGCTTGTGGCGGATGACGCCCTGCTTGTCGATGATGAACGTCTCCGGCACGCCGTACACGCCGAAATCGAGCCCGACGCGGCCGTCGCCGTCGACCACGGTGAACTGGTAAGGATCGCCCAGTTCACCCAACCAGCGCCGCGCGTTGGTTGGCTCATCCTTGTAGTTGAGGCCGATGATCGGGACGATCTTCTGTTTTGCCAGCTGGTTGAACAGCGGATGCTCGACGCGACACGGCGTGCACCAGCTGGCCCAGACATTGAACACCCACACCTGCCCGAGCATGTCCTTGCTCGAGAAGGCAACGTCCGATTGAAGCTTCTGCAGTTCGAACTGCGGTGCCGGCTTGCCGATCAGCGGCGACGGCACCTCGCGAGGATTCAGGAACAGACCGCGATACAGGAACACCGCCAGCAGCAAGAAGGCGAACAGCGGCAGGAGGAACAGAACAATTCGTTTCATGTCAGTCCGGAGGATCGGGGCTCGATTCGAGTGGCGGCCTGCTGTCAGCAGGCCGCCGCCTCGGCGGGCGCGGCAAAGACGATCACGCCGCCGCCTGCTTGGGACCGCGACTGGCGTCGCCGAGTTCTTCCCTGCGCGCCAACGCCCGGTAGCGGCGGTCAGACATCGCGACAAAACCACCGAGCGCCATCAGCACGCAGCCACCCCAGATCCAGGTCACAAACGGCTTGTAGTAGATGCGCGCCGTCCAGGCACCGCCGCCCACCGGCTCGCCCAGTGACACATAGACGTCGCCGGTGATGCTGCTGCGGATCGCGGCCTCGGTCATCGGCATCTCCGATGCACGCGCGAAGAAGACGCGCTTTTCCGGCTCGAGCGTGTCGATCACGCGCCCCCTGTGCGACAGCGTGAAATTGCCCTGCGCAGCGCGATAGTTGGGGCCCTCGATTTCCGTGACGCCGTTGAACTTGAAGGTGTACTCGTCGACGGTGATTACCTCGCCCGGGGAGATCTTCACGTCGCGTTCCACCTCGTAGCTGCGTACCGAGGTGACGCCGACGATGAACACCGCGATCCCCAGGTGCGCGAGGATCATCCCCCACCAGCCGCGCGGCTGCGCCTGTAGCTTCGCCGCCATGCTCCCTGGCGCATGGCGGATCTGGCGCCGGATCATCTCGAGCGTGGTGACAGCGATCCACGCCGCCATCCAGTAGCCAAAGGCGGCCATCGGCGTCCAGCTCAGTCGCTCGGGGTCATCGGCCACGGCCACGAACGGCAGCGTCACACCCAGGATCAACGAGATCGCCAGCGCCCACTTGAGCCGCGTCCACAGATCGGGCAGTTCGGCGCTCTTCCAGCGGGCGATCGGCCCCACACCCATCAGGAACACCAATGGCGCCATCACCGGCACGAACACCGCATCGAAGTACGGCGGACCCACCGAGATCTTGCCCATGCCGAGCGCATCGAGGAACAGCGGATACAGCGTGCCGAGCAGCACCGTGCCGGTCGCCACCGCGAACAGCACATTGTTGCCGAGCAGTAGCGATTCACGCGACAGGCCCTCGAAGCGGCCACCGAGACCGATGCTCGGGGCGCGCCAGGCGAACAGCGCCAGCGACGAGCCGATCACCAGCACCAGGAAGATCAGGATGAACACGCCGCGCGCCGGATCGGTGGCAAACGCGTGCACGCTGGTCAGCACACCCGAGCGGACCAGGAAGGTGCCCAGCAGCGACGTCGAGAAGGCGAAGATCGCCAACAGCACCGTCCAGGCCTTGAAGGTGCCACGCTTTTCTGTCACGGCGAGCGAATGAATCAGCGCGGTGCCGATCAGCCAGGGTACGAAGGACGCGTTCTCGACCGGATCCCAGAACCACCAGCCGCCCCAGCCGAGTTCGTAGTACGCCCACCAGGAGCCCAGCGCGATACCCAGCGTCAGGAAGCACCAGGCCACCGTGGTCCACGGCCGCGACCAGCGCGCCCAGGCGGCGTCGAGCTTGCCGCCGAGCAGCGCGGCAATGGCGAAGGAGAAAGCGACCGAGAAGCCGACATAGCCCATGTAGAGCAACGGCGGGTGGAACACCATGCCCGGGTCCTGCAGCAGCGGGTTCAGGTCCTGCCCCTCGACGGCTGCCGGGAACATGCGGTCGAACGGGTCGGAGGTGGCCAGCATGAAGGTGATGAAACCGATGGACACCAGCCCCATCACACCGAGCACGCGCGCCACCATTTCCTCAGGCAGATGGCGACTGAAGATTGCCACCGCCAGGCCCCAGCCCGCCAGCATCAGGACCCACAGCAGCAGCGAGCCTTCGTGCGAGCCCCAGGAGGCGGCGACCTTGTACTGCACAGGGAGCAAGGTGTTGCTGTTGGTCGCCACGTTGATCACCGAGAAGTCACTGGTGACGAACGAATAGACCAGGCAGCCCCAGGCGAAAGCAACGAAGAACGCCTGGCCGAACGCGGCGGGTCGCGCCACCGCCATCCATTCACGCCTTCCCTTGGCGGCGCCGATGATCGGCAGCGTGCCCTGCACGACTGCCAGCAGCAGCGCCAGGATCATGGCGAAGTGACCGAGTTCTGGAATCATCGAAGGGTGCTTTCCGTAGACGTGGTTGATGCACTTGATAGACGCCGCCGGTCAGTGGACCGACGTCTCACAAAACGCTCAGCGCGAATCGAGCGGAGCGAAGCCTCGTCTCGCTCATGCGAGACCGCTCGCCCGCCCTTGCACTTGGCCGACGGCGCAACACGGAACAATCGAGTCGTCATGCGCCCCAGCCAACGCGCCGATCAGTTGCTCGTCGGCTTGCCGGTGACCTGCGCATTGGCCGGCACCTGCAGCGTCTTGCCCGCCTTGTGCGCCTGCTCGACCGCGTGCGCAGCCTCGGGCGGCATGTAGTTCTCGTCGTGCTTGGCCAGCACCTCGGACGCGCGGAAGACACCGTCTTGGCCGAGTTTGCCGTTGGCAACCACCCCCTGGCCCTCGCGGAACAGGTCGGGCAGGATGCCTTGGTAGCTGACGTTGATGACATGCGCGGTGTCGGTGACCTTGAAGCTCACCATCACGCCGTCGCGCTTGACGCTGCCTTCCTCCACCAGTCCGCCGATGCGGAACGTGCGGTCCTTGGGCGCCTTGGCGGCCGCCACATCGGACGGCGAAAAGAAGAACACCAGGTTCTCCTGAAACGCGGACAGGATGAGCGTCGTGGCCACGCCGAGAACGGCGACGCCGCCGACGATCAGGGCCAGGCGCTTGTGACGCGGTTTCATTGCCATTTCAGACTCCCTTGCTGACGCCGCGATCGGCGAAATTGCGTGCCTCGGCAAGCGCACGGCGACGACGGCCGCGCACGAGCACGATCTCGGCCACGATCACCGCGGCACACACCAGGTACGCCCCCCACACAAAGAAGCCGTAGCCACCCATGTTGAGGAAATTCTCGACACTACCCCATTGCATCTTGCTTACCTCGAGGAACCGGATTTCGTTTCAGCCGCGCGGTGCGCGTACCAGGTCGGTGACCCACTGTGCGCGCTTCTCGCGCTCGAGGATCAGGGCACGCACCCGCAGCAGCACCATGCCAATCGCATACGCCCAGAACGCGAACACCATGACCATCAAGCCGGTGAGCATGATGTCGGCCATTGATGAGCCGCCGGGCTTGATGCTGGCGCCCTGGTGCAGCGTGTTCCACCACTTGACCGAAAAATAGATGATCGGCACGTTGACCACGCCGACCAGCGCCAGCACGGCGGAGGCCTTGTCGGCCCGGCGCGGATCGTCGATGGCGGCCTGCAATGCCATGTAGCCGAAGTAGAGGAACAGCAGGATCAGCGTCGACGTCAGCCGTGCATCCCACACCCAGTAGGCGCCCCAGGTCGGCCGGCCCCACAGGGCACCGGTCCACAGCGAAACGAACGCCATGATCGCCCCGGTCGGCGCAATTGCGCTGGCCATGATCGATGACAGCCGCGTGTTGAACGCCAGGCCGATGCCTGCCCAGAACGCCATGACGAGATACAGGAACATCGCCATCCAAGCCGATGGCACGTGGATGAAGATGATCCGGTACGAGTCACCCTGCTGCGCATCGACCGGCGCAACGAAGAAACCGATATACAGGCCGATCGCGGCCAGCAGGCCGCCGATCGCCAGAAACCAGGGCGCGAGCTTGCCCGCGAGCGGGTAGAACAGGTGCGGCGCGCTGTAGCGGAACAGGCTGAAGCCCGCGGGTGCGGCGACGGAGTTCATGGGTCAGGGTGCAGTCGAGAGTCGGTTGCAAAGACGGTTGTGAGAGCGGTTGCGAATGTCGCGTCCGGGCCGGATTGTCCTCGTTGGCGCGGGACTGTAACGGCGTCCGTTACCGGATCCTTGACTTCTGTCAGCCCCGCCTGCTCAACCCGGGGAAGTACGAGGGAAACGCTGTGCCCTCCGCGCGGCGCCAACGGGCCGACCTTGGACCCGCCTCGGCACGAAACATTCCGCGACCCGGGTTACTCCATTGAAATTCGCAGTGCAGCGCCCACGGCCCAGGGCGCCAGCACCGCCGCTCCGAGCGACAAGGCGCCCAGTAGCAGCAGATGGCCTTGCGGCGAGATGCCGCCGGCCGTCGCCTCGACGGCGCCAGCTCCAAAAATCAGCACCGGCACGTAAAGCGGCAAGACCAGCAGGGTTATCAGCACGCCGCCGCCGCGCAAGCCCAGCGTCAGCGCCGCGCCCACTGCGCCGATCAGCGACAGCGCGGGCGTGCCCAGAAGCAGCGACACCACCATGATGCCGATGCTGTCGGCATGCAGGTCGAACATGATCCCGAGCAGCACCGACATGACGGTGATGGGCAGGCCGGTCACCAGCCAATGCGACGCGCACTTGGCCAGCACGATCAGCACCAGCGGTTCGCCGGTCAGCAGCATCTGCTCGAGGGTGCCGTCGGCATGGTCATTGGCGAACAGACGCCCGAAGGACAGCAGGGCCGCCAGCAGCGCGGCCACCCAGATGATGCCGGGGGCAATGCGGCGCAGGGTGTCGGTTTCCGGTCCGACGCCGAGCGGCACCATGGTGACGACCACCAGGAAGAACAGCAGCGTATTGGTCACGTCGGCGCGCTGCCGCGCCGCCAACAGCAGGTCGCGCCGAAGCACGGTGCCGATGGTCCCGATCATGCCGCTCACGCCGTCGCCTCCACGGCCTTCAGATCGAGCCGCTTGACCGAGCCTGGCAAGGGGACATCCTGATGGGTGGTCAGCACGACGATGCCATCGCGCTTGAGATGGTCGCCGATCAAGCCCGACAGCACGCCCACGCCGCGCACGTCCAACGCGGTGAACGGTTCATCGAGGATCCATAGCGGCGCCTCCTTGGCGAAGAACAGGCGCGCCAGGGCGACGCGCCGCTTCTGCCCCTGGGAGAGCGACCGTGCCAGAGACGACTCGAAGCCGCCGAGGCCAAGTGCTGCCAGCGCCGCCGCCGCTTCGGCCAGTGACCCGCTACGGCCGGCGATACCAGCGGCAAAGTGCACGTTCTCCAGCGCCGACAGATCGTCCTTGACGCCGTTCAGGTGGCCCACGTAGGCGAGCGCCGACCAGAACTCCTCGCGCAGTGTGCGGGTGCTGGTGCCTTTCCAGCGAACGTCGCCGGCGGTCGGGCTCATCAGGCCGCACAGGATGCGCAGCAGGCTCGTCTTGCCGGCGCCATTTTCGCCGGCGATATGCAGGCAGGTGCCGGCATCGACGCGGAACGTGAGGCCGCGAAACAGCAGCCTTTCGCCACGAACGCACTCCAGATCGATCGTTTCGAACATCGGACGAGAAGCGCGCTAGCGCGCGGTAAGCAATCAGTGATGCCGGGCGAAAGGCATGGGGTGGTGACGCGAGGCCGCGTTCAGCGAGGCCTGCTTCAAAGCCACGCGCCAGGCAGACGCGGCAGCCCGTGTCAGAGCGGCGTACCTCGCGTGATCCCTGCCGCTCCCGTCAGCGGGCGCGGAAGGGTAAGCGAGGACTCCATCGATCGCAAGTTGCTGTTGCGGCGGCGTCTGCCCAGACTCGCAGCAGTCGGGCAGCGAGCCGCGCGCCCGCTGCCGGGCGCGCTCACCCATGCGCGCTCAACGCCAAGTGTAGGTGTACGTGATGCCGAGGAAGGTGACGTTCTGCAGCTGAAGTTGCGAGACCGTCGAGTTGTCGCTGTAGAGGAACGGCACGCCGCCGTAGCCGTAGCTCCAGTCGTCGTACTTGGCGCGCTGGTGAATCGCATCCAGCCGCAGCGCCGAGTTGTCGCTCAACGCATAGCGCCCATACAGGCGCAGCTCGGTGCGACGGAAGACGATGTCGGGCAACCCACCGCTGGCGGCCAGCAGCGCCGCGGAACTGGCGCCGGCACCCGGATCGAGCGATTGCGCGTAGACGTTCTTGTCGTTGATGAACGACAGGCCGCCGCCGACATCGATCGTCTCCGACGGCTTGCCGACGACGCCGAAACCTGCGCTCGTGCTCTTGTTGTCGAACGCCAGCACGTAGCCCGCCGGGCGCGCCTGGTTGAGCTTCTGGTTGCCCTGCGACAGGTAGCCGTTGAGGCTCCATTCTTCAGACAACACGTAGTTGGCATCGAGGCTGTAGAAACTCACCTTGGTGTCGCGCAGCGCATAGGCGGTCGGCGCGGTGTACTCGTCCTTGCCCTGCTCGGCGCTGATCTGCAGCGAGAAGCTCTCGGTCGCCTGCCAATTGCCGTTCAGGCGGATCTTGTCGCGCTGACGGTCCATTTGCGTCGGCATGAATATCTCGTCACCGACAAATGGCGTGACGACCTCGATCACGCCGCGGCCCGTGTTCGACGGCCGCAGCCAGGCCGAGCCGTCGCGCTTGGCGCTGATGTAGGCGATCGAGCCGCTGAAATTGGTTGTCATCTGGCGGCGCAACTCGGCACGCCACGCGGTCTCGTCGGTGTCCTGTCGCAAGGCGCTGACGCCGCGCGAGGCGCTGGTGGCGGTGTACGACCCGCGGTCGATCGACTCCTGGTCGAAGCCCACGGTGGCCGCGTAGCTGCGGGCGAATCGATACGTGCCCTGCAGCTTGTTGCGCACGCGCACGTAGTCGAAGGCACGATTGGTGAAGAGCGCGGTGCCTTCGACGCCATAGTTGGCCAGCGGCGTCTTGTCTTCGCGGTCTTCGAACTTCGATTCGGCGATCACCGTCAGCTGCGGCAGCGGACGGGCCGACAGACCCAGTTGCGCAGTGGTCGTATTGACCTTGCCGTTCAGATTGGTCACACCGGCGGGGGCGCCGGTCAGGCCGGCGCCGGCGAAGTCCTGGTCCTGGCTGGCACGCGCATGCGCAACCTTGAAGGTGGCGCGAGAAGTCGGCGTGATGACGAAGTTGCCGCCCACATCGAATTGATGCACCTGGTTGTCCGGCGGCAGTGCGACCGGCTGCGTGAGGATGGTCTGCAGTCCGGCACTGAGCGGCAACGGCGCGCCGACCGGATTGTTGAGCGTGGCCGGCACACCCGGATTGAGCGAGCCGTTCGAGTTGCTGTAGAACGAGCCGTAGTAGCCGCCATTGAGCCGTAGGCGCGCGCCGGCGTAGGTCAGGCGAGTTTCGACCTGGCTGTGGTTGGAGTTGATCGGCTCGGGAACCGCGAGCACGGCAAAGCCGGTACTGGTCGCGGTGGTCGGCCCGCAGGCCGGAGCGACCGTCGACGGACAGGTGATGCCGAGGCCGAACAGGCGCGAGCCGTCCTTGTTCTCGCTCTTGGCGTCGAGCGACAGTTCGAGCGTGGAGGTGATCCACTTGGCTGCGCCGAGACCGATCGCCTTGCGCTTGGTCTCGAGGTCGAAGTTGGGACCGGTGCCGGGCACGCCGCCCCAGTATTGCAGCTGCGGGGTCGTGGTCCCGAGGCCGATGCCGACACTGTTGAGCGTGTAGGGATCGCGTCGTACCAGTTCGCCATAGCTAGCCGCCAGCCGCCAGTTGCCCTGCTTGGCCCAGAGCAGTCCCAGCTCGCGCGTATCCATTGCGAGATTGCTGCCGTAGAACTCCACCAGCGACCCGGTGGCGTTGTTGCGGCGGATGTAGTCGACGCCGAGCAGGCCATAGGCCTTGCTGTCGCGCATGCCGTTGTACTGGCCGAAGAGCGCGCGATCTGCGGCGTCTCCAGTGACGCCGGCGGCACCGGCAGTCACCGAAATCTCGGCGATCTGCGCTTCTTCGTCTTCAGCCTGAGCCGGGCCGAAGGCCGAGAGAACCGCGACAGCAACAGCGGTCGGGGCAAAACGGAACTGCCGAACAAACGAGTTCATTGTCGCGCTCCAGTCTCAGCGGAACAGGTAATGGGGCGTCGGATTGGAGGCCGCCGGGTTGTTCGAGCCGTGGACCTGCGTATGGCAGTTCATGCAGCTGCGACCCTGCCAGATGTTGACGGTGTTCTTGCCCGACGACGTGCCCGTGACGGCAGAAGAGCCCTGACCGGCCGCAGCGGGCGGGAACACGCCGGGCCGGCCACCCAGCGCACCAATCTCGCCGGCGACATGGGGCGTATGGCACTGGTTGCATAGGATCGGCGCACGCGCCTTGAGCATGCCCGGCACGACGCTGCCATGCGGGTTGTGGCAGATCGCGCAGTCCTCGGTGACGGGCTCGTGGGCGTGAACGAACGGGCCGCGCTTTTCGGCGTGGCAGGTGAAGCAGGTGTCGTTGGTCGAGTCGCGCTTGGCAAGCTTGGGTCCGATCGAGCCATGCGCGTTATGGCAGTCCGAACAGCTCATCTTGCCTTCGGCCAGCGGATGGCGCGACGGCCGGTTGGCCTCGGTACGCTGCTGCTTGTGGCAGGCATAGCAGACATCGGCCTCGGTCGCCTTCGCGAGCACCTTGTCTTTGTTGACGTGGATCTGGTGACAGCCGCCGCAGGAGACATCCGAGGCCGGATGCGCGCTGGTGGCCCAGTGACTGCGCTTGGCGTCCTTCTCGTGGCAGCTCAGGCATACGCCGCTGGCCGCGCTGGCCTCCAGCGCCTGCTCGCCCTCGAAGCTGCGGTCGACCTTGGCGGCGCGCGGCTTGGCGGCATGGGCGGTACTCGGACCATGACAAGACACGCAGGTCGGCGCCCGAGCATCGCCGGCCACGGCATGCGCGGTCCGGTTCATCTTTTCCAGATCCTCTTCATGGCACTTCATGCACCGCTTGGACGCCTCGGCATCCATCGCCGCCGACGCACTGCCCAGCAACCCGAACAGGCCAAGACAGATGGCCGCCAATGCACGCTTGATCCGCATTCGAATCCCCTCAAGAGCCTGACTTCGACAAGATCAAGCCACCGCAAGCGCGGCGCAGACCCCATCCGTGGCAATGATCGTTGTCGACAAGTTCGCTACCAGCCTGCACGCGCCTCGCGGCACACGGCCTGCTCCGGCACGTTCCTCAACCCAGCCGGTCCGGGGCGGTGATCGCCGCCCCGTGCCTTGCTGGTCCATCTATCTTTGTCCGTGCGCCACGTCCACGCCCTTGAAGTTGCCGGGTGCGTGGCAGTCATCGCACGTCTCGCGCGGCGCACTGAACAGCTGCCCCTGCGTGATGGTGCCGAACGACGAGCCGCCGAAATTGATCACGTGGTCGATCGCCTGCTTGCTGTCGTGGCAGGCCGTGCAGGTCGCCGCTTTGGGCGAGATGACGCGCCAGTCAAGCGGGTCCGTCCCGGCACGCAGCGGCGTGGCCGTGCCCACCAGCGGCTTGGTCACGACAGAGCCGAGCTGGCCGAGGTCGCGCTTCCACGAGTCGTTCACATGGCAGCCGTTGCAGGTCAGGCCCACCGACGGATAGGCGACTTCGGCAGCGTAGTTCTCGACCCCCGCCCCGAACGGCGTTCCAGCCAGCACCTGCGTCACGGTGGCGAACGGCAACTGCAGCGTACCCAGCGGCGCCGCGGCGGCGGTGCCGGATGCGAATCCATTGGCGAGGAGCAGGCCAGTCTTGATGTCGAACTCGCCGATCACGGTGTTGCCGTGCGTGAACGGATAAGTCCGTCGCGAGTTGCCGTGGATGCCGTGGATCATCCGCTTGAACGAGTAGTTTTCGCTCAGCGCCATACCATTGGTCATCACCGTCGACGAGAACCTGTTCTGGTCGTGGCACAGGGCGCAGGACTCGACCGTGTTGCGGGCGCCCCCGTGGAACGCGTTCGCCAGCGTGTTGGAGCCGGACGTCGTGCCGAGCGCACCGTGGCACACATTGCACTTCTCGTTCGAGACCACCTGGCGGCGCGGGTTCAGTTCACCGCTCAAGGCCACGTCGGCGAACGTGTGCTGCACCACCGTGTTGACCAGCACCGTCGGCACGATCGGCGGGCGCGGATCGGTCGCGGACCGCACGTCGAGCTTGGCCTCCTTGATTTGCCCGATGCTGATTACGCGCGCCGTGCCCTTGGCGATGGCCGTGGCGGTATCGGCGGGAATCGGGATCGTCAGCGTGTAGCGGTTGCTGCCGTCATTGGCACCTCTGTATGCAAAGGCGTTGGCGCCGCTGCCGCCGTTGTTGAATGCCGAGAACTCGGTGATGCGGTCAGGCTGGCCGATGACGTTGGCGTAGGCGACGTAGAAACGCAGGTTGCCGAATCGCGTGCTGTTGCTGCACGTCAGCGTCGCCCCGGCACCGGTGCAGTCGGGCGTGACGAGGTTGTAGACCGCGTTGCCGTTGGTCGGATCCGACAGGGAGTACTGCACCGTCACTGCGCGCGCCGTTGCGTCGTACGACGTGCGCTCGATGTTCATCTTGTACTTGGCGGCGTTCTCTTCGGTCTGGTTCCAGTGCACGCGGTCGGGTGCCAGGCCGGTACCGGGGCGATGGCAGGCGGCGCAGTCGCGATTCGGAATGTCGGCGATGACGGCGGTCGGTCCGATCAGACCCTGTGCGATCAGCGTGTGGCTGACGTAGAAGCTCGAGCCTGGCTTGTCCGAGTGGCAGGTGGCGCAGGCCTCCTTCGACGCACTGGTCTTCCACAAGTCGCCCTGCGGCGTGTTGGGGTTGGCGGCCGTGTGGCAGACACTGCAATTGCGCAGGTCCTGCGGGTAGCCGACTTCGGTGTAGTCGTGCAAGGAATTCCTGAAACCCCAGATCTTGTACTCCTCGCCGCCCTGGCCGGCATCGAACTGCGACTTGAGCAGGCGACCGGCGTGAATCTTGTGCGTCATGGTCGACATCGTCAGCACGTTGCCGCTGTTGGCGTCGAAGGTGGACGGGTTGTGACACATCACGCAGTACTGCACGTCGACCCGGCCGCCGCCGTGAATTGCCAGCTTGTCGTGGCAGCCGTTACAGGAAGCGGTGTCGGCCATGACGCGGGTCTTGGCCTGATCCGTCACCGGCACCGACCTGCCGTTGGCATCGAACGTCACATCGAAGTACGGATTCACCAGGATCTGCTCACCCGCCCGGTTCGTGTACGACAGCTGGATCGCAATCCGATGGGTGCGGTTGGGTTCGAACACCACGCCGCTGGTACTTGCGGGATTGGTGATATTGGTACTGAAGGTATAGGTGTAGTAGCCGTCCGGGTTGAACACCAGCTGGTTGGACAAGCCGGCCGGCTTCGGATCGTTGGTCGCCTGTAGCGCGGTCGGCAAGACCGGGTTGCCGCCCGGACCCACGCCTGCGGTGGCGGTTTCCGTGCGGTAGACGTAGCTGACCCAGCGATCGATATCGCCGTTGGCGCCCGGCACCAGTTTCGCGATCGCGAAACTCACGTTGCTCAGCACGAGGTCGCGCTTGGCCAAGCCATCGGAGAACACCGCGAAGTTCACCACCGGCGCGCCGTTGACGATCACCGCCGGCACGCCCGCGCCTTGCAGGACCTTGAACGCCGAACTCGAATTGGTGGCGGTGTCATTGGCAGGGAGTGCCGCAGCAGCCGCAATCGTCTGCCCGACCGGCGTGGTCGCAGGCGGCGGTGCTGATGGGTCGCTCCCGCCACCGCACCCGGTCACGGTTGCCAGGACCAGGGCCGCAGCCCCCAACCACTTCATCGAAGAGTTCATGCAAGGCTCCATCACTTCTTTGCCGCCGGTAGTGCGGCCTTCTGGACTGCAACGATCTTGTTCGCGATCGACTGGTGGACGCGCGCCGACGGGATCGTCCCGGCCGCAAGATCCGCTTTTCTTTTCGAATCCGTCCAACTGGCACGGGCAAAAATCGAACTCGATCGAATAGGTGGGCGTGCAGTTCGTCCGACGGACGAGTTACCGCCGGCCTGGTGTTGCCCGCGTTGCGACGGTACGTTGCGGAGCCCTCCCGGCCGTCCCCGTGGCGAACGAAGCAGGGTTCGCGCATCGGCACTGCCCAGTCCCACGGGCACACATCGATCGCCGAGCAACAACTTAAGCTCCCCAAGACCCAAGAAACGCACTCCCAGCGTGGCCACGGCGTCCGCAACTTTGACCGGTCGCATTGCGCCTCGTGTGACAGCAGGCACACTCCGCGGGGGGAGCGTGCCTGCGACTGATGCTGGCGCAGTTGATCAAGCGCAAGTCATCAGCCGAGTGTGAGAACTAATCGCAACAGAGCGTCTGAATTACGACGCGACGTCATTGCGACGCAGCATCAAGGGCAAAAAGAAAGCCGGGCCACGGCCCGGCTTTCTCACCCTGAGAACCAGCGCCAATCAACCCGCTGGTGGCGCTCGTCCCGCTCCTGGCGCGGTCTGCGCTATTGGGTGAGCACCCAGGCCATGATTGCCTTCATGTCGGCGTCGCTCTTCACGCCCTTGAGGTCGTCCGCCTCATGCGCCTCTTTCATCTTTGCGACCGCCTTGTCGCCACTGAGACCGGCCTTCTTGAAGTCGGCGGCCGACGTCTTGAACGCCGGTCCCTTCTTCTTCTTGTCGACGGTGTGGCACTTCAAGCAGCCAGCATCCTTCGCCAGTGCCTGACCGTCCTGTGCCTGCGCCATGCCCGTCAGAGAAATCAAGCTGGCAGCCAGCGTGGTGATCATCAGTTTCTTCACAAGTCCTCCAGGTCCACGCTGGACGCGTGGGGTAGTTAACAAAATAGACGCTGTCGCGCCGCGCCGCTCGCCTTGGTCTCCACGATCCGGCGGCGGCGATGCTCGCACGAATCAAACGCCCGTGTTAACGAGAGGTTGACCCACGGGTCGCCCTTGATAGGGGTCAAGCCACGTCCGCGCGCCCCGCTCACCATAGCCTTGTCGCGTCGGTGCGAGCCGCACGATGTTGCGAAGTTGCCAGTGTGCATCGCAACAATTCCATGCGCGGGCGCGAGCCCGCGGCAGATGCGCAATGCCTCGGTCCGTCACGCTCCCCCGGACCGGCTCGGTCAGCGCCGCAGCCGACAGGGCGATTGCGTGCGTGCTGCAGGCCGAACGCGATGCGCGTGTCGCCGTACGGGCCTGCGAACAGCAAAGCGAAAGCGAAGTGCAGGCTGCGCGCGAGCGCGCGCGCGTGATCGCCGAACGGGCCGCCGTGCGTGTCACGCGCGTCCACCGCGCGGTCGAAGCGCGACTTGACGCGGCCCTTGCGCGCATCGATGCCCAACGCACCGTACTGGCGACGGTCGTCAACGACGCGCCCGCCGATCCGGCCCGCCTGGCCGCCGCCGTGCAAGCGCTGGCGCATGAGTTGACGCACGAACCGGGAGCCTTGGCGCAGGTCGCCCGGGCGCCGACCCCGATCACCGAGGCCGCGACATGATCGACGGACTCACGCTCGACTACGCGGGCAGCCGCGCGATGGCGCGTCTGGCCTGGCGCCCGGATCAACGCCTGTGGCAGCGCCTGCATGCCGCCAGCAGCCTGCACGCGCTGCTGGAGCGCGCCCGCAGTGCCGCCGTCGGCAACTACCTGAGCGGCGTCGCGCGCATCGCGGGCTGCGACGATGTGGACGCCGCCTTTCGCGCGCAGTGGCGGGCTCGCGTGGCCGAACTTGCCGGCTGGTCGCCGGCGCCATGGCGGGCCGCCGTCCGCTGGAGCGCGCACCTTGCCGACGTGAGCGGTGTGGCCCACCTGTGGATCGCCGCACCACTGCGCTGGATGCGCACCGACGCGGTGTTCGCCCGCTACGCCGACGGCAACACGGCGATGCGTCGCGTCGCGCTGGCGGCCGGCCCACTGGCACCGCTCGGTCAGGCGCTTGCATCGCTCGCCGTGAGCGACAGCAATGTCGCCGATGGCGGCGACGTGCGGACGGTGATGCGCACCCCTGGGGCCGAGGTGCAGCCGCGCGCGCTCGCGGCGTGGCTCGCTCACTGGCGCGCGCTGTGGCCGGCCACGCGTGCCGTCGAACGGGCCGATCTGGACGACCTGGTCGCCCTGACACGCGCGCATCGCCAGCGCTTTGCCGCGTTGCCGGTGGCCGATACCGGCGCCGCCCGCGAAGCCTTCGCCGAGCGCGTCACCGCGCGACTGCGCGCCGATCCGTCGCGCCCGGTGGCGCTGTTCGCCTATCTGATGCTGGTGGCACTCGACCTCGAACGCCTGCGCGCCGAATGCCTGCTGCGCGTGGTCGACGACGGGACCTCGAGACCCGATGAGGCGCCATGAACGCGCGCGGCCGTCATAAGAGCGAATCCCTGAGCGCGCAGCGCGGGCCGTTCGGTTCGCGCGCCGGGCCGCTCACAAGCGCGTCCTGCGCAGCGCGTCGCGCGGAGGGTCGTTAGATGAGCCTGCGTCCCCGTGCCGCCTGCTGGTTCGAGGTGATCGGCGCGCGCGAGGACGCCTATCTCGCGCTGGAGGCGCTTGCCAATGCCGGCTGCGTCGAGATCGAATGGCATGCGACCGATGGCGTGGCCGCCAAGGCGCCCGGCAACGTCGCCGCGCTGCTGAAGGACTACACGCAACTGGCGCGCCGCCACGGCCGCTACTGGCCGGCTGCGCAACTGCACCTGGGCACCGATGCGCGCTCGCCAGCTGACGCGCTGGCCGCCGGCATCGAGGCGCTTACCGCCTGGGCGCGTGACGCCGCGCCGCTGATCGCGCAACTGCAGCAGATCGAGGCGACCCGCGCCGATCTCGTGCTCGCCGACCGCGCGCTCGCTGCGCTGGCCGACAGCGCGATCGATTTCTCGCTGCTCAACCACGGTGATGGTGCCGTCGGTGTGCAGCCGGCCCTGTTCGCGCTGCCCGCCCAGGCCGAAGTGCCGGTGCCCGACGATGTGCTGACACGCTTCGCGCCGGTGGGCGATGAAACCCTGCTGCTGGCGGTCGGCCCGCCGGCAGCGATCGACGCGCTGGCCGCGTCAGTGGCCGAAGCCAACGGCCGGCGCGCGCGCTTTCCCGACTGGTTGCAACCCAGCGCGCAGGCCAGCCGGGCGCAGATCGCCGAGCGCAACGCGACGATGGATCTGCGCGCCAGCGACCTGCGCGCGCAACTGGCGGCACTGAACGAGACCCACCAGGTCGCCGGCGCGCTGGGCGATGTGGCGCGCGCCACCTGGTGCTTCGAGCACGGCGGCGCGATCAGCCTGGGCGACCGCGAGCACGGCGACGTCTTCGCGCGCCTGACTGGCTGGGCCACCGATCCCGACCGCCTGGTGGCGGCGATCGAGGCCAGCCCCGGCCGCGCGCTGGTGAACTTTCCGCCGCCGCCGCGCGGTGCGCGGGCGCCACTGGTGCTGGCCAACCCGTGGTGGGTGCGGCCGTTCGAATTGTTCCCGCGGCTGGTGGGCATGCCCGGTGCCAGCGGCGCCGATCCGAGCATGCTGCTCGCCTTCGCCGTGCCACTGATGTTCGGCTACATGTTCGGCGACATCGGCCAGGGCCTGGTACTGGCCGCGGTCGGCCTCGCGCTGTCGCGCCGGCTGCCGGTGCTGCGCCTGCTGGTCCCCTGCGGGCTGTGCGCAGCGTTCTTCGGACTGGTGTTCGGCAGCGTGTTCTCGATCGAACACCTGTTCGAGCCGTTGTGGCTGCACCCGCTCGCCCATCCGCTGCCGGTGCTGGTGGTGCCGGTGATCGCCGGCGCCGCGCTGCTCACGCTCGGCCTGCTGCTCGGCCTGCTGCAGGCCTGGTGGCAGCACCAGACGCAGCACTGGTTGCGCGACGAGTTTCCGGTGCTGGTGGTCTTTCTCGGTGTGCTGCTGGGCGTGGTCAACCCGCTTGGCTGGATCTTGGCAGCGGTCGGGGTAGCACTCGCACTGGCGCTGGGCGCGTGGCCACCCCTGCCCGCAAGCACGGACGCCTCTGTCGGCGGCCCGACCCTCCTGCGCGCCCCTGAACGGCACCGGCCACTGGCCGCCGCACTCAAGGCGCTGGGGGCGCTGGTCGAGCACACGCTGCAGGTGCTGATCAACACGCTGAGCTTTGCGCGCGTCGGCGCGTTCGCGCTGGCACACGCCGGCCTGTCATCGGCGGTGGTGTCGCTCGCGGCCGCCGTCGACAGCCGCTTCGGCTACGTGCTGATCCTCGTGCTCGGCAACCTGCTGATCATCGCCATCGAAGGGCTGGTGGTGTCGATCCAGACCACGCGCCTCGTGCTGTTCGAGTTTTTTACCCGGTTTTTCAAGGCGGAGGGACGCGAGTTCCGGCCGCTCGTTCCGCCGCCGTCGACGCTCGCGTCGGCCGACGCCGGATTCACCCAGGAGAAATAGATGCGCCGCCCATCGTTGTCGGTCTTGCTGCCCGCCGGTCTGATCGCCCTGTCCGCGCTGCTCGCGCTCGGCGGCACGGTGTTCCTGCTCGGCATGTTCCCCACCAGCGCGGGCGCGCAGGCGCCTGCGGCGGCAGCCAGCGTGCCGGCCGAGGCCTGGGGCTGGGGCCTGATGGCCGCGGCGCTGTCGACCGGGTTGTCGTCGCTGGCCGGCGGCTATGCGGTGGCGCGCCTGGGCACCGCCGCGGTCGGCGCGATGGCCGAGAAGCCCGAGCTGTTCGGTCGCCTGCTGATCTTCGTCGGCCTGGCCGAGGGCATTGCGATCTACGGCGTGATCATCTCAATCCTGATCCTCAACCGGCTCGGCTGATCATGAAGACGAGCCACGCACTGGCCTTTCTCGGCAACCTGCAGGACGCGGCCGGCTGGCGGCTGGCAGGCGCCTGCGCGGTGACGCCGGACCCGGGCGGTGAGGCGCACGCACTGGCGACGCTGCTGGGCACCGCGTCGGTGGTGCTGATGAGCGCCGAGGTCGCCAGCACGCTGCCGCCCGATGTGCTTGAGCCGGCGCTGACCGCGCTGCATCCACTCGTGCTGGTGCTGCCGGACCACGGCGGCGGGCTGACCGCGGCGATCGATCCCGCCGAGCGCGTGCGACGCCAGCTCGGCCTCGAGCAGGAACCGGCCGACGTCCAATCGGAAGGCGCACCATGAACCTCGAACAGCGCACGGACGCCCTGCTCGCGGTGGTGGAGGCGTACCGCCAGGAGCGCTGTGCCGCGCTGCTCGATCCGGCGCGGGCGCAGGCGCGCGCCCAGGTCGCCGCCGCGCTGCGCGAGGCGCGCCGTCGCGTGCGCACGGCAATCGGCGAGGAACGCAGGCGACTTGCGGCTGTGCTGGCGGCGGCCGAGGCCCAGCTGGCCACCGAGCGGCGACTCACGCTGCAGCGGCGCGCAGCCACGCACCTGAAGCACGGCTGGGCGGCGTTGCGCACAGCGCTGCAGGCGCAATGGGACAGCCCCCCCGCGCGCGCGCAGTGGATCGCTGCGCAGTTGTCGCGCGTGCGCACCGTGCTGCGGCCAACGCAAGACGCAACGCGCGATGACGCCGATCCCTGGGTGCTGATCTGCCCCGCCGGTTGGGCCGTGGCCGAGCGCGAGCGTGTGGCCGCCACGCTGCTGATGCACGGCGCCCACGCGGTGCACATGATCGACGACCCGCAACTTTCCGCCGGCTTTCGCGTGCAAGCCGGCCACAACGTGCTGGACGCCACCCTGGACGGCCTGCTGGCCGACCGCGACGCGGTGCAGGGTCGCCTGCTGCAACTGATTGAGGAGCCTGCGTGATGGACGACGCCAGCCCGCGGTCGAACCGGCCCGTCGCCCGCACCGGCCACGGCGCGACCATCCGCTGGATCAGCGGACCGGTGATGCGCGCCACCGTGCTGCCCGGCGCCGCGTTCCGGTTGCGCGAGGCGATCCGGGTCGGGCCGCAGCAGTTGCTCGGCGAGGTAATCCGCGTGCAGCAGGACGAGATCGTCGCGCAGGTCTACGAAGACACCACCGGCCTGCGCCCCGGCGTGACCATCGAAGGCAGCGGCGAGCTGCTCGGCATTGCCGTCGGGCCGCACCTGCTGGGTGACATCTTCGATGGCCTGCTGCGGCCGCTGCGCGCCATGGATGCGCAGGGCCAGGCGTTGCCGCACGCGCAGGCGGCGCGCCACGTGCTGCCCGGCCCGCCGGCGGCGAGTGCGCTGCGCATGCGCTTCACCCCCGCGGTCGAGGTCGGCGCCACCCTGGCCGGCGGTGCCGTGTTCGGCACGGTCACGCGCCGGGATGGCCACGGCCGCACCCAGAGCGCGCTGGTGCCACCGCTGCTTGCCGGTCGCGTCGCGCACATCGCCGCCGCCGGCGAGGTCACTGTCAACGAGCCCTTGCTGCAGTTGGTCGATGCGCAGCAGAAGACGCACGACATCGCACTCGCCCACTTCTGGCCGGTACGCACACCGCGTCCGGTGCAGGCGCGCCTGCCGAGCGACGAGCCGCTGATCACCGGCCAGCGCATCCTCGACTCGCTGTTCCCGGTGGCGCGCGGCGGCAAGGGCGCGATCCCGGGCGGCTTTGGTACCGGCAAGACAATCCTGCTCGAATCGCTCGCCAAGGGCTGCAATGCCGACGTCATCGTCTATCTCGGCTGCGGCGAACGCGGCAACGAGATGGCCGGCGTGCTGGAGGAGTTCCCGACGCTGGAGGACCCGCGCACCGGCCGCCCGCTGATGGAGCGCACCGTCATCATCGCCAACACCAGCAACATGCCGGTGGCCGCGCGCGAGGCGAGCATCTACTGCGCGGCCACCGTGGCCGAGTACTTCCGCGACCAGGGTCTGCACGTAGCGCTGATGGCCGACTCCACCTCGCGCTGGGCCGAGGCGCTGCGCGAGGTGTCCGGCCGCTTTGGCGAACTGCCGGGCGAGGGCGGCTACCCGACCTATCTCGCCAGCCGGCTGGCCGACTTCTACGAGCGTGCCGCCAAGGTGCGCACGCTGGCCGGCGCGGTCGGCTCGGTCACGCTGCTCGGGTCGATCTCGCCGCCGTCGGGCGACTTTTCCGAGCCGGTGACGAGTCACACCAAACGCTATGTGCGCAGCTTCTGGGCGCTCGATGCCAAGCGCGCACAGGCGCGCTTCTACCCCGCCGTCAACCCGCTGCAAAGCTACAGCGAAGACTCGCTCGACATGGCGGTGTGGTGGCAGGATATCTACGCCGGCGTGACCACCGCGCGCGGGCGCGCCGCCAGCGGCGAGAACGAATGGCTGGAGCTGCGCCGCCGCGTGCTGACCCTGCTCGACGAGCAGGCGACGCTGGAACGCATGGCCCGCATCATCGGCAAGGACGCGCTGCCGGCGCGCCAGCGGCTGGCGCTGTCGTGCGCGGAGCTGTTCAACGAGGCGTTCCTGCGGCAGTCGGCGTTCAGCGCGGTCGATCGCAGCGCCAGCCCGCAGCGGCAGGCCTGCATGCTGCGGTTGCTCACGCACTTCATCGAGCAGGCGCAGCGCGCGCAGGAGGCCGGCAGCACGCCGGAGGCCATCTTCGCGCTCGACATCGTGCGGCCGCTGCAACGCATGGGCGAGGAGATCGGCGACGCGCAGCTCGAGCGCTTTGCGGCTCTTGCGCAGCGCATCGACACCGCCTTTGAAGCGCTTGCAGCCGCCGCGCCGCCGGCCACCGCCGCCGCTTGAGACGATGAACCCGCCGCGCCTTTCACCATTCGCGCCGCTGTGCGGCCGCTTCGGTACGGGCGGCCAGACCTTGAGCTGCGCGGCCCGCGCCGACGCGGCACGCGGCCGCAGCCGTCGCGGGGCTTCGGCGCCCACGCGCCACCCGCCCGCGCCGCGGAGCACGCCGACAGATTGAGCCGTCCGGGAGACGCCATGCCACCCCGTGTCACCGTCCACGATGCCGCCCTCAAGCTCGACGGCCCGCTGCTGTTCGTGCGCCGCACGCTCGATGTCGGCTTGAACGAGGCGGTCGAGGTGATCGACCGTAACGGCCATCCGCGCCTGGGCCGCGTCGCCGCGCTTGACGAAGAGGCGGTGACGATCGAGATGCTCGAGCCCAGCGCCGGGCTCGGCCTGGCCGACACCGTGGTGCGCTTTCTGGGCACGCCGATCGAGTTCGGCGTCGGCCCCGGGCTGCTCGGCCGCGTGTTCAACGGCGTGGGGCAGGTGATCGATGGCGGCCCGCCGATCGCCGTGAAGAAGCGTCTGCGCGTCGACGGCCTGCCGCTGAACCCGGTGGCGCGCGCCACACCGCGCGCGTTCATCGAGACCGGCATCAGCTCGGTCGACCTGATGAACTCGCTGGTGCGCGGGCAGAAGCTGCCGATCTTCTCCGGCGGCGGCCTGCCGCACGACCGCATCGCGGTGGAGATCGCCGGCCACGCGCGCCTGCTCACGCACGCTGCCGGTGAGCACGAGGAGTTCGCCATCGTGTTCTGCGGCATCGGCGTGCCGTACACCACCGCCGACTTTTTCCGCCGCTCGCTGGAGCAAAGCGGCGCGCTCGAACGCAGCGCGCTGTTCCTCAACCTGGCCAGCGATTCGAGCACGCAGCGGCTGCTCACGCCGCGCTTTGCGCTGACCGCCGCCGAGTACCTCGCCTTCGAGGAAGGCAAGCACGTGCTCGCGATCGTCACCGACCTCACCAACTACTGCGAGGCGCTGCGCGAGGTGGCCGGCGCCAAAGGCGAGGTGCCAGGGCGCAAGGGCTTTCCGGGCTACATGTACTCTGATCTCGCCACGCTGTACGAGCGCGCCGGCTGCGTGCACGGCTCGGCCGGCACCCTGACGCAACTGCCGATCCTCACCATGCCGAACGACGACATCGGCCACCCGATCCCCGACCTGTCGGGTTACATCACCGAAGGCCAGATCGTGCTGTCACGCGAGCTGGACCGGGCCGGCGTCTATCCGCCGGTCAACGTGCTGCCGAGCCTGTCGCGCCTGATGAAGGACGGCACCGGCGCCGGCTACACGCACGCCGACCACCCGGCACTGGCGAGTCAGCTCTATGCGGCGTATGCGCGCGCCACTCAGGCGCGCCTGCTTGCCAGCGTGGTCGGCGAGGAAGGGCTGTCCGAAAACGACCGCGGCTACCTTGCGCTGGGCACGGCGTTCGAGCGACAGCTCGTCAACCAGTCCGGCGCGCGCACGCTGGCGCACAGCATGGAGGCTGGCTGGCAACTGCTGCGGGGCTTGCCGCGCAGCGAACTGGCACGCCTGTCGGATGCGCAGATCGAGGCGCACCTCGGCGCCGCGACTCGCGCCGACGCCGTGCCGGCATGACACTGCACCACTGAGGGGCGCGCCATGGCGGAGTTCACCCCCACCCGCAGCCTCGCCATCGCCCTTCAGGACGAGCGGCGCACGATGCGCGAGGGCTATGCGTTCCTCGACGAGAAGTGCCTGCTGCTGGCGGGCGAAATGCTGCGCGCCGTGCGGCTGTGGCGCGAGCACAGACGCACGTGGCGCGCCGCCTGGCGCGTGGCACGCAGTGCGCTGCGCGCGGCGATCGCGCGCCATGGCTTGCAGGGGCTGCAGCTGTATCCGGCCGTCGAGCTGACGGCCACGCTCAGTACGCAGCGGCGCACGTTGCTGGGGGTGACGCTGCAATCGGCAACGCTGGTCGCTGCACCGCCACCCACCGCGATGGAAGCGGCGGCCAATCCGTCGCCGGAGGCCGAGGCCTGCCGGCGTGCGTTCGCGAGCCTGCTGCCGCTGGCCACCGAGATGGCCGCGCTGTCAGGCGACCTGGCGCGCCTGCATGCGGAGTACCGCCGCACCGTGCGCCGCGTTCGCGCGTTGCAGGACGTGCTGCTGCCGGAGATCGAAACCACGTTGGCCGAGATCGAGACCAGCCTGGAAGAATTGGAACAGGACGAGGCCGCGGTGCTGCGCCGGGTGGCGCTCCAGCGCGAGTAGGTGTTCCCGCGGCGCCAGCGGCTTCAGCGCTGCAGCAGGTGCCAGGCCAGGCCAACCAAGGCGCAGGCAGCGATCACGCTGATCACGCCGAGCTTGAAGCGCAGCAGCGCCACCAGTGCGACGAGGGCCAGCGCCACCGCGAAAACATCCACCGCGCCCTGCGCCCAGAACACATGACCGGCGAAGAACACGGCGAGGTTGACGATCACGCCCACCACCGCCGCGGTGATCGCCGTCAGCGGTGCGGTGAAGCGCAGGTCGCCATGGGTCGATTCGACCAGCGGCCCACCGGCGAAGATGAACACGAAGCTCGGCAGGAAGGTGAAGAAGGTGACGGTGCAGGCGGCTAGCACGGCGCTGGCGAGCATCGACTCCGCACCGAACAGCGGCGCCTGCCAGCCGCCGACGAAGCCGACAAACGCCACCACCATGATCAGCGGCCCGGGGGTGGTCTCGCCGAGCGCGAGCCCGGCAATCATCTGCGGCCCGGTCAGCCAGCCATAGTGCTCGACCGCACCCTGGTAGACGTAGGGCAGCACGGCATAGGCACCACCGAAAGTCAGCAGCGCCGCCTTGGTGAAGAACCAGCCCATCGTGGCAAGCAGACCGTCCTTGCCGCCCGGGCCGAGGACGAGCAGCGCCATCGCCGCCAGCCACAAGCCGAGACCGGTCAATGCGATCAGCAGCAGGTGCGCACGCGACGCCCGCGCGTGCGCTGGTGTCGGCGTGTCGTCGTCTATCACCGCCGGTGCTGCGCGCGTCGACGTCACCGAGCCCGGCGCGGCACCGCCCAGGGCGAAGTACCGCGGCGTCAGACGACCGCCGACGATGCCGATCAGCGCCGCCGCCAGCACGATGGCGGGAAACGGCACCCGCAGCGCGAACAGGGCGATGAAGGCCGCCGCCGCGATCGCCCACAGCCACGCGTTCTTCAGCGTGCGCTGACCAATGCGCCAGGCGGCATGCAGCACGATCGCCACCACCGCCGGCTTGATGCCGTAGAACAGACCCGCCACCACGGGCAGGTCACCCAAGGCGACGTACAACCACGACAGCAGGATCAGCACCAGCAGCGACGGCAGGACGAACAGCCCGCCCGCGACCAGGCCACCCCAGGTGCGATGCAACAGCCAGCCGATATAGGTCGCCAGCTGCTGCGCCTCAGGGCCGGGCAGCAGCATGCAGTAGTTGAGCGCATGCAGGAACCGCCGCTCGCTGATCCAGCGGCGCCGCTCAACGAGTTCGGCATGCATGATCGCGATCTGGCCGGCAGGACCGCCAAAGCTGATGCAGCCCAGCTTCAGCCAGAAGCGCAGCGCAGTGGCGAAGGTCGGGGCGGGCGGGCGATCAGAAGGCGGACGCGCGGTCACTGCGGCTGGAGAAAACAAAGTCTCTGTGCGCCGCAGCTTAGGCGGTTTGACGGCGCAATTGCCGGGTCAGCCGCGCGCCAGCCAGGGGTCGCTTCGCCGCCCATGCGGCCATGCGCCGCGATAGAGCGGGGCGGAAGTCACCCCTGTCCACAACAGAGGCGGCGTTCACGTGGAGCCGAACCACAGCAGGTCGACTTGATACCGATCTGCCTGGTCCGAGCGTGACTACGCTCCTACTTCTTCGGCGCCTTGACGGAAAGATCGACCTCCGGCCACTTCCTGCCATGGCACGCCGGGTTCGAACAGAAATTGCCGCCCTCCGAGCCCTGCTTGGTATCGCCATGGCACGACTCGCACCGTGCGGTCACCTGATCGCGGTGATCGTGCATGAAATTGGGCTTGGAATGGCTGGACGGCGGCGCGTTGCCCTCCTTGCCGGCGACCAGCGATGGAACCGAACCTTCGCCGACCTCGCGCACCACCTGCGGCAGGTCATGACACAACGTGCACTGCAGGCGGATCGAGTCGCCCGTCTCGCTCAAGTGCTTGCCGTTGTGGCAGCGGAAGCAGCCGGCGGAGTCCTTGTGGCCCGAATGATCGGCGAACGACTTCCAACTCAGTCCCTCATGGGAGAACGACGACTGCACGAGGATGCGCGTCATCTCGGTCGCAAACTTTTTCTCGAGCGCGCGCGTCTCGTCGTCCATCTTGCCTGCGGGCGCCGACTGCGCGACCAGCTTCTCGATCTGCGGCCGCAACTCCTTCTCCGGGCCCGTCATCGTCGAGGCCTTTTCGATCAGCGCCACGGCCCGCGCCTTGGCCGACGGTAGTGCGCGATCGATCTTTCCTTCAGAGATGGCGCGATCGACCATGTCCTCCGGGTTCTCGAACGGATGGCCGACGGCGTTATGGCAGTCGAAGCACTCCATGCGCCGCACCGGGTGCTTCTTGATCTCGTCAGCGGACAGCTTGGTGGTCGCGTCGACGTACGTCGTGACCGTGCCGTCGGCTTTCGTCACCTGGACCCAGGGAATGTCGCGACGCTGCGGGTCGGTAGAGATGAAGTTGACTTCGTTCTCGATGTGCCAATGGATGCCCTTGACGTCCTTGTCGCGAGCGGCGCCCACGCCCGTATGCAGCATCAGGCGGTAGATGGTCTCGCTGCTTTCTTCGTCGGTCGCATAACGCTTCTTCAGCGACAGGCTGTCGCGGTGCACGGCTGACGGCCAGTGGCAACTCTCGCAGTGGTCGCGCGACGGCCGCAGCGTGTGCGACGTCAGCGGACGCTCGTAGCCGACGATCATTCCCCACAGTTCGCGCCAGTGGGTCGTCTTCAGTCCTATCAGGTGCAGGGTGGAGAGCCGCCCCATGTGGCACTCCACGCAGTCGACCCGGGCATGAGAGGACTCGGCATGGGCTCGCGGTTCCTCCGGATGCACCTCGTGGCACATGTTGGCGCAGAACGCGTTGCTGTTGGAGTACTCCCAGCCGACGATGGTGCCTGCGCCGAGCACGGCGAAGGCGATCAACCCAAGGACGACACTGGTCGCCATCCCTGCCATCGTCGCGCGCTTGAAGTTGATTTTCATGGGATATCTCGCTGTCTTGGGCTGAACGGGAACTGGCTCGCCACAGCGGGACACTCGCCGCTGAAAGGCAACTCTGTGGATGCTAGCTGTTCAGGCAAACCATGAACCACGAAAATGCTTGGAAAAGCGCGAGGACGCAGACACCCCGACACTTCTCATTGTTATGACACCGTCGGCGCTCATGGACAGGCGGCGCGCTGCGCGTGGCGATTGCCAACGCAATAACCGAACGGGCCAGCGACTGGCCCGTTCGTCCATCCACTGCAAGTACCAGTTACTGCGCGACCATCCAGGTCAGCGCCGCCTTCAGATCGGCATCGCTCATCTTGGGCTTCGGATGATCGTCCTTCTCGGCCTTCAGGTCAGCGGCCAGCTTGTCCAGATCCTTGCCCTTGAACTTGGCGCCCAGCGTCTTCACTGACTCGCCCTTCTTCTTCTTGTCCATGTCGTGACACTTGAGACAGCCGCCGTCCTTCCAGAGCTTGTCCGAAGCCAGGGCCGGACCGGCCGCCAGCACGCCAAACGCCACCACGCCTGCAACAATCATCGACTTCATACGCTCTTCCTCCAAAAGTTGAACTGCATGCGGCATCAATGCGCGGAACCTTCCCGCGGATGACACCGGCGATAGGTTATGTGATCCAGTGACTGTTCCCGCTAGTGCGACAGCAGGCTGTAAATCATCAGCACGATGGTGAGCAGGCCGAGGATCAGGCCGGCGCCGCCCACTACCCAGGCAAGCATCAGCTTGCTGGCGCTCGGCGCTTCCGCCTCGAGCGACTTCAACTGGCCCGTCTGCTGCATGCGCTCGTACTCGAGCGGGCGCTCTTCCTTGAACTCGTGTTCCGAGATCGTGCCAGTGAAGACCACCGTATCCATCGGGAACTTCTCGGCCCGCAAGTGACCGTTGAAGAAGTGGATGGTGAAGATGAAGCCGATGGCCAGCAACGCCTCGTGGCCATGCACCAGGGTCGCAACGTTGAAGACCCAGCCAGGCAGGATGCCGGACAGCTCTTCGAAGAACCAAAGTATCAGGCCCGAGCCGCCGATGATGAACATCCCCCAGAAGACCGCCATGTAGTCGAACTTCTCCCAGTACGTGTAGCGGTCGAACTTCGGCCGCGGCCCCATACCCAGGAAGAACTTCATGTGCTGATACAGATCGACCGCGTCCTTGGGCTGCGGGACCATCGACTCCGGCCCCCACAACACGGTCAGGATGCTCTTGCTCGCCAGCCCCTTCCAGAGGAACTGGAAGATGTGGACGAAGAACACCACCCCCATCAGCACCGCACTGGCGCGATGAACGAACGCCGCGCCTTCAAAGCCGCCCATCACACCAGCCACGGCCTGTCCCCAGGCGGCGTACGGGAACAACAGCGGCAGGCCGCTGAGCGAGCAGCCGATGAACGCAAACATCATGGCGGCATGCAGCCAGCGTTCGAGCACGCCGAAGCGCCGGTAGTGGCGCCCAGTGTGCGCGTGCGCACCGACCATCGGGCCCGTACCGGTCCCCACTGAAGCAGACATCTGTAACTCCTTAGCGATTCGACCCGCCACCACGGCGGCGCCGGATGGCGTCACCGAAGGAGCGATAGGCCCACAGGACCGTGTGCAGTCCGAAGAACGCAAACACGCCGATCAGCAGCCCGTTCATGCCGACGTTCGCCCAGTAAAGAACGACACTGCGCTCGCTGTCAGAGGGCCGCGGGTGCGGATCCCAGCTCATCAACTGCACGGAGGCCTGCTTGTGGCACTGCTGGCAGGTCGTGAGCCGCTGCTCGGCCGATACCGGCGACAGCGGGTCGGAAGCGGGGCGGATGTCGTGCGCACCGTGGCACGACGCACAGGTCGCCATGTCGGCATAGCCGAGGTTGGTGACCTTGCCGTGATACGTCAGGTGGTAGCTCTCGACGTAATCGTCATGGCAATTGCCGCACTGACCGATTGCCGCCACCTGCCAGTTGTCGGAGGCGGCGTCCTGAATGCCGTGCGCGCTATGGCAGTCGGTGCAGGTGGGCGCGGTCTTGTCGCCACCCTGCTGCAACTGGCCGTGCTTGCCGCTGTTGTAGGTGACCAGCGCACGCTGATGGCAGCTGCCGCACATCGCCGGCTGGTTGGCATGCGACAGCTTGCTGCCCACCTCCTTCTTGCTCTGGATGCTGTGTGCGCCATGGCAGGTCGTGCAGGTCGGCGCCTGCGCCTTGAAGTCGCTGCCGTCACGTACCAGTCGTCCGTGAATGCTGTCGTGGAACGCGGCCTGCACGTTTCCGCCGGGCAGCTTGCGCTGTGCCACCACCTTGTCGTTGCCATGGCAACTGCCGCAGGCGGCCTCCATGTTGACGTAGTTGGTCAGCGACTTCGGGTCATCCTTCGCCAGCATCTCGTGTGGCGAACCGTGGCAACCGACGCAGGTGGACGCCGCTTTGTCGCCGTCCACCGGCTTTCCGTGGACCGTCTTCGTTACCTCGGCGACTTCGTCCTCGTGACAGCTGGCGCAATCGACCGGCTTGAGTTTCTTCGGGTGATCCTTGCCGTCTGCCGTTTCAGCGTCGTCGTGACATTCGATGCACTGGCCTTTTTTGCCGCCGTGCACCGACATGCGGAACTTGGCTGGATCCGTCAGCGCCATGTTTGGACCCGATTCCCGCTTGACCGTGGGGTCGGTGTGGCATTTGAGGCAGGCGTCGTTCGAGCCAGCGGCGATCACGACGGGCGCGGCACCGAGCAGGAGGAGGGCGATGAGCGTACGGAGTACGGGGCCAGAGTTCATAGGAACCAGTGTTGCTGCGAAGCGCTGACTCATGTGGCGCCCACCACCGTGGGCGACGCCGGATCATGTTTCGATCGCACAGCGCGGGATCGCAAAGTGACACGCATCACGCTGGCCGCCGTTGATGCGGATCAACGAGCCCTACCCCCTTCGAGTAAGTGCTCTCGGCGCGTGGTGGCGCGCGCAGTCCATGTCCAACGCCGTAACGCAGTCAGTTACACGCAAACAGCGGTCATCGACGCGTCATGCCACTGCGGCGGACGCGGTTTCGATGACGAAAACGGCCGCCTTCTGCGCGGCGCAACGCGAAGCCGCAGCTGAACCAAAGGCGCGGGACGACTGGGGTGAACCCCAAAAGAAAAGCGGTCCGATGCTGCCGCATCGGACCGCTTTGTCGCGCGCGGCGCGCAACTCAGTCGTGACCGTCCATTTGCGACTGCAGATAGTTTTGCAGACCAATTTGATCGATCAGGCCGAGTTGGGTCTCCAGATAGTCGATGTGCTCCTCGGTGTCGTCGAGGATGTCGACCAGCAGATCGCGCGACACATAGTCCTGCACGCTTTCGCACTGGGCCACACCGGCTTTGATGACGGCCTGTGCGCTCGTTTCGAGCTGCAGGTCGCTCTTGAGGACCTCCGGCACGTCGGTGCCGATGCCGAGTCGGCCGAGGTCCTGCAGGTTGGGCAGCCCGTCGAGCATGAGGATGCGCTCGATCAGCTTGTCGGCATGCTTCATCTCGCCGATCGACTCTTCGTACTCGTGCTTGCCCAGTCGCCCGAACCCCCAGTGGCGCAGCATGCGCGAGTGCAGGAAGTACTGGTTGATCGCCGTGAGCTCGTTCTTGAGCTGCGCATTGAGGTGCGCGATGACTGTCTTGTCGCCTTGCATCAGGACTCCGTGGTAGGGATGCCGCGCCACGCGCGCAGCGGCAGCTTGATTGTGCCCTCTACGCGGTGGCGGCCTGGCGCATCTGTGCGAAGGCGCATCCCTGGCCGCATCCTGCCTCGATCAACACCTGCTGGGCAGCCTCGCGGCAGCACCCGCAACCGGTGCCGACACCGAGTGCCATCGCCAGTTTGTCCAGCGTGTCGGCACCGGCCGCAGCAGCGTTGCGGACGTCGCGATCGGTCACAGCGGCACAGATACAAACGTACATGGCGGGTCTCCTGAACTGCTTGCGGCTGTCTGCCCTTGCACCAGCAAAGGCACTATGTCGCCACGCTGTTGGCTGACATTTGCTCAGTATCAAACGAGAATCAATCGTAAATGAAAACAGCTCTCAACCGTCCTTTGGTCGCGAAGTTCCACTCGTCCAGACAAGGTCTTTGCTCGCCTCGCCCGCCGCGGACCGCAGGGCATTGACACGGGCTTCCGCTACGCTGCCGGCTGCCTCCGACCTACCGCCCGCATCCCTGCCGATGCTCCTCTGCCAGATCACCGATCCGCACATCGTTCGCGACGGCACGCTCGCTTACGGCAAGGTCGACACGGCCGGGATGCTTGAGCGCTGCGTGCGCCAGATCCGCGCCATGTCGCGCGTTCCCGACCTGGTGGTGGTGACGGGTGACCTCACCGATCACGGCGAAGCCGACGAGTACGCCAAGCTCGCCGAGCTGCTGGTCCCCTTGTCGATGCCGGTGTATCTGGCGGCCGGCAATCACGACGACCGTGCCGCTCTCCAGGCCGCCTTTCCTCAATGGCCGCACCTGTGCGGCGCAGACGGCTTCGTGCAGTACGTGGTGGACGATTTCGCGGTCCGACTGGTGGTCCTCGACACGGTGATCCCCGGCCAGCCCGGCGGCGAGCTGTGCGACAAGCGGTTGCGCTGGCTCGATCGCACGCTGGCGTCATCAGCGCGGCCGACCATCGTCGCGCAGCATCACCCGCCGATGACCACCGGCATGTCGGTGATGGACCGGATGACGCTCGCCAATCCGGCGCAGGAAGCGGCGGTGATCGCGCGTCACCCGCAGGTGGAACGGGTCATCTGCGGTCACTACCACCGGCCGGTGGTGGCGCGCTTCGCCGGCACCGTGGCATCCATCTGCCCCAGCACCGCGCAGCAACTCGGACTCGATCTCGCGGTCGATGCCGACATCCGCATCACCTATGAGCCGCCCGCCTACCAACTGCATCTGTGGAACGGCGTGCAGCTTGTCAGCCACACCGCGGTGATCGGCGACTACCCGACCTGGAGCATGCGCGGCTAGATCGGCGTGGCGCCGGCGTGCAGCGCGGCGTCGACGCCCTTCGATGTTCTGGCACGTCGGCGACCCGGCTTGGTATCGTCGCCGCCTTGCGTGCAGCCGGCGCACCGGATCCCAGTCAACAAGCAGCACAGGAGCGCCTTGACTCGCCTGTCGTCCATTGCCCTTGATCGCTGCGCCGGGTCGCCACCTTGAGCGCGATCGTCACGCCTGCCTCCTGGTGGCGCTCACTGCGACAGCCGCGTGGCCTGGCCCGCGGCGACATCGCCGGCGCACTCACTGCCGCCCTCGTGCTGCCCGCGATCGAAGGCAGCTATGGCTTGATCGCCTTCGCGCCGCTCGGCCCCGACAGCGCTCAGCTCGGATTCCTGCTCGGCGCGCTAACGGCCGCCGTCGCCACCGCCGCGTCGATGCTCGCCGGCGGCCGCGGCCCGTTGCTGAGCGGCTCCAGCGCCGCGCTGGCCCTGCTGCTTGCCTCGCTGGTCGGCTGGCTGCTTGCCGAACCGCGGCTGCTGGGCGCCGATGGACGCCCTTTCCTGCCGTTGCTGCTCGCCTTCACCGGATTCGGCCTGGTGCTGGCCGGCATGCTGCAGATCCTGCTCGCGCGGCTGCGCCTGAGCGGCCTGGTGCGCTACGTGCCCTACCCGGTCCACGCCGGCTACATGAACGGCGTCGCCGTGCTGATGATCGCGGTGATCCTGCCGCACGCGCTCGGCACGCCGACCGGACAACCCCTGGCGTGGAGCACCGTCCATCCGCTCGCGCTGCTGGTGGCGCTGGTGTCGCTTGGCACTGCACTGTGGGCGACCTTGGCCGCGCCAGCGTGGACGCGGCGGATTCCACCGTACCTGACGGGCTTGCTGGCCGGCACCCTGCTTCACCACCTGCTGGCCGCGACCCCCGCCGCGCGCGCGCTCGGCCCCCTGTTCGACCCGCCATCGTTCCAGTGGCCAGCGCTCAACACGATGGCGCCGCTGCTGGACCAGTTCAGCACCGGACTCGTCGCCGACCTGATCGGGCCGTTGCTCGTGTTTGCCGCGTTGGTGGCGATGATGTCGACCCTGCAAACGGCGCTGTCGGCATCGACCATCGACGAGCTGACCCGCACGCGGCGCGACGGCGAGCGCGAACTGCTGGCACAAGGTGTGGCCAACGTGGCGGTCGGCGTGATTGGCGCCCTGCCCAGCGCCGGCTCGACGATGCGCACCAAGATCAACATCGATGCCGGCGGCTCCTCCAGCGCGTCGCGGCTCGTGTTCGGGCTCGCCCTGCTGTTCGCGCTGGCGTTCGGCCTGCACCTGATGAAGCTCGTGCCGATGGCAGCGATCGCCGGCGTCTTCGTCGCGGTCGCTTTCTCGCTGGTCGACGATTGGACCCGTCGCGCAACCGGGGTGATGTGGCGCCAGACGCTCAAGTGGCGGGTACCGATCTCGCTCGGACAGAGCTACGCGGTGATGCTGCTGGTGGCCGCCGTCACGGTGTTCCTGTCACTGGCGCTGGCGATCGCCATCGGCACGCTGGTGGCGATGGTGCTGTTCATCCGCAGCAACTGCAAGCAGCCGATCCGCCGCGTGGTCCATGCCGACCAACGCTCGTCGCGCAAGGTGCGACCGGCGAGCCAGGCGCAGCTGCTGCGCACCCATGGCCGGCGCATCGCCTTGGTCGAGCTCGATGGCGCGTTGTTCTTCGGCACCGCCGAGAAGGCCGATGAACAGATCGAGCGCGAGGCGCACAACGCCGAGTTCATCGTGCTCGATTTCCATCGCGTCTCCGAAGTCGATGCCAGTGGTGCACGGGTGCTGCTGCAGGCCGCCGACCGTGTGCTGCACGCCGGCAAGCATCTGCTGCTGGCCGGCCTGCCGGAGCGCGACGCGCGCACGCACAGCATTCGCGACATGGACGTCCACGGCCGCCTGCGCGATGCACAGTTCTTCGCCGACGCCGATTCCGCCCTCGAACACGCCGAGGACCAGTTGCTGGCGACCCTGGCACCCGACGACAGCGGCGACGCGCCGCTGACGCTCGACCGCACCCTGCTTGGCGCCGGCCTCACGCACGACGAGGTCACCTTGCTCGCCTCGCTGATGACCGAGCGCCAGGTGCCGCGCGGCGAGCTGGTGTTTCGCAGCGGCGACCCGGGTGATGCGATGTTCGTCTCGCTGGCGGGCCAGATCGGCATCTGGCTACCCGCCACTGAAACCGGGCCGACGACCGGGCGCGCTCGGCGGATGGTCTCCTACGCTCCCGGCGTGGTGTTCGGTGAGATCGGCCTGCTCGAAGGCCGCGCCCGCTCGGCCGACGCCATCGCCGAAGACGATGCGGTCGTGCTCGAACTGTCGCGCACGAACTTCGAAAGACTGGCTGCCGAGCACCCGGTGCTGCTGGGCAAGCTGTTGCTCAGCATGGGACTGCTGCTGTCGTCGCGGGTACGGGCGTTGACCGACGAACTGCGCGCCGAGCAGGGTGCGGGCTGACCTCACTGACCTCCATCGACCCATGAACAGCGAATCACCGACTGAGCACCCCCATCGCGACCACCTGCTGTCGCAACACATCACCGCCCTGATCGGCGCGCCGCAGCCGGCCACGCTGGCGTTCCTGCGCGAGCATTTGCGCTGGGTCGACCTGGGGGCCGGACAGACGCTGATGGCGCAAGACGAGCCGGGCGATGCCGCCTACCTGCTGGTGAGTGGCCGCCTGCGCGCCTACGTGCGCGACGACGCCGGCGTCAATCGGCTGGTCCGCGAGATGTCGCGCGGCGAGGTGATCGGCGAGATGAGCATGTACACCGGCCGGCCGCGTTCGGCCACGGTGGTCGCGGTGCGCGACTCGGTGCTGGTGCGCCTGGACCGCGCGCAGTTCGCCGCGCTGCTGGCCACCAGCCCCGAGATCTCGATCACCTTCACCAGCCAGATCATTCGTCGCCTGCAGACGCAGCATCAGCGTCGACCGGTGGCGGCGCCGGTCACGCTGGCGCTGCTGCCGATCAGCACGGGCGTGGACCTCGCCGATTTCTCCAGCAAGCTGGCGGCCCAGCTGGCGAAGTTCGGCCGGGTCTGCAGCATCAACGCCGCCGCGATGGACCAGCGCCTGGGGGTACCGGGCGCTGCCAGCCGCGACGACAGCGAGGTCGACCGCCGCATCGCGCTCTTGCTGGACGACCTCGAAGCGCAGCACGACTTCGTGCTGCTGCTGGCCGACGACGCAGCGACGGCTTGGACCCGCCGCTGCATTCGCCATGGCGACGAACTGCTGCTGCTGGCCGACGCCACCCAGCAGCCGGTGGTGCATGCGATCGAGCAGCGCTGCCTGACCGCGCAAGCGATCCCCGGCGAAGCGGCCGAGATCCTCGTGCTGCTGCAGCCGGCCGACGCCGCCGCGCCGCGCGGCACCCGCGCCTGGCTGGCGCGGCGACCCGTCACCGACCACGTGCACGTGCGGCAGTCGCGCGACGCCGACATGGCCCGCCTGGCGCGCCTGCTCAGCCGCAACGCAGTCGGCCTGGTGTTGGGCGGTGGCGGCGCACGCGGCTTCGCCCATCTGGGCGTGTGGCGCGCATTGAAGGCGCGCGGCATCGAGATCGACTGCGTCGGCGGCACCAGCATCGGCGCGGTGATGGCCGCAGTGATCGCGGCCGATGTGCCGATCGAGCGCGCCATCAGCGTTGCCCGCGCCGCCTTCAAGCGCAATCCCACCGGCGACTTCAACCTGCTGCCCCTGGTGTCACTGATCAAAGGGCGCCGCGCGCGCCACGCGGTCGAGTCGGCCGTGTACGAGCTGATCGGCACCGGCGCCGGCATCGAAGACCTGTGGAAGAACTACTTCTGCGTTGCCAGCAACTACTCGCAGGCGCGCGAGCAGCGCCTCGACCAGGGCGACTTGGCCCAGGCCCTGCGCGCAAGCATCGCGATTCCCGGCGCGCTGCCGCCGGTGGTGCGTGACGGCGACCTGCTGTGTGACGGTGGCACCTTCAACAACTTCCCGGTCGACCTGATGCGGCAGATGCGCGGCGTCGGCCGCGTGATCGGCGTGGATCTGGGCATGCGCAGCGCGCGCCGCATCGAGTTCGACGAGGTGCCGGGCAGCTGGGCGCTGCTGCGCGATCGACTGCGCCCGCGCAGCCAGCGCCGCTACCGGCTGCCGTCGCTCACCTCGTACCTGATGAACATCACGATCCTGTACAGCATCTCGCGCCAGAGCGAGGCGCGCGCGCTCGCCGACCTGTACTTCAATCCGCCGCTGTTCAAGGTGGGCCTGCTGCAGTGGAACCGCTTCGAGGACATCCTGCGGCAGGGCGAGCGACACGCGACCGAGGTGCTCGACGCCCTGTCGTCCGAGCAGCGGCGCGCCTTCGGGCTGGCCGGCTGAGACCTGCGGCCCGCCGACGGCCGCAGCGCGCCTAGGGCGTGACGCTGTCGGTCACGGTTTTCGTGGCCAGCACCTTGTCGATGCGCTTCTGGTCCATGTCGACCACCTCGAAGCGCCAGCCTTCCCATTCCACCACGTCGGCCGTATGCGGCACGCGGCCGAGCAGCAGCATCAGCATCCCCGACAGCGTGTTGTAGCGGCCGAAGTCCTCCTCCGGCACGGCGTCCAGTTCGAGCCGGTCTTTCAGCTCGGGAACCGGGATCAGGCCATCGAGCAGCCAGCTGCCATCCTTGCGCTGCACCGCCCAAGCATCTTCCTGGCTCGGCGTCTTGAACTCGCCGGCGATCGCCTCGAACAGGTCCTGCGGCGTGACCAGACCCTGCACCTCGCCATACTCGTCGACCACCAGCGCCACGTGCGACGAACTGGCGCGGAAGTTGTCGAGCAGTTCCATGCCGGTCAGCGACTCGGGCACGAACACCGCCGGCTGCTGCGCGGTCGTCAGGTCCATCTTGCCGCCCTGCACCGCCTGCTTGAGCAGGGTGCGAGCACTGACGACGCCCTGCACCTCGCGCAGAGTGCCGCGGCATACCGGAAAGCGCGCGTGCTCGCTCTCGACCACCTTGCGCAGGTTGTCGTCGATGCTGTCGTCCAGATCCAGGTAGACGATGTCCGAGCGCGGCGTCATCAGGCTGGCGATCTGCCGATCATCCAGGCGGAACACGTTGCGCACCATGGCGCGCTCCTGCTCATCGATCACGCCGGACTCGCTGCCTTCCTCGATCAGCGCGTGGATCTCCTCCTCGGTCACCGCGTTGTCGGTGGTGGTACGCGCGCCGAGGAGACGCAGCAACAGATCGGTGGAGATCGACAGCAACTTGACGAACGGATTGGCCACCGTGGCCAGGCCACGGATCGGCCGCGCCACCAGGCGTGCGATCTTCTCCGGCGTCATCTGGCCGATGCGCTTGGGCACCAGTTCGCCGAACACGATCGCGAAGTAGGTCACCATCAGGACCACCAGGCCGGTGGCCAGATAGCCGGCCGTCTGCGTCTCAACGAACTGGAAGCTGTCCAGCCAATGCGCGAGCGGCGGCGCCAGCGCCGCCTCACCGACAATGCCGGAGAGCACGCCGATCGAGGTGATGCCCACCTGGATCGTCGACAAAAAGCGGGTCGGATGTTCGTTGAGCGCCATCGCCGCGGCGGCACCGTCGTCGCCGCTGTCGACCAGCGCCTGCAGCCGGCCGCGCCGCGCCGTGACGAGCGCGATCTCGGACATGGCGAACAGACCGTTTATGAGGATCAAGGCGGCCAAGACTGCGATTTCCATTTGTCGAACCGGGTCATTGCGATGGGGCAAGCTTAACGGCGCAGTGCCCCTCGGCCAATTACGGCGGACCCGCCCGCGGCCGCCTGACCAACCCGCGCCGCACGGCGGCTAGGATGCGCACATGACGCTCACCCGCCGCTGCCTGCTCGGTGCGCTGGTCGCCGCGCCGCTGGCTGGATGCACCGGCCTGCGCGCCTCCGCCGCCGACCGCCGCCATTTCGATGCCACCCGCTTGTCGGCAGCGATCGCGCGCCAGCCCGTGGTGCTGCTCGGCGAGGTGCATGACAACCCGGTCCAGCACGCGGTGCGGGCGCAAGCACTGCGCCTGCACCTGGACACCGGCGCGCGTCCGGCGATTGCGTTCGAGCAGTTCGACCGCGAGCAGCAGCCGGCGATCGACGCTGCGCGCGCGCAGCTTCAAGGCGCCCCGGCCGAGCGCGCCGCGCAGCTGGTCGAACGCGTAGAACACGGCCGCAAGACGGGTTGGGATTGGGCGCTGTACCGCCCGTTCATTGCGCTTGCGTTCGAGTTCGACCTGCCGATCGTGGCTGCCAACTTGTCACGCGGGCAGGCGATGAAGGTGGGACGCGCCAGCGACTTCGACGCGCTGTTCGATCGCGCGACCCAGGAACGCTACGGCCTCGATCGCCTGCCCGCGGCGTTCCTGCGCGAGCATGAAGCGGCGATCGAAGAAGGCCACTGCGGCCTGCTGCCCGAACGCCTGCGCGCGCCGCTGGCACGGGCGCAGATCGCCCGCGACGTCACCCTGCTGCAAGCGATCCGTCCGCACCAGGCGCGCGGCTTGGTGCTGCTGACTGGCAACGGCCACGCGCGCAACGACATCGGCGTGCCGTTCCTGATGACCGCCGCGGAGCGCGCGCGTACGGTGACCATTGGCCTTATTGAGGCGCCGCCGCCCGATGCCCCGGCCGATGCCGGCGAGTCAGCGTGGGCGGCTCGGTTCGACGTGGCGTTCGAGACCCCGCGCCATGTGCGCCCCGACCCCTGCGAGTCGCTGCGCCGGCAGCCGATGAAGTAGCTGCGGTTAGCAGCGCTAGTGCGCGTGCCGCATGCCGCAGTAGCGGCCGACGGCGATGCCCTGGCAGGCGGCGCGCAGCCGCTCGTGGCAGACCGACTCCTTCTCACCGCCCTCCAGGCACTGCGCCGCCTCCTCGTGCGCACGCGCCATCTGCCGGTGCTTACGAATATCGTCCTTGCGATGCGCATCGTCGCCGCCCTTGGCCGGCGCGGCTTTCGTCGGCGCGGCGGCGGCCTGGGCCAGCACCAGCGGTGACACCGTGGCCGTGACGGCGGCGAGCGCGAGAGCGACGATCAGTCTGCAGAACATGGTGGGTCTCCTTGCGAGGACGAAAGCATGCCATCAGATGGCCGCGCGCACGCCCAGCACCAGCGAGCGGCCAGGCGGGGGTGCGAAGGCCTTCAGGAACGAGGTGTGGATGCGGACATCCTGATTGGTCAGATTGCGTCCGTGCACGTAGAACGTCACCGGCCAGTTGGCGGGCCGCAACGACGCCCCGGCATCGACCCGGGTGTAGCCGTTGGTGGCGGACTCGGGCTCTCCGTCGCGCAGATCGAAGCTCGCGACGCGGTCCTGGCGAAACACGCGGGTCACCGCCAACTGTGCCGACCACGCCGACGCTTTCCAGCCGAGATCCAGACCCAGCCGCGACGGTGATACGCGCGGCAGATCGGCGCCGTCGTTCGGCCCGGAGGCCAGGCGCGCGCGCACCGTGTCGCCCCAGAGGCGCAGCTGGGGTCCACTGCGCTCGCCCCAGGCGAGCTCGGCCTCGGCCCCGCGCAGCCGGGCGTCAGCCTGGGTGAAGAAAAGATTCGACAGCGTTTCTTCCACGTTGCCGAATTCGTCCAGCAGGTCGGTCGTGCTGCCATCGAAGAAGCCGTAGACATAGTCGCGCACCCGGTTGGCGAACAGACTCACCTGCGCGCGCAGCGCCCCCTCGTTGTACTTCAATGAAAGATCGACGTTGGTCGACTTTTCCTTGCGCAGCGAAGCATCGCCGATCTCGAACGCAAAGGTGGCCGGATGGGCGCCGAGGAAGTACAGCTCTTCGACCGCCGGCGCCCGCTGCGCTGCGGTCAGCGTGACACCGAGGTCCCAGCCGCGGGCAAGCGTCCATGTCGCACCGGCCGAGAACGTGCTCAACGCGAAGCTGCGCGATGCGGCGCGGCTGCCATCTTCGTAGTCCTCGCGCACCGTGTAGCGCTCGCTGTCCAGGCGCGCGCCGAGTTCGGCGCGCACGGGGCCAAAGCGGCGCTCCTCGACCACGAACACGGCCGTTCCCTGCAGGTCGGTGCGCGGCAGTTCTCCTTCGCCTGCCCCGCGCGTTTCCATCTGCTGCAGTTGCACGCCCACCACGCCGCGCCAGCCCGCAAGGCTGTGCGGCAACTCGAGGCGGCCCTCGGCGCCCTGGTTGGTGAAGGTGGCACCCGCCGCGCCGTCCGACTCGAACTCGGTGTGCGTGTAGTCGGTGTAGGCGAACTTGCTGCGCAACCCGGAGAACGGACCGAAAGCGCTGCCGACATCGCCCTGCAGCTCGTAGCGCGTGCGGCGCAGCTGGATCGTCACCGGCTCCTCGGGATTGGGTATGCCGTAGTCCGATTCATAGCGCTGCACCGCGCCGCCAAAGCGCGTGCCGGGCGTATCGCCGAACCAGGCGGCCCCGGCGGCGAGCGACTGCGTATCGGTCTGGCTGTTGGGCAGCCGGTCGGCGGCGATCACGTCGCCGTTCTCGTCGCGCAGCGGTTCGGCCAGGTCATAGTCGCGCGTACGCTGCTTGAAGCCTTCGAGCCGCCAACTGGCCGCACCGCCCAACGGTCCGTCGAGGTCGAGCGCGGCGGCGCGCTCGCGCTCTGCCGTGCTTGACCGCAGATTGGCGTGGGCGCCGACCGTGCCGGCACGCACGCGCGGGACGCGTTCGCTGACGATATTGACCAACCCGCCGATGGCACCGGAGCCATACAACAGCGTGGCTGGTCCGCGCAGGATCTCGACCTGGCGAGCGTTCAAGGTATCGGCGGCAACACGATGGTCCGGCGACGCGCCGGACACGTCGGCCACGCCCAGGCCCGACTCGGTGATGCGCACCCGCGCCGAGTCCATGCCGCGGATGATCGGCCGCCCGGCACCCGGACCGTAGGCCGACGACTGCACGCCGAGTTGTCGTCCGAGCGTGGCGCCGAGGTTGGTCGACTCGGCATCGCGCAGCGCATCGCCCCGCAAGGTGCTCGCCGGACGCTGCAGATCCAGCTCGGTGCGATCGAGCGGATCGGCGGTGATTACCACCCGCTCCAGTTCAGTCGAGGCCGCGGGCGCCACCTGCGCCAGTGCCGGCGCGGCGCAGGCAAGCAGGCAGAGTCCGAACTGCAGCGGCCGCGCCGCATGCGTCTTTCTTGTCATTGCTCCCCCTGAAGAGAATAGGGCCCGGCTGCCCGCAGACACGATCGTCGATTGCAGACTCGGCCGAAGCGACAGGGCGCGAAGCTTACATGCAAGTCAATTGCACGTGAACTTTGATTGCTCCTGTTATCGAATGACAACGTGCCAGCCTGCGCTTGACCAGCCTGCACCGGCGCACCGGGCGCTCCGGCAAGTGCGACTCAGCGACGAGCCGGGAAAGACCCTGCTTCGGGATCGACCGCGTTGCTTGCGGTGGTGCGCGACGTCGCGGTAACAGGGGCGGCGCGCCCAAGCGGGCAAGCGCCAGCTTGGGCACAATGGCGACTCCATCCACCCGGAACTTCCCATGAGCATGTTTGGCCCGAAGCGCCTGACCGAACTCGTCAGCTGCGCTGGTTGAGCGAGCAAGCTCGCCGCAGGCGAGCTCGCCCAGGTCCTGGGCGACATTCCGCTCACCACTGATCCACGCGTCCTCATCGATTTCCGCCATGCGGACGATGCGGGCGTCTTCGCCTGGGAAGGCGGGCCGGCGCTCGTGCAGACGGTCGACTTCTTCACGCCGATCGTCGACGACCCGTACATCTACGGCCAGATTGCCGCCGCCAACTCGCTGAGCGATGTCTACGCGATGGGCGGGCGCCCGCTCACCGCGCTGGCGATCGCCGGGTTCCCGAAAAAGGGGCTCGACAAGGACGTGATCGGCCAGGTGTTCCGCGGCGGCTACGACAAGCTGGTCGAGGCCGGCGTCGCACTACTCGGCGGCCACACAGTGCAGGACCCGGAGATCAAGTTCGGCTACGCCGTCACCGGTGCGGTCGATCCCAAGCGCATCCTGTCGAACTCAGGCGCGAAGGTCGGCGACCGCCTGCTGCTCACCAAGCCGATCGGCACCGGCGTGATCGGCACGGCGATGAAAAATGGTCGCGCGCCGGAAGCGGTATCGGCGCAGGCCATCGCCTCGATGCGCACCCTGAACAAGGTGGCGGCGGAGACGATCGACACGCTGCCGGGCATCCATTCGTGCACCGACATCACCGGCTTCGGCCTGATCGGGCACGGCTCGGAGGTTGCCAACGCCAGCGGCGTCACTCTGGCGATCGAGGTGGATCGCGTGCCGCTGTTCGACGGCGTGCGTGCGCTGGTCAAGCGCAATCGCAATGCCGGCATGGACAGCAACCGCGATTACTTCGGCAGCGGGGTCAAGGCGCTGGTCAGCCTCGATGCCGATCTGCTCGACCTGTTGTACGACCCACAGACCTCCGGTGGTCTGCTGATCTTCGTGGCCGAAGCGTATGCAGCGCAGGCAATGCAGGCGCTGAGCACGGCCGGCGTGCCGGCCGTGCAGATCGGTCAGGCGCTGGCACCGACTGGCAACTGGATCGAACTGCGCTGAGGGCGGCGAGACGCGCCGGAGGGACATCGCCTCCATCGTGCGACCGCGCACGCCACGCCCGAGGCGGCGCGCGCCGAAGTCGATGAATGCGGAGAAAGTCGTTGCAGGTGCCGGCAGGACTCAGGTCTTGCAGGCCGGACAAAGTCCGCGCAGCGTCAGCACCGAGGATTCGACGCGGTAGCCGCGCGGCGTCTTCGCCGCGGGCGGCGGCGCCACACCGTCGAGGCAGATCGTGCTGCCGCAGGCGCGGCACTGGAAGTGGGCATGCTCGTGGTGTCCATCGCCTGAACTGCGGAAGCGCCAGACGCGGTCTTCGCCTGAAATCTTGTGCGCCAGGCCGTTGGCCTCCAGCCATTCGAGCGCGCGGTACAGCGTCACGCGGTCGAACGCATGACCTGCCTCGGTGAGTGCATCTTCGACTTCGCGCTGTGTCAGCGGCTGCGGCATCGAACGCAGCAGCCCCAGCACTGCCGTGCGCGCCGGCGTGGCGCGGCCGCCGGCCGCGCGAACGAGCGCGCCTAGAGCGGCGGTGGCAGCTGCGGGTGAGAGGGCGGTTTTGGACATGGCGACGGCGCCGATTGTAGGCGGGCAGCGCGCGCACCCTCTCGGCAAGGCTGGATGATTCTGCTGTCCGTGCCCGGCGTGATCCCGGTCACGCGCATGCTGGGCGTCGCAACCGCTGGTTACAACCGACACGTCGTCGATACTGCTTGCGTCCGCCCGGCGCCCTAGATTGGCTGCGTGCCGTTCGACGTGGCGCATATCTCAAGGAGCAGTCATGAAAGCAAGGATGAAATTGATCGCCGTCGCGCTCGCGGGCGCGCTCGCCACCGGTGCCGCCGGCATCGCGCTGGCTCACAGCGGTCCCGGCATGGGGCCGCACGGCGGACGCATGGAGGGTCGCGGCCCGCAGGCCGAGCAGATGGGTCAGCGGCTGGCCGCACTGAAGGCCGCGCTGAACCTGCAGCCGAACCAGACGGCGGCATGGGACACGTTTGAAGCGAAGGTCGCGGCCAACCAGCAGGCCCGCGCCAAGATGCACGAGGCGATGCCCGCGCGCGGCGACCGCGACGCAATGGCCGACTTCCGCGTGCAGATGCTCAAGCTCAACGCCCAGGCCGCCGACGAGACCAACCAGGCGCGCAAGGCGCTGGTCGGTCAGCTCAGTGCCGAGCAGAAGCAGGTCTATGACAACTTCCGCCCGGGTCCGGGACCGATGGCCGGACAGCGCGGCGAAGGCCGCGGGCCAGGGCATCGGCACGGAGGCCGGGACGGCTGCGGGGCGGCACCGGCAACCACCTGATCGCGACCCAAGTGATCTGACCTGACGGGCCGTCTGCCGCTCACGCGGGCGGCCCGTTGTCTTTGACAGTGTCGTCGAACTGGAGAACGTTCTAGGGCCGAAAGACCGTGGCTGGCAGGTATCACGCCACCTGCGTGCGCCGTGCCAGCGAGCGGGCGATCCAAAAACTGCCGAGTATCACCAGCATCACGGTCAGGCCGAACATCAGCTCCTTGCCGTCGCTCCAGTCGTCAACCATCGGCATCGTCATCTTGGCCACGCCGAAAGCCGCCACCAGCAGCGACACACCACCGACCGCCAGGCTCATCACGCGTGAGGCGATCACCGCGATCTGGTCAGCGCGGGCGATCAGCCGCGAGATCCACAGTCCGTTGATGCCATCGGTGACCAGCATGCCGAGCGTAAACAGCAGGCCCAGCACCACCGCATGACCCACCCCGCCGAACTGCGTGGCAGTGACAGCGAACAGTGCCGCCTGGCTCACGGTGTCGAAGCTGATCGCGAACAGCGCGCCCACCAGCGCCACCATCCAGGGCTTGCCGGCACGGTTGAGCCGACCCAGGTAACGACCCTTGAATCCGATCGGCGCGACGACTTCGTTCGGCGCCGCAGCCATCACCGCGCGCAAATTGATGATCCCGAGCAAGGTGAGAAAGCCCAGCGAAATCAGGGTGCCGGACAGGTCCAGCCAGGCCGGTGTCTGCCACTGTGAACTGGCGTAGCCCACCGAGACCGCGATCAACATCACCACCGCGCCGTGGCCAAGCGAGAACAGCGCCCCACAGTAGCGTGCCCACGGCTGCCGACTGCGTGCGTTGAAGCGCGTCAGCCCGTCGATGGTGGCCAGATGGTCGGCGTCGAAACCGTGCTTCAGGCCCAGCAGGAAGACGATGGCCGCCAGGGCGGTCCACTCGGTAGGCAGGTCATGCATCACATCTCCCGTCGCGTGGATGTGAACTCTGCCTGAATCGTCATACGCCGACTTGTGCCCGATCAAACCGAGGGATCGGACCGGGTTGAAGCCGACTCAGCGCTGGGGCTTCAAGTGCACGTGCCGCTTGCCGTCGCCATGGTCGTGCTCGCGGCTCAGTTCCACCATGACCAGGTTCAACTGCCCATGTCGCACGCCGCGCTCAGCCGCCAGAGCGTTGGCGAAGTTGCGCACCGCCTGCACCGGCCCCTTGAGGAACACGCTCTCCATGCAGTGATCGTGGTCCAGGTGCGCATGCATCGTGCTGACCGACAGATCGTGGTGCGCGTGGTGCAACGACATCAGCCGCTCCGCCAGTTCGCGCTCGTGGTGGTTGTAGACGTAGCTCATGCTTGCGACGCACTGGCCGTCGGCCTCGCGCGCCTCGCGCATGCGGTCAAGATGCGCGCGCAGGATGTCGCGCACTGCTTCCGAGCGGTTGTCGTAGCCGCGCTCGGCGATCAGGCGGTCGAACTCGGCGGCAAGTTCCTCGGGCAGCGAAATGGTGATGCGTTCCATGAGTTGCGCCTTTGCGGTCAGCGGTCGGGCCGGGTCCGTGGCGCCCCAGGGCGCCGACGCCAGCGCGCCAGCGCCTGATGGACTGCTCGGCGCAGCAGCCGGCGGATCAGTCGTTGCGTCACGCGGCGGCCTTCGGTTCAGTGTTGTTCGGCGTCCGATGCAGCGCGAGGTGGCGAGGCGTCCACGACGGCGGCGTCTTCTGCACGAAGTACGTGCGGGCGATGTGATAGCTGGAGTCGAAGCCGTAGAAGTTGCGCCGCATCCGCGCCAGTTCATCAGCGCGGTAGGCAGCCAGCGGCCGCTCGGCTTCGTCGCGCTCGCGCCGCTTCATCTTGTCGCGCACCAGCGCATCGTGATCGGCACTGGCGGCCAGTCGCTGCGCGCGGGCGATGGTCTCGGCCATGAAGGCGACGCGGTCGGCACCAAACACCGCATCGACCAGCCCGTGCGTGCGCGCCTGCGCGGCCGAGAGCGGCAGGCGGTTGTCCATCACCTGGCGTGCCTGCGCGGCTGACCCGCCGGCGCGCTTTACCCGGCGCGGCAGCGTGTAGGTCCAGTACTCGGAGCCGTACAGGTTGCCCATGTTCTTGTAGTGCGGGTTGAGGATCACCGCCGGCCGCGCCCACACCGCGTCGGCACCGAGGGCCATGAAGACACCGCCGGCACCGGCATTGCCTTGCAGCGCGGCGATCACCAGGCGGTCGGTGGTGTTGATCACCGCCTCGCACACATCGTCGATCGCGTTGATGTTGCGCCACGACTCATCGGCCGGGCTGGCGGCCGCCTCGATCACGTTCAGGTGGATGCCGTTGCTGAAGAAGTCCGGGCCACCGGCCAGCACCAGCACGCGCGAGGGCTGCCGCAACGCCTCCTGATACGCGGCGAGCAGTCGCTCGCACTGCGCAGTGCTCATCGCACCGTTGTAAAAGGCGAAGTGCAGCACGCCGATGCGCTCGTCGCCGATGCCATGCGCCTCGTAGCGGATCTCGGGGTAGCCGTCGGTCTCGGGCAGGTTTGCGGTCTGCGCGGGGAACACCTGGGTGGCGGGAAGCTTGAACTGGATGTCATCAGCGGCCCGCGGCGCGCGCCGGCCATGGCCGATCCACAGGCTGCCGTCGCGCGTGGCCACTTGCACCGCGCCATGGCAGCGCGCCACCAGCGTGCCCGGCGCCGCATCGACCGGCGCGCCGCGATGCGCATCGAACAGATACGCGGGCTCGCCGAACAGCGGATCGAGCACGCCTGGCACGCCGTCGGCTGCATGGAGCCGCGCGAGCAGTTGATCGGTGCTGTGCCGCTGCCAGTCGAGCGCGCGGTCGGCCTGCTTCATCGGCGGCCGCGCGATGCCGCGCACCTCCGGCGTGCCGACCTGCGGTGGCTGCGGCACGTGGTCACCCGCGGCGACACGATCAAGCGCCACGAGCACGGCGCGCAGCGCGGCTTCGGTGACCTCATTGCGATACAGGCTCGACTTGCTGGCCTCGGCGCGCATCGCGAAGGTCTCACTCGCCCACACCGGCCCGGCGTCCATCTCGGCCTCGGCCTGCAGCACCGTGACGCCCCACTCGCGCTCGCCGTTGACGATCGCCCAGTCGAGCGCGCAGGCGCCGCGATCGCCGACGATGCCCGGGTGCACGATCAGGCACAGCACGTTGCGCCACACGCTCTCCGGGATCGCGCGCTTCAGGAACGGTGCGATCACGAGGTCGGGCGCGTACAGCGCCACCGCCTCCTCCGTCACGCTGTCGGCGATGTCGAATTCGATCGACACCTCATGGCCGCGCGCCGCGAGCTCCACGTGCAGGCGCTGCGTCAGGCTGTTGAAGCTGCGGGTCAGGAACAGGATTCTCATGCGCTCACCTGCGGCGCCCGGCGACGAGCCACGGCGCCAGCACCATCACCGCGACGCCGGCCAACATGAAGCCACCGCGCGTGGGATCGAAGTCCTGCAGCAGCCGCGACCACGAGTAGCCGATCACGTAGCGGCCGAGCGCCAGATCGAAGCTCACCATCAGCAGCGCCCAGAAGAGCCCCACCGCGATCAGCTGGCCGCTTCCCTGCGCCCGCACGAAGCGCCGCGTCAGGTAGGCGATCGCCAGGATGATCAGCGAGCCGCTGATGATGGCGATCTGCCGCGCGCGCAGATCGCCCACCAGCGGGCGCAGGTACTGCATGCGCAGGATGCCGTGCACCACCTCGGCCGCCGCGATCAGCAGCCACACGGCGAATGCGCGCAGGGCGAGGCTCATCGTGAAAATCCCATCGCGTTCAGCAGATGCGCGGCAGCTGGTCACCGGTCAACCAGTCGACGATGCGCCGGCCGCCGAAGCGGGTGGTCATCTGCACGAAGTGATGATCATCGGCGGTGACGGTGCCGATCACCGCGGCATCGCGGCCGAGCGGATGCGCGTGCATCGCCGCCAGCACGGCGTCGCAGTCGTCCGGCGCCACGATCGCCAGCAGCTTGCCTTCGTTGGCGACATACAGCGGATCGAGACCGAGGAACTCGCAGGCCGCACTCACCTGCGCGCGCACCGGGATCGCGGCCTCCTCCAGCATCATGCCCACGCCCGACTGCGCGGCGATCTCGTTGAGCGTGGTGGCGACACCGCCGCGCGTGGGGTCGCGCAGCGTGCGGATGCCGTTGCCAGCCAGCGTCTGCGGGCGCACGCGCTCGATCATCGCCGCCACCAGCCCATGCAGCGCGGCGGTGTCGGACACGATCTCGGTATCGAAGGCGAGCGATTCGCGCAGCGACATGATCGCCATGCCGTGGTCGCCGATCGGCCCCGAGACGATGATCCTGTCGCCCGGCCGGGCACGGTCGCCGCTGATGAGGAGACCGTCGTCGACCACGCCCACCCCGGTGGTGGTGATGAACACGCCATCGCCCTTGCCCTGCTCGACCACCTTGGTATCGCCGGTGACGATCGCCACGTTGGCTTCGCGTGCGGCGGCGGCCATCGAGTCGACGATGCGCTTGAGATCCGCCAGCGGAAAGCCTTCTTCCAGGATGAAACTCGCCGCGAGGTAGATGGGCGCCGCACCGCTCATCGCGACATCGTTGACGGTGCCGTGCACCGACAGGCAGCCGATGTCGCCGCCGGGGAAGAACAGCGGACTCACGACGTGCGCGTCGGTGGCCATCACCACGCGCCCCGGCGGCAGCGTGAAGATCGCCATGTCGTTCTTCTGCGCCAGCACCGGGTTGTCGAACGCCGCGGCAAACAGCTGCTCGATCAGCTGCGCCATCGCGCGGCCGCCCGAGCCGTGCGTCAGGTCCACGCGACCCTGCTTGAAATCCAGCGGGCGCTGGTAGCCGGCCTTGACCGTGCCGCCGGGCGGTTTGCTCATGCGTCCATCGTCCATCATCGTCGTTCCCGCGCAGGCGGGAACCCAGTGTCGTTAGGTGTTCAAAGGGCGTTCAAAGCCGTTGGGTCCCCGCCTGCGCGGGGACGACGACTAGGCGGCCGCGCGTATCGGAATTTCCTTGTAGCGGCCGTAGCTGTAGTGCGCGGCGCAGGCGCCCTCGCTGCTGACCATGCACGAGCCTATCGGGTTCTCCGGCGTGCACACGGTGCCGAAGATCTTGCAGTCGCGCGGGTGCTTCACGCCGCGCAGGATGGCGCCGCACTCGCAGGCCTTGTTGTCGGCGACCTTGCGCGTTTCCAGGCCGAACTTCTTCTCCGCATCCCAGGCGGCAAAGCTGTCGCGAATCGCCAGCGCCGAGTACGGCACGTCGCCCAGGCCGCGCCACTCAAAGGCGCGACGCAGCTCGAACACCTCGCTCACCAGGTTCTGCGCTTTCAGATTGCCTTCGCGCGTAACCGCCCGCGTGAACTCGTTCTCGACCTCACAGCGGCCTTCATTGACCTGTCGCACCAGCATCAGGACCGCCTGCATCACGTCCAGCGGCTCGAAGCCGGCGATGACCACCGGCTTGCGGTACTCCTCGGCAAAGTACTCGTACGGCTGGCTGCCGATCACCGTGCTCACGTGCGCCGGACCGATGAAGCCGTCCAGCGGCACGGTGCCGAGCTGGCGCACCTCGGGGGACTCGAGAATGTTGCCGATCGCCGCCGGCGTCAGCACGTGGTTGCACACCACGCTGAAGTTCTTGATGCCCTCGGCAGCAGCCTGCTTGATCACCAGCGCCGTGGGCGGCGTGGTGGTCTCGAAGCCGATGGCAAAGAACACCACCTCGCGCGCCGGGTTCTTGCGCGCCATCTCCAGCGCATCGGCCGGCGAGTAGATCATCGCGATGTCGCCGCCGCGCGCCTTGGCCTTGAGCAGGCTCAGCCCGTCGGAGGCCGGCACGCGCAGCACGTCGCCGTAGGTGGCGAGCGTGATCTTGTGCTCGAGCGCGAGACGGATCGCCAGGTCCACCCGGCCTATCGGCAGCACGCACACCGGGCAGCCGGGACCGTGGATCATCTTGACGTTGGGTGGTAGCAGATCGGTCACGCCATAGCGCGAGATCGCGTGCGTATGGCCGCCGCAGAACTCCATGAAGTGATAGCGGCGATCGGCGCGCACCTCGGCGGCGATCTGCGCGCCGATCTGGCGGGCGACCTCGCCATCACGGAACTCGTCGATGTACTTCATGCGCGCAGCTCCGGCGTCGCGACCGCGTCGTTGGCCACGCCCGCCTCGCGAAACAGCGCCAGCGTCTTTTCGGCCTCGGCCGGATCGAGCTTCGACAGCGCGTAGCCGACATGCAGGATGACGTAGTCGCCCACCGCCACGTCCTCCACCAGCGCGAGCGAGATCTGCTTGCGGATGCCGCCCAGGTCGATGATGGCGTTGTCGCCGGGGGCCAGTTCAACTACGCGTACGGGTAGTGCCAGACACATGTCAGATCCCTTGATTCAACTTCTGCATCGCCGCCCACGCCTGGCCGAGCGCCAGCCCGCCATCATTGGCGGGGGCCTGGCACGCCTGCAATACGGTGATGCCCTGTGCCTGCAACCGCCGCGCGAGCGCGGCGGACAGGATCGAGTTGATGAACACGCCGCCGCCGAAGGTGACGGTCGAGATGCCGGTGGCGGCGGCGGCCTGCTGCACCCAGTCGGCCAGCGCCGCTGCCAGCGTCGCGTGGAACAGCGCCGCGCCCCGGCCGGCGTCGTTGAGTTCGAGCAGCCGTGCGGCCAGCGGCAGCAGGTCGAGCACGCCGCCGTCGATCGCGTACAGCGACCGATCGGCCGCCACCGGGCCGTGCGCGCGCGCAGCCGCCTCCAGCAGCATCGCGGCCTGGCCTTCGAAGGCCATGACCTCGCGCAGACCAAGCAGTCCGGCGGCGGCATCGAACCAGCGACCGGCGCTGGTGGTCAGCGGCGCGCGCAACTGGCGCGCCAGCATGTCGGCCACCCTGGGTGCGCCTGCATGCGCGGCAAAGCGCGTGGCGATCTCGTGATTGCGGCCGAGCAGATGCAGCACGCTGGCAGCCATGCGCCAGGGTTCGCGCGCGGCACGATCGCCGCCGGCCAGCGGCAGCGGACGCAGGTGGCCAAGGCGGGCATAGCCGGACCGCAGCGAGGCATCCACGCGCAGCAGCTCGCCGCCCCACACGACGCCAGTGTCAAACGCGTCGTCCTCGCCGTGGCCGACGCCGTCGAGCGCCAGCCCGAGCACCGGGGTGGTGATGCCATGCTCGGCGGTCACTGCCGCGATGTGCGCGTGGTGATGCTGCACGCCGATCGCCGGCACGCCCAGCTGGGCGGCCACGCGCAGCGCGAGCTGGGTGCTGAAGAAGTCCGGGTGCAGGTCGTGCGCCACCGCCTGCGGCTGCATCTCGAGCACCGCCTGCAGGTGCGCCACTGCGTATTCGAGCGCGACGCAGCTGGTGGCGTTGTCCAGATCGCCGATGTGCTGCGACAGGAACGCCTCCGCGCCGCGCGTCAGGCACGCGGTGTTCTTCAGGTAACCGCCCACCGCGAGCACCGAGGGTCCGGCCGCCGGCAGCGCGATGGGCGCCGGTGTGTAGCCGCGCGCGCGCCGGATGAAAGCGCCACCGATCGACGGGTCGCGTGACGACAGCGGGCCGCCCTCGCTCGGCAATGAGCCGGCAGCGCGCGCCACCGCCGCGGCGTCCTCGAAGGACGTGCCGCTCGACGTTGGACTTCTCGCGCGGACCACACTGTCATCGCAGCGCACGAGGATCTCGCGATCGTGCATCACGAAGGCATCGGCGATGCCGCCCAGGCGTGCCACCGCCTCCAGATTGTCGATCACCAGCGGCTCGCCGCCCGGATTGGCGCTGGTCATCACCAGCAGCAGCGGCTGCGCCTGCTGCAGCCACGCGCTGCCGGCAGGGCGGCCGGCGGCCTCGTGAAACAGCAGCCAGTGCAGCGGCGTGGTGGGCAGCATCACGCCCAGTTCGCCCAGGCCCGGGGCAATGCCGGCCAACTGCATGTCGCAGCCGGCGCGCTTGGGTACGAGCACGATCGGCGCCTGCACCGATGTCAGCAGATCGCGCGCGGCGTCGACCTCGGCCAGCTCGCTGAGCGAGGCGACATTGGCGGCCATCACGGCAAACGGCTTTTCGTCGCGCTGCTTGCGTGCGCGCAGGCGCGCCACGGTGTCGGCCTGGCGCGCATCGCACACCAGATGGAAACCGCCGAGACCTTTGAGGGCAATGATCTCGCCTCGTGCGAGCCGCGCGAGCGCGGCGGCGATCACATCGTCGGCATCGATGCGCGTGCCGTCAGCGCCAGCGAGCCACAGTTTCGGTCCGCAGGCGGGGCAGGCGTTGGGCTGCGCATGGAAGCGGCGATCGACCACGCAGTCGTACTCGCGCTGGCAGGCGCCGCACTGCGCGAACGACGCCATGCTGGTGTTGGGCCGGTCGTACGGCAGGCTGCTCGTGATGGTGAAGCGCGGCCCGCAATGGGTGCAGTTGGTGAAGGCGTAGCGATAGCGGCGGTTGGCCGGGTCGAACAGATCGGCCAGGCAGGCGGAGCACACCGCCGCGTCCGGCGTGATGCCGGTGGTGACCCGGCCGTGCGCGCTCTCCACGATCGCGAAACCCACCTCGCGGGAGACAGGCTCGATCTCGTGCGACTCGATCTGCGTGATGCGCGCCAGTGGCGGCGCGTCACGGCGCAGCCGCAGCAGCAGTTCAGCGATCGCCTGCGGCGTGCCGGTCACGTCGATCTGTACCCCCTCGCCGTCGTTGCGCACGTTGCCGTCGAGCTGCAGCTCACCTGCCAGGCGCACCACGAACGGCCGAAAGCCCACGCCCTGCACCAGGCCGCGCACGCGCACGCTGGCGGCGGCGCGGGCGTCGGGGGGCAGGTCGCGTGCGTTCATGGCGGCGCGTCGTGGAGCGGCATCGTCAGCGCAGCGACGCGATGTGTTCTTCGAGCATCGCCAGGCGCTTGGTCTGCAGCGCGGCCAGGTCGGCGCGGTGCGCCGCGGCCGCACGGCTGCCGGCGCGGATCCAGTCGAGCCAGGCATCCATGCCGATCCCCTTGGTGGCCGACACCTGCAGCACCGCGATCGCCGGATTGACGCGCCGTGCCGCCTCGATCGCCTGGGCGACGTCGAAGTCCAGGTGCGGCAGCAGGTCGACCTTGTTCAGCAGCATCAGGCTGGCGGCGGCGAACATGTCCGGGTATTTCAGCGGCTTGTCCTCGCCTTCGGTGACCGACAGCACCACCACCTTGTGCGCCTCGCCGAGGTCGAACGCCGACGGGCACACCAGGTTGCCGACGTTCTCGATGAACAGCACCGAGTCGGCCGCCGGCGTCAGGTGAGTGAGCGCGTGCTCGATCTGGCTGGCGTCGAGGTGGCAGCCCTTGCCGGTGTTGATCTGCACCGCCCGCGTGCCGGTGGCACGAATGCGCTCGGCATCATTGGTGGTCTGCTGGTCGCCCTCGATCACCGCCAGCGGCAGCTCGGCGCCGAGCCGCTTGATGGTCTCGACCAGCAGCGTGGTCTTGCCCGAGCCCGGGCTGGACACGAGGTTCAACGCGAAGATGCCCTGCTCCTCGAAGCGACGCCGGTTGCCGCGCGCGAACGTGTTGTTCTTGTCGAGGATGTTGCGCTCGATCGTGACCATCCGTTCCTGGCTCATGCCCGGTGCGTGCGAGTGCGCGGCGCCGTGGCCGTAGTGCAGGTCGCCGGCATGCGCATGGCCATGCTCACTGCCGCGCTCATTGCCGTGCTCATTGCCGTGCTCATTGCCGTGCCCATGCCCGTGGCCATGTTCGTGATCGTGGCCATGCTCGTGACCGTGATCGTGCCCATGGCCATGGCCGTGATCGTGGGCTGCGCCATGGTCGTGCGAGTGCGCGTCGCCGTGGTCATGCGCGTGCGTATGCACGGTGCCATCCGCATGCCGGTGCACGTGCTGCCCTTCGATCTTCGTCTCGCCGTCACCGCATCCGCACACTGTGCACATCGCCATCTCCACCGTCACGCCAGTTCAATGTCCTTGACCCGCAGCTCGTCGCCAGCGGTCACCTGCAGCTGATGGCTGCCGCACTGCGGGCAGCCATCGCCGCGCTGGGCGATCGCCACCGTGTCGCCACACTTCATGCACCAGGCCGTGCCTGGCATGTCGATCACTTCGAGCACCGCCGCATTGGCCACGGTGTCGTGCTTGACCACGTCGAACGCGAAGCGCAGCGCCTGCACCTCGACCGCCGCCAGCTGGCCGATCTCCAGCCGCACGGTGCGCACCACCCAATCGGCACCGTTGGGGGCGGCGCGCTGCGCGTCCTCGATCACGCCCATCACGCCCTCGGCCAGGCTCATCTCATGCATGCGGCGATCCGACAGCCTGCCCGTCGATGCGCAGGCTGTACGCGACGCAGGGATCGAGCGCCTGCACCAGCCAGCCGGCGCGCTGGCGCAATTCGGCGGCACCGGTGACATGGGCGCCGCGCAGGCCGGCAGCAAGCGCGCCGCGCGGATGGAAGTTCCACTCGGTGGGCGCAAGGATGCGGTAGGCGGCGACGTGCTCGCCGGTGGCATCCAGGTCGATCAGGTGCACCAGCACGCCGCGTGCGGTCTCGACCCAGCCGACGCCACGGCGTGGCGCGTCGGCGGGTGCCAGGCGGCCGCACAGCGGCGCCGGCGGTGCGATGCCGGCGGCGATGCGCGCCAGCTCGGTCAGGCGCGCAGCGAGCCGGGTCAGCGTGGAGCGGCCGAACGCGGCGTTGAGCGCAGCCACCAGCGGATGGCCCTGCACGCGGCAGACGGCGCCCGTCTCGGCGGGGCGCGCATCGAACAGCGGCTCGCGCGCGTAGTTGGCGTCGGCCGCCAGCGCCGCGGCAACCGATGCCAGCACGGTGGCATCGGTGAACGCCGGCAGCAGCGGCACGTCGGCCGGCTGAGCGGGTGCGCCATGGCGCGCGCCTTCGCGTTGCACGGCACCGATCAGGCGAGCGGCGGCGGTGCGCGCCTGCGCGATCCAGATCTCGAACGCAGGCACGTGCTCATGCTCGAACCAGGTCTGCGCGGACCCGCCGAGCACGCCCTGCTCGACCACGGCGCGCAGCACATCGCGGGTGGCCGCCTGCGCGCCCGACGGATCGGCGCTGAACGCGCGCCGCAGATCGGCCAGCGCCACTGCGTCGGTCGGCATGCCGACCGCCTGCGGCCAGTCGAGCAGCGCGCGCCACAGGTACTCCTGCGCGATCTCGCTTTCGATCCGGTGCGTGCGCGCAAGCAGGGTGGCGGCGTCATCGGCGGGCGCTGCGCGCGCCGCCTGCAACGCCAGTTCGGCAGCAATGCCCTGCGCGCGGCCGCAGATGCTGAACAGCTGCGGCACCATGGCGACCGCCGCATCGGCCGGCTTGCCCGCCAGCAGGCGGTCAGCCAGTTGCGGACGGCTGGAGACAACCTCCACCGCGCCGACCACGCCGTCGCGGGTGGTCAGGTCGATCGTCAGTTCGCCGGCCAGCTGGTTCATGAAGTTTCGCTCGCTCAAGTGTCGCGCGGATCGGCGCCGTCGCCGCGCCAGCGACCACGCAGGAAGTCGCGCTTGGATACCGGCGCCGCCTCGGCCGCCGAGGTCTCGACCGCCGGCGCGGGCGCGGCGGCCGCCTGGGCCGCCGGCATCGGCGTGCCCGGTCCTTCGGCACCGGCGTGGGTGTTGGCATCGAACAGCGCCGTCAGCACGGCCAATGCGGTGGCGCGGGCGCCGTCCTGGTCGGCGAACTCGAATACCGGCGAGAACAGCGAACAGATCTGGTAGTCGCCCAGGTCTGGCTCGCGCGCGCTGATGAACTCGAACACCCCGGACGGAAACGGGTATGAGACCGAGTCACCGTAGCGCACGTGATGCCAGGAATTCGGCACATCGGGCAGCAGCATGAGATTCATGAACCACGGCGTGATGAGCACACCGAGCCAGCGCCCGTCGCGGCGATGAAAGCCCACCGCCTCTACCCGCAGGGCCGGATTGAGGAACGGCAGGCCCTGCATGCGGGTGGCGTGGATGTGACCGAACACGCGCTCGATCTGCGGGGTTGGATCCGGCCGGGTCGCGGGCGGCATCGCTGCTGCGGGCGACGCCAGCGGGATCGTGGTGGCGGTCATCGGCGATGCTCAGTCATCCAGGGGCAGGAAGCCGGACTGCTCGGTGGCGCAGTTGGGGCAGGTCCAGTGCGGCGGCAATGCGGAGAAAGCCGTGCCGGGCGGGATCTGCCACACCGGATCGCCGACCTGCGGGTCGTAGACCATCCAGCACACCTTGCATTCGAAGCGGCCGGCCGGTGCACGGCCGTCGCTGGCGGGCGAGTCGCCGGTCGACATGGCAGCGGGCGCGCGACCGCCGTCAGGCGGCCGCGTCCTCGTTCATCCACTCGAGCAGCTCGAACAGCCGCTCGTGGCTGTCGACCAGGTCTTCGCGCGCCGCCAGGGCGACTTCCGGCACGCGCGTGATTTCGAGCGTGTTGAGGATCAGCGTCTGCATGCTGTTGAAGTACTGCACGCGCCACAGGTGGCGCACGGTGGTGGAGCTGACCCGGCAGTTGCCGAAACCGCGCGAGAGGATCCCCACGCCGCCGGCCGGCAGCGACGTGTCGAGCAGCACCTGGTCTTCGGCGGTCAGCGGCAGCAGCGTGAGATTGACCACGTGCGCTTCCTTGCCGGGCCGATAAGACGCGACCGCGGCGCGGATCTCGGTGATCAGCGAGGGCGCATTCATGGCGCCGACCGGAATCTCGATCGGGGGCAGCACCGGCGCGGATCCGCGTTCGGCAAACTCTACTGCCACCGGCGGAATCGGCGCCGCCAGCAGGTAGTCGTGCAGCAGGTGGCCCTCAGCGTCATGGTGGCGCTCGCGCCAGACACCGGCGAACACGGTCTCCTGGATACGCAGGTCATGCCGCATGCCATTTTGGTGGGCGATGCGGATCGCGACCTCGCCCTCGCCCAGCGTCTGGTTGAGGATCTCGACCACGCCGGCCGGCAGACCGATCAGGTCGACGGGCGCCGTAGCAGGCTCCAGCATGGTCGCGACGAAGCGGTTGAGCACGTCGCGCGCGCCGGCCATCATCTGCGCGTCGGCGTTTGCCGGCACCTGCGGCATGGCGAAGGTCTGCACCTCGCGCGGGATCGGCAGGTAGCTGAAGCCGTCGCCGACGTCGGCCTGCGAGCCGGGACCGACGATGCCGGTGGAGACAACGGGTATCGGGAAATCCTTCATGAGTTATCCGCTCAGTTCTCAGGGGTGGCGTTGGCAAACAGGGCGTGGTGGCGGGGCGTGGTGGGGGCAATCAGTGACAGTGGCCGCCGGCGTCGGTGGACGTGACGGCGATGCCGACAGACGGCGCGCGGGTGGGCGGCGCCTGCAGCAGGCGGCCGATGTCGTCGATGTATTCCTGCCAGTCGCGCAGGCCGTCGATGGCGCCGACGTACTGGCCGTCGGCCAGCATCACCAGGGCCGGCCAGCGGCGAAAGCCATAGCGGGTGGACACCGTGCGCCCGGCGGCCTGCAGCAGCACGCCGACGCGGAAGGCGCCGGCGAACGCCTGCGCCAATTCGGGCACGATCACCGCGACATCGAGCGTCTCGCGAAACTGCACCGGGTCCTCGGTGAACACGACCAGCGCGCGGCCGGGCTGGCTGGCCCAGGCGTCGTAGTCGGCAGCGGTGAGCAGCGGTGCACCGGTGATGGCACACAGGCGCTCCACCAGCGGATGCACCACGACCGGCGCGTTGGCCTTGGAAGTTGAAACGAGTTCGATCGTCACGGGGGGAATCCTCGGTTAGTCAGTCGGCGATGCGGGGCGGCGGTGGCGGTCAACCCGGGGGAGTTGCGGTGACCGCAGCGGCCTTCGCTTCGGCGGCCGCGCTGGCGGCCGCGGCCGCCTGGGCCTGCAGATGCGGCGGCAATTGCGGTTCGCGATCAATGAGATCGGCGAACAGCGCGTCGAACGCGGCTGGGTCTGGCTCGTCCTGCAGGGCCACGTGCAGCGCTTGCAACGCGTCGCGGATCTGCGCCGCCTCGACCGGGTCGAGCACCCGCCGGGCCGCGCCAAGGAAGCTCAGTACCCACGTGCCGGGCGCCTGCCGGCCCACCAGCCGCATGTCCAGGCGCTCGCGCTGAGCACCATCGGTGCACAGGGCGAACAGTCCTTCGTCGCCATCGTGCGACTCCAGCGACTCGACCTGCAGGGGCACGCCGATGCACATCAGCGCGCTCCGTCACCGGCGGCCTGATCGAGCGCGGCGCGAATGTTGAGAAAGCGTGCGTCGCCGATGCGGCAAGCCTCATCGGCTGCCGGGCGGCCACTTTCGTAGGCGGCCAGCATCAGCGAAGCGTCATTCAGCCGCTCGGCTGGCGGTGCGCTGCGTTGCACCGGCGCATGACCCCAGCGGCGCAGTTCCTCGACCGCGAGCGCCAGCGCCGGCTCGATCCGCGCGCGCACGCACTCGGTGAGGCTGCCGCCGAAGTCCATCAGGCGCTCGGGCTGCACGCCAATCACCGTGAGCTGCGGCGGAAAGCGGCCCTGCATGTCGGCGATCGACAGCAACTCCATGAAGCTTTGCTGATGCAGGCTCATCTTGGCGCCGGCCCACGCCGGCACTTCGCGGTCACGCAGCACGCGCAGCGTGCCCGGCGCATCGCCGAAGTCGATCGAGTCGAACACCAGCACGCGCGGATGGGCGGTCACGTCGGCCAGCAGGATCAGGCCCTGGGTGCCGCCATCCATCAGCGTCACCTCGGGCGGCAGGTCCCAGGCGTCGTGCAGCGCCTCCACTGCGCGCACGCCGAAGCCCTCGTCGGCCCACAGCACATTGCCGATGCCCAGCACGAGCGTGCGGCGGTCGCCGTCCGGTCCGGCTGCGACGGTCGCGGTATCGCGCGATAAGGATGTCACCTGCCACTCCCTGCCGGCGCGGGGCACCCTGAACAAGTGCCGGTCTGACCGGTCTGTGTCGATGAAGCACGAAGCGGGTGCGCGCCCGAGTGTTACGGACAGCGGTACACCGACGCGAGGCCAGAAGTTACGTCGACAGTTACAGCGGCGCTTGACCGGTATCAAGCGGGCGCGCCCGGCGTGCACGCGGCAGCGCAGTCTTGGCAAAGGGCTGCGCTAGATCAAAAGGTGCGCGTCTCGCGCCGGAACTCGGCGGGCTGTGCACCTGTGGGTCATACGCACGCCCGATGGGCGCGCGCCAGCCAGATCGACCTAAGACCGCAACATGTAAAGCAGGGCGTACCGCGACGGCGCGCCGCGGGTCAGGCCTGGAAGCGCTTGGCCGCCTCGTGCAGATCCCAGTCGGTCTGCAGTTGCATCCAGAACGATGCTTCGTTGCCGAAGAACATCGCCAGCCGCACCGCCGTGTCGGCCGTGATGCCGCGGTGGCCGCGGATCAGTTCATTGACGCGCCGGCGGGAGATGCCGAGCGTCTGCGCCAGCGACTGCTGGGTGATGCCCAACGGCTTCAGAAAACGCGTCTCGAGGAAGTAGCCGGGGTGCGGCGGTGCGCGCCGCGCCGCCAGGCGCGGTGCGCTGCGTGACCCGAGGCGGGCACCGAGGCGCAACGGCAGATCCGCCAGGGAGCCGGCAATGCGCTGGCTCCCTCCCTTGACTGCGGCCTTGGCCATGAACTGTTCGTCGAGCACGGTCGGTCGCGCACCCATTACGGCTTGGGCACCCGCCAGCCGTTGATCATGGTGCTGATGACGGTCTCCTTGGAGAAGATGTCTTCGCGCGTTGCCATGTACAGGTGCACGATCGAGAACAGGATCAGGTACCACATGCCAAGCCGGTGCCAGGTGTGCAAGGTCTGGCTGTCACCCACCAGCGGCTGCAGCCATGCCGTGAACCAGTCGAACTGCCAGGTTCCCATGCCGGTGCCTTCGCCGTACAGCGCGAAGCCCGACAAGATCATCCAGACCGTGCCCAGCACGTACATGAAGAACATCGCCGCCGCGGCCACCGGGTTGTGACCCGGGTAGCCACGACTCTCCTTGTGCACGAACAGGTAGTAGAGCGTCTGGTGGATCAGCCCGTCCCAGAACTTCCAGCTCAGCATCGAATACGGCACGATGAAGATCTCGCGCGCGTACTTGTTGCCGACGAACGCCCAGTACAGGCGCAGCAGGAACATGATGGTGAACACGTAGCCGGCCGCAAAATGCAGGAAGCGGATATAGCCGAACCAGAAGTTGAAGTTCGCCTCACCGCCCACCGAGGGTGGCGGTACACCGATCAGAAAGCCGGTGCCGATCAGCACGAGCATCGCGAGCATCATCACCCAGTGCCAAATTCGCACTGGCGCCTCCCACACATAGATCGCGTGGGGGGTGGCGCCGGATGCGCCGCCGGAGGCCTGGACGGCCTGGCCGGTTCGAACGCTGCTTGTTGCGTCCATTTTGGCCTCCTCGTCAGCGAACCGTGACGCGCGTGATCTCTTCGCCTTCAGGCGAGATCACGTGGGTGGCGCAGGCCAGGCAGGGGTCGAAGCTGTGGATCGTGCGAAGGATCTCCAGCGGCTCGTCGGCCTTGGCCATCTTGGTGTTCAGCAAGCTCGCCTCGTACGCGCCGATCTGCTTCTTGGCGTCACGCGGGCTGGCGTTCCAGGTGGTCGGCACGATGCACTGGTAGTTGTCGATCTTCTCGTTGCGGATCTTGATCCAGTGACCGAGTGCGCCGCGCGGCGCTTCGGAAAAACCGACGCCGCGGGCGGCGGCCGGCCAGGTGCTCGGCTGCCAGCTGTCGATGTTGGCGGTGCTGAAGTTGCCGGCCTTCAGGTTGGCCATCAGCTTGTTGAAGAAGTACTTCATCTTGTGCGCCGCCCAGCTCGCCTCCAGCCCGCGCGCCGCGGTGCGGCCGAGCGTGGAGAACAGTGCCTGCACCGGCACGTCGAGCTTCTTCAGAACCATGTCGACCGGCTCCTTGAACTCCGGCACGCCCATCGCGTAGTACATGACGTAGCGCGCCAGCGGGCCGACTTCCATCGGCTGGCCCTTGAAGCGCGGCGACTTGACCCAGCTGTACTTGGCGCTCTCGTCGAGGTTCTGGATGTTGGTCTTCGTGCCCTTGGTACCGGCGCCGAGCACGAAGCTCGGATCGGTGATGCCGTCCCACGGGTGCAGGCCCTTGGCCTCGTCCGGGTACTTGTACCAGCTGTGGTTGACGTGCTCCTGAATCAGGTTCAGGTCCTTCAGATCCACCGGGTGGATCTCTTTCAGGTTGCCGCCGAGGATCGCGCCGCGCGGCATCAGCAGGCTCTTGTTGCTGTCGTCGTTGGCGATGTCAGGGAAATCGCCGTAGCACAGCAGGTTCTGCGAGGAGATGCCGCCGCCGATCGCGCCCCAGTCCTTGTAGAACGAGGCGATCGCGAGCAGGTCGGGCACGTAGACGTTGTCGATGAAGGCGATGGTGTCGTCGATGATCTTCGACACCATGTTCAGGCGCTCCATGTTGATCGCGCCCACCGCACCCACGCCATCCAGGTTGAACGAGCAGGGCACGCCGCCGACCAGCCAGTTCGGGTGCGGGTTGCGGCCGCCGAAAATGGCCTGGATCTTGACGATCTCTTTCTGGAAGTCGAGCGCCTCAAGGTAGTGCGCCACCGCCATCAGGTTGGCTTCGGGCGGCAGCTTGTACGCCGGGTGACCCCAGTAGCCATTCTTGAACGGGCCCAACTGGCCGCTTTCGACGAACTTCTTCAGGCGGTACTGCAGGTCGCGGAAGTAGCCGGGCGAGCTCATCGGCCAGCTGCTGATCGACTGCGCCAGCTCGCTGGTGCGCTTGGGATCGGCCTTCAGCGCACTGATGACGTCGACCCAGTCGAGTGCGTGCAGGTGATAGAAGTGAACCAGGTGGTCATGCGCGTACAGCGTGGCGTGCATCAGGTTGCGCACGATGTTCGCGTTGTCGGGGATCTTGATGTTCAGCGCATCTTCCACCGCGCGCACGCTCGCCATTGCATGCACGCCGGTGCAGACACCGCAGATGCGCTCGACGAACGCCCAGGCGTCACGCGGGTCGCGCCCCTTGAGGATCACCTCGAGGCCGCGCCACATGGTGCCGGTGGACACGGCGTTGCGGATCACGTTGTCATTGTCGAGGTTCACCTCGACGCGCAGATGGCCCTCGATGCGGGTCACCGGGTCGACCACGACCCGCTTGCCGCTGTTGTCGAGCTTGAAGCCTTGGGTTTCGATGACGGACATGATTTATTCCCCTCCTGCCTTGACGGACTCGCCCGTCGCGTTCGATTTGCCACGGTTGGCAGCGCGCTGGATCGCGCCCACTGCCGCATGCGCGACGATTGCCGCACCGGTGACCCCGGCGACCACGGCGCCGATCTGGTCGGCATCGGCCTCGACGCCGATCGCCTTGAACGCCCCGACGTTGGTGAGGCGGTCGTAGAACGAACCGTGGTCCCAGAAGCCGTCTTCCGAGCAGCCGATGCAGCCGTGACCGGACGCGATCGGGAAGCTCACACCCTCGTTCCAGCGCGTGGTCGAGCAGGCGTTGTAGGTGGTCGGGCCCTTGCAGCCGACCTTGTAGAGGCAGTAGCCGGCGCGCGCGCCGAAGTCGTCCCATTCCTCAACGAACTGGCCGGCGTCGAAGTGCGGACGGCGGTAGCACTTGTCGTGGATACGCTGGCTGTAGAACATCTTGGGCCGGCCCTGCCGATCCAGTTCCGGAATGCGATCGAACGCGGCGATAAAGGTGACCACCGCCGACATCACCTCGGCGATCGGCGGGCAGCCCGGCACCTTGATGATCGGCTTGTCGGTGATGACCTTGTCGATCGGCACCGCATGGGTCGGGTTGGGCTTGGCGGCCTGCACGCAGCCCCACGAGGCGCACGAACCCCAGGCGATCACCGCCTTGGCGTCTTTGGCGACCTTCTTCAGCTTCTCGGCGAACGGGCGGCCACCCGGCATGCAGAACATGCCATCTTCGGCGAGCGGCGGATTGCCTTCCACCGCGAGGATGTAATTGCCCTTGTACTTGGTGATCGTGTCTTCCAGCGCTGCCAACGCCTGGGTGCCGGCGGCGGCCATGATGGTGTCATCGAAGTCGAGCGAGATCATCGACAGGATGACGTCCTTGGCCAGCGGATGCGCCGAGCGGATGAACGACTCGGTGCAGCAGGTGCACTCCAGACCGTGCAGCCAGACCACCGGCACGCGGGGCTTGGTCTCCAGGGCCTTGGCGATCTCCTGCGCATAGGCCGGGCCGAAGCCGAGCGAGGCTGCAGTCAGGCTGCAGAACTTCACGAAGTTTCGACGGGTAATGCCCTGCCGCCGCATCACGTCATAGAACGTCTCAGTCATGACCTGCCTCCCGCAGATTGGGTGTACGTGCCACGGGAGCAAGCCGCCCGGCCCCCGCGGTGGAATGGGCGCAAGGTTGCGCTCCCGGGTTGCCTCGCTCATTGACGCCTATCAAACGGGTGCCGCGACCAGACCAAGCCAGCGAAGTGTGTAACGGATTCAGTTACACGAGATCGATCGACCGGGGGACTCCCTGCGCCCGCTCTAAGGGCTCGGGCGGCCCGTCTTCGACCGGGGTCATGGGTGCCGCTGCCCCGCGCGGGTGATTTGCGCCGGGGCCGGCGATCAATCGGGCTTGCTTGCGCAGGACGGCGTCGGCCGCCGCGGCGAATCTCAGTCGTAGCGGCCGAGGCGGACCATCGTGGTGCCGGGCTTCACGTGCTTGAGCGAGGGCATCACCAGCACCGTCTCGTCGTAAGGCGCGGTCCAGACGCGATTGCCATCGAAGGCGATCGGCGTGCCGGCGGTGGCGATCACTTCCAGCCCGGAGTAATTGCCGGCAAAGCGAAAGTCCATCGACTGCGCGACCACCGCCTCGGTGACGCGGATCACGTGCTGCTGCATGGCCGGCGCGCGATGCAGGCGCGCATCGATCCAGGTCGCATCCACCGCGCCGGTGACGCGCAGAAAGCGCAGCAGCGTGTCGATGGCGACATCCACCGCGCTGCGCTCCCAGTGCTGGCCGCATTCGATCAGCACCGCGGCCTTGCGGCTGGCCGGGTCGCCGAAGCCGCCGCGTTCGATCATGCGCAGGCCGGCCGGGTGGCCGGTGTCGAGCAGCAGGTCGCCCGGCACGCCCAGTTCGCGCGACAGCGCCACCGACTTGTCGCCGCCGCGCGGACCCACGCCGCACACCATGATCGGCCGGCAAGGCTCGTGCATCGAATGCAGGTCGAGCAGGAAGTCGGCAGAGTCGACGAACGGCCGCAACTGACGCGCGCGCCGCAGCTCGGCGGAATCACGCGTGCCGGACAGCACGTCCTCCGCCTGCACGCCGTCGCCCCACACGCGGTTGTAGTCCTCGTCGATGAAGCGCGAGCGATCGGGATCGTCGAAGTCAAAACGCGCGAACGCCTCCACGTTGGCAAAGGCGAGGATCAGGGTGCCGCGCGCCGGTGTCACCTGCGCATCGAGCAACGACGTCAGGGCCAACGCGCCGCAGAACTCGTTGCCGTGGGTCAGCGCCTGCACCATCACCGTCGGCCCAGGCCGCTCGGACCGGAGCACGTGAACATAGTCGACGCCCGCGTTGCCGTGCTTGAACGGCGTGATGTCGGGCGGGGTGATCTCGATCGGGTGGTGATCCATGGCGGGTGCAGCCTGACTCAAGTGGAGTGGGAAGGTGCCGCTCAGCGCGCGACCGCGCGCCGGGTGTACTCGAGCACCGCGTCGACGAGCGTGGCGAGGTCCCGGCGCAGGGCATCGAAGCCGGCGTGGCGGCTGCAGGTGGTCTCGTTCATGTACAGCCGCTTGTTGATCTCCAACTGCAGGCTGTGTCGCCCGCGCGCCGGGTCGGAATACGCGCGCACCAGTTCCACGCCCTTGTACGGATCGTTGATCGCCACCTCGTAGCCGAACTCGGCCAGCGCGTCGGCGACGAAGGTGGTGAACCCCGGATCGCAGGTGGTGCCGTCGCGGTCGCCGAGCACGAAGTCGGCGCGCGCCGGCCCGCCCCCGCCCTCGCCCATCTTGCCGCCCACACTGGGCATCGAGTGGCAGTTGATGTGGAACACCTGCCCGAAGCGCGCCTGCGCGTCATCCATCAGCTGCGCCAGCGCGCGATGGTAGGGCGCGTGGCAGCGCTCGATGCGGCCGACCACTTCGTCGACCTTGAGCTTGCGGCCGTAGATCGGCCGGCCATCATCGAGGGTGCGCCAGATCAGCGCCTTGCCGATGCGCGCCTTGCCGCTGGGCACGTGCGGGTGCGGCCAGCGGCCGCCTTCCATCAGCTCCAGGTCGATGTCGCCGGCGTGGCGGTTCGCATCAAGGTAGGTACGCGGAAACTGCGCGGCCAAGAGTGGCACGCCGCGCTCGGTCGCAGGCAGGTACAGCTCGTCGACGAAGCAGTCCTCGCCATCGCGCAGGTCGAACTCGCTGACGATGGCGTCGAAGTCGGCCGGGAACTGCGCGCCGGAGTGGGGCGAGTCGAGCACCAGCGGTGTGAGGGCCGGCGCCCCCACGAGGGAATACGAATTCATCCGTTCAATCTCGTTCGGGGTGAGGCGGTCGGTGCGCCAAGACACTGGCGCCGGCCGGATGAGGGACACAGTGTCGAGCTTGCCACGCTGCCAGCTCGCGGGACCGGCGACCCACCGGGCGCGCCGCCGAGCAACATGGCCTTCAGCGCCGATCGGCGCGCCTCATCCATCGTTCAGGTGGCATGCCGCCAACCGCCCCGGCGCGATCTCGCGCAGCACCGGCGCCTCGACGGCACAACGCGGCATCGCGTGCGGGCAGCGGGGATGGAAATGGCAGCCGGTGGGCGGATCCAGCGGTGACGGGATCTCGCCCTTGATCGGCACGAACGTGCGCTTCTTGCGATCGAGCCGCGGCACCTCGGCCAACAGTGCCTGCGTGTACGGATGGTTGGGCGCGACAAACAGCGCGTCGGTCGGCGCGATCTCGACCACGCGGCCCAGGTACATCACCACCACGCGGTCCGACAGGTGACGCACCACGCCCAGGTCGTGACTGATAAAGAGATACGTGAGGCCGAGCTGCTCGCGCAGGTCCATGAAGAGATTGAGCACTTGCGCCTGGATCGACACATCCAGCGCCGCCACCGCCTCGTCGCACACCAGGAACTCGGGCTTGACCGCCAGTGCGCGCGCGATGCCGATGCGGGCGCGCTGGCCGCCGGAGAACTGGTGCGGATAGCGGCGCATGAAGCTCGCGTCCAGGCCGACCCGACGCATCAGGTCGGCGACATAGTCCTCCATGCCGCGTCGATCGGTGAGGCCATGCACGCGCGGCGCCTCGCCGATCACGTCGGCGACGCGCAGACGCGGGTTGAGCGAGGCGAACGGGTCCTGGAAAATCATCTGGATCGGGCGGCGCACCCCGGCGGCGGTGGTCACCGGCTGGCCGCGATAGGTGACGCTGCCGTCGCTGGGCGCATACAGGCCGCAGCCGACTCGACCGAGCGTCGACTTGCCGCAGCCCGATTCGCCCACCAGTCCCACCACCTCGCCGTCGTGCACCGCGAAGGTGACGTGGTCGACTGCATGCACGGTGCTCTCGCGCACGTCGGCACCCAGCCGCGCGGCGAGCTTCTCGATGATGTCGAGCCGACGCGTGAAGCGCTTGCTCACGGCGTTGAACTGCAGCAGCGGCGCGGTCGATGCCGCCGTACCCTGCGTGGCGCGGTCGCGCGGGCCTGCGGCGGGCGCGGTGCTGGCCAAGGTATCGATCGACGCCACCATCACGCAGCCACCGGCGCCGGCACGGGATTCACGCAGCGCAGGCGGCGCGCGCCGGCGGCGGCGGCCAGCGGCGGCATCACTTCACAGCCGGCGATCACCCGGTCGCAGCGCTCGCGAAACGCGCAGCCGGGGCCGAGCTTGAGCAGCGACGGCGTCATGCCTGGAATCTGCCGCAGGCGGCCGCCCTTGAGCCCGTCGAGCGCGGCATTGTTGGCCGGCACCGAGTCCAGCAGGCCGCGCGTGTACGGATGGCGAGGCGCGTCGAGCACCTGCTCCACCGGCCCCTCCTCGACGATGCGACCGGCATACATCACCGCCACGCGGTCGGCCAGACCGGCGATCACCGCCAGGTCATGGGTGATCCAGATCAGCGCGCTGCCCACTTCACGCACCAGCGTCTGCATCTCGTACAGGATCTGCCCCTGCACCGTCACGTCCAGCGCGGTGGTGGGCTCGTCGGCAATGATCAGATCGGGCCGATGCAGCAACGCGATGGCAATCGCCACGCGCTGGCGCATGCCGCCGGAAAACTGGTGCGGATACTGGGCGAGCCGGCTTTCCGGCGACGCAATGCCCACGCGACCAAGTGCATCGATCGCACGCTCGCGCGCCACCGCCTTGGACACGTTGTCGTGTGCGAGCACGGTCTCGATCATCTGCGTGGCAACGCTCAGCACCGGGTTGAGCGTCATCATCGGGTCCTGGAAGATCATCGCGATGCGCTTGCCGCGCAGCCGGCGCAACTGGTCCTCCGATTGCCCCACCAGTTCGCGGCCATCGAACTTCACGCTGCCCCCCGCCACCCGTCCGGGCGGATCGACGAGGCCCATGATGGAGAACCCCGTCACGCTCTTGCCCGAACCGGATTCGCCCACCAGCCCGAGCACCTCGCCACGGTTCAATTCGAACGACACGCCCTGCACCGCGCGCAGCACGCCATCGCGCGTGGTGAACTCGGTCTGCAGGTTGTCGACGGTGAGCAGGCTCATGGCCGGTGACTCTCGGACGGACGCGTCACTTTGCCAACCTCGGATTGAGCACGTCGCGCAACTGGTCCCCCACCAGGTTGATCGACAGGATGGTGATCAACAGCGCCACGCCCGGATACACGCTGATCCAGTACTTGCCGCTCATCAGGTACTCGTAGCCGTTGGCGATCAGCAGCCCCAGTGAGGGCTCGGTGGTCGGCAGGCCCAGGCCAAGAAAACTCAGCGTGGCCTCCAGCGCGATCGCATGCGCCACCTGCACCGTGCCCACCACGATCAGCGGCGGCATCGCATTGGGCAGCAGATGGCGCAGCACGATGCGCGCACTCGAGAGACCGAGCGCGCGCGCCGCCTCGATGTACTCCTTGCTGCGTTCCACCAGCGCCGCGCTGCGCGCGGTGCGCGCGTAGTACGCCCACTGCACCGCCACCAGCGCGATGATGATCTTGTCCACGCCCTTGCCGAGCACCGCGAGCAGGATCAGCGCCACCAGGATCGCCGGAAAGCCGAGCTGGATGTCGACGATCCGCATCAGGACCTGCTCGAAGCGGCCGCCCACGTAGGCAGCCAGCACACCGAGCACCGCGCCCAGCGACATCGCGATCACGCCGCTGACCACCCCCACGTACAGCGACACGCGCAGGCCGTAGAAAATTGCGCTCACCATGTCTCGTCCCTGGCCGTCGGTGCCCAGCATGTAGGTCATGGTGCCCGCCGCGGCGGTCTCGCCAGGCGGCAGACGTGCATCCATCAGGTCGAGCTTGCCCAGGTCGTACGGGTTCTGCGGCGAAATGAACGGTGCCAGCAGCGCGATCGCGACCACGCCGATCAGCATCGCCAGACCGACCAGCGCCAGCCGGCTGTCGGCGAACTGCGCCCAGAAGCGGCGCAGGCGGGACTCGGCGGGTGCGGTGGCGACGACACTCATTGCCCCAGCCCCCGTGTGACAAATGAACGCATGACGCCCACGACGCGTCGTGGGGCTTGCGCCGCACGACGGCGCCAGCCGCACCGCCCGGAATATTCAAGCCGTCGTTCCCGCGTAGCAAGCCGTCGTTCCCGCGCAGCAAGCCGTCGTTCCCGCGCAGGCGGGAACCCAGCGTCGTTGCGTTGCGCAGATCGAAGATGCAGCGAAGAAAAGCCAAGCCGCTGCGTCTCCGCCTGCACGGGGACGACGAGACGACCTGGCGAGTCCTCTTGCACCCGGACGAGACCGCTCATTTCGACTCCCCCAGCCGCACGCGCGGATCGAGCGCCGAGTACAGCAGGTCGACCACCAGGTTGATGAGGATGAACATGAACACGATCATCATCAGGTACGCGACCACCACCGGCCGGTCGAGCTGGAAGATCGAGTCGATCACGAGCTTGCCCATGCCGGGCCAGGCGAAGATCGTCTCGGTCACCACCGCGAAGGCGATCACCGAACCGAGCTCGAGCCCGATCACGGTGACGAGCGGGATCAGGATGTTCTTGAACAGGTGCACGCCGATCACGCGCGTGCGGCTCAGGCCCTTGGCGCGCGCGAACTTGATGTAGTCGAGGAGGCTCTGCTCGCGCACCTGAGCGCGCGTCAGGCGGATGATCAGGCTCAGCTTGAACAGCGCCAGGTTGATCGCCGGCAGCAGCGCGTACTTCAGGCCGTCCCAATGCAGGATCGACAGCTGCAGGCCGAACCACTCCTGTGTCGGACCGCGCCCGGTGGACGGCAGCCAGCCCAGCTGCACCGCGAACACCAGGATCAGCAGCAGCCCGACCCAGAACGTGGGCAGCGAAAAACCCACGATCGAGCCGGCCATGATGGTCTTGCTGATCCACGAATCCGGCTTCAGGCCGGCGTACATGCCCAGCGGCACGCCGATCACCACCGCGATCACCATCGCCAGGAACGCCAGCTCCAGCGTGGCCGGCATCCGCTCGATGATCACTTCCATCGCCGAGCGGCCGAACACGAAGCTCGTGCCCAGTTCGCCCCTGAGCGCACCCGTCAGGAACACCCAGTACTGCTCGAGGATCGGCTTGTCCAGGCCGAGCGCGGCGGCGGCGCGCGCGCGCTCGATCTCGTCGGCCACCGGATTGACCAGGATCTCGATCGGGTCGCCGATCACGAACAGGCCGAAGAAGACGAGCAGCGACGTGATGAACAGCACGAACAGCGTCTGCGACAGGCGACGGAGGATGAAGACGGTCATGGCTCAGCAGCGGCAGGATCTCAGGCGCAGTGCGCTCACTCGATCTCGATGCCCTCGCAGGCGAGTTCCAGCTGTTCGATCGCGACATCGTTGCCCTGGGCGTTCAGCGACGCGCCGACGTACCTGGTCGGCCAGGCGTCGCGCACCAGCCAGCGCTGCACCGGGTTGCGCTGCTCATCGAGCAGCACCACGGCGATGTTGCGGCGGTCGGCCTGCCCCTGCGTCACGCCGCGGATCCAGTTGAACAGCGCCAGGTCGCCGACGATGCCGCGCTTGAGCACCAGCGTGCCTAACTTTGCCAGCCCCGGCAGGCGGCGCACGCTATTGGTCTTGTCGCTGCCGGTGCGGTACTCGATCACGTCAATCGCCAGATCGGGCAGCGCGACCTCGGAGAACGCGGCAACCGCCACGCCGTCGATCTCGACCAGGAAGTTGCAGTTCAGGTAGGGCTGCGGACGGGCCACGGGCATCGGGTTCTCCTTCAAAGACAGGTCGCGGGCGGCGCGCGCTGCACCAGCGCCAGATCGCGGTAGATCGCCAGGTCGTGGCGGATCAGCTGCTCATGCGCGCGGCCGGCCGCATCGCGATGGGTGAGCGTGACCGCAAAGCGGATCGGCTGCCGGCGTCGGAACCAGTTGGCGCGCGTATCGAGCAGCGTGCGGATGACGCGACCGGGCGCCAGGAACTCGCAGCGCGTGAACAGCGGCAGCCGGGTGGCATCGCGTCCGGCGGCATCCATCAGCGCACAGTCGAACTTGGCACGCACGCGAAACGCCGGCTGCGCATCGATGTTGGCGAGGACAAGATGCAGCAGCTCGTCCTCGCACAGCACGTCGATGATCACGGCGGTGCGGGCCGGCTCGGCAGCCGCGCTACGCGCCACGTTTACTTCCCTGGCCGCACCTCGAACGCATAGGTGTATTGGTCGGCGCGGCCGGTGTAGGCGAGGCCCTTGCGCAGGCCCCAGCTCGACACTTCGTAGTGCAGCGGGATCAGTGCCTGCATTTCGCCGATCGCCTTGTCGCTGGCGGCGGCGAGCATCAGGTTGCGCTTGGTGTCGTCGATGTTGGTCATCGCGGTCAGGATCAGCGCGTCGACGCCCGGGTCGGAGAAGCGGCCGCGGTTGGCCTGGCCCATGCCGGTCTGCGCATTGAAGCTGCCGATCAGCGCACGCAGCGGCGACGAAGTTTCGCCGGTTTCCGCGCCCCAGCCGGCGAGGAAGAAGCTGAAGTCGAGCTTGCCGGCGCGCGAGAAAAAGACGTTGCTGGGCATTGCTTCCAGCTTGGTATCGATGCCGGCGCGCGTGAGCATGCCGGCCACCGCCTGCGCGGCCTTCTCGTCATTGATGTAGCGGTTGTTGGGCGAGTGCAGCGTAACGGCGAAGCCGTTCGGATAACCGGCCTCGGCGAGCAACTTGCGCGCGCCGTCGATGTCCAGCTTGGGCGGCGTCAGCCGCTTGCTGGTGCCGGGGAAGAAGTCGGGCAGCAACTGGCCGGCCGGCTGCGCCTGACCTTCCATGATGCGGCTGACGATGGCGTTGCGGTCGAGCGCGATCGACACTGCCTGGCGCACGCGCACGTCCTTGAACGGGTTTTTCTCCAGCGGCTTGCCGTCCTTGCCGGTGACGAACGGCGAAACATCGCGCGCGCTGTCCATGTGGATGTAGATCAGGCGATTGCTGACCGCGGAGGCAACGCTGACGCGGGCGTCTTTTTCCAGCCGGGCGATGTCGGCGGTGGGCACCGCCTCGATCATCTGCACGTCACCCGCCAGCAGCGCGGCCACGCGTGCCGGGGCGTTGGTGATCATGCGCATGCGCACGGTCTTCCAGTGCGGCTTGGCACCCCAGTAGGCGTCGTTGCGCTCCAGCACCACGCGGTCACCCGCCACGTACTCCTTGAACTTGAACGGCCCGGTGCCGATCATCAGCTTGCCACTGTTGAACTCCTCGGACTTGGCGGCGGCCGCCAGCTTGGCCGGAACGATGCGCACCGCGACCATGTCATTCGGGAGCAGCGGGTGCGGCCGCGCGGTCTTGATGCGCAGCGTGAGCTTGTCGACCGCCGTCACGTCGGTGATCGGCCGCGTATAGGTTGCGAACGACGCCGGCGAGTTGGGCACGGTCGGTATGCGCTTGATGCTGGCAATGACGTCGTCGGCCGTGAACTCGCTGCCGTCGTGCCACTTGACCCCTTTGCGCAGCTTGAACTCCCAAGTCAAATCGTCCAGCGTCTTCCATGACTCGGCCAGCAGCGGCTTCAACTGTTCCTTCGGATCCTTGCCCACCAGCTTCTCGAACACGTGGTCAGCCACGTTGTTGTTGGGCGTGAGATTGTGGAAGTGCGGGTCCAGCGAGGTGACCGGCGTCGACAGACCCATGACCAGTTCCTGCGCCTGCAGCGGTGCAGCGAGGGCGGCGCAGACGGCCGCAGCGGCCGCGGTGGCCGCCAAAGAGGTGAAGCGGAACAGCGAGCACATGGGGTGGTTCTCCGGCAGGTGGGTGCGACAAGAATAGCGGCGCCAGTCATGCCGGTTGTCCGCGGTCGCGACAACCGGCGCGCGGGGGCGATGACTCGGCAAGCGGCAGGGGCGAATTCTGCGCGCGGCCGACGGCAGCCGCGTTGCGAAATGCGCAACACGCTGCGACGAATCCTGCGCAGTTGCCCCAAGCGGCTGGCTGGCAGCCACGAACAAGCACAGCCGTGACGAAAAGGGCCGGACGGGGTGACGCTGAACTGGGAAGGTGAGCGATGCGCGACGAGGGTGTCGCACGCGGCCGCGGAAGGAGCTTGAAACGAGCCGGGAAGACTGCTGTTCGGCGCGGCCGCGCCGAACAGCAGGGTAACGCGGACTACTTACTTCTTGGCTGCGCCGGGAACCGCAGCCCAGGCTGAACACCAGCCTTCCGGCGAGATCTGCGTGTCACCCGGGATGACCTTGCAGCCGCCCTTCGCCTTGGCGTTGGCGCCGGGCACCCAGTGCATGCAGTTGTCGCACCGATTGGCGCCGTTCGGCTTGTCCTGGTACTTCAGAGCAGAGCGCAACGCCGGATTGGTCTGCGCTTGCGCGCCATGCGAGGCCAGCAAGCCGCCGGCGACAAGGGCGCCGCTCATGATCACGAAGCGACGACGGGGAGTAACGGGAACGGACATCTAAGGTCTCCTGGCAAAGAAAGGGCTGGGGACTGCGGGGTGACTGGTTGTTGTTGATGACGCCGGCCGGCCGCTGCTTCAACGCGGGTCCGGCTGGATCGGTGGACATGCGGATGGCCTCAGGCGCAGGCGCGACTTTACCCTGCCGCGCGACCTGACGCCCCGGCCCGCGCGGTCATCAGGCAAAACCCGCACGGCGTGGGTGATCGATGCCACGTAACCGGGCCACGCTCACAGCATCAGCGTCAGCAGACCCATCACCAGGAACAGGCCAGCGGCGATCCAGCGCATGACCTTCATGTTGACGCGCTGGGCCAGTCGCTCGCCGAGCCAGACCGCCGGCGCGTTGGCGATCATCATGCCGAGCGTGGTGCCCGCCACCACCGCGACCAGCGAGTCGAAGCGAGCCGCCAGCGCCACCGTGGCCAGTTGCGTCTTGTCACCCATTTCGACAAAGAAGAAGGCGACCAGGGTGGTGAAGAACACGCTGCGCCCCGAGTAGCTGCGCGCTTCTTCTTCGAACTTGTCCGGCACCAGCGCCCACAGGCCGAATACGATGAAGGCGCCGGCGACGATCCATTTGAGCGTTCCGGGCGCCACCAGGGTTGCCAGCCAGGCGCCCACCGTGCCGGCAAGGAAGTGGTTGGCCAGGGTGGCGACGAAGATGCCCGCCACGATCGGCCACGGCTTTTTCAGCCGGGCGGCCAGCACGAAGGCCAGCAACTGGGTCTTGTCGCCCATTTCGGCCAGGGCAACCAGCGCAGTACAGACGAGCAAGGCTTCCAAGGCAGTCGGGGCGGCGCGCCGCTCAGTCAGTGAGGGCGGCGAGGATACCCGCCTCACCTTCAGGGTCGGCAGCGGTGAGAAATGGCCGGTAGCGGCCGTCCATTTCGCGGGTTGTCCGCGCGCGACCGTAAGCACAATCCCAACATCCATGGCTGCCTCGAGCAGCGCGCTTCGCAAGAGCGCGGCATGTTGCCGTCCAGCCAGCCGCAGCGCTGAACACCAAGAATGAACGCGCCCAGCGTCCACTGCCCGGCCCCGCGCCCGTCGACCGCCACTCTCGCTCCGGCCAAGCGTCGGCGATCGCGCGGACTCACGCTGCTCGAGCTGCTGCTTGCCGTCGCCGTGCTCGGCGTGCTGGCCAGCATCGCCATTCCCAACTACTCGCAGTACATGGAGCGCGGCCGCACGGCCCAGGCGATGGCCGACATGCGCACCATCGAACTGACGATCTTCCGCTTCTCCGCCGAGCAGAACGGCCGCTTTCCGGCGTCCCTCGCCGATATCGGCGTGACTCAGAGCGACCCGTGGGGCCGGCCCTACCAATACCTGAACGTGATGACGGCCCGCAATCGTGGCCCGGTGCGCAAGGACCGTTCGCTCAACCCGATCAATACGGACTACGACCTCTACAGCATGGGACCGGACGGACGCTCGGTCCCGCCGCTGACCGCCGCCCATTCGCGCGACGACATCGTGCGCGGTCGCAACGGGCAGTTCGTCGGCAAGGCCGTCGACTTCTGATGACCCGGGCCGCCGTCACCGCCTGGTTCGCCGGCCTGAACCTGCGCAGCCCGCTCGGTCGCCGTCTGATGGGGATTTTGGCGCTCGCGACGCTGGCACCGATTGCAATCCTGGCGCTGCTGGCCGACTACAAGGTCAGCCGCACGCTGCGCGACAGCCGCAGCGCCGAACTGGCGCAGCACGCCAAGAACTACGGGTTCGGCGTGCTCGACCGACTGCTGCACCTGGAGCACGACCTGGCGTCCGCAGCCGAAGCTGGCCCGCTCGAGCGGCTCAGTGCAACGCGGCTGACCGCGCATGGCCCGCTGTATGCGGAGGGTCTGCTCGGATTTGCGCGGGTCGATGCGAGCGGCGCCGTGGCCGAGCAGGTCGGCAACGTGCCCGGGCTGGCCGAGGCATTGCCGCGGCTCAGTGTCGGGCAGCGCGCGCAGCTGGCCACCGGACGCATCGCCTTGCTGCTTCCGGAGCGGCATGCCGAGCCGGCACTGTTACTCAAGCAGGGCCAGCAGGCGGACACGCGCAAGCAGTTCATCGTCGCCGCCGTGGCCGCGGACACGCTGTGGAGCACGGCTGACCTGAACCCGCTGATGACGCACTTCTGCGTGGCGCTGGATGGCCGACTGCCCCACTGCCAGCTCACGGCAGGCGGCAGCCATCCGGTCGCCTCGCCCGTTGCCGGCAGCGCTGGGCGTTACGCCTGGACCATCGATGGCGAGGTGCAGCAGGCCGCTCAATGGACACTCTTCGTCGAGAGCCGGATGGCCGGTCCCGACCTGACCGTGTTCGCGCTGCAGCCGGCGTCCTACTCGACGGCGGCCACCGCCGCCTTCCGCGCCACCTTCCTGCCGGTGGCCTTGGCCAGCCTGCTGGCGATGCTGCTGCTGGCGTCCCATCAGGTGCGCCTGATCATCGCGCCGATCGGCGAGTTGCTGCAGGGAACGCGGCGCCTGGCGCAGCGCGACTTCGGCAGCCCGGTCAAGGTCGGGCGCGCCGACGAGCTGGGCCATCTGGCCACCGCGTTCAACACCATGGCGGCACGCCTGGCGCGCCAGATCGGCACGCTGCAGACGATGACGCGGATCGATCGCGCGATCCTCAACTCGGTCGACCTGTCCGAGGTCGCGGTCAACTCGATCCGCTGCCTGCGCCACATCGTCAACACCGACCTCATCAGCGTCGGCCTGATCCAGCCGGCCACGCCGACCCGCCTGATGGTGCAAACCCGGCGGCGCGGTGGCCGCGGCATCGAGACGCTGACGATCGACTGGCCACACCCGCCCACGGCGGCCGATCTGGCCGACGTCAAGCTGCCACTCGCCTACCGTGCACACCTGGACCCGCGGGAGCTGACCCGCTGCCGCGTGCTGCCGATCTCGCGCAATGGCAGCTTCTGGGGCGTGGTGGTGCTGGCCGACAGCGAAGGCCAGGTGATCGACCCCGACCGCGCCGCCATGCTCAGCAGCGTGATCGACCGGCTGGCGGTGGCACTGTCGACCGCGGTGCGCGACTGGCGCCTGCACGTGCAGGCGCACTACGACCCGCTCACCGGACTGGCCAACCGGGTGCAACTGCTTGCCATCCTCGCCCAGCAGGTGGCTCAGGCGCGACGCGACAAGCAGCGCGGCGCGGTGCTGTTCGTCGACCTCGACCGCTTCAAGCAGATCAACGACACGCTCGGCCATGCCGCGGGAGACACCCTGCTGCGGCTGGCATCCGAGCGGATCAAGCTGTCGCTGCGCGATGCGGACATGGTGGCGCGCATCGGCGGTGACGAGTTTGCCGTGGTGCTGCCGCGCATCGGCGGCACCGGCGATGCCGGCCAGGTCGCCAGCAACCTGATCAACGCGCTGGCGCGCCCGTTCGAGATCGAAGGCCAGAAGCTGTATGCCGGCGGCAGCGTGGGCATCGCTCTGTACCCCGACGACGGCGTCACCGCCGAGGAGCTGCTCAAGCGTTCCGATACCGCGATGTACCGCGCCAAGGAACTCGGCCGCGGCCGCTACGCCTACTTCAAGGAAAGCATGGGCGCGGAGGTGAACGCCCGCGCCGTGCTCGACCGCGAACTGCGCCAGGCGATCGAACGCGATGAACTGGTGCTGCACTACCAGCCGCAGATCGACCTGCGCACGGGCGAGGTGGTGTGTGCCGAGGCGCTGCTGCGCTGGCAGCATCCGACCCGTGGCCTGCTCGGTCCGGGCGAGTTCATCGACTTCGCCGAGGAAAGCGGACTGATCGAGTCGATCGGAACCTGGGTGCTGATGGCCGCGTGCGCGCAGCACCGCCGCTGGGAGCAGGCGGGCATCGCCCTGCCGCGGGTGGCGGTGAACGTGTCGAACCGCCAGCTCAAGCAGCCCGGCTTCGTGGCGGCGGTGGACATGGCGCTGATGAAGTCGCATCGCACACCGGCACAACTCGAAGTCGAGATCACCGAGACGATGGCGATCGACGGTGGCGAAAGCGCTTTGCGCGGCCTGCGCGGCCTGCAGCGCGCCGGCGTGCTGATCGCCATCGACGACTTCGGCACCGGCTACTCGTCGTTCAGCTACCTGCGCTCGATGCCGGCCACCGTGCTCAAGCTCGACCGCGCCTTCGTGATCGACATTGCCACCGATCCCGACGCGGCGGTGATCACCGCTTCGATGATTCACATGGCGCGCACCCTGCGCAAGACGGTGGTGGTCGAAGGTGTGGAGACCGAGGAGCAGCTGACGCTGTTGACGCGCCAGGGCGCCGACCGCGTGCAGGGCTACCTGATCAGCCGCCCGCTGTCGGTGCCGAAGTTCGAGGAATTCATGCACAACTACGTGGCGCAGCCGCGCGTGCGCGAGCCGCTGGCGCTGGTCAAGCCGGAGCCGTTGGCGGCCAGCGCGGCGTGACACCGCAGCACGCTGCGCAAGTCAGCGTGCTTTCACCTGCGCCAGCACCGCGCGAAACTGCGGGTGCTCGCAGGTGCGCATCCACTCGAACGCCAGCATGTCGAGGTTCACGCACACCGCACCGGCCTGCTGCAGGCGGGTCATCGCCAGCGCCTGATCATCCACCCGCCGGCTGCCGCAGGCGGCGGACACCAGCCACACCCGGTCACCGCCACGCAGGACGCCCAGGGCGGTCTGCAGCAGGCACACATGCGCCTCGCAGCCGGCCATCACCACGTCACGCGGCGCCGGCCCGGGCCGATGCGCAGCCAGCCGCGCCAGCAGGCCGTCGCCACAGGCATCGAAGTGCATCTTGGTCAGCGTCTCGTCGCACAGCGCGCGCAGCGAGTCGACGTTCGGCCCGAGCTTGGCCGGGTTCTCCTCGGTGCCGATGACGGGAATACCCAGCGTGCGCGCCAGGCGCGCCAGCGCCAGCGCCTGGTCGAGTACCTGCGCACCGTCGGCGATCGCCGGCAGCAGGCGCGCCTGGTAGTCGACCAGCACCAGCACCGAGCGCGTTGGGTCAGGGGTGGCAGCGGCGGTCGGGTCGATCATCGGTGCGGCCTGGGCATTCGGTCGAACGTGGCGATGCGCGGGTGCGAGCAGCGGGCGAAGCAGGCAGGAGGGTCCGCGCCTACTTGCGCATCAGCGTGCTCTTGCCGAACAGCGACTCGATCAGGTCGACCGACAGCAGGGCGGTGCGATTGCGCACGTCGAGCGCCGGATTGAGCTCGACGATGTCGAGCGAGGCCAGCCGGCCGCAGTCGGCGATCATCTCCATGCACAGCTGCGCCTCGCGGTAGGTCGGCCCGCCCGGCACCGTGGTGCCGACGCCCGGGGCGATCTCCGGATCGAGGAAGTCGACGTCGAAGCTCACGTGCAGGTGGGTGTTGGCGTCCAGCGTGGCCAGCGCCAGTTCCATCGTGTGGCGCATGCCCAGCTCGTCGACGAAGCGCATGTCGAACACGTCGAGGTCGTGCTCGTGCACGAATTGCTTCTCGCCGGGGTCGACGCTGCGGATGCCGATCTCGCGCACGCAGCGCGGCTCCAGAGCCGGCACGTGGCCGCCCAGTTCCACCAGCGGCGCCGGCCCGAAGCCGCACAGGCAGGCCATCGGCATGCCGTGCAGGTTGCCGCTGGGCGTCAGCGTGCTGGTGTTGAAGTCGGCGTGCGCGTCCAGCCACAGCACGCGCAGGTTCTTCTTCGCCTCGCGGCAATGGCGCGCCACCGCGCTGATGGAGCCGATCGCCATCGAGTGGTCGCCGCCGAGCAGCATCGGCAGATGGCCGAGCGCGAGTTCCTGGTACACCGCCTCGTGCACGGCGGTGCTCCAGGCGATCACTTCGTCGAGGTGACGATAACCGTCGACCGCAGGCAGCCAGGGGTTGGGCGGTCCGGCCAGATTGCCGCGGTCGATCACCGACAGCCCGTGGTTCTCCAGCGCCTCGCGCAGCCCGGCCACGCGCAGCGCCTCGGGTCCCATGCTGGCGCCCCGGCTGCCGGCGCCGACGTCAGTCGGCGCGCCGATCAGCGCGATCGGCATGCGCTGCGGCGGGCCGGCGCGCACGGCGGCACTTCGGTTCAGTTCTCTCACGCTGGTTGGCTCACGGTGTGCTGCTGCGTTGCGGGCGCCCGATGCCCACGCCGACGGCGGCGGCCTGAAAGGGAAAACGGTCGCGATGGTACCGGCAGGCGTGCGCGCAGCGGCAGCGGTCAGCGGCCAGCGGCCGGCGACCGACACGGCCCGCCGGGTCGGGCCTGCCCGCGCCGCGTTCAGTGCGCGGGCGCGCGCGGCTCAGTCGAACCAGAGCCAGGCAACGAGCAGCCAGAAGGCCAGGCCGACACCGACCGCGAGGGTGGCGCCCTTGACTGCGCCGAAGCGGTCTTCCTCTGAGTCGCTGGACGGCATCTGCGGCTTGCGGTTCATCCTGGGGACAGTGAGAGGTGACTGGAGCGCGCCAACATAGACCATGGCGCGCCGCGCACCCTGACCTGTCGCAAGACGCTGCGCCCGCGACGGCATCCATGGCGGCAACCCGAGAGGAATCGAGGGGCGCAACGCTCGACACCCTAGCCGTTCCAACGCCGCGACACGCTGCCGCCGTCGATGTCTTCCAGCACCACCGGAAAGCCCCAGAGGCTGCGCGCGTGGGCGAGAAAGCGCTTCACCGAGTCGGCATCCAGCTCGCGCTCACGATGCACCAGGTGCTGCAGGGTGAGCTGGCGCGTGTTGCGGCGGTCGACGCGGCTGACCTGGATGTCGGGCAGATGAGACTCGGCGCGGTAGGTGCGCGCCAGCGCGCTGCGCAGCCGCTGGTAGTCCTCGTCGGCAGCCACGCCATCGACCTGCCAATGGTCGCGGTCAGGCGCGGTGGAGACGCCGAACATGCCCAGCTGGCGCATCACCCGCGGACTGAGGAACTGCAGGATGAACGACTCGTCGCGGTAGTTGGCCATCGCCAGTTGCAGTTGCTCCACCCAGGGCTTGCCGCACACCTCGGGATGCCAGTGCCGGTCCTCGTCGGTCGGCTGCTCGCACATGCGGCGCATGTCGCGGAAGATCGCGAAGCCCAGCGCGTAGGGATTGAAGCCGGAAAACTGCGGGCTGCTGTAGGGCGGCTGGTAAATGACGTTGGTGTGCGAGCCAAGCCATTCGAGCATAAAGGCATCATCGACCTGGCGATGGTCGTACAGATCGTTGAGCAGCGTGTAGTGCCAGAAGGTGGCCCAACCCTCGTTGCAGACCTTGGTCTGGCGCTGCGGATAGAAGTACTGGGCGATCTTGCGCACGATGCGCGCCAGCTCGCGCTGCCATGGTTCGAGCGTCGGACTGAACTTCTCCATGAAGTAGAGCAGGTTCTCGTGCGGCTGCGCCGGAAACGGCGCGTCCTCCGGCGACACCGGCCCCGCCTGCTCGGGCAGCAGCGACGCCAGTTCATGCCGCCGGTTGGTCTCGCGCGCCAGCGCCAGGCGCTGCGCCTGCGCATCGCGCTCGCGCCGCGAATTCAGCCGGGCCGGCCGCTGGTAGCGGTCGACGCCATAGTTGCGCAGCGCATGGCAGGCATCGAGCGTGCGCTCGACCGCCTCGATGCCGTGCAGTTCCTCGCACTGGGCAATGTAGCGGCGCGCGAACAGCAGGTAGTCGACGATCGAGTCCGCGGTGGTCCACTGGCGGAACAGATAGTTGCCCTTGAAGAACGAGTTGTGGCCGTAGCTGGCATGGGCGATCACGAGCGCCTGCAGCGCCAGCGTGTTCTCTTCCATCAGGTAGGTGATGCACGGATCGCTGTTGATCACGATCTCGTAGGCCAGGCCCTGGCGGCCGCGCCGGTACGCCTCCTGGTTGGCGAGCAGGTTCTTGCCGAACGACCAGTGCGCGTAGTTCACCGGCATGCCGGTCGAGGCGTAGGCCTCGAGCATCTGCTCGGAGCTGATCACCTCGATGCGGTTCGGATACGTGTCCAGCCCATAGCGCCGCGCATGCGCGGCGAGGGCGCGGTCGAACGCCGTCAGGTCGTCGAAGGTCCATTCATGCCCGGTGGCGATGAAGGCGGGCGGGCGCGGCGGCGCCGCGGGCGGCGCATCGATGGTGGCGCTCATGGCCGGGCCTGTGGGTGCCGGTGCATCGTCATCCCCCCGCGGCGCGCTAGGCGGCCGCCGTTTCCTTGGCGAACAACTGCGCCAGCGCCGGATAGATCTGGTTGCGCGCCAGCACGCGCGCCTGCTTGAACAGCGGGTTGCCGATCTGCCGGTACGCCTCCCACAGCAGCGTGGTGCTGACACGCGAGATCGGTTCACCGACCTCCACGTAGACGAAGTAGCGGGTCAGCGGCAGCAGCGTGCGTTCGAGAAAGCGGCCGCTCATCGCCGGGTCGTTGCCGAAGCTGTCGCCGTCGGAGCACTGTGCGCCGTAGATGTTCCAGGCGCTCGCCGGATAGCGGGCGGCAACGATGCGGCTCATCAGCTCCAGCGCCGGCAGCACCTCGGTACCGCCCGACTGCGGGTCGTAGAAAAAGGTCTCCTCGTCGCACTCCTCGGCGGTGGTGGTGTGGCGGATGAACACCACGTCGACCTGCTCGTACTTGCGCTTGAGAAAGAGGTACAGCAGCGAAAAGAAGCGCTTGGCGAGATCCTTGCGCTTCTCGTTCATCGAGCCCGACACGTCCATCAGGCAGAACATCACCGCCGCGGTCTTGGGCTCGGCACGCAACACGGTGCCGCGATAGCGCAGGTCGACGTCGTCCAAGAACGGCAGCGCGCCGCGCATCCGCCGCAACTGGTCGAGCTGCGAATACAGCGGCTCGACTACCTCGTTGGTCGGTGGCGGCAGCTGCGCATCGAGCGTCTGGGTAAGCGCGTGGATGCGCTGGTCGAACGAGCCCGCCATCGCGATGCGGCGCGCCAGCGCCGTCTTCATCGTGCGCGAGACCGACAGATGGCCGGGCGAGCCGTAGCGGATGAAGCCCGCGCGCCGCTGCCGCATCTCGGTCAGGCGCGCCAGCTGCGTTCGCGCCAGATTGGGAAGCTGCAGCTGATCGAAGAACAGGCTCATGAACTCCTCCTTCGACAACGCGAAGGTGAAGCTGTCGTCGGCCGCCTCGTCACCGGCCTCGCGGCCGGGGTCATCGCCGCCCTGGCCACCACCGCGCGGCTTGGGAATGCGGTCGCCGCGGGTGAAACGATCATTGCCGGGCAGCACGCGCTCGTCGTCGCCGGAGCCGCGCACGTGATGCAACTCGGGCTCGGAGACGTCGTTGCGCCGGATCACGATGTCGGCGCCGCCCTCGATGTCCTTGAGCGAACGACGGCTCACTGCCCGTTCAACCTGCTCTTCGATCAGGCGCTTGTAGCGCCGGACGAAGCGGTCGCGGTTGACGCTCGATGTGCCGTGCGCCGTCGCGCGCTTGTCGATGATGATGCTCATCGCCGTTCGCTCCGCACCCGCCGCCACCCCTGGCGCGCGGCGGCGCTCAATTCTTGCGCGCCATCATCCACCACTCCACCAATCTGCGTACCTGCGTGGGGGTGTAGCCGCGTGCCACCATGCGATCGACGAACGCCTGGTGCTTGTGCTCCTCGTCGGTCGACGACTTGGCGCCGAAGGCGACCACCGGCAGGATGTCGTCGGTCGAGGCGAACATGCGCCGCTCGATCACCTCGCGCAGCTTTTCGTATGTCGTCCACGGCGGGTTCTGGCCGTTGTTGTTGGCGCGCGCACGCAGCACGAAGTTCACCACCTCGTGGCGGAAGTCCTTCGGGTTGGCGATGCCTGCCGGCTTCTCGATCTTCTCCAGCTCGCCGTTCAGCGTGGACCGGTCCATCGACATGCCGGTGGCAGGATCGGCATAGGCCTCGTCCTGGATCCACTGGTCGGCATAGATGACGTACTTGTCGAACAGGTTCTGGCCATAGTCCGAATAGGATTCCAGGTACGCGGTCTGGATCTCCTTCTGGATCTGCTCCAGGTAGCGCGGCATCAGGTAGCCCTTGATATGGGCCTGCAGGGCGCGCTTGGTCTCTTCCGGCAAATCTTCGCGCGCGATGCGCTCCTCCAGCACCAGCATCAGGTTGACCGGGTCGGCGGCCACCTCGCTCGGGTCCTTGTCGAACGCGCGCGATATGACCTTGAACGCATAGCGCGTCGACAGTCCGCTCATGCCCTCGTCGTTGCCGGCGTAGCTGCGGTACTCGCTGAAGCTCTTCGCGTTCGGGTCGGCATCCTTTACCGAGTCACCGTTGTACACACGCATCTTGGTGTAGACGCTGGAGTTCTCCGGCGTCTTCAGGCGCGACAGCACCGAAAACTGCGCCAGCATTTCCAGCGTGCCGGGCGCGCACGGGGCTTGCGCGAGTGCGGAGTGCGTGAGCAGCTTGCGGTAGATCTCGACCTCCTCGTTCACGCGCAGGCAGTACGGCACCTTGATCACGTACACGCGATCGAGGAACGCCTCGTTGGTGCGGTTGTTGCGGAACGACGCCCACTCGCTCTCGTTGGAGTGCGCCAGCACGATGCCCTGGAACGGCATCGCGCCAAAGCCTTCGGTGCCTTTGAAATTGCTCTCCTGGGTAGCGGTCAGCAGCGGATTGAGCACCTTCAGCGGTGCCTTGAACATCTCCACGAATTCCAGCAAGCCCTGATTGGCCAGGCACAGGCCGCCGGAGTAGCTGTAGGCGTCCGGATCGTCCTGGCTGAAGCGGTCGAGCTTGCGGATGTCGACCTTGCCCACCAGGGCAGAGATGTCCTGGTTGTTCTCATCGCCCGGTTCGGTCTTGGAAATGGCGCGCTGCTCGAGGATGGACGGATACACCCGCACGACATGAAAGCGCGTCAGGTCGCCACCAAACTCCTGCAGCCGCTTCGTGGCCCAGGGGCTGGCGATGCCGGTGAGCACCCGCTTCGGGATGCCGTACTCGCCTTCCAGCGTCTCGCCATAGCGCAGCGGATTGAAAAGTCCCAGCGGCGACTCGTGCAACGGCGAGACCTCCCCTGTGTCGGGGTTCTTCAGCACGTAGATCGGGTGCATCTCCATCAGCGACTTCAAGCGCTCGGCCAGCGAACTCTTGGCCGATCCGACCGGCCCCAGCAGGTAGAGCACCTGCTTGCGTTCCTCCAGGCCCTGCGCCGAGTGGCGCAGGAACGCCACCAGCTGCTCGACCGTGTCTTCCATGCCGTAGAAGTCTGAAAACGCCTGATAGCGACGCAATTGACGACTGCCGAAAATGCGCAGCAGGCGCGGATGCGCGCGCGTTTCGACCAGGGTCGGTTCGCCGATCGCCTTGAGCAGGCGCTCGGCCGGGCCGGCGTATGACATCGGATCTGCGCGACACAGGTCGAGATAGCCGTGCAGCGACATCTCCTCGCTGCTGCGCGACGCGTAATCCACCTGGAACTGCTCGAACAACTTGCTCATGGGCCTCATCCTCGACGGGCGTCGAAAGAAGGTCGCGACACGGCACCCGCCGTCAGGCACCGGGCACGAGTTCTCGCCAGCAACAAAGAGCGTGCTCAACGATCAGATCGGAGCGCGCGAAAAGAGTTCTGGGCCGACCGCTCCCGCGCGCTCCACCGTTCGGGCGACGAGGGCTCCCTGCGCCTGAAACGGCACCGGCGCAGGTGACGTTGACCGGTCTGGGCGCTGTCGTGGAGCGCATGAATGGCCCCCTGGTTTCGTCCATACGGGCAAGCAGCGCAGCCGATGCTTGTGCGTGCTCCGTACGCACTGCCCGGCGAGCCACGCCTCGTTTTCCCTGAGCACGCTGCGACCGCGGTCACGCGGAGGAATACACTCGGACGCGCAATACCTGACCGACCCTCGGTTCGGTATCGCGCAATGCGCAGCAGCGCTGGCGGATGGGTGACTGGATCACATGGGGCACCGTACGCAAGCTGACCTCGTCTTGGCGACAGCGCGCCGCGCCGGCGTGCCGATCCGATGACGCTGCCCGACGACCCCGTGTCCACGGCAGACGCACCCTCAGCGCCGGCCCGGCCGCGGCGCGTGCTGGTGGTCGACGACAACCGCGATATCGCCCAGACCCTGGGGTGCGTGCTGCAGATCGCCGGCCACGAGGTGTTCGAGGCAAGCAACGGCGTACAAGCGCTGCTGCTGGCCGATCGTGTGCATCCGCAGCTTGCGCTGCTCGACATCGGCCTGCCCGACATCAGCGGCTGGGACGTGTGTCGAGCGCTGCGCGCGCGCGACTACGGCGCATCAATGACGATCTTCGCCATCACCGCCTGGGGCGGCGAGCGTGACCATGCCGAATCGCGCGAGGCCGGTTTCGACGCGCACTTCGTCAAGCCGGTCAATGTGTGGTCACTGCTCGAGCGATTGTCCGAAGACACCTCGGTGAACTGATCCCGCGTTGTTCAACGCGAACGTCCGGTTCGACCCGCGTGAAGCATCGCTCAGGGTAGAAGGCACGACATACGGGCGATCATGGCAACCGGCGCTGGTGCCATGTACAGCGTGAGTGAAGAGCACGCCTAGCCGATATCGAAGTTGCGGTTCAATCGCCCGCGTAGTCGACCGTTCGACCTGCCGGTTGCTCAATACGCTTCTCCGGTCAAGCCAACCGAAGAGGTGAGTCCGATGGGAGAGGTTGTCAACGCCGCACTGGCGGCACAGGCGGCGATCAGTCAAGCCGCACGGGACCGCGTCAGCGAGTTCCTGTCGTTTCGCCTCGGCGCCGAGGAGTACGGCATCGACATCCTGCGCGTGCAGGAGATCCGCGGTTACGACAACGTCACCAAAATCGCCAATGCACCCGCGTTCTTCAAGGGCGTGATCGACCTGCGCGGCGTGATCGTGCCGATCATCGACCTGCGCCTGAAGTTCGCGCTGTCGGAGCCGACCTACGACGCGTTCACCGTGGTGATCGTGCTCAATCTGGCCGAGCGCACCGTCGGCGTGGTGGTCGACTCGGTGAGCGACGTACTGCAACTGTCGCCGGCGCAGATCAAGCCCGCGCCGCACTTCAACGAGCGCGTCGATGCCGGCTACCTGATGGGCATCGCCACGGTCAAGCAGCACACCGACGGCGCGGAAGTGACTCGCATGCTCATCCTGATGGACATCGTGGCACTGCTGTCCGGCGCCGACATGTGCCTGCAGAGCGAATCAACTCAGTCCGCATCCCCGATCGAACCCATTCAACAAGAAAGCGAAGTGCAACATGAACTTCATCAATAACCTGCGCATTGGCGTTCGGCTGGGCCTGGGCTTCGGCCTGGTGATCCTGGCAGCGCTGTTCATCGCCGTCTTCGGGCGCCTCTCCCTCGGCCAGCTGCAGGACCAGGCGAAGTCGTTGTCAGGTGCGTTGGTCAAAGTCGACCAAGTACGCGACCTGCAGGACAACCTGAACGCGATCGGCCGCGCGGCGCGCAACATGATCCTGGTCAGCGACGCGCAGCGGATCGCGCAGGAGAACGGGCGGATCAACGATGCGCGCAAGAGCAACGGCGAACTGATCGACAAGCTTGAAGCGAGCATCACCAGCGACAAAGGCAAGGTACTACTCAAGGAGATGTCCGACAAGCGGGCGCCGTACAACGCCGTGACCGACAAGATGCTCGCGCATATTGCCGCGGGAGAGAAAGCCGAGGCAACGGCGATGCTGATGGGCGAGGTGGCCGCTGCACAGGTCGCGTATGCCACCGCCATGAGCGACCTGACCAAGTACCAGCAGAAGCTGGCGCAAGACACCGAGACCGAAGTCGCCGCAGAGGTGGCATCCTCCGGCCTGATGATGCTCGTCGTCGCCGCCATCGCCGGCGCCCTCGGCGTCTTCATCGCCTGGTTGGTCACTGTCTCCGTGACGCGGCCGCTGAACGAAGCCGTCGGCATCACCGACCGCATTGCCGATGGCGACCTCACCGCCACCATTCGCGCCACCAGCACCGACGAAGTCGGCCACCTGCTCTCCTCGCTGCAGAAGATGCAGGCCAATTTGCAGAAGATCGTCGGCGAAGTGCGCACCGGGGTCGACTCCGTGTCCACCGCCTCGCAACAGATCGCCGCCGGCAACCAGGATCTGTCCAGCCGCACCGAAGAGCAGGCCAGCAACCTGCAGCAGACCGCCGCCAGCATGGAGCAGCTGGCCGCCACCGTGCGCCAGAACACCGAGACCGCCAAGCAGGCCAACACCCTGGCCGCCAGCGCCTCGACCGCCGCCGCCAAGGGCGGCAACGTGGTCGGCGAGGTGGTCAGCACGATGGAAGGCATCAGTGCCGCCAGCCACAAGATCGCCGACATCATCAACGTGATCGACGGCATCGCCTTCCAGACCAACATCCTGGCACTCAACGCCGCGGTCGAAGCCGCTCGTGCCGGCGAGCAGGGCCGCGGTTTCGCGGTGGTGGCGGGCGAGGTGCGCAACCTGGCGCAGAGGAGCGCACAGGCCGCACGCGAGATCAAGAGCCTGATCTCCGACTCGGTGGAGAAGGTGGACGCCGGCGGCAAGCTGGTGCACCAGGCCGGCGATGCGATGCAGGACATCGTGGCCCAGGTCAAGCGGGTGAGTGACCTGATCGGCGAGATCACCAGTGCCACGCTGGAGCAAAACAGCGGCATCGGCCAGGTCAACAACGCGGTGACGCAGCTCGATCAGGTGACGCAGCAGAACGCGGCGCTGGTCGAAGAAAGCGCGGCAGCGGCCGAGAGCATGAAGGCGCAGGCGCACAAGCTGGCGCAGTCGGTGTCGGTGTTCCGGCTGAGCCAGGCGCAGGCGCACGAGGTGATCGCGCAGGCGCAAAGTGCGGCGCGCAGCGGCGCGGCGCGGGTCGAACCGCGGGTGGAGCCGCGGGCGAAGGCAGCCCCGGCAGCGAAGCCGGCCCGAGCAGCGGCACCGGCAGCGCGCAGGCCGGCAGCGGTCACACCGGCGGCTGACGCGGGCGGTGACTGGAAAGAGTTCTAGGCACGTGACGCCTGTCCGGGCGCGGCGCGGGCCGCGGCCGGACCTCGGCAGTTATGCAGTCCATCCCATGACTTACGCGTCGAATGAAGTGATCGAGAAGCCCTTGCACGCTACGGCGGGCGCCGGCGTCAATGCAGTCGACACTGCCGTCCTGGCAGCGCTGCAGGAGTTTCCGGCGCCTGTTGCGGTCGTCGATCGCCACGGCGCCACCTTGCTCGTCAACGCCGCACTCGCCCGCCGCTACGGCGCGGCCGTGGTCGACCGCGAGGGCCTGGCGCCGATGCTGCGCGGCGCCGGTGGCCAATACGACATCAAGATGCGCGCGCCGCCGCGACTGAATGAGCCGATCGACGCTCATGCGCTGGCGGTACCGTTGCAGAACTGGTTTCTGCTGCTTCTGGGCGACAGCGATGCGTCCCCGCTGGTGAACGAAGTCGCCCAGCTGCGCGAGCGCGTGGAACGCCTGGAACGCGTGGCGGCCACTGATCACTTGACCGGTGCCTGGAACCGCGCGCACTTCGATCGCGTGATCAGTGCCGAGCTGGCACGCAGCCACGCCTGCCGGCAGCCGCTGTCGCTGGTGCTGCTCGACCTCGATCACTTCAAGCGCATCAATGACACCCATGGACACGACGCCGGCGACCGGGTGCTGCGCGAGCTGGTGGCGGTGATCACCTCGCAGCTGCGCGGCTCCGACACCCTGTTTCGCTGGGGCGGCGAGGAATTCGCGGTGCTGCTGGGCGGGGTTGGCTACCGCGGTGCCGAGCGGGTGGCGCAAAAGCTGCGCGCCGTCGTCGAGATGCACGACTTCGGCGGCGTCGGGCGCGTCACCGTCAGCGTCAGCGCGGCCGAGCACGTGGGCGAGGAGAGCCCGTGGTCGTGGTTCCAGCGCCTGGACTGCAGCCTGTATGCCGCCAAGCGCCTGGGCCGCAATCAGGTGGTGGTCGATCGGCGCGGCAACTCCGACTGCTGGGCCGACGAGTCGCCGATGCCGTCCTTGCACATCGAGTGGAAGGAGGCGTACGAGTGCGGCGACGCGACCATCGATGAACAGCATCGCGAACTGTTCGTCCGCGCCAACGCGCTGATCGATGCCATGGTGGCCGGCGGCGACGGTGCGCTGGCGTCACTCGATGCGCTGCTCGGCCATATCAGCCAGCACTTCGCCGACGAGGAAGCGCTCCTCGCGCGCATGAACTACGACCACTACGAGGAGCACAAGCGTGCCCACGAAGCCTTGCTCAAGCGGTCCGGCTGGCTGCGCGATCGCGCTGCCGTGGGTGAGGCGAACCTGGGCGCGGTGGTGGAGTTCATCGCACAGGACGTGGTCGCCCGCCATCTGATGACCGCCGACCGCGCGTTCTTCCCTCTCTTGCGCGGCGCTGCCTAGCGGCGCGCTGCGTCACAATCCCCGCCTTCGCCGTCCCGGCGGGCACCGCGCCCGCTCACGATGCTCGCTCGCGCCATCCCCGTGCGGCGTCGTTCACGCTCTTGCCACGCCATGCCCATCAGCCACGCCGTCCGTCTTCAATTGCTCGTTGCCCTGGCCTGCGCCGTCGCGCCGGTGCTGTTGCTGCTGCATGCCCGTGAAGGCAGCGCGCTGCAGACCCTCGGCCTGGTCGCCGCATTCACCGGCTGGCCGGTGGCGATGGTGGTGTTCGGCACGCAGCTGCGCTACTGGTGGCGCCGCGGTCGCAAGCGCCACTGAACACAGCGGCGTGGGGCAGGGTCAGCGCGTTGGCGCCACCATCGGCCAACCGCGCGTGGCCCACTCGCTCATGCCACCGTTCACGTAGCGCACATGGCTGTAGCCGGGGCGCTCACGCAAGGCGCGCAGCGTTGCGCTCGATCGATTCTGGGTATTGCAGATCAGCAGCACCGGCTTGGCCGGATCGGTCGGAATCTCGGCCAGGCGTTGGCCGATCTGGCTCATCGGCAGCAGCAGGGCACCGGCCGCCACGCCCTTGGCGTGCTCGTTCGGCTCGCGAATGTCGATCAGCACCGCGCGACCGGCCTGCGCGTCGGCGCGGGCAGCTTCCAGCGTGACGACGATGTCTGCCGGATTGGCCCACGCGCTCCCGGCCATCAGACCCGCGCCGAGCACGGCGACGAGCGCGCGGCGGCGCATCAGGTTGAGGACAGGCGCAGGGGCGCGGTCGGCGAGGCAGCGGGTCGGCATGGTCAAGAGATCGGACAGTGGAACGGGTGGTCGGCCGGCGCGCCGCACCGGGCGCGACCCTACCTGCGCAGCGCCGGGACATCGCCCGGCGCACGTCACTGTGTGCAGGTCATCACGCAGCGTGGCGCGCATCGCGTCTGCCACGGCGAGCCGCCGGCGGCGTCACGCCCCGCGGGCTTGGTGCGCCACGGCAGCCGCAAACCTATCCGGCGTCGGCCACCAGCAGGTCGATGAGATCGGCGGCGAATGCCGGCAGCGCCGCACGATCGCGCACACACACCTGCATCTGCCGCTGCGCCCAGTCATCGGCCAGCGCGACCACGCGCACCGGCAGCGTCTGCGCGTGGCGCTCGGCGGCCGAGCGCGGCAGGATGCCGATGCCCACGCCGGCAGCGATCATCCGGCAGGCGCCTTCGAAGTTGCCGACCTGGATGCGCAGTCGCAGCGCGCGATTGAGCTCCTGCGCGCGCTGCTGCAGGAACTGGTGGATCGCGCTCGCCTCATGCAATCCCACGTGGTCGAATGCCAGCGTGTCGGCAAATGGCAGCGGGCCGGCGCCGTCGAGCGGATGCTGCGGCGGCAGCGCCAGCACCAGCGCATCCTGCCGATAGGCAATCGTCTGCAGCCCCTCGGTGCGCACCGCGCCGGAGACGATGCCGATGTCGATCGTGCCGTCGCTCACCGCGCGCACGATCTCCGAACTCAGGCGTTCGCGCAGGTCGACGCTCACGTCCGGGTGCGACTTCAGGTAGCGCCCCAGCACCGGCGGCAGGAACTCGGTGATCGCGGTGGTGCTGGCGGCCACCCGCAGGTGGCCCTTGAGGCCACGCGCGTACTCCTGCAGGTCGCCGCGCAGCTGTTCGAGCTGGTTGAGCACCAGGCGCGCGTGATGCAACAGTGCCTGGCCCGGCGGCGTCAGTGTCACCCCCTGCGGCGTGCGGTTGAGCAGGCGCGCGCCGACCGACGCCTCCAGATGCTTGATGCGCGTGCTCGCCGCCGGCAGCGAGATGCACGAGCGCTGCGCGCCGCCGGTCAGGCTGTTGCACGCGGCAACGTTGACGATCAGGCGCAGGTCGACCAGGTCGAAGTGCAGGCGCAGGTCGCGCGCCTCCTGGCGCACGTCTGGCACGCCTGGCCCATCTGACCCATCTGACCCATCTGGCAGGCTTGGCACCTCGGGCACGTCGCCCGCACTTCCTTCGCCGCCGGCAGCCGCGCCGCCCGCAGCCCGGGCACGCGAGTCCACCGCCACGCTGCGTGCTGCAGCGCCGCTTCGCGTTTGCGAAAGCCCCCCTTCAGCCATTGCGAATTGCTCCGTCTCCCCGGCGCGCCGATGATAGGCCGCCTCCCTCCTCCGGCCGCCACCATGTCCGACACCCTCGCCTCACCCCGTACCGACTCGCCGCTCGACCTGCGCGCCTGGATCGGCCGCACCACCGAGGCGAGCGACGTCATTGCGTCCACCCCCACCACCGCCCTGGCCGCCACCCTCGACCATGCGGAGCGCGCCTGGCTCGCCGGCGACGCCCTGCCGCCGCTATGGCACTGGCTGTACTTCCTGCCGCTGCACCGGCACAGCGAACTGGGCGACGATGGCCACGCGCGCCGCGGCGGCTTCCTGCCGCCGGTGCCGCTGCCGCGTCGCATGTGGGCCGGCAGCCGGATCGAGTTCCATGAGCCGCTCGCCATCGGTGAGTCGGTGCTGCGCAGCTCGCGCATCCTCGACGTGACCGAAAAGAGCGGCCGCAGCGGCGCCCTGGTGTTCGTCAAGGTGCGCCATGAAGTGGCGCACGAGACCGCGCGCGGCAGCCGCCTGGCGCTGGCCGAGGAACACGACATCGTCTACCGCGATCCGCCGCGTGCCGATGAACCACCGGCCAAGCCGCAGCCGGCGCCGGCGGCCGCGTTCGAGCGCACGATCGTGCCCGACCCGGTGCTGCTGTTTCGCTACTCGGCGCTGACCTTCAATGGCCATCGCATCCACTACGACCGCAGCTACTGCACCACGCAGGAAGGCTATCCCGGCCTGGTGGTGCACGGCCCGCTGCTGGCCACGCTGCTGATGGACCTCTTGCTGCGCGAGCGCCCGCAGGCGCAGCTCAGGCGCTTCTCGTTCCGCGCCGTGCGGCCGGTGTTCGATATCGCGCCGTTCTCGGTGTGCGGCCGCATCGCCGATGACGGCCGCCACGCGCAGCTGTGGGCGCGCGATGCCGACGGCTGGCTGACGATGGACGCGCAGGCCGAGTTCGACTGATCCCTTCTTGCGCGCTTGCCTCTTGCTCACTTTGCTCTTCTGACCTCAAAGCCGGACCCCACCATGCCGATGATCGAAACCACCCACACCGACCTGCGCGACGCGATCCGCGCGCTGTGCGCCGAGTTCCCCGACGAGTACTTCCGCAAGGTCGATGCCGAGCGCGCCTATCCGGCCGAGTTCGTCGACGCACTGACGAAGGCCGGCTGGCTGGCCGCGCTGATCCCGCAGGAGTACGGCGGCTCGGGCCTGGGGCTGACCGAGGCATCGGTCATCATGGAAGAGATCAACCGCTGCGGCGGCAACTCGGGCGCCTGCCACGGCCAGATGTACAACATGGGCACGCTGTTGCGCCACGGCTCGGCAGAGCAGAAGCAGCGTTACCTGCCCAAGATCGCCAGCGGCGGGTTGCGGTTGCAGTCGATGGGCGTGACCGAACCGACCACCGGCACCGACACCACCAATCTGAAGACCACCGCGGTGAAGAAGGGCGACCGCTACGTCGTCAACGGCCAGAAGGTGTGGATCTCGCGCGTGCAGCACTCCGACCTGATGATCCTGTTGGCGCGAACCACCCCGGCGGCCGAGTGCAAGCGCAAGAGCGAGGGCATGTCGATCTTCGTGGTCGATCTGCGCGCGGCCGAGAAGAGCGGCATGACGGTGCGGCCGATTCCCAACCTGGTCAACCACGAGACCAACGAACTGTTCTTCGAGGACCTGGAGATCCCCGCCGAGAACCTGATCGGCGACGAGGGCAAGGGCTTCAAGTACATCCTCGACGGCCTGAATGCCGAGCGCACGCTGATCGCCGCCGAGTGCATCGGCGATGGCTACTGGTTCATCGAGCGCGCCCGCAAGTACGCCGGCGAGCGCGTGGTCTTTGGCCGGCCGATCGGCCAGAACCAGGGCGTGAGCTTTCCGATCGCCGAGTCGTACATGGAAATCGAGGCGGCCAACCTGATGCGCTGGCGCGCCTGCGAGATGTTCGATGCGCATCAGCCCTGCGGCGCCGAGGCCAACATGGCCAAGCACCTGGCGGCCAAGGCCTCATGGGAGGCGGCCAACGTCTGCCTGCAGACCTACGGCGGCTTCGGCTTTGCCAACGAGTACGACATCGAGCGCAAGTTCCGCGAGACCCGGCTGTACCTCGTCGCGCCGATCTCCACCAACCTGATCCTGGCGCACATCGCCGAGCACGTGCTCGGCCTGCCGCGCTCGTTCTGAGGCTGCCGCCGATGCGACCGCTGGAAGGCATCACCGTCGTCTCGCTCGAACAGGCGGTGGCGGCACCCTTCGCCACGCGCCAGCTGGCCGACCTGGGCGCGCGCGTGATCAAGATCGAGCGCCCCGGCGTGGGCGACTTCGCGCGCGGCTACGACACCCGCGTCAAGGGGCTGGCCTCGCATTTCGTCTGGGCCAACCGCTCGAAGGAAAGCCTCACGCTGGATGTCAAACATCCGCAGACGGCCGAGATCCTGGCGCGCCTGCTCGAACGCACCGACGTGCTGATGCAGAACCTGGTGCCGGGTGCGGCCGCGCGGCTGGGCCTGTCGTTCGAGGCGCTGCATGCCAGGCACCCGCGCCTGATCGTGTGCGACATCTCCGGCTACGGCGACGACCCGCAGGTGCCCGGACCGTATCGCGACAAGAAGGCCTACGACCTCCTGATCCAGAGCGAGTCCGGCTTCCTGTCGATCACCGGCACGCCGGACGATCCGGCCAAGGCCGGCTGCTCGATCGCCGACATTGCCGCCGGCATGTACGCCTACAGCAACGTGCTGGCAGCGCTGATCGCACGCGGCCGCACGGGTGTGGGCGCGCGGCTCGATGTCTCGATGCTGGAGGCGATGGCGGAGTGGATGAGCTACCCGCTGTACTACGCGTACGACGGCGCGCCGCCGCCGCCGCGCGCCGCCGCCGCGCACGCCACCATCTACCCGTACGGCCCGTTTGCCGCGAAAGACGGCAACGTCATGCTCGGCATCCAGAACGAGCGCGAGTGGCAGGCGTTCTGCGACAAGGTGCTGCAGCAGCCGGCGCTCGCCACCGATGCGCGCTTCGCCGGCAATGCGCAGCGCTCGGCGAACCGCGACGCGCTGCGTGCGCTGATCGAAGGCGTGTTCGCGGCACTGAATGCCGAGGAGGTGCTGCGCCGGCTCGACGCCGCGCAGATCGCCAACGCGCACGTGAACGACATGCACGAGCTGTGGGCGCACCCGCAGCTGGCGGCGCGCAGCCGCTGGACCGAGGTCGGCTCGCCCGCGGGCGCGGTGCCGGCGCTGCTGCCACCCGGTCTGCCGAGCGACGTGCAGCCACGCATGGATGCGATTCCGGCCCTGGGCGAACACACCGCGCCGATCCTGCGCGAACTCGGCTTCGACGACGGCGCCATCGCGCAGCTGCGCAGCGAGGGCGCGGTTTGATCGCGGGACCGCGCGCCTGACCACGACACCACGAATCTGAGGAGATCCGCATGAACGCCCCCGCCGCGGCCAAGCACGCCCAGCCCGCCGAGCACGCCAAACACGCCACGCACGCCACGCACGAACAGGCCACCCCCGACGCCGAGCTCGCCACCTTCGCCGCCACCCTGCGCTACGAAGACATTCCGGCGCCGGTGCTGCGCCGGACCGAAGACCTGCTGCTCGACTGGATCGGCTCCACGCTCGCCGGCAAGGGCGCGCGCGCGGTGCAGAGCATCGACCGCTTTGCCGCCGCGATGGGCGGCGCCGGCGCCAGCGAAGTGCTGATCTCGCGGCGCATGACCTCGCCGCTGTTCGCTGCGATGGTCAACGCCGCCGCCTCGCACGTGGCGGAGCAGGACGACGTGCACAACGGCTCGGTGTTCCATCCGGCCGCGGTGGTGTTCCCGCCCGCGCTGGCCGTGGCGCAGGCGCTGGGCCGCTCCGGGGCCGAGCTGCTGGCCGCCTGCGTGGCCGGCTACGAGGTCGGCATCCGCATCGGCGAGTTTCTCGGCCGCTCGCATTACAAGATCTTCCACACCACCGGCACCGCCGGCTCGGTGGCCGCCGCCGCGGCGGTCGGGCGCCTGCTGCGGCTCGATCCGGTGACCATGCTCAACGCCTTCGGCTCGGCCGGTACACAGGCCGCAGGCTTGTGGGAGTTCCTGCGTGACGCGGCCGATTCCAAGCAGCTGCACACCGCACATGCGGCCGCGGCCGGGCTCACCGCTGCGTACCTCGCGGCCGACGGCTTTACCGGCGCGCGCCGCATCCTCACCGGCACGCAGGGGATGGCGGCCGGCATGTCGAGCGATGCAGATCCCGCCAAGCTGACCGACGGCCTCGGCACGCGCTGGGCGCTGGCCGAGACCTCGTTCAAGTTCCACGCATCGTGCCGTCACACCCACCCGGCCGCCGATGCGCTGCTGCAGGTGATGCAGCAGCACGACCTGCAGGCCGACGATATCGCCGCCGTGACCACCCACGTGCACCAGGGCGCGATCGATGTACTCGGCGCGGTGACCGACCCGCAGACCGTGCACCAGGCCAAGTTCTCGATGGGCACGGTGCTCGGGCTGATTGCCGTGCAGCGGCGCGCGGGACTCACCGAGTTCGACGCCGCGCTGCGCGATACCGCGGTTGCGCGCCTGCGCACCAAGGTGACGATGCAGCTCGATGCCGAGGTCGATGGCGCGTATCCGCAGCGCTGGATCGGCAAGGTCACCGTGCGCACGGTGGATGGGCGCGAGCTGCACGGTCGCGTCGACGAACCGAAAGGCGACCCCGGCAACACGCTGTCGCGCGCGGAGATCGAGGACAAGGCGCTGCGCCTGGCGCAGTACCAGGGCGGCGCCACCGCCGACGAGATGCAGCGGGTGATTGCCCAGGTCTGGCAGATGGCCGACGCGCCGGTGGTGAGGCGCCTGCTGTAGTCGCATGGCGCCGTCGAATCACACGGAGAGCACGAAGAGCACAGAGCGCGCGGAGAACACGCGACGACGCGTGATGAGTAAGCCTCTGCGGTCTCTGTGTGCTCCGTGTGACCAGCAATCTTTGGAGCGATCGACCTATGCCGCCGCGACCGGCTGACATGGGCACCGGCCTCGACGATGCACCCCGAGGCAGATCATCAGCAACCGGCTGACGGCGGGGTACCAGTTCGCGCCTTCTTGCCTGTCGCTCCGTCCCCCTGTGCCAGCCAGTCGATGACGGCAGCGTTGAACTGCGCCGGCTGCTCCACCATCACCCAGTGGCCGGTCTCGCAGGCCACCACGCGATTGCCCGGCCGCGCTGCCAGGTCCTGCGCCCAGGCCGACGCGTGGAACATGAACGGCTTGCGGGTTCCGTGGATGAACAGCATCGGGCACGCCGGCTTGAACGCCTTGGCCTGGCGATAGCCGCCGGTCCATTGCAGGTAGTACGGGTAGCCCATCTGCGCGCTCACCTGGTGGCGCGCGGCCGGCGCGCGCGCGGCACCTGCCATGGCACGCGCCATGCGGTCGCCGATGCGGCCGCCGATGCGCCAGGCGGCCGCCAGCCACAGCTGGTAGCCCACGATCGACAGCTTGGCCTTCAGGCCGGTCTCGCGCAGATGCCGCCGCGACCCGGCGTCGCCGATGTCGACGCCGATGATGCGGCGGACACACGCCGGGTGGCGCAGCGCGAACTGATAGCCGAAGAAGCAGCCCCAGTCGTGCAGCAGCAGCGTCACCGGACCGCCGCCGCACGCACGCTCGATCACGCGATGGATCAGGGCGACGATCTCATCGAGCGTGTGGACGCCGCGCGCGTCGCCCGGTGCAAAACCCGGCAGCGTGAAGCGGACACAGCGGTACTGCGCCTGCAGTGCTGCCACCTGCGGGTCCCACAGGCGATGCGTATCGGGCCAGCCGTGGATCAGCACGATCGACTCGTGACCTGTCCCGTCAATCTGGATCTCGACGTTGTCGATCTTCATCGGTAACCCGCGAGGCGCATCCGGCAGGCAATGCGTCTGCCGAGTGCCGCACTCGACGAGAATCGAACGGCCGTTGGCCAGGGGCAGCGCATTGCGCACCGCTCATGAAAGTCGAGACGGACCTGACGGTACGCACCGGCCGCGCACGACACAAGCCGCAACGCCGTCCGGTTGCCGGGCGCCGCGCCTGCAAGGTCAGTGGGCCTGCCCGAAGTACCAGGGCGCGGCCGGGATCGACTTCAACGGCGCAAAGCGCTTGGCACCGGCGCGGCTGCGGCGTCGGCATCGAGCGAGGCGATCGCATCGAGCACCTGCTCGCGCAGCACACCGAAGCAGGCGGGGTCGCTCGACAGCGCCATGCCGTCGCCCAGCTTGCGCACGCAGCGTGCTTCGTGGTGGGCGGCGCGCTGGCGGTGTCGACAAGAGGCCGGTGGGGATGACGGATCTCAGCCGGCGGCCCCGCTGCCGTGGCGATGCGATCGCGTTAGGCCGGTGGCTTTGCGTACCGCGCTTTCGCGCGGTTTTCCGGGGGAATTTGTGATCGCGCCGACACGCCATCGCAATTGGGGATGGCCGAGAGCGCGCGGCCGGCACCACCCACGTCAACGCTGAAGGTTTGTACGAACCGCGTGCTGCAACGTGAAAATGGACGCGAGGCACCCGCCGTTTCAACGGACTGCCATGCCGCCCCGCGTGCTGTGATCCCCATCAGCAACAAGGAAAGCCCTGTGCAGGTCGCGGGCCGTCACCGCTGCCGGCAGGCGCAGCGGACAGTGACAATGCGCCGCTGCCGATCGAGTGGAACCATGCCGCTGCTGCGAATCATCTTTACCAGTGTGGTCGAGGACAGCTATCCGGGCGACCACACCGCCCAGATCGTCGCCGACTCGACCCGGTACAACGCGCCGCTGGGCATCGCCAGCATCCTGCTCGCGGTCGGCGGCCGCTTTGTCCAGTGCATCGAAGGGCCGTCGGATGGCGTCTACTCGGCCATGACGCGCATCCTGTCCGATCGGCGGCACCACAGTGTCACCATCATCGACTCGCAACACACGATGTCGCTGTCGTTCGCGGCGATCGGCATGCGGCTGGTGGTCGGCACCGTAGCGCAGCGCGCGCACGCCGAACACCTGCTCCGGCGCGTTGCGGTCGACAACTCGCGTGAACTCGCCGATGAGCTGTTCGGTTTGCTGAAGCAGATGGCTGGTCTGGCGGTTTGCAGCGCCGAGGAGTCCGCTGAGGTGCTGTCCAGCCCGCACTGAGCCGCCACTGCCTGCGCGCCGTCATGGCGCAATCACGGCCGCGGCAGCCGCCTGGCAAAAATCAGGCATCGGTCCTGCGCTGCGTGTGCAGGTGCACCCGTTGGACCGGTTATGCACCCGGTCAGACTTCGGTGACCGTCAATATTTTCAAATATTCAAGCGGTTACGTGGTCCATGAGGGACGGCTTCGTGTCACCAGACCCGGACTTCAGAAGCCGCGGGACGACGGCACCTGGTGCGCAGCCGCGGCCACCGGCGACCGAACGTGACCGCGAGCGGGAGCGCCCGCCGCCGACCAGCGCGGCGCAGATCGCAATGCGTCCCTGATCCAGACAAGGTCGCGCCCGCGCTGACATGCGTGCGAGGACACGGCGCCTCGACGGGAGGTCCACCCCGCACCGGCGCGTAGCCCGGGCGCGCGCATGCGACACATCGCCGCAGCGCCCGGCGAGGGCGGCACCATAGAATCGAACGGCACAAATGGTCACGCAAACGCGTTAGGACTCAAGGAGGGATCATGAGATCCAGGTTCGGCATGGGCAGTTGCCGACCTGCCCTGCGACGGGGCTTTACGCTTCTGGAATTGCTCGTCGTGCTCGTGATCATCGGGCTTTTGGCGGGCCTCGTCGGACCTCGCTACTTTGGGCAGATCGGCAAGTCGGAAGTCAAAGCCGCCAAGGCGCAGATCGTCGCGCTCGAGAAGGCACTCGACCAGTACCGGCTCGACGCCGGCCGCTATCCGACCACCGAGGCGGGACTTGCGGTGCTGGTGACCAAGCCGCCAAACGATCCCAAGTGGGGCGGGCCCTACCTGAAAAAGGCCGTGCCGGCAGATCCCTGGGGCCGCCCGTATGTCTACAAGTCGCCAGGTGAGCACGACGAGTTCGACCTGTTCTCGTTCGGCAAAGACGGCCGCCCGGGCGGCAGCGGCGACGACGCCGACATCACCAGCTGGTAGCGGGCGCAATGCGCTACGAAGTGACGGCCCTGTCGGGCTCCGCGCAACTGATTCGGCTCGATGTCGATGCGGGCGACGCTGCGCATGCGCAGCGCGAAACGCACGAGCGTGGCTACCGCGTGATCTCCGTGCGCGCCGTCAATGCCTGGCCGCGCTGGTCGGGCCGCGCTGCGCGCTTTCCGCTGTTGCCGTTTGCCCAGGAACTGTGCGCGCTGCTGGCGGCAGGACTCGGCTTGGTCGAATCGATCCAGACGCTGGCCGACAAGGAAGAGCGGCCCGCCGTCCGCCGTGTGCTGCACGACGTCGTGCAGACAGTGTCGGCCGGCGAGCCGCTGTCGGCCGCGCTGCGTGCGCATGCCACCTCATTCCCACCGTTGTTCGTGGCGACCGTGCGCGCCGCCGAGCGCACCGGCGACCTGCCGGAGGCGCTGGCGCGCTTCGTCGCCTACCGCACGCAGATCGATGAGGTACGCAAGAAGATCGTCGGCGCGCTGATCTACCCGGTGCTGCTTCTCGCGGTCGGTACCCTGGTCACGCTCTTTCTGCTGGCCTACGTGGTGCCTCGCTTCGCGGCGGTGTACGAGGATGCCGGGCACGATCTGCCGTTCCTGTCGGAACTGCTGCTTGTCTGGGGCCGGTTCTTCGAGGCCCACTGGTCGATCGTCCTCGGCGCGCTGGTGCTTGGTGTGGCCGGCGGGGCGCTCGCGTTGCATCGTTCGTCGCTCGGGCCGGCCTTGACGGCTGCTATCTGGCGCATCCCGGCGGTCGGTGATCGTCTACGCGTGTACCAGCTGGCACGCCTGTATCGCACGCTCGGCATGCTGCTGCAAAGCGGCTTGCCGATCGTGGCCGCGCTCAAGCAGAGCAGCGACATGTTGCCGCCCCAACTGCAGCCGCGACTGGCACTGGCGATCGAGTCGGTGGGTACGGGTCAGCTGATCTCTGCCGCGATGCATGACCATGGCCTGACCACTCCGGTGGCGCTGCGGATGCTGCGCGTGGGCGAGCGGTCGGGTCGGATGAGCGAGCTGATGGGACGCATCGCCACCTTTCATGAAGACGAGATGGCGCGCGCCGTCGAGTGGTTCACGCGCCTGTTCGAGCCGATCCTGATGCTTGCGATCGGCGCGGTGATCGGGCTGATCGTGTTGATGATGTACGTGCCGGTGTTCGATCTGGCCGGGACCCTGCAGTGAACGCGCCGGACGCGCCGCTCGTGCTCGATGCCGACGCCCTGCGATCCGCACGCGCCCAGGCTGCGGGCACCGGCCGCGACACCTTCGAGCTGCTGCAGGAGTCCGCTGCGCTGCCGCCGCGCGAATTCACGGCGCAACTGGGCCGGCTGCTGCACTTCCCGGTATTCACCAACGAACAGTTGGCGGAGCTGGTTCCCGACTTCGAGCTGCTGCCGTTCGCGGAAGCGGCGCGCCATCGCGTCGCCGCCGGCCGCACCGCCGGTGAGGATCTGGTGGTGGTATGCGCTGATCCTCTGGCGCCAGGCCTGATCGACTGGGCTGAGGCGCGCATCGCGCTGCCCTTCACGTGGACCCTCGCCCACCGCGACGACCTCGCCGTGTACTTGGCGCGTCAGGAAGACGCGCTGCGCGCGATCGACGCCGCACTGGCGCCCTCGCACGCGGCTGCCGCGCAGACCAAGCTCGCGGACCTGTCGCTCACCTCGATCAGCGAGGACACCAACCCGACCGTCCGGCTGGTGAACTCCACGCTGTATGACGCGCTGAAGGCCGGCGCGAGCGACATCCACCTCGAGTCGCGCGTCGACGGGCTCGAGATCAAGTACCGCATCGACGGCGTGATCTCCAGCGTCGGCACCGTGCCGGGGCGCGAAGCAGCCCAGCAGGTCATTTCACGCGTCAAGGTCATGTCCGAACTCGACATCGCCGAGACGCGCGTGCCGCAGGACGGTCGTCTGAAGGTCGCCCTGCGCGGGCGCGAGGTCGACCTGCGCGTGTCGATCATGCCGAGCATCTTCGGCGAGGACGCGGTGCTGCGGATTCTCGACAAGCAGTCGCTCGCAGACCAGGCCGCCGGCCTGAACCTCGCCCAGCTCGGCTTCGACGAGACCATCATCCGCGACGTGCGGCGGCTGTCGCGCGAGCCCTACGGCATGCTGCTGGTCACCGGCCCCACCGGCAGTGGCAAGACCACCACCCTGTATGCGGCGATCACCGAGATCAACCGCGGCCAGGACAAGATCATCACCATCGAAGACCCGGTCGAGTACCAGCTGGCCGGCGTGCTGCAGATTCCGGTCAATGAAAAAAAGGGCCTGACGTTCGCGCGCGGCCTGCGCTCGATACTGCGTCACGATCCGGACAAGATCATGGTGGGCGAGATCCGCGACCCGGAGACGGCGCAGATCGGCGTGCAGGCGGCACTCACCGGCCACCTGGTGTTGACCACGGTGCACGCCAACAACGTGTTCGACGTGATCGGCCGCTTCACCCACATGAACGTCGATCCGTACAGCCTGACCTCGGCGCTGAACGGCGTGCTGGCGCAGCGACTGGTGCGCATCAACTGCCCAGAATGCACGGCGCCGGTCCGGCCGGACAACGCACTGCTGGCCGATTCCGGGCTCACGCGCCAGCAGGTCGCCGGCTACAAGTTCCGTCGCGGCTGCGGCTGCGGCGTGTGCCGCGGAACCGGCTACAAGGGCCGCAAGGCGGTCGGCGAACTGCTGCGCATGACGCCCGAGATTGCCGAGCTGATCGTGGCGCGCGCCCCCGCCCGAGCCCTGCGCGAGGCGGCCGCCAAAGCGGGCACGCGCCTGCTGCGCCAGGCAGCGCTGGACCTGGTGAAACGCGGCGAAACCACTTTACAAGAGGTCAATCGTGTCGTGGCTGTGGCGGGATGAACTGCGGGTGCTGCTGACCCCTCGCCGCGTGCTGCTGCAGTGTCGTGCGCGCGGTGCGCGGCCACGGGTGGTCGAGCGGCGAGCCATTGACGTCGACGGCGGCAACGGCTTCGATTGGGCCGCCGCGGTGGAGGCGATGGCCGCCCTGCTCAGCGCCCGGCCGCGGCGCGCGGCCGACGTCGTGGTGATCCTGTCGAATCACTTCGTGCGCTACACCCTGGTGCCGGCCAGCGACCTGCTGGTCACGCACGACGACGAGGTCCGCTTCGCGCAGCAGGACTTTGCCCGCGTCTACGGCCCGGCGGCCGAGCGCTGGCAGGTCAGCGTCAGCGCCGACGGCCCCGGCGCACCCCTGCTGGCCAGCGGCGTGGCAACCGACCTGATCGATGCGCTGCGCGCCGCGTTGCGCGCGCACGATCTGCGGCCGCGCTCGCTGCAGCCTGCCCTGATGGCGGCGTTCAACGCCGCGCGCGGCGCCCTGCCCGCCGGTGCCGCCCGCCTCATCTGCAGCGAGCCCGGCATGGCAGTAAGTGCGCTGCTGGCCCCCGGCTGGCGTCGCATTCGCAGCCAGCGCATCGCAGACGGCACCGATCTCGAGCGCATCGTTCAGTACGAGCGCGCGCTCGACGACGCGCCGCTCGCGCCGGAAACGGTCTGCGTGATGCCGCTGCTCGCCGAGTCGCTGCCGGCCGCGCTGGCCGACGGTACCGCGCTGCGCATCCTGCCTGCGTTGTGGGCGGCGCCGGAAGTCGGCGCCACCGAGCAGGCCGCATGATGCGCCGCGCCCTGCAGCTCGATCACTTCGCGCCGCCGCGGCGCGTTTCGCTTGCGGGGGTCGCCGTGCTCGGTGTGGCGGTCGCCGTCGCTGCCCTGCTGGCAGTGTGGCAGCAGCACCTGGTCGACCAGATCGAGCTGCTCGAGCTGCAGCAGGCGCAACTGGCGCCTCGCCGGCCGGTGGCCGTGCGCCCGCCGATCGAGCCGGGCCGGCTCGACGACGCCGCGCGCCGTGCGCAGATGGTCTCGCTCGAGCTGCGCCTGCCCTGGCTGCAACTGTTCGATGCCGTCGAATCGGCCGCCGATCCGCGTGCGATCGCGCTGTTGGCGATCGAGCCCGACGCACGCCGCTCGGCACTGCGCATCAGCGGCGAGGCGCGCAGCAAGAAAGCCATGCTCGACTACATGCAACGGCTGGGCGATCAGACGCCGATGGTGCGTGCCGTGCTCGAGTCGCATCAGGAGCGCGCGATCGGCGGCGTCGCACCGGTGCAGTTCGTGTTGACGGCAACCTGGGAACAAGCCAGATGAAGCGGCCGGGACTGGCCTTCGATGCGGGCGCCGTCCGCCGCCGATTGCGGCGCTGGGCCGATCGGATCGGGCCGGTCGGCCTGATCGGGGTGGCGATCCTGGCCACTTGCACCGGCTACATCGCCGGCTCGATCGCACCGCAGCGCGCGCAAATGCACGTGCTGCGCGCCGAGCTGGAAGCACTGCCCGGTGCGCGTCCGGCACGTAACGCGGCGAGCGATGCCGGCACCCAGCTGCTGCAGTTCGCGGCGACGTTTCCTCAGGAGCGCGACCTGGCGGACCTGCTGGGTCGCCTGTACGCGGTGGGCGAGCGAGAGGGCGTGCGCCTGAGCGCGGGCGAGTACCGATTGGTCGAGGCTGACGCCCTGGGCATGGTCCAGTACAAGATCGCGCTGCCGGTGGTGGCGTCGTACCCGGCCATGCGCAGGTTCGTGGCCGCCGCGCTGAGCGAGATCCCGGCGGCCGCGATCACCCAGATCAACATGCAGCGTGAGCGCATCGGGCAGGGACAGCTCGAGGCCCGCATCGAGATGACGCTTTACCTGCGGGCCGGTCGCACGCTCAGCGCGGGCACTGCGCAGACGCCGGCCGATGTGTCGCGTGCACCGCAGATCGGCCCGCTCGAGGTCAGCCGATGAAGCGCAGCGGTCTGCACGTGGCGTCTCGCGGCGCGTTCGCCGCCCTTTTCTTCGCATGCGTGACGGCACTGCCGGTGCAGGCTCAGGCGCCCGCCAAGCCGCTGGCCTCGGTGGCGCCGCGCGACGCCCGCGTGGAGCAGGCGCAGGCCGACGTGGCGCGCAAGCCGGCGGTCGCGCCCAGACGTGACGTCTTCGCGCCGCACAGCTGGCTGCCGCCGCCGGCGCCGCCGCCGAAGCCGGTGCCGCCGGTGGAAATCCAGGGTCCGCCGGCACCACCACCGCCGCCGCCACTGACCTTCGCCTATCTCGGGCAGCTCGATGTGCAGGGCGAACCGACCGTTTACTACCTGGCACAGGGAGAGCGCGTGCTGCTGGTGAAGATCGGCGACACCATCGACGGCGTGTATCGCTTGCTGGCACAGGAGGGGGCGCAGCTTGCGCTGGTCTACCTGCCGCTGAACGCCAAGCAGCTTCTGCCTTTGAACCGGCCGCAATCATGAATCGACCCACGCTCCGCCCCCTGGCCCTGAACTTCCTGGCGATAGCCGTTGCCTTGGCGGCCGGTTGCGCCAACCAGAAGGCGCTGGACGATGGACGATGGCTGATCGCCGAGGGCCAGTACGAGCAAGGCCTCGCCAAGCTCGAGAAGGTCGTGAAGGCCGAACCGACCAACGCCGAGTACCGCGCCCAGTACCTGATCCAGCGCGACCTGGCTGTCGAGCGCCTGCTCAAGGCCGGCGACGGCATGCGCGCCGCCGGCAGCCTCGACGACGCGCAGGTCACCTACGAGCGCGCGCTTGCCCTCGGCGGCGACGCCGGTTCAGTCAGGTCACGACTGAACAATGTGCAGCGTGACCGCCGTCACCGCGATCTGCTGGAGCAGGCCAACGGCAGCTTCAAGAAAGGCGACCGCGACGGCGCCAGCGACATCGTGCGCACGATCCTGGTGGAGAACCCGGGTCAACGCGACGCCCAGGCGCTGATGCGTCGCATCGAGGAGGAGCGCCAGAAGGAGGGACTGGTCGTACCCGCCATGCGATCGCGCCTGACCAAGCCGGTGTCGCTGCAGTTCCGCGAGGCGCCGGTGAGGCAGGTGTTCGACGCCCTGGCGCGCTCGACCGGCATCAACTTCGTGTTCGATCGCGAGGTGCGGTCCGACGCCCGCGCCACCATCTACGTGACCAACGTCGCGGTCGAGGACGCGATCGACCTGATCCTGTTGCCGGCGCAACTCGAGAAGAAGGTGCTGTCCGAGAACAGCGTGCTGATCTATCCGAACACGCCCGCCAAGCAGCGCGAGTACCAGGACCTCGTGATCAAGACCTTCTACCTTGCCAACGCCGATGTGAAGGTGGTGCTGGGGCTTATCAAGACGATGCTCAAGACCAAGGACATCCACATTGACGAGAAGCTGAACATGCTGGTGATGCGCGACACGCCGGACGCCATCCGCCTGGCGGAGAAGCTGGTGGCCGCGCAGGACATTGCCGAGCCCGAGGTGGTGCTCGAAGTCGCGGTGCTGGAGATCTCGCGCACGCGCCTGACCGAACTCGGCGTGCGCTGGCCGGACAGCCTGAACCTGACGCTGCTCGATCCGAGCGGTGCGGCGCCGCTGCTGCTGAACGAACTGCGCAACATCAACAGCGGCAACATCGCAGTCGGCCCGACACCGAGCGTGTCGATCAGCGCACGGGCTGCGCGCGGCGACACCAATTTGCTCGCCAATCCACGCATCCGGGTCAAGAACCGTGAGCGCGCCCGCATCCTGGTGGGCGATCGCCTGCCCGTGATCTCGGCGATCGTCACCCCCTCCACCGGCACGCCGGTGACGACCGAGTCGGTGTCGTACCTGGACGTCGGCCTGAAGCTCGAGGTCGAGCCGACCGTCTTCCTCGAGGACGACGTCGCCATCAAGGTGGCGCTGGAAGTCAGCAACGCGAGCAACCGCCGCACGACGCAAAATGGCACCACCGTCTATGACATCGGCACGCGCAACGCCAACACCACGCTGCGCCTGAAGAACGGCGAGACGCAGGTGCTGATGGGCCTGATCCGCGACGACGATCGGCGTGCCTCGTCCGGGCTGCCGGGGCTGGGTGCCATGCCGGTGCTCGGCCGACTGTTTGCCAATCACCTGGACGACAGCCAGAAATCCGAGATCGTGCTGTCGATCACGCCACGCGTGGTGCGCAATGTCGAGCGCGCCGACGTCGCGGTCGCCGAGTTCTGGTCCGGCACCGAGGCCGCCCTTCGCTCGCAACCGATCTTGCTCAAGCCCTCCAGCGCAGCCGTGGCCGGCAACAACGAGGCGGCAGCCAAGATCGCGGCGGCGCCGCCGGCCGGCGCGCCACCTGCCGATCCGGCCGCCCCGGCACCGCCGAGCGAGGTGACGCTGCGCTGGTCCGGGCCGGATCGCGCCCGAGTCGGCACCGAGGTTGTGGTCGACCTGGTGGGCACGCTCAAGCGCCCGCTCACCAGCGCCACGCTGCAATTCAGCTATGACGCCAAGGCGTTCCAGGTGCTCGGCGTCGACGAAGGCGACCTGCTGCGCACCGGGCAGGCCAGCACGCTGCTCAACCACAAGGTCGACGCCGCCGCCGGCAAGGTCATGGTCAGCATTGCCCGCAGCGGACAGCCCCTGATCGGCGAAGGCCCGCTGGTGAGACTGCGGCTCAAGCCGATCGCGCCAGCTGCCAAGGCCGAGTTCCAGGTGGTGCTCTCGTCGCCCGTCGGCATCGCCGGCATGCGCCTGACCGCCACGCCCAGCGCGCCGCTGGCGATGAACGTCACGAAGGACTAGGCATGCGGCGAACGCGCGGCTTCACGCTGATCGAACTCGTCATCACGCTGGCGATCATGGGCTTGCTGGCGTCGGTTGCCGTGCCGATCGCGCAACTGACGGTGCAGCGCGCCAAGGAACAGGAGCTGCGGCGCAGCCTGTGGCAGATCCGCGAGGGAATCGATGCCTACAAGCGCGCCTTCGACGAGGGCCGCATCCAGCGCAAGGTCAACGCCACCGGCTATCCGCCGTCCCTCGAGGTGCTGGTAGACGGTGTGGAGGATGCGCGCAGCCCGGACAAGCGACGCATCTTCTTCCTGCGCCGCCTGCCGCGTGACCCACTGCATCCGGATGCGCGACTGCCGGCCGCCGAGACCTGGGGCCTGCGCAGCTACGCCAGCACCGCCAACGAGCCCAAGGAAGGCGACGACGTGTTCGATGTGTACTCGCGCATCGAAGGCACTGGCCTGAACGGCGTTACCTTCCGCCAATGGTGAGGTGACGCCTGTGACGAGACAGCCGATGCAGCCCCAGAGGCCAGGCCGGATCGACGCGGCGCGGGCTTCGCTGCACGCGCGCGGCTTCACGCTGATCGAGCTGATCGTCGTGATGACGATCGTTGCGCTGCTGGTGACGATTGCGATGCCGCGCTACTTCACGCACCTGGATCGCTCCAAGGAAACCGTGCTGAAGGCGGATCTGGCGGTGATGCGCGACGCGCTCGACAAGTTTCACGGTGACCAGGGGCGCTATCCCGACAGCCTGGACGAGTTGGTCAAGCGCCGCTACCTGCGCGCCGTGCCGGTCGACCCGTTGACCGAAAGCGCGACCACCTGGGTCGCGCTGAACGATCCGGCGCGCGGCGGGCTGTATGACGTCCGCAGCGGTGCGCCCGGGGCCGACGCCAGCGGTGTCGCCTTCGCCGACTGGTGACGACGCCATGCGGGGGCCCACCTTGCGCGCGCAGGCCGGCTTCGGCTACTTCAGCGTGATCCTCGCGGTCGCTGTCTTCGGCGTCGCGCTGGCCGGCATCGGTGAGTTGTGGAGCACGCAGGCGCAGCGCGAGCGCGAGGCCGAGCTGCTGCGCGTGGGCAGCGAAATTCGGCGCGCCATTGTCAGCTACCACGCCAGCACGCGCGCCGGCACGCCGTCGTTCCCGCGCAGCCTTGACGATCTGCTCGAAGACCAGCGCGGCCCGCAGGTGCGCCGGCATCTGCGCAAGCTGTACGTCGATCCGATGACGCGTTCGTCCGAGTGGGGGCTGGTCAAGCTGCCGGATGGCCGCATCCGCGGCGTCTTCAGCCGTTCGACGCAGGCGCCGCTGAAGTCGGCACGCTTCCCGGCCGGCCTAGAGACGTTCGAAGAGGCAAAGACCTACGCAGACTGGCAGTTCGACTACACGCCGCGCACCGCACTACCGGGCGCAGCGCGGCGGTGACCGGTCCGCAGGTCGGACCGCGGTCACCACGCCGCCCTCTTCCCGCGTGATCGATAAGATGCGACGCATGACACAGCGCTTTGCTCTTCCGGTACGGATCGCGCAATTCGTGCGCATCGTGCTGCGGGCAGCGACCATCGGACTCGCTGCCGGCCCGGCCGTCGCGCCTGCGCAGGACGCCGACGCGGTGGCACGGCTGCTGGCCGACAAATGCGTGCTGTGCCACCAGGGGGACGCCGCCCCCGGCGGCCTGCGTCTGGACTCGATCGACGCGCTGCTCAAGGGCAGCGCCAAGGGGCCGGTAGTCAAGCCCGGCGATGCGTCGGGCAGCGAACTTGTGCGGCGCATCCGTGGCCAGAGCCAGCCGCGCATGCCACTGACCGGACCGCCGTTCCTGTCCGACGCCGAGACCGCGCTGGTCGAGCGCTGGATCGTCGCCGGTGCCGCGCGCCCGGCGCTCGCGGCGACGGCCGCGCCGCCGCAGCCGGCTGCGCCGCGCGACCCGGCGGCTCCCGTGACCTTCGCCGATGTGCAACCGATCCTCGGCGCGCGCTGCGCCAAGTGTCACACCGACAACGGGCTGATGGGACCACCGCCCGAAGGCTATCGGCTCAACAACTATGCCAATGCGGTGTCGAGCCTGGACCGCGCCCGTATCGTTCCCGGCCAGCCGCGGGCAAGCGAACTGTGGCGCCGGATCCACGGCGTGTCGCAGCCGCGCATGCCTTTCGATGGACCGCCCTGGCTGGACGATGCGCAGGTCGCCTTGATTGAAGCCTGGATCGCCGCGGGCGCACGCGACGCGAGCGGCACGCCGATGCCGAACCCGGTCGGTGCGCGTGTGCGACTGCGCGGGGTGCTCACGGCACCCGACGCCGTGGATGGCGCCCGCTTCAAGCCGGGCGGCCGGATCGATCGTGGCGTCAGCGTGGGCAGCGCGGTGCAACTCGAGGCGACGGTCGACGCCGACGGCCGGCTGGTGGCGGTCAGGCTGCGGCGCCGCTAAAGGCTGTGCTGCCGATGTTGGGTGTTGCGCCGGTCGCAAAAGCCGCCGCATGCGGCAATTCGCCGCGTCCGCGCCCGTGGCGGCAGGGGTAGATTTCCCTTGCGCGCCACTCGCGCAACTACGTCACCGCTCAAAAGTTGACGGCAGGACAACCACTTCAGGGACGGAGAACTCGAATGCTCAAAGCCAAACTTGCCGCGGCAGCCGCGGCACTGACGGTCAGTGCCACGCTGCTCGCAGCGCCGGCCTCGGCCAGCAACATCCAGTCGCTCGAGGGCATCGTTGCCCAGGAGATGTCGATCGAAGAGATGCAGGCAGTAACGGGTGAACTGAACGCCTACGACATCGCGGCCGAACTGTCCGCCCTGTCGGCCAAGTACGCGACCAGCGCCCCGAGACTGTCGGCCTACTTCGCATCGCTTGCCGCCAAGACGCTCGTCAACGCCGATCGTCTCAACGCAGCCTTCAAGAAGCTGGGCGTCCTCACGGAGTGCAAGTCCTGCACCCCGTGACGCGATGAACCGATCGACGCGCGAGCCCTTGCGCGCGCGCGGCTTCAGGCTTCCGATCCGCGGTAGCGGCCTGTCCGCTACCGCGGTTTTCTTTGCGCTCCTCCTGGTGCCATGCGCTGCGCCCGCCCCGGCCCTGGCCCAAGCCGTCCTCGAACCGCAGCGCGAGCTGCGGGTGGCCTCGATGCGCGAGTTGCGCGACCGCGGCGTGGTGCGCCAGCAGCGCGACTACTCGTGCGGGGCCGCGGCCCTGGCCACCCTCCTCAGCTTCGGCCTGGGGGAAGCGACCACGGAAGAGAGCATCCTGCGCGCCGTGTTCGCCCCGCTGTCGGGCGACCAGCTGGTCGAACTGCAAAAGAACGGGCTGTCGCTGCGCCATTTGCAGGTCGTCGCCGCGCAGCGCGGCTTCAAGGCCCAGGGATTTCGACTGCGCGCCGACCAGTTGTCGAAACTTCAGCGACCGGTGATCGTGTTCATCCGCCCCGGCGGCTATCGTCACTTCGCCGTGCTCAAGGGTGTGCGTGACGGCCGTGCCTACCTCGCCGATCCGTCGCTGGGCAATCTTCGGATGCCGCTCACGCGGTTCGTCGAGCAGTGGGCCGATGCCGCCGATCCGGACGAGCGCGGCGTCATATTCACCGTCGAACGCGACGACGGCGCCTGGCCCGCCCGCTACGCGCTGCAGATCGACCACAGCCTGACGCCGCCGGTCGAGTCCGGGGCTGCCCTGCGACTCACGGACCCGACGTCGTCTGCCACACGATTCACACCGACCCGCTGACCCATGAACCCTCTGCGTCAAACGCTTCAACCCAGCCCGCCCGCAGCCGCCAGCGGCGCGCTCGCCCGTCAGCGCACCCAGGCGCGGCCGCGCTCGGCGCCGCTGATCGCCGCACTGCTGATCTGGCTCGGCGCAAGCGGCGCGGTCGCCGCGCAGGACGAGATCCTCGATCTGACGCAGGCCGCGCAGCTGTTGCGCGTGCCGTCGACGGCAGTCGAGCAGATGGCACGTGCCGGGCGCCTGCCCGGCCGCGACATCGACGGCCAGTGGCGCTTCTCGCGCCGGGCGCTGATCGACTGGCTGGCCGGTTCGGGCGCGGTCAGTACGCCCCTGCCGATCGACGACCTGGTGCGTACGAGCGGACGCCAGCAGCCGACCGGGTCGAGTGCGACCGCGATCGGCGAACAGCCTGCCACGCCGTCGGCCGAAGCGATCGCGCTGCGCGACCAGGGCGGCCTGCTGCGCAAGGGCAGCGGCACCGTGGAACTCGGCTTCTCCTACGGGCGCAACGAAGATTCGCTCTACCCGGTCCTGCGCTCCGAGACCACCACCACGGTCGCCAGCGCCGTGCTCCGCTACGTCCCGCGCGACGGCCTGCAGTTCGCGGCACGTCTGCCCTACGTCTGGCAGCGCTCCGACCGTTTCATCGATACCAGCACGCTCACCGGCCCGGCGCAAAGCACGTCGCGCAGCGAAGGCCGCGGCGATGCCGGCGTGTCGCTCCTCGGTGAACTCGTGCGCGAGCGTTCCGGCTTACCCAACCTGCTGGTTTCGCTCAACGCGACGGCCGCCGCCGACAGCACCCGGAGCAGCGGGATGGGCGCCAGCGTCGTTGTCAGCAAGAGCGCCGATCCGGCGGTGCTGTTTGCCGGCGTCAGTTACCTGCACGCCCTGCAGAGCGAGCGCGTCGACGATCGCAACGGCATCGCGCGCAAGAATTTCGCTGTCACCCTGGGCCTCACCTATGCGCTGAACGATCTGGTGGCGCTGAACACGACGTTCGACGGTGTCTATCGCAACTACCGCACCGAGGCCACCGGCGCACTTGCAGGCTCGCTGCCGCCCTCGCGCCAGGTCTATACGCTGCAGTTCGGCGCGACCTGGCTGCTGGCGCGCGGCTTGTTCATCGAGCCCGCCGTCGCCATCCGCTTGGGAGGCGAGCGGCCAGACATGGCGTTCACGTTGAACCTGCCCTGGACCTTTTGAACACAACCGCTGACTGCGCAGGCGCACGTTGGGGGCCAGGCCGATCGACCTGACCGATCCGCTTTGCCGAGAATGAGAAAAGCTAGAAAAGCACTGTGAACTGCATCGGGCGTCCCAAAACATGACGCATGCGGTGGACCCCTGCGTCCATCCCGGTCCCGCTAATGCATCAGCACGCGCCTCGCACGACGAGCGCGTTGCCCTGAGTCAATTCGGGGCACTGCCATGGGATTACGTTCCACGGCAGACACCCGATTGGCAGCTCGATTGCCTAGGCATCGCACCTTTTTCCGCGCCCGGCGCCGGGCGTGGTCGATGTCCAACCGGATAGGAGATGGACATGCTTGATGTCTCACTGCCGCTGAAATCATTCCCCCGTCATCTGGCAGCGCTCGCGGCGCTCGCCTTGATCGCCGCGTGCGGCGGCGGCGAGGTGGCAGTCGAGCCGGTTGCCGGCGGTGATGTCCCGGCGCGCTCGCTCGACACCGGCACGGCAACCATCGGCTGGTCGAATACCCCGGGCGGCGTGGCCATCGCCGCTGACGCTGGCGAGAACATCTACACGGTGCGTTGGGATTACAACCCGGCCGGCGACATCTACCTCGCCAAGCGCAACGCCGCCGGCGCGCTGCAGTGGGAGGTGCGTCACGACAACACCGACACCACGCGCCATGAAGTGGCCACCTGGGTCGACACCGATGCCGCCGGCAATCTGTTCGTCAGCGGTACGGTGCGCTCCGGCTACTCGAGCCCGGTCAATGCCAACAGCCTGCTGATGAAGTACGCGCCGGACGGCCGCCAGTTGTGGCGGCGCGTGTATGACAGCAGCTTCGACGGTTCCTCCACGCGCAAGCTGCTGGTCGATGCCGAGGGCAATGCCTACGTGCTCGGCCTGGGCACCTCGCCGAGCAGCGGCCAGCGCACGACCGTGCGCAAGTTCGCACCGGACGGCACGCTGCTGTGGGCCTGGTTCGATCCGGTCGGCATCGGCGCGCCACTGAACATCAAGTGGAGCGCGGACGGTGCGCTGGTGATCAGTGCGCGCGCCATTTTCGGCAGCCTCAATGGCTACGCGCGCATCGACCGCGACGGTCGCACCGTCTGGACGCTGGCCACGATCAGCAGCCTGACCGCCGGCGACATCGCCGGCGACGCCGCTGGCAACAGCTACCTGATCAACCAGAACTACGCGGGCGGCAGCAATGGCGGCAGCCTGCTGCGCAAGGTGAGCGCGGACAGCGCCACGTTGTGGGAGCGCAGCCATTCGATGGTCGGGTTGCGGGTCGAAGTCAGCCGCGACGGCGCCGCGGTCATCAGCGGCTACCCCAGCGCAAGCGCGTTCGGCGCCGCCTTCATGAAGTTCAGCAGCGCAGGCGCGCTGCTGTGGACCAATGCCGATGCCGACGGTCCGAGCGTCGCCCTGCTGGCGCATGCGCAGATGCGGCTCGACGCGAACGACAACGCCTATCTTGCGGCGGCCAACATGTCGGAGATGGGCGTGACCCGCGTCAACGCCGACGGCAGTTCGGCCTGGACCGCGCTGATTCCGTTCGGCTACGCCTACGGGCTGGCATTCGGCGCCAGCGAGCGGGTCTACGTGGTCGGTGGCACGACGGCGCGCATCAACAGCCAGGGGGGCACCACGGAGCCGCCGGCACCTTCACCCACGCCATCACCAACCCCGACGCCGACGCCAACGCCAACGCCAACGCCGACACCGACACCGACGCCGACACCATCGCCTTCACCAACACCAACACCGACACCATCGCCATCGCCGACGCCGACGCCGACACCATCGCCGACACCATCGCCGACGCCAACACCAACGCCAACACCAACGCCGTCACCGTCACCAACGCCATCACCAACACCGACGCCGTCACCATCGCCGCCGCCGCCGCCGCCGTCGGCGCCGAGCGCCGACCTCAGCGTGGCGCTGACCGACTCGCCGGATCCGGTGCGCGCCTCCAGTCGGGTGGTGTATACGGCGACGGTGTTTAACCGCGGACCGTCGGTGGCCACACAGGTCAGCCTGATCGCCCGCTTGCCGCAGGGTGCGAGCTTGCAGGGCGTGGCCGCTTCACAGGGGCGCTGCACCATCGGCACATCGACCAGTTGTGCCCTCGGCAGCATCGCCGCGGGTGGGCGGGCCACGGTCGTCATCACGGTCGGCACCCGTACGCGCGGCTTCATTGTGACCAGCGTCGAGGTCAGCGCGGCCGAGACCGATCCGGTCGCCTCGAACAACTCGGCCACCGAGGGAACGACTGTCTTGCGACGCTGAGCCTGCGCGCCACGAGTGCGACGCATGCCGGTTGCCGTCGCCCCTACGCGCCGTTGCCACAGGCAACGGTTGCGACCCGAGGCGAACGGTTCTGAGGGGCGATGCCAACCGGGGCGATCATCCCGGGTGGCACCTTGGGCTTAGGCGACGGAAGCAGTCGCTGACTCAGGCGGCTGAAGCAGGCGACCGAAGCAGGCGAGGGGAATCAGGCGGGGGAATTCAGGCGGCCAAGTCAGTCGATCTGCGCAATGCGCTCGATGCGCGCCTCGGACTTCAGACGCGCCACCACCTCGCGTGCGGCCGCGGTGCGCTTGTCCGCCAGCAGCCGCGCACGGATCGATTCGGCGGCCTCTTCAAGCGAGCGGGTCGACGCTGGCGTCAACCCCTCCTGCCGGATCAGGTGAAAGCCGAACTGGGTGGGGACGACATCGGACACCTGACCCGGCTGCAGGGCGAACAGGGCTTCCTCGAACGGCTTGACGGTGCGTCCTCGCGGCACCTCGCCGAGGTCGCCGCCCGCCGCCGCCGAGTTGTCCTCCGAGTAGCGACGCGCCAGGTCGGCGAAGTCGGCACCGGCGCGCAGTTGCAGCACGAGCGCGTCGATCCGCTCGCGCGCAGCGGCCCGCACATCGGACGCCGCGCCCGGCGTGGCCTTGATCAGGATGTGCCGCGCGCGCACTGTCTCGGGCTGCTGATAGCGATGCAAATTGGCGCGGTAGAACGCAGCAACCTCGTCGTCACTGACCGGCGCCACGTCGGACGAGCTGCGCAGCAGATACTTTGCCCCCATCAAATCCTGACGCACGTACTCGGCAAAGCTGCGCTCGTCGAAGCCGGCATGCGCCAGGCGGCGCGACCAGGCCGCGCGATCCTTGAGCTGTGCCTGCATCTGCGCGAGCGCCGCCTGCAGTTCGGCGTCGTCGACCGCCACGCTCCCGGCCTTGGCCGCCTGCCACAGGACATCGCGCTCGATCAACTGGTCGAGCGCTTCGCGCTTGAGCTTCTTGTACACGCGCGGGTGGATCATCGACGACACGTTGCGCCGCTGGTTCTTCAGGTAGTCCTCGAAGTGGCGTTCCAGGCGGAAGTTCGAGATCTCCACGCCGTTGACGCGCGCGGCCGCGCCCGGGATGTTCTGCGCCGCCACCGGGCCGGCGCCCAGTGCGGCCGTCAGCGCCAGCAGCAGACCGTTCAGGAGTCGACGTCGGCCGTGCATGTGATCACTCGATGCGGATGTAGCCGCTGGCCGGTCGCAGGCTGCGCGTGGCGGGGTCGACCGCGACCACGTAGCCGCCCATCGCGCCGATGCGCCGGGTGGGGCCATACGACAGCGGCGGCGTCACCGTGGTCTCGAAGCTGAACAGGTTCTCGAGTGCCCCGACCAGCTTGGCACGACTCAGGTCGCGGCCGGCGCGCTTCAATCCTTCTTCGAGCACCTGCATCGATGCATAGGCAGCCGCCTGCGCCGGCTGATGACGCGCGCCGAGACCGGCTTCGCGCTGAAACTCGGCGATGGCCGAGGCACCGGCGCGCGTGATGTCGGCCGGCTGGGTCGGGTAGGCCAGGAACACGCGGTCGCCAAACGTGTTCGGCAGGCCAACCGCCGCGCGCGCCACGCGCACGCCGGGTGCCAGCAGGTACGGGGTCCAGATGGCGTCGCGCACATCGCCGCCGATCTGCTCGAGTTCGGCATCGGTCCCGAGGAACAGCACCACCTGGACGCCACTTTGCTGCAGGCGGGCAACCATGGCGCGTGCATGCAGGCGACCGACCGGGTAATGGACCGCAACCGAGCGTTTCCAGCCGCGCTCGCGGAACGCGTTGACCGCGGTCTCGCCCACCTGCCGCAGCTCCGCATCGTCCGGATGCACCACGGCCACCGCCGGATCGATCAGCTTCAATTGCTTGGTGGCGAACTCGGCCAGCACGCGCGCCTGCTCGGCCAGTCCGGGCAGCACGAAGAACGTGTAGCGGTTGACCTCCTGGGTGGTCTGGGTGCGCAACGTGACCGGGCCCACCACCGGCACGCGCAGGCGCTCGGCCAGCGCGCCGACGTCCTGCTCCATGCCCGAGGTCAGCGGGCTGACCACGGCGAATACCTGCTGCTCGCCGAACAGCCGCTCGGCGTTCGTCAGTGTCGTGGCGCGGTCATCGGTGTACTCGGCGATCACGAGGTCGATCTGCCGGCCGAACAGGCCGCCCTTGGCATTCAGCCCCTTGACGTGCGCCTGCAGCACCGCGCCCATCGCACTGCCGAGCCCCGCCAGCCGTCCGCTGCCGGGCAGCAGGGTGCCGATGCGCAGGCGATCCGCACTGATGCCCGGGTCGAAGTCGACTTCGATGCGCTTGAGGTAGGCGATCAGCGCGGCCATGTCGTCAAGCGAAATCAGGTAGCGCGGCATCGAGCTATCGAGCCGGTTGCCGGCCGGATCCTTGCCGTAGGTGAGCGCGTCGGCGAAGGTCTGCTCCGTGTAGGCCGGCAGCGTGCGGCCGTTGTCGCGTCGGTGGCCATAGGACTTGGCCAGATCGGTCCAGGTCACATTCGACGGCTTGACGCTGCCCTCGGGCCGGCCCAGGCCATCGGTGCCGTGGCAGTTGGCGCAGGGCAAGGTGGCGCCGTCGACCTGCAGGTCCTGCGCGACGATGGCGCGCAGCGGCTTGCCGGTCGGGCTGATGCCTTCCGTGTAGACCTTCTTGCCCGCCGCCTCGAGTGGCGTCAGCGGTGCACCCTGCGCCGCCGGCAGCAGCGCGCCCAGCAGCGTCGCGGCCAGCGCGCGCGCCCACCCTGACGCGCCGAGCGAGGCCATGGCGGCTCAGTCGGCGCGTAGCGCCGGCAGTTCGGACAGCGGCAGGCCGTCGGTGCTGGCGAGCATTTTGATCTGTGTCGCCAGCATCTCCGGCGGCAAATTGGGCAGCATCTTGCGGCCGCGATCGGTGATGAAACTCCACGCGATCAACTGCGTCGAGTGCGACTCGATGTTGGCTGCCCATTGGCCGAGCCGGCGCAGCACGAAGTCGACGTCGCCCTTGCGGCCGGTCAGGTAGATCCAGCCCGGGCCGTCGGACGAATGCTTGGCGGCGTACTTCTTCAGCGCCTGCGGCGAGTCGCGCTCGGGATCGCTGCTGATGACGACGAAGAAGATGTCCTTGCCGAAGCTGTCGCCGAGGTTGTTCCTGACCTGGTTCAGCTGCTGGGTGATCAGCGGGCAGGCTCCGTCGCAATGGGTGTAGATCGTGCTGAGCACCACGGTACGGCCCTTGAGCACGTCGGAGTAGAAGCGCAGCTTCTGGCCGTCCTGCGTGAAGAACTCGCGGTCGGAGAAGTAGGCCTGCGGATCGCGCTTGGGCTTTGCCATCGGCGCGATCGGCGCTGTCGGCGCTGCGGTGGCTGCGGGCGCCGTGCCGGCGGATGGTTTGGCATGGCCGTCGTGCGCCAGCAGGCCGCTGGACGCCGCCGCCAGTGCAAGCGCCAGCGGAAGGGAAAGTAGCCGCGTGTTCATCGAATCGTCCTGTCAGTGCTTGTGTCCGGCATGCGTGGCCGTGCCCCGTGCGGCGCGCAGTTCATTGACCTTGGCGATCACGTCCTTCGGATCGGCAAAGCCGAAAAAACGGGTCCACTGTCCGCTGCGCGCGTCGCCGACCAAAATCAACGGCGGATGGTCCTCAAAGCTCGGCGCGTAGGCGCCGAAGCCCTTGAGCACTTCGTTCACGCGGCCAGTCGGCCCGGTGAGCCACACCCAGCCCGGCTTCACGCCCATCTTGTCGCCGTACTCCTTCATGCGCGCCGGCGTATCGCGCGCGGGGTCGACCGTGATCGTGACCATGCGCACGTCCTCGCGCGCCTTGGCGTCGAGTTCGTTCTGCACGCGCACCATGGTGGCCGTCAGCACCGGGCAGATCGTGGTGCAGGTCGTGAAGACGAAGTCGAGAACCACGATGCGGTCCGCCATCACCTCCGACTTGAGCTTCAGCGACTTGCCGGCCTGGTCGAGCAGCGCCGAGTCGTCGTAGCGGACCTTTACGGTGCTGGCCTTGGTGTCCTTGGCGGCGGGCGCGTGATGCTTGTGGTGAGCATGCGGGTCGGATGCCAGGGCCGGCAGCGCGAGCGCGCCCAGCAGCGTGGTCGAAAGCAGGATCAATCGATGCTTCAAGCGGGGTCCCCTTGGAACGAAGTTCGTGAGCAGTTGGCAGTTCAGCGTGCTCAGCCCTATTTGTCCGACATGCGCGGCCTGGGCGGCGAACCGGGCTCGGCGCGCGCCATCAGGCTCAGGAAGCCGCTGTCGTTGTAACCGAGCTTGAGCGATGGCACGCTGACGAAGACGTAGTAGGCGCCCGTCTCCTCCAACTCCACCGGGACCTCGTAGACGCCGTCGGCCACCTCTTTTGCGATCGCGTCGCGCGGCGGCGACGCCGGCACCAGGAAGTAGCGGACGATCACGTCCTTCAACCCGGCCTTCGGCACCCCGGTGCCCTCGATCACGCGGAATCGCACCTTGGCCACGTCCTTCTGCTTGAAGCTGCGCCCCTGCGGCAGGAACTCGACGGCCACCGTCTGGCGCAGCGCTTCGAGCTGCGGATTGACCTTGGCCTGGGTCGAGAAGCAATGGACCATGCGCGGCTGGTCGAGCGACATGGCGACGTCGAAGGTGCCGGCGGCGGGCATGCGGAAGCGCCCGGCGTACACGCCCGGCTCCAGTTCGCGCAGGCTGCGATCGACCACGGTGACCGCGCGTGCCAGCTTGCCGCGGCTCGGGTAGCTGGACATCGGCGCGTTCATGCCTTCCATGTAGAAATACGTTGCGTTGTCGGCCGGGCTGACGACGAACGCCGCCGCCTCGCCGAGGCCGGCCACCACCGCGTCGGCCAGCGGCAGGTCGCCGCCCATCTTGGGCGCATAGCTGCCGGCAGCGAAGCTCTGCACGATCGGCTCCTTGCCCACCCCGAGCGAGGTCAGGTTGATCATCGTCACCCGCTCGCTCGACAGCGCGCGCACATAGGCGAAGCCCTGTGTGTACGAGACCTGGAACGGGTCCGACTGCACCTTCGGGCTGTGGATGATTTCGTTGGTGCCCGGGTCGATCACGTGCACCACGCTCTGGGGCGTGTTGACCACCATCGCGAAACGGCCGTCCGGCGTGAATCGCACCGGCCCGAGGCCGGGCTTGGCTTCGATCGTCTTGACCACCTCGAGCCGGGCGCCGTCGATCACGCTGATCGTGCCCGACTTGCCGTTGGACACATACGCCGCGCGCGACAGCGTCGAATACGCCACCGACAGCGGCACCGCGCCGACCGTCACGTCCTTGATCTTCTTCAGTGTGGCGATATCGAACACGGTGACCGTGCCATCGTCGCGGTTGGTCACGAACGCGCGGCGGCTGTCAGGCGAGATGGCAATCTCATGGTGGCCACGACCGGTCTGGGTCTGCATCACCACCTTGCGATCGCGGGTGTCGATCACCGTGATGCCGCTGGCGGCCGCATCGCGGGCATTGTTGCCGACCCACAGGTAACGACCATCCGGCTGCAGCACGATTCGGGTCGGATCGGCGCCGGCGTCGATGCTGGCCACGACCTGAAACGTCTCGGTGTCCACCACCGCGACCTGGCCGGCGCTCGGCATGCTCACGTACAGGCGCTTGAGGTCGCCGTGGTTGACCCAGTCGACGGCGGGACGCTTGAGCTGGATCGTGGTGAGCGTGCTGGTGCGGCCCGCCATCGACACCATCGGATCGATCACCGTGATGCTGGCATCGTTGTTCATCACCAGCAGGTAGTAGCCGTTCATGTCCACCAGGGGCCGGATGCCGACCGCGCCCTTCAGGTACAGGCCGATCTTCTCCACGCACTGGCGTTGCGCACCGCCGGCCTGGGCCTGGATGTTGGCGCCGACGTCCAGCCACGCGGCGGGCCGGCTGCCGCGCACCGGCGCACCGGTGCGCTCGTCGCTGAAGCGAAAGCGCACCTCGGTCAGCGCACCTTCCACCAGTTCGCTGCCTTCGAGCGGGCGCGCCTCGAAGTCGATCACCACGCCGTCTTTCACCAGGCGTGATGTACTGGCAGGCGCGGCTGCCTTGGCAGCCGGCGCAGCCGGCGCGGCGGGCGCCGCGGACGTGGCAGCGGCCGCGCCCACGGCAGCGGCACACAGAAGTCCCAGGAAACCGCGCAGTTCCAACTTCATCCTCATCTCCCTCACGCACCGGGTGCGGAGTGTCAAGAAAGGGTGCAGCTCTGCAAGCCCGCACCCTTCCCTTTGTTCCGCGCCGGGTTGGATCCCCGGCCCGATCTACCGGGTCATCGCGCCTTACTCGACCCGCTGTGTACGCGCCTCATCTACTGGACCCGCAGGATGCCCCACGCGCCGCCGCCCATGCCGGCGCTTGCAGCGTCGCGGAACAGGTAGTCACCTGGAACGCGGCCGGCACCGCCCGCGCCGTTGACCGGCTTGATCACGTAGTGCGACGAGCCGATCAGGCTTTCCTGCGCTCCGATGTAGAACTGCATCGGGTTGTCGCCGATCCGCACCGAGCCCACGTTGTCGATGTTGGCGTTCAGCGGGAAGCCGCCGGCGTCGATCCACAGCGCGAGGAACGGATCGCGCGGCCACACGTGTCCATGCAGCTGGAACGTGGTGGCACGGTTGCTCGAATTCGGCACCGTCATGCCGATGCGGAACTGCTGCCCTGCCTGCGCCACGAAGATCGGCGTGGCCGGGTCACCCGCCGGGACTGCGATCGTGTTGCTGAACAGGCTGCCCGCATTGACCACCGCACCGAAGCAGGTCGGGGTACTGGCCGGACCGTTGAAGGGTGCCGTGATCGGACCGGCGCAAGCCGCATTGCCCGCCGCCGACAGCGGCGAGATGCCGAAGCGGAAGAAGGTGGGATCAGCCTTGTAGTTCGCGACCGAGTGCATCGTGTGCGGCGGATTTTCTGGCGTGCCCGCACCTTCTTCAGACTCGTTTTGCACCGCGTTGCCCGAGGCATAGCGCTGGTTGTGCATCTTTGCCCAGATCAGGCTGAAGTCGCGGTAGGTCTGCGCCTGCGTGGCCGGCAGCGTGTTGGTCAGAATGTTGGTGAATTGAAGGCCCAGGGCCGGTGCCGTCACGACGGCCTGCAGGCGGGTGCCCGGCAGGTTCGTGAAGGTTGCGCCGCGCGGCTGCACCACGATCTGGCCGTACAGCGCCTTTTGCGGCTGCTTGACCTTGTCGGCCGGCAACACGTTGACGGGCCCGAACTCCACCGCGGTCGCCAGCACGGCGTCGAGGTTGAACCGGGTCGGGTCGCCGATCTGCGGCAACTCGGCCAGGCGCAGGTCGCCCGCGTAGAACGTGTAGGTCTTCGGCGTGCCGCCCGGTGCGACCGTCTGCACCGGGTTGATGCCGACATTCATGCCGTCGGACTTGGTCACGTCGTACTCCAGCAGCTGCGTATGGAAGCCCACGTGGCTGGACGGACGGATCAGGTTGACGCCGAAGTAGGTCGAGCCCTCCACATTCATACGATCGCGCTTGTTGGTCAGACGCATCGTGTTGTAGTTCGGCAGGTCGGACGCCACCGCAGGCAGTCGGTTGCTCAGCGTGATCTCCACGCAGTCGCCGGCGTTGACGCGCAACGCGAGCGGCTCGACCGGCACGCCGGCCTTCAGCGTGCCATTCGCGTTCAGGTCGCTCGTCAGCACATACATCATCGCGGTCGGGTCATGCAACGGACCCTGCTCGTTCACCGTGACGCCCTGCGCGAAGCCGCGGACGGAACTGGTGCGCGGGTTGTAGACCAGCGTGCCCGGTCCGGTCAGCGGGCCGCCAGCGTGCAGCGTGTTGATGGCGACGTTCGGCACCGCCTGCGCGTCAGGCGTACCGGCGCGCAGCACCTGCCCACCGGTTGGCGTGACGGTGACGCCCGGCACGGCCGGCAACGCCAGGTTGGCCGCCACCGCGGTGATGTCGAACCGCTTCACCGGCGCGCCCACCGGGCACACCGCCCGATCGCCCGCCTGGAACGAAGCGCGGTTGAGTGGCTGCACCGGGCGCAGGTTGTTCGGCAGCGCCACGAGGTTGGCCTGCAACGTGTTGTAGTTGCGCATGATCCCCCAGTTGCCGTGCCACACGCCGTCCTGATGGGCATCCATCATGTACAGGTAGTCGGCGGTGCCAGCGCGCTGACCGAAGTCCATGAACACCGGCGAGGCGAACGCGAACTGCTCGGAAATGCCGCCGGCCGACTGGTTGACCCAGCCTGAGTTCGGCGCGCGACCGAAGCCGGAACCGGCCTTCAGCCACTTCATGCCGTGGATCGAGACGCTGTGCTCCTCCTCATCGCCACCGGCCTGCGCCTTGATGCGGACACGGTCGCCTGAGTAGGTCCGCAGCATCGGCGTGAACGGATCCTTGCCGTCGAAGCCGGCCACGTTGACGTGCGGCGGGAACGTGGTCGCGGCGATGTTGGTCGGCGGCAGCTTCACGATGGCCTCCGGCTGCGTGGTCGCGATGTCGCCCCGGGCTGGCATCCGGTTCAGTGCCGGGATCTTGCGATCAATCTGCGACGAGAACACGTAAGCGAGGTCGCCCGCCAGGCCATCGGCCTGCGCGCCGCAGCCGGTGCGATCCGGGTTCGCCGGCGAGCAGTCCTTGCCGGCCGCCGCATCCGGCCCGGCCTTGTTGGGGTCGTACACGCGCAGCGCGCCGGGCTCATTGCGATAGTTGACGACGAACATGCCCGGCTCGAGGAAGTCGATCGACGTCGGGCACGGACGCTGGATGCACTCGGGCACCTGCACCGTCCCGCCCAGCACGCTCGCGAGCGCGCCGGTCGACGGAAGCACCGCCTTGTCGAGCACCAGGTCCGGGAAGACCGGCATCACCGGCTTGATCAGCGGCGGGGCGATCGCGAACCGGAACGTGTCGAGGCCGGCCGGGAAGAGCGTGTCCGCCGGGCCGGGGTGGGCCTTCGGATAAAACAGGTCCTGCAGGGCCGGGCTGAAGGCCAAGTACGCCTTTTCGTCGAAGTCGCCGTTGTATTCGCCCTTGGTGCCGGCACCGACGTAGACCCCCGCCTCGTAGGCGTGCTGGAAGTCGGTGTACTCGACGTAGAACTCGCGGTAGCTGTCATTCTTTCCGTCGTTATCGATGTCGCCAGTGCGAATCACCGCTTGCCACGAGACCGGGCCACCATCGTTGCGGCAACCGTTGTTGTCGTTGGCCCGCGCCGTCGCCGAGCTCAGGCCGGGGTACTCGCCCGGGGTGTTGCAGCCCAGTTGGTCACCGGTTTCGTTGTGCGCCCAGGTCGAGCGCGCCGGCTCGACCAGCACGGTCGAGTACAGGCCGATCTGCTGGAACGTCGACGGGCCGTAGTGGTCGTGCGTGAAAATCACGCCCAGGCCGCGATCCACGTGCTGGACGTTCAGCACCGGGTCGGTGAACCAGCGCTGCAGCGTGATGCGCGAGCCCAGCCAATTGTTGCCACCGGGGCCAGCGGCCGGGAAGAACGGATGCTGCAGCGCCTCAGGGCAGCGGAACTCGTCGTGCTCGCCCGCCGTGCAGCCGTTGAACACGCGGATCGCCTCGATGCGCTCGCGAATCGCGCCGGCGGCCAGCGTGCCGTCTTCATAGTTCCAGCCGTTGGCCGCGCCGTCGGTCGTGGTCAGATCCCACTTTGGCAGGTGGATGTGCTGGCCGATGATGTCGGTCGGCGTGCGTAGCTGGTAGTCGTCCATCTCGAACGTCTCGGGCACGAGGTTCGTGTGGTGGTACATCGTGCAGTCGAACGTGTTCATCCGCATCACCAGCGGCTCGCCCGGCTTGATCTTCTCGATCACCGGGATCGCGTCTTCCCAAAGCGCGACGATGCGCTGCTGCGGGTAGTGGTAGCCGACCTTGTTCAGCACCGCGTCGTACTGGATGTTCACGCCCTTGTAGACACGTGGCGAATAGGCGCCGAAGGGGCCACCCGGCAGCGAGATCAGCGGACTGCCGTAACTGTTGCTGAACCAGCGATTGGTGCCGTTGGACTGCACCGCATTGCCGGCATCGTCCGTGCACGGGTCGGAGAACGCACCGCCGGGCACCGCGGGATTGTTGTTCACGCGGAACGTAGAGTTCACGATCTGACCGTCGGTCCGCACCGCCTGCGTTGCAATGTTGCCGCGCGAATGGAACGACATCGCGGCGCGTTCGATTTCGGTGCCGCCCTCGGGGAAGTACACCGGCTTCGCCTTCTTGACGAACTTGGTCAGGTCGACCGGGCTCACCACGCCAGCGATCGTCGGGCCAGCCTCGCCGCCCGCGGCGACACCATGCAGTGCGTGGCGCGGCAGGCCGCCGTGCATCTGCGTGTAGTCGCCGGCCAGGTTGACGAAGTTGGTCTTCATCGCGGCCGAGTAGCTTTTGAATGGCTCCACACCGGTGACCGGATGGACCATGGCCTGCGCTTGAGCCTTGGTCACCATGTCCAGCGGCGGCGTGGTCGGACGCTGGCCGACAATGCCTTCGTCGCAGTTCACATCGTTGGCGCCGCAGGCAATGCCGGCGATCCAGAACGGATAGCCGGGGTTGACGTCGTCGGCCGTGCCGAACTTGCCGTCTGCGCCTGCGATCGCCGCGTAGTCAAGCTTGGCCACGCTCGAGGTGCCGCCGGGGGCGGCACCATTGCGGTCCACTGCCATCACGGTCACGCCGGCAGCTGGCATGGGCGCCAGGCCTTTGCCCGGGAGCGGCACGACCGCCGGGATCGGCACGCCGACCGTCAATTCACCGTCAGGCAGCGCGCGTGCGCCGGCGGCGGGCGTGCCGTCCTTCAGAGCAAACGGCACCGTGTGGAAGCCGTTACCCGAGACCTGCAGCTTGGTGCCGGTCTCGAACACGTCATGGATGCGCCACATGTACCACATGCCCTGCGCGAAGTGCGGGTAGAAGTGGCAGTGGTAGATCGCATCGCCCGCGCTCCTGTTGCGGTTGCCCGAGCCGCCATTGGCGATCTCATACGTGTAGCCCATGCCGGGGCCGATGCCCTGCGCGTCGAGGTAGTTCGAGTTGTCGTCGTTCGGGTTGTACAGCCACTGGTGGTTGTGCAGATGAAAGACGTGCTGCTCGAAGCCGTTGTGGGTGTTGCGGAACTTGACGAAGTCGCCGACGTAGCTGTGGTTGACGGACGATGGATCGCCCGGATAGAACGGCTTGGTCGCCTTCGGACCCAGCGACGCAACGAACTCAAGCTCAGCGGCGCTCAGCGTCCCCAGATTGCCTGCCTTGATCGCCAGCAGGATGTTCAGCACGTTTTGCGGCGTGATGGTCTCGAGGCCGGCGTTGGCCGGGATATCGACCAGTTGGCCAACCTCCCCGACCGTGAAGTGCGTCAGGAAGAATTCTTCATAGGCGCAGGTCAGGCAGTCGTACATCGGGCCGACGCCCAGGCGGTTCGACAGGATCTCGGTGCCAATGCCGCCGCTGAAGTAGTTGATCATGAACTTGTCGCGCACGCCCTTCAGCAAGTAGGCGAACACGTGGGTCAGCGGATCCTGGACGCCGCCCGGCGGGATGAAGCCCGCGCTGTAGAAGCCGGGGAACGCCTGCGCGGTCGCCACTTCGTCATGCCAGACCTGCGCGAAGTCGCGGAACGGTTCGAGGCGGTTCGGATACGCAGGGTTGCGCTTGCCGGCGGCTTCCAGCGGGTAGGTGCTGGCAAGGAACGAGCCGTCGGCATTGGGGCCGGCGACCACCGCATCCACTTCGGTATGCACGATCCGGTTGTTCTGGATCATGTTTAGAACGGTGCGGCCCGCCCGGCCTTCCTGCGTCCACGGGGCGGTGTTCGGATAGACGGCCTCGTAGTTGAGCACCGGATGGCCAGCCGTCGTCAGGCAGTACCGAATGGCTACGGTGGTGACGTTCCTCCCCTTGCCGGTCGTCGTCGTACCCGCGACGTCGCCCAGCCGCGGGCAATTGGCAGAGGTTGCCGCTGCCGTGCGCGTGGCCAGCCGCAGTTCCTCCTCGGTGACCGTGTTGCGATAGATGCGCGCGCCACGCGGCTCGACGATGATCTGGCCAAACAGACCGTTGGAGACGTTGCCCTGGTTGGCGTCGGAACCGACGATCGGCCCCTTGCTGATCACCTGGTAGACCTGCTCCTTCTCCGCGTAGAGCTGGTAGGTGGTGCTCTGGCCCGGGGCCATCAGGCTCGAGGCGTTGCGCCCGACGAACGACCCGTCGCTGGCGATGCTGCCGCGCAACTGCATGCCGGCAGCATGAAAGCTGGTGCGGCGATCCAGCACCTGCTCGTCGACGAAGGTCGGGATCTGCGGCATGCCGTCGGCGGTGACCGGGTTCGGGTCGTTGCCGATGCCGTCGCGATCGACTGGCGCGTTCAGCGGATTGGGCACCGGCGACACCAGGTTCTGGAAGCTGACGTTCAGGCAGTCGCCCTCGGCCACCCGCAGCACCAGCGGCCGCGGCCGCTTGTCGTCGCGCAACTTGGCGTTGCGGCGCTGCACGCCGGTGATCGGGTCGGTGGTCAGTGCCGTGATGTCGGTGTTGCTGGCGCTGATCGAGACGATGTCCTCGCGCAGCGCGAACATCATGCCGTTGACGTTGGACGCGCCGAGCCGGTTGTTGACGATCGGCATGTCGATCGTCACCACGTTGGCCGTCAGGGTGCGCACGCAGGTCTGCGCGTGTGCCGTGCCGGTGGCCATCATGGCGGCGATCGCGGCGCCCGCCAGCACGCCAAGCCAGGCCAACCTGTGCAACGCCGTATCGCCAGCGCACCGCGAGGTCAGTGTCAAGTCGCTCATCGAGCCCTCCAGCTGTTGTGTGAAGGTGAGTTGCTCTTCATGTTTCGCTCGAATTCTCATTTTTGAGGCCAACGCGCTAGTAAAAAGACCCACCCCGACGCATCGATTCTTACTATCGGGACCGCTTCCCATCAAAAGTCCAATCTCACGCCATGTTTCTTACTACCGGGACCCTTTCCCTTAAGCTGGATCAACCACCCGTACGTACCCGTCACTAGCCTCCGGGTGGTAGTCAGTCCCCTTTCTTCGGTAATCGAAACGTAAACAGATGAGTGCCATCCGGAAAGACGACACGTTGACGCGCGGCGCATTGCCGCGCGTCAAGTTGTCGCAGGCGCGCTCGCTGTGGGCAGGCCTGGGCGGGTGGCTGCCGGGGACGAAAGCGGCTCAGCCTGCCGGAGGCGACAGCGCGCTGCGCGCCCAGTTGCGGAACCTGGGATTGCTGCGCGCCGTGGCGGCGGTCTCACTACTGGGCGCGCTCGTTATGTTGATGACCCAGTTCAATGCCGCGCTGCCCATGGCGCCGCTGTTGATCGGGCTGGCGCTGTTGGTTTCAGCCAACGTCTGGCTGTTCCACCGGCTCGATCAGCCGCGCAGCGTGACCGAGGGTGAGTTCTTCACGCACCTGATGGTCGACATGCTGGGCCTGAGCAACATCATCTATTGGCTCGGCGGGTCGGCCCACAACCCGTTCGCCGATCTGTTCGTGCTCTACGTCGGGCTGGCTGCGCTCGTGCTCAAGCGTGCCTATATCGCGGCCGCGCTCGCAGTTGCGCTCGCGCTGTACCTGCTGCTTATGAGCGTTCATCACGACATCTGGTTCGTGCCGCCCGGCGTCGAGCATGAACGGATGGAGGCACTGGCGCTGCTGGCGCACTTCGTCCTGTTCAGCGCGATCGTGGCGTTTTTCGGGTTCCGCCTGTCGCAGACCACGCGCCGCTTCTGCGAGGCGCAGGCGCTGGTCCGCGAGCGCGAGGCGCGCAGCGAATCGGCGGTCAACCTGGCCGCGCTGGCAGCCGGCACGGCGCACGAGATGGGCACCCCATTGACGACGATCTCCGTGCTGGTGAGCGACCTGCGCGACTGCCGGCTGTCGGAGGCCGACCGCAAGGCCAGCCTGCAGGCGATTGCCGATGCGGTGCAGGCCTGCAAGCACTCGATGGGCGACATGGTCACGGCAATCGGCGCCCATCGACTGAACGAAACGTGCTGGGTGTCCTCGCGACAGATGCTGGAGCAGTTGGTCGAACGTTTTCGTCCGATGCGCCCGAGCGTCCCGTTGGCAGTGACCATGGAGTGCCCGGAGCACTGCCTGATCGAGACCAGCGCGCCCCTGCGACAGGCACTGATGAACCTGATCACCAATGCGGCCGATGCGTCCCCGAGCGGCATCGAGGTGCGCCTGCGCTGCTCTGCTACCGAGACGCGGATCGACGTGCTCGATCGCGGCCCGGGCATTGCGCCCGAGGTGCTCGCCAAGCTCGGCCACTCGGTCGTCACCACCAAGCCGGCGCAGCTCGGCAACGGCGTCGGCGTGTACCTGACCAACATGACCATCACCCGGCTTGGCGGCAGCCTCGCCTACCTGCCACGCGACGGCGGCGGCACCTGCGCGCGCGTGGTGTTGCCGACCGGCAAAGGCTGACCAATGAAAGTCGAGATCGCGAGGACAGCCATGCCGGATAGCCCAGCCAGCGCGCCCGCGGCGGCGCGAGAGGATGATCGTCCGACGCTGCTGCTGGTCGACGATGATGAGTCCTGCCGCTGGGCGATGGGCCGCGCGTTCGAGCGACGCGGCTACCAGGTGCGCACTGCCGACTGCGTGCCGGTGGCGATCGAACTGCTGCGCGACTTCAGCCCGGAGTACGCGGTGGTCGACCTGCGCATGCCCGGCCCGTCGGGCCTGTCGCTGGTGCAGAAACTGCACGAAGCCGACCCGGAGACGCGCATCGTGATGCTGACCGGCTTTGCCAGCATCGCCACCGCTGTCGAAGCCGTCAAGAAAGGGGCGAACGACTACCTGATCAAGCCGGTCGATGCCGATGCGATCGAGGTCTCGTTCGGCGTGGCCGACGCCAAGGCCATGAAACAGCGCGCTGCCGACAACCCGGACGGCGAGCATCTGATCTCGGTGGACCGGCTGGCCTGGGAGCACATCCAGCGCACGCTGGCCCAGCACGGCGGCAACATCTCGGCCGCAGCGCGCGCGCTCGGCATGCACCGGCGCACGCTGCAACGCAAGCTCGCCAAGCGCCCGATGCGGCGCTGAGCGGCGCGCCGCCGGTTCCGGACCGGCGGGCTGCGCCTTCGCCGATGTCCCATCGGCCTTCCCCGAGCGACGCCTTCGCGCGGTGCGACGAAAGGTCGCGCGCTGCCCCCTCGGTCGGGCCCGAATCGTGCAGCGCTCTCACGACCTGAATCGGCATCGAGCACACCGTTCCACACGGCCCGGTGCATGCCGCCAGTGACCGTTGGAAACGTTTGGACCGCGTGAAAGACTCGCTGGTTATCGGCATCGCACCAACCAAGCACGCGGCGGCCTGGACGGGTGCGGTCGCGGCACAGCAGGCGGGGCACTACCTCGCGGCGGCGGCGGCCTACCTCGCCTGCCCGCCCGATCCGTTGCGCGGACGTTCGCCGGCGCTTTTCAATGCCGCCTGGTGCCTCGAACTCGCGCAGCAGCCCACCTCCGCCGAACCGCTGTATCGGCAGCTCATGGCGCAGCCCGCGGAGCCGTTTCTGCGCATCGAGACGCTGTTCCGGCTCGGCTGGATCGCGATCGAGGCGCACGACATGCAGGCCGGGCGCGAGCACTTGTCGGCGCTGCTGGACCTGGCGGATCGCTCTGCATGCGCCGGCGCCACGGTCGAGCACGCACGCTACTGGCACGCCGTGTGTCTCGAACATGATGGTCAACTGGTCGAGGCCGCCGCGCGCTACGCACCGATCGTCGAAGAGGGCAACGCCGATCTGTGGCACGAGGCCGCCTACCGGCGTCTGCTGTGCCTGTCCCAGGTCGGCGACTTGCGCGGCGCGGCCGGGGCGGCGGCAGCGCTGCTGGAGCGGTCTGTGCCCGTGCGCGACACGATCCGCCTGCAAGCGTTGCGCACGCTGGCGCGCGACGAAGCGGCGCAGATCGCGCGCGCTGTTGCCGCGGCCTAGGGCCGACATGCCGGACGACACCACCCCATTCGATACGGCCACCGCTTTGCGCGTACCGGCCCTGGTTGGGCCCGACCTGCGCACACTGCGCCACCTGGCCTTCGAGCGGCACGATGCCGCGGCCTTCGACCAGTGGCGCGTGCGCGATGCGCGCTTTCAGGGCGAAGCGCTGCTCGACCGCTATGTGTTCCTGTCGATCGCCTCGAGCGCAGCCGACCGCCTGGACACGGTGGCGGCAGCCAACCGCACTCGCCTGATCGTCTACGTGGAGCGCCTGCAGCGCCAGTTTCTGGCGCTGCACGCTACCCTGCAGGCACGCGGGCAACCGTTCACGATCGAATGGTTCCAGGGGCTCGAGCGCTGGGCCGACGCGTTGCTGCGCCAGCATCTGTTCGACCGCGTCGAGCAGACGCTGCACCTGGCCTACCGCAGCGGCGCGCATCGCTTCGCCGGCGTGCACCAGGCCCTGCGCGCGACCGAGGCCTTGCTGCTGGCCACGCTCGGCCGCACCGACGAGGCGGCGCAGATCGCGGTCCGCTACGCGCTGCGGCCCTACCTGCTGCCGGACCGGCGCCTGCGGCCGCAGATCTACCGGCGCCTGATGGCCGCGCTGATCCTGATGGGACGCGTGGCCGAGTACCGTGCGCTGCTGTGGCGCGGCCTGAGCGACGTCTACTTCGACGAAACCGAGCGCGCGTGGTTCGTGCAGCAGGCGCGCGTGACCTACCGCGGCACGCTGCGCACGCTGCTGCGCTCGGACATGCCGGCCGCGCTGCGCCTGCAGTTCGCGCTGCGTGTTGGCGGCGACGCGATCGGACGCCTGCGGCCGGTGCGCTGGCTGCGCCTGGATCGCGCCTTGCGCTGGGGCCACTTCGCGCTCGCCTACTACCTGCAGTACGGACGCCCGGCCCGCCGCGTGCTGGCGCCGACGGCGCCGGGCGCGGTGGCCGACCGCATCCTCGTCACGCGCGCCATGGGCGGCCTGGGCGACCTGCTGATGATGACGCCCGGCCTGCGCGCCCTGCGCGCGCGGCACCCGGCCACCCCCATCCATCTTGCGCTGCCACGCGGCTTCTTTGCGCTGTTCGAAGGCAATCCGGATGTGGAACTGATCGACATCGAGGCGCCCGAACTCGACCCCGCCGGCTACCGCCAGTGGTTCGACCTCACCGACTGCCCGGCGGCGCGGGTCGAATCGCGCCAGCAGCCGAACGTGCGCCGCGATCGCGTGCAGATCTTCGCTGCGGCGATGGGCGTGGACAGCGCGGCGCTGGCGCGCCACGGCAATGCCCCGCACTACGTCGTCGCGGCCGACGAGGCCGACTTCGCTCGCGCCCACCTTGCAGCGCTCAACCCGCAGCAGCGGCCGGTGGTCGGCATCCAGCTGCATTCGGCTGAGAGTTACCGCGATTACCCGCATGTCGAGGCACTGGCCGGCGAGCTGGCACGCGACCACTGCGTGCTGCTGTTCGATAGCCAGCCGTTCGCCGGCTTCGACGGTCCCGACCGGCACAAGGTGGTGCTGCCGCTGCGCCGCTCGTTCGCGGTGGCGGCGCAATGCGACGCGCTGGTGGCGCCCGATTCGTCGTTCGTGCACCTGGGTGCCGCCCTCGGCAAGCCGGTGGTCGCGATCTTCGGTCCGATCGACGGCGCGGTGCGCACACGCCGCTTCCCGACCGTGACCGTGGTCGCGCCCGCCCCGGCCGACTTCCCCTGTGCGCCCTGCTGGCGCAGCGAATACACGCCGTGCCGGCTGACCGGCCAGCGCGAAAGCGCCTGCCTGCGCGCGATCGCGCCGGCCGGCGTGGCCGCGCGCGTACGGCAGCTCACCCGGAGTCACGCATGACCTTCCTTTCCGACCTGCTGCGCGGCAAGGCGCCCCCGGCGCTCGCGCCGGCCGTGGCCTGCAAGATCTGCGGCGGTCCGACCAAGATTGCGTTTGCGTTGCCGCAGTCCAAGCTGACCGGCCAACCGATCCCCGCTGCGCCCGACGACTGCCCGTACTACGAGTGCACGCGCTGCGAGTTCCTGTTCTGCACCCAGCACGACCAGGCCGACCACGCCCGGCTGTACGACGACGACTACTGGAAGCATCAGGATCCCGACTGGCACGGCCGCGTCGGCCAGACACTGCGGCTGGTGATGCTGTCGAACTACCTGCTTGGCAAGGACCCGAGCCAGCTCGACGTGCTCGACTTCGGCTGTGGCATGGGCTGCTTTGTCGAAAGCGCGCGGCGCGACCTGCAACTGCGGGCTTGGGGCAGCGACCTGATCTCGCCGCGCTTCGGCCGCGAGTTCTTCGTCGGCACCGAGCTGCCGGCGGCAGGGTACGACGTGGTGGTGGCGTGCGAGGTCATCGAGCACCTGGGGCAGCCGATGGACGCCTTCGCCGCGATCGCGCGCAGCTTGAAGCGGCCCGGCGTGTTCGCCTTCCAGACCGCCTACTACGACCCGGCCGCATGTGACCGGACCTGGTGGTACCTGGGACCGGCCAACGGCCACATCTCGTTGCACTCGGCGCGCTCGCTGGAGCGGGCTGCGGAGCAGCTCGGCGTCGCCCGCCGCGTGACCTGGGGCGGCTATCCCGGCGTGCAGGCATGGCTGTTCAACTAGCCGACGGCGGCCAGCCGCTGGACTCGGCGGCCCGCCCGCGCGCGCGCTATCTGTCGTTCGCGCTGCTGTTCGCAACCAGCCAGCTCAAGCTGCGCTACCGCCGCGCCTGGCTCGGCCGCGTGTGGAACCTGCTGGAGCCGCTGCTGTTCCTCGGCGTGCTGAGCGTGGTGTTCTCGGTGGTCAACCGGGCCGACCTGCGCGACTTCGCCGTCTATCTGTTCGCCGGCCTGGTGCCATGGCGCTACATGGAGCGCGCGATTTGCAGCGGCGCGGACTCGATCGCCGACGGTGCCTGGCTGCTCAAGCGGACCGCCGCGCCGGCCCAGGTGCTGCCGCTGGTGGCGTGGCTGTCGGCGACCGTCGATTTCGCCTTCAGCTTCGTCGCGCTGCTGCTGGCACTCGGGCTGCTGCTGAACCAGTGGACCGTGCACCTGCTGGTGCTGCCGCTGTCGATCGCCGCGATCGGCCTGGTGAGCCTCGGCTTCGGCATGATCTTCGCGGTGCTCAACGTGTTCGCGCGCGACGTCAAGCCGCTGCTGCAGGTGGCACTGATGCTGCTGTTCTTTTCGTCGCCGGTGCTGATCATGAAGTCGAGCGTTCCCGTCGGCAGCCTGGTGCAGCAGATCTTCGAGTGGCACCCGCTGGCGCCGCTGCTGGCGCTGTTCCAGAAGCCGATCCATGCCCAGCAGTGGCCAGCAGCGAGCGACTGGCTGCTGTCGCTGGGCGCCGGGCTGGCGGCCTGCGCGATCGGCTTCGCACTGGTGCGCTGGAAGGCGCGCCGCTTCTACTTCTACCTATGAGCGATGCGATCCGCCTCGAGCATGTGTCGGTCGGCTTCGACCGCCAGCGCGTGCGCACGCGCCGGCTGGTCGATGCGCTCGATCCGCGCCGTTGGCGCAGCGGACGCGAGCCATTCCAGGCGCTGCGCGACGTCAGCCTGCAGATCCGCACTGGCGAACGGGTCGGACTGATCGGCCGCAACGGCGCCGGCAAGTCGACGCTGCTGCGCGTGATGGCAGGCGTGATCGCGCCGCAGACCGGCCAGGTGGCGCTGGCGCCGGGGCTGACGCTGTCGCCGCTGATCGAGCTGGGCATCGGCTTTCATCCCGAGCTGTCCGGACGCGAGAACTGCTATCTGGGCGGCACGCTGATCGGCCACGCGCCGCGCGAGATGGATCGGCGCATCGACGAGATCATCGCCTTCGCCGAACTCGAGCAGTTCATCGACCAGCCGGTCAAGACCTATTCGTCGGGCATGTTCGCGCGGCTGGCCTTCGCGCTGGCGACCAGCATCCGGCCCGACGTGCTGCTGGTGGATGAGGTGCTGTCGGTGGGCGACCAGTTCTTCGCCAAGAAGAGCATCGCCCGCATGCAGAAGCTGATGGCGCAGGGTTCGACCGTGATCCTGGTGTCGCACAGCCTCGACCTGCTGGTGACGCAGTGCAGCCGCCTAGTGTGGCTGGAGCACGGCACCATTGTGCGCGACGGGCCGAGCGCCGAGGTCGCCGCCGCCTATCGCACGTCGCACTGAGCGAGCCGCTGCCGATGACCGCCTCGCCCCGCCCGCAGCGCGCTGCCGCTGTCGTGCACGACCACTTCTCGATGCCGGGCGGCGGCGAACGCACTGCGCTCGCACTGCGCACGACGCTCGATGCCGACCTGTGGACCGGCTTCGTGCACGGCGCGCCGGCGCGTGCGCTGCTCGGGCGCGAACTCGACCATCTGCGCACGGTGGCGCCGCGCCTGCCGGTGCCACTGGTGCGCACGCTGCTGCTGAGCTACCTGATGCCGCGCGTGCCGCTGGCCGACTACCGGCTGGCCGTGCTCAGCGGCAACAGCGCCGCCTGCGCGCTGCTGGGCGAGCGGCCCGGCCGCAGCGTGATCTACTGCCACTCGCCGCCGCGCTACCTGTTCGACCAGCGCGACTTGCTGCGTCGGCGCGTGCCGGCCACCCTGCGCCCGCTGGCCGATGCGCTGCTGCGCGATTTCGAGCAGCGCTATCGCTCCGCGATCGACCGCAGCGACCTGATCCTGGCCAATTCGGAAACGGTGCGCGCGCGCGTGCAGCGCTATCTCCACCGCGATGCGCAGGTCGTGCATCCTCCGGTGGACACGGCGGCGTTTCGCTGGCTCGCCGCCGGCGACTACTTCGTCTCGGCCGCGCGCATCGCGCCGCTCAAGCGGGTCGAGGCGATCGTGCGTGCCTTCCTGCGCCTGCCGCAGCAGCCCCTGGTGGTGCTGTCGGGCGGACCCGACGAGCGCCGGCTGCGGGCGCTGGCGGCCGGTGCGGCCAATATCCGGTTCACCGGCTGGGTGTCGGATGCCGAGCGCAGCGAGCTGATCGGCCGCTGCCGCGCCACGATCTACGTGCCGGTCGATGAGGATTTCGGCTTGTCACCGGTGGAGTCGATGGCGGCCGGCAAGCCGGTGATCGGCGTGCAGGAAGGCGGCCTGTGCGAGACCGTGCAGCACGCGCGCACCGGCCTGCTGCTGCCACCAGATTTCCGGCGCGACGACCTGTGCGAGGCGGTGGGTGCGATGGATGCCCAGCGTTCGCGCGACATGCGTGACGCTTGCGAGCGGCGGGCCGGCGACTTCTCCGAGGCGCGCTTCCGGCAGCGATTCGCCGATGTCTGCCTGCCGGCCTCCTGCCGCCGCCCGGCCCGGTCCAACGCCGTCGGCGGGACGCCCGCCGACCGGCTTGCTGCCAGCGCCATCGTGCCGGGGACGCTGCAATGAGGGTCCTGCATGTCTACAAGCGCTTCTATCCGGACCGCTACGGCGGTGTCGAGCGCATGCTGCATCAGCTGGTGGCCTCGACCGAGCGCTGTGGCGTGCGCAATACCGTGCTGTCGATCGCCATGGCCGACCCGCTGGTCGAGGACATGCCAGCCGGACTGCGCACGCTGCGCCTGCGCCAGAGCTTCGAGATCGCCTCCACCCCGTTCTCACTGGAGGCGGCGCTGCGCTTCCGTCACTTGAGCCGCGGCTTTGACCTGCTGCACTTTCACTATCCGTGGCCGTTCGGCGACCTGCTGGCGCTGCTGCGGCCGGCGCGCCTGCCGTACGTGGTCACCTACCACTCCGACATCGTGCGGCAGAAGCGCCTCGAGTCGCTGTATGCGCCGCTGCGACGCGGCTTCCTGGCCGGCGCCGCCTCGATCGTGGCGACCTCCGCCAACTACCTGGCCACCAGCAGCACGCTGCAGGCGCTGCGCCACAAGACACGCGTGATCCCGATCGGACTCGACCCCGCGCACTACCCGCCGCCGGAGTCGGCGCGCCTGACTCACTGGCGCGCGCGCCTGGGCAGCGGCTTCTTCCTGTTCGTCGGCGTGCTGCGCTACTACAAGGGCCTGCACATCCTGCTGCAGGCGAACGCCGGGCTCGACCTGCCGCTGGTGATCGTGGGCGCCGGACCGGTCGAGGCCGACCTCAAACGGCAGGCCGCCGCGTTGCAGCTGCAGAACACGGTGTTCCTCGGCGCCTTGCCCGAGGCCGACAAGGCCGCCCTGCTGCACCTGTCGCGCGCGCTGGTGTTTCCCTCGCACCTGCGCAGCGAGGCCTTCGGCATCTCGCTGCTCGAAGGCGCGCTGTTCGGCAAGCCGCTGGTCTCCTCCGAACTGGGCACCGGCTCCAGCTACATCAATCTCGACGGCATCACCGGCATCGTGGTGCCGCCGTCCGATCCGGCCGCGCTGAAGGCCGCCCTGCTGCGGCTGGCCACCGACGATCGCCTGTGCGCGCGGCTCGGCAAGCAGGCACGCGAGCGCTTCATGCGCCGCTTCACCGCCGAGCGCATGAGCGACGGCTACCTCGCGCTGTACCGATCGGTGCTGCAGGATGCGCCCGACCAGCCGGCGGCCGATCCGCTCGAAGCGACCTGAGCGCCGTCGCGCGCTGGCCCTAACGGGGCGAGCGCTCGGCGACCAGCGTTTCGCGCGCGCGCTCGAACTCCTGGCGCAGCGGCACGATCAGGTCGTCGAGGTCGGCCAACGCCCGGCGCCGCGCGGCGTACTCGATCTGGCGGCACAGGTCCGACATGCGGCGGGCGCCGATGTTGTCAGTGATCGACAGGAACCGGTGTGCGGCCATGCGCAGCCGATCCGGGCTGGCGGTGCCGGCCGCCTCGGCGATCGCATTCAGGTGGTCCGGCGCGTCGGCGATGAACATGTCGATCAGTTCGCGCAGCAGCTCCGGCTGGCTGTCGTCCTGCAACGCGCGCAGATGCGCCAGGCGCAGCGGGTCGACCGCGTTGGCCTCACTCACCAGCCGTGCGGGCGCGCCGCCGCCGGCGTCGGCCGCCACCACGGTGCGGCCGAGGCGCGCCAGGGTCGCCGCCAGTTCCGCCAGGTCGATCGGCTTGGCGATGTAGCCGTCCATGCCGGCCGCCAGATAGGTCTCGCGGTCACCCGGCATGGCGTGTGCCGTCATCGCGATGATCAGCGGCCGCGCCGCGCCGAGCAGCTCGCGCCCGATCAGGCGCGCCGCCTGCACGCCGTCCATTTCGGGCATCTGCACGTCCATCAGGATCACGTCATACGGCGCGCGGCGCACCGCCTCCACCGCCGCGCGCCCGCTGGTGACAAGGTCGGCCGCGTAGCCGAGCCGGCGCAGCAGGCTCAGTGCGACCTTCTGGTTCATCGGGATATCCTCGGCCACCAGGATGCGCAGCGGCAGCCGCTCGGCCAGGCGGCGCGACGGACTGTCGGCCGACACCGGTGCGACCGGGCTGGACTCGCCGCCGAGCGCACTCACCAGTGCGCTGAACAGGCGCGCCGGCTTGAGCGGCTTGCGCAGGAAAGCCGACAGCCCGGCCTGCTGCGGCGAACGCCTCAGCGCATGCTGCTCGACCGAGGTCAGGATCAGGATCGGCAACTGATCGGCGCTGTAGTGGCGACGCAACTGCTCGGCCAGGGCGAGGCCGTCCATGTGAGGCATGCTCATGTCGAGTACGGCGACATCGAACAGCTCGCCGTGGCGAATGCGGTCGAGCGCCTCGAGCGGGGTGGCGAGTGCCGTCGGTGTCATCCCCCAGCCCATGACCTGACGCACGAAGATGCGACGATTGGTCGGGTTGTCGTCGACGATCAGCACGCGCTTGCCGGCGAGAAGCGGCGGATCGCGGCGCAGGTGGGGTTGGTCGCTGGCGGGCCCGGCCGGCGCCTCGATCACCACGTGGAAGGTCGAGCCGCTGCCCAGTTCGCTCTCGACCCAGGCCCGGCCATCCATCATCTCCGCCAGGCGCTTGGTGATCGCCAGGCCGAGCCCGGTGCCGCCAAAGCGGCGCGTGGTGGAGGCATCGACCTGGGAGAACGAGTGGAACAGGCGCGGCAGGTGCTGGCGATCGATGCCGATACCGGTGTCCTTGACCGCGAAGTGCACCTGCCAGCGACCGTCGCGCGCCGGCTGTGCCTCGACCGTGACCAGCACCTCGCCCTGCGGCGTGAACTTGACCGCGTTGGACAGCAGGTTGACCAGGATCTGCCGCAGCCGGGTGCAATCGCCGATCAGCGACTCGGGCGTGCCGTCCTCGATCAGGTAGGCCAGGTTCAGGCGCTTCTCGGTGGCGCGCGGCGTAACCAGATCAAGCGACTCCTCGACGCACAGGCGCAGGTCGAACAGTTCGTGCTCGAGGTCGACCTTGCCCAGATCGGCCTTCGAGTAGTCGAGGATGTCGTTGATGATCGCCTGCAGCGCCTCGCCGCTGGCGCGGATGGTCTGCGCGAAGTCGCGCTGCTCCTCGTTCATCGGCGTGTCCAGCAGCAGCGACGTCATGCCGACCACCGCATTGAGCGGGGTACGGATCTCGTGGCTCATGTTGGCGAGGAACAGGCTCTTGGCGCGGGTGGCCGACTCGGCTTCGGCACGCGCCCGCTCGAGCACCTCGGCCTGCCGGCGCGTCTCGGTGATGTCGGTGATGGTGCCGATGTAGCCGAGCACGTTGCCTTGCGCATCGCGTCTTGCGACCGCATTGGCGACGACGAAGGCTTCGCTGCCGTTGGGCCGCGCGAAGCGCAGCTCGCCATGAAACGGGCGCCGCTCGGCAACCGCGCGACGCCAGGTCTCGGCGACTGCGACGCGTTCCGCGACATGCAGCGCACGCAGCCAGCCGACCCCGGCCGACTCGGCCGCCGCCAGCCCGGTCAGGTGGCTCCAGCAGGGATTGACGAAGGTGATCGCGCCGCTGCCATCGGTCTCGAACACGCCGACCGGCGCGTTCTCGGCCAGGGCGCGAAAGCGCGCCTCGCTGGCCGCCAGCGCCTGCTCGGCGCGCTGGCGCTGATCGACGTCGCGCAGGAAGGCGGTGAAGTAGGCACGGCCGTCGATCTCGACGTGCGCAATCGAGGCTTCAACCGTGAAGTGCTCGCCATTGGCGCGCACGCCGAAGATCGTGCCGCGCTCGCCCATGCGGCGCGCCGCCTGGGCGCCGCACGCGAACTCGCGCATCTGTGTGGCGTGCCGGGCACGCGCCGCCGGCGGCAGCAGGCACTCGATCGGCGTGCCGATGACGGCCGCCGCCGGATGGCCGAACATGTGCTCGGCCCCCGCGTTGAAAAGCACGATGCGCGAAGCGTCGTCGGCAATGACGATGGCGTCATCGGCAACCGCCAGCAGCCGTGCCAACAGCTGCGGGACCGCGTTGCGGTCCAGCCCACCCACATCGCTGCAGCTGTTGTCGTCCACACGTCCCCCGCAGCCGCGATCGAAATTCTGCGACTGTCAGCGCGATCGCCGCCCCGATGTCTGCGCATCGACGACATGACCGCCCCTCCGGGCACGAACACTAGACGATCGGGATGTATTCCCGCAAAGCGACAGATCAGCGCACCCCCGGACGGATGCGTGCCACGCCGCCGTAGCTGCCGACCCAGAGGGTGCCGTCGGCGCCGGTGGCCATCGAGAACACGCGGTTGCTGAACAGGCCATCGGCCGTCGTCATCACCTCGAACTTGCCGTCGCGCGGCGTGGCCAGGCCGTTGTTGGTGCCGATCCACAGGCGCTTGCGCGCGTCGATGTGCAACATGAACACGTGATTGCCGGGTAGACCGTCGTCGACCGTAAAGGTCTTCCACGCCTTGCCGTCGAAGCGCGACAGGCCGCCGCCCCAGGTCCCGGCCCACACCATGCCGTTGTCGTCGACCGCCAGCGCGACGATGTAATTGGGGTTGTAGGCGACGTCGACCCCGGTCAGACCCATCTCTTCCTTCTGCTTGGCGTGATGCTGCGACACGGTCGACGGATCGGTCTTGAATTCGATCTGGTGCTTGACCTTCTCGTAGGGCGCGCCGAGCCCCTTGGCGTGGTTCCAGTTGTGCCAGTCGCCGCCCCGATACCGCGCCAGTCCGCCCTCGGTGGCCAGCCAGATGTCGCCGTTGCGGCCCTCGGCCAGGCCATAGACCCAGTCATTGGGCAGGCCGCCCTTGGTGCTGTCGACCGTGAACAGATCCCACTTGCTGCGATCCTTGAGCGCACCGCCGCGGATCCGGTTGACGCCGGACCAGGTCGCCACCCAGACGTCGCCGTTTTTCGCATGCAGCACGTCGTAGACGAAGGCGTCGCCCAGCCCTTCGGGGATGTTGTAGGTCTCCCAGGTCTGCTTCGCTTCGTCCAGCAGCGACAGGCCGCCGCCGTAGGTGCCCAGCGCCAGCCGGCCCTGCAGGCGACCGACGTAGAAGACGCCATTGGATAGCAGCCCGCTCTTGATGTCGTACAGCTTGTACTCGTCGGTGCGAATGTCGTAGCGCACCGCGCCGCCCGAGGTGCCGACCCAGGTCACGTCGCCGTCGACGAAGATGCGCTTGACGTTCTTGTTGCCGACGCGGAAGTGAGTGAACTTCTGCGCCGGGTCATGGCCGACCACCTTGCCTTCGCGCTGCGGCTCCTGCGCCGGGGGCAGCGGCGGGTGGTTCAGCGGCACGCCGTTGGCCGGCGCGACTGCAGCGGTGGTGCTGGGCGCCGCCGGCGCAGGCGGCGCGCCGATCGCAGCGCGGCCGGCGAAGTAGCTGACAGCGGCGGTCGCGCCAATGCTCAGCGCCGCCAGCACGACGATCTTTCGATTGCTCAACACGATGACTTCCTCCGTTCGCGCCGCGGCGTCGTGCCGCGGCACCTCAGCGCGCGATGCGCGCCACGCCCTTGCGGGTGCCGACCCACGCGTCGCCGTTGGCCGCCACGGCGATCGCGTACACATGCGGACCGGGCAGGCCGTCGGCCTCGCGCAACGTGGTCCATTGCTTGCCGTCCCAGCGCGACACGCCATTGCTGGTGCCGAACCACAGCGCACCGTCGGGCGCCTGCACGATGGCGTAGACGATGTTGGCGGCGAGCCCGTCCCTGGCCGTGTAATTGCGCCAGGCCTTGCCGTCGAAGCGCGAAGCGCCACCGCCCCAGGTGCCGGCCCAGATGGCGCCATCGGCGGCGGCCAGCATCGAGAACACATAGTTCGGGTTGTAGGTGGCCTTGCCTTCGACGCCGACCGACAGGTCGTGGCGCGAACGCGTGCCCAGACCGGTGTTGGTGCTGAAAGGCAAGTTTTCGACGTTGGGCGCGCCCAGGCCGTCCTTGTGCGTCCACGCGCTCCAGGTCTTGCCGTCGAGCATCGACACTCCGCCCTCGGTGCCGAACCACACCCGGTCACGGGCGTCGATGGCGATGCCGTACACCCACTCGTTGACAAGCTCCTTCACGTAGGTGGTGAGCTTGCCGGTGGCGAGGTCGTAGCGGTTGGCGCCGGCCCAGGTGCCGATCCACAGCGTGCCGTCCTTCTGGCTGTCAAAGGCGTAGACCCAGTAGTCGGCCAGGCCGTGCATCGGGAAGAAGGTCTTCCACTTGCCGTCCTTGTAGCGCGACGCACCGCCCGAGTTGGTGCCGAACCATTTGTAACCCTGCTTGTCGATGGCGACCGCGAACACGTACTCGTTGGCCAGACCCTCCTTGCGCGTGAAGGTGCGGCGCAGCTGGCCGCTGCCGAGCGCGACTTCGTGCACGCCGGCCGAGGTGCCGACCCACAAGGCGTTCTGGGCCCGTTCGATGGTCAACGCCCGCACATAGACGGCAGGCCCGACTTCGAAGACGTCCTTCACCTTGAAGGCGGGTTGGGCGGCGGCCAGCGATGCAACCAGCATCAGAACCGCGGCCATGCCAGCGCGCAGCATCAGACGGAACAAGCAAACCTCCTCAGCGCAGCGTGCGCAGATAGGCGACGACATCGAGGATCTCGCGGTCGCGCAGCAGCCCCTGGAAGGCCGGCATCGCGCCCTTGCCGTTGCGCACCGATTGCATCAGCGACGGGTCGGGCTGGAACAGCCGCTCCTGGCGCGAGAAGTCGGGCGCGGTCGGCAACACGGGGCGGCCGGAGGGGCCGTGGCAGTTGGCGCAATAGGCGCGGTAGATCTCGCCACCACGGATGACGTCGGCAGCCGATCCGGTGCCGGCGCTCAGCGCCAGCAGGCAGGCAGTCGCGAACTGCAGCGGACGGCGTCGGCGCGGGCGCGCGCCTGCCACAGGTTGGGCACTCACTTCCTGGCTCCGGCGGCGCGCGGCCGCTGGCTCGCCAGCCGCGCCTGCCAGCGCGCAGCCTCGGCGGCGTCGGGCGCGACGCCATGCTGGCCCTGCTGATAGACCGCCACCAGGCGCTCGATGCTGCGCAGGTCTCCTGTCTCGGCGGCGCGGCGCAGCGCGGCGAGTGCCTGGATGTCGGTCGCATCGTCGCCAAGCATCGCTGCGTCTGTGCGCAGGTACGCATCGGCCACCGCCCGGATCGCCGCCGGCTGGCCCTGCTCCGCGGCGCTCGCGTACAGCCGAAACGCAGCGCGCGGATCGCGCGGTGCCGCGCGCCCTTCGATCAGCAGCCCGGCCAGTGCCACCTGCGCATCCGCATGGCCCTGTGCCGCGGCGCGCCGGTACAGCGCCAGCGCTTCCTGTGTCAGTCCGGCGTTGTCGAGAATGAATGCAAGCAGGGACTGCGAGGGGGCATGGCCCGCCTCGGACGCGCGTCGCAACGGCGTCATGGCGCCGGTCACATCGCCGCCGCGAAACGCCTGCAGCCCGGCCGCGAAATCTGCGGCCGGTTCGGCGGCACCGGCGCTGCCGGTGATGCACGCGCCGATCAACATCGCCAGTACCTGCCGTGTCCGCCGCGCGCGCTGCACATGACCTCCCCTTGTCATGCGACGGGTGCTGCGATTTTCGTGCCAGCGATCGAGGCCGGCGGCTCAGTGCGCCGACTCCGACTGTGCCTCGTCGATCTTGCGATACAGGCTGGACAGGCCGATGCCGAGGCGCTGCGCAGCCAGTCGGCGGTCGCCACCGGCATCCTCGATCGCCTGCTGGATCAGCTTGAACTCGTAGGCGCGCACGCGCTCGCGCAGGCTGCCGGTGCCGGTGCCGGCGACCATGACTTCGGCGCGACCGCGGTTGGGCGCGGCCCGGGTGACTTCGTCGGGCAGGTCGCCGATCTCGATGCGGCCGTCATCGGCGAGGATGGCCGCGCGGTGCATGACGTTTTCGAACTGGCGCACGTTGCCCGGCCAGTCGTAGTGGACCAGGATGTCTTCGGCGTCGGCTTCGAGCTGCAGCGGCGTGCCGCTCTTGCCCTGCTGCGCCAGCACGAAGCGGATCAGGCCAGGGATGTCGCTGCGTCGCTCGCGCAGCGGCGGCATCCGAATCTGGAAAACCGAGAGCCGGAAGAACAGGTCCTCGCGGAAGCGGCCGTCGGCCACCATTTTCGGCAGATCGCGGTTGGTGGCGGCGATGATCCGCACGTCCACTTTCTGGCTCTGGTCGGCACCGACCGGACGCACCTGCTTGGCCTCGATCACGTGCAGCAGCTTGGTCTGCATCGACAGCGGCAGTTCGCCGATCTCGTCGAGGAACAAGGTGCCGCCGCTGGCCTGCAGGAACAGCCCCTTGCGCGCACGGTCGGCGCTGGTGAAGGCGCCCTTGGTGTGGCCGAAGAACTCGCTTTCCAGCAGCGCCTCGGGAATCGCGCTGCAATTGACCGGAATGAATGACCCTTTTGCACGCGGCGACAGCTCGTGGATCTGACCGGCGATGACGCCCTTGCCGGTGCCGCTTTCACCGACGATCAGCACGGTGCTGGTGGTCGGCGCCACGCGCGACACCAGGCGGTCGACTTCGCGCATCGATGCTGCGGCGAACGTGAAGCGGCGCGCTGCCCCGCCCATCACGAGGTTGCGCAGCGCGCGGTTCTCGTCGCGCAGGCCGCGCAGCGCGGCGATCTGGTCGAGCCGCAACAGGATTTCCTCGTTGCGTACCGGCTTGGAGATGTAGTCGTGGGCGCCGGCGCGGATCGCCTCGATCGCGGAGTCGACCGACGAGAACGCGGTGACCATGATGAAGGTGGCTTCGACCCCCTGCGCGCGCGCCTGCTTCAGCAGTTCAATGCCGTCGGTGACCGGCATGAAGATGTCGGAGACGACGACGTCGAACGATCCCCTGCTGAGCTTGGCCAGCGCCTCTGTCGCCGAGGCGGCCGACTCTGCGGTGTGCCCGGCCTTGGTGATGGCGGCCGACAGCACCTGACGGATTGCCGGCTCGTCATCGACGACCAGCACATTGAGCAATGCCATCCTTCCCCCTCTGGCCCTGACGGCGCCGCGATCGGGCGTGCCGGCGGACCGGTTCTTTCTTGTCTACTGCGCCAGCGAGGCCGCGTCCTCGGCCGGCAGTCGCAGCACGATGGAGCATAGTCCGTGTCTGTCGCGCTGCAGTGTCAGTCGGCCGCCCAGCGAACCGACGATCGAGCCGCATACCTCGACCGCGTGTTCCACCGCCGCAGCGCGTGGCGGCATGCCTTCGGCCACGATCTCCACCACGACCGCCAGCGCCACCGCGCCGGCGTCCGCCGCGGCGGTTTCGGCATGCCGCGTGCGCAGCGTAATCCGGCCACCGACGTGGTCGGCCACGACCGCCGCCGACACCTCGTTGAGCAGACGCAGCAGCACCAGCTCGACCGGGTCGGCCAGCGCGCGCGCTGCCGGCAGTTGCGGATCGAGCGCCAGCACGAACTCGGCACCACGGAATCGCTTGTCGTAGCGCAGGAACTGCAGCATCGGCCGCAGCAGCCCGTTGACGTCGAGCCAGGTGAGGTTGTCGGCGCGCGGCGTGGCGACATGGGAGATCTGGCGCGTCACGGTCGCCAGCCGGTGCACTTCGCCCAGCAGCCGGTGCGCCCGCTGCTCGGCGTCGCCGGCCGACAGGCCACCGTCGCTTGCCGCCAGGTCCTGCGCCACGCCGGCGATCGCCATCAGCGGGTTGTTGACCTCATGCGCGACGCTGGCCGCCAGCGCGCCCAGCGTGGCCATCTTCTCCTGGTGCGCGTGGCGCTGCTGCTCGAGCTCGAGCTGGCGCGCGCGCGCGTCGAGGTCTGCGGCCATGGTGTTCAGCGCGCGCGTGAGCTGGCCGAGCTCGTCGTCGCGATCGACCGCCAGTGGCGGCTGCCGCTCGCTGCGCACGATCTCGCTCGCCCATGCCTGCAGGCGCGCGATGTCGCGCGTCATGCGCGTGAAGAACGTCACCACCAGCGCACCGAAGGCGGCGGCACCGATCAGCAGCAGCAGGTACGAGATGCGAGTGACCTCGCCGAAGCGCGCCTGGTAGTGCTCGGTGACCGCCTGCCGTTCCAGCGCCGCGCGATCGCGCTCGATCGCCACCTCTTCCTGGACCCGGAGCAGGACGTCGCGCAGATCACTCGCGGTCGAGCGCAGCGGCTGCGCCTCGAACGCGCCTCGGGCGCGTCCGATCGCTCGCAGCGAACGCTCGGCCGCGGCGTTGTGCTCCACCAGGCCTTCGACCGCGCGCTGCGCGCCGTCCACCGCCAGCACCGTTGCGCGCGTCGGCGCCAGGTCGGGCGGCAGCGGCGCCAGGATCGCTTCCTGGACTTCGACACTGGCACCCGCCACCGCCACCTCGGCCTTGGCGAGCATGCGTTCATACCAGTGCAGTCGATCCAGCGTCGCGACATCGGCCTGCAGCCCGCCACGCAGGCTCGTGACGTAAAGCGCGGCACCCAGCGCGTACACGAGTGCCGCGGCCATCGCCAGCACGCCCTTGCCGCGTAGCGTGCGCGGCAGCGGCCAGCGACGCATCCTCGCCCAGGGCAGAGCGCGGGACGATGCGCTAAGCACAGTCATCGCCTGTCATGCGCGCACGCGCCACTGGAACGACCCTTGCTAAACGATGGGGCAACCTGCGGCCCGGAGTCCTGCCATGCGTCGTCTCGCCCTGTGTGTCTGCGTTTGGCTTGCTGCGTCGACGGCGTGGGCCAGCGACCTCGAGGCCGGCATCGCGGCGATGAACCGCAAGGACTACCCGAAGGCCTTCCAGCTGCTCGCGCCGCTGGCGCGCGAAGGCAATCCAGCGGCGCAGTTGCGCCTGGGCCTGCTCTACTACCACGGGCATGGTGTGCGCGAGAGCGACACCGAGTCGAAGCTGTGGTTCGAGCGCGCTGCGCGTCAGGGCAATGCCGAGGCGCAGTTCCAGCTTGCGAACATGTATCTGTACGGGCTGGTCGATGGCGGCCTCGGCGAAGACCATGATCGCCAGGCGGCGCTGTGGTACTTCGCCGCCGGACGCCAGGGACATGCCGACGCCCAGTACAGCCTCGGCATCCTGTTCCTGGCCGGCAAAGGCGTGGTGCAGAACCCGCAGGAGGCCGAAAAGTGGATTCGCCGCGCGGCCGACCAGGGCCACGCCGACGCCTCCGCCTACCTGCGCGGCAGGTAGATCGCAGCGGCTAGGCATCGGCCTGCGCCCCATCGAGGCGCGCCCGCAGCGGCAACCGCCAGCGCGCCTGCAGCGTCGCATCGGTCCAGTCGCGCGCGCCTAATTCGCGGCCAATCACCCGACCTGCGGTATCGAGCAGCAACGTTTCCGGCAGCGCCCGCACCGCCAGCTCGCGCGCCGCGCTGTGCTGCTGCGCCTGCAGCACGATCGGAAACCGCACGGGTGCGCGGCGCAGGTACTCGCGGACCAGGTTGGGGTCATCGTCGATCGCCAGCCCCACCACCAGTGCCCGTGCCGGATCGAGCTGATCGCTGAGCGTTTGCAGCGACGCCATCTCGGCGCGACACGGCGGGCACCAGCTGGCCCAGACGTTCAGCACGACCTGCCGACCCTGCCACTGCGCCAGCGAGCCTGGCGCGCCGTCCAGGCCCACGTGCGCGAGCGCAACCGGCGCGTTCGCCTGCGCATCGGTGGCCGCTGGTTCGGCCCGGCAGCCGGCGCCCACTGCCGCCACGGCGATCAGCAGCGCACGCCGCTGGAGGGCGTGGGCGGCGGTTGCTTTGCCCACCCGATTGCCCAAGCAGTCGCCCGCGAACTGTGCCGCGATGGCCTCGGTCAGCCCCATTGCCACTCCCTGAGGACCGGTCCCGGCTTCACTTTCAATGGCCATCGGCTGTTCACATCGGCAGCGATGCCGAGTCCGGCACGGGCGCAGCCGCGCGCCGTTCCAATTCCGGGAATCGATTCCAGGACTTGAGAGGACCAGCGTGCCGGCGTGGTTCCGCCGATGCGCTGCCACGCGATGCCGCAGCAAACCCGACCGCTGCGGCCTCCCCCGGAACCGTGTGTCACTTGGCGCATCCATGCCCCCCGAACAGCTTTGCTTGACCTAAAGCAAAGGCCCTGCCAAATGCCAGCCTCGCATGCGCACCAGCGCTGGGGCGCCGCAGGTCGCGCTTCGATCAACGCGACGGCACGGCGTCGGGAGACGGCGCCGCCTCCCATTCCCACAGCGCGGCGCGCGCCTTGGCCAGGTGGCGCGGGTCCTCGGCGCGCGCCAGATGCAGGTAGCTGCGCATGGCGCCGATGGCCTCGGGGCGTTGGCCCAGTTCGTCGGCTGCCATCGCCAACCCGTAGTACGCGTTGGCCTGCATCGGATTCAGCTCGATCGCGGTGGCGAAGAAGTCGCGCGCAGCCACCGTCTGCTTCAGGCCGATCAGCGCGAAGCCCATGTTGACGTGCGCCTCCGGCATCTGCGGCGCGAGCGCGAGCAGTCGATGCAACGCTGCCACCGCGTACTCGTGCTGTCCCGCGTGCAGCATCACGGTCGCCTGCTCGAAGCGCAACTGGATCTCGCGCTCGCGCAGTTGCGTCGCGTGGCCGGCCGGATCGCGGTGCGGATCGGCCTTGCGCGCTGCGTCGGGCACAACGACATCGGTCGCCGGCGACCACTGGATCAGCGCGCCGCCGACCAGCACCAGCCCGAGCGTGATCGCCACCGCGCGCCAGCGCAGATCGGCGCGCGCCTTGCGTGAAGTGGACAGATCGGCCGCCATGCCGCAGGACGCTGCAGGACGCGTGCCCGGCGCCGTCGCAGGGGACCGCTAGATCGCGCCCTTGTGTGGCGAGGTGGAGACGAACGGGATGCCGAAGAAAGTCAGGAACGCCAGCACGAACACGCCCAGCAGCAACGCGGCCGACAGGCGCGGCGGCAGCTTCCAGGTGGCCCGCGCATGCAGCGTGGCGATCAGGGCGAGCCAGGTCAGGAAGGACCAGGTCTCAAGCGGATCCCAGGCCCAGTAGCGACCCCAGGCGTCCTGCGCCCACATTGCGCCGCTGATCAGCATCAGCGTCTCGAACACGACGGCGCCGGCCGCAAGGCGATACGAGAGCTCGTCGAGCGCGGCGTCGCCCGGCAACGCGGCCAGGCGCTGTGCGCCCCACGCGGTCTGCCGCATCCACACCAGCCCGCCGATGCTGACCGCGACGATCAGCAGACCGAGGAACATCTTGCCGAGCCCGACATGCACATAGAGCAGGAACGTGGCATAGGTCGGCGGCAGGTGGCCCGGTGACGGATCGGCCGCCAGCATCCAGGTCGCCAGCAGGCCGACGATGGGCAGGCCGACAAGCAGCGCCGGCCGCGCCGGTGCCCAGCGCAGGTAGGCGAAGGCCATCACCACCAGCAGGCTCCACACGTTGCTGCTGAGAATCTCGTACATGGTGGTGAACGGACCGTGGCCGAGCGTGTACCAGCGGGCGGCCAGCGCTGCCGTGTGCAGACCAAGACCGAGCAGCAGCAGCCCGAACACATAGCGCTCGGCCCGCCGCAGCCCGCGATGCAGCGTGGTGGCGGCACCGGCACCGGCCAATGCATAGCAGCCCAGCGCCGGCGGCAGCAACAAGGCTTCGATGCTCATCGGCACTGCGTTCCGCGGAGATCGGCCGCCGCTGCGCGGATGCCGTTTGCGTGTGGGACGTCGCGCGCGGGCCCGGCGCACCGGCTTTCCCATGAGACCGCGCGGAAGCGCTGCGCGTAGTGCAGGCCGAGGGCGAGCGCGGCCAGCAGGCTGGCGGCCAGCAGCCACGGCAGGGTCCAGTCGGCATAGACGCGATAGCCCATCCAGGTTCGCAGGCCGTCGTAGCGCAGCACGCCGCCGGCCAGCGTCAGGTGCTCACCCGGCTGCATCTCGTGGCGCAGCTCGCCGCTGCGCACGACGACCTGCTGCTGGCGGGGCATGCGAAATTCGCCGTGCCGCTCGGGATCGATCACCGTCTCCTCGGTGGCGAGCATCACCCACACCGGCACGCCGTCGGGCAGGGTCCACTCGCGGGCCTGGCGCAGCGCCTGCGCCGGAAAGCTCGGCAAGTGAACCGCGCCGTGCACCGGCGCCTGACCGTCGGCCGGCCACCAGGTGAACACCGGTGCGAAGCCCTTGTTTGGCGAGGTGTAGAAGCGATAGCCGGACAGCACCAGCGGTTGGTGGTCGCCGATCACGGCGCGCTGCAACTGCCCGTCGATGTCGTGCCACTGGACCGTGTTGCGCGTCGGCCCACGCTTCAAGCCCGGGGCATAGTCGATGCGAAAGCCGTGCTGCTCGAACGCGGCGTCCTGCAGCCGCCAGCGATGCAGCGGCCCGGCCTCGTGGTCGAGCAGCACGCCGTCGAAGCGAAAGCCCTCGGTCAGCTCGAAGCGGCCCTGCAGCGTCGTCAGCCGGCCGATCACCGCGAGCACCAGCAGTGCCAACAGCGCCAGATGAAAGACCAGCAGAGGCAACTGGCGGCGAAAGCGCGGATTGACCGCGAGCGCCGCGCCGAGCCCGAGCGCCAGCAACACGAACGGAATGCCGAGCGCCGCCAGGCGCGACGGCTCATGCACGTAGCCGACCACCACCCCGAGCCCGAGCAGCAGCAGCCACGCCAGCGTCAGGCGCAGCGAGCCGACGTGCTCCAGCAGGGGCCGGATCAGGGCGGATTGCTGCATACGTCCCTCATCCAGTCGCGGCCGCTGGTGCCGTTGTTGGCGTTGGTGCCGAACTGCAGGGTTGAGTTGTTGGAGCCGCAATTGGCATCGGTCCAGTTGCCGCTGACGGCGAAGGTGCGCACCTTGAGCTTGGCGTTCAGGTAATACGGTTCCTGGGTGAAAGCCTGGGCGTTGGTGTTCATCCGCCACTCGCGATTGCCGCCGACCTGGCCCGCTTCTTCGCCGACGTCGTTCAGGTTGACCAGCAGCGCCTTGTTCTTCCAGCCGTGCGGTACGGCGGCATGGCACCAGTTGCACTTGAGCGGCCGCGCGTCGCCCAGGATCTTGTTCCAGTGCAACCAGTGCAACTGGTCGTTGCCGTCGTCACGACCGTTCTCGCAGCAGAACCCGGTGTAGAAGCCGGACCTGCGTGTATCGCCGGTCGGCGAATACACCTGGCGCTCATGGCACAGGAAGCACAGCGAGGGATCGTTGGCGTTCCACGGCTGCTTGAGCAGGAACGCATTGGTCGAGCCGTGCGGGCCTTCGACGCCGCTGTTGGGCGTCAGCGTGCCGCCGGTCGCGCTGGAGCCGTGGCAATCGGAGCAGTACATCGTCTGCGTGCCGACCGCGCCCGTATTGCCGAACGGCGCACGCCACGGCATCTTGGCCTGTGTAATGCCGCGGCGTGCGATGTCTCGCCCGGTCGGCACCATCACCGGATGCCAGGAACGGTGATTATTGGTGCTGTAGGTCGAGCCGGCGCCGCCATCGGCGCCGAGCGACCTCGGGTCGCCGATGCCGCCGCCCCGGTGCGCAGTCGGCCCCTGGAACTCGCGCGCCTGGTTCGTGTAGCGGGTCAGGCCATTGGTGCCGACGGTGGTGCCGCCGATCCGACCGAGCGACGGCGGCGTGTTGCCGTAGGCGTAGTTCGAGTGGCACTTCAGGCAGATCTGGTACTCGCGCGTGACATAGGTGCGGGCGATGTCGGTGCCGACATCACTGCCCGGGTCGCCGCGCTTGACCGTGAAGGTGGTCGGGATCTGGTGGAACGACGGCGAACCGTAGTTGGGTTCCACACCCCAGGCGCCGCGCAGCACACCTGAAGCGATGTTGCTCGGTACATAGCCGGCGGTGGCGTCGTTGCGATGGGTGCCGCGTGCGTCGGGGATCGCCGGATTAGCGTTGAAGACGCGGTTGCGGATCACCCGGTGCGGGTTGTGGCAGTCGGTGCACTCGGCGTGGCGCTGCGCCAGGCGGCTAGCCGGTTCCATGCCGTCGGCGCCACAGCGGTTGACGGCGCTGGTGCAGTCGACGAAGCCGTCGTTGAAGTTGGACGAGACGTCGTGCACTTCCTCGGTCGCACCGCCCTGCTCGGGGGTGGTGATCGGCATGCGCACCGGCAGCGCGAACTCGGTTTCGATGTTCGGCACGACGCCGTTGGCGGCCGGGTTGATCACCGACTTGCCGGCGTTGGTGTGGCACTGGTAGCAGGTCGCCTCGAGCGCCGGATTGCCGCCTTGCTTGGCGGCGAACGGCGTCAGCGGCGCCACCGGCGCGTCGGTGCCCTCGCGCGTCAGACGGCGCGCGCCCTGCACCGTGTGGGTGTCGTGGCAGTTCAGGCAGGCGGCCTTCCACACCGGCAGGCCGTTCGGGAACTCGCGCAACTGCGCCGGCTGGTCCTTGTAGGTCTCGTTGGCTACGTCGGGATGGGCATGAGCCGAATAAGCCCATACGCCGAAGGTGCCGTTCTTGTCGTGGCACGACAGGCAGATGGTGTCGGTCTCGAGGGCGAAGGCGGCGCTCGGCGGCGCTTCCTGGAAGCGGTTCATGCGAAGGAACTTCTGGTTGCCGAGCGCGGTGTTGGTTTCGCGCAGGTGCGGGTCGTGGCAGGTGGCGCACTGGACCTGGCCCTGGCCGGTGGTGCTGGTCGGCTCGAGCGGCAGGCGCGGCCGGTAGCCGGGCGCGCGCACGCCGAGCACCGCGCCATCCGGGCTGGGCCAGCGCTGGGCCGCATCCAGCGGGCGCAGTTCGCCGTCGCGATCGGCCAGTGCGCGGTTGAAGGTGATCGAGATCGGATGGTCGTTGCGCAGGTCGGTACCGAGAAAACGCGTGAAGCCGGAGGCGGTGCCTTCGCCTGCCGGCATCACGCCGCCGGGACCGGTATTGAGCATCGGGATGGCCACGTCGGCATTGCCGTTGAGCACGTTGACGTTGCCGATGGCGAGGGTGCCGTCGTGGCACGACAGACACAGCTTGGAGCTGCCGCCGGGGGTGTTGTTCAGGCCGTCGACGATGTACTGCGCATCGAGCGAAGCCGAGGTGTACGGCGTGTAGGTCGCGCCGGCCGGTATGCGCCGGTTCCACAGCGGCGCTCGCACGCCCACACCGCCGGCGTCCTGCGAGGTAGCGCCGTGCGGCGTGTGGCAGAACACGCAGACTTCGCTGGTGCCGGCGGCGGCCGCGCGCGTCGGGCCCGGGCCGGTGGCTGACAAGTTGTGACGCGTACCGCGCACGTCGGAGATGCGCTCTGCCTGCGCCGGCCCGACGCCGGTTGCCAGCAGCAAGGCGCTGGCGACCACGGCCAGCACCGCCATCACGGTGGCGCCGAGCGCGCTCCGGGCGCGCCCGCTAGTGCGCATCACCGCCGCCGAGAAACTGGAACACCACGACGCGACCGTTGAACATGTCGGCCACGAACACCCGGTTGCGGCTGTCCACCCAGACGCCCGACGGCAGATAGAAGCGGCCGGTGCCGGTGCCCGTGCCGCCGATCGGCATCAGGAAGTCGCCGCCCGACGCAAACACCAGCAGCGCATCGAAGTACGACTCGACCACGTACACATTGCCTTCGCCGTCCACTGCCACGCCTTTGGGACGCACCAGGTTGCCGACGTACAGGCCGCGCGTGCCGATCTGGGTCGGCGGCAGCTTGCCCGCGCCATCGAGCACCTGCACCCGGCTGTTCAGGGAGTCGGTGACGAACAGGCGCTCATTGGCGAAGGCAAGATGGGTCGGGAAGTTGAATTCGCCCGCCGCTTCGCCGCGCCGGCCGATCACCTGCAGCAGGCTGCCGGCGTCATCGAACACCTTGATGTCGTGCGCATAGGTGTCGGCCACGTAGATGCGGCCGCTGCCGGCATCGCGCGCTACGCCGGTGGGGCGCTTGAGCAGCCCTTTTCCGAGCAGCGCGCGTGGCGTGCCGCTTGCATCCAGGCGCACCACTGCGCCGAGCTCCGCATCGGCCACCAGCAGCCCGCGCCCGCTGTCGAGCGCCAGCCCGCTGGGCGCGACGAACCCCAGCATGCCATCGGCGCGGTCCCATACCGCCAGCGCGCCCGCGCGCTCGTCGAACACGAAGATGGCCTGGCGGCTGACATCGCTGACGTAGATACGGCCGGCTTCATCGCTGACCACCGCCACCGGCCGCTGCAGCACGTCCGGCCGCTGCCCGCTGCCGTCGATGCCCGCCAGCCAGCGCAGGAAGCGACCGATGCCGATGCCGCGGGCCGGCGTGGTCGGCGCGAAGTTGGCTTCTCCCGTCAGTGTGCCGGCGTAGACATAGCGCGGCACGTCGTCCAGCGGCGGCCACATCAGCCGCCGACCCTCGGGCGCATCGTCCAGGCCAAAGCGCAGTGTCTGCGGCGCGGGCGGGCTGGCACAGGCCGCCAGCAGCAGCACCACGGCGGCCAGCAGCAGCGACCCGCGACGCGCGCTTCGCCCAGACCGCGCCGGCCGCGCCGTGTCATTCGCTGCGACGATGGCGGCGGCCCTCATGCAAGCGTGCATGGAGCCATTCATGACGCCACGCATGACGCCAATCAAGGCGGCGCTCCCAGCCGAAACAGGTTGACGATGCCGGTGCCGAGGTCGGCCACCGCGAGCTGGTCGCCATCGACCGCCACGCCGCCGATGCGCTGCACGCCGAGCTCGACCGCAGACCAGGAACGAGCGGGCGTGCCGTCGGCGAACACATGGATCCGACCGGCGGCGGGATCGATCACGTACACGCGCTCGAAGCGATCGACCGCGAGGCCGCTGGGGGCAGAAAACTGGGCCTGACCGAAGCTGGCGCGGATCGCGCCATCGGCTGCCACGCGATGCACGACGCCGGCCGCGACATCGAGCAGGTACATGTCGCTGGCGCCGGCGGCGATCGCGCTGGCGCCGCCGGTGGCCACGCCATCGGCGCGCAACGCGCGCAGCGGCACCACGGTGCCGCCGGCCATGCCGATCACCGCCACCTGCGCCAGCGTGCGGTCGGCGATCACCACTGCCGCGCCGTTGCGCGTCAGCATGAAATCGGTCGGCGTGGCCACACTGTCGTCGGCGCGCAAGGTCTGCAGCAGGCGGCCATCGCGCGCAAAGCGCAGTACGCGCCGCGCCGGTACATCGAGCACGTAGGCCGACAGGTCAGGCCCGAGCGCGACCCGCGTCAGCGGCGTCGCCGGTGCGCCGGCGAGCGGCAGCAGCGTATTGAACGCGATGTCGCAGCGGTACAGCCGCCCCACGCCACTGTCGACAATCAGCAGCTCGTTGTCGCGCACCGCCAGCGCGGACGGAAACACCAGGCGCACGAAAGCACCGCTGCCGGGCCGCACCGGACCGCCGACCAGCGGGGCGGCGCTGCCGAGGAAGCCGCCCTGCACGGTGCGCCAGGGCCGCAGGGCGCTGCCGGCGCCAGCGGGCGGCGCCGCCGGCGGCCCCGATGCGCAGCCAGCCGCCTGCATGCCCGCAGCCGTGGCCGCTGCCGCCAGCAGCGTGCGTCGGTTGAGGTCGATGGTCATCTGGCGCCCGCCTTCACCAGCGACCCGGGCCGGACGTCTGATTACCGCCGACCACGCCGGCGGCCAGGCCCGGTCGGCCGACGTGGCACAGGTCGCAGCGCTGCATGTCCCAGGCAACGGTGCCGTTATGGCACATGCCGCAGAACTTCCCCTCGACCATGTCCAGCATTTTCACGTCGTTGGCTCCGGCACGCATCTCGAAGCCCAGTTCGAAATGACAGACCTTGCAGCGAAAGCGGATGCGGTGGAACCAGTGCGGAAAGATCACGGGTCGCACGCCTTCCTTCTCGGAACGCTTGTTCAGCACCACGTCGCCGTATTCAGCATGAACTGTGCCGGGCGAGGCGGCGAGCAGCAGCGCCAGCAGCCCGATCCCCGCGATGGCTGAGCGCCCCGTCATGGCTGAGCGCTGCGGCGCAGCGACTCGTTGGCGGTGTTGTGGCACCGATTGCACTCGGTCAGCGGGAAGGCCACCGCGCCATGGCACAGCCCGCATTGCTCGCCGTCGAGGATCTTCTGCATGCTGAAGCGGTTGGCGCCGAGCTTGGCGACGAACAGGCGGTCGTGGCAGTTGCTGCAGTCCAGCCACAGCGTGTGGGCGCGATGCGGAAACTTGACCGCGGGCATCGATCCGAACTTGGAAACGATGATCTCGTCGTCGCGCAGCTTGACCTCGGTCTGCGGCAGGATGCTGGTGCGCGGACTGATCGCGCCCTCGTCGATCGCGCGCACCCAGCGCACCTGGTTGCCGGCGGTATCCGGCGGCAGTTTCGACAGGGCGGCGGCCGGCTCCTGCTTCATGCGCAGACCGGGACTGGCCGGGTCGTGCAGCCCGTCCTTGGCGAGCGGCTGCCATTGGCGGCCATCAGCCCACGCCAGCAGCGGCAGGCACAGCAGCGCCAGCAGCCCGCGGCGCCAGCCGGCGCGCTCAGCCGGGGATGTAGACGCCGGCACTGCGAATGGCGCGCACCAGCGCGCGGGTCGAGTCTTCGAGCAGCCGGATCGCGCCCTCGTGGTCGTTGCGGGCGGCGGCCTGCTCGGCAGCGGCGCGCAAGCGGCCCGATTCGTCGACCGCGGTCTGGGCCGACTCCTGCGCGCCCGGCTTCTCGCCGAGCAGCACGCGGATCAGCATGCGGTGGGTGTCGTTGCGGTCGACTTCATAGTCGAACTCCTCGATCTTGCTTGAGAAGTGCAGCGAGCGCACCAGGGTGTCGCCGCGCCGCATCGACTCGATCGAGACCTTCGCGGTCAGATAGGCGCGATCGAGCATCACGCGTCCATCGTCGAGGCGGTTCGACTGCGCCAGCTGTTGCGCCTGCGCCAGTTGCGCCTGCACGCTGCGCGCCGCCTCCTGCGCCTCAGGCCCGGCCGACTTCTCCTGCGCGATGCGCTGCTGCGCCGCCAGCAGCGCCTTGACGCTGTCCTGGCGCGCGTCGAAGTCGCGGCGCTTCTTCTCCTCGGTGACCTGGTCGGGTCTGGCCAGGCGCGCGCCGGCGATCATCTCGCGCGCGGCGTCATTCAGCAGTCGGGTCACCGCCGCCAGGTCGTCCTGACCGAGCGCCGCGCCGGCCTGGCGATGCAGCTGGCGCGCGCGCTGGCGATGCTCGAGCGCCTTGGGGTCGGCGCTGCTGTCTATTTGGCGCGCCGCCGACGAGCTTTCGATCAGGGTGCCGACCGACTGCAGGCGGCGTTCGACCGTGCTGCGGTCTGCGGCCGCGGCACCGGCGGCGGCAGCGCCGAGGCAGGCTACCAACATGGCGACCATCAGGCGGCGGGCGCGCATCAAGCGGCGGGCAAGAACGAACATCGTTTCCTCACTGCGTCGGTATCACGAGTCCGGCGGCGCTAAGCGCGCGTTGGATCAGTTGGGTGCCGGCACGCAGCGTGGCGAGCGCGGCGTCATAGCGCAGGTTGCCGGCCTGCGTGGTCGCCTGCGCGCTCATGCCCTGCCCCTGCTCGATCAGCTCCTGCACCTGCGCCTGCGCCTGGGCGCCTGGCTTGAACTCGGCCAGCGCGATCGGCACCAGCGCGACAAAGCTCTTGAACCGCTCCAGCTCGTAGTCGAACTCCTTTTCCGGCGACTCGAAGTGGGCGGTGTAGACGAGGGTGCGGTCGGCAATCGTGCGATCCAGACCGACCAGCAGGTGACGCTCGGCCTGCAGCAGCGCGCGGTTGGCATCGACCAGCCGCTCCGAAGCAGCGAGCGCGCGTGCTTGCTCCACCAGCGCTTGGGCTGCGCTCAGGTCGGGTGCATCTTCGACGCCGGCCCGCGCCAGATGGGCGCGAAAGGTCGGCACCATGCGCTCGGCGCTCAACAGCAGTTGCTGGTAGCGCACGCGCTCGGCAATCACGCGATTCATGTCGTCGGGCACCAGCTGACGCGCCCGACCGAGCGCCCAGATTGCGGCGTTCGCCGCCGTCTCGGCGGCAACCAGATCGCCCGCCTCGAACGCGGTGGTCGCCCGCTCAAGTTGCGCACGCCCTTCCTCGACGTGCTGGATGGCCGCGGCATTGTTGCTGGCCGCGATGCGGCGCGTGGCCGGCGAGTCGGTCAGCAACTGGCGCACGAACACCAGCTTCTGCTCGACACCGCGGCGCGCGCCGGTCTCCTGCGCCGGCAGCGGGGCGTGCAGCGCCAGCCCGGCCAGCAGCACGAAGCCACTGGCGCGCAGCCGGCACCGAATGCGGCCCGGCATCACTTGGCCTCGCCGCCCTGCGCCACCGCGCTGGTCTTCTTGCGCGAATGGCAGGCGCGGCACTCGGAGACCGGGAAGGCGACCTTGCCATGGCACACGCCGCACTTCTGGCCGAGCAGGATCGACGCCATGCTGATCTGGTTTGCCCCCTTTTGCGGGATGAAAATGGCGGGGTGGCAGTTCGAGCAATCAAGCCACTCGGTGTGCTGCAGGTGCGGATAGACGACGTCCGGCATCGACCCCTTGACCTCGCGCACGATATTGAGGTCCATCACCGCCATGCTGACCTTCGGATCGAGGAGATCGGCGCGCGGCCGGATCCGCTTGTCGGTCAGCGCCTTGACCCAGTCGACGCCATTGCCGGCGCTGCTGCGCGGCAACTTCGCGAACGCATCCATCGGCGACTGCAGGCGCGCGGTGTCCTCATTGGTCGGATCGTGGATGCCGTCTTGCGACGGCGGCAGATTGCGCCGGCCCGGCGGTCGCAGCAGGCGGTTGAACGCGTTGACTTCATGCTCGGCATCGGTCGCTGTCAGGGGAATACTCGGTGCGACGCCCGGTGCGGCAACCGCGGCCGGCGCTGCGGTTGGCGTTGCGGCGCTCGCGGCAGGCGGTGACGCGGGCGCGGCGGCGGCCACCGCAGCGCCGGCCGCAGGGACTGCCGGTAGCGCGGGTGCCGCTCTGGCAGGTGCCGCAGGCGCAGCCGAAGCAGCCGATGCGCCGCCACCGCCGCCGGACTGCGCCACCATGTAGTCGACCGCAGCGCGCACGTCGGCATCGGCCAGCGCCGCCTGGCCGCCCTTGGCGGGCATCGCGCCCTTGCCCTTCAGCGCGCTGCCATAGAGCGCGCTGGTGCCGGCCCTGATGCGCGGTGCCCAGGCAGTGGCATCGCCGAGCTTGGGTGCGCCGGCCGCCCCGCTGGTGTGGCAGGCCATGCAGGCCGACTGGTACACGCCCTGTCCCTTGCCGGCGGATGCGGCGGATGCCGCGGAGGATGCGGAGGATGCGGGCGCCGCGGCGACGGCGGGACGCGCCGCTGGTGCGGGCGCCGCCGATGCCACCGCCGGCTTGCTTGCCGCGCCCGCCTTCGGTTGTGCCTGCGCCACCATGAACTCGACCGCCGCCCGCACCTGCGCGTCGCTCAGGTTGGGGTTGGCACCCTTGGGCGGCATCGCGCCCTTGCCGCTGATCGCGTTCTGCTGCAACTGGGCCAGGCCGGCTGCCAGGCGGGGCGCCCAGGCCGTAGCGTCGGCGAGCTTGGGCGCACCCAGCAGCGCGTGCTGATGGCAGGGCGCGCAGGCCAGATCGTAGGTGGCCTTGCCGCCGCCGAGCGCGGGCGCGCTGGCGGCCACGGGAGCCGCCGTCGCCCCAGCCTTCGTGGCGCTGGCGCCGGGCGCGGCCGCCGCACCGAGCATGAACAACACGGTCGCGCGCACGTCGTCGTCGCTCAGGCCAGCATGGCCGCCCTTGGCCGGCATCGCGCCACGTCCCTTGAGCGCGGACTCGATCAGTCCGGCCTGCCCGGCCCGCTGCAACCGACGCTGCCACTCGGCGGCGTCGCCGGGTCGGGGCGCGTTGGCCACGCCGTTGGCGTGGCAGGCGGCGCAGGTGGCGGCATAGGTGTCCTTTGGTGCCGCCGCCGCATTGAAGGCCGCGCCAAGCAGCGCCCCGGTGGTGATCGCCCATGCGAGTCGAATCATCGCCGGCCTCATTTGCGCGTGCCCGCCGCAGCAGGTGTGGCCGGTGCAGCCGGGGCGGTGGCCGGCGCCGTCGGGGCGGCGCCGCCGGTCAGCACATGCACCGTGCTCTCATGCACCTGGGTCGGCAGGCCCGGCTTGCCCGAGTGGCACAGATTGCAGCTTTCGACGTTCCATGCCACCTCGCCGTTGTGGCAGGCGCCGCAGAACTGGCCGTCGATGATCTTCAGCATGTTGATCTGATTGCCGCCGGCCTTGAACTGGAAACCGAGGTCACCGTGGCACACCTTGCAGCGATAGCGCACGCGGTGGAACCAGTGCGGAAACACCACCGGCCGCATGCCGGCCTTGTCGGAGAAGTTGTTCATTACGACATCGCCGTACTCGGCCTGGGCCGGGGCGACGCCCAGGATCAGGGCGGCAACGGCCAGCGCCGCCACCAAAAGGGCACGCAGCCGCGCCCGCAAGTTGCAGCGCGGCTGTGGAGCGAGAGGTAGCAGGGGCTTCATGGGAGTCATCAGAAATTGCCGAAACGACGGTTGATGCGGACGAAGACCGAGTCGACGCGGCGCCGCTCGACCTCCGACGAACGCGCCACCAGGCGCGTCTCGAGGCGCCCGATCGGATACTCGAGGCGCGCCTCGATCAGGTGGTTGACGCGGTCGCGCGGCGCATCGAGGTCGCCTTGCGCGCGGCTGTCGATCTGCTGGCTGTCGGCGTTGGCCAGCGCCACGAACCGCAGCCGGCGCACGCCGAAGGCCTGGTAGTGCTCGTAGGTCAGGCCCATGCTGTAGTAGCTGTTCCAGTCGGAGTCCGTGCGGTTGATGCCCGCCTGCGGCAGCAGGCTGTCCTGCTCGATCCGGATGCGCGTGAGCTGCGCCGTCAGGCTGCCGGACCAGCTCGAGTAGCGGGTCAGCTGGCTGCGGCGCGTGAACTGCGCGTTGACGATCTGGAACACGCTGTCGACCGGCCCCTGGCTGCGCGAGTCGGAGAACGACAGCCCGGCATAGGCCTGGGTCATGCCGCCATTGGCGAACTGGCGATACAGGCTGATGGAGTTGATCAGCGTGCGTGTGACGTCCGGCAGAGTCGAGTCGAGCGTGGCGCCGACCGACTGCGAGACATTGAGCATCAGCATGCCCTGCTGCTCGCCCAGCCAGGCGCGCGAGATCGTGTGGCCGAGCTGCGCGGTCTCGGTGTCGCGGTTGCCGTCGATACTGGTCTGGGTGGCGCTCACACCGAGCGAGACCGAGGGCCCGTAGCGCCAGACGCCGAGCGTGATCTGGTCCGGCGTGTAGCTGACGATCGCGGTCTGGCTGGTGATGGTCGTGTCACTGCCGGCGACCGCGATGCCGTCGGTGCGCAGCCTCTGGCGACCGGCGCCTAGGCCGCCACCGACCCGCAGGTTGCGACTGACGTCGTAGTTGACGCCCACCGTACCGTCGGCCGATTGCCGCGTGCCGGCCGCCGCATTGCTGGTCAATTCGTTTTCGGCCACCCGCATGCTGCCGGTGAAGTACATCGGATGCGACTCGGAGTACAGGGCATTGCCGATCTGCGGACGCCAGGTAACGAAGCTCGACAATTGCGTGATGTTGGTGACGAGGTCGATGTCGGCGGCAGCGTTGCGCACGCGAATGTCGTTGTAGGTGGCCAGGTTGTCGGCCAGGAACACGCCGTTCTGCCGGTAGGTGTGGCGACCCGACAGCGAGGTGATGCGATTCATGTCGTTGCGGCCACCGCGCTCGTTGAGCGTCTCGCTGGCGGCCAGCTCGATCGTCTGTAGCCCGAAGGTATTGACCATCAGCCCGCGCACCACCGACACGGTGTCGTCGGGTCGGCCTTCGGACGACAGCGTGTTGGTCTCGTAGCTGAGGTTGTAGTTGGCGCCGCCGCGAACTGGCCGATAGCTCTGGCTGACACCCAGGCGCTTCGAGCGGTAGTCGCTGCCGACGAAGTCGCCGTTGCTGCGGCTGTCGGTGACGTCGGCGCGCAGCTCGAACGGGAAGCGACTGGCCGGGAACACCTGTATCCCCAGTCGGCCGACCCATGAGGACGTGTCGTCAGCGCGCGGCGCGGCCATCGGCTGGCGCTCGTCGCCCTGCGTCAGGATCAGCCCGAGCCCGGCCCGCAGCTGGATGAACCACGGCTGCCAGATGTAGCTCGACGCATCGACCCGTGCGCCGAGCAGCCCACGTTCGCTGCGCAGGCCATCCTCGGCCTGCGAGTAGCGCTTCTCGATCCCGATGTTGCCTTCGAAACGCACCGGCGCCAGCGTCCAGCGCACCGGCCCATCACGTTCGCCGTTGCGATCAAGCGGCAAAGGCCGACCGGGGCCGCTGGCGTCGTTGTCGGCGCCGACCGCCGTGATTGCCGCCGCCATCAGCAGCGGCGCCGGCGCGGCCCCCGCCGCGGAGCTTGTTGCCGCGCTGGCGGACCGCAGGCGGGCGTTCATGAGCGACCAGGGCGGTGGCGACTCGCTCGTCGCTGCAGGGGTGGGAGCATCGGCGCGCTCACCGGCGGCGGTGCTGTCGCGTGGGCTCGGCGAGGCGGCCAGCGCCGCAGCGCCATCGCTGCCGAGCCCCCAGGTCGACAGGCAGGTGCAGACCAGCAGCATCCGGCCCTGGCCGATGCCTGCAGCGATGGACGCGCGACAGGGCCATAGACGCATGCGTACCGGCCATCAACTCGGACGCGCCGGCGTCGACGGCTTGGCGAGCGGCAGGAAGTTCGACTCGTCGATCCGTACCGTGGTGGCACGACGCAACTGCGCGATCAGACCTTTCCAGGCGGCGTCGGACTCGGCGCGCTGCCATAGGTCGCCGGCACGCTCGCGCACGTCGACGAACGAACGCTGGCGCGCCAGCTTGCGATCGTCCAGCTTGAGGATTGCCACGCCTTCCAGCACCTGCACCGGCGTCGACATGCCGTTCGGCTGCAGGGCATCGACCGCGGCATGGATCGACTGCGGCAGCATGCCGCGATGGACGTAGCCCATCTCGCCGCCGCGCGCGGCCGAGCTGTCGCCCGAGTGCAGTTGCGCCAGTTCCGTGAACGAGACGCCTTTTTGCAGGCGCGCATGGATCGATTTGGCCTCGGCATGCGCCGCATTCCAGGCGGCCTGCGGCGAGCTGGGATCGACCTTCAGCAGGATCACGCTCAACTTGACCTGCTCGGGTTCGACGAACAGTGACTGGTTGGCTTCGTAGAAGGCGCGTGCGTCCTTGTCGGCCGGCGCGCGGACCTGCCGGACCTGGCGCTCGAGCTGCTCGAGCAGGCTGTCGGCCTCCAGTTGCTGGCTGACTGCAGAGATCATGCGGTCCTTGCCGGCCTCCCAGCTCTTGCTGCCGCCGTAGCGCGCCTCGTAGTCCTTGAGCGTGGCGGCGATGCGCGACCGGTCGGGCTGGATGCCGCGGCGCCGCGCCTCCGCTTCAAGCAGGGTCCGGTTGACGAGATCGTCGCCCACCTCGCGCTGGAACTGAGCCAGTTCGCCTTCGGGAGGCTTGGCGTGGTAGTACTTCTTTCGCATGGCCACATTCAGCGCCTGGCGGTATTCGCTGACCGTGATCACCCGGTCCCCCAGCATCGCGAAAACGGCGTCGGTGCGGGCGGGTGTCGGCGAGGCCGTTGCAGGCTGGGCCGGCGCAAGACCGGGCAGAGCGAGGCCCAGCCACAGCACCCATCGAGCGTGGCGCATGGTCGTTCTCCATCTTTGTTGCCGATGCGCGCAGCACGCATCGTCGAAGGCAGCACGGGGCCAGACAACGACGCCCGGCGAGGTGGGCGGCGACCCGCGGGCCGCCGCCCGACCTATCTCACTTGACGTGGCAGGCCGTGCACACCGCACTGTTGGCGTTTGAAATGCGCAGGAACGTATCGCCCGATACGCGACCGGTCCCGGTCGGGCCGGCCTGGCCGGTCGAGACATGCGGGTCATGGCAGCTGCCGCACTCGACCGCCGGACCGATGCCATTGCCGGCGCCGGCGCCGAAGTCGCGCAAGTACAGCGGCAGGTCGGTGCGCTGCTTGCCGGTACCACCGGTCTCGATCCAGAACACCTGCGCGCCGTTGATCGCCTGCGTCTGCGGCTGCACGAAGTCGGTGTCGCGGCAGGCGCCCGCCACGGCGGTCCCGGCGCCAGTGAGGCCGCCGCCGCAATACTGGATGCCGATCGGATGGTCGTTCGAGATGTCTGTGCCGATCAACGAGGCGCCGCTGGACAGGGCGCCGGCGGCATTGACGGTGGTCCCGGTCCAGGTGAAGGCGAGGCCAGCATTGCCGCCACCGTCGGCCGTGACGCCGCCCGAGCCCGGCGCATTGATGATGTTGTCCATCGCCTGCGTGCCGTCATGACACGACAGACAGGCCACCGAGATCGAGCCCACCGGCAGGATGGTGCCGTCGATCGACGGCGAATTCAGCGATGCATACGTGTTGTAGGTGCCGCCGCCGGGAGGCGTGCCGCCGGCCCCGAGGCGCTTGTTCCACAGCGGCACCGGTGCCGTCGTGCTGCCGCCGTGCGGCGTGTGGCAGAACACGCAGACATCCGCCGTGTCCGACACCTGGTTGCGACCGGCGATGCCGGCCCCCGCCCCGAGATTGTGGCGCGTGTTGGTGATCTGGGCGCTGGCCTCTTCAAGAAAGCCGGTGGCCAGCAGCGCCACCGCAGCCGCACTGCCTGCGCGCAACCACTGACGCCATCCGCGCCCACTTCTTCCTGAGTCTCGCTGGTGCCTCATTTGGTCTCCTCCAAGTGGATTGATCGAACGCACCTGTCGGACCCGACACTCCCCAATGCCAGCTCGACGCCAGAACTTCTGCACACTCCGTGCCATTGAGGCAAGTTGTCGCACCTGTCCCAAACTCACAGGCGCGCCGATCTGTGGTCGTTGCGCTGTCGAGCGGCGGCAAGGGCGCCATCGGCGCTGCCATCCCGAAGTTCGGAAGGCGCTTCCTGTTTCCGGGAAGTGAGAGCGCGCCGCGTGCCACGGGCGGCGAGTCAGCGCTTGGGCCGCACGCGTGCCGCGAAACCGCCGTCGGCCGCCAGGTTGGCCGGTCGGAACACATCGATCTTGCGGAACCACTGATCGACCACGTAGACGCGGCCGTCCGCATCGACCGCGATGCCCGAAGGCAGCATGTACTTGGCCGGCCCATCACGCTCCGAGCGGTCGCCGACGAACAGCAGCAGTTCACCGTCGGCGTTGAAGACCTGGAAGTTGCCGAACGCCGAGTCGACGACGTACACATTGCCCTCGCCATCGCTGGCGATCTCCTTCGGCCGCGCAAACTGTCCGTACTGCTTGCCTACGCTGCCGAACGCGTGCAGATGGCGTCCGTCGCGATCGAACACGACCACGCGGAAGTTGCCGCCGTCAACCACATACAGTTGTCCGTCCTTGCCGATAGCCACGTCACGTGGCAGGTTGAACTCGCCCGGGCCCTTGCCGCGCTTGCCGATGTCCTGCAGGTGGCTGCCGGTCGTCGCGTCGAACACCCGCACCACGTGCCTGTCGGAGGACACACCGCCGATGTCCACTGCGTACACGCGCGTGCCTGCAGCATCGACCGTGACGCTCGACAGACGGTCGAACCACTTGTCGCCGCCAATACGACGCAGGAAGTTGCCGCCCGGCCCATAGACGATGATCACTTTCTGGCTGATGTCGGCCACATACAAGTTGCCTTGCGCATCGACATCGAGCCCGACCGGCTTGACCAGTCCGCCCGGTCCTTCTTCGTCGCCGATACGCGCGTAGCGACCGGCCGGCAGGTCGAGCACCCGCACGAAGCGGGCGACCGTGTCCGAGACAAAGAGCTTGCCGCGGAACGCGGCGATGGCGTACGGCTTCGACAACGACTCGCCGAGGCGCTGTTCGCCGGTGACGGCGCGTCGGAAGTCGGCCGATGGCGCCTCGGCGACGATGTCGGCACTTGAGTAGATGGTGTGCTCATAGACGAAGCGCGGTTCGTCCGGCGGCGCCGGAAACACGATCGGCGCGCTTGCCCGCGGCGCCGGCGCTTCAGTCATGGCGGCGCAACCCGCCAGCGCCGCCAATCCGCCGGCGAGCACGATCGCCGGCAGGCGCCGGCGCACCGCTGAGGCCCGCCCGCCCCGCTGTGATGGTGGTCGATCCACGTGGCCTCTCCCCAATTGCGCGCGCTGTCGAGCATGGCGCCGCTCGTGGGCTCGACGTCGCGTCGGTGCGTGCGTCGCGATGGCGGGCGCGCATTCTTCAAGCGGAGACTGCAATCGGCATGCCGACCCCGGCAAGGAACTTGCAGAACCTGGCCGGAATGTGCCGGAGCGTGCCGATAACGGCGCCGACCGGGGCGCATGGCGTGCACACGCACCCAGGGGAGAGCGAGGCAATGGTGTATCGCGCGGGCCACGCCGAGGCGGCCAGTTCCGTGACGGCATCGACCATGGCAGCCCGCCGCGCGGCGGGCTGCCTCTGGCCCAATGCGGGCAATGCTATCGGCCGACCCGGCATCAGCCGGGTACGCACGCCGCCGCCCGGCATGCGCGACCATCTCCTGCACATCTGCCTCCTGCGCATCTGCCTGCTGGCCACCTGCCTGTGGGCCAACCTGTCCGCCGGATCGGCCGACGCAGCCGAACCGCAACCTGCCACGCTGTATCACAACTACTGCTCGGTATGCCACGGCGACAAGGGCGACGGCCGCAGTCGCGCAGCCCACGCGCTGCAACCGGTGCCGCGCGACTTCACCAGCCCAGCGTCGCGCAACGAGTTGTCGCGCGCGCGGATCATCAGCGCGATCAAGTACGGGCGCCCTGGCACGGCAATGGTCGGGTACAGCACACAACTGTCGGATCGCGACATCGAGCGCCTGGCCGACCACGTGCTCGCCACGTTCGTCAGGCGCGAGGCCGGCACCGGCGCTGGGGCCGACACGCGTGGCCGTCAACTTTATGCAGCCAACTGCTCGGTGTGCCACGGCGACCGCGGCCAGGGCGCGGCGTGGGCCGGCGCCAACATGGCGCGTCCGCCGCGCAACTTCGCCGCAGCTGGCGCTGACCTGAGCCGCGAAACGATGATCGCCACCGTTACCCACGGCCGGGCCGGAACCGCGATGGCCGGATTCAGCCCGCGCCTGACGCGCGCCGACATCGAACAGGTGGTCGACTTCGTGCGCACCGCGCTGATGCCGGCCACTTCGGCACCCTCGATTTCTGGCACGCGCGCGCACGGCGGACGCGAAGCCGATGCGGCTCGTGCTCCCGCCGGTGTCAACATGACGGCCTCCTTCCCCAACGGCCTGAAGGGAGATGCCAAGCGCGGGAGCGCCCTTTACCTGTCCAACTGCGCCACCTGCCACGGCAGCCGCGGCGATGGCCAGGGCCCGCGCGCCTACTTCATCAACCCGAAGCCGCGCAACTTCATCGAGCCTGCCACGCGCTCGCGCTTCAACCGCCCACTGCTGCACACTGCGATCGCCGAAGGCCGCCTCGGTGCCGAGATGCCGGCCTGGAACAAGGTGTTCGACGAGCAGCAGATCGCCGACGTTGGTGAGTACGTGTTCCAGGCGTTCATCCGCGCCGACGGCACGCCGCTGCAAGCCGGCAAGTGAGACTCGTCCTGGCATCGCTGCTGGTCGCCGCGCTGGCGGCAGCCTCCGGCTGCGTCCGCCCGGGCGGCGGCGCGCCCGCGGCCGCGCCGCCACCGACTGCGGCGATCACGTCCACGGCCACGGCCGTGTTCGAGCGCGGCCGACAGATCTACAACTTCCGCTGCTACTTCTGCCACGGCTACTCCGGCAACGCCCGTACTCTGGCCACCACCTATCTGGCACCGCCGCCGCGCGACTTCACCGCGGCCACGCCTGAGCAGTTGCCGGAAGCGAGCATTGCGCAGGCGCTGCGCGCCGGGCGGCCGGGAACGGCGATGAAGTCGTTCGCCGGCATCCTGGACGAGTCCGAGATTGCAGCGGTGGCCCGCTTCGTCGCGCAGGAGTTCGTCAAGAACAAGGCGCGCAATACCGCCTACCACACGGTCGAAAACGGCTGGCCCGCGCACGAGCGTTTCGCGATCGCCTTCCCGTTCGTCACCGGCGCCGTGCGGCTGGACACTGCCTGGGAAGAACTGACTGTCGAGCAGGCCGCCGGCAAGCGCCTGTTCCTGTCGACCTGCATCAGCTGCCATGACCGCGCGCACGTGAACGACGAGGGGCCGGCTTGGAGTGCGCGGCCGGTGTCTTACCCGCGTGCAGGCTTCGTGTTCGATCCGCAGGCACCCCTGCCGGTCGATGCACTCTCGGGGCCCTCGGTGTACGCCAGACACGACGTGGCGCCGAACGACGGGCGCCATGGCGCGGCGTCCACGCGCGGCAAGGCGCTGTTCGAGGCCAACTGTGCCTTTTGCCATGGCGCCGATGGCAGCGGCAAGAACTGGATCGGCCAGTTCATGGAGCCGCCGGCACGCGACCTGCGTCGACTCACGCCGGCGTCGATGCCGGCGCCGCAGCTGGTCGCCACCATTCGCGACGGTCTGACCGACACCTCGATGCCGGCCTGGAAGGACGTGCTGACGGCGGCCGAGATCGAGGCGATCGCCGACTACCTGAGTCGGGCCGTGTTCCATTCGAGCCGCGCACTGGCACCGGCAACGGCGGCCGGGCCGCCCGGGCGGTAGGACGCCGCGCGTCGCCGCGCAGGCGCCACGTCGGCGCCGGCAGCGTTGGCAGCAGCGCAAGCGACAGACCGCAGCGAAGCACGCAACGACCCCTGCGTACCGACCGGAAAGGCAACGGACGGCGCTCATCGCGATTCGCATAAACGGTTCGAGAAACCTGGCTGAGTGGTTCTGAAAGTCTTTGCCACCGCTGTTCGCCCGTTCACCTAACTTTGCGCCTGGCTGGCCCACCGCGCGCAGCTGGCGAGATGACGCGTGAAGCATTCCCGACCGTCTGCCCGTGCGTGTCGACCACCGCAACGCAACTTTTTCATTGCGTGCTCCATTGCTCAAAGGTCGTCAGAAGTCCACTGCCGCCGGCGCGCCGCGGGCTAACATTCGCGCGACCTGTCGCCGCGTGGGCTAGGCGAACGACCCGCTTTCAAGAAACGATGCCTGACGCCACCCCCCCACCGCCGAGCGGCCGCACCGATCAGCCGAGCCGCTTCCGGCTGATGCGCTTCTACACGACGACCACATTGTTCGTCTTCGCGTCCGTCTGCATTGCGTTGTTCGTTCTGCAGGGCATGGAGAAGGACTTCTTCGAGCAGTCGCAGCAGCAGCAGGCGCAGTTCTTTACCAAGGCGCAGGCCGACCTTGCGCGCCAGAACGAACTGGCCGCGCTCGGCAGCCTGCTTGCCGTGCACGAAGCCAGCCACCTGAACTTGACGCGACTGGTGGCCAACACGATGTGGGACTCCGACATTGCGCCGCTGGTGGCGCGCAGCCAGCGGCTGTCGGTCGAAGCCTGCCGTTCCTTGCCTTCGCGCGGTGGCTACGAGACCGAGCAAGCCGCCGCACGCCGCGACTGCTTCACCCAGCTGGGCCGGTCCATTCGGGCCCTGCCCGGATTCGACACGCTCGACCGCAAGGCGTACGCCGCGATGCACGCCAGCACGGTCTTCAAGATCAAGGTGTTCGACCTGCGCGGCATCACCGTGTATTCGTCCGAACACGCGCAGATCGGCGAAGACGCGTCGGCCAATCAGGGCTGGAAGTCAGCCGTCGGCGGCCGTGCCGCGACCGAGCTCACGCACCGCGACCGCTTCAGCGCGTTCGAAGGCGTGGTCGAGAACCGCGATCTCATCTCCAGCTACGTGCCGGTGCGCGCGGACGCCGATGGCCCGGTGGTCGGCGTGTTCGAGTTGTACTCCGATGTCACGCCGTTCCTGCAGCAGATCCAGGATGCTTCCAAAGCACTGTCCGACAACATCGCTGCCAATCAGGCCCGCCTCGCAGCCAGCGCTGACGCCAATTTGCGCCAGCTCAGCGCCAATTCGACCTGGTTTTTGCTGGTGATCGGCGGCCTCATCGTGCTGCTTTACGGGGCCTCGCTGGTGATCGTGCGCATCGGCCAGAAGATCATCGATCGCCAGGAGCGCGCCCAGGAGCAGGCGGCGGCGCGCGAGCAGCTGTGGCATCGCGAGAAGATGGCGGCGCTGTCGACGATGGCGGCGAGCGTTTCGCACGAAGTGGGCAATCCGCTGACCGTAATCTCGTGCATTGCGCAGATGCTGCCCGACAACGACGGCCCCGACCGCGAGACCCCGGCCCAGCTGTCTCGCCGCATCCTGGAGCAGACTAATCGCATCGCCGGGATGATGCGCAAGATCACCGCGTTCGCCGCGGCGCGCAGCGAAGCAGCCGAGTGGATCGAGATCAATCCGGTGATCGGGGCGGTGTGCGACTTCCATACGTTCGACCATCGCTTCCGTCGCAAGCCGATCGAGTTCATCGCCGGGGCCGCGCTGCCTGCCTGCGAACTCGTGCCGGATCACCTGAACGAGGTGATGATGAACCTGCTGCAGGCCTGCGCCGACGTGTCCGAGCCGGCCGGTGCCGAGCGCAGCATCCGGGTGACGACGGCCGCCGCCGCGCAGGGCGTGACCATCGACGTCGACTGCGTCTGCCCGGCCAGCGGCGCGGTGCTGCCGATCGACTACGTCACGGCCAACCCGCGCTTCGAGTTGATCCGGCGCCGCCTGGACGACATGCAGGCGCGAGTCGATCTCTCCCCGGCCCGGATCCGCATCGAGCTGCCGACGATCCGCAGCGCGCCCGCCGCCGCGCCGGTTGCCGAGCAGGTAGCCACTGGCGTTTCTCGGCGATAGTGCGGACCTGTTTTGTAGACGCACGTGCATGGGCCACGCACCGGAAGTGCGTTCGCAAGCCGGTTGCGGAGCAATTTCGCAGGTCGACAGCAGGCGCCGCATCCGAGAGGCCGATGGCCGGCAAGCGAGCCCGCGCGACTGCCGGTTTGCTTCGCGGGTGCGACATGCTGACGGTCTGCGCGCTGGCCGATAGTCCGCAAGCACGGGGGCGCTCACCACTTTTTTTGCGTTGATCTCCTTCATGATCTCGATGGCGAGATCGTTCTCGGCGAGCATCTTCTTCAGCCGCTCGTTCTTACGCTGCAGCGACCGCAGGTGCTTGACGTCGGTGGCGTCCAGCGCGCCAGTACCACCAGTACCACCTCCGCCGTTGATCGACTGATTCGGTGGACGACACGGGCCGAAAGGAAGGCGAAGATCCGGCGTCCGCTCGGGCAACACAGGAGTCGCGTCGCATCTGGACGAGCGCCAAGACATCCGCTTGAATGCCTGCTTTGCGGCGCTGGATTGACCGCTGAGATCGGCCAACAGCGGAACTTCCCCGGCGTCGCTCAAGCGAGCCGTCTGTGGATGAAAACAGAAGGGTCGAGCGTTGGAGACCTACGCGCTTTCAAGGCTTCAGAGAGAACGATGCGAAGCCCTCCTGGGGGAGTCAATTCTCAGAGCGCGCGTCGTGCGGGGTGGGTACACAGCGGCGCTCCGTCTCGTCGTCGATCTCGCTGACAACCGCTCGGTCTTCCTGAAGATTGCAACGAGTGAACTCACGGCCGATTGGCTTCGGTGCGAAGGGCGCGCGTACGCCGCGCTTGAAGGGCCGTTTCTGCCCGGCTTCATCGGCTTTGCCGAAGGCGCAGATGAATCCCCGCCGGTCCTCGCGCTCGAGGATTTATCCGACGCGCACTGGCCTCCGCCCTGGCAACCGCGTCAAGTGGAACGGCTTGCGGACGCAGTTGAGCTCCTGAGCCGTTCCGGTTTGAGCATGCCTTTGGCGTTGCCTCGTGTTTGTGAGATGGCAATGCTGACGCGAGGCTGGCATGAGATTGCAAGAAATCCAGAGCCGTTCCTCTCACTGGAGCTTGTCACTCCTCGTTGGTTGATGCGCGCAGAGCCTTTGCTGCTGTCGATAGACCTAGAACGCGAACTCGACGGCGATAGCCTAGTGCACTTGGACGTTCGCAGTGACAACTGCTGCTTCAAAGGCGAGCGAGCAATCCTCGTCGACTTCAACTGGCTCTCGCGAGGGCATCCGGCAGTCGACATGGCCTGCGCCGCTCCATCGATGCATCTAGAGGGCGTGTCTGCGGCGCGGGACCTTGGGGTAAAGCACGTGCCTTCGCTTGTCGCAGTCGCCGGCTACTTCGCGTCGCACGCCGGGCTTCCGCCCGCAGTAGGAGCACGTTCCGACTTGCGAGCGAAGCAGCTTGAATGCTGCCGGGTGGCGCTTGAATGGCTAGCGACCGAGCTGGAGCTCGCGCCACCTGACGGGCCGAACGCGATGGAGTGATGTCGGTCGACCGGAGCCTCGACAATCAGTTCCGGCCCTGTTGCAATGGCCCCTTTCGAGCGGTCTTCGTGAGCTCAGCTGAACCGACGCATCCGATCAATCAACGCGACGTGTTTGCCGACCACAGTAGATCCTGTCCTTATCGCCACTGTCGTTTTGAATCGAACCGTTCGGGGCACCGTTCTTCGCATGCGAAGGTATTGAGACATCGACACATCGACGATCAGCGACTGTTCAGAACACCTGCACGATCGACGTAACCTAGAGAACATGCATATCAGATGCGCTTCTGGTCTAAAGGCGATAGTTCTTTCTTCACTTCTCGCTGGGTTTGTCGCGTTTCCGGCGCGCGCAGAGTTTGATCCACCGAAGCCCAAGGATGTTCTAAAGGCGAAGGAGCTCCTTGGCCTGTGCGAACAGGAGATGGCGCAGCGCGAATGCCTGCAGTACATCAAGGGAGTGCGCTCGGGGCTGTTTGCCCAGAGGTTGTACTCATACCTGTACAGCCTGCAGAAGAGAATTGATCCGCCATCCGAGATTAAGGCGGTGCTCGTTGTGCCGCTTATTTGCGTGCCAGACAGTGAAACAGATGAGGAAGTGCGTGATCGCGTCGTCGCACAGATCAAGAAGATGCTCCCTGATGGACTTGAAGCGTCGGCCGGCTTCTCCGTATTGCTGGCTCTCGTCGAGAACTACCAGTGCAGGGCCCCCTCAACACTAGACCCGAGCCGCTAGGTCGCGTCGTTTGCTTGGTCTGTTGTGGATTTGTCAGGCAGATGCCTGACTCGCTTTCTCCATTGAGCGGCCGGAAACTTGGGCACGGATCGTCAAGGGACACTGGCTAAACCGCACCGAGCGAGACTCTGTTGAGCGAACTCCGAGCGTCTGCTTCCTGCAAATCTGAGCGTCAGCTACGGGTCGGAGGACTAAACCGCTCGCGCGGTAGCGCTTCGATGTGCCGCTGTCGCTGATCTAGCGGTTGGGCTTTGCTCCTTATGTTGTTTACCGAGGCGACGTGCCTCGATGAACGACAGGAGCTCAGCCATGGTCCTTCCTACCTCTCCGGTGGTCAGTCCCCTGCGGCGGCGCATGATCGAAGA